>NZ_JAODTZ010000048.1 GCF_025399795.1 Streptomyces rhizosphaerihabitans | reverse complement strand
CGCGCCCGGCCCGAACACCCCCGCTTACGCGAACTGGCCGGGCCGGTAGCTGCCGGCCGGCTGCTGGACGATCACGTTTCCGCGGTTGAAGGCGTTGATGATCGAGATGCAGCACACCAGGGCGGCGAGCTGCTCCTCGTCGTAGTACTTGGCGGCGTTCGCCCAGCACTCGTCCGTGACACCGCCGGCAGCGTCGGCGATCCGCGTGCCCTGCTCCGTCAGTTCCAGGGCGGCGCGCTCGGCGTCGGTGAACACCGTCGCCTCCCGCCAGGCCGCGACCAGGTTGAGACGCACCGAGGTCTCTCCCTCGGCGGTGGCGTCCTTGGTGTGCATGTCGGTGCAGAATCCGCAGCCGTTGATCTGGCTGGCGCGCAGCTTGACCAGTTCCTGGGTCGCGACCGGCAGAGTCGAGTCCGCGAGCGACCTGCCCGCGGCGACGATGTGCTTCGTGAACTTGGCCGCGACCGGGCTGGCGAAGAGGTTCAACCGAGCTTCCATGGTGCGCTCCTGTGTCGTCGTTCGTGGTTACACCCCTTCGACGGAACAGCTCCGCACGATGTGACACACCCCCATGTGACCTGTGTCTCCCACTCGCGGCACAGCAGTGGTCATCGTCCGCGAGACTCGGGAGCAGGGCACCGACGGACACGGACCGGCGCAGGTGTCCTGTGCCTCGGACGCTGACGCTGACGGGCACAGCGTCCTGCGACAGCGAGCCCGGAAAGCTCGTGCCGTCGATTCCCCGTGCCGTTCGTCAAGCGGCGAGGACCGTCTACCGGCCCGGGCAAGGCATCCGGACGACCGCGGTCCCTCCGTCCAGATCCACCGTTGTCCGGTTCGGCGGAGCCCCGTCGTCCTCGTTGTCCGGCAGGACCAGTGCCGACTCCCGTTCCTTCAGCTCGTTCTGCTTGCCCGGCGAAAGACTCGCGTGGAGCTGCTCGAACCCGGTCGCCGATATCTGGCTCTGCCGTGCGCTGTTCCGCCACGGCAGCACACCGGCCCGCCCCGCGCGCAACAGAAGCTGGTCGACGAAGGCCAGCAAGGTCAGCCCGACGACCAGCCCGGGCAAGGTCATGAAGAAGACGAATTCCACATGACCCATTGTCGAGGCCGCGGCTTCCAGTGCCCAGCCTTTGACGGCACGAGCTCAGGGTTCACTTGTGAGTTCAGAGTTCGCTGTCACAGGACAACAGCCGGGATGCCGCCTCGAAGTCCCACCTGACCCTAGAATCGAATACATGTACGAAAAAGCATTCCGCCTGGAGCAACTGCGCAGCGTCCGCACCCGGCCGCCATGGCAACTGCGCCGCACCGACGACACCATCGCCGAGCTGGAGCGCCAGGAGGCCGCCGCCACCGCGCGGCCCGCACGTCACCCCCGCCGCCCCACGGATGGAAACTCGCGATGCGACGAACAGGCGGCACCAAGGCCATCCCCGACGCCGTCCACACGGACGGCTGCGGCACGGCCGGGAAGAACACGAAGCCACTCGCACGTGAGCAGACTCTCCGGGTGATCACCGAAGACGGCGTCACGGCATGCCCGTACTGCCGCCCCGACACGGATCCGGGTGTCCTGTGAACCACGAAAACGCGCTGCCGAACCACGAGAGCCACGACCGGACAGGGGCCGACGACGCACCCACCGCGCCCATCACCGTCGGCCGCCCGGCCGGGACCGGCGGCCGACGGGTGACGATCCGCGGCCGGAGCGCCGGCATCGCCCACAGCGACGCCGACGTGGTCGAGTTCCTGCGCCGCGCGGGTCTCCCGGACGCTTGGGAGTTCCTGGACGATCCGCGCTGGGTGGAATGGCAGGACGGCCGGCCCCACGTATACGACACCACCCCTCCTGGTCACGGGGATCACGGTGAGGTGATCGGGTGACCGGAAGGGGTGGTGTCGTATACGTGTGCGCCGTACGCGTGTACGCCGTAGACGCGTACGGAAAAACGATCAGCCGGATCCGACGAAGAGCACGAGCAGCAGCCAGACGACCGGAGCCGTCGGAAGCAGGGAGTCCAGGCGGTCCATGATGCCGCCGTGGCCCGGCAGCAGGGTGCCCATGTCCTTGATGCCGAGATCCCGCTTGATCATGGACTCGCCGAGGTCACCGAGCGTGGCGCTGGCCGCGACCGCGAGGCCGAGGATCAGCCCCTGCCACCAGATGCCGTCGTCGATCAGGTACTGCATGCACAGCGCACCCGCCACCATCGCGAAGCTGACCGCTCCGAACAGACCCTCACGGGTCTTTCCGGGGCTGATCCGCGGCGCCAGTTTGTGCTTGCCGAAGCGCCAGCCGACGGCGTACGCACCCGTGTCGCTGACGACCGTCAGGAGCAGGAAGGTCAGCACGCGGCGCGGACCGTCGTCGGCCGTGAGCATCATGGCCACGAAGGTCGCCAGGAACGGCACGTAGAAGGCCGCGAAGACCCCCGCCGTGACGTCCTTGAGGTAGCCCTCGGGTGGTTCCGTCATCCGCCAGACCAGGACGGCCAGCGCGGTGAGCGCCATGGCCACCCACGCGCCCTCGGCACCGCGCACGTATCCGGCGACGACCATGGCGGCCCCGCCGAGCGCGAGCGGCACGAGAGGCGCCTTGATGCCCTTGCGCTCCTCCAGCCGTGAGGTGAGCTCCCAGAGCCCCACCACCACGGCGACCGCTATCACGCCGACGAAGACTGCCTTGACGACGAACAACGACGCGACGATCACCGCGCCCAGCCCGACGCCCACTCCTATGGCCGCGCCCAGGTCGCGTCCCGCACTCTTCTTCTGAGGTGCGGGGGCGGGCTCTGGGGCGGCGCTGGGCATGGGCTCCTGCGGGCTCTGCGGGTTGTGCGACGGATCCCCGTAGGGCGCCGTCGGCGGTGTGTCGTCGCGGACCGAGGGGCCGCTCGACCGAGCGGCCCCACTGTCGTCATCCTGGTCTCCGCCATGTGCGGGTACGTCGGGCACGGTGGGCATGGGCCGAGTGTGCTGCGCGTCATGCGCATCGTACGTGGGACCCGCCGGGGCTGCCCCCTGGACAGGCCCCTGCTCGGACGGCCCCCAGTACCCGGCTTGTGGCGGCGCCCCCCAGGAAGAGTCGTTCATCAGACCTCGAGCAGCTCCGCCTCTTTGTGCTTCAGGAGCTCGTCCACCTGGGCGACGTACTTCGCCGTGGTGTCGTCGAGCTCCTTCTCCGCGCGGCGGACCTCGTCCTCGCCGGACTCCTTGTCCTTGACGAGCTTGTCGAGAGCGTCCTTGGCCTTGCGGCGCACGGCGCGGATCGAGACCTTGGCGTCCTCGCCCTTGGTCCGCGCGACCTTGATGTAGTCCTTGCGACGCTCTTCCGTCAGCTCGGGGAACGTCACCCGGATGATGTTGCCGTCGTTGCTGGGATTGACGCCCAGGTCGGAGTCGCGGATCGCCTGCTCGATGTTGCGCAGCGCGCTCTTGTCGAACGGGGTCACCACGGCCATGCGCGGCTCCGGAACGGAGAACGAGGCCAGCTGGTTGATCGGCGTCAGCGCGCCGTAGTAGTCGGCCACGATCTTGTTGAACATCGCCGGGTGCGCACGGCCGGTGCGGATCGCGGCGAAGTCCTCCTTGGCGACCACGACGGCCTTCTCCATCTTCTCCTCGGCCTCGAGGAGGGTCTCTTCGATCACCACTTGCTCCTGCGTGTCTTGAGTAGGCCCGGCAGCTGTTTCCTCGTCGGGGTTCGGCGGCCGGCTGCGTCGCGTCTTGTTCCTGCACGGTTCCGGACCGGCGGGACATTGTCCATCCCCCGGTCGGGGTCCGTCCTGGACCGGGAGTCGTACCCGGTACAGAGCGTTCCCCGTCAGGCTCGGCCGCTCTGATCGCCCACGAGTGTGCCGATCTTCTCACCCTTGACGGCCCGCGCGATATTGCCCTCCGCCAGGAGTTCGAAGACCAGGATCGGCAGCTTGTTGTCCCGGCACAGCGTGATGGCGGTCATGTCGGCGACCTTGAGGTCCCGGGTGATGACCTCGCTGTAGCTGAGCGAGTCGAACTTGACGGCCTCGGGGTTGATCTTCGGGTCGGAGTCGTAGACCCCGTCCACACCGTTCTTGCCCATGAGGAGCGCCTCGGCGTCGATCTCCAGGGCCCGCTGGGCGGCGGTGGTGTCGGTGGAGAAGTACGGCATGCCCATACCGGCGCCGAAGATGACCACACGGCCCTTCTCGAGGTGCCGTACGCCGCGCAGCGGGATGTACGGCTCCGCGACCTGGCCCATGGTGATGGCGGTCTGGACGCGGCTGTCGATGCCCTCCTTCTCCAGGAAGTCCTGGAGGGCGAGGCAGTTCATGACCGTGCCGAGCATGCCCATGTAGTCGGAGCGCGCCCGGTCCATGCCGCGCTGCTGGAGTTCGGCCCCTCGGAAGAAGTTGCCGCCGCCGATGACGACGGCGATCTGGGCACCGCCGCGCACGACGGCCGCGATCTCGCGGGCGATCTTGTGCACCACGTCGGGGTCGACGCCCAGTCCGCCGCCACCGGCGAACGCCTCGCCGGAAAGCTTCAGCAGAAAGCGTCCCGCGCCTTTGCCGTCGTCGCTCTTCTCGCCCTTGTCGGCCTGGGTGGTGGTCATGGAGATCTCCTCATGGTGCACATACGAAGAAGGCCATTGCCGGTGGGGTGTTGTTCGCATCCCATGCTCGGCAATGGCCTCCTCGTCAGATCTGCTGTCGTCCGGCACACACACGTGGGTGCCGACGTACGCGGACGACTGCTGTCGACCCTATAGGGGTCGCGCGTCGATCGCGGTACGGACTCAGATGCCGACCTTGATGCGCGAGAAGCGCTTCAGGGTGACACCGGCCTCGTCCAGAACCTTCTGGACGGACTTCTTGTTGTCGAGCGCGTACGGCTGACCGAGGAGGGTGGCCTCCTTGAAGAAGCCGTTGACGCGACCCTCGACGATCTTCGGGAGGGCGGCCTCGGGCTTGCCCTCGGCGCGGGTGGTCTCCTCGGCGACGCGACGCTCGGTCTCGACGACCTCGGCCGGAACGTCCTCACGGGAGAGGTACTTCGGCGCGAAGGCGGCGATGTGCTGCGCGATGCCCTTGGCGAGGTCGGCGTCGGCCTTGTCGAGCTCGACCAGAACACCGATCTGCGGGGGCAGGTCGGGCATGGTGCGGTGCATGTACGCGGCCACGAAGGCGCCGGAGAACTGGGCGAAGCGGTCCAGGACGATCTTCTCGCCCAGGTTCGCGTTGGCCTCGTCGACGAACGCCTGAACCGTCTTGCCGGGCTCGATCTCGGAGCCGAGAAGCGCCGCGATGTCGGCCGGCGACGTCTTGACGACGTGCTGGGCGATCTCGTTGGCGACGGTCTGGAACTTCTCGCCCTTGGCGACGAAGTCCGTCTCGCACTTCAGCTCGACCAGGACACCGGAGGTGTTGTCGTCAGCGATGATGGAGACCACGGCGCCGTTCTCGGCGGAGCGGCCCTCGCGCTTGGCGACGCCCTTCTGGCCCTTGATCCGCAGCGCCTCGACGGCCTTGTCGACGTTGCCGTCGGCCTCGTCCAGCGCCTTCTTGCAGTCCATCATGCCGGCGCCGGTGAGCTCACGGAGCTTCTTGACGTCGGCGGCGGTGTAGTTCGCCATGATTCCTGGAATCTCTCTCGAAGTCTGAAGATCTACGGGACGAACGGCGGGGGCTTTGTGGGCCCCCGCCGTTCACAAACCCGAAGGGGTGAGGGGTCAGGCCTGCTCGGCATCCGCGGCGGGGGCCTCGGCGACGGGCGCCTCGGCAACCTCGGCCTCGGCGACGGGAGCCTCGGCGACAGCCTCGGCCTCGGCGGCCGGAACCTCGGCCTGCTCGGCGTCGGCGACCTTCTCCGTCTCGGCGGAGGTCTGGACCTCGGCGTCGTCGGCCTTCTTCTCGCCCTCGAGCAGGTCGCGCTCCCACGCGGCGAGCGGCTCGCCCGCGGCCTTGTCGCCCGCGGCCTTGCCGGCGCCCGAGCGGGAGATGAGGCCCTCGGCGACGGCGTCGGCGATCACGCGGGTGAGCAGGGTGACGGAGCGGATCGCGTCGTCGTTGCCCGGGATCTTGTAGTCGACCTCGTCGGGGTCACAGTTGGTGTCGAGGATGGCGACGACCGGGATGTTGAGCTTCCGGGCCTCACCGACCGCGATGTGCTCCTTCTTGGTGTCCACGATCCAGACGGCGCTGGGCACCTTCTGCATCTCGCGGATACCACCGAGGGTCTTCTCCAGCTTGGCCTTCTCGCGCGAGAGCACGAGGAGCTCCTTCTTGGTGAGACCCGAGGCCGCGACGTCCTCGAAGTCGATCTGCTCAAGCTCCTTGAGGCGCTGCAGACGCTTGTAGACGGTGGAGAAGTTGGTGAGCATGCCGCCCAGCCAGCGCTGGTTGACGTAGGGCATGCCGACGCGGGTGGCCTGCTCGGCGATGGCCTCCTGCGCCTGCTTCTTCGTGCCGACGAACATGACCGTGCCGCCGTGGGCGACGGTCTCCTTGACGAACTCGTAGGCGCGGTCGATGTACGACAGCGACTGGAGCAGGTCGATGATGTAGATGCCGTTGCGCTCCGTGAAGATGAAGCGCTTCATCTTCGGGTTCCAACGACGGGTCTGGTGACCGAAGTGGACGCCGCTTTCCAGCAGCTCCCGCATCGTGACGACGGCCATGGCCGTTCTCCTCGGTGTTCTCGGTTGTACCGCGCGTGCCGGACGGCACACGCGCCTGACGCCCGCGCTGCGCCTTGCCACAAAGGACCGAGAGGCGCTGACACCGATCTGTGACGACCAGGTGCCGGGGCGTGCGAAGTCGACTCGGTGACCCGAATCGCCATCAGAAGTGTACGGGACCCGAGAGGGGGCAGGTGACGCCGCTGTCCACAACCGGCCGGTACTCCACAGATCCCGGCCATGATCCGCTCGATACGGGACGGTTCCCGCATGCGAGTGAACCGATGTGCGCGTACGTGGCCGGGACTCCTCCTCGGTCTGATGGTGGCCGTCCTCGGCGCGCCGACCCCGTTGGCGCTGGCCGAGGGGAGCGGCCCCGCGCCACCGGCCCCCGCGTCCCCGGCCCCGGTCTCCCCTCCGGCGGCCGACCCCTCCGTCCCGGCGCTCGCCCGCGTCTGGCCCGTGGGCGTCCGGCCGTTCGTCGTACGGGGCTGGGAACCGCCGGCGACGGCCTACTCCCGGGGTCATCGCGGGGTCGACCTCGCGGCCGTCCCCGGCGCCCCGGTGCGGGCCGTCGCACCCGGCCGGGTGTCCTTCGCCGGCCGGGTCGCGGGCCGCGGGGTCGTCTCGGTGGAGCTGTCGGGCACCGGGGCGCCCCCGCTGCGGACGACCTACGGTCCGGTGCGGGCATCGGTGCGCAAGGGCGACGAGGTCCTCGCGGGCGAGGTTCTGGGCGCGCTGGAGGCGGCGGACGGGCACTGCGGGCCGACGGCGTGTCTGCACTGGGGACTGCTCAGGGGCACGGCCTACCTGAACCCGCTGTCCCTGCTCCCCCCATGGCTCCTGAACACGGGTCCGTCCCGCCTGCTACCGCTCAACCCGAGCGGCTCCCGGCCATGACCGCCAGAAGCCGGCAGGGCAGGGAAACGGACCAGAAACCGACGGCACAGGCCAAAAGGGGCCGCGGGCACGAGCCAAAGGCGGAAAGGCCTGCCCCAGCGGCCGAAGGCCGAGAGGCACACGCCGCGATCCAGAGGCCGAGGGCCGGCGCAGGGGGCCGCAAAACGAGAGGCACGTCCCCGAACCAAAGCCGAGAGGCACACGCCGCAGGCCAAAGACCGAGGGGCCCGCGCAGATGTCGGCGGGACTTCAGCCCCGAACGCCTCGGAGGGCCATCGCCACAGCCGCCTCGGTGATCGCGGAGGGGTCCTCGGCGGCGCCGAGTTCGATGCGCCGCACCGCGGCGTCGACCACGCCCTGCAGGAGCATCGCGGCCAGCCGCGGCTCGGCGTGCCCCATCTCGGCGAGCGCCTCACCGATCATCGTGACCAGCCCGCCGTGCGCCGCGCGGATCTTCTCCCGGGCCCCCGCGTCGAGCTCGCTGGCGGAGATGGCGACCACGGCTCGGTGCCGCCGGTCCCCGACCAGGGCCAGCTGCCGGCGGACGTACGCCTCGACCGTCCCCTCGGGGCCGTCCGCCGCGGCCATCGCGGCCGAGACCTCGGCCGCCCAGACGGGGAAGTCGACCTCGCACAGTTCCTCGACGACGGCCGCCCTGGACCGGAAGTACTCGTACACGGAGGAACGCGCGAGCCCCGTGCGCTCGGCGAGCGCCGGGAAGGTCAGCGCCTCCGTCCCGCCCTCGGACAACAGGGACCGCGCCGCGTCCAGCAGGGCGGCTCGCTGCATCGACCGGTGCTCGGCCACGGAGGCCGCTCGAATCCTTGGCACGTCAACCACTGTACGGACGCACCGCCGCGGACGGGAACCACTCCACCGAGCCGACCACAGCGCGTCCGCCGCAGCGGTCCCGGCGCCAGGACGGCACCGCGACACGGCGCGGCACCACGGCACCACCGGCTCAGCGCCCGAAACTGGCCAGCTTGGCGCGCAGCTGAAGCACCGACTTGGTGTGGATCTGACTCACCCGGCTCTCGGTCACCCCGAGCACATTGCCGATCTCCGCGAGCGTGAGCCCTTCGTAGTAGTAGAGCGTGACCACGGTCTTCTCCCGGTCGGGCAACGTGTTGATCGCCCGTGCCAGAAGCCTCCGCAGCTCCCGGTCCTCGGCCACCTCGACCGGATTGTCGGCGGCGGTGTCCTCCAGCGTGTCCATCAGGCTCAGCCGGTCGCCGCCCTCGCCGCCGACGTGCAGCAACTCCTCCAGAGCGACCACATTGGCCAGCGACAACTGGCTGAACACCGCGTGGAGTTCCTCCACCCCGATGCCCATCTCGGCGGCCACCTCGCCCTCCGAGGGGGTGCGTCTCAGCCGCGCCTCCAGCGTCGCGTAGGCGCGCTCCACATTGCGCGCCTTCTGCCGCACCGACCGCGGGATCCAGTCCAGCGCCCGCAGTTCGTCGATCATCGCGCCGCGGATACGGGTGATCGCGTACGTCTCGAACTTGATCTCCCGTTCGATGTCGAACTTCTCGATCGCGTCGATCAGCCCGAACACCCCCGACGAGACGAAGTCCGCCTGCTCGACATTGGCCGGCAGACCCACGCTGACCCGGCCCGCGACGTACTTCACCAGCGGTGAGTAGTGCAGGATCAGCTGTTCCCGCAACCGCTCGTCACCGGTCGACTTGTACGACCGCCACAGTTCGTCGAGCGTCGAGGGCGCGGGCGGGCGCACGCTGCCGCCGTCGCGGGCGGCTGGCGGAATCGCCGTCCGGTCGGACCCGGAGGTGTGCTGGGGCATTCGTCGCCTTGTGCCGTTCTGCCGTGAACTGGGGGCCTGGGTGTCCTGTCGGCCTCATGCCGAGATCGCGTGCCTGCTTCGGATTCTTGTGAGCGTAGCGTGACTGGGCTGTCGCAGTGCGCGAAGGGCGGGCTGTCACCCGCACGCGAAACCTTTCCCCTGGGCGTCTCCCGGAGTCGCGACGGTTGCCCTGTGTGACCATCGGAGGCCGCCAACTGCAAGGATTCCCAGGCGTGTCGGCGTTCCCCCGGACGGCCGAACACGCTCGGTCAGCATCCCTCCCGATCACCTCGGACGGAGGTCATCGCCTGGCGTGTCAACTTCCAGCCGTCGCCGTGTCGTTCGACGAATCCAAGTGCTCGGAGTTCGTACAGTCTCCCGACCGCGTCGTCCGTGCTGGTCGCCGCTCTTCGGGCGATCTCCTCAGCCCCCGCCGGATCCCGCGCCGGCAGGGCGGCCAGGACGCGTCCGGCACCCGGGTGCAGCAGGTCGCGCGGCAGTACGGGCCCGCGCCGGTCCGGGGCCAGCTCGCCCATGTCACCGACCAGCTCGGCGACTTCCGCGGCGTCGGATACCAGGACGGCTTCCCCGCGCAGCAGCTCGTGCACCCCGGCGGACAGTCCGCTGGTGACGGGTCCCGGAACGCCTATCGTGAACCGGCCCAGCCGCAGTGCCGCACGGGCCGTGACGAGCGCTCCGCTGCGGTACGCCGCCTCGACGACCACGGTGCCCCGGGTGAGCGCCGCGATGACCCGGTTCCTGAGGATGAATCTGCTCGGTGTCGGGTGTTCGCCGGGCGGCAACTCCCCCACCACGAGACCCTGTTCCGCGATCCTGGTGATCAACTGGGTGTGTCCGCGCGGATAGGGCCGGTCGACGCCGCAGGCGAGCACGGCGACGGTGGCTCCGCCCGCCCCGAGGGCACCCCGGTGCGCGGCACCGTCGATGCCGCCGCCGCCGCCGGACACCACCACCCAGCCCCGCTCCGCGAGCCCGGCGCCGAGGGTGGCGGCCATGTGCGCGCCGTATTCGGTGCAGGCCCGGGCGCCGACGACGGCGACGGACCGCAGCGCCCACAACCGCAGACCGGCCCGCCCCCGCACCCACAGTCCGACGGGCCGGGCGTCCCCGAGGTCGTCGAGCTGCGCGGGCCATTCGGATTCACCGGGACAGATGAACCGCACCCCGGCGTCCCGCGCCAGGGCCAGGTCCCGCTCCGGGTCGGCCCGCCCGGCCCTGGCCCTCAGCCCCGCCCACCGCTTGTCGGTCATTCCCCTCGGCTGCCCCAGATCCCCGTGCAACCACAGCACGGCCTCCGTGGCCCCGACTTCTCGGATCCAGCGCCCGCAGACCTCGTCTCCCGGTTCGACGACCCGGGAGAGCGTGACGCGGGCCCCGCGCTCGTCGCCCGTCATGCCGGCGAGCCGATCGCCATCGGTACCCCGCGCGGGATTCCGGTGCGCAGCTGCAGTGCCAGGGCGACGTCCCCTGCGTCGGGCCGGTCGTGTCCCGACAGGTCCGCGACCGTCCAGGCGACACGGAGCACCCGGTCCAGCCCGCGGGCCGTCAGCAGCCCGCGCTCCAGGCCCCGCTCGGCCTCGTCCATCGCTCCCGCCCGCGCCTGCCAACGGTCGCGCAGCTCGCGTCCCGGCACCTCGCTGTTGGTGTGCCAGGGAGTTCCTGTCAGGCGCTCGGCGGCCCGCTCGCGGGCGGCGAGCACCCGGTCCGCGACCGCCTTCGTCGACTCGCCCCGCGCGCCGCGTGCGGTGAGTTCCGCCCGGGTGACCGGCTCGACCTCCACCCGCAGATCGACCCGGTCGAGCAGCGGCCCGGAAAGCCTCGCCTGATAGCGGCGGATGACGGAGGGCGGGCACTCGCAGAAGTCGTTCGTCGTGCTGAAGCGCCCGCAGGGGCAGGGGTTGGCGGCCAGGACCATCAGGAACTTCGCGGGGAACCGTACGACACCGGCGCTGCGCGCGATCACCACGTGCCCCGCCTCCAGGGGCTGCCGCAGGGCGTCCAGCGCGAAGCCGCTGAACTCCGGCGCCTCGTCGAGGAAGAGCACGCCGCGATGCGACAGGGACACCGCGCCGGGCCGTGCGAGCCCCTTGCCTCCGCCGACGAGCGACTGCATGGTCGCGGAATGGTGGGGTGCGCAGTACGGCGCGACGTCCACCATCGGTTTGCCGGGCGGCAACAAGCCGGCGACGGAGTGGATCGCCGTGACCTCCAGGGATTCCTGCCGGGAGAGACGCGGCATGATCGACGGCATCCGCTCGGCCAGCATCGTCTTGCCCGCGCCCGGCGGTCCTTGGAGGAAGACGTGGTGGCCGCCGGCCGCCGCCACCTCCATTGCGGTGCGTGCCGACAACTGGCCGACCACGTCGCCGAGGTCGTGGTACCGGTCGTGTTCGGGCACCGCGATGCCGCACAGCCCGGTGGCCTCGCCCGTACCGGGCACACGCAGACCGGCCAGCAGCGGGTCCGGGCGGCCCTGCTCGTCCGGATCCTCCTCGGGCACCGGTTCGTCGGCCAGCACCGCGATCAGCTGGCGCAGGCTGCGGACCCCGAGCACCGAGACCCCCGGTACCAGTGAGGCCTCGGCCGCCGCGCACTCCGGCACCACGACCTGCTCGTATCCGGCGTCCGCCGCGGCGAGGACGGCCGGCAGGATGCCCCGGACCGGCCGCACCCTGCCGTCGAGCCCGAGCTCCCCGATCATCACGATGTCGGCGAGCACACGGGGATCGATCCGCTCGGCGGCGCCCAGCACCGCGCAGGCCACGGCGAGATCGAAGCCCGAGCCCCCCTTGGGCACGGAGGCCGGACTCAGCCCCACCGTCAGCTTCTTCTGCGGCCAGGACGCACCGGAATTGACCACCGCGGCCCTGACCCGGTCCCGGCTCTCCGTCAGGCTCTTGTCGGGGAGCCCCACGAGCGTGAAGGCCGCGATACCCGGCTCCAGGTCCGCCTGGACCTCGACGACGACGCCCTCCACACCCACCAGGGCCACCGAACACGTACGCGCGAATCCCATCAGGCCACCCCCCGCGCATGCTCGACCACGGGGGCGCCGCGTTCGGGGATCAGGATGCCGATCAGGTCGATGCGGACACCGCCGGGTGGGGCTCCGCCGTGTTCCTGGAGCCAGCGTTCGGCCAGGCCGCGCAGTCGCAGGGCCTTCGCCGCCGTGACGGCCGCCATCGGATGCTGGAACGCGCCCGCCCTGCGGGTCTTGACCTCGCAGACGACCAGCGCGTCGCCGTCCCGGGCCACGATGTCGATCTCGCCGGTCCTGCCGCAGCGCCAGTTGCGTGCCAGGATCGTCATGCCGGTCCCGGTCAGCCGTCGTGCGGCCAGTTCCTCGCCGTAGACGCCCAGTGCGTTGCGTGCCTCGGATGTCTTCATGTCGGCACCACCTCCGGCACCAACACTGAGGCCGCGCCACCCGGCTGTTGGATCTTGGTGGACGAGCGGGTGACTGTGGAAATCCTCGTCACCCGCACGAGCCACCACCACGATCACCGCTCGTCACCGGCCGGCCGGTGAAACGGGAGGCTCGGGGCTTCTGCCCCTCCCCCGGTCTCCAGCCCTCAGCCCGTCAGCCCCGCGGTCCGGGGTTCAGCCGCCCGGATCAGCCGCCCGGCAGTTCCAGATCGCTCTTGTTCAGCTCCTCGATGTTCACGTCCTTGAATGTGAGGACGCGTACCTGTTTCACGAAGCGGGCGGGCCGGTACATGTCCCACACCCAGGCATCCGCCATGGACACCTCGAAAAACACCTCACCCTGGACCGAGTGCACCTGCATCTCGTAGTCGTTGGTGAGGTAGAAGCGCCGTTCGGTCTCGATCACATATTTGAACAGACCGACGACATCGCGGTACTCCCGATAGAGCTTCAGCTCCATCTCGGTCTCGTACTTCTCGAGGTCCTCGGCGCTCATGGCATGTTCCCCTTCAGCCGTGCGTCCCCCTATTGTGCGCCAGCCCCGAGAGCCCCTAGACGATTTCCGTGTCGAGGACCTCGGGCGTGGCCGGGGGACCCTCGTCGAGCACCCTGCGCAGCAGCCCGGCGAGCTTGGTCGGATACACCGTCTCATGTGCCTCGGTCAGTTCCTGGCACGTCCACCAGCGCGCTCCGGCGACGCTGCGCCGCTCCAGGTCCGTCAGCCCCGTGGCCGCCGTGGCGGTCTGGGTCGTACGGGCCAGGAAGTACCACTCGTCCTGGTCCCAGCGCCGTCCCGCGAACGGGAACGAGCAGATCCGCCGCCACAGCACCGGGCCCAGTTCGACCTCTGTGATACCGGTCTCCTCCACGAGTTCCCGCAGGGCCGCCTGCTCCCGGGTCTCGTCGCCCTCCAGGCCGCCGCCCGGCGTGAACCACCAGTCGTCGGAGGGATCGTCCGGCTCGTGGCCGTGCAGCAGCAGTACGCGGTCCTGCGGGTCGAGCAGGACGACGCGGGCGACCTTGCGCAACCCGGCTCGGTGAGGGCCCTCGTCCCCCTGCGCCGCCTCAGCGGGCACCGGCGGGCTCCGTGCGTGCGCGGGAACGTCCCGCCAGCTTGGCGACCGGCCCGTACGCCGCGCCGCCCAGCACGAGCACGGCGCCCGCGATCACCAGGGCGACCATCGTGGGGAGCGGTCCCGGCTGGGACAGACCGCCGAGGGCCTTGAAACCGGTGGGCCGTTCGAGCATGCCGTTCATCGGCCAGGCGATGGCGTCGACCCGGGCGGTCACGGCGCTGCGTGCCACGGTGCCGCTGGCCGCGTCCGTCAGATGCGCGGTGGAGTCCAGGGAGCCCCGCCGCTCGTCGCCGAGCAGGAACAGCCGTCCCGTCGGGACCTTCACGGTCGGGAAGTCGGTGATCTCGGCGAGGCTTCCGGCTGCCAGATACGGTTCGTCGATCTGCTTGCCGTTGACGGTCAGCTTGCCCTTGGTGCAGCAGGAGACGGTGTCGCCGCCGACGGCGACCACGCGCTTGACCACGGACGAGCCGGTGACCCAGGTCTTGTCCTTGAAGACGACGACGTCACCCCGCCGGATCTCGCTTCCGTCGATGCGCTGCGCCAGCACCCGGTCGCCCATTTTGATCGTCGGCGCCATCGAACTCGTGGGGACGGTGTACGGCAGATAGACCACCGCTCCCCAGCCGAATCCGCCCAGGAACAGCACCAGGCCCAGTGCGACGGCCAGTCCGGACAACCGCTGTCCGGTCCTGCTGCCCACTGGGGCCTTGCCTGCGCCGCCGCTGCGCGGGGCCGTACGTGTTGCGCTCTCGCCACCCATGGGCCCGCACCTTACCCGGGGGTACGGTCCGGGGTCAGCCCCCGCCGGGATCACGATCATCGGCGGGGACCGGATCCGTGGGGCTCGTACCGTCCGCCCCACCGTCCGCGCTCCCCGGTTCGCCGTTCACCGTTCGCCGTTCACCGTCCGGCTTCCGGCTTCCGGCTTCCGGCTTCCGGCTGAAAACGAGCGGGGCCGGCCGCCCCGGAGATCCGGAGAGGCCGGCCCCGAAGGCCGAGAGGTGTCTCAGTCGTCCTTGGACGCCTTGCGCTTGCGTCGCACCAGCACGAGCGGCGCCGCGCCCAGAAGGGCCACGGCACCCGGCGAGCTGACCGCCGCGGCCGCCTGGTCGCTCAGGCCGGGCTGGTCGAAGGTGTCCGGGACCGGAAGGGTGCCCCACCGGTTGATGGGCCAGGCCTTGACGATGGCACGGCCGACGACCTCGTTCACGGGCACCATGCCGTGGTGCTTGTCCGCCTGGTTGTAGCGCGAGTCCCGTGAGTTCTGGCGGTGGTCACCCATCACCCAGATCATGCCCTTGGGAACCTTGACCTTGAACTGGCCGCCGTCCTCGTCCTGGCTGCACGGGGTGTTCCCCGCGTACACGTACGACGACTCGTTCAGGGCCTTGCCGTTGACCATCAGCGGGCCGGTGTTCTTGCACTCGATCGTGTCGCCACCCACGCCGATGACCCGCTTGATGAGGTCCTTCTCCTCGGCGGACGGCATCAGGCCGATCCAGCTGAGGACCGTCTGCAGGGCGTTCGGGTTGGCCGTGGGCTCGCCCGCCAGCCAGTTGTCCGGGTCGTGGAAGACGACGACCTCTCCGCGCTGCGGCTCCGAGCCGAACCACGGAGTCAGCTTGTCGACCAGGACGCGGTCACCCTGCTGGAGGGTGTTCTGCATCGAGTCCGAAGGAATCGAGAACGCCTGCACCAGGAAGGTCTTGATAATCAGCGCGAGTACCAGAGCGATGCCGATCAGGATCGGCAGCTCCTTCCAGAAGGAGCGCTGCTTGGTGGACTTCGGGTCCCGCTCGGCGCGCCCGGTCGAGGCGTCCCCGTCCTCGGAGCCGCTCCCAGAACCCGAACCGTCCTCTACGGCAGGGGCAGCCGCATCGTCGGGCCGCTCCGGCTGCCCTTCGGGACCTTCGTGCCCAGACCGTGCGCCGACCGCCACATCCCCCACATCCACTCCTCACTCCGTGCCGCCGCCCGCGCCGTATTCGGCGCAGGCCCACCACTCCCATAACGAGCGGGAGTTCCGCAGGGCTCGGGAGCGGGATCAATCCATCTGGATCCGCAGAGGCCACCCTATGCGACAGAGACAGAGCGGAGGCCGACCCTCCAGGCGCGTCGGCCACCGTCGAGAACGTGCTCGGCTCCTGCAACCGGGTCCAGTGGCCGATGGGCCAGCCGATGACCATCGCCCGTCCCACGATCGACTTCTCGGAGACGGTACCGCTGAACTTGTCGGTGCGGTGGTAACGGGAGTCCGCGGAGTTGCCCCGGTGGTCGCCCAGCACGAACAGGCGGCCCGCGGGCACCTTCACCTCGAAGGCGAACTCCGACGGTTTGTCGCCGGCGTAGATGTACGGCTCGGTCAGGGGGGTGCCGTTCACGGTCACCCGGCCCTGCGCGTCGCAGCACTTGACGGTGTCCCCGCCGAGCCCGACGACCCGCTTGATGAGGTCCTTCTCGTTGTCGGACGGCAGCAGACCGATGAAGGTCAGCCCCTCCTTGAACTGCTTGACGACCACGGGGTCGTTCTTCTTCTGAGCGTCCTCGGCGGTGAGCCAGCCGCCGGGGTCCTTGAAGACGACGACGTCACCGCGCTTGGGCTGGGAGCCGAACCAGGGGGTGAACTTGTCCACCAGGACGCGGTCGCCGATCTGGATCGTGTTCTCCATCGAGCCCGACGGAATCACGAAGGCCTGGACGAGGAACGTCTTGAGGACCAGGGCTATCAGCACGGCGACACCGACAAGGAGGGGTATCTCCTTGACCGCCGAGCGCCGCCTGCGCCGCTTGATCTTGCGCGCGAGCTTGCGCCGCTCGACCCGGCTGGGCCGGGCGGCGCCGCCGGAGGCACGCCGGACGCCGGTGGGCAGCAGATTGTCGGCGGCGCTGGCGGAGACCCCGCGCGCCCGTCCACGGTTACCCATGGGCACCCCCGGCGACAGGCACACCGGCGTACGCGTCGGGACGCGTCAGACGGGTCCAGTGACCCGCGGGCCAGGCGATCCAGTCGGCCCTGCCGATGACATCGCCGACGGGAACCATGCCACCGCCGGGCGAGCCCAGATGGTCACGGGAGTCGCGGGAGCGGCTGCGGTGATCACCCAGAAGAAACAGGGACCGCTCGGGCACGACGATGTCGAAGGGCACCTCGGACGGACTGTCGCCCCGATAGAGAAATGTCGACTCGTCGACCGATCGGCCGTTCACTTCGAGTCTCCCCTCCTTGTCGCAGCAGACCACGTGGTCTCCCCCTACCCCGACGACGCGCTTGACGTAGTCCGCGTTCCCGAAATAACCGGTGCCGTCGAACACGACGACATCGCCCCGCTGCGGCTCGGAACCGAAACGGTACGCCAACTTGTTTACGAGAACGCGGTCCCCGATCCTCAATCCGGACTCCATGGAGCCGCTGGGAATTTCGAACGGCTGCATGACAAAGCGGCTGACCAGGAGCAGAAATACCAGACAGATCAGCACGGTCAGGGTGATCCGGCCCCCGGGGAGCCGGTCGGCGACCTTGTCGGCGAACGCAAAACGCGACCGGTCCTCCGGCCCCGCTGTGTCCGAGATCTCCTCGGAAGCGGAAGGGCGGGAGGAGCGGTCGCGCTCCACGGGCTGTGCTTCGGTGTCCATCGGGGCCAGATGCTATCCGGCCTCCATGAGACACCTTCTTACCGGCTCGGTCGCCGACGGATCACCGCGGCGGCACCAGCTCAGTTGTCGCGCTTCTCCTTGATCTTCGCGGCCTTGCCGCGCAGCTCACGGAGGTAGTACAGCTTCGCGCGACGGACGTCACCGCGGGTCACGAGCTCGATCTTCTCGACGATCGGGGTGTGCACCGGGAAGGTGCGCTCCACGCCGACGGAGAACGAGACCTTGCGGACCGTGAAGGTCTCGCGGACACCGGAACCCTGGCGGCGGATGACTACGCCCTTGAACTGCTGCACACGGGAGCGGCTGCCCTCGATGACGCGGACGTGGACGTTGACGGTGTCACCCGGGCGGAAGGCCGGGATGTCGGTGCGCAGCGACGCGCCGTCGACGGAGTCGAGCAGGTGAGTCATTTTGTCTGCTTTCTTCGCTGATGCCACAGGTCATCAACGGGAGAGAGGTTCGAAGATGGTGCTGTCTCGTCGGGGCGGGCGTCGTGTCCCCCTGTGGCAGGGGCGCGCGCCGGACGACGGAGAGCAGCGGCCTATTCTTCCACGGCCTCCGGCCTGCGCCAAAATCGGCCGCCGGGATCCGGCTGCCAGCCCAGGATCGAGAGCATCTCGCGGTCCTTCTTGTCGAAGGCGGAGGCGTCGCAGCGCTCGATGAGGTCGGGCCGGTTCGCCGCCGTGCGGCGCAGTGCCTCGTCGCGGCGCCAGCGGGCGATCTTCCCGTGGTGGCCGCTGACCAGCACGTCGGGGATCTCACGGCCGCGCCACTGCGGGGGCTTGGTGTACACCGGGCCCTCCAGGAGGTTGGCCATGGCCCCGGGGGCGAAGGAGTCGTCGCGGTGGGACTCGGCGTTGCCGAGGACACCCGGCAGCAGCCGCGCCACGGCCTCGGTGACGACAAGGACGGCCGCCTCGCCGCCGGCGAGGACATAGTCGCCGATGGACACCTCGTAGACGGGCATCCTCGTCGCGTACTCGTCGATGACACGGCGGTCGATGCCCTCGTAGCGCGCGGGCGCGAAGACCAGCCACGGACGCTCGGAGAGCTCGACGGCCAGTTCCTGGGTGAAGGGACGTCCGCTGGGAGTGGGCACCACCAGGACGGGCCCGTGGGAGCCCGTCTCGTAACCGTCCGCCAGTGCGGAGTCCAGGGCGTCCCCCCATGGCTCGGTCTTCATGACCATGCCGGGGCCGCCGCCATAGGGAGTGTCGTCGACCGTGTTGTGACGGTCGTACGTCCACTCCCGGAGATCGTGCACATGCACGTTCAGCTGCCCGCGCGCGCGGGCCTTGCCGACGAGCGAGACGTTCAGGGGGTCCAGGTACTCGGGGAAGATCGTGACGACGTCGAGCCGCATCAGGCGTCGGCCCCCGCGGCGTCCTCGTCGTCCCCGGCGGAGCCGTCCTCGGCGTCCCTGGAGGAGACGACCTCCGCCTGGTCGTCGATCAGGCCCGGCGGCGGATCGATGACGGCCCGCTGCTCCTCCAGGTCGATCTCGACGACGATCTCCTCCACGAACGGGATGAGCACCTCGGTCCCGTCCGGGCGCTCCACCACGAACAGGTCCTGCGAGGGCAGGTGCGAGATCTCGGTGATGCGACCGACCTCCTCACCGTCCTTGGTGACCACGTCCAGGTCCATCAGCTGGTGGTCGTAGTACTCGTCAGGGTCTTCCGGCACCTCGTTCGGGTCGACCTCGGCGATCAGCAGGGTGTTGCGCAGCGCCTCGGCGGCGTTGCGGTCCCGCACGCCCGCGAAGCGCAGCAGAAGACGGCCGCTGTGGACGCGGCCCGTCTCGATGGTCAGGGGCCCGGTGGAGGCCGGATCCGTGAGCAGGACGGCACCGGGCCCGAGCCGGAGCTCCGGCTCGTCGGTGCGGACCTCCACGGTGACCTCGCCCTTGATGCCGTGGGCGCGGCCGACGCGAGCGACTACCAGCTGCACTGTGCTTGATCTCCTGTCGTGTGCCGACGGCCATGCTTCATGGACGACTGCGGGTGCGCGGACGCCTGCGGAGTGCGGTGACGTCCACGCGGCTGGGGCCGACTGCGGGGGTTCGCAGACGACTACGGGCCGGGGACGGCTCGTAAGCCCTCCCCGGCCCGAGCCGGTGCTGCCTGTTACGTCAGCGGACGTGATCCACGTCGACGAGGTCGACGCGGACACCGCGGCCGCCGATGGCGCCCACGACGGTACGCAGAGCGCGCGCGGTGCGGCCGTTGCGGCCGATCACCTTGCCGAGGTCATCGGGATGGACCCGGACCTCGAGAACGCGCCCGCGGCGCAGGTTGCGCGAGGCGACCTGCACGTCGTCGGGGTTGTCGACGATGCCCTTCACGAGGTGCTCGAGAGCCTCCTCGAGCATGCTCAGGCCTCGGTCGACTCGGACTCGGCCGGAGCCTCGTCCTTCTTCTCAGCCTTCTTCTTCTGGGTGATGGCCTCACCCTTGCTCGCGTCGTCGCCACCGAGGGCGTCGAACAGCGGGCGCACGGCCTTCGGCTCGGCCACGAGCAGCGGAGCCGGGGCCGGCAGGCCCTTGAACTTCTGCCAGTCGCCGGTCAGCTTCAGGATGGCGAGCACGGGCTCGGTCGGCTGCGCGCCGACACCCAGCCAGTACTGCGCACGGTCCGAGTCGACCTCGATGCGCGAAGGGTTCTGCACCGGGTGGTACAGACCGATCTCCTCGATGGCCCGGCCATCACGGCGGGTACGGGAGTCGGCGACGACGATGCGGTAGTGAGGCGAACGGATCTTGCCCAGACGCTTCAGCTTGATCTTGACTGCCACGGAAGTGGTGTCTCCTGGTCTTGACGGGGTTGGACACGACGAGATGGCCGCGTGGGGTTGCGGTACCCGAGTGCCCGATGGACGCGTCAGCCGGAGGAGAGAGGGGTCCTATGCGGCTGTCGAGTACAGCTAGCCATTCTGCCACATACTGCGGGCCACCCCGACCGAGGGTGCGTCGGCCCATGCCTGACGGGCACCCGGCGTTCCGGGTGCCCGTCAGGCATGGGCCTGCGTGGATCGGCCGCAAGGGGTGTCGTCGAGGTCTGGCCCGCGCGCACTCGTGCCTCCTGAATTCCCCCACTTCCCCAAGGGCAGTGGGGGAGGCACGACTGCTCACGGGCCACGCGCACTCGTCCGGCACCCACGAGACGCCGGTGTCGCACGCACCTCAGCCGGCGGCCGCCCCGACCACCTCCGGAATCCGGAAGGGTTTGCCGCATCCTCCGCACACGATCGGCGCCTGCGCGAGGACCGACGGGACCACGCGCACATTGCGCCCGCAGTCACAGACGGCCTTGACGCGGACGCCTCCGCCGGAGGAGCCGTGCCGGGCGGCCGGGCCGCGGAACGAGCGGGCGGTGTCGGCGGACGTGGCGGCCGTATGGGCCTTCAGCGCGCGCTGGAGCCGCTCCATGGTCGGGCGGTAGCGGCGCTTCGCCTCGGGATTGAGCGTGACCAGCGAGAAGCCACTGCTGGGATGCGGCTCCTCGGGGTGGTCGAGGCCCAGCTCCTCGGCGATCGCGAGGAATCTGCGGTTGTGATACCGGCCGGCGCGCGAGGTGTCGCGGACTCCGCGGGCGGCGGCGATGCCGTGGACTGCTTCGTGAAGCAGTCGCTCGAAGGAGAGCTCGTGTCCGCAGGCGGACGACGATTCTCCGATCAGGGACTCTGGCGCGGCAAGATCGGGCAGTTCGGGGTGGTGCCGCTGAATGTCGGCCCACGCCCCTGCCAGCTCTGCGGCGAGAACAGGTGGTGTCGTGCTCACGTAATGAGAACGAGCAGAGGTGCCTCTGTGTTCCTATTCCGGGGCATCCCAAATAATTTGCACGTACCCGTCAGTTGCCACTGATGCGTCCTGACGAGGGCGGGTGCGCTGATCTGCGGAGAAGCATCACAGCTCATACCAAGGCGGTACGTAGTCACACGTACGCCCCGGCGCGTAGACGACATCCGCGCACCGGGGCACCTGTGGTCGGCAGATGCGCAAGGGGTGTTTCGGCCGCCCTCGCGTCCCACTCAGTAGGCGCGGGCGACGACGGCGACGTTACCGGGTGCGTCGTCGGCGTCCGGCACCGACCCGTCCTCGGCGACCAGACACCGTACGGTCACCGCGTGTTCGGCGAGCCTGGCCTCGCCTTCTTCGCCGAGACCGGCCCAGGGAATGCGCGCCCAGCCGCCCGCCAGCGCGGCCTCCACCGCCGCGTCGATCGTCGACACGTCCGAGGTACGGGACTCGCGGCGCTCGCGGGACTGCCTCAGGAGCAGCGCCTGGTCCTCTTCGAGGACGCCGGGAAGCAGCGCGGCCAGTGCGTCGGGGGCCACGGGCTCCTTGCCTCCGGGGATCCGGCGGACCAGCATCGCCGTGCCGTTCTCCAGGTCACGGGGGCCGACCTCGACGCGTACGGGGACGCCCTTGAGCTCCCAGTCGACCGCGCGGCGCCCGAAGGGAGTATCCGTACGGTCGTCGACCTGGACCCTTACACCCGCCGCCTTCAGCCGGTCGCCGATTTCGCGGACCTTGGCCAGAACCGCCTCGTCCCCCTTGATCGCGAGGACGACGACCTGTACCGGGGCGAGCCGGGGCGGCACCCGCAACCCACTGTCATCGCCGTGCGACATGATCAGGCCACCCACCATGCGGGTCGAGGACCCCCAGGAGGTCTGCCAGACGAGCTCCTGCTTCCCGTCCTTGGACAGGTACTGCGTGTTGAACGCCTTCGCGAAGTTCTGTCCCAGCTCGTGGCTGGTGCCCATCTGGAGCGCCTTGCCGTCGCCCATCATGGCTTCGAGCGTGAGGGTGTTGACGGCGCCCGCGAACCGCTCGCTCGCCGTCTTCCGGCCAAGGACGACATCGATGCCGAGGACGTCGGTCATGAAGTCGGCGTACACCTCCTTGTGGATGTGCGCGGCGTAGTCCCGGGCGTCCTCGTAGGTGGCGTGGGCGGTGTGGCCCTCCTGCCAGAGAAATTCGGTCGTACGGAGGAACACCCGCGGGCGCATCTCCCAACGGACCACGTTCGCCCACTGGTTGATCAGCAGCGGCAGGTCGCGATAGCTCTGCACCCACTTGGAGAAGTACTCGTTGATGATCGTCTCGGAGGTGGGGCGGACGACGACCGGCTCCTCGAGCTCCTTGCCGCCGCCGTGCGTGACGATCGCGAGCTCGGGGGCGAAGCCCTCGACGTGCTCGGCTTCCCGGGTCAGGTACGACTGCGGGATGAACAGCGGGAAGTACGCGTTCTGGGCACCCGCTTCCTTGATGCGGGCGTCCATCTCCTGCTGCATCCGCTCCCACAGCCCGTACCCGTACGGCCGGATGACCATGGTGCCGCGCACCGGCCCGTTGTCGGCGAGCTCGGCCTTGTTGATCAAGTCCTGGTACCAGCGCGGGAAATCGTCCGCCCGGGGCGTGAGAACGGGTGCCTTGGCCATGCGGGTGATGGTACGGGTCCACGTTGCCGGTATGTGAATTCTCGCGCCCTTTGCGGCTGGGGCACAAACGGGACCCCGCAACCCCTGGACGGCACGTCGAGGGCGGAGTTACCTGACATACGGGGGGAGTGCGGGCCTCGTGCGCGGGGGCGAAGGAATAGGGGGCCCGGCGGCAACTCTCGGCGGATTGGGGCACTTTCGATGACACCTACGCTCGTGCGGCAGCACCTTCCTCATGCGGGCCCATCGCCCCGCGCGGACCGGGGTGCACGCGCGCGTGACTGGGCCGAGATCCAGGAGCGGATGCTGGTACCGCTCTACGAGGCCGTCTACGAGCGACTCGAAGTGGGCGGCGGGACACGGCTGCTCGGCCTCGGCTGCGGGTCGGGGCTCGCCCTGCTGATGGCGGCCTCCCGCGGCGCCGCGGTCACGGGAGTCGACTCCTCGTCACCCGAACGGCTGACCCTCGCACGGGAACGTCTGCTGCCGCAGGCATGGGACACGCCCCCGCGTGCCGAGACCCGGCTCGCGGCCGGCTCTCCCGGGGACGCGGCCGTCGTGGGAGCGCCGGCGTACAACCTGGTGACCGCGTTCGAGCCGATCGGGTGCGTGGCCGGCGACTCCGAAGGGCTCGGTTCACTCCTCGCCGAGGCGGCACCGCTCACCGGCCGGGGAACGCCCGTGGTGCTGGTCGGGTGGGGGCCGCCGGAGCGGTGCAGCACCTCGGCCGTGCTGCGGGTCGCCACCAAGCTGGCCGATCCCCTGCGTGGCGCGGCGAGCTGGCGCGCCGCCTGCCGGGACGACCTGGAGGAGGTCGCCCAGCGGGCCGGGCTGCGGCCGGACGGCTCGGGGCGGGTGGCCTGTCCGTTCGGCTACGCCGACGTGGACAGCGCCGTGCGCGGACTGCTCTCCACGGGGCTCTTCGACGCCGCGGTCGACGCCACCGATCAGGCCCAGGTCGACAAGGAAGTGGCCGAGGCACTGCATCCGCACCTGCGGCGGGACGGGACCGTCTGGATGCCGAACGTGTTCCGGTATCTGATCGCCCGAACGGTCTGAGCGGGTCCGAGGCCGGTCCGCAGGTGGTCCGAGGGCGGCCTCCGGACGGTCTGAGGGCGGTCTGACGGCGGTCCGAGAGCGGTCCGTGCGGTCCGAGGGCAGTCCGAGAACGGTCCGGGGGCGGGCTGCTTGAGCCGGTCCCGGGCGCGGGCTGCTTGAGGTGGTCCGAGTGCGGTCTCACGACGATCCCGAGGGCGGGTCTACCGAGGTCGGTCTCGGACCGTCTACTGCTGTCGGTCTCGGGACGGGTCCGCTGAGCGCGGTCTCGGGAGGGTCCGCCGAGGTCGCTCCCGGGCGGTCACGCCTCCTTCGGCGTCCGGGGCACCCCGGCGATCCGGTACGCCTCCGCCTCCTCCAGCGTCTCGTTCGCGAGGAGCGCCTCCGCCAGGGCGTCCAGCTGTCCTCTGTGCTCGCGGAGTTTCCGGCAGGCCTCCTCGTAGCACTCGTCGACGATGCGGCGCATCTCGTGGTCGATCGAGTCGAGGGTGCCCGGGGCCGCCGAGAGGCCGTAGGCCTGCTGGGCGTCGCTCGGCAGCGCGGACAGCCTGCCCACCCGTTCGCTCATGCCCCAGCGGGCCACCATGCCGCGGGCGAGGTTCGTGACCTGTTCCAGGTCGTTCTCCGAGCCCGTGGTGATGACGTCGTAGACGACGTGCTCGGCGGCCATGCCGCCGAGGGCGCCGATGATCCGGCCGCGCAGGTACTCCTCGGTGTACGCGTACCGGTCCGCGTCCGGCGTCGAGAGGGTGACGCCGAGGGCGCGGCCGCGCGGGACGATGGTGATCTTGCGGACCGGGTCGGCACCGGGCCGCAGCATCCCGAGAAGGGCATGGCCGCTCTCGTGGTAAGCGGTGCGGCGGCGTTCCTCGTAGGGCATGACCAGGGAGCGTTCGGCGCCCAGCTGGACCTTCTCGAGCGCTTCGGAGAGGTCGCCCTGTGTCACCTCCTCCTGCTTGCGCTTGACGGCGAGGAGGGCCGCCTCGTTGGCGAGGTTGGCGAGGTCGGCGCCGGTCATGCCCGGGGTCGAACGGGCCACCTGGGTCAGGTTCACGCCGGGGGCGAGCGGGATGTCGCGGGTGTGGATCTCCAGGATCGCCTCGCGGCCGCCGCGGTCGGGGGGCGAGACGGTGACGACGCGGTCGAAGCGGCCGGGGCGGGTCAGCGCCGCGTCCAGGATGTCCGCGCGGTTGGTGGCGGCGATGACGATGACGCCCTCCGAACCGGAGAAGCCGTCCATCTCGGTGAGGATCTGGTTCAGCGTCTGCTCGCGCTCGTCGTGGCCGCCCATGGCGGAGCCGCCCGACCGCGACCGTCCGATGGTGTCGATCTCGTCGATGAAGATGATGGACGGGGCCACCTTGCGGGCCTCGGCGAACAGTTCACGCACGCGCGAGGCGCCGACGCCCACGATCATCTCGATGAACTCGGAGGCGGAGGCGGAGAAGAACGGGACACCCGCCTCCCCGGCGACCGCCCGCGCGAGCAGCGTCTTTCCGGTACCGGGCGGACCCGCCAGCAGCACACCGCGCGGCATTTTCGCGCCCATCCGGCGGTACGCGTCGGGGTTCTTGAGGAAGTCCACGACATCGTTGAGCTCGCCGGCGACCTCGTCGATGCCCGCCACGTCCGCGAACGTCGTGCGCTTGCCGCCGGGCACGAGTTCGACCGGCTTCGGAGGCGTCTTGCGGCCGAGCATGCCGCCGGCGCCACCCATGCCGGAGCCCATCCGCCGGGCGATGAAGATCCACAGGACGACGAGCAGGGCCATCGGGGCGAGCGAGATCAGCAGGTTGAAGAGGAAGCTGCGCTCCTGGACCACCGGCGAGGCGGTCACCGTGACGTCGTGCTGCTCCAGGTTCTGCCAGAGTTTGTCGTCCGCGAAGACCGGGCGCTGGGTCTTGAACTTCGTGTATTTCCCGTCGCCCTCGGGGTTCTCCTGGGAGTTCTTGAGCTGCCCCTGGATCGCGTCGCCCTTGGAGTAGATCTTGGAGACGTTGCCGTCGCCCACCTGCCTGCTGAACTCCGTGTACGAGATCGTCGGCTCGTTGCCCTTGTTGTAGAAGGACAGCACCAGGTTGGCGATCAGGAACACGATGAGCGCGGCCAGGGCCAGGCTCCACCAGCCGCCGGGCAGCTTCCGCCGGCCGCCCGACGGCGGGGTCGGCTCGGGCGGCGTGCCCTCGGTACGCCACGGCTTGTCAGGTTCCTTGCGCGGCGGCACGGGGTTGCTCATAAGTGGACGTTACGACAGATGGCGGACACCGGCACCCGCGCTCATGCCACTGGGGGCGCCCCTCGTGGCGAGGGGCGCCCCCAGTGGGCGTCACGAAAGGCGCTCCCGTACGGGACGGAAGGTCAGCCCATGAACTTCTTGAACTCGTCCGGCAGCTCGAAGTTGTCCTGGGCACCCTGCTGCGGGAGGCCGAAGGCGTTGCCGCCCTGTGCGCCCGCCTCGCGGCGAGCGGCCTCCTCTTCCTCCTGCTGCTTGCGCTTCATCGGGTTGCCGGAGCGCTGCTTGCCCTTGGCCTGCTTCTGCTTCTTCTTGGCGCGGCCGGGGCCACCGCCCATGCCCGGCATCCCGGGCATGCCCGGCATCCCGCCGCCCTGGGCCATGCGGGACATCATCTTGCGGGCCTCGAAAAAACGCTCGACCAGGCCCTTGACCGCGCTGACCTCGACGCCGGAGCCCTTGGCGATACGGGCACGGCGCGAACCGTTGATGATCGTCGGCTCCTGGCGCTCGGCCGGAGTCATCGACTTGATGATGGCGGCCGTACGGTCGACGTCGCGCTCGTCGAGGTTGTTGATCTGGTCCTTGATCTGGCCCATGCCCGGGAGCATGCCGAGCAGCTTGCTGATGCTGCCCATCTTCCGGACCTGCTCCATCTGGGACAGGAAGTCGTCCAGGGTGAAGTCCTGGCCCTTCTTGGACGCCAGCTTGGAGGCCATCTTCTCGGCCTCTTCTTGGCTGAACGTCTTCTCCGCCTGCTCGATCAGGGTGAGCAGGTCACCCATGTCGAGGATGCGGGAGGCCATCCGGTCCGGGTGGAAGGCGTCGAAGTCGTCGAGCTTCTCGCCGTTCGACG
This sequence comes from Streptomyces rhizosphaerihabitans, assembly GCF_025399795.1. Lineage (GTDB taxonomy): Bacteria > Actinomycetota > Actinomycetes > Streptomycetales > Streptomycetaceae > Streptomyces > Streptomyces rhizosphaerihabitans. Next base: position 59,753 of record NZ_JAODTZ010000048.1, on the reverse strand, counting down.
CGAACATGATCGGCTTGCCGGTGACCGAGGCGATCGACAGGGCCGCACCACCGCGGGCGTCACCGTCGAGCTTGGAGAGCACCACGCCGTCGAAGCCGACGCCGTCGCGGAAGGACTCGGCCGTGTTGACCGCGTCCTGGCCGATCATCGCGTCGACGACGAAGAGGATCTCGTCGGGGCTGACGGCGTCGCGGATGTCCGCGGCCTGCTGCATCAGCTCCTGGTCGATACCGAGGCGGCCGGCGGTGTCCACGATCACGATGTCGTGGACCTTGGTCTTCGCGTACTCCATGGAGTCCTTGGCGACCTTGACCGGGTCGCCGACGCCGTTGCCCGGCTCGGGGGCGTAGACGGCGACGCCCGCGCGCTCGGCGACGACGCTGAGCTGGTTCACCGCGTTCGGGCGCTGGAGGTCGGCGGCGACGAGCAGCGGGGAGTGGCCCTGGTCCTTGAGCCACTTGCCGAGCTTTCCGGCGAGCGTGGTCTTGCCCGCGCCCTGGAGGCCCGCGAGCATGATCACGGTGGGCGGGTTCTTGGCGAACCGGAGGCGGCGGGTCTCGCCGCCGAGGATCGTGACGAGCTCGTCGTTCACGATCTTCAGGACCTGCTGGGCGGGGTTCAGCGCCTTGGAGACCTCGGAACCGAGGGCGCGCTCCTTGACGTTCTTGATGAACGTGCGGACGACCGGGAGGGCGACGTCGGCTTCGAGAAGCGCGATGCGGATCTCACGGGCCGTGGCGTCGATGTCCGCCTCACTGAGGCGCCCCTTGCCGCGGAGGTTTTTGAACGTCGCGCTGAGGCGGTCGGAGAGGGTATCGAACACGGTGGCTTCGGTCCTCGGAGTCGGGGGCGTTTTGGGCTGCCCTCCAGGGTATCCGGCCCCGCAAGCGAATCGTCCCCGCACGCTGCATTCATCGTGCGGGGACGGGGCCCCGAGGCGCCGCAGCGGCGAGGAGCGGGCCGGGAAACTCCCCCGGACCGCCCGGAAACTCTCCCGGATCGGCTTCCGGCGACCGGACCGCCCCTCAGCACGGGGACCGCATGTCCGCTCAGCGCGCAAAACGACCGCGGGGTCACCCCCTCAGCGTCTCCTCCAGGGCGCGCGCCAGTGAGGCCGCCTCCGCGCCCGGCAGGGGCGCTCCCTTCGTGCCCGTCACGTAGAAGGCGTCCACGGCGTTCGCGCCGAGCGTGGAGACGTGCATGCTCCGTACCCGGACGTTCGCGTTCTCCAGAGCCCGCCCGATGCGGTGCAGCAGGCCGGGGGCGTCGTGGGCGCGGACCTCTATGACCGTGGCGTGGCGCGAGGCGGCCGGGGCGACCGTCACTCGGGGCGGCGGCGCGACCGTTCCGCGCCGGCGCGGGTAGGCGGCGTCGCGCTCGGCGAGGCGCGCGGTGATGTCGAGGGAGCCGTCCAGGGCGCGTACGAGGTCGGCGCGCAGGCGGGCGGCCTGCGGCAGGGAGCCGTACTCCGCGGCGACCCGCCAGTTGAGCAGCAGGACCGAGCCCTCGACACCGTCGGGCAGGTCCAGGGCGCGCAGCCCGGCGGTACGGACGGTCAGCCGGTGCATGGCGAGGACGCCGGCCACCGAGGGGAGCACGCCGGGCTGGTCCGGGACCGCGATGAGCAGTTCCACACCGAGCGGTTCCGGGTCGTCCGGGGCGGTGGTGGGCTCGGCGTCGATGTCGACCGGTTCCGTCTGTGCGCGCAGGGCCAGGACGGGGCCGCCCGTGCGGAACGCCTCGATCGCGAGCCGTTCCTGCTCTGCGGTCGGCGCGGCGGCCTCGGGCTCCTCCGGCGCGTCCCCGGCGAGGACGGCCGAGACCCGCTTGACCAGGTCGGCGACGAGGGAGCCGCGCCAGGAGGACCAGGCGGCGGGCCCGGTGGCCAGCGCGTCCGCCTCGGTGAGCGCGTGCAGCAGCTCCAGGGTGCCCTGCGATCCGACGGCCTCGGCGACGGCGCGGACGGTGGCCGGGTCCTCCAGGTCACGCCGGGTCGCGGTGTCGACGAGCAGCAGATGGTGGCGTACGAGGGTGGCGAGCACCGCCACGTCCGTGCGGTCGAAGCCGATGCGGGTGGCCACGTCGCGGGCGATGATCTCGCCCGCCACGGAGTGGTCTCCGGGCCAGCCCTTGCCGATGTCGTGGAGGAGGGCGGCGACGAGGAGGAGGTCGGGGCGGCCGACGCGGCGGGTCAGTTCGGAGGCGCGGACGGCCGTCTCGATGAGGTGGCGGTCGACGGTCCAGATGTGGACGGCGTTGCGCTGGGGCCGGCAGCGCACCCGCTCCCAGTCGGGCAGCAGCCGGGTGATCAGCCCTTCCGCCTCCAGTGCCTCCCAGACCTCGATGGTCGGGCGGCCCGAGCCGAGGAGCGTGACGAGCTGTTGGCGTGCCTCGGCGGGCCAGGGCGTGGGGAGGGGACGCGCGACGGCGGCCATGCGCCGTACGGCGTGCAGGGACAGCGGGAGATCCGCTTGCGCGGCCGCGGCGGCCGCGCGGAGCGGGAGCACGGGGTCGCGTTCGGGACGTGCGGTGCGGGCGAGCCCCACCTCGCCGTCCTGTTCGACCACGCCCTCGGCGAGGGGGGACCGCTCGGCGGCCGGCTTGCCGCCGCCGAGCATGGCGCGCAGCCGCGGACGCACGGCACGCGAGCGCAGGACGCGCCCCACCTCACGCCAGGTGACGTCACTGGCGTACGACACGACGCGTGCGGCCTCGTAGACCTGGCGCAGCAGCGTGTCGGCGTCCAGCAGACCGAGTTCGGCGGCGACCTGGTCCTGTTCCTGGAGCGCGAGGCGGTCGGTGGCGCGCCCGGTGGCGAGGTGCAGGGCGTCGCGGACGTCCAGGAGTCTGCGGCGGGCGTCGGAGAGGCCTTCGCGGGGTGCGTCCGCGAGCCAGGACGCGGCGACGGCGCGCAGTGCGGTGGCGTCTCGCAGTCCGCCGCGCGCTTCCTTCAGGTCCGGTTCGAGGAGGTACTGGAGTTCGCCCTGGCGCTCGGCGCGCTCCGCGCACAGCTCCTGGAGTTCGGGCAGTCGCTTCGGCGCCTGGTTGCGCCAGTCGGCGAGGACGGCCGTACGCAATCCGGCGGTGAGGCCGAGATCTCCCGCGAGGTGGCGGGCGTCGAGGAGGCCGAGCTGGACCTTGAGGTCGTCGGCGGCGGTCTTGCGGGCCTCGGCGGGGGTACGGACCGAGTGGTCGAGGTCGAGGCCCAGGTCCCAGACGGGGTACCAGATGCGGTCGGCGAGGGCGGCGACGGCGCCGGAGTCACCGCCGTCGTGCAGGAGGAGCAGGTCGAGATCGCTGCGGGGGGAGAGCTCACCGCGGCCGTAGCCGCCGACGGCGACGAGGGAGACCCCGCGCAGGCCCTCGGACCCGGCGGCGAACAGGCCGGTCAGCCAGTCGTCCGTCAGTTCGGCGAGGGCCGCACGGCGCGGCGGCCCGGACCGCGCCCCCTCTTGGAGGAGGCGCAGCCGGGCCGCCGCATAGCCGCTGGGTCCCGAGTCCTCTGCTTCCACTCGCGTGTCCGTACTCGTCACCCAGCGACTCCTGTCTTTCTTCCTGCGGGCCGGTCCGGTCAGAGCGCGTCCGGGCCGCGCTCACCGGTCCGGACCCGGACGGCCGTATCGACCGGGATGGACCACACCTTGCCGTCACCGATCTTGCCGGTACGGGCCGCCTTCACGACGATGTCGATGAGCTGTTCGGCGTCGTCGTCCTCGACCAGCACCTCTATGCGGATCTTGGGGACGAGGTCGACGGTGTACTCGGCACCGCGGTAGACCTCGGTGTGTCCCCGCTGCCGACCGTAGCCGCTCGCTTCGGTGACCGTCAGTCCGTGAACCCCGAAGGCCTGCAGGGCCTCCTTGATCTCGTCGAGCCGGTGAGGCTTCACGACGGCGGTGATGAGCTTCATGCGTCCACCTTCTTGGCGTCCGTGTCGGCCGGGGCGGGCACGGCGGTCCGGGCAGCGCCGCCGCCGGCACCGCTGAAGTCGTATGCGGTCTCGGCGTGCTCGGCCTGGTCGATACCGGCGATCTCCTCGTCCTCGGTGACCCTCATGCCCATCGTCTTGTCGATGAGGAAGGCGAGGATGGCGGAGACGACCAGGGAGTAGCCGAGGACGGCGAAGACGCCGGCGCACTGCTTCCAGAACTGGGTCATGCCGCCGCCGTAGAAGAGGCCCTCGACCGTGGACTGGCCCTTGCCGCTGGCGAAGAGACCGATCAGCAGGGAGCCGATGACACCGCCGACGAGGTGGACACCGACGACGTCCAGGGAGTCGTCGTAGCCGAACCGGTACTTCAGGCCCACGGCCATGGCGCACAGGACACCGGCGACGGCACCGACCGCGATGGCGCCGAGCGGGGAGACCGCGCCACCGGACGGGGTGATGGCGACCAGACCGGCGACCGCGCCGGAGGCGGCGCCCAGCGTGGTGAACGCGCCGTGCCGGATCTTCTCGTAGATGAGCCAGGCCAGCATGGCGGCCGCGGTGGCGACCTGCGTGTTGACGAACATCAGCGCGCCGACGCCGTCGTCGTTGCCGAGCCACGAGCCGGCGTTGAATCCGAACCAGCCGAACCACAGCAGACCGGAGCCGAGCATCACCAGCGGAAGGCTGTGCGGACGCATCGGGTCCTTCTTGAACCCGACGCGCTTGCCGATGACCAGGATCACGCCGAGCGCCGCGGCGCCCGCGTTGATGTGGACCGCCGTACCACCGGCGAAGTCGATCACGCCCAGGTCGAAGGCCCAGCCGCCCGTGCCCCAGACCCAGTGGGCGACCGGGAAGTAGACGAGCGTGGCCCACAGCGCGATGAAGATCGACCACGCGGTGAACTTCACGCGGTCCGCGAGAGCACCGCTTATCAGCGCGGGCGTGATGATCGCGAACATCATCTGGAAGACCATGAAGACGAACACCGGGATGGTGTAGCCGGGCCAGAGCTCCGTCAGGCCGATGTTGCTGAGGCCGACCCAGTCGGAGGTCCAGCCGATGAACGATCCCTTGTCCGTGCCGAAGGCGAGGGAGAAGCCGTACAGCACCCACAGGATGGTGATGATCCCCATGCTGATGAAACTCATCATCAGCATGTTGAGGGTGCTCTTGACGCGGACCATGCCTCCGTAGAAGAAGGCGAGGCCGGGCGTCATGATGAGCACCAGGGCGGAACAGATGAGCATGAACCCTGTGTTGGCGGCAGAAAGCTTGGGTGCCTCTGCGGCAAGGGTGATGGCTGGTGCCATCGGCGTCTCCTCGTCGTTGGTACGGCCCCGTGCGGGCGAAGCCTGAGTGGTCGTGAGGGGTGGGCCGGTTATGCGCCATGAGATTGGCGCAGCGCCGTTTCCGTGGAAGCCCCTCGATGTTTCGCACCAGTGACGAAGGCGCTCTGCGTGTTACGCATTCATGAACTGCCGGATTGCGGTCGAACCGATCGTTATCGTGACGCAATCTCCGGCAGGGCGCTCGTGACCTGTTCGACGAGGAAGGCCGTGACCACCGTGTGGAGCATCCCCGCGGTGACCAGCCACATCCGCGAGAGCGAGGCCGGCCGGGGCCGCATACAGCAGAACCGGCCACGGCCGGCCGTCCGATGACCTGGCATGGGGGAGCCGAGTCGGGCAGTTCGGGACGACCGGCCGCAGCCGGGGTACTGGGCAAGGCCGCTTGGGCGGCCCGGTATCAGACCGCCGCGGTCTCGGGCAGGTCGACGGCCAGCTGGTCGGTGAGATCGATGACCTCGGCGAGGTCCCCGAAATCACGGACGGCGGTGTCGACCGTCTTTCGGATACGAGTGTTGACGCGCTCCGACCGCACCTTCTTGCCGATCCTCAAGGCCTCCTTGGCCAGGACCGCACTCCGCTCGGGCTCACGCTGCAGAAGGTGCACGGTGGCCATGCCGATGAGGTTGAGTGCGTACGAACGCTGGTGCTCGGAATCCTTGCCGAAACGGTCGACCGCCTGCTGCATCAGGGGCTCGGCCATGGAGGCGTACGTGGGGCTGCGGCCGGCGACATAGGCGAGGTCACGGTAGGAGTGCGAATTCTCGCCGTACAGCTCGGCCTTGGAGAAGAAGCGGATCCAGTCGGGGTCCGGGTCGTCCCATTCGTGCACGTCGGCGAAGGTGTCCTCGGCCATCCGGACGGCCCGCTTGCACTTTCCGGGCTGACCCATGTTCGCGTAGGCGCGGGCCTCCATCGCATACAGCATCGACTGGGTGCGCGGGCTCGCGCAGTCGCGGCTGCCGTACTGCGCGAGATGGATCAGTTCCAGCGCGTCCTCGGGCCGCCCGAGGTGGATCATCTGGCGGCTCATGCTGGAGAGGATGTACGAGCCGAGCGGTTTGTCGCCCGCCTCCTTCGAGGCGTGCAGGGCGAGCACGAAGTACTTCTGCGCGGTGGGCTGGAGGCCCACGTCGTAGCTCATCCATCCCGCCAGTTCGGCCAGTTCGGCCGCGACCTTGAACAGGCGCTTGCCGGTGGCGGCGGGCTGCGGCTCCTGGAGGAGGTCGGTCACCTCGTGCAACTGGCCCACGACGGCCTTGCGGCGCAGTCCGCCGCCGCACTGGGCGTCCCACTGACGGAACATCACGGTGGTGGACTCCAGGAGGTCCAGCTCCGGTTGGGAGAGCCGGCCGCCGCGGCGCGTCGAGGCCTGCGGTTCCGGCTCCTCGTACGACGCCATGGGTGTGGGCACGAGCCAGCGCTGCATGGGCTCGATGAGGGCCGGCCCCGCGGAGAGCGCCAGCGAGCTGCCGAGGAAGCCGCGCCGCGCCAACATCAGGTCGCTGCGCGAGTATTCACTGATCAGCGCGACGGTCTGGGGGCCCGTCCACGGCAGGTCGATGCCGGACACGGAGGGTGCCTGGTGGGCCGCGCGCAGACCGAGGTCCTCCACGGCGACGACACAGCCGAACCGCTCGGAGAACAGCTCCGACAGGATCCGCGGGATCGGCTCGCGCGGGTTCTCCCCGTCCAGCCAGCGGCGCACCCGCGAGGTGTCCGTCGAGATGTGGTTGGCACCCAACTGGCGGGCCCTGCGGTTCACTTGACGCGCGAGCTCGCCCTTCGACCAACCGCTGCGCACAAACCACGAGCCGAGCATGTCGTTGGGGCGCTTGTCAGCGTTCGTCCCGCCTCCGCCGTTGCCGCCCACTGGAACGCCCCCACTCCCCGAGACCACTTGCCGCCGCTCTGCGCCAAGCCCTATCAGAATGCCGGTAAACACGGCCGTGCGTCCGGCAGTTCTCACCCTTCGAACGGGAAACCGGCTTGCCCTTGGCATACCCACGAGTACAGACAACCCCAGGACTCGTGCACACAAAGTAATCCTACGATCACGCGTCTAACCATGGCGATCCGTGAAACGCCACCATTCGCCACCCCTTCGAATGAACTCCGGGCGCCCTGCTCGCGATTCACTTGACACAGAACAGCCAAGAGTGGGCAGAGAGGTGCACTCCAGGGCGCGTGAAGTCGAGCGCACCACCCCGCGCACCACAAGGCGCCGCCTGGATCGCGCGATATCGGGCAGCCAGGAACAGAGGGTGACAATCCGGTTCCGTCACGTAACCACCTGCGCATCGGACCCGTTGGAGGGGGCATGGGCTTCACGATCGGCAGTAGTCGGGCGATGCGCGACATCCGGACCGGCGCTCGTCGCCGCGGCCGCTCGTCGGAGGGCACCGCCGTGGCCGCGTTCACCGGACTGTGGGGATGGGACGTGGTCCCGGGCGCCCGAGCCGCCGCGGGGGCGTGCTCGTGCGGCAGGGCCGACTGCGCGGCGCCGGGGGCGCACCCCCTGGGCTTCGCCCCGACGATCCCGGCCGGCGCGACGCTGAAAGAGGCGACCGGTGTCTGGTCCGAGTTCCCGGGTGCCGCGGTGATGCTGCCGGTCGGCCGGGCGTTCGACGTGATCGAGGTGGCCGAGCCGGCGGGGCGCCGCGCGCTCGTCCGCCTGGAGCGCATGGGCCTGCCCCTCGGTCCGGTCACGGCCACCGCGGACGGCCGCGCCCACTTCTTCGTCTCTCCCGGTTCCGCCGCCGAGCTTCCGGAACTCCTCTACCGGATGGGCTGGGACGACGCCTCCCTCGACCTGCACGGCCTGGGCCCCGGTACGTACATCACCGCCCCGCCCTCCGACCGCGCGGGACTCGGCCCGGTCCGCTGGCTGCGCTCCCCCGCCCTCGACTCCGCCACGAAGCCGCCCCCGGGCCGGCTGCTGCTGGGCACGCTCGCCCACGTGGCACACCGTTCGCGGGCCTGAGGCTCCGGCCCGCGCCTTCCCGCACAGGTCCGCCCGCCGTCGCCGCGCCTCGCGGCGGCCGAATCCGTCGACGGCACGAGCCGCACAGGACGAAGCGCCCGTCCCCCGACAGTCCTGTGGGGGCGGGCGCTTCTTCGGGCACCTACGCGTTCGCGCGGGTGGTCACTCTCCGATAAGGGCGCCAACGAACGCCTCCGGCTCGAACGGCGCCAGGTCGTCCGCGCCCTCGCCGAGCCCCACCAGCTTGACCGGGACGCCCAGCTCACGCTGCACCGCGATGACGATGCCGCCCTTCGCCGTGCCGTCGAGCTTGGTCAGCACGATGCCGGTGATCTCCACGACCTCGGCGAACACGCGCGCCTGGACCAGACCGTTCTGGCCGGTGGTCGCGTCGAGGACGAGCAGCACCTCGTCGAGCGGCGCGTGCTTCTCGACGACGCGCTTGACCTTGCCGAGCTCGTCCATGAGGCCGGTCTTGGTGTGGAGCCGGCCCGCCGTGTCGATGAGGACGACGTCCGCGCCCTCCGCGATGCCCTCCTTGACCGCGTCGAACGCGACCGAGGCGGGGTCGCCGCCCTCGGGGCCGCGGACGGTACGAGCGCCCACGCGCTCGCCCCAGGTCTGGAGCTGGTCGGCGGCGGCGGCACGGAAGGTGTCGGCCGCGCCCAGCACGACGCTCTTGCCGTCGGCGACAAGCACCCGTGCGAGCTTGCCGGTGGTGGTGGTCTTGCCGGTGCCGTTGACGCCGACGACCATCACGATGCCCGGGGTGTCGAGGTTCGAGTCGGTCTTGACCGTGCGGTCGAACTCCGGGACGAGCAGCTGGATCAGCTCCTCGCGCAGCAGGCCGCGCAGCTCGTCCGGCGTCCGGGTGCCGAGCACCTTCACGCGCTCGCGCAGCCGCTCGACCAGTTCCTGGGTGGGCTGCACACCGACGTCGGCGACGAGCAGCGTGTCCTCGATCTCCTCCCAGGTCTCCTCGTCGAGGTGCTCGCGCGCGAGCAGCGTGAGCAGCCCCTTGCCGAGCGCGTTCTGCGAGCGGGAGAGCCTGGCGCGCAGTCGCACCAGGCGGCCGGCTGTCGGTTCCGGGATCTCGATCTCGGGGGCGACCGGAGGTTCCTCGACGACGACCGACGGGGCGGCCGATCCGTCGGGAAGATCCACTTCCTCTATCGTGCGGCGCGGTTCGTCGCGTGGCGCCTCGGCCTCGTCGCCGACGTGCGGTTCGGCCGGAGGTGCGGTGATGTCGGGGGCGGCGGGGGGCGGCGGGGGCAGCTGCTTCCGCTTGCGACTGCCGACGACGAGCCCACCGAGCGCGGCGATCACCACCACGGCGATGACTACAGCAAGGATGATGGTTTCCATAACAGACCCAGTATCAGCCATCCCCTGCACGGGAGGCTTTTCCCCCCACGCAAGGGAACTCTTGTAGTTTTGTACGAACACTTGGAGCTCCGGGGTGGACCCGGGCGCCCCCCGCGCGGCTCCGGGAGCGCGCGGTCCGCGCCGGTGGGCGCGGGCCACGTCCGGCACCCCCACCGGGCCCGTCGGTCCGACCGGCGCTCCGACCCGGCCCCGGCGTCCGCCGCTATGGCAACCTGACGCACCGTCAGCTACCGTCCCCCTCCACACACGAAGGGGGGCTCCCCATGCCCGTAACGGTCGTGCGCTTCAACCTCGTCGAACCCGACGCCACCCCCGCCTCGCTCAGTGCCCGCTACCAGGCGGCCGTCGAGATGGCCACGTACGCCGACGACCGCGGGATCACCACGGTGCAGACCGAGGAGCACCACGGAGTCGCCAACAACTGGCTGCCCTCGCCGTTCGCGTTCGCGGGCGCGGTCTTCGGGGCGACCCGGCGTCTCGCGGTCACCGTCTCGGCCGTCATCGGCCCGCTGCACGACCCGCTGCGTCTCGCCGAGGAGATCGCCGTACTCGACCTGCTCAGCGGCGGACGCCTGGTGACCGTGGCCGGCATCGGCTACCGGCCCGAGGAGTATGCGCTCTTCGACGTCGACTGGAAACGGCGCGGCGAGCTCCAGGACGAGCTCCTGGAGACGGTGCTGAAGGCGTGGACCGGCGAGGAGTTCACCTATCGGGGCCGCACGGTACGAATCACCCCGCGTCCGTTCTCCGATCCGCATCCCCTGCTGCTGGTGGGCGGTTCCTCCAGGGCGGCGGCCCGGCGCGCCGCCCGGCTCGGGCTGCCGTTCTTCCCGAGCGCGCACCTGCCCGAGCTGGAGGCCTACTACAAGGAGCGGCTCATCGCGTACGGCACCGAGGGCTGGACCATGATGCCCGGCGCAGAGACGCCCCTGCTGCACATCGCCGAGGACCCGGACCGGGCCTGGGCCGAGTACGGCTCCCACTTCCTGCACGAGGCGCGGACGTACGCCTCCTGGCAGTCCGGCGAGATCCGCTCGGCGGTGAAGTCGGCGGCCACGACGGTCGAGGAGTTGCGCGCCGAGGGCGTCTACCGCATCCTCACGCCCGACCAGTGCGTGGCTCAGGGCCTCGACAACCTCGTCCTGCATCCGCTGTCCGGCGGAATGCCCGTGGACGAGGGCTGGCGCAGTCTGCAGCTGTTCTGCGAAAGCGTGCTGCCCCGGCTCGATTGACCTGACGGTCCGAGCCGGGGCAGCACGCCCTCTTCACGAGTACGAGGAGAGGGGCAGCGGGGACTTGGCCCTTCTCCTCGAGTTCATGGGTGCCACCGGGGCTCGCGAGGAGCCGCCGGTGACGCGGGCGGCTAGCCCATCTCCTCCAGCGTCTTGCCCTTCGTCTCCTTGACGAACTTGAGCACGAAGGGGATGGAGAGCACGGCGAAGAACGTGTAGATCACATAGGTGCCGGACAGGTTCCAGTCGGCCAGCGACGGGAAGCTCGCGGTGATGGCCCAGTTGGCCATCCACTGCGCGGAGGCTGCGACACCGAGCGCGGCGGCGCGGATGTGGTTCGGGAACATCTCGCCCAGGAAGACCCAGACCACGACACCCCACGAGAGGGCGAAGAAGAGGACGAAGACGTGGGCGGCGATCAGGGCGACCCAGCCCTGGGTGGCCGGCAGCTTGCCGTCGACCAGGTCGTAGGAGAAGGCCCAGGCCTCCGCGCCGAGACCGATGGCCATACCCACGGAGCCGATGAGGGCGAGCGGCTTACGGCCGATGCGGTCCACGAAGATCATGGCGATCACGGTGCCGATGATGTTGATGATCGACGTGGTGAACGAGTAGAAGAACGAGTCCGTCGGGTTGACGCCGACCGACTGCCACAGCGTCGCGGAGTAGTAGAACGCGATGTTGATGCCGACGAACTGCTGGAAGACCGAGAGGCCGATACCGACCCAGACGATCGGCTTGAAGAAAACGGTCCCGCCGAGCAGGTCCTTGAAGGTCGACTTGTGCTCGCGCTTCATGGCGTGCTCGATCTCGGCGACACGGGCGTCCAGGTCGATCTTGTCGCCCTCGACCTCCTTGAGCACCTCACGGGCACGGTCCCTGCGGCCGACCTCGAGCAGGAAGCGCGGCGACTCGGGGATGGCGAAGGAGAGCAGACCGTAGAGGACGGCCGGGATGACCATGACGCCGAGCATGACCTGCCAGGCTTCCAGGCCCAGGAGCTGGCCCCGCTGTTCGCCGCCGGCGGCGTTCAGGATCGCGTAGTTGACGAGCTGCGAGATGGCAATGCCGACGACGATCGCGGCCTGCTGGAACGAGCCGAGCCGTCCGCGGTACGCGGCCGGGGAGACCTCGGCGATGTAGGCGGGGCCGATGACGGAGGCCATGCCGATGGCGAATCCGCCGACGATGCGCCAGAAGGCGAGGTCCCACAGCGCGAAGGGCAGCGCCGAGCCGATGGCGCTGATGGTGAAGAGGCTCGCGGAGATCTGCATGCAGCGGATGCGGCCGATGCGGTCGGCCATGCGGCCGGCGGTCGCGGCGCCGATGGCGCAGCCGATCAGGGCGATGGCGATGACCTGGGCCAGGGCGGCGGAGCCGATGTCGTAGCGGCTTCGGATGGCCTCGACGGCACCGTTGATCACGGCACTGTCGTAGCCGAACAGAAAGCCGCCCATGGCGGCCGCCGCCGCGATGAAGATGACATGCCCGAGATGTTCGGGGTGAGCCAACCTGGCTTCTGACTTGGGTGCCTGCGATGCGCTGGTCACGTAAAACTCCTCGGGCCACCGGCCTCGCTGCCGGGGGTGGGGGGCGAAACCCTTCGCTGGTGGTACCAGTGGCGCACATGTTCACGTGGGCCACCACCTGAAGGTAAAAGCAACGTCGGAGAGACTATGTCTTCAACTTTCGAAGTCAAAGTTGGCGCCATGTGCGTTTATCTGTCTCATGTGACGTAGCTGTGTTCAATACTTGAATGTTGAGTGCCTGAATGCTCCATCAAAGGTCACGGTGAGCGCCGGGCCGCGCTGCCACTCCCGCGTGTCGGAGCAGCGGAATCCGCAGCGTTTCGGCCTGCCCACGGCCGACCGCACGTGGGATCGCGCCCGTCGGGACCTCCGGCTCGGGCGACGGCCGGAGCGTTGTCCCGGCATGCGGATCCTGAACGAAACGCCCGGGTGTGACATGCGGAACACGGCGGACGGCCCGCGGGGGTACGCCCGCGCCGACACCGTCCGTGCCGTGTTCGCGTTGCCCGTGACGGCCCGAGCGGCGAGGATCCGGTCATGCCGCCCACCACGGTCGTCAACCTGAAGGGTCACCGCGACGATCCCGCGTACGCAGATGTGGTGTACGTCGGCCGCGCCATGCACCGGGGCGGCTGGCACCTGGCCGGGTCCCCGCTGGCGAGCCCGTTCCGTCCGGGCCACGACGGCACCCGGGAGGAGGTCGTCGAGATGTACCGCGCCCATCTGCTCGCGCGTCCGGAGCTCCTGGCCCGGCTCCCCGCCCTGCGCGGCCACCGGCTCGGCTGCTGGTGCGTCCCGGAGCGCTGCCACGCGGAGGTGATCGCCGAACTCGCCGACGAGGGCGTCGGCGAGGACCTGCCGGAGCCGGACGGGCGGTAGACCCACGGCATCGGGTGGGTACGGGGTACGAGCACGGGCGCACAGGGCATGCGTGGGCGTCAGCCGACACGGGCGCACAGGGCATGCGTGGGCGTCAGCCGACACGGGCGCACGGAGGGTGCGCCGGGGCGTCACCGCAGTCGCTGGCTGATGACCTTCGAGACGCCGTCGCCCTGCATGGAGACGCCGTACAGCGCGTCGGCGACCTCCATCGTGCGCTTCTGATGCGTGATCACGATCAGCTGGGAGGCCTCCTGCAGCTCCTGCATGATCCTGATCAGCCGCTGGAGATTGGTGTCGTCCAGCGCCGCCTCGACCTCGTCCATCACGTAGAACGGGCTGGGGCGCGCCTTGAAGATCGACACGAGGAGCGCGACGGCGGTCAGCGACCGCTCGCCGCCGGAGAGCAGGCTGAGCCGCTTGACTTTCTTGCCCGGCGGCCTGGCCTCCACGTCGACACCCGTGGTGAGCATGTTGTCGGGATCGGTCAGGATGAGCCGCCCCTCCCCGCCCGGGAACAGCCGGCTGAAGACGCCCTCGAACTCCCGGGCGGTGTCCCGGTACGCCTCGGTGAAGACCTGCTCGACGCGCTCGTCGACCTCCTTCACCACCTGGAGGAGGTCGGCGCGCGTCTTCTTGAGGTCCTCCAGCTGCTCGCTGAGGAACTTGTGGCGCTCCTCCAGCGCGGCGAACTCCTCCAGGGCGAGCGGATTGACCTTGCCGAGCTGCTGGTACGCCCGTTCGGCCGACTTGAGCCGCTTCTCCTGCTCGGCACGGTGGAACTGCCGCGGCTGGTTGCGCGGGTGCTCCGGGTCCTCGGGCAGTTCCTCGCCCTCGGCGGGCAGCGACGGCGGTACGAGCTGGTCGGGGCCGTAGTCCGCGACGAGGCCCGCCGGCTCGACGCCGAGTTCGTCCAGCGCCTTCGCCTCCAGCTGCTCAATGCGCATCCGCTTCTCCGCGCCGAGCACCTCGCCCCGGTGCACCGAGTCGGTGAGCTTGTCGAGCTCCGCCTTGAGATCGCGGCCCTGGCCGCGCGCGGCGACGAGCTCCTGCTCACGGTGGGCCTTGGCGCTGTCGGCGGCGGTGCGCTCCTCCTCGGCCCGGCCGAGCGAGACCTCGACGTGCGCGAGCAACTGCCGGGCACCGGAGGCGACGGCCTCGGCGACGGCCGCCTCATGACGCAGCCGCGCCCGGCGCTGTTCGGCCCGCGCGCGTGCCTCGCGTTCGGCGCGGGCGGCCCGGTCGAGCGAGTCGGCCCGTCCGGCGAGTCCCTTGACCCGCTCCTCGTGCGTACGCACCTGGAGCCGGGCCTCCATCTCCGTCTGCCGCGCGTTGGCGCCGTCGGCGGCGAGCCGGTCCCGTACCGAGGTGTCGGGCTCCTCCTCGACGGGCATCTCCTCGGCCACGGCGAGCCGTTCGGCCAGCTCCTCGGCCTCCTCCACGGCCCGGTCGAGCGCCTCCTGCGCGCGGGCGGCGGCCGCGGTGCTGCGTTCCGCCTCGCCCGCGGCGCCCCGCGCCTGCCCGGCCAGCCGTCCGAGCTGCTGCGCGACCGAGGACTTCTCCCGCTCGGCGGCCCGCCGCCGCTCCCCCAACTCCTCGACGAGCGCGGCCCGCTGCGTGCGCAACTCGGCCGCCAGACGCTGCGTCTCGGTCAACTCGTCGCAGCGGACGGCCAGTTCCTCCAGCTCGGCCGCCGCCTCGTCCACGGAGGCCTGCACTTCGAGCAGGCTGGGCGCCCCTGCGGACCCGCCGTGCGCGAAGTGCGCCGCGAGCAGGTCGCCCTCGGCGGTCACCGCGGTGAGTCCGGGCCGCGCGTAGACCAGATCCTCGGCTTCTTCGAGGGTCCCTACGACGACGATCCCGCGCAGCAGCCGCCGTACGGCGGGCATCAGCTCGGCGGGACCACGGACGAGATCGGCGGCGTACGGCGGCCCGTCGCCCCGCTCCACGTCCCGGTCCTGTTCCTGTTCCCGGTCCCGGTTCTGGCCCTGATTCTGGCCCCGGTCCCGGCCCCGGTCCTGGTCATCACGAAGGGGTACGTCCATGGAGGCGCCGCCCGTCGGACCGGCGTCGGCGCGGGGTTCCTCGGGTGCTCCGGCGAGCAGCAGCGCCGCGCGGCCCGCGTCCTGCTTGCGCAGCAGACGGATGGCCTCCGCCGCCGAGGCGGGTGTGCTGACCGCGATGGCGTCCGCGGCCGCGCCGAACGCGGCGGCGAGCGGAACCTCGAAGCCGGGAGTGACCGACAGCAGTCCGGCGGCGGGACCCAGTACGCCCGTGAGCCGGTCCGTGGCGCCGAGCAGGGCTCCCGTGCCGTCCTTGCGCCGCAGGCCGAGGGCCAGCGCCTCGCGGCGGGCCTGGGTGGCGGCCCGCTCGCGTTCGGCCGCGGTGGCCGCCTCGCGGGCCGCGCTCAGCGCGGCCTCCGCGTCGGACAGCGCCCGCCTGGCCGCCTCGTGCTGTTCGGCGAGGTCGGCGTCGCCCGCGTCGAGACCGTCCACCTCGGCCTTCAGCTGCTCGTACTCCTCCTGGGCGGTGACAGCGCGCTCCTGGGCCTCGTCGCGGGCGGCGGCGAGCCGGTCGATCTCGGCCCGCGCGGAGGCCGCGCGTGAACGTGCGGCGTTGACCTGGCCGCCCAGGCGGGCGAGGCCCTCGCGGCGGTCGGCGATGGCGCGGGCCACGTCCTTGAGGCGGCGCTCCTCGACGGTGAGTTCACGCTCCAGTTCGGCGCGGTGCGCGACGGTGTCCTCCAGGGCCCGTTCGGCCGCCTCCAGAGCCGCTTCGAGTTCGGCCTCCTGCTCACGGATGCGGGCGGCCTCGCGCTCCATGTCCTCGGGGTCGCGTCCGCGCCGTTCCTCGGCGGGCACCGAGGTGGCACTCTTCACGCGCGCGTCGGCCAGCGAGATCGTGCCGCGCACCCGTTCGGCGAGCTGGGAGAGTTCGTACCAGGTCTGCTGGGCGCGCTGCAGGCGCGGCGTCAGCTGCCGTACCTCGTCCTCCAGCAGGGCCTCCCGCTGGAGCGCCTGCTTCAGCTCGGCCTCGGCGGAGTCCTTGCGCTGCTTGAGCGCGGCCTCGTCGGCGATCTCGGACTGGAGCGCCCCCCGCAGGCGTACGAGGTCGTCGGCGAGAAGGCGCAGCCGGGCGTCGCGCAGGTCGGCCTGGATGACGGCGGCGCGACGTGCCACGGCGGCCTGCCGGCCGAGCGGCTTCAACTGGCGCCGCAGCTCGTCCGTGAGGTCCTGGACGCGGGCCATGTTCGCCTTCATGGCGTCCAGTTTCCGCAGCGCCTTCTCCTTGCGCTTGCGGTGCTTGAGGACGCCCGCCGCCTCCTCGATGAAGGCGCGGCGGCCCATCGGGTCGGCGTGCAGGACGGAGTCGAGCTGGCCCTGTCCGACGATGACGTGCATCTCACGGCCGATGCCGGAGTCGGACAACAGCTCCTGGATGTCCAGCAGTCGGCAGGTGTCGCCGTTGATCTGGTACTCGCTGCCGCCGTTGCGGAACATGATCCGCGTGATGGTGACCTCGGCGTACTCGATGGGCAGGGCCCCGTCGGAGTTGTCGATGGTGAGGGAGACCTCGGCACGGCCGAGCGGCGGACGCCCGGTGGTGCCGGCGAAGATGACGTCCTCCATCTTTCCGCCGCGCAGCGACTTGGCCCCCTGCTCGCCCATGACCCAGCTGAGCGCGTCCACGACGTTGGACTTGCCCGAGCCGTTGGGGCCCACGACACAGGTGATGCCCGGCTCGAACCGCAGCGTGGTCGCGGAGGCGAACGACTTGAACCCGCGCAGGGTCAGGGCCTTGAGGTGCACGCCGCTGGACTCTACCTTTCGGGTCGGTCTCACTCCATGAACGCCCGGTTTCACCCATGAACGCGCAGGGCACACCAGACGTTAAAGAGGGGGAAGGGTGCTCGGGGGAAAGAAAGAAGGGACGCCTGAGGGCGTCCCTTGCAAATCTGACAACTTAGCGGTTGATTCGGGCTGCCCAACCACTGCTGTCGTGGTGCGGTGCAGTGATCAGGTGAGCGCAGGCTCCGCCTGGGGTACGTCGATGCTCTCGAGAAGCGAGTCGTGAGAAGCGGCAGCCGCGAGCGCGTCGTTCTCGGCCTGAATCCGTACGAGCTCGGATTCGAGGTCCTGGACGCGCTGCTGGAGCCGTCGCATCTCGGCAATGAGTCGCGGATCGGAACCGCCGACGTAACCGAGAAGCGCCTTTGCCATGATGGATGGTCCTCCACACTGAGTGACCGACCGAAGCGGTGTGGGTCGTGAGGGAATCGCACCCGCGATGCTTGACACTGCTGATGTCCTGCTGCCGTTCCACATGCCAAACAGCTAAGGTGCGCGGGGCTTTCAGCGTCTCACCAAAAAGTTTGACGGTCAACACGATCACGCCCTGCATCGGCGGGCAACCCACTGTCGCGCGGCTTCTGAAACGGCGGCGCGGCGACTCCTGCGGGGCCCTCAGGGCGTCGAGATCATCGTTACCTCGGGAGCCTGCCACTTCGAGCCGTTCTTGGCAACCACCAGGCCGTTTCCGCTACTGACGGGTGCCGGTGGCATACGCCATGACATCTTTTCGGGGCATCGAGGCCGTCATCGTCACCGGATGGCGAAGCCGTCGTAGATCCCCCGGGGCGTGTCCCAGATCTCAGTGACTCCGTCCACCCGGCCGGGCGTGTCGTCTCCCTGGAGCCAGTCGAGCAGGTTCTGGCAGCCGGCCCGGGAGCCCTCGGCGACCACCTGGACGCGTCCGTCGTCGAGATTGAGAGCAAAACCACTCAGCCCGCCGATCTCCAGCACCTTGGCCCGCGTAAACCAGCGGAAACCCACACCTTGGACCCGTCCGCGCACCCAGACGACCAGCCGTGCAACCTCGTTCATGGCTGCACGCTAACCGGACAATGTCTCGCGGAGCACATCCTCCCCTTGCGCCATGGGGTACCGTCCCGACCCAATGAGTCTCATTAGAAACTCACTCTTTCGGGTGAGGTTCAGGTGAGGATCGCTGACTCAAGATCGAGGAAGGCCCAAGAGATGGGACGCCACCGACGCTCCGACGCCGGCCGCGCCGCCACAGGGCGCGCCACCGGAGTCACAGATACGAGCAGTGCCCACACGGAAAGCTACGGCCCGGAGAACCTGTACGGCTACGCGGCCGTCGCCGATCTCCCGTCCGCGGCCTCCAACCGCTCGCACCGCAAGCGGAAGGGGCCGAGCCCGGTCAAGACGGGACTGCTCGGCGTCTCGGCGGCCGTGGCCCTCGGCACCGTGGCCGTCGCCGCCGGTGTCATGCCCGGCGCCGACAACTACGCGCTCGGCGGTGGCGGCAGCAACTCCGACAGCGTTCAGGCCGCCGGTTCGCCGTCCACCATCGACACCCCGCAGGGCGGCACCTCGGGCAGCGCGGACGCCCGTGAGGGCACGTCGACCAGCCGCGGCTCCGGTCGCGCGACGACCCCCTCGACCGTCGCCCCCTCGACCTCCACGTCGCCGTCGGCCGCTCCGACCACAACGGAGCCGCCGAAGAAGCAGGGCAACGGAGCCTCCAAGGAGGAGAAGACGAAGGAGCCCAAGGCTCCCGAAGCTTCGAAGCCCTCCAAGAAGGAGACAAAGGCCCCGGTCGCCAAGACCCCGGTGGACGTGTCCGCTCAGACCGCCGCCGAGGCCGAGGTGCTCCAGCTCGTCAACGACGAGCGCGCCAAGGTCGGTTGCAGCCCGGTCGCCGCGAACAGTGCCCTGACGGACCTGGCCCAGGCCTTCAGCGAGGACATGGCGGCGCGTGACTTCTTCGACCACACCGACCCGAGCGGGCTCAGCCCGTGGGACCGTGCGGCGACGGCCGGGATAGCCAGCCTCGGCGGCGAGAACATAGCCCGCGGCCAGGCCGACGCGGCAGCCGTCATGGAGGCCTGGATGAACAGCCCCGGCCACAAGGCCAACATCCTGAACTGCGACTTCAAGACCCTCGGCGTCGGAGTTCACTTCGCCACGGGCGGCCCTTGGTGGACGCAGGACTTCGGCTACTGAAATAACCGCAGGTCAGAGAGCTAAGCACCTTCCTGGACCACATCCGGGCCGTCCCTGTGGGTTCTTCATCACTGAAGACACCATCTCCACAGCGGCCCGGGTCCGGGTCCCGCTCGACGGCATCAGGTGCGTGTACGCCACAGCCGCACCCCTGGAAGCCGAGGCTTCCCCCCGAGCAGATCGATGGGCATCACCTTGCCCGCGACGTCGTTCGCGAGGTGACCCAGCTCTCAGGGCGCCGAAACCCCGACTCCCTCGCCGCGCCGGCCGAGCGGAGCGCGATCACGCAGCAGCGCGGCCGTCAGCGATATCGGCGATATCGGCGAAGCCCCGGACGGTACGGATCCGGGGCTTCACTGGTGGGCTGGGGCTACGGGCAGGCCTCGCCGAACTTGACGGCCTTCGGCGTCACCGGCTGTCCGCTCACGGACACCCCTGCCGCCGGGGTCTGCGTGCACACCTGCCAGTTCGACTCCAGGAAGACGAATCGGTCCTCCCCCGACACGTCGTCGACAGTGATCGACGTCCCCGAATCCAGGGCTGCGCGCGCCGCTTTGACCGACTTGCCGGCGAAGTCGGGCATGCGCCCGCCGACCGCCTTGGGGGCTTCTTGTCCACGGCCGGGCCGGATTCCTCCGGTTTGACCGCTCCGAAGTCGAGCGTCGTATCGCACCACGACACCCCACCCACCATGCACCCGCCCCTGGTACACCCATGCCCTCGGGCACCCAGGACGCGGGGTGAGGCGAGTGGACGCGGGGTGAGGCGAGTTGGGGGTACAGCGAGGGCCTGCCGCTTCGTCAGCCGCCGGTTTCCGCCGTGTCGTGGGCGGCGGTCATGGGGACCCAGCCAGAGGGGTTGCGGTACCAGTAGTGCGGCAGCCCCTTGATGCTGGTGGTACGGAACGGGCGGCCGTGGTCGTCGATGCGCACCGTGCCGGTCCGGCCCTGTGAGGACCAGTCGAGGTCGAGGTACCAGTCGCAGGTGCAGGACTCGGTGCGCGCGGAGACCAGCAGGACCTCCGGCTCCTGCAGGGACACCCGGTACGGGAAGTCGATCGCGGGGATCGGTCTGTCGGGGTCGTTGCCGGGCATCGAACGGGCCAGCGGGCGGTGCGCGTCGAGGTCCACGGAGAAGTAGCGGGGGGCGAGGACGGCGCCGCAGCCTTCGTACATGGAGTAGGCGATGCCCCGGCGGGCGGCGGGGGTGATGCTGTTGACCACGCGCACGTGCAGTGCCTCCAGGACGACGGCGTCGGAGCCGCGTCCCTGCACCGAGATCCGCAGATCGGTGGTGCGCCCGTGCACCGCCTGCTGGGACGCGGCCCACGCCGCGGCGTCCCCCGGGGTCGGCGGCGGCGGGACCTGCTGCGGTGGCTTGGCGATGACGTAGTCGTGGTCGCATTCGAGTTGCCAGAGATGGGAGTCGGCCGTCCAGGTGAGCGGGGTCGCCAGTGGGACCGTGCCGCCGCTCGCCCGGTTCTTCTGCGGGCTGCCGACGCTGTGCGTGGCCGGCGCTGAGGGTTTCGGTGCGGTGCGGGCGGAAGCCGACGGCTCACCGCCACCGGAGGGAGGTCCGGCAGCGGACTGCGGCCTGCCGCCGCTGTGCTTGCCCGGCGCTGAGGGTTTCGGTGCGGTGCGGGCGGAGGCCGACGACCCACCGCCACCGGAGGGGGGTCCGGCAGCAGATGTGGTGAGGCCGGCAAGCGCGACGGCGAGCGAGGCCGCCAGTGCTATCGATCGCACGGGCCGTCGTCGGGGGCGCCCGGTGCGAGGCCGCCGGTCGGTCGGCGAGATCGGCTCGGGGCGCGGATCGGCCGGCGAGATCGGCTCGGGTGCCCCGTCCGCCGGGCCTCTGTGGCTCGCGGATGCTGCCGATACCGCGGTGCTGGTGGTGCCGTGGGGCGTCGGTGCCCGCCTGGCATCGGATGGGCGTGGTCGTTGCCGCGCCGCGACTGCCAGGATCCACCGGCGGTGCAACTCCACGCGTTCCTCGGGGGAGGCTCCGCAGAGCGCGGCGAACCGCTCGATCCCGGAGAAGTCCAGGGGAACCGCCTCTCCGGCGCAATAGCGGTGCAGCGTGGAGGCATTCATGCCCAGACGGCGGGCCAGCGCCGCGTAGCTGCGGTCTGTGCGCTCCTTCAGACGCATCAGCAGTAACGCGAACTCCGCTACGTCATCGTGGATTGCATCCATGTGGTCCGTACTCGCATCCATCCGTCGGCCTGTGCGGTCATGTCCCGATCCGGGGACGGCATCCCAGGCACTCCCCATATCTGCACGTCAATACGGCTGGGTTGGTTCCAGTGTCCGGGCCGCCCAGCCCACAAAGGCTAACCAGGAGTTAGTGCAACCCCCTGGGCAGCGCTGTGGCTGAGTATGCTGGTGGTATGGAATCGTCCGCGCGGATCACGGAACGCGCCGAGAGTGACGAGAACACCGTGTGCGCCGACGGCAAGGACCTCGCGTACAACGTGTTCGCCCGCGGTTGCCCTTCGCGGGGCACGCTGGAGAACGTCACCGGCCGCTGGGGCTCGCTCACGCTGGGAGCGCTCCACGACGGCACGTTCCGGTTCAACGAGCTGCGCCGCCGGGTCGACGGCGTCAGCGAGAAGATGCTCTCTCAGACCTTGCACTCGCTGGAGCGTGACGGTCTGGTGCACCGCGACGCGCGGCCCACGAACCCGCCGCGCGTCGACTACACCCTCACACCGCTGGGCCACGAGGTCGCCGAGCGGCTGCTGACCCTCATCACGTTCGTCGAGGGCCGCATGGACGACGTCCTGGAGGCCCGCGGACGCTACGACGAGACGCGCGCGGCCCGGCCCGAGGCGTAGGGGGTCGGACCGGGGGCGCCGCCCGGGAGATCGGACACCGGGACCTGCTGACCCAGAGGTCAGACTCCGGAGCCGGGTGACCCAGAGGTCAGACTCCGGGGCGGGGTGGCCGCTGGCAGCGTGGGCAGAAGTAGCTGGAGCGGTTCATCCAGGCCCGCCGGCGCATCGGCGTCCCGCAGCGGTGGCAGGGCTCCCCCTCGCGCCCGTACGCGTCGAGCGAGCGGTCGAAGTAGCCCGACTCACCGTTGACGTTGACGTAGAGGCTGTCGAAGCTGGTGCCGCCGACGGCGAGGGCGTCGTTCATCACGTCGCGGATGTGGCCGAGGAGTTCGGCGGTGCGCGGCCGGGTCATGGTCCCCGTCGGGCGTTCGTAGTGCAGCTTGGAGCGCCAGAGCGCCTCGTCCGCGTAGATGTTCCCGACGCCGCTGATCAGCGACTGGTCGAGCAGAGCCCGTTTGACCGTCGTACGGCGGGCCCGCAGCGCGGTGTGGAACGCGGCGTCGTCGAAGAGGGGGTCGAGCGGGTCGCGGGCGATGTGTGCGATGACGTCGGGGAGGCCGTCCGGCGTGTTCTCGTGCAGCGACAGCCCGCCGAACGTTCGCTGGTCGACGAAACGCAGCTCGGTGCCCCGGTCGTCCTCGAAGCGGATGCGGACGCGCAGGTGCTTCTCCTCGACGGCGTCCTCCGGCTGCACGAGGAGCTGGCCGCTCATACCGAGGTGCGCCAACACGGAGAACGGCGAGTCGTCGAGCGGCAGCCACAGGTACTTGCCGCGGCGCATCGCCTCGCCCACCCGGTGCCCGGCGAGCGCCTTCGCGAAGCCGTCGGGTCCCGCCGGATGCCGCCGCACGGCCCGCGGATGCCGTACGTCCACCGAATTCACGACCCGCCCGGTGACCCAGCGCTCCAAGCCCCGCCGCACGACTTCGACTTCGGGCAGCTCGGGCACGGGACTCCTCCAAAGGTGCGGGCTGAGCGGGTGATGCCGGAAGGGTACATCGCGCTCGGCGGCGGTCGTCGGCGAGCGGTTCGTCCCGGTCCAGCGGCACGCAGCCGCCGAGGAGTTGGGCCGGCCCGCGCCCTCCCCGGCTCCGGCTCCAGCTCCAGCTCCAGCTCCAGCTCCAGCTCCAGCTCCAGCTCCAGCCTCCGTCCGGGGCCGGAGCCGCGTCAACGCGTGGACCCCGCCGCGGCGCGAGAGCGCTGCGACGGGGTCCGGTCCTGCTGGTACTGCTGGTACTACGGGTACTACGGGTACTGCGGGTACTGCGGGTACTGCGGGTACTTCAGTTGGATGAAGGAGTCAGGCCGTGGCCGTGTCGGTGGTCGGTGTCGAGGAGGTGTCGGCGGTCTCCTCGACGTCCTGAGCCGCCTGCTGGGCGGCACGAGCCGCCTGTTCGGCGGCCTGGGCCGACTTCGCGCGTTCGTCCGCGGCGGAGTGGATGGCACGCCACGCGGATTCCGCGGCCTGCTGCTCCGCCTCCTTCTTGCTGCGGCCGGTGCCGGTGCCGTACGAGACGCCTCCGACGCGGGCGGCAGCAGTAAAGACCTTCTCGTGGTCCGGGCCGGTCTCCGAGACCAGGTACTCGGGAACTCCGAGCCCCTCGGTCGCCGTGAGTTCCTGGAGACTGGTCTTCCAGTCCAGGCCGGCACCAAGATTCGATGACTTCTCGATCAGCGGGTCGAAGAGCCGGTGGACGAGTTCGCCCGCCGCCTCCAGCCCCTGGTCGAGATAGACGGCGCCGATCACCGCTTCAAGGGTGTCGGCGAGGATGGACGCCTTGTCCCGGCCTCCCGTGCCTTCCTCGCCCCGGCCGAGCCGGATGAAGGAGCCGAGTTCGAGGCCGCGGCCCACTTCCGCCAGCGCACGAGAATTGACCACCGCGGCCCGCAACTTGGCCAGCTGGCCTTCGGGCAGGTCGGGGTGGGTGCGATACAGCGTGTCCGTGACCACGAGGCCCAGTACGGAGTCCCCGAGGAACTCCAGACGCTCGTTGGTCGGCAGACCGCCGTTCTCGTACGCGTAGGAACGGTGGGTCAGCGCACGCACCAGAAGGGCGGACTCGAGCTTGTAGCCGAGCCGCCCTTCCAGAAGCGTGTGGGACGAGGCTGTGTTGTCCGCCTTTTTCTTGGCGGTCGGATCCGCCTTGGCGTCAGACATCAGACCTCTCACCAGCCGCTCAGACCTCGAGGACCTGGCGCTTGTTATAGGTGCCGCAAGCCGGGCACGCGATGTGCTGCAGCTTGGGCTCGTGGCAGCGCTCGCACGCAACCAGGGTGGGGACCGCAGCCTTCCACTGCGACCGGCGGTGGCGCGTGTTGCTGCGCGA
Source organism: Streptomyces rhizosphaerihabitans (assembly GCF_025399795.1). Classification (GTDB taxonomy): domain Bacteria; phylum Actinomycetota; class Actinomycetes; order Streptomycetales; family Streptomycetaceae; genus Streptomyces; species Streptomyces rhizosphaerihabitans. The sequence goes on along the minus strand of NZ_JAODTZ010000048.1, from coordinate 35,272 downwards.
CATCTTCCGCTTCGGAACAGCCACGGCTACTTCTCCTGCTTCTCGTCGACGCCAGGTTCGGCGCCGCTCAACTCGTCCTTCTCGCCATCTTCGAGTGAACCGGCGAGTCCCTGCAGTGCCGCCCAACGGATGTCGACGGCGTCATGGTGGTGCTCCGGGTCGTCCGCGAGCCGGGCTCCACATTCGGAGCACAGGCCCGGGCAGTCGTCCTGGCACACCGGCTGCATCGGCAGTGCGAGCACCACCGCATCACGCAGCACGGGTTCGAGGTCGAACAGGCCGTCCTCGAGGAAGAGCGTGTCCTCGTCGTCCTCGGCGTCGTCGACCGGCTCCGCCTTGGGGCGGCCCCGGTCATCGGCGTCAGGGTACGAGAACATCTCCTGGAAATCCGCTGCGAGCACCTGCTCAAGCGGCTCCAGACACCTTACGCACTCCCCCTTGGCCGATGCACGGGCGGTGCCTGTGACAAGCACCCCGTCCATGACCGACTCCAGACGGAGCGCGAGCTCCATCGGGGTACCTTCCGGCACTCCGATGACACCCTGGATCCCCAGATCCTTGGGAGCGTCGATCGTGCGGGTCAGGCGCTGGAGCGCGCCAGGACGCCGCCCCAGCTCGTGTGTGTCGAACACGAGAGGATTGCGGTGGTCGAGGCGGGCGTTCAGAGCCATTCCTGCTTTCGATCTTCGAACTCAAGGGAACGCCGCCCTTGGTGTCCCGCGGGCAGCGTGGATCGCGGACGTACACGCGACCGAAGAGCCAGGATACTGGACCTTTCGCTCTCGGCCCAATCCGGTCCGTACCGCCGGTCCCGGCCGACGGTGCGCGCCCCTCCTGACCCCGCGGTCAGTGGCCGCCGCGCCCCTGCTCGTACGCCCTCAGCTGCTCCGCGCTGATCATGCTGGTGTCGAAGAGGCTGGCCTCGTCGAGGGCGTGGTTCTGCTGATCCATGGCATGGGCCTGCTGCTGGGCGTAGACCTGCTGGTTCTGGTCGTACGCCTGCTGCTGGTCGTAGCCCTGCTGCTGGTAGGCGGCGTACGGGTCCGCCTGCTGGTAGCCGTAGGCGTCCTGCTGCTGGGTGTACTGCTGCTGGTAGCCGTACGGGTCGGCCTGCTGCTGGTAGGCGTACGCCTCCTGCTGCTGCCCGTAGGACGGCTGGGCGGCCGGCTCAGGGGTCCGGTCGGGCCGCTCCGGGACGTCGGAGAGCTCCGCGAGGCCGGCCAGGTAGTCGGCGTCGCTGGTGTGCGCACCGGGCGTCCCGTCGTCACCGAAGGCGCTCAGATCGCCGAGGTCGTCGCTGGCGATCCGGCCGTGCAGCTTCCGCCGGCCGTGGCCGACGGCCTCCAGGGTCTTGGCGAGGACGGCCTCGAAGGCGCCGAGCTTGATGTCGACGTATTCGTCGGCGTTGCGGCGCAGGGTCTCCGGGTCGTGACTGCGCTCGGGGGCGTCCTCGTCCTCGTACCCCTGCTCGTCGAGGCCCGGACCGGAGCCGAGGAGCTTCTCGCGGCCGCGGCCGACGGAGCCGAGGGTCTTGGTGAGGACGACCTCGAAGTTGGCGAGCTTGGAGTCGACGTAGTCGTCGGCCTCGGCGCGGATCTCCTCGGCCTCCTTGCGGGACTCGGCGAGGATCCGGTCCGCCTCGTTCTGCGAGCGGCGGGCGACCTCGGTGTCGGAGATCAGGGAGCCCCGCTCGGCATGCGCGGTCTCGATGATCCGCTCGGCCTCCTGGCGGGCCCGCTCGACCATCTCCTCGCGGCCGCCGATCAGCTCCTGCGCCTGGGCGAGGGAACCGGGCAGCGCCTGGCGCACCTCTTCCAGCATCGACAGCAGGTCGGCGCGGTTGACCACGCACGAGGCCGACATGGGCATGGAACGGGCACTGCCGACCGCCGCGACGATCTCATCGAGCTTCTTCTGCACGTCCACCGTGTGCTCGCCACTCTCTACAGCTGTGATGGAGACGGACGGGTCGACTGTACGACCACTGCTGCCCCGTCCGACACCGGGTGACGGGCTGTCAGGCACTCAGTCCTGGCCCAGCCGCTCCTTGAGCGCCGCAAGGACCACCGGCGGCACCAGATGGGAGATGTCACCGCCCCAGTTCGCGACTTCCTTGACCAGTGAGGAGGAGAGGAAACTGTAAGTGGGGCTGGTCGGGATGAACAGGGTCTCCACGCCCGAGAGGCCGTAGTTCATCTGGGCCATCTGGAGTTCGTAGTCGAAGTCGCTCACCGCGCGCAGGCCCTTGACGATGGCCGGGATGTCCCGCTGCTTGCAGTAGTCGACGAGGAGGCCGTGGTAGGCCTCGACCTGGACATTGCCGAACTCGGCCGTGACCTCGCGGATCAGCTCGATCCGCTCGTCGACCGTGAACAGGCCCTTCTTCGACTGATTGATCATCACCACGACGTGCACGACGTCGTACAGCGGGGAGGCGCGGGCGATGATGTCGAGGTGTCCATTGGTGATGGGGTCGAATGACCCCGGACAGACGGCGCGGCGCAACAGTGGTCCCTCGCTCTCCGGTCCGGTCATCGTGCGTCTTCGCACGTAGAGGCGGCGCGACCGTACCAAAACGTTCCCTCGCCGTATCGACGGGCCCTGACGGCTTCAAAACCGTCCGGCCATCCGAATGCGCCGCCTCTGGTGCTGCGCTCCACGGTGACGAGCGCATCCTCCGCGAGCCAGCCCCCGGCCCGGAGTGTGAGCAGAATCTCCCGAAGATCGTCGTCCAGGACGACGTACGGAGGGTCGAGGAAGACCAGGTCGTACGGTGCCTCCGGCGCCGCCGTCCGGACGATCTGCTCCGCTTTGCCCGCTCTGACCTCGGCGCCCGGCAGGCCGAGCGACTTCACGTTGTCGCGGATGACCTTGGCCGCACGGGCGTCCGCCTCGACGAGCAGGGTGTGTCCGGCGCCGCGGCTGAGCGCCTCCAGGCCGACGGCGCCCGAGCCCGCGTACAGGTCGAGCACGCGCTCGCCCTCCAGCGGGCCGCCGAGCAGGGACTGCCAGGTGGAGAAGAGTCCCTCGCGCGCCCGGTCGGACGTGGGGCGGGTGCCGGTGCCCGGCGGGACGGCCAGACGGCGTCCGCCGGCCCGGCCGGCGATCACGCGGGTCATGAGGGTCCTTTGCGCTGGGGGTGTGTCGGTTCCTCCCAGTCTCTCAGCCGCCGGCCCCTCGCCGCCGCTCAGCCCTTGTCCAGGTACTGCTCCCGTTCCTCGTCCAGCAGGGCGTCCAGGGCGGTACGCAGTCCGGGAAGGCCCTTGAGGTCCGGGTCCGCCGCGACGACCGCGGTGGCCTCCTCGCGGGCCTCCGCGATGATCTCCTCGTCGTCGATGACGGCGAGCATGCGCAGGGAGGAACGGACGCCGGACTGGGCCTGGCCGAGGACGTCGCCCTCACGGCGCTGTTCGAGGTCGATGCGGGACAGCTCGAAACCGTCCAGGGTCGAGGCCACCGCGTTCAGCCGCTGACGCGCCGGGCTCGCCTCCGGCATCTCTGAGACCAGGAGGCAGAGTCCCGCGGCCGAGCCACGGCCGACGCGGCCGCGCAGCTGGTGGAGCTGGGAGACACCGAAACGGTCGGCGTCCATGATCACCATGGCGGTGGCGTTCGGTACGTTCACGCCGACCTCGATCACGGTCGTGGCGACGAGGACGCCCGTCTCGCCCGCGGCGAAGCGGCGCATGACGGCGTCCTTGTCGTCGGGATGCATCCGGCCGTGCAGGACTTCGACCTTGAGGCCCTGGAGGGGGCCCTTGGCGAGCTGGGCGGCGACGTCGAGGACGGCCAGCGGCGGACGCTTCTCCGCCTCGTCCTCGGGGGACTTCTTCTTGCCGCCCTTCTTCGGGTCGTCGTCCTCGTCACCGATGCGGGGGCAGACAACGTACGCCTGATGGCCGTTCTCCACTTCCTCGCGCACGCGCTCCCACGCGCGCGTGAGGAAGTGCGGTTTGTCCGCGACCGGGACGACATGACTGGCGATCGGGGAGCGCCCGGCGGGGAGCTGGTCGAGCACCGAGGTCTCCAGGTCGCCGAAGACCGTCATCGCGACCGTGCGCGGGATGGGGGTGGCGGTCATCACCAGGAGGTGCGGGGGCTGCTTGCCCTTGCCGCGCAGGGCGTCGCGCTGCTCGACGCCGAAGCGGTGCTGCTCGTCGACCACGACCAGGCCCAGGTCGTGGAACTGCACCTTGTCCTCGATCAGCGCGTGCGTGCCGATCACGATCCCGGCCTCGCCGGTGACCAGGTCGAGCAGCGCCTGCCGCCGGCCCGCCGCCCCCATGGAACCGGTGAGCAGCACGACCTTCGTGGAGTGCTCGGCCCCGCCGAGCATGCCGCCCTCGGCCAGCTCGCCCATCATCTCGGTGATCGACCGATGGTGCTGCTGGGCGAGCACCTCGGTGGGCGCGAGCATCGCGGCCTGCCCGCCCGCGTCGACGACGGCGAGCATGGCGCGCAGGGCCACCATTGTCTTCCCGCTGCCCACCTCTCCCTGGAGCAGCCGGTGCATCGGGTGTTCGGTGGCGAGGTCGTCGAAGATCTCCTTGGAGACCTTCTGCTGGCCCTCGGTGAGGGTGAAGGGGAGCTTGGCGTCGAAGGCGGTGAGCAGGCCGTCCGGTGCGGGGACGCGGGCGACGGCGGGGAGCTGGCCGTCGGCGTGGCGGCGGCGGGCCAGGGCGACCTGGAGGACGAAGGCCTCGTCCCACTTGAGGCGGGCGCGGGCGTCGTGGATGTCGGCCTTGGTGTGCGGGCGGTGGATCTTGAGGAGGGCCTCGGGGAGGGTGACCAGGCCGCGGCCGTCCCGCAGCGGGTCCGGGAGGGGGTCGACCGCTTCCTGGGCGCTCGGCAGCACCGTCTGCACCGACTTGGCGATCTTCCAGGACTCCAGCTTGGCGGTGGCCGGGTAGATCGGGATGAGGGCGCCCGCCCAGCTGTCGACGCTCTCCACGGCCTCCTCGCCGTCGCCGCGCAGCAGTTCGTACGCCGGATGGGCGAGCTGGAGGCGGCGGTTGAAGACGGAGACCTTGCCGGAGAACATCGCGCGGGTGCCGGGCAGCAGGTCCTTGTGGGGCTTGTGCACGCCGTGCCCGAAGAAGACCAGCTGGAGGCGGCCGCTGCCGTCCGTGATGGTGACTTCGAGGCGCTGCCCCTTGCCGCGGGGCGCCTTGGACGAGGCGAAGGTGGCCAGGCGCGCGTCGGCGACCTGGGCGACCACGGTCACGTGCTCGTCCAGCGGCAGGTCGGCGAGGTGCGTGAGCTGCCCGCGCTCCTCGTATCTGCGGGGGTAGTGGTGCAGCAGGTCGCCGACGGTGTGCAGGCCGAGGTGCTCGGCCATCACCTTCGCGGTGGCGGGACCGAGCGCCTTCTTCAGTGGTTCTTCGAGCACGGGCACGAGATCCATTGCACACCACGGCACTGACATTGCCGTATACGTCCCGGAAATCCGCTGGTCAGACGGCTCGTTCCGGGCCTAGGATGACGCGCTCCGGCCCTCTTCGCGGTCACCTCCCCCGGGACCGCCCGACCCCGCGCCGTCGCCCGTCCCCCCACCGACCGGCGCAGCGACGATGGACTCCCAGACCTCACAGCCGTCCCAGGCCTCCCCGTCACCTCATACGTTCCAGGTCGACCTGCGCGGTCTGGTCGACCTCCTCTCCCATCACCTCTACTCCAGTCCCAAGGTCTATCTGCGCGAACTGCTGCAGAACGCCGTCGACGCGATCACCGCGCGGCGCGCCGAGCAGCCGGACGCCCCGGCCACGGTTCGCCTGTACGCCGAGGGCGGCACCCTGCGGGTGGAGGACTCCGGCGTCGGGCTCACCGAGTCCGACGTGCACAGCCTGCTGGCGACGATCGGCCGCAGCTCCAAGCGGAACGACGGCCTGGAGTCGGCGCGTTCGGACTTCCTCGGCCAGTTCGGCATCGGGTTGCTGGCGTGTTTCGTCGTCGCCGAGCGCATCCGGGTGGTCAGCCGCAGTGCCCGGACGCCCGACGCGGCGCCCGTCGAGTGGACGGCGGCCGACGACGGCTCGTACACCGTGCGCACCCTGCCGCACGAGGCGCGCACCGAACCGGGAACCACCGTGCACCTGGTGGCCCGTGCCGGGGCCGGCGAGTGGCTGAGCGAGGAGCGGGTCCGTTCGCTGGCGCGCGACTTCGGCGCGCTGCTGCCGTACGACGTACGGGTCGGCGACGAGCCGATCGCGGACCTGCCCGCGCCCTGGGACCGGCCCTATCCGAGTCCCGCCACCCGGAGAGTCGCCCTGGCACGGCACTGCCACGACCTGTTCGGTTTCACTCCGCTGGACTCGATCGACCTGGACGTGCCGGTCGCCGGGATCCGGGGCGTGGCCTACGTCCTGCCGTCGGCGGTCAGCCCCGCCCAGCGCGCGAGCCATCGTGTGCACCTGAAGGGCATGCTGCTCACCGAGCGGGCCGAACAGCTGCTGCCGGACTGGGCGTTCTTCGTGCGCTGCGTCCTCGACACGGACAGCCTGCGGCCCACCGCGTCCCGCGAGTCGCTGTACGAGGACGAGACCCTCGCCGCCGTACGGGAGGCACTGGGCGAGCGCATCCGGTCCTGGCTGACGGGGCTCGCGGCGGGCGATCCGGAACGGCTCGCCGCGTTCCTTTCGGTGCACCACCTGGGCGTGAAGTCGCTGGCGCGGCACGACACGGAGATGCTGCGCACGATGCTGCCGTGGCTGCCCTTCGAGACGACCGACGGACGGCTGTCCCTGGAGGAGTTCGCGCAGCGGCACCCGGTGGTGCACTTCACACGGACCGTCGAGGAGTACCGGCAGGTCGCGCCGATCGCCTCCGCGCAGGGCGTCGGGGTCGTCAACGGCGGCTACACGTACGACAGCGAGCTGATCGAGGCGTTGCCGGCCGTGCGTCCCGGGACGGTCGTCTCGGAGCTGGACGCGGACACCGTGACGGCTCACCTGGACGCGGTGGACCCGGCCGAGGAGCTGGCCCTGTCGGCCTTCCTGGGGGTCGCACGGGCCAGGCTCGACCCGCTGAACTGCGATGTGGTCCTGCGCGCCTTCCACCCCATGTCGGTGCCCGCCCTGCATCTGGACGACCGGGCGGCCCGCCACGAACAGGCCCGCGCTCAGGCCGAGGAGCAGGCCGACGACCTGTGGGCGGGCATTCTCGGCTCGCTGCGCGGCAGCACCCCCCGCGCGCGTCTGGTCCTCAATCACCTCAACCCGCTGATCCGCAGGATCAGTTCGCTCGGTGATCCGGACCTGATAGGCACGGCCACGGAGTCCCTCTACGGACAGGCCCTGCTGATGGCCCAGCGCCCGCTGCGGCCCGCGGACTCGGCGCTCCTCAACCGCGCCTTCATCGGCCTCCTGGAGTGGGCCACCCACACCGACCCCGGAAAGGACGACCGCCGATGAACCCGGCCATGGACTTCGACACGCTGCGCCGGGCGATGGCGGACAACTACGAGCAGCCGGAGGGGCCCGGCCGCAACGCGCGCGCGGAGCAGTTGCTCGTGGAGGCCGAGAAGCTGAACATCCCGCTCGCCGTCATCGAGGCGCTCGGCCACCAGCTGAAGGTCTACAACTACAGCTCCGAGAAGGGCAAGATGTTCGTCCCCTTCGCGCGCCTGCTGCGCATGTGGGACGAACACCCCGAGGACTTCGACGAGTTCGAGATCCACTCCCTGCACTGGGTCTTCAAGTGGATGTCGGCGGGCATGCTCGACCAGCCGCACGTTCCGCTCGCCTCCATAGAGAAGTGGCTCGGCGAGATGGAGCGGCGCTACCGTCTCGCCGGTCATTCCGAACGGGCCGTACGCAGCGCCGAGTTCAGCGTCGCCGCCCACCTGGGCGACCTGGCGCGCGCCGAGCGGGCGTACACCGCCTGGATGGCCGCGGACCGCGACTCCATGGCCGACTGCCACGCGTGCGAGCTGCACGGGCAGGGGTGGTGGCGGGCGGTGCGCGGCGCGGACCCGGAGGCGCTGGAGCTGTGGGCGCCGGTGCTGGAGGGCGAGTACACCTGCGCCCACGAGCCGCACACCGTCCTCGCGTCCTCCCTGCTGCCGCTGCTGCGCCTCGGGCGCGTCGACGAGGCGCGCGCCCATCATCTGCGCGGCTTCCGGCTGGTGCGGGGCATGGAGAGCATGCGGGGCGCGTACGCGGACCATGTGGAGTTCTGCGCCCTCACCGGCAACGAGGCGCGCGCCCTGGAACTGCTCGCGGAGCGCCCGGCCTACTTCACGGACTCCGGGGACCCGCGCAGCGGGCTGGACTTCATGGCGGTGGTGGCGCTCACCATGGACCGCCTGACCTCCCGCGGACTCGGCGGGCAGCCGGTTCCCGGGCCCGCGGGGCGCGCATGGACGGCGGCGGAACTCGCCGTGCACGCGCGCGGGGAGGCGCTCGCGCTGGCCGAGCGGTTCGACGCCCGCAACGGCACGTCGTACGTCAGTGAGCGGGCCCTCGCGCGCATGGATCAGCCGGCGCTCGTCGACCGGCTGCCGCTGGGCGTGCGCTCCGCGCGCCCGGCGCGCACCGGACCTCACCTGTCGGCGCCGGCCGCTCCCCTGCCGCAGGCCGTGGCCGAGGCAGCCGAACCCCACCTGGACGCGCTGCTCGCCGAAGCCCGGCGGCTCTCGGCGCTGCGCGACCCGGACGCGGTGGAGGCGTGGGCGGCGGTCTCGCGCGCCTCCGAGGGCCACGAGCTGCAGGTCCGCGACCGCGCGGAGATCGCCGATCACGCGGCGATGGGCCGCGGGCCGGAGGGCGCCGGCCTCTTCCACCGGGCCGCCGAGCTGTACGCCGAGGCGGGCGACCCCGGGGAGGCGCTGGCGGCCCGTTCCCGCGCCGCGTACGTCCAGGCGCTGTCGGGCGGGGCCGCAAAGGTCCTGGACACCGTCGCGGAGCTGCGCGAGCAGGTGCTGGCGCTCTTCGCGGAGGGCGGGGCGGAGGTGTCGCAGACGGCGTCCGTGCTGGTGGGGCGGGCGCGGACGCTGATGCATCGGGTGGACGAGCTGGAGGCCGGTCCGGAGGACGGGCAGCCGCTCGCCGGCACCGGCTCCGAGGGCGATGTGACGGTCGCCGCCGAGGAGGCCGCGCGGGAGTTGCTGGCCCTCGCGGAGCCGCATGCCGGGGACGACGTGGCGCTGGCGTCGCGGGCCGCCGAGGCGTACGCGATGCTCGGCGAGCTCGCGGCCCGCGCCGATGACGCCGAAGGGGCCGCCGAGCTCCTCACGCGCGCCGTCGAAGGGTTCGTGGCGGCGGGGCTGCCGTGGTTCGCCGTCGAGTACGACTCCCGGCTCGCCGGGATCGCGATGCACCTCGGCGACACGGAGGCGGCGGAGCGGGCGACGCGCGCGGCGCTGGACCACGGAGGTTCCCACCTGGAGCCGGCCGGCCATGCCCAGCTGCATCTCCGGCTCGCCGAGATACTCGCCGCGACCGGGCGGTTCGGCCCCGCTTCGGAGCATGCCCTGGAGGCCGCGCACTGGGCCGACGAAGCGGGCGAGGCCGCCACGTTCGGGGCCTGGGCACGCCACCAGCTCGGTGGTTTCCTGCTCCGCCGGGGACGATGGGCGGAGGCCGCCGAGATCCTGGAGTCGGCGCTGCCGGATCTGACCGGCGAGATGCACGGCGACGGCGTGATCGTGCAGACGCGCTGGTGGCTCGGCGACTGCCTCACCGAGCTCGGCGAGCATCGCGAGGCCGCCGAGCACTGGCTGCGCGCCGCGGACATCGCCCGGCACTGGCCCGAGCAGCGCGACCACGCGATGCTCGCGCACCTCGCGGCCGAGGCTCTCGGGCGCGCCGGGATGACCGCCCAGGCCGATCAGGCGTACGCCCGTGCGGGCGACCTCTGGCGCGAGCTGGGCAACGTCCACGGGCTGGTCCGGGCGCTCCGGGCACGCGCGTGGGCCGCGGCCCGGCTGGACGGGGGACTCGACGGGGCGCGGGAGCTGATGGGAGCGGCGGTCCAGGAGTGCGCGTCGGCGGTGGAGAGCTGGTCTACTGCCCCGGGCTCACCGGGCTCACCGGGCTCACCGGGCTCACCGGGCTCACCGGGGGCAGAACGCTCGGGCATGCCGGACGACTCAACCGGGGCCGGAGGCGGGGGCGAGCCCGGAGCCGGAGGCCGGGACGAAGCGGGAACCGCCGTCGAGACCGGGACCCGACTCGGGACGGGTACCGGGACCGGAACCACAGTCGAAGCGGGACCCGACGCCGGCCCCGGACCCGGGACCGGCGTCGGGCTCGAGGACGAAGAGGCTCGGCGCCGTATCGTCGCCGAACTCGGGCACACCCACCGCCAGTTCGGGGATCTGGTGGCCCGTTCCGTGGCGAACGACGCGGAGGAGGCCGCCACACGGGAAGCGTTCGAGGAGGCCCTCGGGCACATGACCCGGGCGATCCCGGTGTTCGCCTCCCTCGGGGACGCCCTGCTCGACGCCCGGACGGGTGCCGAGTTGGCGGCCGGCTGGCTGGAGGCCGACCTGGGGCGGCACGGCGCCGCCACCGCACGTGCGCGCGTGGTCCTTGCCGCGTGCGCGCGGCTGGACGGGGAGGTCGCCGAGGCCCGGCGGGCCGAGGCCGAGAAGATGCTCACGCTCATGGAGAAGGCCGGCAAGGCCTGAGCACGCCGCCTGCGCGACCGTGCCGTATCTGGCGGACCATCCGAATCGGTGCGCAGGCGGCGCGGGGGCCCCTCGCCAACGCATCAGCTCTCTGGGCGTCGGCACCAGGCCGCCGGGCGTCGGGGCGTCAAGGCGTCCGGCCTCGGAGCGTCAGCGCGTCGCGGCGTCAGCGCGTCAGGCTTCGGGGAGTCAGACCTCGGGACTGCAGGCCTCGGGGCTGCAGCGCCTCGGGGCTGCAGCGCCTCGGGGCTGCAGGCCTCGGGGCTGCAGCGCCTCAGGACTGCAGCGCCTCAGGACTGCAGCGCCTCAGGACTGCAGCGCCTCAGGACTGCAGCGCCTCAGGACTGCAGCGCGTCGCGGCTGCAGCACAAGGTCTCCAGGCCTCGGGCGGGGCCTCGGGGCGTATGGGGGGGGCGTACGGCGTCGAGGCGCCGCTGCCGTCGAGAGCCGTGTCGTCGTCCTTGGGATCCGCGCAGCCGCCCTGGCAGCCATGCCGTCGCTCCTGACCGCCGTGTCCGCGCCCGTGACAGCCGCGTCCGCGCGAGACATGAGGCATGGGGTACTGCACGGCGGTTCGTTCGCGGTGAACGAACCGCGTCCGCGCCGCCCAGGGGCCGGGAACCTCCCTGCCGGGTCTCACGGTGGGCCGACGGCGGGGATCCCGGAGGCCTCGAAATCGGCGTCGTCGGCGCCCCGGATCGCCTCGGCCGCACGGCGCAGTTCGCCGAGCACCGTCCGGACGGCCTTCCGTGCCACGCGTTCGGGACGGTGGAGCACGTCGATGTGCCGTATGGCGTGGACCCCGCTGAGTGGTCTGAGGACCAGGGCGGGATGCCGGCGTGTGGTCCAGCGGGGCATCAGGGCGAGCCCGCCTCCCGCGGCGACCGTCTCCGCGACGACCGCGAATTCGTTGATGCGGTGGACGATGTCGAGCCGCCGGTTCGCGGCCGCCGCGATGGCGTCGATGGTGGCCATCAGCGGGAATCCGTCGTGCACGGTGATCCACGGCCGGTCCGCGACATCACGCGGGGTCAGGCGCTCTTCGCGGGCCAGCGGGTGGTCGGCCGGCATGGCGACGTCGAGCGGTTCACGCAGCAGCGTGGTGGCGGTGACGGTGCGTGGCCAGGGCTGCGCGTGCGCGAGGTGATGAGCGAGTACGAGGTCGTAGTCCCGCGTCAGCCGGGGAAAGTGGTCCTGCGCCACGTCCTCGTCGGCGAGCGAGAGCCGCGGAGCCTGCGGGTCCCGGCCGCGCAGCAGGATCGGGAAGAAAGTGGCGCCCGCGCTGTGGAAGGCGGCCACCGACACGTCTCCGGCCGGCTCGTCGACGAACTCGTCCACACAGTGCCGTGCTCGGGCGAGGGCGCTCTCCACCTCGATCGCCGCGCCGGCCAGCGCCCGCCCGGCGTCCGTCAGCACCAGCCGTCGTCCGTCGCGTTCGGTGAGCGGAACGGGGATCGAGCGTTGCAGCAGGCGCAGCTGCTGGGAGATCGCCGAGGGGGTCATCAGCAGCGCCTCCGCAACGGCGGTGACACTTCCCAGCTCACCGAGTTCGCGCAAGATCCGCAGCTGCCGCTCGTTCATCCGCTCATTGTAGTGATGCTTAAAAGACACTGAAGAACTTCGCTCTGGGCTTCAGAGTCGGTGTGGGGGAGCGTGTGGGGCGTGTCCAGAGTCCGCAGCACCGACGCGGTGCTCCTTCTTGTCGCCGCTGTCTGGGGTTCCAGTTATCTGGCCGCCAAGACAGCCACTTCGGCGCTCCCCGTCCTGCTCGTCCTGTTCGCCCGGTACGGCATCTCGGCCGTCGCCTGCGTCGCACTCGTCGCCGCCCGGCGCCGGACGAGGCGCTGCACGCGCGACGAGCTTCGCGTCGGGGCGGCGCTGGGGGTCACTCAGGCGGCGGTCCTGGTCCTGGAGACGTACGGGGTCGCGCACACCAGCGCGGCCAACGCGGGTCTGATCATCAGCCTCACCGTCGTCCTCACCCCGCTGCTGGACCGCACGTCCGGCGCGGCGGGGCTGCCGCTCCGCTACTTCGCCGCCACCGGCCTGTGCCTGCTGGCCGTCGGGCTCCTGGTGTCCGGCAGCGGTTTCCGTTCACCCCGGAGCGGTGACCTGCTGATCCTCGCCGCCGCGCTGGTCCGCGCGGCCCATGTGGCGCTCGTGGGGCGGCTCACGGCCCGTCACACGGTTCGGCCGTTGCACGTCACGGCCGTCCAGACGGTTCTCGGCTCCGCCCTGTTCGTGGTGCCCGTCGCCGGCACCCTGCCGACGCTGGGCAGAGTCGATGCCGCCGGCTGGGCGCAGCTTCTCCATCTCGCCCTGTTCTGCAGCGTGTTCGCCTTCCTCGCCCAGACCTGGGCGGTGCAGCGCAGCTCCGCCAGCCGGGCCAGTCTGCTGCTGGGCACCGAACCGGTCTGGGCCGTCGCCATCGGCATCGGCCTGGGCGGCGAACACCTCACGGCCCTCACCGCCCTCGGTGCCGTGCTCATGGTCGCCGGAACCTACTGGGGGCAGGCCGTCGAACGCGCCCACCGGGCGGTCGTACCCAGGGAGCACCCTCGACGGGACACGGTTCCCGCGGGCGTCTGAGCGCCTTGCGCAGGCGGGCGTCCGAGCGCCTGCGCAGGCGGCGTCCCGCTGCCGCTACTCGACCCCGATCAGCAGCAGCGCGCCCTGGCGCCCGCCCCGGTACACCACGGTGTCCACCGCGAGGTACGACTCCCGCACCCGGGACTCCAGGTGCGCGGCGATGGTCTCGGGGGCCTCGTCGCCCAGGACGAGGGTGACCATCTCGCCGCCCGCCGAGAGCATCCGGTCGAGGACGGTCTCCGCCGTGGTGGTGAGGTCGGCGCCGATGACGGCGACGTCGCCGTCGATGAGGCCGAGGACGTCCCCGGCCTGGCAGATGCCGGCCATGGTCCAGGACTGCCGCTCGGCGACGGCGACCTCGGCGTAGCGGGTGGCGCCGGCCGCCGAGGTCATCGCGACGACGTCCTCGTCGAAGCGGCGCTCCGGTTCGTGCACGGCCAGCGCGGCGATGCCCTGCACTGCGGAACGGGTCGGGATCAGCGCGACCCGCACGCCCTCGGTGCGGGCCTGTTCGGCGGCCGCCGCCGCGGTGTGCCGCAGGTCGGCGTCGTTGGGCAGCAGCACCACCTCGCGCGCGTGGGCCCGTCGTACGGCCTCCACGAGCTCCCCGCTGGCGGGCGGCTCCCCCGGCCTCGCCAGCACGGTGGTCGCCCCGGCCTCCGTGTAGAGCCCGGCCAGGCCCTCGCCGGGCACGACGGCCACGACGGCTCGCTGCGCCCGCTCCCGGGGCGGACGCCCGGCCCCGGCTCCGGTGTGCACGTCTCCGAGCCCGAAGTGGGTGATCCGGATGCGGTACGGCCGCCCCGCCTCGACGCCCGCCTCGACGGCCGCGCCCGCGTCGTCCACGTGCACATGGACGTTCCACAGGCCGTCGCCGCCGACCACGACGAGGGAGTCGCCGAGGCCGTCGAGCCGGTCCCGCAGACGGTCCACGGCGGCGTCCTCCGCTTCCAGGAGGTAGATCACCTCGAAGGCGGGGTGACCGTTCTGCGCCGCCCCGTCCACACAGGCGTCGGCCGCGTCGGCCCTGTCCGTCCTGTCCGCCCCCAGCGCGTCCGTCCCGTCGGCCCCGTACACGCGATGACCGGGACGCCGGCCCGCGCCGGCTCGGGTGGCTCCGGTGGCCTCGGGACAAGCGTCCGGGGTGTGGAGGACGGTTCCGGGCGCCGGGATGCCGGCCGCAGTGGCGCCGCCGGTGGCGTCGAAAGCAGTCTCCGCCTCCGGCTCGTGGCGGCAGGCGGACCCCGCGGGCGTCCTCGGTGCCTCCCCCGTGAACGTCTCCACCAGGGCCGAGAGCACCGCCACCAGTCCCCGCCCGCCCGCGTCGACCACACCGGCGTGTTCCAGGACGGCGAGCTGCCCGGTGGTCGCGGTGAGCGCGGCGCTCGCTCCCTCGTAGGCCGCGAGCGCGACCGTGCCGCAGTCCCCCTCGGTGCCGGAAGCCGCGTCGGCGGCGGCCGAGGCGACGGTGAGGACCGTGCCCTCGACGGGGTGCGCGACGGCCTTGCGTGCGGAATCGGCGGCGTTGCGCAGGGCGAGGCGCATGCCCCGGCCATCGGTGCAGTTGCTCTCACCGTCGGCGGCGAGCACCTGGGCCATGCCCCGCAGCAGCTGCGCGAGGATGGTTCCGGAGTTGCCCCGGGCCCCGATCAGGGCTCCGTGCGCCATGGCCCGCACGGCATCGGCGAGGGAGACACCACCCCCTCCGGCAGCCCCCGGTCCTTGGGCGGTCCCGGCTCCTTCGGCCGCCCCGTTCCCCTCGGCGGCGCCGGGCGCCGAAGGGGCCACCGCCTCGTACCCCGCGAACACCGCCTCGACCGCGGCCGCCGCCGACTCCACCGTCAGATACAGGTTCGTCCCGGTGTCGCCGTCCGCAACCGGGTAGACATTGATCGCGTCGATCTCCTCGCGCGCGCGGCCGAGGGCCTCCAGCGCGAGCCCGCACCAGGTGCGCACCGCGAGAGCATCGAATGTCTGCGGCACCTGCGGCACCTGCGCCTCCTTGAGCTGCTGGACGTGGGACGCAGCGTAGACCCAGAAAGGGTTACTGCCGGTAGAGGGCCCTGAGGAGGGCGGGGTGGCAACCGGCCGGTCATGGTAGTTTCGTTCTCCGGACGCAGTCGTTGTATGCTGCTCCAGTTGCCCGATCCGATCGGGCCATCCCCCTGGCACCGCCACTCAGATCCTAGATCTTGATTCTCGGCATGCCGGGATCAACCGTAAGTGCATCTGAAGTTTTTGGAGTGACCCGTGGCTGCCAACTGCGATGTCTGCGGCAAGGGGCCGGGCTTCGGCAATAGCATCTCGTTTTCGCACCGTCGTACGCCGCGTCGCTGGAATCCCAACATCCAGCGCGTTCGTACCGTGGTCGGCGGGACGCCGAAGCGCGTGAACGCTTGCACCTCGTGCATCAAGGCCGGCAAGGTCACGCGCTGACAACCGCTAGCGCGCGGCCACTGCTGGTACGTCTGCACTGAGCCCGTCCACCTCACGGTGGGCGGGTTTTTTGCTGCCCTCGTTCGTTCCCTCGCATACGCCGCCTCCCGCTCACGGGGCCTCGTGTGACGTCATGCGGTTTCACGCGGCGCCCTTCCCTCTGGCAGCGGCGCTCCGCCCGCTGCCAGAATCTGTCCAATGCGCTTCGGCATCCTGGGCCCCCTCGACATCCGCACCGAGGACGGCGGTCCGCTGGATCCCGGCGGACCCCGGCCCCGCGCCCTGCTCACCCTGCTCCTCCTCCACGCGGGGCGGACGGTGTCCACGCGGCGGCTCACCGACGGCCTGTACGGCGCCGAACCGCCGGCCGGGGCGGCCAACGCCCTCCAGTCCCAGATCTCCCGGCTGCGCAAACGGCTCGGCACCCCTCCGGAGATCGAGGCCACCCCGGCCGGCTACCGCATCCTCGTCTCCCCCGACTCCGTGGACGCCCACCGTTTCGAGCGCCTGGCCCGCGAGGGGCGCATCGCCCTCACGGGCGGCGATCACATGGCTGCGGCCGGCCTACTCCGGGAAGCGCTCGCCCTGTGGCGGGGCCCCGCTCTCGCCGACCTCCCGGACGCGCACGCCCAGGTCGCCCGCCTCGACCAGCTGCGGCTCGCCGCCTTCCAGGACCGCGTCGACGCCGACCTCGCGGTCGGCGGTGGCCCGGAACTCGTACCGGAGCTGCGCGAGCTGATCCGCTCGCATCCACTGGGCGAGCGGCTGTACGGACAGCTGATGCGGGCCCTGCACGCCGACGGGCGGCCCGCCGAGGCACTCGCGGTGTACGAGGAGGCCCGCCGTACGCTCGCCGCCGAACTCGGCGCCGATCCGTCGCCCGAACTGTCCGCGCTCCACCTTGAACTGCTCCAGGGCGCGAAGCCGGCCCGGCGGCGCCTTCCGGCCCAGCTGACCCGCTTCATCGGCCGCGACGCCGAACTGCGGCGGGTCGGGGATCTCCTCGCCGAGGCCCGTCTGGTGACGCTCACCGGACCGGGGGGAGCCGGAAAGACCCGCCTCGCGATCGAGGCGGCGCGCATCTGCGCAGGGGCAACGAGTACCGGCGACCCCGCCCCCGCACGCACCGGCACCGGCACCGGCACTCACAGCCACAGCCACAGCCACAGCCACAGCCACAGCCACGTAAACGCTTGCGCAAGCGCTTACGCGGACGTTTGCGTCGTCGAGCTGACCGACCTCACCGACGGCTCCCGGATCCCGTACGCCATCCTCACCGCACTCGGTGTCCACGAGGGATTCCGTACGCCGGCGAGCGACACCACGCGACGCCTCCTCGCCGCGCTGGAGGACCGTGAGCTGCTGCTGGTACTGGACAACTGCGAGCACCTGGTCGAGGAGGCGGCCCAGGTGGCCGCGCTGCTGCTCGGCGCCTGTCCCGGCGTGCGGATCCTCGCGACCAGCCGGGAATCGCTGGGCATCACGGGTGAGGTGCTCTGCCCGGTGCCGCCGCTGCCGCCGGAGGCCGCGGTGCGGCTCTTCCTCGACCGGGCGGCGGCCGTGCGGCCGGGTTTCACGGGGCACCCGCGCGTGGCCCGCATCTGTGCCGCGCTCGACGGGCTCCCGCTGGCCATCGAACTGGCCGCCGCCCGGCTGCGCACCCTCACCCCCGACGAACTCGCCGACCGCCTCGCCGACCGCCTCGGCGACCGCTTCCGCCTACTGTCCCGGGGTGATCGCACCAAGGCGCCCCGCCATCGCACACTGCGGGCGGTCGTGGAGTGGAGCTGGGACCTGCTGGACGAGGAGGAACGCGGGCTGGCGCGGCGGCTGACGGTGTTCTCCGGGGGCGCGACCCTCGCCGCGATCGAGGCCGTGTGCGCCGTGCCGTATCCCGAGGACCTGCTGGCCTCCCTGGTGGAGAAGTCGCTGCTGGAGGCCGTCGACGGGCGCTACCGGATGCTGGAGACCATCCGCGCGTTCGCCGCCGAGCACCTGGCGTCGGCCGGTGAGGAGGACCGGCTGCGGGACGCGCACGCCCGGTATTTCCTCGGCCTGGCCGAGGAGGCGGAACCGCATCTGCGGAGCGGCGGACAACTCCCCTGGCTGGCCCGGCTGAGCGCGGAGCGCGGAAACCTGGACGCGGCCCTGCACCGCCTCGTCCGCGCCGACCCGCGACGGGCCCTGCTCCTCATGGCCGTCCTGTCGTGGTTCTGGCGTCTGCGCGGGCTGCACGGCGAGCAGGTGCCGCTCGCCCGGGAACTGCTGACGGCCCTCGGCGACGGCCCTCCGCCGGGGCTGACGGAGGAGTACGTCCTGTGCCTGATCAACACGGTCTCCGGCGACGGCGACGATCCCTGTGCGCAGGAACGCCTGGACCGGGCCGCCGCCCTGTTCGCCACGCTGACCGAACCCCTGCGACTGCCCTTCGCCCTCGTGATGTGGTCGGTCGCGGACGGGCCGCGGCGCGTCACCGACGACCAGGTGCGCCGCCAGGCCGGCGACGCCCCCTGGGCACTGGCCCTGCTGGAGCTCGGTGACGGCCTCCAGCAGATGTTCGCCGGGCGGCCCGAGGCCGCCGAGGCGGCTTTCACCCGGGGACTGACCGGGTTCCGGGCCACCGGGTGCCGCTGGGGCCTGGCCAACTGCCTCGACTGGCTGGCGCTGCTGGCCGACGTGCGCGGCGAGCACCTGCGGGCCCTGGCCTTCATCGACGAGGCCCTGACGTACGTACGGGAGCTCGCGGCGTCGGAGGAGACCGGTGACCTGTTGCAGCGCCGGGCCACCGTCCTCCTGCATCTCGGGGACCTCGAAGGAGCGGCCGCGCACTACACGCGCGCCGCCTCCCTGGCCCGTACGGCCGGCGCCCCGGACAAGGTCGCGGCCGCGCACCGGGGTCTCGGCGACACGGCCCGGCAGCACGGGGACACGGCACGCGCGCGCGTGCACTACGAAAGCGCCCTGGAGGCGTGCGCGCGGAACTGGTTCAGCATCGGCGAGTCCGTGCGGATCCTGATCGGGCTGGGCCGCACCGCCCTCGCCGAGGGGCGCCCCGACGAGGCCCGTGACTGGTTCGCCCAGGCCGGTGCCCTCGCCCGCGAGGTGCACGGCGGACTCGAACTCGCGGACGTCGCCGAGGCGTCGGCCGCCGTCGCCAGGGCTCCCGAACAGGCCGCCGTCCTGCTCGGCGCGGCCGTCGTCCTGCGGGGCTTCGCGGCCGACGGCGACCCCGAGATCGTCCGTACCAGAGACCGCGTAAGAAGTCGGCTCTCCGCGGAGGCGTACGACAAGGCCTTCCGGAAGGGACGAAGCCTCGGGGCGGCGGCGGTCAGCGAACGGTAGGAGCACGGTCAGCGACGGCGGCGAAGGTTCCGGCCATGACGAAGAACCCGACAGAGAACCGCACCGGCAGGCTCGCCCACCTCGACGTCCTCATCTCGGGCGCCGGCGTCGCCGGGCCCACACTCGCCCTCGGCCTGGCGCGGTACGGCGCCCGTGTCACCGTCGTCGAGAAGGCGCCCGATCTGCGTGAGGGCGGGTTCCCGGTCGACTTCCGGGGCCAGGTGCACCGGACCGTGCTGACCTCGATGGGCATCTGGGACGAGATCCACGCCCGGCAGACCCACATGGGCCCGCAGACCGTCGTCGACGCCGACGGCACCCCGCGGGTCGAGCTGCCGGCCGAGATGATGAGCGGCGACGTGGAGATCCTCCGCGGCGACCTGGCCCGGATCATGTACGAACGCACCTCGGACCGGGTCGAGTACGTCTTCGGCGACTCGATCGCCACGCTCGGCGAGTCCCCCGACGGCGTCGACGTGACCTTCGAACGCGGCGCGCCCCGCCGTTTCGACCTCGTCGTGGGCGCCGACGGACTGCACTCCCTCACCCGCCGTCTGGTGTTCGGCGACGAATCCCGCCACCTGCGCTTCCTGGACCACTACGTGGCGGCCTTCAGCATCCCGAACCACCTGGGCCTGGACCGCGTCGGCCGGCTCTACAGCGAGCCGGGCCGGGCGGTCGCCATCGGCAACTACGACGGCGAACCGGACCGTTCGGGCGCGCTGCTCGTCTTCCGGTCGAAGAGGCTGGAGTTCGACCGGCGTGACATGGCCGCGCAGAAGCGGATCCTGGCCGAGCGGTTCGCCGGGATGAGCTGGGAGGCCCCGCGTGTCCTGAAGGCCCTGGAGGGGGCCGACGACCTGTACTTCGACGCCATCGCCCAGATCCATGTCGACCGGCTCACCCAGGGGCGGGTGGCGCTCCTCGGGGACGCCGGGTACGGCGCCACCATGGGAGGCATGGGAACCGGCGTCGCGATCGTGGCGGCGTACGTCCTGGCCGGTGAACTGGCTCTGGCGGGCGGCGACCACCGCACCGCGTTCGCCGAGTACGAGAACCGGATCCGGGACTTCGCCAAGGGCTGCCAGAAGATCTCCGGGAACGCGGGCCCGTTCTTCGCGCCGGCCACCGAGCGCAGGATCCGCGGCCGTGACCTCATGTACCGGCTCCTGAGCTCACGGCCGCTCGCGGGCTTCTTCAGAAGACTCACCGAGAAGGCCGCGACCGGCATCGAGCTGCGGGACTATCCGCGGCCGTGAGTCACAGGGGCATCCGCGGCCGTGAGCCGAGGGATCATCCGCGTCCGTAAGCCACGGAGCCATCCGCGCCCGTGAACCGCGGGACCTTCCGCGCCCGTGAACCGCGGGCCTGTCCCTGTGCACGCCGGTCCCCCGCGCGCGGGCACCGGGACACGGACAACTCGGCCACGGCCCGGGACAGTTCCACCATGCCCGGTCCACCGTGCCGACGGACGGCGTCATTTCACTCCCCGGACCCCGAAGTCCATTCCCCGGACGGCGTGTCGGACGCCGGAGGCGCGCCCCTGCGCCGTGGCCTCAGGACTCGATGTCCCCGAAGTGGTCCCAGCCGCCCTTCTTCGTCCAGGGGGCGCCGTCCACGGTCACCTGCGGCAGGGCCGACGGGTTGAGGACCTCGCCGATCACCTTCCAGCGTGCGGGCAGTTTCACGTCCGGCGGGAACGTCGCGACGATCGCGTGGTCCTCGCCCCCGGTGAGCACCCACTGGATGGGGTCGACGCCGACGGCCTGACCGATGTCGTTCATCTGGGAGGGGATGTCGATGTCCCCGGAGCGCACGTCGATGCGCACCTTGCTCGCCTCGGCGATGTGCCCGAGGTCGGCGATCAGGCCGTCGCTGACGTCCGTCATCGAGGTCGCGCCGAGCCCTGCGGCGGCCGGACCCGCGTGGTACGGCGGCTCGGGCCGGCGGTGGGCCTCGACGAAGGCACGCGGCGAGCGGAATCCCCGCGAGAGCACCGCGAACCCCGCCGCGGACCAGCCCAGCCAGCCGGTCACTGCGACGACGTCACCGGGCTGCGCGCCGGCCCGGGTGACCGGCTCGTGGTTGCGCAGATCGCCGAGCGCAGTGATCGCGATGGTGATGGTCTCGCCCCGTACGACATCCCCGCCGACCACGGCCGCGCCCGCGACCTGGCACTCGTCGCGCAGCCCGTCCATCAGCTCCGAGGGCCAGGTGGCCGGAAGCTCGGCGGGCACGACCAGGCCGAGCAGCAGCGCGGTCGGTACGGCGCCCATCGCGGCGATGTCCGCGAGGTTCTGCGCGGCCGCCTTGCGGCCGACGTCGTACGCGGTGGACCAGTCGCGGCGGAAGTGCCGTCCTTCGAGGAGGATGTCGGTGCTCGCCACGACCCTGCGGTCCGGCGCTGCCACCACCGCGGCGTCGTCGCCGGGGCCGACCCGGACCGCCGGGGTGGTGGTGAGACGCGAGGTGAGCTCTCGGATGAGCCCGAACTCCCCCAACTCGCCCACGGTGCCCTTCATGATCGTCGTGCTCCCTCTGTCGCTGCTCGTGCCCGGTCGCGAGCCGTCTGAGTACTCGGTACGGTCGAGTTGACCGTCAACTTGCGCAGTCCCTCCACCCCGGCGCGCGAGCCCCAGTCACCGCGGGTCTCCCCGTGGCGCGCGGCAACGCGATACCGTGGCGTTCCTTTTCCCCACATGATCCTCGTGGCCGCCCTGGAGGTTCCGTGGTACAGGCGTACATCCTGATCCAGACGGAGGTCGGCAAAGCGTCGACCGTCGCCGAGACGATCAGCAAGATCCCGGGGGTGATCCAGGCCGAGGACGTGACAGGACCGTACGACGTGATCGTGCGCGCCCAGGCGGACACCGTCGACGACCTCGGTCGCATGGTGGTCGCCAAGGTCCAGCAAGTGGACGGCATCACCCGCACCCTGACCTGCCCGGTCGTGCACCTGTAGCCCCCGTCTACCCTTGGCCGGTGAACTTCTTCCGTCACCGGCACACCGCTCTGCTCGGGCTGCCCGCTCTCGCAACGCTGATCGCGATCGCGGGCTGCTCCTCAGCAGACGACAGCACGTCCGTCGCGGTTCCGAGCCCGGACACGAAGGTCACCGAGCTGTGCCAGAACCTGGACAAGGTGCTGCCGCGGACAGTGGACGGCCGGGGCCGTGAGGACCCGGAGCCCCGGTCCGCGCTGACCGCGGGCTGGGGAAGCCCGGCGATCATACTGCGCTGCGGTGTCGAACGGCCTCCGAAGATGGTCGACCCGAAGGTGGCGACGGGCGACGACCCGAAGGCGGTCGGCGGCGGCGTGGACGGCGTCGACTGGCTGATGGAGAAGCAGGACGACGGGACGACCCGCCTCACCACCGCTTCGCGTCTGGCGTACGTCCAGGTCACGGTGGACGGGAGCGTCGATGTCTCCGGTGTGCTCGTCGACCTGGCCGCCTCCGTCAAGAAGGCGATCCCCAAGGGGATCGCCGACTGACACCGTGGTCCCGGGGATGCTCAGCGCAGCCCGGTGGACCGCCGCAGTGCCGCCTGGATCAGGCGGTCGACGAGCTCCGGGTAGCCGATGCCCGTCTCCCGCCACATCCGCGGGTACATGGAGATCGGCGTGAAGCCCGGCATCGTGTTGATCTCGTTGATCACGAACTCGCCGTCCTCGGTGAGGAAGAAGTCCGCGCGGACCAGGCCCTCGCAGGAGGCCGCTTCGAAGGCCTCGACGGCCAGGCGGCGGACCTCGGCGGTCTGCTCCCCGGTGAGCGGCGCGGGCACGATCCCGTCGGCCGCGTCGATGTACTTGGCCTCGAAGTCGTAGAAGGCGTGCGACTGCACGGGCGGGATCTCCGCGGGGACCGAGGCGCGCGGCCCGTCCTCGAACTCCAGCACCCCGCACTCGATCTCGCGGCCGCGCAGCAGCGCCTCCACGATGATCTTCGGGTCGTGGCGCTGGGCCTCCTCGATGGCCTCGTCGAGGCCCGAGAGGTCGTCGACCTTGGTGATGCCGAACGAGGAACCCGCGCGCGCGGGCTTCACGAAGAGCGGCCAGCCGTGCTCACCTGCGAAGTCGACGATCTTCTTGCGGGCGGCGGACTCGTCCTGCTGCCACTCACGCGGCCGGATCACGACGTACGGGCCCACCTTCAGGCCGAACGAGGTGAACACCCGCTTCATGTAGTCCTTGTCCTGGCCGACGGCCGAGGCGAGCACGCCCGAGCCGACGTAGGGGACGCCGGACAGTTCCAGGAGGCCCTGGAGGGTGCCGTCCTCGCCGTACGGGCCGTGCAGCATCGGGAAGACGACGTCGACCTCGCCGAGCGCCTTGGGGACCGAACCGGGTTCGCTGTAGACGACCTCGCGGTTGGCCGGGTCGACGGGGAGCACCACGCCGCCCTCGCTGGACTCGGCGAGCTGCTCGACGCTGGGCTGCTTGCGGTCGATGATCGCCATGCGTTCCGGCTCGTCCGCGGTGAGCGCCCAACGGCCGTCCTGGGTGATGCCGATCGGCAGTACGTCGTACTTCGTACGGTCGATGGCGCTGAGGACGGCGCCGGCCGTGACCACGGAGATCCCGTGTTCGGAGCTGCGGCCGCCGAAGACGACGGCCACGCGCGGCTTGCGAGGCGGCTGCTCAGGGTTCTGGGAGAGGTTCTCGGTGCTCATATCGGGTTGAGAGTACCCGGTGGTACGGCGGCGAGTCAGCGCCCCACGGCGGCCGTTGCTCAGCGTCGTTCCCACCGTTGCGGAGCGTCGCCCACCTGGCCGTTCGGCGGAGCCGGTTCAGCGGCGCTCGGGCTTCGCGCTGCGCGACATCAGCTCCTTGAGGGCGACCACCGGGGGCTTGCCCTCGTGGACGATGCTGACGACGGTCTCCGTGATCGGCATGTCGACGCCGTGCCTGCGGGCCAGATCCAGCACGGACTCACAGGACTTGACGCCCTCGGCGGTCTGCCGGGTGACCGCGATGGTCTCCTGGAGGGTCATGCCCCTGCCGAGGTTGATGCCGAAGGTGTGGTTGCGGGAGAGCGGCGAGGAGCAGGTCGCGGCGAGGTCGCCGAGGCCCGCGAGGCCCGAGAACGTCATCGGGTCCGCGCCCATGACGAGTCCGAGCCGGGTGGTCTCGGCCAGGCCGCGGGTGATCAGCGAGCCCTTGGCGTTGTCGCCCAGGCCCATGCCGTCGGCGATGCCCACGGCGAGACCGATCACATTCTTGACGGCACCGCCGAGTTCGCAGCCCACCACGTCGGTGTTCGTGTACGGACGGAAGTACGGCGTGTGGCAGGCGGCCTGGATGCGCCGGCCCACGGCCTCGTCCCGGCAGGCGACGACCGCGGCCGCGGGCATCCGCTGGGCGATCTCCTTGGCGAGGTTGGGGCCGGTGACCACGGCGACGCGGTCCGCGGAGACCTTGGCGACCTCCTCGATGACCTCGCTCATCCGCTTCACGGTGCCGAGTTCGACGCCCTTCATCAGCGAGACGAGCACGGTGTCCGGGGCGAGCAGCGGCACCCATTCCGCGAGGTTCCCGCGCAGCGTCTGGGAGGGCACGGCGAGCACGGTGAAGTCGGCGTCGCGCGCGGCCTCGGCCGGGTCGGAGGTGGCCCGCAGGTTCTCGGGGAGTTCGATCCCCGGGAGGTAGTCCGGGTTCATCCGCGTGGAGTTGACCGCGTCGGCGAGTTCGGGACGGCGCGCCCACAGGGTGACGTCGCACCCCGCGTCGGCGAGCACCATGCCGAAGGCCGTACCCCACGATCCGGTCCCGAAGACGGCCGCCCTGACCGGCTTGCTCACGTGCCCTGCCCTTCTTCCTGCTGTGCTTTTCCCTTGGTCACGGCCTTGCGGCGCTGCGCGATACGCACCTCGCGCGGGTCGTACACGTTCTCGGGCGCCTTCTCGCCGCGGATCAGCTCCAGCTGCGCGGTGACGGCGGCCATGATGACCTCCGTGACCTCCTTCAGGAGGTCCGGGTTCATCTCCCTGTCGTAGAAGTGCGACAGGTCCACCGGCGGGCCCGCGAGCACGTGGTGGGTCTTGCGCGGAAGGACGTTGGGCTTCTTGGCATACGGAGGCAGCAGTTCGTTGGCGCCCCACTGGGCGACCGGAATCACCGGGCACTTGGTCTGCAGGGCGACTCTGGCCGCACCGGTCTTGCCGGTCATCGGCCAGCCGTCGGGGTCACGGGTGAGCGTGCCCTCGGGGTAGAACGCCACGCACTCACCGCGTTCCACGGCGTCGATCGCGGCCCGGAAGGCACTCAGCGCGTCGGTGCTCTCGCGGTAGACGGGAATCTGTCCGGTGCCGCGCATCGCGGCACCGACGAATCCGTTCTTGAAAAGCCCGGCCTTCGCCAGGAAGCGCGGAACACGCCCGGTGTTGTACTGGTAGTGCGCATACGCGAACGGGTCCACGTGGGAATTGTGGTTCACCGCGGTGATAAATCCGCCCTCGGCCGGAATGTTCTCCATTCCTCGCCAGTCCCGCTTGATCAGAACCACCAGCGGCGGTTTGCAGAGAACCGCTGCGAAGCGGTACCAGAAGCCGATTCTGCGGCGGGGCACGCGGACACCTTCCTCTAGAGCCTGGGGGGCCGCACAAGTGTCGCTCCAGGCCGCCTGTCTGTCGAGAACACCGTACGCCCCGGCGCCCGGACCGCCAGTGTGACCGGGTCACAATAGGGCGTGACTGGAGAGGGTGGAGCGCTCGTGCGGTGGACCTTGGTCGTACCCCTCAAACCTTTGGCGCGGGCCAAGAGCAGGCTGGCGGACACCGCCTCCGACGTAGTGCGCCCCGGCCTCGCGCTCGCGTTCGCGCAGGACACCGTGGCGGCGGCGCTGGCCTGCGCCGCGGTCCGGGATGTGGCGGTCGTCACGGGGGACGCGCTGGCCGGGCGGGAACTGTCCGCGCTGGGCGCGCGCATCGTCGCGGACGAGCCGGGAGGGGGTCTCAACGCGGCACTCACACACGGAGCGAGGGCCGTACGGTCCCGGGATCCCGAAAGTGCCGTTGCGGCCCTGAACGCCGATCTGCCCGCTCTGCGTCCCCTGGAATTGGCCCGGGTGCTGGCCGCCGCCGGTGAATTCCCCCGCGCTTTTCTGGCCGATGCCGCCGCAATCGGCACCACCCTCCTGGCCGCTTCTCCGGGCCGGGAATTGCTCCCCGCTTTCGGCGGCGATTCCCGGGCCCGCCATCGCGCCTCGGGAGCCGCGGAACTCCGTCTCGACGCGGTGCATTCCGTACGACAGGACGTGGACACCCGGGACGACCTGCGGGCGGCGCTGACGCTCGGCGTGGGGCCCCGCACGGCCGCCGCGGCGGCGGGGTTGCTGATTCCCGGGCAGTAGGCGGCGGCAGGCCGGTTCGTCCACGGCGGGCCGCTCCCCCACCGGTTCGCCGGCCGCCCGTTCCGTCGCCCCACTGGAGAGTCCGGTACGGGGCCGAGCCGGAGCCCCTACGGCCCGAGCCGGGGTCCGCGCGGCCGGGCGAGGCGGGCGGCCGGGCGAGGCGGGCGTCCCTCGCGCGGCGCTCCGCGCGGCGCTGTCAGTAGGCTGCCCCCATGCAGGCGACCTCGTACACGTACGACCCCGAGACCCGCAGCGGACAGGTGCTGCTCGACGACGGCACTCCGGTGCCCTTCGACGGGCCGGCGTTCGACGCCGGCGGGCTGCGGCTGCTGCGGCCGGGCCAGCGCGTGCGGATCGAGACCGAGGGCGAGGGCGCGGAGCGCCGGATCACCCTGATCACGCTGCAGACGTTCTGAACATGCCGCAGACGTTCTGAACATGCCGCGGGCCGGGCTCCCGGTGGGAGCCCGGCCCGGCGCGTGAGGTACCCCTGCGCCCGGCTTCTAGCGGGCGGTGGCCTTCTTGGCGGTGGTCTTGCGAGCCGTCGACTTCTTGGCGGGGGCCTTCTTGGCCGTGGCCTTCTTCGCCGGAGCCTTCTTGGCGGCGGCCTTCTTGGCGGTGGTCGTCTTCGCCGCGGTCTTCTTGGCCGCGGCCGTCTTCGCCGTCGTCGTCTTCGCCGTCGTCTTCTTCGCCGCGGTCTTCTTCGCGGTGGCCGTGGTCTTCTTCGCGACCGCCTTCTTCGCGACCGCGGCCCTCCCGACCGCCGCCTTCCTGGCGGTGGTGGCCTTCTTGGCCGCGGCCTTCTTCACCGTCGCCGAAGCTCCGCCGGAGAGGCTGCCCTTCGGGGCCTTCTTGACCGCGACGTCGTTCTTCGGGAGCTTCTTCGAGCCGCTCACCAGGTCCTTGAAGCCCTGGCCGGCACGGAAGCGCGGCACAGAGGTCTTCTTGACCCGGACACGCTCACCCGTCTGCGGGTTGCGGGCGTAACGAGCCGGACGGTCAACCTTCTCGAAGGAACCGAAGCCGGTGACCGAGACCCGGTCTCCGCTGACAACCGCACGGACGATGGCGTCCAGTACCGCGTCGACCGCGTCGGCGGCCTGCTGACGCCCGCCGACCTTGTCGGCAATCGCTTCTACGAGCTGCGCCTTGTTCACGTCTTCCCCTTCGGAGACATTGCCCGAACGAATGCGTTCAAGCTTTTTCGCACGTTAGGCAGATATATACCGCAAATCAAACACGAAACGGGCTAATCACCCTTGTGCCGCAACGAACTCGGGCCGCAGCGGAAGTCCTCAGCGTTCCCCTTCGAGGAATCGACCCTCGTCGAGGTCGGTGGTGAACCGCTCCAGACGCCTTGCCGCATCGGCGAGATCGTGCTTGGCCGCGGCCGTAATGACCAGCAGCTTCCGGGTCAGCGCCATCCGTACGCCCTCCGGGACTTGCAGTGCGCGCACTCTTGTGTGCGCTTCCTTGAGTTGGACCGCGACCGCCGCGTAGAGCTCGAGTTGGCCGTCACGTTCCATGCACAGATTGTGCCATCTGGGGCGAGTTGTCGCCTGCGCAGGGGGTAACTGCCGCCCCCCGGAGGCCTCCTGACCACCCTGGCCAGAAGTCGCCCCAGCATCCGCCTACCCAGGCAACCTCCCTTGTAACTAAGGGAGTTGGCATGCTTCTCGAGGGCACGCGGGAGCCGTGCGGGAGCAGAAACAGCTGTACCCCCAACCGTCCACGATTGGGGGTACAGAGGGGTGTTGCGGTGGCTGAAATCAGTCTTGACCCGGCCGCGATCCGGCCCTGAGCGTCAGACCTGCAGCGTCTTCGGCTTGTGCGACGGCCGCTTGGCCTCGTACGCCGCGATGTCGCCCTCGTTCTGGAGGGTGATGGAGATGTCGTCCAGCCCGTTCAGCAGCCGCCAGCGGGCGTTCTCGTCGAGCTCGAAGGCGGCGGTGATGCCCTCGGCGCGCACCTCACGGGCCTGGAGGTCGACGGTGATCTCGGCCTCGGGGTCGTTCTCCGTCAGCTCCTGGAGCGCGTCCACGATCTTCTGCTCCAGAACCACCGTGAGCAGGCCGTTCTTGAGCGAGTTGCCGCGGAAGATGTCGGCGAACCGGGACGAGACGACGGCCTTGAAGCCGTAGTTCTGGAGCGCCCAGACCGCGTGCTCGCGGGAGGAGCCCGTACCGAAGTCGGGACCCGCCACCAGAACCGTGGCGCCCTTGCGCTCGGGCTGGTTGAGGATGAAGGACGCGTCCTTGCGCCAGGCCTCGAAGAGACCGTCCTCGAAGCCGTCCCTGGTCACCTTCTTGAGCCAGTGGGCGGGGATGATCTGGTCGGTGTCGACGTTGCTGCGGCGCAGCGGGACGGCCCGGCCGGTGTGCGTGGTGAATGCTTCCATGGCTCTCAGACTCCAGCGGGCACAGGGGCGTCGGACAGATCGGCCGGGGAGGCCAGGTGGCCGAGGACCGCCGACGCGGCGGCAACCTGCGGCGAGACCAGATGTGTACGGCCGCCCTTGCCCTGCCTGCCCTCGAAGTTGCGGTTGGAGGTGGACGCGGAGCGCTCACCGGGTGCCAGCTGGTCGGGGTTCATGCCCAGACACATCGAGCAGCCCGCGTGCCGCCATTCGGCGCCGGCCTCCTTGAAGACCACGTCCAGGCCCTCGGAGACGGCCTGCAGACCGACCCGCGCGGAGCCGGGGACGACCAGCATCCGTACGCCGTCGGCGACTTTGCGGCCCTCGACGATCTCGGCGGCCGCACGCAGGTCCTCGATACGGCCGTTGGTGCACGAACCTACGAAGACGGTGTCGACCTTGATGTCGCGCAGCGGCTGTCCGGCGGTCAACCCCATGTATTCCAGGGCCTTTTCGGCGGCGTGGCGCTCCGAAGCGTCTTCGTACGAAGCCGGGTCGGGGACGTTCGCCGAAAGCGGCGCTCCCTGGCCGGGGTTGGTGCCCCAGGTGACGAACGGCGACAGGGAGGCGGCGTCGATGACGACCTCCGCGTCGAATTCGGCGTCGTCGTCGGACTTCAGGGTCTTCCAGTATTCGACCGCGGCGTCCCAGTCCTCGCCCTCGGGGGCGTGCGCACGGCCCTTGAGGTACGCGAAGGCGGTCTCGTCGGGGGCGATCATGCCCGCACGGGCGCCGGCCTCGATCGACATGTTGCAGATGGTCATCCGGGCCTCCATCGAGAGCTTCTCGATGGCGGGGCCGCGGTATTCCAGGATGTAGCCCTGGCCGCCGCCGGTACCGATCTTGGCGATGATCGCCAGGATCAGGTCCTTGGCGCTGACGCCGTCGGGCAACTCGCCGTCGACCGTGATGGCCATGGTCTTCGGGCGGGCCAGCGGCAGCGTCTGGGTGGCCAGCACATGCTCGACCTGCGAGGTGCCGATGCCGAACGCCAGGGCGCCGAAGGCACCGTGCGTGGAGGTGTGGGAGTCACCGCAGACCACCGTGGTGCCCGGCTGGGTCAGACCCAGCTGGGGTCCCACCACGTGCACGACGCCCTGCTCGACGTCGCCCAGCGAGTGCAGCCGCACGCCGAACTCGGCGGCGTTCTTGCGCAGCGTCTCCAGCTGGACCCGGGAGACCGGGTCGGCGATGGGCTTGTCGATGTCGAGGGTCGGGGTGTTGTGGTCCTCGGTGGCGATGGTGAGGTCGAGGCGGCGCACCGGGCGCCCCGCCTGACGCAGGCCGTCGAAGGCCTGCGGGCTGGTCACCTCGTGCAGCAGGTGCAGATCGATGAAGAGGAGGTCGGGTTCGCCATCGGCGCGCCGGACGACATGGTCGTCCCAGACCTTCTCCGCGAGTGTCCTACCCATCGCTTTCCCTCCGGCCGGCTTGTGTGGCGCCGGCCCAACTAGAGATTTCCGGGGCGGTGAACGTCCGTACCCCTTGTACCGGACGTCGTCCGCCGGACCCGTTGGTCCGCGGGCCGCTGTGTCTACAAGGGTGGCGCGTTCCACCGAAAATTGAACTTGCGTTTCACAGAGTGAGACGCGAGTATCGTTTCATGGACAACAGTAGCGGCGTCGGCGTTCTGGACAAGGCAGCCCTTGTCCTGAGCGCTCTGGAGTCCGGTCCGGCCACCCTCGCGGGCCTGGTCGCGGCGACCGGACTGGCACGACCCACGGCACATCGCCTCGCCGTGGCACTTGAACACCACCGCATGGTGGCGCGCGACATGCAGGGCCGTTTCATTCTCGGACCCCGGCTCGCCGAGCTGGCCGCGGCCGCGGGTGAGGATCGTCTCCTCGCGACGGCGGGCCCGGTGCTCACACACCTGCGGGACCTCACGGGCGAGAGCGCGCAGCTCTACCGCCGCCAGGGCGACATGCGCATCTGCGTCGCCGCGGCCGAGCGGCTGTCCGGCCTGCGGGACACCGTCCCGGTCGGCTCCACCCTCACCATGAAGGCGGGCTCCTCCGCCCAGATCCTGATGGCCTGGGAAGAGCCCGAGCGGCTGCACCGCGGCCTGCAGGGCGCCCGCTTCACCGCCACCGCCCTGTCGGGGGTACGGCGCCGGGGCTGGGCCCAGTCGATCGGTGAGCGCGAGCCGGGCGTGGCGTCCGTCTCCGCACCGGTCCGCGGCCCCTCGAACCGTGTCGTGGCCGCCGTCTCGGTCTCCGGACCGATCGAGCGCCTGACCCGTCACCCCGGCCGTATGCACGCCCAGGCGGTCATCGACGCGGCCGGCCGCCTCTCCGAGGCCCTGCGCCGCACGGGCTGACCGTCGCTCCGAACTTCCCGCGCGCGACGGGACGGGCCGGCCTCAACGCCGCGGCAGGCCCTCCCCGAAGCGCACCGTCCCGTACGCGGGGTGTACCGGCCCCCGAGGCCGGTACACCCCGCGCTGTCTTTTCCGGCGTGACCGAACTCATGACGGCGTACGCCGAGTTGATCTCCGGCCCGGGCTCGAGAAGTCGATCTCCGGTCGGCGGTCGGCGGTCGAGAATGCGTCCGGGGACGCCGAAAGGGCCCCCACCGAAGTGAAGACCCTTTCGAACCGTGTACCCCCGACCGGATTCGAACCGGCGCTACTGCCGTGAGAGGGCAGCGTGCTAGGCCGCTACACAACGGGGGCCTGAATCTTGCGTTTCCGCAGATCAGAAGCTGGGCTACCAGGACTCGAACCTAGAATGACGGTACCAGAAACCGTAGTGTTGCCAATTACACCATAGCCCATGGTGGTTTAACCGTACCCCCGACCGGATTCGAACCGGCGCTACTGCCGTGAGAGGGCAGCGTGCTAGGCCGCTACACAACGGGGGCCCTAGCGATCCTGCATGAGGGGCAGCGGGTGCGACCCGAACTGCCTCCCTGGGAAGGATCTGTACCCCCGACCGGATTCGAACCGGCGCTACTGCCGTGAGAGGGCAGCGTGCTAGGCCGCTACACAACGGGGGCGTTGCGGATCTGGATCTCCGCATGTGCAGATGAGCTCTGCGAGCTGGCCTACCAGGACTCGAACCTAGAATGACGGTACCAGAAACCGTAGTGTTGCCAATTACACCATAGGCCACTGAAACGCAACCCCACACGGGGATCTTGTTTTAGCTAGCACCTCCGAGCTCCGGCCTTTCGGCCCGCTCCCGGCGGCGCAGAAGGAACATTACCCGAAGGTGGACCACGCTCCAAAACGGGTATCGGCGCCGAGGACCGCGGGCAACTCGGCCAGCGATCCGATGCGATGCGGACCCGTCCGCCCGACGGCGCCGGCGGGGTGGGTGCCGTCACGGTCGATCCAGACCGAGAGCAGACCCGCGTCGGCCGCGCCCCGTCCGTCGATCTCCGGATGGTCCCCGACGTAGGCGACCCGGTGCGGCGGCAGGCCCAGGGCGTCGCAGGCCGCGTGGAAGGCGGCCGCGGCGGGTTTGGACACACCGAGCTCGGCGGCGCACAGGATCGCCTCGAAGCGGTCGTGCACACCGAGGACGCGCAGCTTGCGGTCCTGCACGAGGAGGCTGGAGTTGGACAGGACCGCGTGCCGGTGGCTGGCGCCGAGGGCGTCCAGGGCGGGCAGGACGTCCGGGAAGAGGCTCCAGGCGCATTCGTAGTGCGTGATGTACCGGTCGAACCACGCGTCGGCCTCGGTGTCGCTCAGCGGCTCCCCCAGGAACACCCTGACGCGCTCCCGTCGCTGGCCCGGCCAGTCCGTCTCGCCCGCCGAGAACCGCGCCCACTGCGCGTCGGTGACCTCCCGCCAGCGCGTGAGGGCCTGTTCGACGGTCGTGCGGCCGTCGAGCAGGCCCTCGGCCGCGAGATGGTCCCGCATGCCGGCCCGGTCCGCGGCCGTGTAGTCGAAGAGCGTGTCGTCGATGTCCCAGACCACGGCGTCGATGCCCATGGAGCGACCGTATCCCCGGGCACGGCCCGCTGTCCCTCGGCCGGTCGTGTTCGTCCGCGATCGACCGCCGGCCGGCCGCCACGGGTGCGGGGTGACGGGTCGGCTTACACGAAGGGGGGTGGTGCCCGAACCGGGCACCACCCCCCTCACCTACGTCTTCCGCCTACGCGGCGAGCCGCTCCAGTGCGGCGTCGACGCGGGCCAGCGTCCTCTCCTTGCCCAGGATCTCCAGGGACTCGAAGAGCGGCAGGCCGACCGTGCGGCCGGTGACGGCCACACGGACCGGGGCCTGCGCCTTGCCGAGCTTGAGTCCGTGCTCCTCACCGGCGGCCAGGACGGCCTCCTTGAGGGACTCCGGGGAGGACCAGTCGGCCGCGTCCAGCTTCTCGCGGGCCGTGCGGAGCAGGGCGTCGCTGCCCTCCTTCATGGCCTTGGTCCAGGACGCCTCGTCGACGGCCGGCTCCGGCAGGAACAGGAAGTCGACGTTGTCCGTGATCTCGGAGAGGACCTTCATGCGCGACTGGGCGTGCGGGGCGATCGCCTGCCACTTCGCCTCGTCGAAGTCCTCCGGCGCCCAGGGCGCGAAGGGGGCGCGCAGCCACGGGGCGCAGCGCTCGGTGAAGTCCTTCACATCGAGCAGGCGGATGTGGTCGGCGTTGATCGCCTCGCACTTCTTCAGGTCGAAGCGGGCCGGGTTCGGGTTCACGTCCGTGACGTCGAACGCGGCGACCATCTCGTCGATGGAGAAGATGTCGCGGTCCGCCGCGAGCGACCAGCCGAGCAGGGAGAGGTAGTTCAGCAGACCCTCGGGGAGGAAAC
Source organism: Streptomyces rhizosphaerihabitans (assembly GCF_025399795.1). Classification (GTDB taxonomy): domain Bacteria; phylum Actinomycetota; class Actinomycetes; order Streptomycetales; family Streptomycetaceae; genus Streptomyces; species Streptomyces rhizosphaerihabitans. The sequence goes on along the minus strand of NZ_JAODTZ010000048.1, from coordinate 1,758 downwards.
CGCGCTCCCTGTAGAGGTTGAGCGAGGACTCCGGGTCACGCTTGGAGAGCTTCTTGTTGCCCTCGCCCATCACGTACGGGAGGTGGCCGAAGGCCGGGGTCTCCTTGGCGATGCCCAGCTCGGTCAGCGCCTTGTAGAGGGCGATCTGCCGCGGGGTGGAGGAGAGCAGGTCCTCGCCGCGCAGGACGTGGGTGATCTCCATCAGGGCGTCGTCGACGGGGTTGACCAGTGTGTACAGCGGCGCGCCGTTGGCCCGGACGATGCCGTAGTCCGGGACGTTCTCCGGGAGGTACGTGATCTCGCCGCGGACCAGGTCGTCGAAGGTGATCGCCTCGTCGGGCATCCGGAAGCGGACGATGGGCTCGCGGCCCTCGGCCTCGTAGGCGGCCTTCCGCTCGGCGGAGAGGTCGCGGCAGTGGCCGTCGTAGCCGGAGGGCTTGCCGGCGGCGCGGGCGGCGTCGCGGCGGGTGTCCAGCTCCTCGGTCGAGCAGTAGCAGTGGTACGCGTGGCCCGCGTCCAGCAGCTTGCGGGCGACATCCTGGTAGATGTCCATGCGCTGCGACTGGCGGTACGGCGCGTGCGGGCCGCCGATCTCGGGGCCCTCGTCCCAGTCGAAGCCGAGCCAGCGCATCGAGTCGAGCAGCTGGTCGTAGGACTCCTCGGAGTCACGGGCCGCGTCGGTGTCCTCGATACGGAAGACCAGGGTGCCTTCGTTGTGCCGGGCGAACGCCCAGTTGAACAGGGCGGTGCGGACCAGGCCCACGTGGGGGTTGCCGGTCGGGGACGGACAGAAACGTACGCGGGGGGTCGCGTTAGCCACGCTTGATCACCTTGTTGGTGAGAGTGCCGATGCCTTCGATGGTGACGGCGACCTCGTCGCCGACGTTCAGGGGGCCGACCCCAGCCGGGGTGCCGGTGAGGATCACGTCGCCGGGGAGCAGCGTCATGGCCTCGGTGATGTTGACGATCAGATCCTCGATGGAGTGGATCATCTCGCTGGTGCGGCCGAGCTGCCGCTGCTGCCCGTTGACCGTGCACTGGATGGTCAGGTCGGAGGGGTCGAGGTCCGTCTCCACCCAGGGGCCGAGCGGGCAGGAACTGTCGAAGCCCTTGGCCCGGGCCCACTGCTTCTCGCGCTTCTGGACGTCGCGGGCGGTGACGTCGTTGGCGCAGGTGTAGCCGAGGATGACGTCCTTGACCCGCTCGCGCGGGACCTCACGGCACATCCGGCCGATGACGACCGCGAGCTCGGCCTCGTGGTGGAGCTCGCTGGAGAAGGAGGGGTACTGGATCGGGTCGCCCGGACCGGTCACCGAGGTCGACGGCTTGAAGAAGGCGAACGGGGCGTCGGGCACCTCGTTGCCGAGCTCCTTGGCGTGCTCCGCGTAGTTGCGGCCGAAGGCCACGACCTTGTTCGGGAGCACCGGCGGCAGCAGCCGGACCTTGTTCAGCGGGACCTTCGTACCGGAGAGCTCGAAGTCCGCGAACGGGATGCCCTTGATGATGTCGAGGACGAGCTCGTCCGGCTTGTCGCCCTCGACCGCGCCGAAAGCGACGTTGCCGTCGATGGAGAATCTGGCGATGCGCACGGGATCCTTGCGCCCCTCACTGAGCTGGCTGGAGTCTGACGCTCCAGGCTAACGCGGCAAGGGCTGCGGGCTTCGCGTATATCCGCCGCGCCGGTGAGCGGCGGGGCCTGTCATCCGGGGCGGTGGGGTGCCGGGGCGCCCGTCGAGGGGCGGGCCTGACCATGATCGT
>NZ_JAODTZ010000047.1 GCF_025399795.1 Streptomyces rhizosphaerihabitans | reverse complement strand
CCCGCCGCAGCGGGGGAGGCGGCACCGTCGTCACGTACGGCGCCGGACGCCACCGTCCCGGCGGGCTCGCCGTCCCCCGCCCACCAGACGCCGCCCACCACCAGCGCGACGATGACCACCAGGGTCCGCGTCAGGCGGTAGGCGCGCGTCCGGTACCAGGGCCTCGTTCGTCTACGCGGCGCCATCGGGGCGTCGGCGCAGCCGCAGGAACACGACTCCCCCGGCCACGACGAGACCCGCGGCCGCCGCACCGGCCACCGGCGAGAAGTTCTGCGGATGGGCGAGACCGCCGCCGCCCGCGGGGGGTCCTCCGTTGGGGCCGCCGTGGTGTCCGCCGGGGTATCCGCCCGGGTGGGTGGGCGTCGTGCTCGGCGTCGTGCTCGGCGTCGTACTCACGGACGGGGACGGGGTCGGGGACGGACTGCCGGGGGGGCAGTCGACCCTGAAGACCTTGCTCTTGCCCGCGCCGTTCTCGCCCTGGAAATTCCAGGTCAACTTGTACTGGCCGTCGGGCAGCGTGAGGTCCCCTGTCCAGCCGTGCCCGGACGCGGGCACGATCAGGTTGCCCGAGAGGGTGGCACCGTCGGCAACAGGAGGCTGGGTCACGATGGACCAGGTGATCTGCTGTGCCCCGTCGAAGTTGAAGCCATCGAGGTAGAAAACGCAGACCTTCGGATCGTCCCGCTGGTCGTCGACCGCGGTGTTCTCGTCGTGGACCTTGACGTCGCCGTTGTCACCGGGGGCGGCGACGGCCGGGGCGCCGAGGAGGGTGGTGCCCGCGACCGCGAGGGCCACGAGGGCGCCGGCGCCGCGACGTGGGCCGGAGCGGTGCGAGAGGGACGAGATGGACATGCGAGTTCCTCCGAGTCAGATGATTTTCACACAAATCCCACTTCATCTGACTACCTTTCACATGCGCCCCGGAAAAGATCGCAACTGCGCCTGGCACCCCGTCAGGTATCGCTCTTCCGGCGCAAGGGCACCCCGGTTCGCCGCGGCTCGTCGCGCACCCGCTCCGGCTTCGCCGGGGACCTCAGTGCGATCCCCGGCGACAGCAGCGACAGCGCGCCCGGTGACGTCTCACGGGCAGGCCGCCAGATCCACGGGCACCCCGTTGAGGACCGCCGTTCCGGACAGCGGGTCGAGCAGCGAGCCGTCGAGGAGCTGGTTGACGTTGACGCCGGGGTCCAGAGAGGCATGGCTCAACCGGGTGCCGGGCCGGTCGTGTCCCCAGCCGTGCGGAAGGCTCACCACGCCACGCCGTACGGTGTCGGTGACCTCCACGGGGGCGATCACCTCTCCTCCGGCGCCCCTGACGCGTACGGCCGACCCGTCGGCGAGTCCGAGCCGGGCCGCGTCCTCGGGGTGGATGTGCAGGGTGCAGCGGTTGGAACCACCGGTGAGCGCCGGGACGTTGTGCATCCAGCTGTTGTTGGAGCGCAGATGACGGCGGCCGACGAGGACGATGGCCGACGGGCGTTCGCGCAGCGCGTCCCGCAGGCGCGGCAGATCGCCGGCGATCGGCTCGGGGAGCAGCTCGATCTTCCCGCTGCGGGTCTTCAGCCGCTGCGGCAGGCAGGAGGCGAGCGGTCCGAGGTCGATGCCGTGCGGGTGCGCGAGCAGCTTGTCCAGCGTCAGGCCGTCGGGGCGTGCGCCGAAGCCGTCGCCGTACGGGCCGAGGCGCAGCATCATGTCGAGCCGGCGCTCGGGACCGTTCTCGCCGGTGAGGGCGGCGGCGAGTTCGCGCGGGTCCCGCCCGTGCACCGGCGACGCGGTGTCCCCGGCCGCCTTGCCGAGGGTGCTGTCGATGACCATCGTGTCCACGGCGGACGGGTCGGCGCCGTGCATTCCGGTCGCGGCGAGGACGAGCCGGGCGAGGATCTCGGTCTCCGCCATGCGGCCCTCCTCCAGGGGGACGGCGGGGCGGTTGTAGCGGACCTGGTTGCGGACGGCGAGGGTGTTGAACGCGAAGTCGTGGTGCGCGCTCCGCGAGGGCGGGGGCGGCGGCAGCACGACGTGGGCGTGACGCGAGGTCTCGTTCAGGTACGGGTCGACGCTGACCATGAAGTCCAGCGATTCCAGCGCCTTGTCGAGACGGAGGCCGTCGGGTGCGGACAGGACCGGGTTGGCGGCCACGGCGATGACGGCACGGACCGGGCTGCCGTCGGGGGTCGCAGTGTCGATCTCCTCCGCCAGGGCGGCCAGCGGCAGTTCGCCCTTGGCTTCCGGGTGCCGGCTCACGCGGCTGTGCCAGCGGCCGAGCGCGAAGCCGTGACCGGGCCCCGCCGGGCGGGGCGTCCGGTCGGTGGCGGCCATCGGGAAGAGGGCGCCCCCGGGCCGGTCGAGGTTGCCGGTGAGGATGTTGAGCACGTCCACGAGCCAGCTGGCGAGGGTGCCGTGCGGGACGGTGCAGCTGCCGATGCGGCCGTAGACGGCGGCGGTGGGCGCTGCGGCCAGCTCGCGCGCCAGTTCCCGGATGGTGCCGGCGTCCACGTCGCAGGCCGCGCTCGCCGCCTCTGGGGTGAAGTCCCGCAGGGCGTCCGGGAGTTCGTCGACTCCCTGGACGTGCGGGGCGAGCGCGCCGAGGTCGACGAGCTTCTCCTCGAAGAGGACGTACGCCATCGCCGCGAGAAGGCTCGCGTCGGTGCCGGGGCGGATGGCCACATGGCGGTCGGCGAGTTTGGCCGTGCGGGTCCGGCGCGGGTCGATGACGGTCAGCGTGCCACCGCGGGCCCGCAGCGCCCGGAGCTTGCCGGGGAAGTCGGGGGCGGTGCACAGACTCCCGTTGGATTCCAGCGGGTTGGCGCCGATGAGCAGCAGGTGGTCGGTGTGGTCCAGGTCCGGCACGGGGATCGCGTTGGCGTCGCCGTACAGCAGGCCGCTCGACACGTGCTTGGGCATCTGGTCGACCGTGGAGGCGGTGAAGACGCTGTGGGTGCGCAGGGCGCCGAGCAGGACCTGCGGGTAGAGGGCACCGGCCATGGTGTGCACGTTCGGGTTGCCGAGGACGACGCCGAGGGCGTGCGGTCCGTACCGCTCGACGACGGAGCGCAGTCCGGCGGCCACCGCGTCGAAGGCCTCCTCCCAGGTGGCCTCCCGCAGTTCGCCGTCCTCGCGGACAAGGGGGGTGCGCAGTCGGTCGGGGTCACCGTCGGAGGCCCCGAACGAGGCGCCCTTCGGGCAGATGAACCCCTTGCTGAACACGTCGTCGCGGTCACCCCGGGCACCGGTCACCCGGGTGCCCTCGATGGTCAGCGTCAGCCCGCAGGTGGCTTCGCACAGGGGGCAGACGCGCAGGGCGGTTCGGGAGTCGGGGGTGGTGCCGGAGGTGCGGGACACGGGTCCTCCCGGAGGGCGGTGGCTTCGGTGGCACACGGACGCGGCCGAGCATACCGACCGGTACGCATGGTGGGGAGGGCCGCCGGGGGGTCACGTCGGAAATCCGCGCGCCGGGTCCCGGGCGGCAACCGGTCAGTCGAGGACCCTCGCCAGATACGCCCGCAGCAGCTCGCGCGTCTCCTCGATGATCCGCTCGTCCCCCTCGGGGGAGACCCGGAAGGCCAGGTGGACCAGGGTGTCGGCGGTCTCCACGGCGACCAGGAAGGAGCGGCGGAGATCCTCGTCCGGCTCGCGGTCGAGATAGCCGGAGAGCAGGTCGGTGAGGCGGTCGGCGACCCGGGTGTTGGGCTCGGCGTAGCGGGCGCCGACGGGTATCTGGTTGCCGAAGTCGACGAGGGAGAAGCCCGGCGCGGTGCGCTTCATGGCGAGGTACTCGTCGAGCACCGCGTCCATCGCGGCCCGCCAGCCTCCCCCGCCCGTCTCCCGCAGGCTCAGGGTGACGCGCTCGGCGTAGATCTCCAGGTTGCGCTGGGCGAGCGCGTCGGCCATCGCGCGCTTGTTGCCGAAGAAGCGGTAGACGGAGCCGATGGGCACACCGGCCCGCTGAGCCACGGCCCGCGTGCTCAGTCCGTCGTAGCCGACCTCGTCGAGGAGGTCGGCGCAGGCGTCGAGGATTCTGGTCAGTCGTTCTGCGCTGCGCCGCTGTACGGGCGCTCTGCGCAGCGAGGTCGCATGGGGCACGGTCTTCATGATGCCTTTCCGCCGGGGTCCGGTGAACCTCCCCCATCAGTACGCACCTCCGTGCCGTGACCACTCATCTCGCTTCGGGGACCACCGCCCGCCGCGTGGCCTGCGGCGCAGCCGGGGAGGCCGTCGATGCGGCCGCCTTCGGAGGCGACGCCGCCGAGGTCGCCGCCCCCGTCGTCGCCGCCCCGGGTGTCGTGGACTGCGGGCCGGGTGCCGAACCGGAATCCGACGCCGTGACGTCGGCCGTGCTCTCGACGGGCTTGCCGTGGACGGCCCACACGGTGCCGTCGTCGGCGTACAGCCGCGCGGTGACGTGGTGGGTGCCGCGCGGCACGAAGCGTCCGGCCAGGTGATACTCGGCGGTGCGCAGCCGGGCGACGGCCCGGCCGTCGACGTAGAGGTGGGCGATGCCGCGCCCGGCGACCGGCACGGTTCGCGCGCCCGCGGGCGAGAACCGGAAGTTGCGGACCGTCAGCCGCACGTGCCAGCCGTCGGCGGAGTCCGGCTGGATCTCGATCGCCACCTCGGGCGCCCCCTTCTTGCCCACCTCGCGGTAGAGCCGCCCCTCCTCGTCCGTCTCGTCGAGCAAGGTGCCCACGGGCGAGGCCGAGACGGTGACCCCCCGCTCGTGCGCATCACCGGCGCCGCAGCCCGCGGCTCCGCCGAGCAGGGCACAGACCACGAGCGCGACGAGCAGTCCAAGCGTCCGTCGCATGTCCGGGAGCGTAGAACAAGGCCCCTTACGGCCGGATCCCCCTGGAGTCGGGTTCTTGGGCCGTACGGACACCCCTGAGTACTACCTCCCGCGGCAACCCCTGCGGGAATTCCGGCCAACCCGCGAGCCGTACCCGAACCGTCCCGAGCCGGGCTCGATCCCGCTCCCGGACCGGCCCGCGACCCCGGCCGGGCGAAGATCCGCGCGCGGCCCGTGGCCGATCCCGTTCGGTGGGGTCGGATGACCTCTTGCGCGGGGCGGAACTGAATCCTACGGTGATGCATAGGAATCAGGCGCGAGGGAGCGATCATGAGCGGGGACGCGAGGAAGACGGCCGAGGGGCTGTCCTACCTCTCCGGATTCGGCAACGAACACGGCTCGGAGGCGGTCCCGGGGGCCCTGCCGCACGGTCGCAACGCGCCGCAGCGCGCACCGCTCGGCCTGTACGCGGAACAGCTGAGCGGCTCGGCGTTCACCGAACCGAGGGCCTCCAACCGGCGTTCGTGGCTGTACCGGATCCGGCCGTCGGCCGCGCACCCCGCCTTCACCCGCGCCGACAACGGCACTCTGCGGACGGCACCCTTCACGGAGTCGGTGCCCGACCCGAACCGGCTGCGCTGGAACCCGCTGCCCGAACCTCCCGCCGGGACGGACTTCCTCGCGGGCCTGTGGACCCTCGGCGGCAACGGCGACGCGGCCCAGCGCACCGGGATCGCTGTGCACCTGTATCACGCCAATTCCTCGATGGAGCGGGTGTTCAGCGACGCCGACGGCGAGCTGCTCATCGTCCCGGAGCGCGGCGGTCTGCTGCTGCGCACCGAGTTCGGGTTGCTCCACGTGGAGCCGGGTCAGGTGGCGCTGATCCCCCGGGGGGTGCGTTTCCGGGTGGAGCTGCTGGACACGGCGCCGGAGGGCGGCCGGAGCCGCGGCGCCCGGGGTTATGTGTGCGAGAACTACGGGGCGCCCTTCCAGCTGCCCGACCTCGGCCCGATCGGCGCCAACGGTCTCGCCAACGCCCGCGACTTCCTCGCCCCGGTCGCGGCCTACGAGGACGTCGAGGGCCCGGTCGAGGTGGTGAACAAGTTCTGCGGCAACCTCTGGACGGCGACGTACGACCACTCACCGCTGGACGTGGTCGCCTGGCACGGCAACCATGTGCCGTACATCTACGACCTGCACCGTTTCAATGTGATCGGCTCCATCAGCTACGACCACCCGGACCCCTCGATCTTCACGGTGCTGACGTCGCCGTCCGACACCCCTGGTCTGGCCGGTGTCGACTTCGTCGTCTTCGCGCCGCGCTGGCTGGTGGGCGAGGACACGTTCCGGCCGCCGTACTTCCACCGGAACGTGATGAGCGAGTACATGGGGCTCATCGAGGGCGCGTACGACGCGAAGGCGGAGGGTTTCGTGCCGGGCGGCGGCTCGCTGCACAACATGATGTCGGCGCACGGACCGGACCAGGAGACCTTCGACCGCGCCAGCACCGCCGAGCTGAAGCCGCAGAAGATCGACGACGGGCTCGCCTTCATGTTCGAGACGCGCTGGCCGGTGACCGCGACGGCCCAGGCGGCACGGGCGGAGCATCTCCAGCGCGGCTACGACGACGTGTGGCAGGGCCTTGGACGGCACTTCCGCGCGACCGACTGAGGGTTCACCGGCCGTTGCCTTCCACGCCCGCGACCTGTACGGATACCTCGTGACCTCCTTTGCTCCGGACTCGATCGTCCTGAACCGCAAGCTGCCGCTCTGGTATCAGGTGTCGCAGTCCCTGCGTGCCTCGATACTCGGCCGCTCACCCCAGGACCCCCTGCGCCTGCCCACCGAGGAGCAGCTCGCGGGGCACTACGGGGTGAGCGTGCTGACCATGCGGCAGGCGCTCAAGGAGCTGGAGGTCGAGGGGCTCATCACCCGGCACCGCCGGCGGGGCACGTTCATCGAGCCGAGTGCGCAGCGGGGCGCGCCCGTGCGGCTGCTCGGCTCGGTGGACGCGATCGTGGCCCAGCAGTCAGGCATGACGACCGAGCTGCTGGACCAGGGGAAGGCGCCCGTTTCGGGCGAACTGGCGGAATTCTTCCCGGATGTCGACGAGGTGGCGACGTACCACCGGCTGCGCAGCGACGAGAGCACGGGCGAGCCGACGAACCACGCGCGCAACTACCTCCGGACGGAGCTGGCCGATCGCATCGACCGGGAGGATCTGATCCGCTGGCCGATGACCAAGGTGCTGCGGGACGTGCTCGGAGTCGGCATCAGCCGGATCACCGACACGGTGGAGGCCCGGCTCGCGGACCCGGAGACGGCTCGCCTGCTCCAAGTGCCGCTGCTCAGCCCGATCCTGCGCTACACGGGCATCATCTACGGCAAGGACGGGCAGGCGCTGGACGTGGCGGTCATCCACTACCGGGGCGACCGCTTCTCGTTCACGGTCACCCTCGACGCCCACTGACGATGCCGTACGGGGGCGGCGCGCGGCGCCCGCGTCGTACGATGCCGGGCGTGACGCCCGACGCCGCTCCGCTGCTCGCGGACCTCATGCCGTGGTCCGTCGCACCGCCGAGGCTGGGCCGGAGGTGGCCGACGGCCCCCGACGCGGCCTCCCTGAAGGCGCGCTGGGACGCTCTCGTGCGGGCCGAAGGGGCGGACCGCGAGACGCTGTTCGGGCCGACGCGGGCGCGCACGACGCACTCCGCCGTCGCCCAGCTGCCCGGTCAGTCCAGCGGGACGGGCCGCCTCGCGCGGGCGGCGGACCCCTGCCCGGACCCGGTACGCGTGCTGAGCGCCCCCTTCGACGAGCAGTGGCTGATTCCCGACCACCGGCTGATCGACGCGGCGCGCCCCGAGTTGTGGCGGGTGGTCGGCGAGGAGCAGGTGTTCGCGGTCGAGCAGACCTCCGGGCCCGAGGCGTCCGGTCCGGTCCTGCTGGCCGCCTCCGTGCTGCCGCTGAGCGCCGGCCGCGGCGGCCGGGTGCGCCCCCTCTACCGCCGCCCCGGCGGCCGTGAACCGAACCTCGCACCGGGCCTGTCGGAGTTTCTCGGCACCCGCCTCGGCCACTCCCCCGCCCCCGTGGACGTCCTCGCCTGGACGATGGCGGTCGCCCGGCACAGCCGGGACGGCTGCGCGGTCCCGCTCACCTCCGACCCGGAAGTGTGGTCGCACGGCGTCGAGTTGGGCCGCCGGATGCTGTGGCTGATGCGCCGCGACGGCGAGCGCCCCAAACTCCCCGGTGGACGGCGCCCGTACGTCCGCGCGCCACTGACCGCCCTCCCCCAGAGCCCCCGCCCGGCCGCGGGCCCCCTCCTCACCGACCCGTACTACGACCGCGCCGAGGAGTCCCTGCATCTCGGTGACGGCAGGATCTCGCCCGTACCGCCCGAGGCCTGGGACTTCGAGGTCGGCGGAGTGCGCGTGCTCGAACAGTGGTTCGCGGCCAGGACCGGGGCGCCCGAGCCGGGGACACTGGAGGCGATCGGCCCCGCCGGCTGGCCGCAGACGTGGACGTCCGAACTCCTCGAACTCATCACCGTGCTCGCCCTGCTCGCGGAACTGCGCCCCCAGCAGGCCGAGTTGGAGCTCCGATCACCGGTCACCCGGGCCGAACTGCGCACGGCCGGGGTGCTCCCGGTCCCGGACAGGGCACGCCGTCCGGCCTCGGTGCTCGACCACCACGAAGAGGGTCCGGAGGGCCAGTTCGCGCTGATCTGAGGGCGCGCATCCGCCTGGCGGCGCACATCCCCTGCCGGGCCCGGCCCGGCCCCTCGCAGCGAGGACCGCGACCGCCCCGGACACGCCCTGGTCCTTCGGCTCGAACGCGTCCAGCACCCGGCCCAGCATCCGCTCGAACACCGCCTCCAGATCGATCGGACCGGCACCCTCCGTGAAGGCGGCGGCCATCCGCGGATACGCGCCGGACGCCACCTGGCTGCCCAGACAGGCGATCCGGGCCGCATTCTCCTGCTCCTCGGACCAGGGCAGCGAGCGGGTCCGCTCGACGGTGGCCAGCTCATTGCCGACGTACGTCGTCACCACACCGTTGAGCATCGCGATCAGCTCCGTCTTGGTGCCGTACGGGGCGTCGAGCGGATCGAGGCTGCGGCCCGACGCCGGGGCGGCGCGGTCGCCGGGCACGACATCGTGCGGGAGGCCGCGGCCGTCCGGCGGAGCATCGGGGTCACCGGGCAGTACGCCTCGGTGGACGGCGACCTCACCGGACGGCAGAACCTGCGGCTGTTCGCGCGGCTGCACCGGATGCGGGACACCGGGGCACGAGCCGCCGAACTGCTCGACCGCTTCGGGCTGACCGAGGCCGCCGACCGGCCGACGTCCACCTACTCGGGCGGTATGCGGCGCCGACTCGACCTGGCGGCGAGTCTGGTCCGCCGGCCGGCCGTGCTGTTCCTCGACGAGCCCACCACGGGACTCGACCCGGCGAGCCGCAACCGGATCCGGGACGCTGTACGCGCTCTGAAGAACGACGGTACGACCGTGGTGCTGACCACGCAGTACCTGGAGGAGACCGACCAACTGGCCGACGACATCGCGCTGGTGGACCGGGGCAGGATCGCCCGCACCGGCTCACCCGCCGAACTCAAGACGCTCATCGGCGCGTACGCGCAGGCCGTGGTGGCCCACCCGGATGCGCTGGCCCGGGCGGCCGCCGTCCTCGACCGGCTGACCGGCAACGAGCCCGAACCGGACGCGGCGCGCGGCACAGTGGGCGCAGTCTCCTCCGATCCGACGCTGACGCTCCCCCGCCTGGTCCGTGAACTCGACTCGGCGGGAGTGCCGTTGCTCGACGCGAGCCTGCGGCAGCCGACCCTCGACGATGTCTTTCTCCGGCTGACCGAAGGACCGGCCGACGGCAAGGAGCTTGCGGCATGGGCGGGTTGGCGTACGACGGCGGTGCGATGCCGGGCCGCCAACTGCGGCGGGTACGGAACAGTCCGGGGCTCGCGGTCCTCACACAGACCATGCCGATCACGATGCTGCTCTTCTTCGGGTACGTCTTCGGCAGTGCCCTGTCGATGCCGGGACCGCAGTACCGGTCCTTCCTGGTGCCGGGGCTGCTGATGGCGACCGCGGCCAACGGCGTCATGACGGGGATGTTCCAGGCGGCCCAGGACACGCACCGCGGCGTGATGGACCGCTTCCGTACCCTGCCGATGAGCCGGGCGGCCGTGCCACTGGGCCAGGCGGTCGCGGATCTGCTCGTGACGGCCGTGGGAACCGTGCCGTTCCTGCCCGGCCGACTGCGCACGATCGCGGAGTGGAACCCGATCAGCGCGGTGACCACGGCCCTGCGCGTGTTGTTCGGCAACGCTCCGGTGCCCGACGGTTCCGCCTGGCTGGTGGCCCATCCCGTCGCCGGATCGCTGGCCTGGTGCGGTGTACTGCTCGCGGTGTTCCTGCCGCTCGCCGTCCGCCGGTACGCGACCGGAGACCGGTGAGCGGCGGGACCGACCGCGAACGATCGGTCACCCCACCGGATCACCCCGTCGACATCCGTGCATGACAAAAGTATTGCCGAGGGGCCATGATCCACGGCATGCAGCCACAGCCTCTGCCGCTCGAAGGCATCACCGTCGTCGCCGTCGAACAAGCCGTCGCCGCGCCCTTCGCCACCCGGCAGCTCGCCGATCTCGGTGCGCGGGTCGTCAAGGTCGAGCGGATCGACGGCGGGGACTTCGCCCGTGGCTACGACACCGCTGCCGGGGGGCTGGCCTCGCATTTCGTGTGGTGCAATCGGGGCAAGGAGTCCGTCGCCGTCGACCTGAAGGACCCGCGCGGGCTGGACGTGGTGCGGCGGCTGGTCGCGGACGCGGACGTGTTCGTGCAGAACCTCGCCCAGGGGGCGGCGGCCCGGCTGGGCCTGGACGCGGTGACCCTGTGTGCCGAGCATCCGCGGCTGATCGCCGTGGACATCTCGGGGTACGGGCCGTCCGGGCCGTACGCCGGCAAACGCGCGTACGACATGCTCGTGCAGTGCGAGGCGGGGCTCGTGTCGGTGACGGGAACGCCCGAGCAGCCGGTGAAGGCGGGCATCCCGGCCGCGGACATCGCGGCGGCCATGTACGCCTTCTCGGGGGTCCTCGCGGCACTGGTGCGGCGCGGCACGACCGGACGCGGGGGCCCGGTGGAGGTGTCGATGCTGGACGCGCTCGCGGAGTGGATGGGGCATCCGCTGCACCACGCGATGCACGGCGGGACCCCACCGGAACGCACGGGCCTCGCCCATGCCGTCATCGTTCCCTACGACGTCTATTCGACGGTGGACGGCGGGCGTGTCCTGTTGTCGGTGCAGAACGACCGGGAGTGGCGGCGGCTCGCCCAACAGGTTCTGGGGCACGCCGAGTTGGCGGACGATCCGGAGTTCGCGACGAATCCGGCGCGGGTGGCGAACCGGGAGCGCGTGGACACGCTGGTGGGGAAGGCGCTGGGCACGCTCGGCGCCGACGAGGCGGTCGCCCGCCTTGAGGCCGCGGGCATCGCCTGCGCCCGGCTGCGGGACGTGCGGGAGGTGGCGGAGCATCCGCAGCTGGCGGCCAGGAACCGCTGGCGCGAGGTGGGATCACCGGTCGGGCCGCTGCGGGCGCTGCTGCCTCCGATCACGCTGCCGGGCGGGGAGGAAGCGCGCATGGGGGCCGTCCCGCAGCTCGGCGAGCACACAGGGGTGGTGTTGCGGGCGCTGGGCATGACGGACGCGGAGGTCGCCGAGCTGTGGCGGGACGGAGTGGTGCGCTGAGCCTCACGGCTCAACGAAGGGGGTGACCCGCGCTCCGGCTGTGGTGATCACCGGGCGCCGCTGCCCGCCGTGGGGATGACGGACGCGGAAGGGCAGCGCTGCGCCGGTCGGTGGAGTCACCGGAGCGCGGGTCGGAAAGGCCGGTACCGGCAGCCGCTCAGCGGTCGCCGAACAGCGAACGGCGCAGCCGCCTGAGCGGCGCGAAGAGCGAGACCCGCCGCACGCGCGCACCCCTGGAGCCGCTGTCGTGCGCGGTGTCACGCGCCGTGAGCTCACGCATCAGTGACGTCGCCTCGACCGTCTCGCGCTGCGGTATGGCAGGGCCACCGAGCACCGCAAGATGACGGTCGAGGCGCGAACTGGTCGCGCTGCTCCCGCACGTGATCGCAGGGACGCGTGCCCTGCTGCGCACTGTTATCTGTTCCATGTCACTCCCCACCCGTACAAGTCCACCCGGCCCGGGCAGACTAACCCTATCGCCCCCTCGTGGCGCTCGTGTATCTCGGACAAAGGATTCACCTTCCCCGTAAGGGGGTTGACGATTACTCTCCGAATCCAACCGTTTCCAGGGCGAGTTGGACAACCGGCGTGGTAGTGGGCTGTTCTGAGCCGCCGTGAGGCTCGACGGTCACTGCGAGTGATGTCGCGTTCGCATTCAGCCCGTCGGCGACGAGGGGCGTGTCGCCGTCGAAGAGGCCGAGGGAACGCGGTTTCTCGTTGGGGCGCATGAGCCACAGCTGATGGACGCGCCCCTCCGAGGGAGTGCCGAGTCCGCTCAGCGTCACGACGGCACTCCGCTCCGATGCGGAGGCCACCACTCCGATTCCGCGTCCCCGTGCGTCCCGGTCACCGGTCGCCCGTGCGTCGGGCGCCGCGAGAACGTGGGCGATCTCACGCGCCTGAGCGCGCTCCCGGCCCAGTTCGTCCCGCGCCTGGGTCGCCTGCACCGCGAACAGCGAGGCGACGACGAGGGCAGCGGCGGCCGTGGTGGTGGCGAGCGGGGCGAAGAACGGGCGGAACCGGGGGGTACGCGCACGCGCGGGCTGATGGGCCGGCCGTGCGCGGGGCAGGTCCCGGCCAGCCGGTTCCTGGGGTGTCGTCCGTACGGCGGTCAGCACCCGCTCGCGCAGCGCGGCCGGCGGGGACGCCGCCGTGGACCAGGCGAGCCGTACCGCGTCCTCGGTCAACGCCCGCACCTCGTCGGCACAGCGGTCACAGCCCTTCAGATGGCGTTCGAAGCGGCGCCGCTCATCGCTTTCCAGCGCGTCGAGGGCGTAGGGAGCGGCGAGGGAGTGCAGATCGCGGCCCAGCAGTCGGTCGAGGACGCTCATACGGCACCCCTCTCTCTTCCGTGCGGATCGTGGCCGGGCGGGCAGTCGTCGACGTTCACGCGACTCCTCCCAGGCATTCACGCAGGCGGGTGAGCCCGTCGCGCATACGGGTCTTGACGGTGCCGAGGGGCAGGGAGAGCCGCTCGGCGACTTCACGGTAGGTGTAGCCGTCGTAGTAGGCGAGGGTGACGGACTGGCGTTGCAGTGCGGTGAGCCGGTCGAGGCAGCGGCGGACCCACTCGCGTTCGAGCCCGGCCTCGACCTCCTCGGCGACCTGGTCGAAAGCGGGGTGGTGGTTGCGCTGCCCCTCACGATGCTCGCGTTCGGTGGCCGCGCGGGCGCTGCGCACCCGGTCGACGGCACGGCGGTGCGCGAGGGTGAGGACCCAGGACAGGGCGCTGCCGCGTCCGGGGTCGAACCGCGCGGCGGAGCGCCAGAGTTCGAGCAGGACCTCCTGCGACACCTCCTCCGACTGTGCGGGGTCCCGCACCACGCGGCGCACCAGTCCGAACACCGGCCCGGACACCAGTCCGTACAGCTCCTCGAACGCCTTCTGGTCGCCTCCGGCCACCAGCACCAGTAGTTCGTCAGCCTCCACCCGTCCCCCTCTCCGGCCGTGCACGGCCCGTCCTTTCCCCTACGTCTTCGCAGCGAACCTGTCTACGGATGGGTTACGGATCAGCGAGCCGAAAACGCGTGTCCGCCGCTGATCAGTTCGCGTGTCCGCCTCCGCCCGGTTCGCGTGTCCGCGGCCGACCGGCTCGCGTGTCCGCCTCCGCCCGGTTCGCGAGTCAGCCGCCCACCGGTTCGCACGTCCGCCGCCCACGGTTTCGCGAGTCCCCGGCCGACCGGTCCGGCGGGCCGTCGCCGAAGAAAAGGGCCCGCCGATGAAACAAGCTGGGAGAACCGCCGTAAACACGTTTGGGATTCGACCAATCCACCCCGGCGACCGCTCCGAATGGCGTGCGTCAGGCAAGTTGGACAGAGGACGGACGGCATGACACCTATCTCCAGGAGCGGCGCGGGACGCAGGACTCTTGCGACCCTCGTATGTGGTGCGCTGGCCGCCGGGGGGCTCGCAGCCGCCGGCGTGACCGTGCTGGTACCGGGGGCGGCCTCCGCCTCCAGCCACCGGGAGGCCCCGCTCATCTCGGGCACTCCGCAGTACGACAACACGGACGTGTACGCGTTCGTCAGCCCGGACAAGCCCAACACGACGACGATCGTGGCGAACTGGATTCCCTTCGAGGAGCCCGCCGGCGGCCCGAACTTCTACACGTTCGCCGACGACGCCCAGTACGACATCCACATCGACAACAACGGTGACGCACAGGGTGAGTTGATCTACCGCTACACCTTCAAGACGCACCGCAAGAACGGCAACACGTTCCTCTACAACACGGGTCCGGTCACCAGCCTCGACGACCCCGACCTGAACATCACGCAGTCGTACGACATCGATGTGCTGCGACTGCACAACCAGAGGCTGGTGTCGAAGACCAAGATCGCGGACGACGTCCCGGTCGCTCCGTCCAACGTCGGCAAGGCGTCGATGCCGGACTACGCGAAGCTGCGCCACCATGCCATCTCCAAGCTCGCGGGCGGCACGACGACGTTCGCCGGCCAGGCGGACGACCCGTTCTTCCTGGACCTGCGCGTCTTCGACCTGCTGTACGGCGGGAACCTGACCGAGGTCGGACGGGACACCCTCAAGGGCTACAACGTCAACTCCATAGCCCTTCAGGTCCCGAACGACATGATCCGCGAGTCGGCCGGACAGCCGGTCGTCGGCATCTGGTCCACCACTCAGCGCAAGGACGCCCGCGGCCAGTACCGCCAGGTCTCGCGTCTCGGCATGCCGCTGGTCAACGAGGTCGTCAACCCGCAGAAGGACAAGGACAAGTTCAACGCGTCCGCGCCCTGGGAAGACGCCCAGTTCCTGAAGAACGTGACCAACCCGGAGCTCCCGAAGCTCATCGAGGGGATCTACAAGATCAAGGCCCCGGCCGAGCCCCGCAACGACTTGGTCGACGTGTTCCTGAAGGGCGTGAAGGGCCTCAACCAGCCGCCCCACGTGCGCCCGGCGGAGGAACTGCGCCTCAACACCTCGATCAAGCCGTCCATGCACCCCAAGCGACTCGGTGTGCTCGACGGCGACAACGCGGGCTTCCCGAACGGACGTCGGCTCACCGACGACGTGATCGACGCCTCGCTCCAGGTCGTCGAGGGTGAACTGGTCGGTTCCAAGAACGACTTGGGCGACGCGGTCGACAAGAACGACAAGAGCTTCGAGAAGTCGTTCCCGTACGTGGCCGAGCCGACCTCGGGTTCGCGCGGCGCGCTCGCCAAGGGCACGACCAGCGGGACGGATGTGCGCAGCCAGCTGGGCGACGCGCTGCAGCCCGCCGGCACCTCCGGCGGCGGGACCGACACCGTGCTGATCGCGGGCTCCGCCGCGGCGGGCGCCGCGGGCATCCTGCTCATCGGCTCCGGTCTGCTGTGGTGGCGCCGACGGATGTACAACCGGGCCTACTGACCCGGCTCACCGACTGGCGCGGCCCGCACGCAGTTCACCCCCCACGGTGCGGGCCGCGCCGCCCCCACCCCCCACGACGACCGTTCCGCCCAGGACTTTGAGGAGAGGGCATGTCCCCGCGTACGAACGACAACGCGACGCCGGACGCCGACAAGGCCACGCCCGACGAGAGCACCGTGGGGGCCATGCCCGCCGAGAACACCGCGGAAGCGACGCCGGCCGAGGACGCCACGGGCATCGCGCCCCGCGAGGACGCCGAAGCCGACACCGAAGACGTCGACACCGAAGACACCGAGGTGCCGGTGCACGACACGAGCGCCTCGGAAGCAACACCCGCCGAGGACACCTCCCAAGCCGCGTCCGGCAAGGACTCCACAGAGGCTGCGTCCGGCGAGGACACCGCCGAAGCCGCGTCCGGCAAGGATTCCGCCGAGGGCGCCCCGACGGCCGCGTCCGATCGGAACTCCGCACCGGTCGGCGCCGACGAGGACACCGCGGGCGTCGCGGAGGTGGCCGACGAGCGAGTGGCCGCCGTGCGCCGGCTGTCGCAGTCGCAGCGTCGTTGGCGGGCTACCCAACTCGGGTTCTGCGCGGCCGCGTTGGCGGTCGCCATGACGGCGGGCGCGGTGGTGCTCGGGGCCCTGAGGGACGGCACGACGACTCCCGCCGTCGCGGCCGTGTCCAACGGCGTGTCCCCGCAGTTGCTCGCGAGCGGCGACCTCGACGCGAGCATCCTCTCCCTCCAGGCCCATCTCCGCACTCAGCCCAAGGACTTCAGCGGCTGGGCGACGCTCGGCCTCGCCTACGTCGAACAGGCCCGCACCAAGGGCGATCCCTCGCGCTATCCGCAGGCACAGGAAGCTCTCAACCGCTCCCTGAAGCTGCGCCCCGACTACGACCCCGCGCTCGCCGGGCGGGCCGCCCTCGCCGCCGCCCGGCACGAGTTCGCCGACGCCCTGAAGTACGCGGACCTCGCACTGAAGCAGAACCCCTACAGCGAGCGCGCGCTGTCCTCCCGTATCGACGCACTCGTCGAACTCGGCCGCTACGACGAGGCGTCGAAGGCGGCCGACCTGGCGGACTCCCGGCGGCCGGGGGTCCCCGTCTTCACCCGGTACGCCTATGTCCACGAGCTGCGCGGCGACGTGTCGACCGCCCGCCGGGTCCTGCGGCAGGCGCTCACTACGGCGACCAGCCGCGGCGACATCTCGTACGTGACGACCGCGCTCGGCCAACTGGCCTGGAGCCAGGGCGAGTACCACTCCGCCCTCACGTACTACGCACGGGCGCTCGCCGCCGACGACAGCTATCTCCCCGCCCTCGAAGGCCGGGCCCGCACCCAGGCCGCGCTGGGCGACCGCGCGGCGGCGATCAAGGGCATGGAGCAGGTCGTACAGCGCTACCCGCTTCCGCAACCCCTGGTCGAACTGGGCGAGTTGTACGAGGCCCGTGGCGGGGCGGGCGACGCGCAGAAGGCGCGCGACCAGTACACACTGGTGAACGCCTGGATCTCCCTCGCCCACGCCTACGGCGTCAACGCCGACCTCGACACCGCGCTGGCCGCCGCCGACCACGGCGACCACAAGGCCGCACTGCAGGCAGCCCGCGCCGAGTGGGCCCGGCGGCACACCGTGCACACCGCGGACGCGCTCGGCTGGGCGCTGCACGTGTCGGGCCACGACGCGCAGGCCCTGCCGTACGCGCGCAGGGCCACGGCGACGGGCTACCGCAACGCGTCCTTCCTCTACCACCTCGGCGTCATCGAGCAGGCCACCGGTCACGCCGACAAGGCCCGCACCGCGTTGAAGGCGGCCCTGGACCTGAACCCGGGATTCTCGCCGCTGGGCGCCGCCAAAGCCCGTACGGCGCTGAAGGCCGCGCAGTGAGGGCGGCGCGGTTCCTCGCCCTCTGCGGCACGATCCTGACCGCGGCCTGCGCACTCGTGCTCGTCCCCTCCGGGCAGGCGAGCGCGCATCCGCTCGGCAACTTCACCGTCAACCGGTACGACGGACTCGTCGCCGCCCCGGGGCAGTTGCGGGTCGATCACGTCGAGGACCTGGCCGAGATCCCGGCCACCCAGGCCAAGCCGGACATCAAAAGGCTCGGTATGACCGACTGGGCCAGGCAGCGGTGCGAGAACGCCGCGCACGGCAGCAAGGTCACCGTCGGCGGGCGGACGGTGGCGCTCACCGCGGGCGCGAGCCGAGCACGCCTGCGGCCGGGGCAGGCCGGACTCAACACCCTGCGCGTGGAGTGCCGGCTGACGGCGCCCCTGCCGAGCAAGGGCACGGTCACCGTGGGATTCCACAGCGCGGGCGCCGACCGGGGCCCCGGCTGGCGCGAGATCACCGCCCGTGGTGACCGGATGACGCTCACCTCCTCGGACGTACCGAAGAAGTCGGTGTCGGCAGAGCTGACCCAGTACCCCAAGGCGCTGCTCTCCTCGCCCGCCGACACCGCCACCGCGTCGCTGCGGATCCGCCCCGGCGGCCCCGCCCTCGTCGAGGAGCGGCGCGAGGCTCCGGGGGCCTCCGTGCTCCCGCGCGGCGCCGACCGCTGGACCCAGGCCCTGAACAACCTGGTGGCCCGGCATGACCTCACCTTCGGCTTCGCCGCACTGGCCCTGGTCATCGCCGTCGGCCTGGGCGCGATGCACGCGCTCGCTCCGGGGCACGGCAAGACCCTGATGGCCGCGACGGCGGCGGCGCGCGGGGGCAGGGCCCGGCTGAAGGACGTGCTGCCGCTGGCCGCCTCGGTGACGGTCACCCACACCCTCGGGGTCGTCGCGCTCGGCCTGCTGGTCACCGCGGGCTCGGCGGCCACCCCCTCCGTGATCGCCTGGCTCGGCGTGTCCAGCGGCGTCCTGGTCACGGTGGCGGGCACCACTCTCCTGCGGCGGGCCTGGCGCAACCGGCCCTCCGTACAAGGGCACGGCCACGACCACGGACACCCGCACGATCACGCGCATCCGCACGACTCGGGCCACACGCACGACCACGCTCACGACCACGAATCCGCTCACGGGCACGACCACGCGCTCGAGCACGGCCGGGACCGGGCCCCGGCCCATGACCACACGCACGACCACGAGCACACTCCCGCCCCCCGCCACACACACGATCACGAACATGACCACGACCACGACCATGCGGACGCCCCGCACCGGCACGCCGACCACCCCGTGCGCCCCCTGGCGCTCGCTCACGCCACCGCGTCCGTGACGACCAGCGCTCCCGCCTCGACCGCAACGGCAACGGCACCCCAACTCCACGACCACGACCACCCGCACCCGCACCCGCACCCGCACCCGCACCCGCACCCGCACCCGCACGACCATGCCCCTGAGCACGACCACCGCTCGGGCAATTCCCCCCGCTCCTCCGCCCTGGAGCACACCCACGGCGGCTTCACCCACACCCACGAGATCGCGCCCACCCTCCGCGGGACGATCCTGCTCGGCTTCGCCGGTGGGCTGGTCCCCAGTCCGTCGGCGGTCGTCGTCCTCGTGGGCGCCATGGCGCTCGGACAGGCCTGGTTCGGCCTTCTTCTCGTTCTGGCGTACGGCGTCGGGCTCGCCCTGACGCTGACGGCGGCCGGGTTCGCCGTCGTCAAGCTCGGCACCGGGGTCGACCGGGCCCTGGCCGGGCGCCGGCGGTGGGCCGAGGGGCGCGTCGTGCTCCTGGTCCGCAGGACCGCACCCCTGGCATCGGCGTTGATCGTTGTAGCCCTTGGGGCTGGATTGGTGCTCAAGGGGGCGGCATCCGTTCTCGGCTGAGCTACTTTTGGGGAGAAATCGCGCGGATGCGAATGGGGGACGCACGTGTCCGAAGATCCGGGCAGTGAACGTGTGATCGCGGGGCGCTACCGGCTGCTCTCGCCCTTGGGCGAAGGCGGCATGGGAACGGTGTGGCGCGCCCGCGACGAAGTGCTGCAACGCGAGGTCGCCGTGAAGGAGGTCCGCGCCCCGGCCGGGCTTCCGTCGTCCGAGGTCGAACGGATGTACGCGCGCCTGGAACGGGAGGCGTGGGCGGCCGCCCGTATCTCCAACCGCAATGTGGTGACGGTGTACGACGTGGCCATGGAGGACGGCCGGCCCTGGATCGTGATGGAGCTGATCCGCGGCATCGCGCTCTCCGATCTGCTGGACGCCGAGGGGCCGTTGACTCCGGAGCGCGCCGCCCACATCGGCGCCGAGGTGCTCTCCGCGCTGCGTGCCGCGCACGAGGCGGGAGTGCTGCACCGGGACGTGAAGCCGGGCAACGTCCTGATGTCGAACGACGGTCGGGTCGTCCTGACTGACTTCGGGATCGCGACGGTCGAGGGCAGCTCAGCGCTGACCATGACGGGCGAGGTCATCGGATCGCCCGAATTCCTGTCCCCGGAGCGGGCGTTGGGCCGCACCCCCGGTCCCGAGTCGGACCTCTGGTCACTCGGGGTGCTGCTGTACGCGGCGGTCGAGGGCAACTCGCCCTTCCGGCAGAACACTCCGCTCAGCACCCTGCGGGCCATCGTCGACGAACCGCTGCCGCCGCCCCGTCGTGCCGGTCAGCTCGCCCACGTCATCGAGGGGCTGCTCGCCAAGGACCCGGCCGAACGGACGAGCGCGGAGTCGGCCGAGCACCAGCTGCGCGTGGTCGCGGCGGGCGGTACGGCACCCACACGGCCGATGGGCGCCGCGCCCCCGGCCTCCTCCGGCGCGCCGACGATCAGGGCGTTCAACCAGCCGCCGGCCTCGCCGACTCCGCCCCAGGGGTTCGGTCCGCCTTCCGCGACCGTGCCCTCGGCCACCTCCACGGCGGAGCCCGACCGCAATCGCCGCGCTGCCGTCGCCCTGATCGCGGGCCTGGTCGCGCTGGCGCTCGCCCTCGGCGGGCTTACGTACGCCCTGCTGAACCGTGACAACGGAAACGCCGGAAACAGCGGGCGGGGGAACAGCAGCAGCGGGGGCACCGGCAACACCACCGGCGACGGTGGGACCTCGGGCGGCAGGACGAGCGACAGCGCCACCGCCGGGGTGACCGGCGGCAAAAGTCCCTCCAGCAGCGCTCCCGGTGGAGGTGGTTCGACCACCGCTCCGCCCGCGCAGTCGGTACAGGTGACGGTCTCGGGTCACCACACCGACTACAAGGGCACCTGTCCGCCGCCCGGCACGGAGGCTCCCTCGTTCACGGTGACCTTCACGGTGGGCCGCGTTCCGGTGGATGTCGAGTACCGCTGGGTGACGAAGACCGGTGATGTGACCGATCCGAACTGGAAGACGCTCTCGTTCCCCGCGGGCGGTGGCAGAACACAGCAGAAGACGGTCGTGGCGACGACGTACGACACGAGCGGGGAGTTCGCCAACGCGATCAGTGTGGAGGTGCGCAGCCCGGTCCACGCGACCTCCAACTCCGTTCCTTTCACCATCACTTGTGCGACGGAGACCCCGACGGACGGGGCCTCCGCATCCGTATCCGCATCCCCTTGACGGGGCTGACGATGCCCCTCTGCCGAGCTGACGTTCCCCTCGGCGGGACGGGTGCTTTCTCGAAGGATTCCGGGAGTGGGGGCCCGGAGGTCAGACGGCTCCGGAGAAGGCCGGCAGATAGCCACCGGAGTGGCCGGCCGCGGTCGGGTGGTACGACACGCCGATGTCCAGCCAGTTCAGGCTGTGCAGCCAGGCGTCACCGGAGCAGATCTCATGGCCGGTGAAGTTGCCCCTGACATCGGCGAAGGTGAAGCCGTGGGCGCCTGCGCGCTGGGCGATCGCGCTGTCCAGATAGTCGGCCGCGCCGTTGATCGCGGCCCGTTCGGTCTCCGAAAGTCCGGTCAGGCAGCTGCCGTTGAGCTTGTAGAAGCGGGGGTAGCCGATGACGACCACATGGGCGGCCGGGGCCTTCGCGCTGATCGCCGAGTAGACGGAGTCGAGTTTGCCGGGGAGTGTGGAGTCGACGTACGCCTTCGCCGTGGCGATGCGCGCGAGGCAGGTGCTCTCGGACTGCAGGACACAGGTCGTCATGACGTCGGAGAAGCCCGCGTCGTTGCCGCCGATGGTGATCGAGACGAGGCCCGTCGAGGAGCTGAGCGGGCCGAGCTGATTCGCCGTGACATCACCCGTACGAGCGCCTGAGCAAGCGGTGAAGTCGAACGACGAGGGTGAATGCGCGGCGTTCCACAGATAGGGGTACGCCTTCGTGCTGCGGTCGCAGGAGCCACTGGAACTGATGTAGCTCCCGGCACCGACACCGGAGGAATAGGAGTCGCCGAGGGCCACATAGCCGGTGGCCGCCGCGGTTTGCGCCTGCGCCGCGGCTGCCCCGGTAAGGGCGAGGCCGAAGGCGAGGAGGAGTGAGGTCACGTGTGCCGAAAATCTGGGACGTCTCATGGAACCTCCCTTTAGCAGGATCTCTGCCACAACTTTGGTAGCAGCTACGCATGTTGACAGGAAGTGTCCATGCCAAGACTCTTAGGCATCAACCGCCGGATACGATCCCGTTCATCACATATTCCGCTACATGTCCATGACAGTTTGATGACAGTCGGGTGACACGGGACGGTGGCCCGTCGACTCCCCAAGGGGCCGCCCCGCGTCGGGCGCGGAACACGGCGACCCGTTGGTGGCCCTCAACTCTGTTGATCTGAGTGGCAGTTGTCGAACACAGGCGCCAACTCCGCAAGCGCGCGTTCAAAGGCGGCCAGAACTCCCGGGAGGGCCGTCCATCTCGTGACGCCCGCAGGCCCGCTGCGCGCCGCGGACGAAGTCGACGCGGCTGTCCCCTCCCGGGGAAGTCGTAACGCCCCTTGGACGGCTCGGGGTTGCCCGCTCTCCAGCCAAGGATGTGCCGGTTCTGCGGCAGCGACATCCGGTCCTTGCCCAGCAGTCCCTCGGCCCCGCTCGGTGGCGGCACCGTCCTCGTCGGCACTGAACCGGGTGTGGGTGAAGGGCCGGTCCTCCTCGAGCCACGGCGTCCGGGGCGGAGTGACCGGCGTGCCGTGCGCCTCGTCGCCGTCACGGGTCGTGCCCGCGGTGCTTCCGCCGTCCCCCGGCAGGGTGTTGATCAAGGTCACCACCCTGCCGGCACGGCCGCACCCACGCCGATCAGCGCGGTGGGACGCCACCGTCCCACCCCCGGATTCCGCCCACGACGTCCCATCATGGGCCGCAGCAACGGGGGTATCCGGCGCGGGACGGATCTCGTCACCCCGCAACCCGTAACAGGACGGAGGGAATACACCGGAAGAGCGGGACCGCGCACGACACACGCGGCGCACCGTGGAAACCGGGTGCACGGGGCGCCCTTGTGACAGATCATGGCGACATGTCTGCGAACCCACACGACGCTCTGCCGATCAGGCTCAACGTCGACGACAGCGACTCACCGTCGGATGTCGTCGACGCACTGTTCCTCGGTCGCTTCGCGACGGGCGAGCAGCCGCACTCGCACGCGGCGAACATCGACCGCGTACGGTCCGGGGCCACCCTGCTCCCACCGGGCGCCCGGGTGCTGCGCTCCGCGCGCGACGACGACCGCAGCGCCACTCTCGCCGAGGGCGACGGCTGGACCCTGCTGGTCTCCCGCTGGAACCGGGGTGCCGACGTCACGGTGACCGCGACCAGCGCCGAGCTGGCCGAGAAGGTGCTGAAGCAGGCCACGGACGGCGCGACGGACGAGCCGGAACCCCAGCCGGAGAACGTGACGATGGGCTTCTGGTACGTGTCGCCGCGCCGGGGCCCGCACCGCACGACCCGGCAGATCTCGGCGGGTACGTGGGAGGAGGTCCGCACCAACTACACGGCACCGGTGGCCGACGCCATGGACCGCCTGATGAAGACCACCCCGGAGGACATCGCGGGCCGGCTGCTGCTGCTCCACGGTCCGCCCGGCACCGGCAAGACCTCCGCCCTGCGCACGCTGGCCCGTTCCTGGCGCGACTGGTGCCAGGTGGACTGCGTGCTGGACCCCGAGCGGCTCTTCTCCGACGTCGGCTATCTGATGGACATCGCGATCGGCGAGGAGGACGGCACCGGCAAGGGGCGCTGGCGGCTCCTGCTTCTCGAGGACTGCGACGAGCTGATCCGCGGCGAGGCGAAGCACACCGCGGGCCAGGCGCTCTCCCGGCTGCTCAACCTCACCGACGGACTGCTCGGCCAGGGCCGCAACGTCCTGGTGGGCGTCACGACGAACGAGGACCTGGAGCGCCTCCACCCCGCCGTCGTCCGCCCCGGCCGCTGCCTCGCCCGGATCGAGGTCGGGCCGCTCACCCGCCGCGAGGCGGTGGGCTGGCTGGGCACCGAGGAAGGCGTCTCCCGCGAGGGCGCGACCCTCGCGGAGCTGTACGCACTGCGCCGCGGGACGACCCCGACCTCGGTACCGGACCAACGCGAGGGCGCGGACGCGGGGCTGTATCTGTAGGCGACCTGCTGGTGCCCCCGGTGAGCGTCGGCTGGTGCCGGCCGGAGCGGGCGGCCACTGATGCCCGCGCCGAACCCCGGCTTGGGCCCCGGCCAGGCCCCGGCTGGTGGGCTGGCTCCTGGGTGGGTCCCCGGTTGGCGCCCGGGTCGGCCCCGGTTGGTGCCAGCGGGGGCTAGGCGCCGTCCTCGTAGGCCGCCCTCAGTGCGTCTCGTACGGCGTCCAGGGCGGCGTTCTCGGTCAGGCCGAGCCGTCGCACGCGCTCGGCGTAAGCCTGCGCGGCGGACGCGGCCTCGCGTGACGCGGCGTCCCCTGCGGCGGCCACGAACGTACCGTTGCGGCCCCGCGTCTCGATCACCCCGTCCGACTCGAGGGCCCGGTAGGCCTTGGCGACGGTGTTGGCCGCGAGGCCGAGCGACTCGGCCAGCCCCCGTACCGTGGGCAGCTTGTAGCCGACCGGCAGCACGCCGGACCGGGCCTGCTCGGAAATCTGGGCGCGCACCTGCTCGTACGGCGCGGCCCCCTCTGCGATGCGGATCTTCAGGGTCACGCGGCGATTGTCCCGTACCCGCCGGAAAATGAGAGGCATCCGCACGCAGCCCCCGCGTAGCGTGCGATGCCATGACCGTGATCGTTCGCGAACTGCGGCGCGGGAACCCGGTGGACGCCGCGGGCTTCGCCCGCATCCGTCACCAGGCTCTCCCGTTCATGCTCTTCACCCCCGAGTCCATCGCCTATGACGTGGAACAGGCCCATCCCGACTCCCACTACCGGCCGTTGCTGGCCGAGGAGGACGGCGAGCCGATCGGCACCGCGCAGGTGGGCCTCGTGCACGACAGCCCGGTGCCGGGCCAGGGGACCGTCAACATCTATGTGCACCCGGAGCGGACGGGACGCGGCGCGGGTTCGCTGCTGGCCCGCACCGCCGAGGAACAGCTCGCGGCCCTGGGCGCGACCAGACTGCACGCCTGGGTGTCGGACGCCCCCGCACACCGCGCCTTCGCGGAGAAGCGGGGCTATCGCGCGGCCCGCTCCGCGCACTTCCTCCGCCTCGACCTGGCGAACGGCACTCTGCCACCGCTCCAACCCCCGCCACCCGGAGTGGAGTTGCGCACCGGAGCGGACTTCGCGGACAACCCGCGGCCGCTGTTCACGCTGGACGCGGAGACTCTCCTCGACGAACCGAGTGACATCGACCGCGAGTTCACGGACTACGAGGCCTGGCTGACGGAGACCTGGCGCCACCCGCTTCTGAGTCATGAGCTCACCTCCGTCGCGCTCGTCGACGGCCGCCCGGCGGCGTTCAGCGCGGCCCGTACCGACGGCGGCACCCGCTATGCCACCGTGATGACGGGCACCGACCGCGCCTTCCGGGGCCGGGGTCTCGCCAAACTCGCCAAGAACCACTCGCTGCACCGGGCCCGCGCGGCCGGGTTCACGGACGCGTTCACGGGCAACGACGCCGGCAACGGGCCGATGCTGGCGATCAACAAATGGTTCGGTTATGAAATCTGTGCGACGGAGGTGAAGTATGTCCGTGACCTCGGCTGACACGCCTGGCTCGTTGGAGGTCGTACTCGTAAAGGCCGGCCGTACGAAGATCAGTTACCCGGCCGAGCTGCTGGCCGACGACGGCACCCGGGTGGTCGTGCGCGCACCGTGGGCGGGCGACAGCGTCCGCGACTTCGGCTTCGTACGGTTCGAGAAGGGTGATGTCTTCACCGAGTACTACTGGCGGGACCGCTGGTACTCGGTGAAGGAGGTCCGGGACGCCGCGGGCGTACGCAAGGGCTGGTACTGCGACATCACCCGCCCGGCCACCGTCTCCGGGGGACGGCTGGTCGTCGAGGATCTCGACCTCGACCTGTGGCTCTCGGCCGACGGCACGGACGTACTGCGCCTGGACGAGGACGAGTTCGCGGAGAGCGGTCTGGCCGCCACCGACCCGGCTGCCGCGGCGGCCGCCGAGAAGGCCCTGGACGACCTCGAACACCTGGCCCGCGAGGGCGGCTTCGAAGCACTGCTGGTGTAGGTCCCGGCACGGCGGGCGACGCCACCCGTACGGCACCACGGGTGGCGTCGGCCCGTGGGCCGCCTGTTCAGAGCTCTTGCCCATGGGTGGCACCGCCCAGAGCGGTATGCCGCTCAGAGGGTGTGCCGCTCAGAAGTCGGCCACCACGGCGTACCGCTCGTCGTCGACTTCCCGCCCCCACAGCCGCGCGTCGGCCGACAGCGGCTCCACGCGCAGATCTGCGGCGTCGGGCACCAGAGGCCGGAGCAGGGTGGCCATCCGCTCAGCGGATATACCGACCGGACTCAGGGCCCCCCACACACCCTCGACGAGCACCAGCCGCCCTCCCGGGCGCAGAAGTCCGCACCAGTGCCGCAACACGCGCTCGGGATCGGGCAGCGCCCACAGCACATGGCGGCTGAGCAGGACGTCGAAGCGCTGCTCGCCGACGGGCGGTGCCACCGCGTCACCGATGAGGAACACCGCGTCACGGCCGGCCAGCTTGGCGCGGGCCAGATCGATCATGCGTGGCGAGAGATCGACCCCGGTGACCCGGTGCCCCCGCTCGGACGCGATGAGCGACAGGCTGCCGGTGCCGCAGCCCACGTCGAGCACATCGCCGGCCCGCTCGGGCAGCCAGTCCCGCAGCCGGGCCGCCCAGGCACCGCGGACCGCGGGGTCGCGCAGGCCGTGGTCGGGCTCCTCGTCGAAGGTGCCGGATTCCGCGTCCCAGTCGACGCCCGCCCCCGGATTCATGCCACTGTTACTCACCATGCGCTCCAGGGTGACACCCACCACTGACAGTCGACGGGTGCCAACCACGACAGCCGATGGGTGACCGCCGCCACAGACAGATCGCGACCGATGAGGAACTCTCCCCGAAAGGGTCTACCTCCGTACAACCGCGGAATCCGGTAGACGCCAAGGAGGCAGCCATGCGCCGTGTGACCGTGCAGAAGCCCCTGAGGAAGTCGGACTCCCGCCGCGTACGGGACGAGCCCGACGAGCCCCCCACCGAGCGCCCGGAGGTCCGAAAGGACATCGCGCGCACCTGGTGGCCGGACGGCTGAGCCGCGCGCACCCCACGCCCCACGGCCTTCGGCCTTCGGGAACATACCGTCGGATCACCGGATTGCGGTGGACGCCTGTCGACAGCTTGCGGTGAACCAGGTGCCGCCGTAGGCCGCTCGCTGTGGACAGGCGTCAGACCAGCCGCTTGCGGTAGTGGATCCGGTCGTACGGCCCGTCCGCGCGCCGCTCGATCACCTCGTACCCGAACCTCGGGTAGATCTTCCGGTTCTCCCACATCATCGCGTTCGTGTAGAGCCTGATCTCGTCCAGCCCGAGCGCCTGTGCGTAGGCGTCCGCGAAACGCAGCAGCCGTCCCCCGATGCCCCGGCCATGGGCATCGGGGCGGACCGCGATGGTGTCGAGGTACAGATGGTCCGCGCGCTCCTCGACGACCACGAGCCCCGCCACCGGCTCCCCCGTGACGAACACCCGCCCCGCCGCCACATTCGCCGCGTGGTCCGCTTCCATGGGCACCGGAACAAGCCCGATGCGCTCCACGTAGGGCTCGAACGCGGCGTCGATCACGGCCTTCACGACGGGCGCGTCGGCGGCGACGGCAGCCCGCACTCCGAATTCCTCTGCCATCTCCCCGTACCGCTCGGACGTCTCGTTCATACCCCGCACGCCACCTACCTGATCACAGCCTCAGTGCTCCCTGTCGGACACACCTTGTAACGCATAGGTCGTCGGTTCGCATCCGACAGATGACTCCGCGGCACGGCTCGAGGGCGGTGCGAGTGACCGCATGGTTGTGAAGCACACCCAGGTATCCAGCCGCCTCCGCGACTGCCACTGATGTGGATCGCGGTGCCTATGCGCGACAGGCAGACGCACGGCTAGGCGCTCCGCCCAGGCCCCACGGCTCCGTCAGCCGGCAGGGCCTGGTCATCCGTGCAGTCGCGTAGATATCGGTGCACACAAGCCTTCAGCTCGACGAGGTACGCGTCCACGTCGCTCTTGGCATAGTTGTAGATCGCGCCATGCGGCGCCATGTACACCGCGACAGTGGCGATCGCCAGGGGTAACTGGCTCGTGGCCAGATACAGGGCCAGTCCGGGAAGGCCCTCGACGGTGGCAAGCTCCTGGATCTTGCCCAGGAGGGAGTTCACATCGATCGCCTCGTAGGCGGGCTCCGCGTACGTACGCGTGGGCGAGGCATTTCTCCTCGGTGCCCTGGCGCCGTCGAATTCGACCCGCCTGAAGTCGGAGGACGGCATCTGAGTCAGGAAGGTGAAGTACGCATTCGTCATCCGGTGTTCGCGCTGCCGGTCTCCCCACTCGCCCTGCTCCAAAGCGTCACGAAGGGAGCGCACCTGCTCGCGGAGCCCGGTCAGCTCGGCCCCGAGTGCGTCGATCTGCTCCCGCAGTTCCTTGTTGTTGCCCCGCATCGGCTGGGGCCGGGCGTCGTTCAGCGGTGCCCATGCATGCACCCAGGGTCTGGGGTCCTGGCCGCAGGCACGGACAAGCAGTTCCACGGTGCGCAGTTGCGGCCAGTTCTTCCCCGTCATGACGCCGCGCACCGTGTTCCCTGAGACGTCACTTCGCTTGGCGATGTCCTCGGGACTCCTGCCAGTCATGGAGACCAGCTCCTGCAGCGCCTGGATGAACTCCTGCTGCGTGGTCACCCTGTCCGGCCTGGTCATAAGTCCCCCTTGCCGCTTCGCACTTTCCGCAGATCGTAAGAGTTGCGGTGGCTTCCCATCGGGAGTTTCGCCGTACGAGGACGCAACCTCGTACGGCATCAATCATTTTGCGCCATCTGCGAACAGTGTCGGCCTACAAACGTGACATCACCCGTCGATGAACACGGAGACCGGCATGTCCCTGCACGAGATCGCTGCCGAGATCGGCCGCGGCCTGCTCACTCAGTTACCGTCCGCACTGCTCGTGGCCCTGAGCAATATCGGTCTCACCGCAGTCGGTCGAAAGCGGCGACGCAACCGGGCTCGGGAAGAGGGGGGCGGAGAAAACAGCAGCGGCTAGTTCCTTCACAAGAACGCTCCTGGTTGCGGTCCGGACGATGGCGCCTCGGTCTGGGTGATCGGCGGCTCACGCAGGGACGGGATACCGACGGTTCGAGTTCCTGTCCGCCCTGTCGCCCACCCCGCCGGGAGCCGTTCCAGGAGCCAACCGAGGCATCCCGCCGCGGACGGACGCGGACGGCCACGGACGTTCTCGCGGCTCGGCCGCAAGTGAGGCGGGGCTCCGCAACCGCCCTTCCTGAGCCCCCCGTTAGCCCCGCCTTAACGGCGCCATAAAGATCTCCATCACCCGCCTCCAGCAGGCGATTCCACAGGTTCTTG
Organism: Streptomyces rhizosphaerihabitans; assembly: GCF_025399795.1. Classification (GTDB taxonomy): domain Bacteria; phylum Actinomycetota; class Actinomycetes; order Streptomycetales; family Streptomycetaceae; genus Streptomyces; species Streptomyces rhizosphaerihabitans. The sequence goes on along the minus strand of NZ_JAODTZ010000047.1, from coordinate 59,279 downwards.
GGGCTAGTTTCTGATCACCCCCACGGGATCCCGCCCGGAGCGCCATGCGGGACTCACCCCACGCACCAGGACCGTTCGAGGAGTTCCCCATGTCCGCACGCCGCAAGGCCGCCGGCGTCGCCGTCCTCGGCATCGCCTCGCTCGCCCTGTCCACGCTGGCCGCCGCGCCCGCCTCGGCGCACGGCTCGATGGGGGACCCGGTGAGCCGGGTGTCCCAGTGCTACGCGGAGGGTCCGGAGAACCCCAGGTCGGATGCCTGCAAGGCGGCCGTCGCGGCGGGCGGCACCCAGGCGCTCTACGACTGGAACGGCATCCGCATCGGCGAGGCGAACGGGCGGCACCAGGCGCTGATCCCGGACGGCAGGCTGTGCAGCGCCGGCAATGCCGAGTTCAAGGGACTCGACCTGGCGCGCTCCGACTGGCCGGCGACGAGCGTGAGCAGCGGCTCGTACACCTTCAAGTACCGGGTGACCGCCCCGCACAAGGGCACGTTCAAGGTCTACATCACGAAGGCGGGTTACGACCCGTCGCAGCCGCCGGCCTGGGGCGACCTGGACCTGGCGCACCCGGTCGCGACGGTCACCGATCCGGCGGCCTCGGGCGGCTTCTACACCTTCTCCGGCACCCTTCCGGAGCGCTCCGGAAAGCAGCTTCTGTACGCGGTCTGGCAGCGCTCGGACAGCCCGGAGGCCTTCTACTCGTGTTCCGATGTCGCGTTCGGCGGCAGCGGCGCCGACGCGGGCGGCGGCAAGGGCGCGGGCGGCGGCACGTCCCCCGCGCCGAGCGCCTCCGCGCCGTCCGACCAGCAGATCGTGGACGGCAGCGACAAGTCGACCGTGGAGCACCACGGCCATGGTGACAACGACGCCAGTACGTCGGCGGAGCCGACCGCGAGCGCGGGCACCACCGGAGCCGACGGGACCGACGGGGACACCAAGACGGCCGAGGACGCCCGGGCCGCCGCGGAGTCCGCGGACTCCGCGGGGAACCTGCCGGAGGCCGCCGGTTCCTCCCGGAGCCTCGCCGAGACCGGTGGCGACTCCTCCACCTCGTACGTGGCGATCGGCGGTGCCGCCGCCCTGGCGCTCGGTGCCGCGGCGCTGTTCGCCTCGGTTCGGCGGCGCGCGACGCCGGACAGCAGGCGCGGCCGCTAGGAGGCCGTAGGACTCCGGGGGCTGACCGGCGGCTCAGGCCGGACAGCCCCCGGCGGCGTGCTCGGCCGTCCGCGTTCGCATACGTTCGGAACGCGGACGGACCGACGATCACGCCGACATGCCCGGGCGGACCACCATGGACGAGTGGTCCGCCGAGCCGGTCAGCTGAACACGGACGCGCAGGTGGTGGCGGAGGCGTGTGCCGGGTCGAGCGCGTTCGCCACCTCGTGGTACGCGATCCGGTCGAAGATCCCGATGGCCACGTGCTCGGAGAGGTCGAGCGCGCACAGGTTCTGCAACAGGACGTTGTGGACGTCGGGTCCGTTCAGGAACTGCGAGTCGTACGGCGTGACCACCTCGTCGTGCTTGGTGGCGATGACCGTGTAGTGGACGCCGGCGACGGTGTCGCCGCCCGCGTTGAGCTTGGTCAGGAACGCGGAGCCGACGACCTGGTCCGCGAGTCCCGGAGTCGCCGCGGACAGCAGGTCCTCGGCGCCGGGGAAGTACGGCAGCAGGTTGGCGAGGCCGTTGAGGGTCGTGCCGTGGTTGTCGGGGGCGATACCGACGAGGGCGTTCACCTTGGCGGCTCCGCCGAGGAACTTGAGGTAGTAGCGGGGCATCATGCCGCCCTGCGAGTGGCCCACCAGGTCGGCCTTGGCGGCGCCGGTCGCGGCGAGCACCTTGTCGACGAAGACCTGGAGCTGCGCGGCCGACCGGTCGATGGGGCCGAGGCCGTTGAAGAGGGGGACCCCGGGCAGCTGCCCGTAGTCGAGGGAGAAGACGCAGTACCCGCGGCTGGTCAGGTAGGGCGCGAGGGCCAGCCAGTTGTCGACGGAGTTCCCGAAGGTCCCGTGGACGAGGACTACGGGGCGGGGATGTGCGGCGGACGGCTTGCAGGAGTAGTTGTTCCAGCCACTACTGGGGGCGGAATCAGCTTGTGCTGTGGCGGCGGGGACGACTGCGACCGTGGCGGTCAGCAGGAGCGCGGCCAGGGGTCTGAGCACTCGCTTCCAGGGCAGCATCGGGTGATCTCCTTGCGGCTCAAGGGAGTTGTGGGGGTGTACGCCCTGTGATCCGGATCACGAGCATGCTGTTCACTCGTCAAGTTACGGTCGAGTAGCAGATGTGTGAAGTTACGCGTCAGTAAAAACTTCCAGTGATAACCGGAGCGACTGCCCTGGTCGACCGAGCGTCACCAGGCGGGCCTGATGGGACCGTAGGGCGCGATGCTCACCAAACGCGTATACAACGCGCGCATTTCGCCCTCTCCCAGCACATCGGCCCACGCCCGCACGGCATCCGCGGCGGACTCTTCCGCCGCTCGGGTGCACGCCCACCCGAGCTCGGTGAGCACGACGAGCCTGGCCCGCGCGTCGTCGGGATGCGGCCGCCGCTCGACATACCCCTTGCGGACAAGCTCCTCGACGAGCTGGCTGGCGGCCTGCTTGGTGACCCCGAGATGGGCGGCGAGGTCGGTGACCGTCGCCCCGTCCGGCGCGAGCCGCGCGAAGGCGAAGCCGTGCGCGGGGCGCAGCCCCTCGAACCCGCGGGCGACCACGCCCTCATGGATACGTTGCGTCAGCTCACCGGCGGTGGCGAGCAGGGCGGCGGACAGGGCCATGGCCTCGGAGTTCTGCACGCACGCATTGAAACACCCTTGACGATTTGGTCAAGCTGCTTGACTATATTCCCAAGCAATCGGTCAAGCTACTTGACCAAATACAATCGCCCCCAGGAGGCACCCGTGCCCGTCGTCCGCTCGTCCGAAGCCGTCGTCCACGAGATCCACGGCGCCCGTTTCTTCTCGTACGCCGCTCCGAACAGCGGCAGCAAGGAGCTGTGCGCCTGGCGCGCGGAGATTCCCGCGGGGCACCGGGCCCCCGTTCACACCGTCAATCGCGAGGAGATCTTTCTTCTCCTCTCCGGCGAGCTGCTGGTGACGCTCGACGGCACCACCGAGCGGATCGCCGCGGGCGACACCGTGATCATCACCCCGGGCGCGACCCTCGACATCGAGAACCCGACCCGGGAGACCGCGCTCTCCTGGGTCACCACCTCCATCGGCCTCCGGGCGGAACTGGCCGACGGCTCGGTCCTCACACCGCCCTGGGCCAACTAGGGGCTGTCCGGAGGTGCGGGACGGCCCCGCCGGGAAGGCGGGACGGGAGACCGCCCTCCGGGCAGAGCCGCCCGCCCTCGCACGGACGTCACGCGGCCGGCGCCCCCAGGCCGATCACATGGGGGCCGAACTTCGCCCGCGCCCGGTCCGCGGCCTCCTCGATGCGGCGGACCTTCTCGTCGACCGGGTCGGAAGGCGAGCTGGTGGGAGGCCCCCGCCGCGGGGGTCAGGCCCTCGGCGCGCAGGGCGATCACACGGACCCTGGCGCGTTGGAGGCCGAGCGCCTCGTACATGCGGTACGCGGCGCCGGTCGGTGTCGAGGAGTGGGCTGCCGGTTCCTTGAGGGTGCGACTGCGGGTGGTCGCGGAGCGGTCGGCGTAGCGCACGGTGAGGGTCGGCGTGCGGCAGACCTTCTTCTTTCGGTGTCCGGCTCCCGCGGCCGGGAAAGCCCGGGAGCCCCGTCCCCGCGAAGGGCGCGGGGACGGGGCTCCGGCTTCCCGGGGAGGCCGGACCGGGAAGGCTGTCAGCCGATCTGGGCGCCGAAGACCGAGAGCGCCTCGGACACCGGCTGGAAGAAGGTCTCGCCGCCCGCGGTGCAGTCGCCGCTGCCGCCGGAGGTGAGGCCGATCGCGGTGTCGCCGGAGAAGAGCGAGCCGCCGCTGTCGCCGGGCTCGGCGCAGACGTCGGTCTGGACGAGGCCGTTGACGACGTCGCCGTTGCCGTAGTTCACGGTGGCGTCCAGGCCGGTGACCGTGCCGTCGTGCACGTGGGTCGTGGAGCCGCTGCGGGTCACCTTCATGCCGACGGTGGCGTCGCCCGCCTTGGCGATGGGCTGCGTGGAGCCGTTGTACAGGTCGACCTCGCTCGGGTGGTCCACGGTCGCCGTGTACTTGACCAGGCCGAAATCGTTGTCCGGGAAGCTGGACTGCTCGTTCGTGCCGATCTGCTTGCCGCTGGAGTCCGACCAGGTGGAGATCGCCTCGGTGCAGTGACCCGCGGTGATGAAGTACGGCTGGCCGCCCTTGACGACGTTGAAGCCGAGCGAACAGCGCCCGCCGGAACCGCCGATGGCGTCACCACCGGCGATGAAGGGCTTGAACTCCCCCTTCGTGCGCTGGAGTTCGGCCTTGGCGCCGAGGCCGTCGACGACCTCGGTGAGCTTGGCCCACTCGGCCCCGGAGACCGTGCGGTCGGCGGTGACGACGACCTTGTCGGTCTCCGGGTCGGTCGCCCAGGACGTACCGGGGATGGTCGCGTCCTTCTTGAGGGTGGTACGGGCGCTCGTCAGCTCGGCGAGGGAGTTCTCGACGATCCTGGCCCTGGCGCCGGCCGCCGTGACGGCGTCGGCCGCGCTCTCGTCGAGCACGTTGACGACGAGGTGCCGGGACTTCGCGTCGTAGTACGTTCCCGCCACGTCGGCGCCCAGGTCCTTGCCGAGGGTCGAGGCGAGCTTTCCGGCCGCCGTGGCGGAGAGGGTGTGCGGCACGGAGCCCTTCGGAACCTCGCTCGCGTTCGCAGTCTGGAAGGTGACTCCGGCGGCGACCAGTGCGGCTATGCCCGCACCCGCCATGAGGGCACGCCTCTTGGATATACGTCGGTGCTTCAACTCACGTCCTCCTGTGGGGGGTCGGTCCGGGAGGTTGTGGGGACCTCCGGGACCGGAAGGCGTACGGGCATGGGCCCTGAGCACGGCAGAAAAGTCCGTACCGTCACGTCCATGCCAGTTGTTCCTCGCCCACTATTCCGAGACGCACAGGGAACCCACAAGGTCGACTTCAGGACGCGTGTACGACAACAGCCGTACGGGTCCTACACCCTGACTGTGTGTGGTCACCCCCCGTGGATTCCCACCGCAAACACCGCACGCGCCTCACGCCGCCGGGGCCCGTGAGATCTGAGCCTGTCTTGATATCGCCCCTCCACGGGATCGGTCCAAGGAGGTTTCCCCGCCCGGCGGTTGCTCCTGCACCGGTTGCTCGAGCACCGAACGGCAGTCGGCGACGCCTGCCCGGCACCTGCCCCGGCAGTCGGTACGACCGTCGGCACGACCGGCTCCCGAGGGCCGACGGGCCACTCGGGCGCGACCGGACGCTCGGACAAGGGCGTCTGCTGAGGATCGGTCGACTCCTGCAGCACGGCTCCCTGTTGAGGAGCTGGCGACCGCTCCGGAACGATGGGCTGCCGGGGAGCGGCTGCCTGCTCGGGAACGGCGGATTACTGGGGGTCAGGTTCCTGCTCGGGAACGGCGGGCTGCTGGACAACGGCTGCCTGCTCGGGAACGGCGGGCCGGTGGGGATCGGGGGCCCGCTCAGGAACGACCGGCGGCTGTCCCGACTGGGCCCGCTCCAGGAAGCGCAGCAACTCCACCGGGAACGGCAGGACGAGTGTGGAGTTCTTCTCGGCCGCGACCGCCACCACCGTCTGCAGCAGGCGCAGTTGGAGCGCCGCCGGCTGTTCCGACATCACCTCGGCGGCCTCCGCGAGCTTCTTGGACGCCTGCAGCTCCGCGTCCGCGTTGATGATCCGGGCGCGCCGCTCGCGGTCGGCCTCGGCCTGCCGGGCCATCGACCGTTTCATCGTCTCCGGCAGCGACACGTCCTTGATCTCGACCCGGTCGATCTGCACACCCCAGCCGATCGCCGGGCTGTCGATCATCAACTCCATCCCCTGGTTGAGCATTTCGCGGTTGGACAGCAGGTCGTCCAGGTCGCTCTTGCCGATGATCGAGCGCAGCGACGTCTGCGCCATCTGGGAGACCGCGAAACGGTAGTCCTCGACCTGGATGACCGCGTTCGCCGCGTCCACCACCTTGAAGTAGACGACCGCGTCCACCCGGACCGTCACGTTGTCCCGGGTGATGCCCTCCTGGGCCGGCACGGACAGGGTCACGATCTGCATGTTGACCTTGCGCAACCGGTCCACGAAGGGCACGACCATGGTGAAGCCGGGAGGGCGGACCTCGGAGCGCAGCTTGCCGAGCCGCAGCACCACGCCCCGTTCGTACTGTTTGACGACGCGGGCGGCGGCCATCGTGTAGACCAGCCCCACGGACACGACGGAGACTCCCGCCGCCACCAGTTCCTCGACCATCACGGCCCCCCAGGGTCCGACGTGGGCGCACCGGGCGTGCACAGCGTGCGCTTCGAAGGTAACTCCGTGACCGGAACAAGGGCGAGCCCCCGCACGCCAGTTGCGTACGGGGGCTCGCCCGCTTGACTGCTGCGGGTCCGGTCGCGCGGAATACCGTGGGGGGTGCCGGCCCCGTGGGTCGACGAGTCGACGAACGGCCGGTCCGTCGCGCGACCGGTCGGTCAGCCGACGCTCACGCCGTAGTAGCTCAGCGCCTCGGTGACCGGCTGGAAGAAGGTCGTACCGCCGGAGGTGCAGTTGCCGCTGCCGCCGGAGGTCAGGCCGTAGGCCACGCTGCCGCCGTACAGGGGGCCGCCGCTGTCTCCGCCCTCGGCGCAGACCGTGGTCTGGATCATGCCGTAGACGACGTCACCACTGCCGTAGTTGACGGTGGCGTTCAGGGCGGTGACCCGGCCGCTGTGCGTACCGGTGGTCGAGCCGCGCCGGTAGACCGTCGTGCCCACGCTGGGCGTGGCCGCGCTGCTGATCGTCTGGCTGCCGACCGCGCTCGGGTGCGCGACCGAGGTGTTGGTGTAGCGGACCAGCGCGAAGTCGTTGGTCGGGAAGCTGTAGCTGACGTTCGTGCCGAGCGTCGTGGTGTGGCCCGAGTTGGAGTACCAGGTGGAGGCGACCTCACCGCAGTGGCCGGCGGTCAGGAAGTAGTAGGTGCTCCCGCTGTGCACGTTGAAGCCGAGCGAACAGCGGTAGGAGCCGCCGTAGATGGCGTCGCCGCCGGTGATCAGCTTCTTGAAGGTTCCCGGGGTGTGCTTGATGGTGAGCGCGGCCGCGTTGCCGCCCGCTTGCTGCTTGATCTTCGCGATCTCCGCCTTCGAGACCGTGCTGTCGACGGTGACGACCACACGGTTCGTCTTGGCGTCGACCGCCCAAGCGGTGCCTGCGACATCGGACTTGAGTACCGACTGTTTGGCACTGCTCAGCTGGGTGGCGCTGAACGTCTGGGCGTCGGACGCGTTGGCGCTGGGGACCGCGAACGCTGCGGCGGCGACGAGTCCGGTGGTCACGGCGATCAGCCGACTCCGTCTCGCTATGCCACTGCGGGGGGTGGTGCGCTTGATCCTCACGTTTCATTCCTCCGAAGGGAAGTAAGGGGCCCTCGTGTCGTGGGGTTGGGGCCCGTGAGGCGCAGCCGGGAGCTGCCCGTCCGGATTCCGAACAAGCCATGCTCCTGACAAGCGCTGAGGGGGAGTATTCGGCGGCACGGCCGACGGGCACAAGGGCGCCTTTCGGCCGTGCAGCGTTCAACTTGCATACGCACGAAGGAGGTTGATCATCGGACCACTGGAGGCTTCAGATTTCCCCCGCGCCTTCGGGCGCCCCGGAGGCCTCAGCCCAATCGGCGCTCCCCCGCGGCGACGGCCACGCCCAGCGTATTTCCGGGCGGCGGGAACGGGCAGACGAAGTGGTCGGCGAACGCGCACGGTGGAAGCACGGCCCGGTTGAAGTCCACCGTCGTGTGCCCCTCGGCGCCGGGCGCGGCCGGGCGCAGGAACCGGAAGCGGTAACTGCCGTACCCGCTGGTGGTGTCGGCGAAGACGGCCCACAACGAGCCGTCGCTCTCGACCGACACCTGGAGGGTGAGGTCCTGCCCGTCCAGGGTGAAGGCGAGGACACCGCCGAGCGCGAGCCCCCGGGCGACTCCGTCGGCGTTCTCGACGCGCACGGTGCGGCCCTCGCCGTACGGAGTGAAGTGTCCGGGCACCGACCAGCGCGCGTCGTACGGGGTCGCCTCGATGCCCTCGAAGGCCTGCCGGGCGGGTGCGGCGGGATCGTAACGGCGTACGCCCCAGATCCCCTCGCGCACCAGGACGACGAACCGCCGCTCCCCGTGCCCGACCCGGGCTCCGCCGGCCGGCCCGTAGTCGGCGTCCAGCACGATGTCGCCGGTGAAGAGCTCGCCGTCGACCGTGAGCCCTTCCTCGGCGACCGCTGTCAGGGCCACTCCGTCGCCCTTGACGGCCCATTGCCCGGGGATGTCCGGAAGTCGCCCTTCCGGATAGTCCTCGATCCAGTGGGTTCCGGTGAGCGCGAGCGGGCCGTACGGCGCGGACACCGTCGCGACACGGTGCTCCTGCCAGTGCTTCCAGTCCTCGGGTGCGTCCGTCGTCATGTGATCAACCCTTCCATACGGGCTCGGCCAGGCCGAGGCGTGAGCGCCACGTGGTGCCCGTGTATTCGGTCCGGAACGCGCCGCGCTCCCGGAGCGGCGCGTTCCGGACCGAATACACGAACTCGTCGAGTCCGCCGGGTGTCGCAGGGGGTACGAGGACGAAGCCGTCGGCGGCACCCGTTCGCACGCCCTCGTCGAGTTCGGCGGCGACCGCCTCCGGTGTGCCGACGATCGTCCGGCGTCCGGACATCTCGATGACGGTCTGCCGGATGGACCGGTCCTTGAATCCCGCGCGCGGTCCCCCGCGTCCGGACCCCCGCCCCGGCGGGGGTCCTCCGCGGCGGAGGCATCCGAGGAGGTCACCACGTTCCAGGCCGCCCGGCTCCCGCCGAGATGGTCCGGCGTGGCGAGCCCGCGGGCGAGTTCGTACGGCTCGTCGAAGATCGCGCCGACCGTGGCGGCGAGCCCGAGCCGTTCGAACTCCGGTCGAATCCGGAGTAACAACTCGGGTTCAAACCCGCCGTCATGACGTGCAGTCAAACCAGCGGCCCAGCCCTCGGTCGTGGCCCTCGGTCACAACCCCGCGGTCACAACCCGCAGTTACAGCCCGCAGTCACAACACGAGCAGCACTCGCAGCACTGGCATGCCTCGCAGCAACCGCAGTCGCAGTCACAGTCGTTCAGGCACCCTTCGCGCTTCTTGCGTGACCATGGCCCCTCGTACTCGTCGGCGCAGCACATCTTGCAGGTGCAGCACAGCCCGATGGCGGCGGCGCAGCCGGCCCAGAATCCGCGCTTGCCGGGGGCCGGAGGCTGGAAGGACGGCCCGCCGCCGAAGGGGTTGCCGCCGTCGGCGTACGGATTCCCGCCGTGCTGAGGCGGCGGCCCGAAGGAACCCTCGGGTCCGAGCAGGACCGCGGAGCCCGGCGAACGGAGGGAACTGCCGAAATCACCGGAATCGAGAGAGTCGGGGGAGCGAGGCGATCCATGCGCTCCGTCCGCTCCATGCACTCCCCGCACCCCATGCGCTGCGTCCGCTCCTTGCACCCCATGCGCTCCGTCCGCCGGGTGTCCACACCCCGACGTCCCGAACGCGCGGTCCACCGACCGGCCCAGTTCATGGGCGAGCAGCACATGCGCCAGCCTGCTGTCGGTGAACTCGGCCTCCCGCAGGGCGAGCCGTATACCGTGCAGGGCGTCGTCGGCGAGCCGGCGGGCCTCGGTGAGCGAGGTCCCGGTGGCCGTGAGCGGGTTCCAGGCACCCGACGCGGCGTCAGTTTCCCTGTCCTCCACGGCGTCCAGCAGATGAGCGAGCCGCCCGAAGAGCCGCCCGGCCTCGGCCAGTGGAGCCGCGTTGCCGGGGCGGCCCGCGAGGACGGCGGTGTGCGCGAAGGCCGCGGCGGTGGCGGTCTCGGTGGGTTCGGTGACGGTCAGCAACGACGTTCCGGGCCCGGCCAGCGCCTCGATCCCGACCTGCCGGTCCACCGCGTCGACGAGCACGGCCGTGTCGAAGCCGACCTCGGACCCCGTACGCGCGCCGGCCCTGCCCCAGCTCGCGGCCACCCGGCGCGCGGCGACCGCGACCGGCCTGCGCGCCAGGATGCCGTCCCCGTCGGCGACGTGGTCGCGCACCTTCGCCGAGGCGAGCACCAGCGAGACGGCGGCGGCGAGCCGCGCGCCCTCGCCCTGTGCGACGGAGGCGGTCCGCATGCCGCGCAGCGGACAGGGCCCGGCGGCGCGCCGCCATCCCGTCGCGCGCTCGGCCTGAGCCTCCGTCAAAACCGATATCAGCAGGCCGTCATAGTTGGTGACCACCCGCGCGAACTGGCCGTGGTCCCCGCGCAGCGCGAGACACAGCCCGCACAAATGCGCCATCCACTGCGTCTTGAGCCCTTCACCGAGGCGATGACTGCAGGGCCTCACGATTCCGAACACGACACTCCCCCGTGACACGTACGACGCTGAGGTGCGGCATCGTATCGACCGCCGCATTCACCCGTACGCACCGCTCGTCACCCGGTCGCCGCAAGAAATCATATTTCACTCTCAGTCAGCAGCCTTACCCCGTAAGACCCTTGGGGGACGCGGGCTCTCGACGGATTCGCTGTGCACCAGTACCGTCACGAAACCCCCACGCGGCGTCTATCCACTTGGCGCGACATCCGCATCATGGACGACCATGGGGATGCGGAAGCACGAAAGACCGCTGTGAGAGGAGGCGTCCATGGGATCGGTGCGCAAGGCGAGTGCCTGGCTTGGCCTCGTCGACGACAACGATGACGAGCGTTACTACGACGACGACTACGCCGAGGGTCAGGACTCCGGCGACGCGTGGGTCACCGACCCGCGCGTGAAGGTTGCTTCCGAGACGGCGGAGGAGAAGGGCCGCCGGATCGGCACGGTCACCCCGGACAGCTTCCGGGACGCACGCGGTATCGGCGAACTCTTCCGGGACGGCGTCCCGGTCATCATCAACCTCACGTCCATGGAGGCCGCCGACGCCAAGCGCGTGGTGGACTTCGCGGCCGGCCTGACCTTCGGCCTGCGCGGCACCATCGAGCGGGTCGCCACCCGGGTCTTCCTGCTGACACCGGCCAACACGGAGATCGTCAGCGGCGAGGCCGCGAGCCGTCAGACGGACGGTTTCTTCAACCAGAGCTGAGGCAGGGCCGCTCACCGGCCCTGCCTTGCCGGGGCTTCACGAGCGGGGCCTTCACCTGAAGGCGTCGAGCCCGGTGAGCGCCTTGCCCAGTACGAGCTGATGCATTTCGACGGTGCCCTCGTAGGTGAGCACCGACTCCAGATTCGTGGCGTGCCGCATCACGGGGTATTCCAGCGAGATCCCGTTGGCACCGAGAATCGTGCGCGAGGTACGGCAGATCTCGATGGCCTCGCGTACGTTGTTGAGCTTGCCGAAGCTGATCTGCTCGGGACGGAGCCGTCCCGCGTCCATACGGCGGCCCAGGTGATGGGCGAGCAGGATGCCCTTGTGCAGTTCGACGGCCATGTCGGCGAGTTTGGCCTGGGTGAGCTGGAAGCCGCCGATGGGGCGCCCGAACTGCTCACGCGTCTTCGCGTACGCGACGGCGGACTCGAAACTGGAGCGTGCCGCGCCCATCGCGCCCCAGACGATTCCGTACCGCGCGTGCGAGAGGCAGCCGAGCGGACCCTTGAGGCCTACGACGTCGGGCAGGACGGCGTCGGCGGGCAGCCGTACGTCGTCGAGGACCAGTTCACTGGTCACGCTCGCCCGCAGCGACCACTTGTGCTTGATCTCGGGGGCGGAGAATCCGGGCGCGTCGGTGGGCACCACGAATCCGCGGATGCCGTCGTCGGTCTGCGCCCAGACGACGGCGACACCGGCGACGGAACCGTTGGTGATCCACATCTTGCGCCCGTTGAGGACCCAGTCCCCGCCGTCGCGCTTGGCGTGCGTCCGCATGGAACCGGGGTCGGAGCCGTGGTCGGGTTCGGTCAGTCCGAAGCATCCGATGATCTCGCCGGAGGCCATGCGCGGCAGCCAGGTCTGCTTCTGCTCCTCGCTGCCGAACCGGTGGATGGCGTACATGGCGAGGGAGCCCTGCACCGAGACGAGCGAACGGATGCCGGAGTCGGCCGCTTCGAGCTCCAGACAGGCGAGGCCGTACTGCACGGCGCTGGCCCCCGCGCACCCGTACCCCTGGAGCGACATGCCGAGGGCGCCGATCCCGCCCAGCTCCCGCGCCAGTTCCCGGATGCCGGGCAGCTCGCCCTTCTCGTACCAGTCGGCGACGTACGGGAGCACCCGGTCCGCGGCCCAGCTCCGCACGGTGTCGCGGATGGCCAGGTCCTCCGCGTCCAGCAGGTCGTCGATCCCGAGCGGATCGGCGGGGTCGAAGGGCGGCAGCTTCGAGGACGCGGACATACGACAGCCTCCGGCAGGGTAATAACTAGCACCGCTAGTTAAGAATCTCGACCCGACGTTACGACGCAGTGTCCCGCAAGTCCAGGCCACTTCCGCACAGCACTCCGGGAGCGCGGCGGCAGCAGGCCCGCCGACCACCACGAAGGGGGCGGTGCGCCGAAGCGGGAACGGCGCGGAGACCGGAAGACCTACGCGGAGACGGGGGTCTCGGCGACGTCCCGGGGAGCCGGGATCCCGGCGGGGCCCGAGGCGGAGTCCGTGCCGGAGCCGGTCCCGGCCTGGGAGGAGTTCGCGTCCGGGGCGGAGCTCGTCGCGGGTGCCCCGCACTCCATGACCCGGGGCAGCCTCAGCGCCATCACGGCGCCCAGCAGCAACAGGCCCGCGCTCACCAGCAGCGTCACATGCAGTCCGTGCACGAAGGAGTCCCGGGCGGCCTGCCGCAGGGCGCCGCCGGTCGTGCCTCCGAGCCGGTCGGCGACCTGGTACGCCTCGCCGAGCGAGTGGCCCGCCGCCGCCGAATCGGCCGCCGGGACGCCGGGGACGGACGACAGTCCGGGCGCGTACGCCGCGTTCATCACGCTCCCCAGCAGGGCGATCCCTATACCGGCGCCGAGCTGGTAGGAGGTCTCGCCGATCGCCGCGGCGCCGCCCGACTGCGCCTGCGGCGCCTCGCTGAGCATGGACTCGTACGCCCCGAAGAGCGTGGTCTCCAGACCGAAGCCGAGCAGCACGAAGCCGAAGAGCAGCAGCCCGGTGTTGTCGTTCCCGCCCATCGCGGTGAGCGTGACCACGGCGGCCGCGGTGAGACAGAAACCGAAGCAGACCATCGCGCGCGGCCCGAACCGCCGCAGCAGTTTCGCCCCCGCGAGCCCCGCGGCCATCGCCGCGACGGTGAGCGGCAGCAGCCGCAGTCCGGTCTGGAGCGGTGACAGTCCGAGCACGAGCTGCAAGTACTGCGCGGCGATCAGTTCGAGCCCCACCAGGGCGAGCATGGCAAGGACGATGCAGCCGATCGACGTGCTGAAAGCGGGACGCGCGAACATGCGCAGGTCCACCAGCGGATGCGCGCGCCGCCGCTGCCGCCGTACGAAGGCGGCCATCAGCACTCCGCCGACGATCAGCGGCGCGATGGTGAAGAGGCTGAGGGGTGCCTCACCAGCGCCGAGGCGCTTCACGCCGAGGACGAGTCCGAACAGACCGGCGGCGGCCATCAGCGCCCCGACCACGTCCCAGGGACCGTCGCGCTCGCCGCGGGACTCGGGCAGCAGCAGCCGTCCGACCGGCAGGCTGACGATCATCAGCGGGATGTTGACGAGGAAGACCGATCCCCACCAGAAGTGTTCGAGGAGGAAGCCGCCGAGCAGCGGACCGACCGCTGCGCCGACGGCGGCGACCGCGCTCCAGATGCCGATCGCGAGCGCCCGCTCGCGCCGGTCGGGGAAGACCTGACGCAGGATCGACAGGGTCGCGGGCATGATCATCGCGCCGCCGACGCCGAGCAGGGCCCGGGCGCCTATCAGGAGCTGTGCGTTCTCGGCGAGGGCCGCGATACCGGAGGCGACACCGAAGAGGAGGTATCCGAGGAGGAGGACACGCCGGCGGCCGATGCGGTCACCGAGCGTGCCGAAGAGGATGAGGAGCGAGGCGCAGACGAGCGGATAGACGTCGACGATCCAGAGCAGTTCTATCGCGCCGGGCTTGAGGTCCTCGGTGACGGCGGGCACCGCGACATGGAGCACGGTGGCGTCGAGGGCGACCAGCAGCAGGCTGACGCACAGGACGACAAGGACCACCCAGCGGTTGGCACCGGCCCCGGTCTCCCGACGGCATCGCGCAGCGGCCGTGGTCGTCCCGGACATGTACGTACCTCCACAGGTTCCCTCGCGTTCGGCGGATCCGCAGGGTGGGGACTCCCTGGGGGCTGCGGCCCGAAGAGCGGAATCCCGGGCCCACGCAACAAAGGCGAGTGAGCCGTCAGCGTACGCGAGTTCTCACCCATGACACGTGGCGGACCTCTCACGTTCGCCTGGCCAGGAGTGTGGCGTACGCCACGCCCCCGCCGCTCATCACGCCCCGCGCGGCCCGCCGGTTCCGGGGTCCGCCGATAATCGGGCCCGTGACCGATCCAGAGACGCCCGCCGCGACGCCGCCCCACACGGGCGCCCTGCGCCGTGCCGCACCGGCCCTCCTCGGGTACGCGGCCGTCCGCGTCCTGGGCCTCGTCACCCTCGCCGTGTGGAGCGCGGCGAACGGCAAGAGCGCCCACCGGCTGCTGTCGCAGCGCTGGGACTCGCTCTGGTACACCCGGGTCGCCGAGCTCGGCTACGGCTACGAGGTCCGTCTGCCGAACGGTGACGTGCACGCGAACCTCGCGTTCTTCCCGCTGCTGCCCTGGCTGGAGCGGCTCGGCTCGGCGGTGACCCCGCTGTCGTACCCGGACGCGGGCCTGCTGGTCTCGGCGGCGGCCTCGATCGCCGCGGCCTGGGGGATCTTCGCGGTCGCCGATCATGTCCACGGCCACCGGGCCGGAGTGTGCGCCGCGCTGGTGTGGGCGGTCCTCCCCGTCGGCATCGTGCAGTCGATGGCGTACAGCGAGTCACTGTTCACGGCCCTCGCCGCGTGGTCGCTGTACGCGGTGCTGACCGGCCGCTGGCTGACCGCGGGCCTGCTCGCCGCGTTCGCCGGGCTGACCCGGCCGGTGGGGGTCGCGGTGGTCGCGGCCCTGTGGGTGGCGGCGATTACCTCGTTCGTGGGAGAACGCGCGCAAGGCGGAAGCACGCCCCGGACGGACGGCGCGCAGGTGTGGCGGCGCGCCCTTGCCATGATCATCGCGCCGCTCGGCGCCGCCGGTTACGTGCTGTGGGTGGGTCACCGCACGGGCAAGGGCCCGCTGGGCTATCTCGACGTCCAGGCGGGCTGGCGCAACGGCTTCGACGGCGGTTACGCCTTCGGCCGGTTCGTGGCCGAAAAGCTCACCTCGTTCCCGTCCGCCCTGGCCGGCGTCGGGCTGATCGTCGGGGTCGCACTGATCTTGTGGCTCTACGTGGCATGCGTACGCCAGGGACAGCCGCCGGCGCTGCTGGTCCACACGGGGATCGTCGTCGCGCTCGCCCTGTGCGCGTCGAGCTACTTCGGCTCGAAACCGCGCCTGCTGCTGCCGGCCTTCCCCCTCCTGTTCCCTCTCGCGGTGGCCCTGGCCCGGCTGCGTACCCTCAGGTCGGCGCTGATCCTCGGGGGCGTCGCGGTGGCCTCGGCGGCCTACGGGGCCTTCTGGCTGAACGGCTCGGGGCCGCCGTGACCGGCCAGGCGGCGCCCCGTCCGGGCCGGTGAGCGGCCGGAGAATTCGACACCATCATTCGGTGAACGAATATAAAAGTGCCATAAAATCGAAGACCCTCAGAGATCAATGGAATTGAAGGCTCCGCACGCCGGGGATTGGAGATTCATTGGAAATAAACATGATCCTGAGAGGAATCCCACATCACATCGTCATCACAAACCGAGTGAATCGGCCTGGAACGCAGCTCACTCGCTGTAACGTCGATTGAGTGCGTACCGAACGAAACCTCACCCGTCTGGACCGGGTCTTCGCCCGGCTGGACCGTGAGCCGGAACGACCGGCCCACATCGATGTGCCGAAGATGAGTCGGCACAGGGTTGTCCTCTTCGCGGCGACCCTGGCCTTCTACCTGGCGATCGTGTGGGCCGTTGCGATCACGTCATGGCTGGTCCGGTTCGACTGGCAGGTCATGTTCTTCCGGCCCTACCAGCAGTGGCCGGAGATCCACGCGTTCCTCGACTACTACGTGGTCCTCGGCCAGCGCGGCCCCACCGCCGTGATGGTCGCCTCGTGGCTGGGCTGGCGCTCCTGGCGGCAGCACACACTGCGCCCGCTGCTCACCCTGGGCGCGTCCCTCCTGTTGCTCAACATCACGGTCGGCGCGGCGAAGCTCGGCATGGGCCGTCTCGGCCCGCACTACGCCATCACCATCGGCTCGAACGAAATGGGCCTGGGCGGCGATATATTTCCCTCGGGCCACACCGCCAACGCCGTCGTGACCTGGGGAATCCTGGCCTATCTGGCGTCGACCCCGAGAGCCAGACGCTGGCTCTCGGCACTGTCCGCCGTGACCTCGCTGGGCGTCGGCCTCACCACCGTGTACCTGGGTACGCACTGGCTGAGCGATGTCCTGCTGGGCTGGGCCGCGGGTCTGCTGATCCTGCTGGCGCTGCCCTGGTGCGAGCCGCTGATCGCCCGCTCCGAGGCCGGGATCTTCTCGCTGCGCGACCTGTGGCGCTCCCGTCGCGGCCGTACGGCGGCCGCACCGGCACCGACAGGGGCACCGGTACCCTCGCCGGTCGGCGCGCCGGTCATGTCCCCACGGCCCACCGTCGACAGCGAGGTGCCGGCCCGCGAGACGGTCGCGTCCCGTCCGCCCAGAGCCCCCGTCCACCTGGCGCCCGGCCCGCACACCGCCCGCTCGGAACGCACTCCGGTGACACCTGCGGGCAGCCGCCGCCCGCCGCACCCGGACCGTCCGGCGCGCGCGGCCACGGCCGCCTCGGCCCGCCCACTGACGGGTAGCTAGAAGACTGCGGGGCCGGTACGCACAGCCTCTCCCCGCACCGCGAAGGCCCCCGGCTCGACGAGCCGGGGGCCTTCGCACATCCCGTCGCGGCGCCCGACCGTGTTCCGGCACTCCCGCGCCGGAACGGGCGCGCGTCCGCCGCGGCCGGGCGCTCAGCCCTTCCAGCTGCGCGTCACCGTACCGTCCGTGACCTCGAAGTTCAGCCGCCCCACCAGGTACTCCATGGTGATGATCGCGCCCGGCGGCAGCGAGCGCACCGATGTCCAGCCGTGCTCCCGCGCGCGCTCCTCGGCGCTGCTCACCTCCAGTCCGACATAGCTCTCCGGACTGTCCTGCGGCTCTGCGTGAGAGGGGTGAATGGGTGCCATGACCGCCACGTTAGGCGGCGCGCCCCGGCGGTGGAAGCCCGATCGGCGACCAAGCGTCACCTATCCCCCACCGGTCACACTTCTGTCACAGGATCACGACACGTGTTTCGCCGAACTCCGTCACCCATACGAGGTCTCCCCCGGCGTTCCGCACGCCTTCGAACGTAATTCGGAGTCGTCGTGCGGGCGTCTCGAATAATCTTGCGGAATACGCGAGGCCGTACGTTCGATGACGCTTTTCCATTCCGGTCCGCTCCGATTCCGCCGCGCACCGCGGAAGCTGACGCCGCATAAGAAATACACGCCGCCGGCACAGAACCCCCGCACGGCCTCCGCCGGCCCCCGGATGTCCCCTACGTCACCCGGGCCGTGATCGGCGCCCCCTCGGGACCCGGCCTCTCCAGCGCCCGGGACAGCCGGTCCCGGGCCGTCCTGATCGCGTCGACGAGCTCGGCGGGCTCGACGATCTCGAACTCGAAACCCATCAGCATCACGTGAATGACCATGACGTCGAGGCTCGCCGCCCCGGTGCGCAGAACGCAGCTGTCGTTCCCCGAAGCCTCCAGGGTCCCGGCCGAGGGTGAGATCCGTGCGGCGGCCTCCTCCAGCGGCACCAGCAGCCGGACGACGGCGTTCGTGGCGTAGGCGCGGGTCGAGACACCCCGGGACACGTACTCGGCCAGGTTCTCGGCCGGTGGCGTGCGGGGTGTGAAGCGCGGTCCGTGCGGCGGCCGGGGTGTGATGCGGTCGGCCCGGAACGTACGCCAGTCGTCCCGGTCCACGTCCCAGGCGACCAGGTACCAGCGGTGCTCCGTGCACACCAGCCGGTACGGCTCGACGGTGCGGCGCGTCGAGGAACCCGCGTGGTCGCGGTACTCGAAACGCAGCCGCTCGCTGTCGCGGCAGGCGTTGGCCAGTTCGGTGAGGACGGTGGGGTCGACGGCGGAGGGCTGCGGACCGCGCAGCATCGGCACGGTGAAGGCGTTCAGGGCACCGACCCGGCGCCGCAGCCGGCTCGGCAGGACCTGCTCCAGCTTGGCGAGGGCGCGTACGGAGGACTCGCCGATGCCCTCGATGCCCTGACCGGCCGCCGTGCGCAGTCCGACGGCCACCGCGACGGCCTCGTCGTCGTCCAGGAGCAGTGGCGGCAGCTCGGCCCCCGCGCCGAGCTGGTAGCCGCCGCCCGTACCGGGACTGGCGTTGACGGGATAGCCCAGCTCACGCAGCCGGTCCACATCACGGCGGACCGTGCGCGGGGTGACGCCCAGCCGCCCGGCGAGGTCCGCTCCCGACCATTCGCGGTGGGCCTGCAGGAGTGAGAGCAGGCGCAGCAGTCGTGCGGATGTCTCCAACATGCCGCCGAGTCTGCCAGCCCTTGCGGACAGCCACGGTCCGCAAGGGAGCGTGGGAATCTCAGCCCCTGCGGCGTTCGAGGAGCGGGATCCGGGGCGGAGCCTTCGGGACGACGGCGGTCCTCACGGGCGGTAGGCGATCTGCGGTACGTCGAAGCAGGTCGCGTTCATGTCGCCCTGGGAGACCCATCCAGAGCCGTCGCGCCAGCGGGCCACCGAGAGGCAGGTCCTGCGTGACTTCGGCGGCTCTGCGAGCCGCTCGTATGTGACGGGGATCAGCAGCCCGCCCGCGGTGTAGGGCTTCCCCCGGTTCATGAAGGCGTCGACACACGCGCGAGTGACGTCCGCCGGGGCGCAGGACCTCGCCGCGTCCGTGAACCACCGCGCCGCCGCCCACCCCTCCAGCTGCCACTGGGAATGCGTCTTCAGCCCCTGGGTCGCGTCGCGGAACTCCCGTACGGCCGTGTCACCGACGTCCTCGTAGTTGCGGCTCGACCCGGTGGCCCACAGCGCGTTGCGGCAGCGCGGCGCGTCCTTGTAGTCCTCGGGCACGGTGGACGTCCAGTTCTGGACGTTGGTGACCTTGGCGATGACGTGGGCGCCGACGTCGTCCATGGCCTTGCACAGCTGGGCGTTGCCGTGGGTGTCGATGGCGTCGAAGACGAGATCGGCGCCCTGGTCCTTCAGGTCGGCCGCGGCGGCGCGGAAGTTGGGCAGCGCGAAGTCGACCTGCTCGCCGACGACCCGGTAGCCCTCGGCCCTGAGTCCCTGGGTGACCAGCCGGGCGTAGGCGGCGGAGGCGGACTGGTTGTAGGAGACGACGGCGGCCGTACGGGCGCCCTGGACGCGCTTGAAGTAGCGGTAGACCTCGGTACCGCCGTACAGCTCGCCGTCCCAGCCGGGGGTGCCGTCGCGCGGCGCGAGGCTGCCGTAGATGCCGTAGAGGTGCGGATAGGTGTCGTACGCGGGGCCGATGGGCTGGCCGCCGATGTCGGGCACGCGCGCGTGGGACACCTGGGAGGCGCCCGCGTAGTCGAGGGCGGTGGTGGCGACGATGGCCACCACCTTGTCCTCGTCGATCAGCCGGTGCACGCACGTGTTGTTGCCGACGCCGCTGCCGCCGTCGTCGCACAGCCGCACCTCGACCGGCCGCCCGCCGATGCCTCCCTGGGCGTTGAGCCGGTCGAAGTAGGCCTTGGCTCCGTCACGCGGTCCGGTGAACGCGAAGCCGCCGACGGGGCTGGTGGCGCTGCTGATGACACCGACACGGATCGGCGCGGCGGCCTCCCGGGGTGGGGGCGTGGCGCGGTTCCCGAAGTCGCTCTCGGGGAGCCGACTGCCGCAGGCCGTGCCCGCCAGGAGCAGCAGGCCCGCGACGGCGGCGCCCGTCGCTGTGCGCCGCACCGCTGCTCAGCAGCCCGGGGCAGCGCTCGACGACGCGTCGCCGCTCAGCTGGACCAGCGCGCAGAGCGTGTTGACGGAGACCTTCCAGGTGCCGCCCTGCTCGACGGCCGTACCGGAGGCGCCCGGCAGGGCGGTGGCGCCGTTCAGGGTCAGCGTGTAGGTGACGTCGGCCTCGGTCGGCGAGGTGAACTCGATCTTCTCGACCTTCGCCTTCACCTGCTGACCGCGCTGGTCACCGTTGAAGCCCTGCAGCACCTGGGCCATCTGGTCGCCGTTCTCCAGGACGGCCTGCTTCTCCTTCGTGGAGACGGCCGGGTCGAAGAACTTCTCCCAGTTCTGCTTGATCTCCTTCTGGGCCGCCGCCGGGTCGGCCGGAGCCGTGGCGCTGGGCCGAGCGCTGGTGGACTGCTCCACCGAGGATGTGGGCGAAGCCGAACTCGCGCCGCCGCTGTCGTCGCTGCACGCCGTGAGGGCCGCGGCGAGGACGAGGACCGCCGTCACCGCCACTCCCCGGACGTTCCCCCGCCTGAGGTCGCTCCCGAGAACCATCTGGCTCACCACCGGGTGTCGGTCCGGGCCATGTGCGCCCGGTGCTTTCAGGGTCAGCTTCCAGAAGGCATAGTGCAAGCCATTGGCTGACATGGACAGATACACGACGTGTGGGAGTCCGGATGCGGACAGCTCGACTGCGGACCGTGCACCCCGTCCTGTGGGCCGGCTGGGCCGCCCTCGCCGCAGGCGCGGTGCTGTGCGTCATCGGCTGGTACGGCATCTCCGGCGAGCGGTACGCGGAACGCCAGCTGCCCTACCTCGCCTCCTGCACCGTGCCCGGTGCCGCACTGATCATCGCCGGGGCGGTGCTGCTCACACACGGCAGGAACGCGCTGGCGGCGGCTCGCGTCGAGGAGCTGTACGGGCTGCTGGTGGCCGCCGCGCCCGCCGACGCCGAGGATGCCGGACCGGCGGCGGTCGCACCCGTGGCCGTCAGCGGCGAGCTCCTCATGGTGCCCGGCGGCACCCTGTACCACCGCGCGGACTGCCCCTTGGTCGCCGGGAAGCCGGAGGCCGTACCGGCCGACTCCCGCGTCCTGGCGAGCGGGGATCTGGGGCCCTGCCCGATCTGCGAACCCGACACCGACGACGACCCGTCCGGCGGCGCGCTGCCCTCCCCCGCGTCCGGCGGGCCGCCCCTCGCCGAACGGCCGCCCACGCTCGATCTCCCGTCCGCTCCCGAACGTCCGTCCGCCGGTCCGGACGGCTGATGTCCTCACTGACGTACGACCTCACCCTCGCCGGTCTGTCGGTCGGCAGTGCCGCCGCGTTGACCGGGATCGGGCTGATCGTCACCTACCGCGCCACCGGCGTGCTCAACTTCGCGCACGGTGCGATCGCGATGGTGTGCGCGTATCTGCTGCGTCAGTTCACGGTCGAGTGGGGCTGGCCGCTCGCGCTCGGCGCCTCGGTGACCCTGCTGCTGGTCGCTCCGGCCATCGGCATGGCCCTGGAGCGCTTCGTCTTCCGGCCGTCGGCCCTCCTCGGCGGCGACCCGGCGCAGACCCTGGTCGCGTCCATCGGGGTCTTCGTTCTGCTGGTCGGCGGGGCGGCGCTGGTGTGGGGCACCGGGGCGCGGGCGGACGCGCCGACGCTGGTGTCGGCGGATCCGTGGGGGCAGCTGGCGGTGGCCGCCCTGCTGGCCGCGGGCGTCGGCGCGGTGACCCGCTGGACCCGCTTCGGCACGGAGTTGCGGGCGGTCGTCGACGACCGCCCGCTCGCGGTGCTCGGCGGTATCGACGCGGACCGGGTGGCCGCGGCGGGCTGGGCCTTCGGCTCGTTCACGGCGGGCCTGACGGGCGTGCTCCTCGCACCGTACGTGCGGCTCGACCCGTACGGCCTGCCGCTGCTCGTCATGGAGGTGATGGCGGTCGCGGTGGCGGCCCGGATGCGCAGCCTCCCGGTCGCCGTCGTGGTCGCCCTCGGCATCGGTGTCGCCCAGAGCCAGCTGACCCGGCTGCACCCCTCGGGCTGGGCGGAGCCGCTGCTCCAGGCGGTCGGTGCCAACCTCTTCGTGGTCGCGCTGCTCGTCGCCGCGCTCGTGCTGCCCGGCATCGGCACCCGCGACGCGCTCCCGCGCACGGCGAAGGCCCGCGTGCCTGCACCGTCCGGGGCGTGGGCCGTGGCCGTCGTCCTGTTCCTGCTGCCCCTCGGTTTCGCGGGCTCCGACCTGCACACGTCGGTGCAGGTACCCGCGCTCGGTGTCGTCCTGCTGTCCCTGGTCGTCGTCACCGGCCGCGGCGGCCAGATCTCGCTGGGGCAGGCCGCGTACGCCGGTCTGGGCGCCCTCTTCACTGCGCTGCTGGCCGCGGGCCGCTTCCCGGGTCTGCCACGGCTGCCCGGGCTGGCCGCGCTGGCGGTGGCCGTGCTGCTGGTGGCCCCGCTCGGCCTGCTGACCGGGTGGCCGGCCATCAAACGGCACGGCCTGGCGCTCGCGGTGGCCACCTTCGCGGTGGGCGTGGGCGTCAGCCGGTTCGTCTTCGCCCAGCCGTACGCGGTGGCCGGGCTGTCCCTGGACCGCCCGGCCGGGTTCGGCGGCGACCGCGCGTACTACGTCCTCGAACTCGTCCTGCTGGCCGTCGCGCTGCTCGCCGCGCACACCTTGCGCCGGGGCCGCACGGGCCGCGCCCTGGCCGCCATGCGTGACCACGAGGCGGGCGCGTCGGCGGCGGGCATCCGCGTCCCGGCCCTGAAACTGACGGCGTTCGTCGCGGGTGCCGCGCTGGCCGCGCTGGGCGGCGGCATGCTCGGCATGGGCCTGCGCGCCTTCGACGCCACCGCGTACGACCCCGTCCGCGGACTGCTCTGGTTCGCGGCGGTCGTGGTGCTCGGCGCCGACAGCGTCCTCGGTGCGCTCGTCGCCGCGGCTCTGCTGGTCGGGCTCGACGCGGGGGCCCGCGGCGGGGTGGCGGCCGCCCTGATCGGTCTCCTCGCCGTGCTCGTCGGCCGCTTCCCGGAGGGCCCGTACGAGGCTCTGCGCACGGCGATGTCCCGGCTTCGGCTCCACCGCCGGGCGACCCTGACACCCCTGGGCGCGCGCGTCCGCCGCCATCTGCGCCCGGCGGACGCGGGGCGGCCCGGGGAGTTCGTACCACGGGCTCCCACGGGGGCCGTGGCCCCGGCCACCGTGGACCGGCCGCAGATGCCGGCGGCGCACCCCGTGGCGGCCGAGCCCCCGCGCCGCTCCGGTCCACCCGTACCAGCCGTGTCTCCGGGCCGGCCCGGTCCACCCGTACCAGCCGGGTCCCCGAGCCGGTACGGCGCGACGGGAGCAGCCGCGGAGGCCGCCCGCCGCGCCGCCCGGACGCCGCCGCGGCCGCTGACGGCCCGTGGGCTCCATGTCGCCTACGGCGGGTTCACCGCTCTCGACGGGGTCTTCCTCGACATTCCGCCGGCTCGGGTCACCGCGGTCGTGGGGCCCAACGGGGCCGGCAAGAGCACCCTCTTCCACTGCCTCGCGGGGACCCTGCGTCCCTCGTACGGACACGTGCTGCTCGGAGGGCGGGACATCACCCGTCTGGCGGCGCACGCGAGGACGCGGCTGGGGATCGCGCGGACCTTTCAGGAACTGGCGGTCTTCCCCTCGCTGACCGTGGCCGAGAACGTGCGGGTCGGCGCCGAACAGGGGCGGATCGCCGATCCGGGGGCGGTGGAGCGGGCGTTGCGGCTGCTCGGTCTTGACGGGCCGGTGCGGTCGCTGCCCGCGGCGGGGCTGCCGACCGGGACGCTCCGGCGCGTCGAACTGGCCAGGGCGCTCGCCGGGAGCCCCAAGGTGCTGCTCCTCGACGAACCCGCGGCCGGTCTCGACACCGGCGAGGTGACCGCGCTGGCCCGCGTGCTGCGGGCGCTGGCGGCGGACGGCATGGCCCTCCTGGTCGTCGAGCACGATCTCGATCTGGTCGCCGACCTGGCCCACACCGTCCATGTCATGGCGGCCGGACGGATCGTCACCTCGGGGCCCGCCGACCGCGTCCTGGACACGAGGACCGGCGGATGAGCATCGCCCTGCGCGACGCGCGCGTGCGCTACGGCCCCCTGGAGGCCCTGCACGGCGTGACCCTGGTCGCCCCGGGCCCGGGCCTCACCGTCCTGCTGGGCCGCAACGGCTCCGGCCGTACGACCGCGCTGCGCGCCCTCGCCGGAACCGTGCCGCTGTCCGCCGGTGCCGTCGTCTGGGACGGCGTCGACGTGACGCGCCTGCCCGCGTTCGAGCGGGCCCGGCACGGGCTGTGCCTCGTTCCGGAACGCCGGGCCGTGTTCGGTTCCCTGACCGTCCGCGAGAACCTGGAGCTCGCGGCGGCCGACCTCGCGGCCGCCCTGGACGCCTACCCGCAGCTGGCGCCGCTCCTCCCCCGCCGCGCCGGCACCCTGTCCGGCGGCGAGCAGCGCATGCTGGCCCTCTCCCGCGCCTTGTCGGCGCGCGTGCGCGTGGTGCTCGTCGACGAACCCGCGCAGGGCATGTCGCCGGCGGTCGCGGCCCGGACGTACGCGTTGCTCGGTGCTCTCGACGCGTGTGTGGTGGTCGCCGAGCAGCGGCTGCCGCCGGGGCTGCGCGGGCGGCCGGGCCGGACGACGTACGTCCATGAACTGCGGCGTGGCGCGGTCGTGTTCAGCGGAGAGGCGGCCGAGACGGCGGCACGGAGCGGGGGGCCGCCGGGTTCAGGGGCGGGCCGAACAGGGCGGGGTCCGCGGTCCGGGCAGCGCCCGCCGCCTTCGGGATGACGAGCTGGATGCCCTTGATCAACCGGTTCGGACTGCTGCCGATCTTCTTCTTGTTGACCTTGTAGAGCGTCTGCCAGCCGCCTTCGACCCGGTACTTGCGGGCGATCGACGCGAGCGTCTCGCCGGTCTTCACCACATGGAAGGGGCCCTGTAGTCCGTACAGTTTGGAACAGTCGGGCCAGGCCCCCCATCCCTGGACGGCCTGTACCTTCTTGGCGACCTTGATCTGCTCGGCGCGCGTGGCGAGATCGGCGCGGGGAGCGTAGTCGAGCCCCCCGAACGCGACCCAGGTGGACTGAAAGAACTGGAGCCCCCCGTAGAAGCCGTTCCCGGTGTTCGCGTGCCAGTGCCCGTTGCTCTCGCACTCGGCGAGACAGGTCCAGGGCCACTCGTCGTTCGCGCAGTCGTAGGTACCACGGGCCGGTCCGGGACCGGGGAGCGGTGGCGGCGGCACGGCTTCCGCGTTCCGGGGAACGAGAACGGCCAGCACGGCGGCGACCACGGCCACGTACCGCACACGCCCGCTCGACAGCCCGCTCGACAGCCCGGACGCGGTCCACGTGGTCGGCGGGGTCCGCCTGATCGGCATGAAGGACATCGGGCCACGCTAAGCAGCGCGACCCGCTCGCCCGCCCAGCCGCGCCCGGCACGCCCGGGGCCCCACCCGGTCGGAGGACCGGGCGGGGCCCCGTGCCCGGGACGAGGGGGAGCGGGGCTCAGATGTCGAGCCGCTGCCCGGGCACGATCAGATCGGGATCACCGCCGATGACGGTCTTGTTGTCGGCGTAGATCTTCCGCCAGGTGGTCCCGTGCCGCGCGGCGATGGCACTCAGGGTGTCGCCTTCGCGGACTGTGTAGTCGCCGCGGGACGAGCCGCGGTTGACGTGGCCCGACGGACGGGCCGGCGCCTTCGCCGGCTCCTTCGCCGGTTCCCGCTTCGCCGGGGCGGACCGGGGCGCCGACTTGGTGGTCGCCGTCCCTGCGGCCGATCCGGCGCCCGAAGAGGCGGGCGCGTTGCCGTAGGCCCCGGCGCGGGCGGAGCAGGTGGGCCAGGCACCCCACCCCTGTGCGCTCTGGACCTTGCTCGCGACGGCTATCTGCGCGCTCCTGGAGGCCTGGTCGGCGGTCGGCGCGTACGCCGTGCCGCCGTAGGCGCGCCAGGTGCCGGCGGAGAACTGGAGCCCCCCGTAGTAGCCGTTGCCGGTGTTGATGTGCCAGTTGCCGCCGCTCTCGCACTGGGCGATGCGGTCCCACACTCCACTGTCGGCCGCGGCGGCGTCGCCGGTCGCGGCGAGCAGTCCGAGCGGGGCGAGCAGTGCCGCCCCGGCGAGGACCGCCGTCGTACGTGTCCTGTTCGCCGTACGAGCCTTGTGACTGTTCTCGTGAGTGCTGTCGGCACATGCGGACATGTATTTCCCTCTCGAAACACCCGGGGTCCCCCAGGACGGGACGCGACGGCCTGCGCATTGGACGCGGCCGGCGCGCTCCGACCCGTCCGCCGACGGCCGTGCTGTGATCCGGTGCGGATCGGCCGGCGGACGTACCCGAGCGGTGCTCGTTGCACACAGCGCAGGAACCTATGGACCCGGGCGCCCCGATATCAACCAACTCTTTGTCATTCGAGGCCAGTTAGCCGTTACCGCGGGTATCATCGATTTTCAGCCACCCACTTCATTGGGTGATTTCCGGATTTGTCGACCTGCGCCTCTTGCCGTCTGTGACCCACTTCACCCGATCAACTTCCCTACGACTCGCGGAAGTTGACTCGGAGTAACCAATTCCGGGGGCATCTTCACCCTGGGCGTCGGATGGTTCGATTCCGTTCGCTCTCGAGCGTGACTCCGGCCACAGATCACCCGTTGACATCTTCATGAGCCGGGAACCCCCGATTCATGGGCCGGGAGCCACCCGGCACCGCCATGCACCGCATCCCGAGGAGCCACCGTGCCGCGCATGCTCGACGTCAGCGACGACGTACGCGCCGAGATCGGCGACGAAGAAGCCGACCGGCTGCTCGCCGGAGAGAACGCCCCCGGCAGTTACGACTGCACGTCGTGCCGCACCCCGGGCGACTCGGAACAGGAGCGCACCAGCACCGTCCTGTTCATCGGCGACGAGACCGCCGTCCTCGCCTTCGCCCACGCCACCTGCCTGCCCTCACAGGTCGTGCAGGTCACCGAGGAGC
Source organism: Streptomyces rhizosphaerihabitans (assembly GCF_025399795.1). Classification (GTDB taxonomy): domain Bacteria; phylum Actinomycetota; class Actinomycetes; order Streptomycetales; family Streptomycetaceae; genus Streptomyces; species Streptomyces rhizosphaerihabitans. Next base: position 32,174 of record NZ_JAODTZ010000047.1, on the reverse strand, counting down.
AGCTCCAGGGCGCCGTCCGCTCGATCCACCCCGACGGCACACCCGCCGACACCGGACCCGAGCAGGCCGTGCTCGGTGTCACCAGCGGACTCGTGCTGATCAACGGCGAGTTGCACCCGGCGCTCGTCGTCGAGCCGACCGGGCCGATCGTGCGCCCCGGCTCGACCGACATCGGCGACGACTTCCTGCCCCTGCTCATCGAGCAGGGCTTCATGCCCGCGATCGAGCTGAACTCGGTGCCGCCGGTCCTGCACGGCTGGTCCGTGCTGCTGGCCATGGGCCAGTTGCACGCCGTGCTCCAGCCGGGCACCGGCGGCGGCTCGCCCGTCGCCTGGTGGCAGGCCCACCAGGCACTCCAGGTCACCGAGAGCTGGCGCGCCGCCGCCAACAAGCACCAGCAGGTGCTCCTGTTCGCGGCACCGGTCGGCTCGATCGGGCGCCAGCCCCGGGAGGACCTGCTGCGCGACGCGCTCGACAAGGCGGCGGCCAACGGGAAGCTGGTCGCGGCCGCGATGCCGCTCGCCGGTACGTGAGGGCACCGCACGGCACGGCACGGTTCCCGGCGGGGTCCGCCGGGAACCGACCGCACGGCGCCGCGCGAAGGCTCGGCGGAGCCCGCCGGGAACCCAGGGGCACGGTCGTCGCTCCGGCATTCGCCGGGGAACCGAGGACACAGCGCCACTCCGGGATTCGACGGGGTCCGCCGGGGAACTGAAGGCGGGGCGATGCACGGGCCTTCGGCGGGATGCGCCGGGGGTCCAGGGCGTGCGCGCCACTCCGGCATTCGGTGGGGTCCGCCGGGGATCTGAGGGCGGGCGCCTCGCCGACCTTCGGCGGGATGCGCCGGGGGTCCAGGGCCTGTGCCCCACTCCGGGATTCGACGGGTCCGCCGGGAACCGAAGGCGGGGCGCCTCGTCGGCGTTCGGCGGGAAACCGAAGGGGGGCGGCCGGCACCGGCCGTGGCGGGTTGCCCGCGCGGTTCCCCGCGCCCTCGCGCTCCCGCGTGCGCCGCTCACTCCGGACGACCCGCGAAATGGCCGTGCCGGCCGCATCTGTTGGGCTCCGGGGTCGTTGGCACGTACGTGCACACCTACGACGTCCCCGGCCACCGGCCCTTCCAGCCGGTCCCTCCCTCGGGCTCCCCCCTCCGTTCGAGCAGAGAGGTGCCGGCGTCGCGACCGGTGCAGGACCCTCATCAGGGCGGCCCGTCAGCCACGCCGATCTACGACGCGCTCTACGCCGAGTGGATCAGATCCTTCAGGACCCTGCCGGGCGACCGGCACGGCGAGGAGAACCTGGGCTTCACGGCCTTCGGGAGCCTCGGGCGCGGTTCGAACTCGTTCAGCTCGTCGGGCACGTACAGCTCGTACAGCGCGGGGGCGCACACCGCGCGGCAGATCGCCGCGCAGCACGGGCACACCACGACGGCGACGGCTGTCTGGCAGCCGGGCGCACGCCAGCACGGCACCGGGATGCACCACATCCCGGCCGCGCTGCCGCCCGCACCGCGCAGGGGTCTTTGAAGCGGCAAGGTCCTTGAGCGGTCATGTGTGAGGGGCGGCTCCCCAGGGAGCCGCCCCTCACGCGTTGCCCGTGGGCGCTACTTCTTCTTGTTGGCGCCGCGCTTCTCGCGCACCCGCACCGAGATGTGGATCGGCGTGCCCTCGAAGGCGAACTCCTCGCGCAGCCGGCGCTCGATGAAGCGCCGGTAGCCGTGCTCGATGAAGCCGGAGGCGAAGAGCACGAACCGCGGAGGCTTGGTGCCCGCCTGCGTGCCGAACAGGATGCGGGGCTGCTTGCCGCCGCGGACCGGGTGCGGGTGGGCGGCGACCAGCTCGCCGAGGAAGGCGTTCAGGCGGCCGGTCGGGACGCGGGTCTCCCAGCCGTCCAGGGCGGTCTCGATCGCCGGGACGAGCTTCTCCATGTGGCGGCCGGTGCGGGCCGAGACGTTCACCCGGGGCGCCCAGGCGACCTGGGCGAGCTCGGTCTCGATCTCCCGCTCCAGGTAGTAGCGGCGCTCCTCGTCGAGGGTGTCCCACTTGTTGAAGGCGAGGACGATGGCGCGGCCCGCGTCGACGGCCATGGTGACGATGCGCTGGTCCTGCACGGAGATGGTCTCGGACGCGTCGATCAGGATGACCGCGACCTCGGCCTTCTCGACGGCGGCGGCGGTGCGCAGCGAGGCGTAGTAGTCGGCGCCCTGCTGGAGGTGGACGCGCTTGCGGATGCCCGCCGTGTCGACGAACTTCCAGGTGATGCCGCCGAGTTCGATGAGCTCGTCGACCGGGTCACGGGTGGTGCCCGCGACCTCGTTGACGACCACGCGGTCCTCGTTGGCCACCTTGTTCAGCAGCGAGGACTTGCCTACGTTCGGACGGCCGATCAGGGCGATACGGCGGGGGCCGCCCACCGCGGTGCCGAAGGTCTGCGCCGGGGCCTCGGGCAGCGCCTCCAGGACGGCGTCCAGCATGTCGCCGGTGCCGCGGCCGTGCAGCGCGGAGACCGGGTGCGGCTCGCCGAGACCGAGGGCCCAGAGGTACGAGGCGTCGGACTCGCCGCTCATGCCGTCGACCTTGTTGGCGCACAGGACGACGGGCTTGCCGGCCTTGCGGAGAAGGCGTACGACCGCCTCGTCGGTGTCGGTCGCGCCGACCTTGGCGTCGACGACGAAGACGACCGCGTCGGCGGCCTCGATCGCGTACTCGGCCTGGGCGGCGACGGACGCGTCGATGCCGAGGACGTCCTGCTCCCAGCCGCCGGTGTCGACGAGCTTGAAGCGGCGGCCCGCCCACTCGGCCTCGTAGGTGACGCGGTCGCGGGTGACGCCGGGCTTGTCCTCGACGACGGCCTCACGGCGGCCGATGATGCGGTTCACCAGGGTCGACTTGCCGACGTTCGGGCGGCCGACGACGGCGAGGACGGGCAGCGGGCCGTGGCCCGCCTCCTCGATCGCGCCCTCGACGTCCTCGACGTCGAAGCCCTCTTCCGCGGCGAGCTCCATGAACTCCGCGTACTCGGCATCGCCAAGCGCCCCGTGCTCGTGTTCCGCCGAGCCGTCGGGCTGGATGTGGTCGTTCATGAAGTCCGTACCTCGTCGTTCATTCGTGGTGATCGGTGGAACGCCCGTAAACCGGATGATCCACTACTAAGTGTCGCCTAACGCCCGACGGGGCGCCCGGCGTTTTCCGGGCGTCGGGTCAGACGCCTGGCGTGGTCCAGATGGGTGCTGAGCTGTTTCTGGATGCGGCCGGTGGCCTCGTCCAGCGCCTGGCGCGTACGCCGTCCGCTGCCGTCGCCCGCTTCGAAGGGGTCGCCGAAGACGACGTCGACCCTGCTGCGCAGCGGGGGCAGCGCCTTGGTCAACCGGCTGGTCCTCTCGGAACTTCCCAGCACAGCCACCGGGACGATCGGGGCTCCGCTGCGCACCGCGAAGTACGCGAGCCCGGCCCGCAGCGAGGCGAAGTCGCCCTCGCCCCGGGTGCCCTCCGGAAAGATCCCGAGGACTCCGCCGGACGCCAGGACGCCGAGAGCGTCGGTGATGGCCGTGCGGTCGGCGATCTCGCGGTCCACCTTCAGCTGGCCGATGCCCAGCAGGAACGGGTCGAGCGGGCCGATGAACGCTTCCTTCTTGATCAGGAAGTGTGTGGGCCTGGGCGCGACGCCCATGACCATCGGCCCGTCGATGTTGTGCGAGTGGTTCACGGCCAGGATCGCCGGGCCGGTCGCGGGGACCTTCCAGGCGCCGAGCACGCGCGGCTTGAACAGCCCGTACATCAGGCCGACGCCGATCCGGCGCCCGACCTCGGCGCGTCTCGCGGAGGGTGCGGTCACTTGGCGGCCCGCTTCTCCTCGACGAGGGTGACGACGCACTCGATGACCTGCTGGAGCGTGAGGTCCGAGGTGTCCACCTCGACCGCGTCGTCCGCCTTGGCGAGGGGGGAGGTCTTACGGCTGGAGTCGGCCGCGTCCCGCTTGATCAGCGCCTCACGGGTCGCGTCGATGTCCGCGCCCTTCAGCTCACCGCTGCGCCGGGCGGCACGCGCCTCCGGGGAGGCGGTGAGGAAGATCTTCAGGTCGGCGTCGGGCAGGACGGTGGTGCCGATGTCCCGGCCCTCGACGACGATGCCGGCCGGCGCGGACCCGGCGAGGGTGCGCTGCAGCTCGGTGATCCGGGCACGCACCTCGGGCACGGCGCTGACCGCGCTCACCTTGGAGGTGACCTCCTGCGTACGGATCGGGCCGGCGACGTCGGTCCCGTCGACCGTTATGGTCGGCCCGGCCGGGTCGGTACCGGAGATGATCTCCGGCTTGTCGGCCACGGCGGCGATCGCGGAGGGGTCCGTGATGTCGACGCCGTTGCTGACCATCCACCACGTGATGGCGCGGTACTGGGCACCCGTGTCGAGGTAGCTCAGACCGAGCTTCGCGGCCACGGCCTTCGAGGTGCTCGACTTGCCCGTGCCGGAGGGGCCGTCGATGGCGACAATCACAGCCGGAGCGGTACGGGCGGCGCCGTTGTCCACGGTGGGAACACCTTCCTGGTGCGGGGCGGAGGTCTCTGCGGGACGCGATCGCGCCCCGCACAAGGTTACTGGCTCCACGGACCCCGTATTACTGGCCCGCCCCGGGGCCGGTCCCGGAGCTCCATCGGCGCAGGGCCCTGGCCCCGTGCCGATCCTCGCTGCCACGCCCGCACCGCCGGGCGCCAGGGCGCCTCCCGGGCCTCGCACGACTGCGCCTCCCGCAGCCGTCTGCGGCCGTGCACGCGTCGGCGCCGCGACCCGTCGCGCAGGTCCCGGGCGGGCCCGGGCCCATGTCGTCGGGCCTACTGGCGCAGCGCCCAGCCCCGCTCCCGCAGTGCCGCGCCGAGTACCGGCACCGCCTTCGGTTCCACCATCAGCTGCACCAGACCGGCCTGCTGACCGGTCGCGTGCTCGATGCGTACGTCCTCGATGTTGACCCCGGCCATCCCCGCGTCGGCGAAGATGCGGGCGAGCTGACCGGGCTGGTCGTCGATGAGGACGGCCACGACCTCGTAGGTGCGCGGCGCGGAGCCGTGCTTGCCGGGGACGCGGACCTGGCCCGCGTTGCCGCGGCACAGGACGTCCTCGATGCCGGTGGCACCCTCGCGGCGCTTGGCCTCGTCGGAGGACTGCAGGGCACGCAGCGCCTGGACCGTCTCGTCGAGGTCGGCGGAGACGTCCGAGAGGAGGTCCGCGACCGGGCCCGGGTTCGCGGAGAGGATGTCGATCCACATCCGGGGGTCGGAGGCCGCGATCCGGGTCACGTCGCGGATGCCCTGCCCGCAGAGCCGTACCGCCGTCTCCTCCGCGTGCTCCAGACGGGCGGCGACCATGCTGGACACCAAGTGCGGCATGTGCGAGACGAGCGCCACGGCCCGGTCGTGGGCGTCCGCGTCCATCACGACGGGCACCGCACGGCAGTGCGACACCAGTTCCAGCGCGAGGTTCAGGACCTCGGTGTCCGTGTCCCGGGTCGGCGTGAGCACCCAGGGCCGGCCCTCGAAGAGGTCGCCGCTCGCGGCCAGCGGCCCGGACTTCTCGCGGCCCGACATGGGGTGCGTGCCGATGTACGGGGTGAGGTCGAGGCCGAGCGCCTCCAGCTCGCGGCGGGGACCGCCCTTGACGCTGGCGACGTCCAGGTAGCCACGGGCGAGACCGCGCCGCATGGCGTCCGCGAGGGTCGCGGCGACATGCGCCGGCGGTGCGGCGACGATCACGAGGTCGACCGGCCCCTCGGGGGCCTCGTCCGTGCCGGCGCCCAGCGCGGCCGCCGTACGGGCCTGCTCCGGGTCGTGGTCGGCGAGGTGGACGACGACGCCGCGGGAGGCGAGCGCGAGGGCCGCGGACGTGCCGATCAGCCCGGTTCCGATGACGAGTGCGGTCCTCACTGGGCGATGTCCTTGCGGAGCGCGCCCGCGGCGCCCAGGTAGACGTGCACGACGTCGGCGCGCGGCCGGTCGGACTCGATGTGGGCGAGAACACGGACCACCCGGGGCATCGCGCCCTCGATGTCCAGCTCCTGCGCGCAGATCAGCGGGACGTCGACGATGCCGAGCTTGCGCGCCGCCGCCGCCGGGAAGTCGCTGTGCAGATCGGGCGTCGCCGTGAACCAGATGCTGATCAGGTCGTCCGTGGTGAGCGCGTTGCGCTCCAGGATGGCGGTGAGCAGCTCGCTGACCTGCTCGTCCATGTGGCCGGCCTCGTCCCGTTCCAGTTGGACGGCGCCCCGGACCGCTCGTACCGCCACGGTGATGCTCCTCGCTGATCTGTGTACACGTCGTGTCACACCAGCGTAGTCAGCCCCCCGCGCGCGGGTGTGCGGCGCCCGCCTGACGAGACGGGGGCCACACACCGGATCCGGCCGGGACCGGCTCATGCCGCCCGCCCCTGATCGACTGCCGCCCGTCCCGGATCAGCTGCCGCCCGCTTCGGACGAACTGCTGCCCGCTTCGGACGGACTGCTGCTTGCCGAGGTCCCCGAGAGAGGTGGCGGACGGCATCTCTCTGCCCGGGGTGGGCTTGTTCCACCGCCCGAGGCAGCGACCGGGCGATGTCGTCGGCGGCCCGCTCGGGCTCTCAGACTCGGCCGATGTCACCCTAATCGCCCTATTCCGTCACTTGTGGCGAGAACGCGCCCGTGCGCCTCTGGACGCGAGCGCGCGAGTCCGCTCTCATTGCAGGAGACTCGCCTCGGGGGAGGCCCGAATGAAGCGTCCAGGACCCCTTCTCACCCTTCTCGCGGGGCTCGTGTTCGCCGTGTTCATGTTGTCGCTCAACGCGATGACGGGGACGAAGAACGCGTCGAACCCGTACCGGCAGGCGTCGCCGGGCGTCTCGGTGTCGGCCAGTGCCCCATCGGCCTCCTCCTCGCCGTCACCGAGCACCTCGCCCAGCCCCTCGCCGTCCCGCCGCGCCCTGCCCAACGCCGACTACGCGGGCCGCACCGACGACAACTCCTCGGCGGTCGCTGTCTCCCTGCGGGGCGGCAAGGCGATCGCGTACTTCTGCGACGGGCACGACAAGGAGTCCTGGCTGAAGGGTGACGTCAAGGACGACGGCACCATGAAGCTCACGGGCGGCAACGGCGACGAGCTGAACGGAACCCTCCAGGACGGCAAGCGGATTCGCGGCACCGCCTCCGTCGGCGGGCAGCGCTACGGCTTCACGGCCGACCGGGCGATCAAGCCCTCCGGCCTGTACCGGGCGACAGCCACCGTGCGCGGCGCGAAGGTCGACGGCGGCTGGATCGTGCTGCCGGGTGGCAAGCAGGTCGGTGTCGTCGAGCGCGACGGCACACCTTCGGCGGCACCGGTGATCGACCCGGAGACCGGCGCCGTGACGATCGACGGACAGAAGATCATCGCGCGTCCTGTCACCCCCTGACCGCCTCTTCCACAGGGAGCCGTTCATGACCGTGGACCCGAACGCCGCCACCCGGGGCTTCCCCTCTCCGCCACCCGCCCACGGCGGCCCGAACCCGGCCCGCTATCTCGTGCCGGCCCTGGTCGCCGCGGCGGTCGCGGTCGGTCTCGGCGTCTACGGCAAGGTCCACGACCCCGCGGGAACGGCCTTCAATCTCGCCGGTTTCAGCAGCACGGGGGCCGTGAAGTCCTGGCTGGCGACGACGGCGTTCTTCTTCGCGCTCGTCCAGCTCGTCTCGGCGCTCATGATGTACGGGAAGCTGCCGGGCCCGGGCTGGGCGTCCGCGCTGCACCGGTGGTCGGGACGGATCGCGTTCCTGGTGGCGGTGCCGGTGGCGGTGCACTGTCTGTACGCGTTGGGCTATCAGACGTACAGCACACGCGTCCTTTGGCACTCGCTCCTGGGGTGCTTCTTCTTCGGTGCCTTCAGTGCCAAGATGCTGCTGCTCCGCTGGGAGCGCCTGCCCGGCTGGCTGCTGCCCATCATCGGCGGCCTCGTCTTCGCCGTGCTCACGGCCATCTGGCTGACGTCCGCCTTCTGGTTCTTCCGTACATTCGGAGTGACGACATGACCAACCGCTCGACGCGGCGCACGGTGATCCTCGCCACGGGGGCGTCCGCGCTGCTCGCGGGATGCAGCCAGTACGGAAGCGGCGACAGCTCCTCGGACTCGTCCCCGAAGGCGTCCAGCGGCCAGGAGCTCGCCACGACGAGCGACATCCCGGTCGGCGGGGGCACGATCTTCAAGGACCAGAAGATCGTGGTCACCCAGCCGGCGAAGGGCGACTTCAAGGCCTTCTCGGCGATCTGCACGCACCAGGGCTGCACGGTGAACAAGGTCGCGAACGGCACCATCGACTGCCCGTGCCACGGAAGCAGGTTCAGCGTCGAGGACGGGGCGGTGAAAGCCGGTCCGGCGCCGCGTCCGCTGCCCGCGGAGAAGATCACGGTGGAGGGAAACTCGATCCGCCTGGCGTGAGAGGGCCCGTACGCTCCGGGCATGCGTTCCGAGCTTCCCGTATCCCAGACCTCCACGGCATCCGAGGTACCCCCGGCGTCCCCGGCACCGGAAATGCCCCCCGTGTCACCCGCGCCGGCGGACTCGGCGTCCGGGATCTCGGCCTCTGCGGACTCAGCGTCCAGGATCTCGGCCTCCGCGGTCTCACTGGTGCGGGACCACACGGTCTACTCCTGCGTGATGGGCTCACGTGCCTTCGGGCTGGCCACGGACGGCAGCGACACGGACCGCCGGGGCGTCTTCCTCGCCCCGACGGCGCTGTTCTGGCGCTTCGAGAAGCCGCCGACGCATGTCGAGGGCCCGGCGGAGGAGCAGTTCAGCTGGGAGCTGGAGCGGTTCTGCGCGCTCGCGCTGCGCGCCAACCCGAACATCCTGGAGTGTCTGCACTCGCCGCTGGTCGAGTACGTGGACGACACCGGGCGCGAACTCCTCGCCCTCCGGCAGGCGTTCCTGTCCCGTCAGGCGCACGAGACGTTCGCCCGCTATGCGCTGGGCCAGCACAAGAAGCTGGCGGCCGACGTCCGCAAGTACGGCGCCCCGCGCTGGAAGCACGCCATGCATCTGCTGCGCCTGCTGATGAGCTCGCGCGATCTGCTGCGCACCGGGACCCTGACGATCGACGTCCTGGAGCAGCGCGAGCCGCTGCTCGCGGTGAAGCGGGGCGAGGTGTCCTGGGGCGAGTTCGAGCGCTGGATGTCCCGGCTGGCGACGGAGACCGACGAGGCGGCCGCCCGCAGCCCGCTGCCGCCCGAGCCGGACCACGCGCGCGTGGAGGACTTCCTGGTCCGGGTCCGCCGCGCCTCAGCGCTCCAGGACACCGCCGGGGGCCGGTAGACCTTCCCCGACCCCTTCCGGGCCCCGGACACCGTCCCGACCTCCCCGGACGCCGTCCAGACGGACCCTGACGACGAAGGCGTGCAGAGCGTCGTACGCGGAGGGGGCGTCCGGCAGCGCCGAGGCGTCCTGTGCCTCGTCGAGGAGCGTGTGCAGCCGCTCCACATCCTCCTCCACGCGTGCGCGCGGGACGTCCGCGGCCCCGTGCTCCCGCTCCGCCTTCGCGGCGATCAGGTCCGGCAGATACGCGGGAGAGGCGATCTGCCCGGCCAGCGTGGGCAGATCGGCCTGCACCTCGCCGCTGCGCATGAGGTGGATGCCGGTGAGCAGCACACGGAACGTGTAGAGCAGCGGCTTGAGTTCGCCGCTCTTCTCGAAGAGCCGCCACTGGGTGGTCGCGAACCCCCGGTAGTGGTGGGCGTGATGACGGGTGAGGACCCCCGGGGCGAGCGAGATCAGTTCACGGTGTTCGTCTCCGGTGTGCACGACCAGCGGCGAGAGCAGCTGTTCCAGTACATAGCCGTTGCGCCGCAGCATCAGCCGTACGAACTTGCGCAGGTCGTGGGTGACCAGGTCCATCTCGACGCCGCTCTCCCACCACATGCGGGACCGGGTCTCCTCCGGTTCGCTCAGTCCGACCAGGTCGGCCGTCGCCAGGAGATGGACGCCGCGCAGGTCGACGTCGGAGTCGCGCGAGGGGAAGCCGTACAGGTGTGCCCCGGAGACGGTGGCGAAGAGCACGGGGTCGGGCTGTTCGCCCACCACGCTCGCGAGGTCGGTGCCGGTACCGAGGACGTCTGTCATCCCTCAAGCATCCCAGAGCGCTCCCAGCGACATGAGGTCGCTCTGGTACTCGATGCGGTCGGCCCAGGCCGTCGGCCAGGCCTCCGAGCCGTGGTAGGCGCCCGCGAACGCCCCGGTCAGGCAGGCGATGGAGTCGGAGTCGCCCGAGGTGCAGGCGGCCCGGCGCAGCGCGGTGACGGGTTCGTCGGCGAACATCAGGAAGCACAGCAGGCCGGTGGCGAGCGCCTCCTCGGCGATCCAGCCCGCGCCGGTGGCCAGGCAGGGGTCGTCCTCGGGAGAAACGGTGCGCACGGCGTTCCGGAGGTTGTCCAGGACTGCGATGCACTCGTCCCAGCCGCGGGAGATGTACTGCTCCGGTGTGGCGTCGTGGCAGAAGGTCCACAGGTCGCCGAGCCAGCGGGAGTGGTAGCGGTGCCGGTTCTCGTGCGCGTACGAGCGCAGCAGACCGATCAGGGCCGCCGGCTCGACGCCCTGGCTGAGCAGCCGGACGGCGTGCGCGGTGAGGTCCGAGGCGGCGAGCGCGGTGGGGTGGCCGTGGGTGAGCGCGGCCTGGAGCTGTGCGGCGCCCGCGCGCTGTTCGTCACTGAGCCCGCCGACGAGTCCGACGGGTGCCACGCGCATGTTGGCGCCGCAGCCCTTGGAGCCGGTCTGACTGGCCTCCTGCCAGCGGAGTCCGTCGTTCTTGAGGAGGTTGCAGGCGACGAGGCAGGTGCGGCCGGGGGCGCGGTTGTTCTCGGGCGACTGGTACCAGTCCACGAACTCCTCGCGCACCGGCCGTTCCATCCGCAGCGGGCCGAGCAGACCGCGGTCCATGGCGGTGCGCAGTCCCTTGGCCAGCGCCAGTGTCATCTGGGTGTCGTCGGTGACGATCGCGGGCCTGGGCAGTGCCATCTGCCGCCAGGGGCCGCACTTCTCGAGGATGTCGGGCACGGTGTTGAACTCGGTGGGGAACCCGAGCGCGTCGCCGAGGGCCAGGCCGATAAGGGAACCGGTGGCGGCGCGCTTCGCTAGGGTCGTGCTGGTCATCGGGGCCGTCCTTACGAGGTGGGACGCAGCAGGGGTGGGTGCAGAACCTTGGCGCCGCCCGCGCGGTAGAGGGCGGCGGGTTTGCCGCGGCCGCCGGTGAGACGCGCGGCACCGGGGACCTGTTCGACGAATCCGGGCGTGGCGAGGACCTTGCGCCGGAAGTTGGGCCGGTCGAGCGCGGTGCCCCACACCGTCTCGTAGACGTGCTGCAGCTCTCCGAGGGTGAACTCGGGCGGGCAGAAGGACGTGGCGAGACAGGAGTACTCCAGTTTGGCGCCCACGCGTTCGTGGGCGTCCGCGAGGATCCGGTCGTGGTCGAAGGCGAGCGGACCGAGCGCATTGAAGCGCAGCCACTGGGCCTGCGCCGCGTCACCGCCGCCGTGGGGTTCGGGAGCGTCGGGCAGCAGCGCGGCGAACGCGACGGAGACGATCCGCATACGAGGGTCGCGGTCGGGTTCGCTGTAGGTGCGCAGCTGTTCCAGGTGGAGTCCCGAGATGTCCGACAGACCGGTCTCCTCGGCGAGTTCACGCCGGGCCGCCGCCTCCGCCGACTCGCGGGGCAGCACGAAGCCGCCGGGCAGGGCCCAGCGGCCGGCGTACGGTTCCCGGCCCCGCTCGACGAGCAGCACCTGGAGTGCGCCCGCGCGCACCGTCAGGACGGCCAGGTCGACGGTGACGGCGAAGGGCTCGAAGGCGTACTTGTCGTAGCCCTCGGGTGCCGCGCCCCCCGGCGCACGGCTTTCCCCTGTCGCCACCCCCACACCCCCTCTTTATGGTCAGTCTGACCATGGTCAGTACGACTATAAAGGGGGTGAGAGGATGTCAACAAGGCTTTCGGCCAGGGAAGTTGCGGTTTCCCGGCGCCGGTACGGAAGCCATGGCGGCCTTGCGTGCCGGGGTGGCGGAGGACGGGCCGATCGCTAGACCCGGGCGCGCGACGTCTCCGGCTGCCGGACCTCGGCGCGGTGCGCGTCCGGTCCCTGCGCCCGAGCGCGCGCCGGAGCGAGGGCGGCCACGAGCGCTCCAGCGGCCGCGACTCCCGCCGAGACCCACAGCGCCGGACCGCAGCCGTTGACGAAGTCGTCCGCCGAGCCGTAGCCCCCGTAGCGCGTGAACACGGCCGCGGCGACGGCGATCCCGAAGACCCCGCCCAGCTCGCGCAGCGCGTTGTTGACGCCGGCGGCGACACCCGCGTCGGCGGGCGGCACCGAGGAGGTCACGGCGTTCGCGACCGTGGGGAAGACCATGGAGATACCGATGCCCGCGACGATCAGCGGCAGCACCAGCCGTCCGTAGCCGACACCGGGCTGCACCTGCCAGGCCAGCAGTCCGAGGCCTGTCGCCTGGAGAACGAGTCCGCCGAGCATGAAGGGCCTGTTCCCGAACCGGTCGGCGAGCGCGCCCGCGAGCGGTGCCACGAGCAGGGGCATGCCGGTCCACACCAGAATGCGGACGCCGGCCTGCAACGGCGAGTTGCCCAGCCCGAGTTGGAACAGCTGCGTGATCATGAACAGAGAGCCGAGCAGCGACATGAACGTCAGGAAGGCGACGCCGTTGGCAGTGGAGAAGGCGCGCCGCCGGAAGTACCCGAGCGGCAGCATCGGGTAGCGCGCCCCCGACCGCTCCCAGCCGAGGAAGGCCGCCGTGAAGACGACTCCGACGGCCAGCGCGCCCAGAACCTCGGCGCTCCCCCAGCCCGCCTGCGGGGCCCGCACCGGTGCCCAGGCGAGGCCGGTCAGTCCGACGGCGGCCAACAGCAGCCCCAAGACATCGAGTTGCGGACGGGGGCCGCGGCTCTCGCGCAGTTTCAGCGCGGCCAGCGGCAGCATCGCGAGCCCGGTCGGCACGTTCAGCCAGAAGATCCACTGCCAGGACAGGCCCTCGGTGACGGCGCCTCCCAGCACGGGACCGGCCGCGACACCGAGGCCGGTCACCCCACCCCACACTCCGATCGCGACGCCCCGCTTCTCGGCCGGGAACGCCTCGCTGATCAGGGTCAGGGTGAGCGGCAGCAGGACGGCGGCGCCGGCTCCCTGAAGCACCCGCGCGGCGATGAGCTGGCCCGGCCCCGGGGCGAGCGCCGCGAGGGCCGAGGCCAGCGTGAAGACGGCGAGCCCGACGACGTACATGCGCCGCCGCCCGAAGCGGTCGCCGAGCGCGGCACCGGTCAGGGTGAGGCAGGCGAACACGAGGTTGTACGCGTTGATCGTCCACTCCAGGTCGGACAGGCTCGCCCCGAAGTCGGCCCGCAGGGCGGGCAGGGCGGTGGCCACGACGACCACGTCGAGAGAACAGAGCAGCGCCCCGAGTCCGGCCAGGATCACGGTCCATACACGCGGTGCGGGCACGGCGGACGGCTGCTGGACGGGAGCGCGTGCGGCGGTTTCGGTCATGACGGTTCCTTCCGTGAGGATCGATCACGGAAGACGGACCGGACCCGCGCCGAAAAGGAATCGCGGCTGCGGGCGCCGGCCGAGGAAGGCGAGGAGCAGGCCGCCGGGCAGGGTCCGCGGCGGTACGCCGACGGGGTCGGCGAAGCGCACACCGCGGTCGGCGTCCGCGACCACGAGGTGCGCGAGAGGCAGCAGTTCCACGGCGAGCGCGGACGGGATCGGCCGCCCCCGCCCGCAGGCCCGCGCGACGTCCCAGCCGTGCACCGCGATCTCCAGGGCGCCGACGGCCACCAGCAGCCCCGCGTCGAGGGACCGGTCCCCCACGGCCGGGACGCGCGGCGCCGCGGACACCGCCGTCCAGGCGCCGAGGAGGGCGCCGGCCCGCTCGCGGAAGGCGCACACCGGATCGGCGGCGGGGCGAGCCGGACACAGCCCGACCCGCCCGTCCGCGACGCCTTCGTAGAGCGCTTCCACCGAGTCGTCGAGGTGGCGGAGCAATTCCCCGAGGTCCCACTCGGCGCACGGCGTCGGCCACCGCAGGCCCTCGCGCGGCACGGCGGCGACGCTGCCCAGCGTGTACGCGAACGACCGCTCCAGGAGCTCTCCGGGATTCACGGGAGGATCCGGGGCAGGTCGAAGGCGGCGAACAGCCCCGGGTCCAGGAAGACGGTGAGCCGTGCGACACCGCCCGCCTCGACGGTGAGCACCTGCACGGAGTGCGCTCGCAGCACGCCGTCGATCCCGCGCTCGTAGGCTGCCACGGCGGGCTGCCCGTTGGCCCGGACGGGCACCATGCGGATCCAGCCCGTCCCGCGCCCGGACAGCACCCGTACGCCCAGGAACCGCAGGACGTCCTTCTTGCCGCTGAACCACTCCAGGTGGGGCGGCATCTCCAGCTCGACCCCGTCCCGCAGCAGCCCCAGCAGCGACTCCATGTCGGCGTCCTCGAAGGCCTTCACATAGCGGTCGAGGAGTTCGCGGTCGTCGGTCCCGTCGGGCTCGACCACCAGGTCCTCCTCCGGCGCGACCTCGTCGAGCCGGGCACGCGCGCGCTGGAGGGTGCTCTTGACCGCCGCGGTCGACGTGTCGAGCAGGGCGGCCACCTCGGAGGCCCGCCAGGCCAGCACGTCCCGCAGGATGAGCACGGCCCGCTGCCGCGCGGGCAGGTTCTGCAGCGCGGCGACCAGGGCGAGCCGCAGGCTTCCGCGCGCCGCGACGACGGTCGCCGGGTCGACGAGCCTGTCGGGCAGTGGCTGGAGCCAGGGGATGTCCGTCGCGGGGGCCCGCAGAGGCCCCTCGGGTGCGTCTCCCGGCCCGCCGAGCCCGGTGGGAAGTGGACGGCGCCCTCGCCCCTCCAGGGCCGTCAGACACGTGTTGGTGGCGATCCGGTAGAGCCAGGTGCGCAAGGAAGCCCGGCCCTCGTACCCCTCGTAGGACCGCCAGGCCCGCAGATACGTCTCCTGGACGAGGTCCTCGGCGTCGTCGACCGAGCCGAGCATGCGGTAGCAGTGGGCGAGCAGCTCCCGCCGGTACGGATCGGTCAGCCGGACGAAATCGTCGCGGTCCGTCGTCGCGGTCATCGCCGCTCCCTTCGCTCGCACGGGGCGCACCGGGGCACACCGGTGGTCCGCTCACCGGTACAGACCGCCGGGGAGGCGAAAACGAATCGGCCGGCCCCGGAGAAGTTCCGGGACCGGCCGTCGTACGCGTGGAGCTCCGCGGGACCGCGGGAGCCGTGGGACTCCGGGGCTTCCGGGGTTAGAGACCGACCTCGGCCATGAGCATGCCGACCTCGGTGTTCGACAGGCGGCGCAGCCAGCCCGACTTCTGGTCGCCCAGGGTGATCGGGCCGAAGGAGACGCGCACCAGCTTGTCGACCGGGAAGCCGGCCTCGGCGAGCATGCGGCGCACGATGTGCTTGCGGCCCTCGTGCAGGGTCACCTCGACGAGGTAGTTCTTGCCGGTCTGCTCGACGACCCGGAAGTGGTCCGCCTTGGCGTACCCGTCCTCCAGCTGGATGCCGTCCTTGAGCCGCTTGCCCAGGTCACGCGGGATCGGGCCCTGGACGTGCGCGAGGTAGACCTTCTTCACGCCGTACTTGGGATGGGTCAGCCGGTGCGCCAGCTCGCCGTGGTTGGTGAGCAGGATGACGCCCTCGGTCTCGGTGTCGAGCCGGCCCACGTGGAAGAGCCGCGTCTCGCGGTTCGTCACGTAGTCGCCGAGGCACTGGCGGCCCTCGTTGTCCTCCATCGTGGAGACGACACCGAACGGCTTGTTCAGCGAGAAGAACTGGTACGACTGCGTCGCGACGGTCAGCCCGTCGACCTTGATCTCGTCCTTCTCCGTGTCGACGCGCAGACCCTGCTCCAGGACGATCTGGCCGTTGACCTCGACCCTGGCCTGGTCGACCAGCTCCTCACAGGCGCGCCGGGAGCCGTAGCCCGCCCGCGCGAGGATCTTCTGCAGGCGCTCGCCCTCCTCCTCGGCGCCCGGGAAGGTCTTGGGCAGCTTGATCTCCGGCTTGCCCGCGTACCGGTCGCGGTTGCGCTCCTCGGTCCGGGTCTCGTACTCGCGGGAGCGCGCGGGCTCGGTACGGCCGCCGCGCTGCTGGCCCTGCTTGGGGCCGCCCTTGGCGCCACCGCGCGCCGAGGCTCCGCGCCCGGACTTCGGGCCTTCGTGCGTGCCCCCGGGGCCTACGTCGTAGCGGCGCTCCTCGGGACGGGGCTTGCTGGGACGCTTCGGCTGATCGTCACGGCCTGCCGCCGCACTCCTCGGCTGGGAGCCGCTCCCACCCGTCCCACGGGTGCCGCTCCCACCGGCTCCACGAGGGTTGCCGCTCCCGCCGGCTCCACGAGGGTTGCCGCTCCCACCGGCTCCACGCGAGCCGCCGCCCCCGCCGGTCCCACGCGGGTTGCCGCTGCCACGCGAGCCGCCGCCCCCGCCGGTCCCACGGGGACTGCCGCTCCCGCGCGAACCGCCGCTCCCACCGGTTCCCCGCGGGTTGCCGCTCCCGCTGTTCCTGCCGCTGCCACTGCCACTGCCACTGCCACTGCTTCGCATCAAAGTTCCGTCGTCGTCGTGTCGTCTGCATCTGCATCCGGTGCATCCGGATCGAACGACGGGACCCCTTCCAGCGTCTCGGCCTCGATCGCGTCCGCCTCGGGGAGGAAGGGCGCGAGCTCCGGGAGCTCGTCCAGACCGCGCAGGCCCATTCGCTCCAGGAAGTAGTTCGTCGTCGTGTACAGGATCGCACCTGTTTCGGGTTCCGTGCCCGCCTCCTCGACCAGACCGCGCTGAAGGAGGGTGCGCATCACGCCGTCACAGTTGACTCCGCGGACCGCCGAGACCCTGGATCGGCTGACCGGCTGGCGGTACGCGACGACGGCGAGCGTCTCCAGGGCCGCCTGGGTGAGCCGGGCCTGCTGACCGTCCAGGACGAAGCGTTCGACGGCACTCGCGTACTCGGGACGCGAGTAGAAGCGCCAGCCGCCCGCGATCAGCCTGAGCTCGAAACCGCGGCCCTGGACGGTGTATTCGTCGGCCAGCGCGCGCAGTGCGTCCGCGATCTGCCGCTTGGGCCGCTCGAGGATCCTGGCGAGGTGTTCCTCGGTGGCCGGCTCGTCCACCACCATCAGGACGGCCTCCAGGGCGGGCCCGAGACCGAGGTCGGCGACGGTGCGCGGCCCCGCGGGGGTGTGGGTGGTCTCCTCGCTCACGCCTTCTCCTCCTTGGTGCCGCGCCCTGTCTCGCCCTTCACCGCTTCCGGGGGCCGGTCGAACTCGTCGGTCACCTTCGGCCGGTCGTCGCCCTCCCCGCCCGTCCAGCGCACCATGAGGTCCCCCAGGGCCTCCTCCTGGTCCAGGGCGACGACCTTCTCCCGGTAGAGCTCCAGCAGGGCCAGGAAGCGGGCGACCACCGTGAGGGTGTCGTCGGTGTCCTCGACGAGCGAGCGGAAGCTGGCCTCGCCGAGTTCCCGGAGCCGCGCCACCACGATCCGGGCCTGTTCCTGCACGCTGACGAGCGGCGCGTGGATGTGGTCGACATACACCTGCGGCTTGGGCTTCGGCTGCATCGCCTTCACGGCGAGCTTCGCGAACCCCTCCGCTCCGATGCTGATGACGACCTCGGGCAGCAGTTCGGCGTACTGCGCCTCCAGGCCGACGGTACGGGGGTAGCGGCGGGCCTCCTCTTCGAGACGCGCGTTGAAGATGTCCGCGATCTGTTTGTACGCGCGGTACTGGAGCAGCCGCGCGAACAGCAGGTCCCGCGCCTCCAGGAGGGCCAGATCGGCCTCGTCCTCGACCTCGGCGGTCGGCAGCAGCCGGGCCGCCTTCAGATCGAGCAGCGTCGCCGCGACGACCAGGAACTCGGTGGTCTGGTCGAGGTCCCAGTCCGGGCCCATCGCCCTGATGTGCGCCATGAACTCGTCGGTGACCTTGGAGAGCGCCACCTCCGTGACGTCGAGCTTGTGCTTGGAGATCAGCTGGAGCAGCAGATCGAAGGGCCCCTCGAAATTCGAGAGCCGCACCTTGAAGACACCGTCACCGGAGTCGGCGGGAACGTCGGAGCCCCCCTCCGGGGGCACCGCGGACCCCGGAGCCGGGCCGGACGCCTTCCCTGGCGTCGCCGAACGCTCGACGGGCGGCTCGGGCGAGGCGGACGGCACGGACACGCCCGCGGACATCGCGGCCGGTTCAGTGCCCGCCCCGGGCACCCCGGACGGCTCGGCGGGCTTCCCCCGCGGCTCGGTGGCGCTCAGGGGTGCCGGGCGCGTCGCGGCCGGTTCAGTGCCCTCCCCGGGTGCCCCGGGCGGCACGACCGGCGTCTCAGACCTGGCGAACGGCCCAGGTTCCTCCGCCGACGCCTCAGGCGGCTCCGCCGGCATCCCGGGCATCACGGACGGCTCAGGGCCTCCTCCGGGCGTCCCGGAGGGCTCGGACGGTGTCCCGGGCCCTCCGGGCCTCTCGGCGCCCTCTGGGGGCGGCCCGGGTGGCTCGGTGGACGGGCCGGACGGCTCGGTGGGGGTCAGCGTCGGCTCGGCCGGGCTCGGGGGTGGCGGGGGCGCCTCGGCGACCTCTGCCACCTCTGCGGCCGCCGCCGATCGCTCCAGCGGCCCCGCGGGCCTCGCGGACCGCTCAGGGCCGCCTCCAGGCGTCCCGGGCGGTTCCCCCGAGGTCCTGGGCATCACGGACGGCTCAGGGCCTCCTCCGGGCGTCCCGGAGGGCTCGGACGGTGTCCCGGGCCCTCCGGGCCTCTCGGCGCCCTCTGGGGGCGGCCCGGGCGGCTCGGTGGACGGGCCGGACGGCTCGGACGGTGTCTCGACGGGGGCCGGCGCGGTCCCCGGGCCACGCCCCAGCGCACGCCGACGACCGCCGGAGGCGGCGGACGGGGGCGGGACGTTCGAGGTCATAGCCGTCGAAGGCTACCGCTACCGCCCGCGCAGCCGTCGTACGAGAATGCTCGCGTCCCCGCGGGATTCCAGATCGGCGAGGACCACGGCGACCGCCTCGCGGACGATCCTCCCGCGGTCGACGGCGAGGCCGTGTTCCCCACGGAGCACCAGGCGCGCGTGCTCGAGGTCCATCAGCTCCTCGGCGGACACGTACACCGTGATCTTCTCGTCGTGCCGCTCCCGCCCGCTGGGCCGGCGGTTCGCGGCGCGCCCCCGCTTGCGGGACGACTGCACGGACGTGGAAGGGGCGGCAGAGCCTTCCTGCACCGACTGACGCCGCCCCGAGCGGTCCGGGGCACCGCCCCGGCTGCGGGACTCTCCCGCGTCGGACGACTCGGCGCCGGCGGCGACATGTTCGTCGCCCTCCCCGTCACCGCCCTGGACGGGCACCGACTGGGGCGCGTCCTCCCCGGCCGCCGCGTCGCTCTCGCCGGCCGGAGCCGGCACCCGGGCCTCGCCGTTGGTCCGACGGTTGGGGGTGGACGACTGGAGCGCCATGCCCCCGGTGGTACGGAACAGTTCGTCGGCCCCCGGGAGACTCACTCGGCGTGACACCGGGCGAGCACCTCCCTGGCGAGCTGACGATAGGCGGCGGCACCGACGGAGTTGGAGGCGTACGTGGTGATCGGCTCACCGGCGACCGTGGTCTCCGGGAAGCGGACGGTCCGGCCGATCACGGTGTGGTAGACGTGATCGTCGAAGGCCTCGACGACGCGCGCGAGCACCTCACGGCTGTGCACCGTGCGGGAGTCGTACATCGTGGCGAGGATGCCGTCGAGCTCCAGCTCGGGGTTGAGCCGTTCCTGGACCTTCTCGATCGTCTCGGTGAGCAGTGCGACACCGCGCAGCGCGAAGAACTCGCACTCCAGCGGCACGATCACCTTGTGGGCCGCCGTCAGCGCGTTCACGGTGAGCAGGCCGAGCGAGGGCTGACAGTCGATCACGATGTAGTCGTAGTCGGCCATCAGCGGCTTCAGGGCACGCTGCAGCGTGGACTCGCGGGCGACCTCGCTCACCAGCTGTACTTCGGCGGCGGACAGGTCGATGTTGCTGGGCAGCAGGTCCATGTTCGGGACCGCCGTCTTCAGGAGCACCTCGTCGGCCGCCATGCCCCGCTCCATGAGCAGGTTGTAGACGGTGAGGTCGAGCTCCATCGGGTTGACGCCGAGACCCACGGACAGCGCGCCCTGCGGGTCGAAGTCGACGAGCAGCACCCGGCGTCCGTACTCCGCGAGCGCGGCCCCCAGGTTGATGGTCGACGTGGTCTTGCCCACGCCGCCCTTCTGGTTGCACATCGCGATGATCGTCGCGGGGCCGTGACTGGTCAGCGGACCCGGGATCGGGAAGTAGGGCAGCGGGCGTCCGGTCGGTCCGACGCGCTCACGGCGCTGACGGGCCGCGTCGGGCGCGAGCGTGGCCGCGTACTCCGGATCGGGCTCGTACTCGGCGTCGGGGTCGTAGAAGTGCCCCTCGGGCAGTTCGTCGTAGTCGGCGAAGTGGGTGTGGTTCCCGCCACTTCCGTTGCCGGCCATGGCGTTCACGTGATGGCCATCCATGCTCGGGTGTGCTGTCTGAGTCATCCGGGGACTCTGATGGGCTGCGAAGGTGCGGACAGCGACGGAGCCGACAGCCTCGAGCCCCGTGGGGCTCTGGCCCCGCGCCGGCATTCCTGGTTGACCACCCCCGGGAGTAAATGTCGACTCATTCACAAGTCGTCTTACCTCCTTGGTGACCAGGAAACTTCTCGATAGGTCAGCGTGGCACCATGCCGACGGTTGGCGACTCTATGGCGTGTCACCGGTCCGCAGCAACACAATCCGCCGGACCCGACCCGATGTGTCGGCAACCGAACACCCCTCTGTCAAGGGCGTAAGGCCGTCGCACGGCAGGTTTCACCGGTGTGCGAATCGGTTGAAGAGTTACGTTCGCGGCGAGTTGAACGAGTGTCGCAAAGTGACCCGACACACACCCGGCCGGACCTTGTCGGGCAAGGTCCGGCCGGGTGCGCGGTGTTGACGACCCGTGTTGACGTATCGCCTTTTGTCGGCTTGGAGTCGGCCGCGATGTCGACTCCTGGAGCCGCCGGGAAACTCAGCCGAGCAGGCTCTCCAGCTCGACGTGCTCCAGCCCGTGGGCCTCGGCGACCTCGCGGTAGACAACCTTGCCGTCATGGGTGTTGAGGCCCTTGGCCAGTGCGTCGTCACGGCGCAGCGCCTCGACCCAGCCGCGGTTGGCGAGCTCGACGATGTACGGCAGCGTGGCATTGGTCAGCGCGTACGTCGAGGTGTTGGGCACCGCGCCGGGCATGTTGGCGACGCAGTAGAAGACCGAGTTGTGGACCGGGAAGGTCGGCTCGGCGTGCGTGGTCGGACGCGAGTCCTCGAAGCAGCCGCCCTGGTCGATCGCGATGTCGACAAGGACACTTCCCGCCTTCATCCGCGAGACGAGCTCGTTGGTGACCAGCTTCGGAGCCTTGGCGCCGGGGATCAGCACGGCACCGATGACGAGGTCGGCCTCGAGGCAGGCCTTCTCCAGCTCGAAGGCGTTGGAGACGACGGTCTGGATCTTCGTACCGAAGATCTTGTCCGCCTCCTTGAGCTTGTTGATGTCGCGGTCGAGCAGGGTCACGTGGAAGCCCATGCCGATGGCGATCTGCGCGGCGTTCCAGCCGGAGACGCCACCGCCGATGACGACGGCCTTGGCCGCCAGCACACCCGGGACACCGCCGGGCAGGACACCGCGGCCGCCGTTGGCGCGCATCAGGTGGTAGGCGCCGACCTGCGGAGCGAGACGGCCCGCGACCTCGGACATCGGGGCGAGCAGCGGCAGCGCGCGGCTGGGCAGCTCGACGGTCTCGTACGCGATCGCCGTGGTGCCGGACTCCAGGAGCGCGTCCGTGCACTCCCTGGAGGCAGCCAGGTGCAGGTAGGTGAAGAGCGTCTGGTCCTTGCGGAGCCGGTGGTACTCCTCCGCGATGGGCTCCTTGACCTTCAGCAGCAGGTCGGCGGTGGCCCAGACCTCGTCTGCAGTGGGCAGGATCTGCGCACCGGCGAAGACGTACTCCTCGTCCGTGATCGAGGAGCCGACACCGGCGTTCTGCTCGACGAAGACCTGGTGGCCGTGGCGCACGAGCTCGTGCACGCCGGCGGGGGTGATGGCCACCCGGAACTCGTTGTTCTTGACCTCGCGGGGGATGCCGACCTTCACGTCGATCACGGTCCTTGATTCAGAGGGCTCTGGGGCTATGCATGCCGAGGCGATGCAAGCCAGGCAATGCATGTCATACCCGACGTACGGGAGCACACCGGGAGACACCACGGAAGAACGCGGCGGAGCCAGTCTAATGAAGGGGTTCTCTCTGTCTAGCCTTTCAATGCATCAATCTTCAGCGGATGCACTGCGGATTTCGTAGGCGTTAGCGTCGTGTTCCATGCCGGATGCGCTCTCCGGGAGCTCATCTCCCAGCATGCGCTCGGCCGCCGCGCGGTGCAGCCGGGCGGCGGCCGGGTCGCCGAGCCGGTCCAGAGTGTCGGCCAGCCTGAGCTGCAGCGCGGCCTGCAGGCGTGCGTCGTCCGCGCGACGCGCCCATTCGACCGCCTCCTGGCAGGTGCGCAGCGACTCCTCGGGCCGCCCCGCGTACTCCTGGACGCGCGCCATCTCGCTCAACGCCCTTGCCTGGGAGGCGACATCACCGTTCTTGCGGTGCCCGGCGACCGCGGCGCGCCAGTTGACCTGCGCCTCGCCGTAGCGACCCGCGTAGGTGTGCACGGTGGCGATGCGCCCGTACAGCCGGGCGGCGTCCACACGCTCGTCCCGCGCGAGCCGCTGGGCGAGCGCCCTGCCGTACCAGTCGGCGGCCCGGTCGTGGTCCCCGAGCTCCTGGTGGGCACCGCCTACGGATTCCATCGCGCGGCCGGTCGCGTACGGGTCGTTCGCCTCGCGTCCGGCGTCGAGCGCGGCACGGTAGCGGGCGAGGGCGTCGGTCCTGCGGCCGGTCTGCGCGTCCAGATCGGCCAGATTGAGCAGGGCCGCGGCCTTCTCGCGGGGCAGGTTCCGGCGTTCGGCGACATCCAGGACGAGCCGGTGGATCCCGTACAGCTCGGACGCCGCGGCCCGGGTGCCGAAATGGACGACCATCGCCCGCACCAGGGCGGCCATCAGCCGTCGGGCAAGGGTGTCCAGCTCCCCGTCGGCGACCGCCAGCCGGGCCGAGGCGAGCAGCGCGGGCTGCCGGACGCGCAGCCAGTCCTCTGCCGCCCGGGGGCTGGAGAAGCGCAGGGCACGCGGCATTCCGGCGAGCTTCTCGCGGGCCGGCGAGCTGTCGGTCTCGGTGATGGCACGGCAGGACACCAGCAGCCGTACGGTCCGTTCCAGCATCCGGGCGCGGGCCAGCTGCACCTCGGCGGGCCGGTCATGGGTGTCGACGAGCGCCCGGAGCAGTGGCTGGAAACAGCCGGGGACCTCGTACTGCGGCAGCGGCGAGGGAACCGCCCGCAGCAGGCCGAGGGCGACGAATTCGTCCAGCGCGGTGTGTGCCGCCTGGACCGAGCAGCCGGCCAGCGCGGAGGCGGTGTGCGGATCGACGAGGCCCGCGGGGGCCAGCGAGAGCAGTCGCAGTATCCGCGCCGAGGTGCTCGGCAGGGAGGCGTACGAGAGCCGGAAGACACGGGCCAGCGGGGTGCCGTCCTCGCCCTCGGTGCGCAGCTGCTTGGCGAGGTCGGCGACGGCGGAGGCAGGGCGCGCTGCGAGCCAGCCGCCGGCCAGCACCAGCGCGGTGGGCTGGCCCGCGCACAGTTCGACCAGCCCTTCGGCGGCGAGCGGGTCGACGGTGATGCGCACCGAGCCGGTGAAGTGGTCGAGGAGTTCGAGGGCGGACTTGGTGTCCAGGCCGCCGAGGGTGCAGGGGCGGACGTCCGCGATGCCGGTCAGCGGCCCGCCGGAGACGGCGATGACCAGGCAGTCCGGGGAGTCGGGCAGCAGCGCGTCGACCTGTTCGGCGTCTGCCGCGTCATCGAGCAGGAGCACCGCCCGGCGGATCGCGAGGGCCTCGCGCAACCGCTCGCCGAGGTCGTCGGCGTCGGCTCCGGGGGGCGTGGACAGTCCGAGGGCGGTGAGCAGTTCCCGCGCGGTGGCCTCGGTGGACACCGGCGTGCCGTCGGGTTCGGTGAGCCGGGCGCGCAGTATGCCGTCGGGGTAACTCTCGGCGACCTGCGCGGCGAGCTGAGCGGCGAGCGCGCTGCGGCCGGAGCCGGGCTTGCCCGCGATGAGCAGCACCCTGGCCCGCGGGGCCTTGCGGCCGGCGATGGTGTCGAGGCCCGCCCGCTCGATGTCCGCCCGGAGTTCCTTCAACTCTCTTGCACGGCCCAGGAACTGACTCTTCGTAGGAGCGGACCCGGCAGCCGGGCGCTGCCCCTTGGCCGACACCTTGGTGCCGCCGTCGTCCACTGCCTGATCCGCCACGGGCCACGCTCCCGTTCCACTGCACGCGCAAGCCCGCCGGGACTCCGGTTCGGGCGTTTCCAGAGCCTAGTTCACGCTCTGCGACGATCCGGGCGGAGCGCGACGGAGACGTCCCCCGATCGGATCAGCCGATCGTAGGACTGGCATCCCCGGATGGGCGTATACGGCCCGTCCGGGGCGGAGCAGCGGGACGGCGGAGTCGCTCCAGCGGCGGGATCAGGCCTCGAAGGGGCGTGCGGGCCACGGTGCCCCGGCCGGGCGCAGCGCCTCGAGTCCATCGCCCTGCCGCGCGGCAACGAGCGAGAGGACGCCCACGACCAGGCAGTTGTTGTGCAGATCGCCGGCCAGCACACCGCGGACGAGTTCGCCGAGAGGGACGCGGGCCAGCTCCATGTCGGCCTCCTCGTCCTCGACCTCGAACCGCTCGCCCTCCACCTCGGAGAGATCGCGGGCCAGGAAGATCCGGATGGCTTCGTCGCAGCCGCCGGGCGTGGTGTAGACGTCGGTCAGCACGCCCCAGCTCTCCGCCTTGA
Source organism: Streptomyces rhizosphaerihabitans (assembly GCF_025399795.1). GTDB lineage: Bacteria > Actinomycetota > Actinomycetes > Streptomycetales > Streptomycetaceae > Streptomyces > Streptomyces rhizosphaerihabitans. The sequence goes on along the minus strand of NZ_JAODTZ010000047.1, from coordinate 7,210 downwards.
CGTGCGCCTCCTCGTACAGCTCGCGCTGGGCGGCGTGCAGCGGGTTCTCACCGGGGATGTCGAGCAGACCCGCCGGGATCTCCCAGAGCTTCTGGCGCACCGGGTGGCGGTACTGGCGCAGGATCACGACGCGGTCCTCGGCGTCCAGGGCGAGTACGGCCACCGAGCCCGGGTGGACCTGGTAGTCGCGGCGCACGACCGATCCGTCGGGCATGACCACGTCGTCGGTGCGCACCGAGGTCTTGTTGCCCTTGAAGGGGGTCTCGGTCGCCCGGACCTCCCACTCCTCGGGGGTGTCCTTGATCGTCATGGCCTGTCCTCCCACACGCAGAAAGAGTCCGGTCCGGTGACGGAACCGGGGCACGCGCCCGCGGGAACACCCGCGGACCCGCACCCCGGTCACCGTACAACCTGGTTCTGCTCGGCCTTACTTGCCCGTCTTGCGCGCCACCGCGGCCTTGACCAGGCCCGCGAAGAGCGGGTGCGGCCGGGTCGGGCGGGAGCGCAGCTCGGGGTGCGCCTGCGTCGCGACCAGGTACGGGTGGACATCGCGCGGGTACTCGACGTACTCGACGAGCTTGCCGTCCGGGGAGGTGCCGGAGAACTGCAGGCCGGCCTTCTTCTCCAGCTCGGCGCGGTAGGCGTTGTTCACCTCGTAGCGGTGCCGGTGGCGCTCCTCCACGTACTCCTTGCCGTCGTACACCTCGCGCACGATCGAGCCCTCGGCGAGCTTGGCCGGATACATGCCCAGGCGCATGGTGCCGCCCATGTCGCCCTCGCCCGCCACGATGTCGAGCTGCTCGGCCATCGTGGAGATGACCGGGTGGCCGGTGCCGGAGTCGAACTCGGTGGAGTTGGCGTCGGGGATGTCGGCCAGGTTGCGCGCGGCCTCGATCACGATGCACTGCAGGCCGAGGCACAGGCCGAGCAGCGGGATCTTGTTCTCGCGGGCGTACTGGATCGCGCCGACCTTGCCGGACACGCCGCGGTCGCCGAAGCCGCCGGGGATGCAGATCGCGTCGACGTCGCCGAGCTGCTTGGCCGCGCCCGCGGGGGTCTTGCAGTCGTCCGAGGTGACCCACTTGATCTTGACGCGGGCCTTGTTGGCGAAACCGCCGGCGCGCAGCGCCTCGGTGACCGAGAGGTAGGCGTCGGGCAGGTCGATGTACTTGCCGACGAGCGCCATGGTGATCTCGTGGACCGGGTTGTGGACGCGGTCGAGCAGGTCGTCCCAGGTCGTCCAGTCCACGTCACGGAACGGCAGGTCCAGCTTGCGGACGACGTAGGCGTCCAGGCCCTCGGTGTGCAGGACCTTCGGGATGTCGTAGATCGACTTGGCGTCGATCGCCGCCACCACGGCGGCCTCGTCGACGTCGCACATCAGCGAGATCTTGCGCTTGATGGCGGTGGGCACCTCGCGGTCGGCCCGCAGCACGATCGCGTCCGGCTGGATACCGATGTTGCGCAGCGCCGCGACCGAGTGCTGCGTCGGCTTGGTCTTCAGCTCACCGGACGGGCCGATGTACGGGAGGAGCGAGATGTGCACGACGAACACGTTGTCGCGGCCGACCTCGTGACGGACCTGGCGGACCGTCTCCAGGAAGGGCAGGGACTCGATGTCGCCGACCGTGCCGCCGACCTCGGTGATGACGACGTCGACGTCGTCGGTCGCCATGCGGCGGATGCGGTGCTTGATCTCGTTGGTGATGTGCGGGATGACCTGCACGGTGTCACCGAGGTACTCGCCGCGCCGCTCCTTGGCGATGACGGTGGAGTACACCTGGCCGGTGGTCACGTTGGCCGAGCCGTCCAGGTCCACGTCGAGGAAGCGCTCGTAGTGCCCGATGTCCAGGTCCGTCTCGGCGCCGTCGTTGGTGACGAACACCTCGCCGTGCTGGAACGGGTTCATGGTGCCCGGGTCGACGTTCAGGTACGGGTCGAGCTTCTGCATCGTGACGCGCAGACCCCGCGCCTTGAGCAGCGCGCCCAGGCTGGAGGCGGTCAGTCCCTTGCCGAGGGAGGAGGCGACACCCCCGGTGACGAAGATGTGCTTGGTCGTCGTGGCTGTGCTGTTTCGAAAAGCACTGGGCGGCATGGCCAAGAGGGGGCTCCCGTGGTCGCGGTCTGGGGTGCGTGCCGGCGTGGGGCCCGGAGATTTCCGGGGGTGCCGTCGCTGCGGTTCGGGGGTTTCTTGCCCACCGGTCCACGGGCTACCAGGGTATCAGCGACCGGACGAGGCCGCTTCCGGCCACGCTCCGTGCACACCCGGGCACACACCTCGCACACCGCTCACTCGATCGGCTCAGCCGGGTTGCCCGGAGCAGCACGCGGATCTCCCACGTGCGTCGTATCCTGCTCGGACACTCGCTGCCGAGCCTTCCGGCACACGGCACCATCCCGCACGTATCCGGAACAAAGAGGGCCTGTCAGTTCGTTTCGAGACGACAATCGCATCGCCCATCGCACCGACAACTGACGTTTCGCAGCGACGCATGACGGACGTCCCCCATCATCGACGTTCCGCAGGTATCGACCATCCCATTGCCTACTGTTCCGCAGTACCTACGTTCCCTTTGACCGCAAGAGCGACCGCCCCGCGAAGGGGCGACGTGGCCGTTCGACTGGAGATGCACGTGGCCGGGCGCATCGAGGACTACGCACTCATCGGAGACATGCAGACAGCAGCGCTGGTCTGCCGGGACGGCACAGTCGACTGGCTGTGCCTGCCCCGCTTCGACTCCCATGCCATCTTCGCGGGACTGCTGGGTACGGAGGAACACGGATTCTGGCGGCTCGGACCCGCGCACGCGGCCGACGCCCAGCCCCCCACCGCGAGTCGCCGCCGGTACCACGGCGACTCACTGATCCTCGAATCCGAGTGGGACACACCGCGCGGTACGGTCCGGGTGACCGATTTCATGCCCCCTCGTGACGGCGCACCGCAGCTGATCCGCATCGTCGAGGGCGTCACGGGCCGGGTACCGATGCGCTCCGCGCTGCGGATGCGTTTCTCGTACGGCCGCGTGGTGCCCTGGGTGCATCGGCACGAGGGGCGCACGGTCGCGGTCGCCGGACCGGACTCGGTCTGGTTCGACACGGACTGCGAGACGTACGGCAAGGATCTGACCACGTACGCCGACTTCACGGTGGCGCCGGGCGACCGGATCGCCTTCACAATCTCGTGGGAGCCCTCGCACAAGCAGCCGCCCCCGCTGCCCGAACCGGAGCAGTCCCTTGAGGCGACCGAGGAGTTCTGGCGCGACTGGGTCGACCAGTGCACGTACCACGGCCCCTACCGCGAGGCCGTCGTCCGCTCCCTGATCACGCTGAAGGCCCTGACGTACGCGCCCACGGGCGGCATCGTCGCCGCGCCCACCACCTCCCTCCCGGAGGAGATCGGCGGCGTACGCAACTGGGACTACCGCTACACCTGGCTGCGCGACGCGGCCATCACCCTCTCCTCGCTGCTGCGCACCGGCTACCGCGAGGAGGCCCGCGCCTGGCGCGAGTGGCTGCTGCGCGCGGTCGCGGGCGACCCGGAGAACCTCCAGATCATGTACGGCATCGCGGGGGAACGGGAGTTGGGCGAGGCCGAGCTCGACTGGCTTCCCGGGTACGAGGGTTCGGCGCCCGTACGGGTCGGCAACGGAGCGGCGCACCAGCTCCAGCTCGACGTCTACGGCGAGGTCACCGAGGCCCTGCACCTGGCCCATATGACGGGTCTGTCCCGCAACGACTACGCCTCGCTGCTCCAGTTGAAGCTGATCCGCTACCTGGAGAGCCACTGGGACCAGCCGGACGAGGGAATCTGGGAAGTCCGGGGTCCGCGGCGGCACTTCGTGCACTCCAAGGTGATGGCCTGGGTCGCCGTCGACCGCACCATCAAGCTCATCGAGTCCGGGGACGCGGACGGGCCGCTGGAGAAGTGGCGCGAACTGCGTGACGACATCCACCGGGACGTGTGCGAGAAGGGCTACGACAAGGACCGGAACACGTTCACGCAGTCGTACGGCTCGAAGGAGCTCGACGCCTCGCTGCTGCTCATCCCGCAGATGGGCTTCCTGCCGCCGGACGACAAGCGGGTGATCGGCACCATCGAGGCGATCCAGCGCGAGCTGTCCACCTCGGACGGCTTCATCCTGCGTTATCCGACCTCCGGCGAGAACGCGGGCGTGGACGGTCTCGAAGGCGACGAGGGCGCGTTCCTCGCGTGCTCGTTCTGGATGGCCGACGACCTCGCGATGATCGGCCGGGTCGACGAGGCCCGCAAGCTCTTCGAGCGCCTGCTGGCCCTGCGCAACGACCTCGGGCTGCTGGCCGAGGAGTGGGACCCGCGCCTGCAGCGCCAGGTCGGGAACTTCCCGCAGGCCTTCAGCCACGTTCCGCTGATCGACACGGCCCTGCGGCTGACGGCGAGCGGGGCGTACGGCGGCTGAACCCGCCCCGGATCGGGCGCCCGGGACACCGCCTCCCCGGCGTGCCCGATCCGCCGTACCCGCCTAGCCTGGAAGCAGTCCTGTCCCCTCATGGAAGGGGGCGGCTCCCCATGGCTCCCCTTTCGAAAGCGGGCGCGGCACTGGTCGCACTCCGCGCCGATCTCTCCGGTGACGTGGTCACCCCGGACGATCCGGGGTACGACGAAGCCCGGACGATCTTCAACGCGATGATCGACCGGCGGCCCGCCGTGATCGCGCTGTGCGAGGGCGAGAGCGACGTGTCGCGCGCGGTGCGCTTCGCGCGGGAGCTGGATCTGCCGATCGCGGTGCGGGGTGGCGGCCACAGCGTCTCCGGCATGTCGCTCAACGACGGCGGTCTGGTCATCGACCTCAGCCGGATGCACGCGGTCACCGTCCACCCCGGATCCGAGACCGTACGGGTCGAGGGCGGCGCCGTCATGAGCCATCTCGACCGGGCCGCCCAGCCCTACGGCCTCGCGACCACCGGCGGCCGTGTCTCGACGACCGGCGTCGGAGGCTTCGTTCTCGGCGGCGGCAGCGGCTGGCTGGACCGGTCGCTCGGCCTCGCCGTCGACAATCTGCTCGGGGTCGAGCTGGTGACCGCCGACGGTTCGCCGGTGCGCGCCACCGACCAGGAGAACCCGGAGCTGTTCTGGGCCCTGCACGGCGGCGGCGGGAACTTCGGCGTCGCCACCGCGCTGACCCTCAAGCTGCACCCGCTGCCCGAGTTCTCGATCGCCATGGTGATGTTCCAGCCGGACGCCGGCCCCGACGTGGTCCGCATCTACCGCGAGATCATCGAGAACGGTCCCCCGGAGGCGAGCGGCGGCGTCATCTACCTGACCGGCCCGCCCGAGGAGTTCATGCCCGAGCACCTGGTCGGCAAGCGGCTGTGCGGCGCGCTGGTCGCGTACGCGGGCGGCGAGGACGACATGCGCAAGGTCGCCCAACCGCTGCTGGCGCTGCCGCACGAGGTCGAGATCGTCACCGCCCTGCCCTACCCCGACTTCCAGTGCATGCTCGACGACCCGCCCGGGATGCGGAACTACTGGTCGGCGGAGTACCTGACCGGCGCGCCCGACGACTTCGTGGACGTCTACTGCGCCCTCGGCGACGCCATGCCGGTCCCCACCGGCAACCAGCACGCGCTGTTCCCGCAGGGCGGCGCCATCGCCGCCGGCCCGTCCCGGTTCCCGGTCCCCTACCGGGACGCGCCCTGGGCCGTGCACCCCTTCGGGATCTGGGAGAGCCCCGCCGACGACGAACGGTGCGTCGCGTGGGTCAGGAAGGTCCGCGAGGACGTCCGGCCGTGGAGCACCGGCGCGGTCTATCTGAACTTCATCGGGGACGAGGGCACCGACCGCGTGACGGCCGGCCTCGGCGCCGAGAACCTGCGGCGGCTGGCCGCGGTGAAGGCCGAGTACGACCCGGACAACGTCTTCCGCTTCAACCACAACATCACCCCGGTACCGGTGGCTTGACCGCGGCGTTCCCGGGCCCTCCGGCCCTCGCCGTGTCTGCCGGGGCGCCGCCCGCGACGGAGCCCGGCATGTCCTGCCACCGGCCGGAGATGCCTCCGGAACCCGTCCGCGGGTAGCGTCCGCTGCATGGACAGCCGTTACGACACCCAAGGCGCCGGAATCACCGTGCAGCGGGCGCTTGAGCTGCCCGGACTGCGCAGCGGGCTGCCGGAGATCATCGCGGGGGCCGACCGGCTGCAACGGACCGTGCGCTGGGTGCACGCGGGCGAGGTCCCGAACATCGCCTCGCTGCTCAAGGGCGGCGAACTGCTGCTGACCACGGGCTACGGTCTCGGCACCCGCCCGGCCGACCAGCGCGCGTTCGTCCGCACCCTCGCCGAGCGCGGAATCGCGGCGCTCGTCGTGGAGCTCGGCCCGCGCTTCACCCGGCTGCCCGCCGCGCTCGTGGAGACGGCGCGGTCCACCGGTCTGCCGCTGGTCCAGCTGCATCGCGAGGTGCCCTTCGTGACGGTCACGGAGGAGATCCACACCGAGATCGTCAACGGCCACTACGCGCTGCTCCAACAGGCCGAAGAAGTCCACCGGCGCTGCACCGAGGCCCTGCTCGGCGGCGGCGGAGTGCCTCAAGTCCTGCGCATTCTGGCCGACTTCAGCGGAAACCCGGTCTTCCTGGAGACGGCCGACGGACAGCTCCTGTACGCCGCCGGGGCCGGCTCCACGGGCGCCGACCCGCTCCAGGTCTGGGAGGGGCTGCGCGGCCAGCACAAGGAGGAGCCGCCCGCGGGGACCACCCTGGTGGACGTGCCCGGCGGCGGCCCCGGCACCGGTTCCGTACGGGCCCGCCTGGTTCTGCTGCCGGTCGGCGCGCCGGTCGCCCCGGTGCACCGGATCGCCGCCGAACGGGCCGCCGGCATCCTGGCGGTCGTGCTGATGCAGGCACGCCAGGAGGAGGAACTGGCCGCGCGGGGGCGCGGCGACTTCCTGACCGACCTCGCCGAGGGCCGTATCGAGGCCGAGGACGCGCCCGCACAGGCCCGGGTGCTCGGCTTCAAGCCCGGCGCCGGCCCGCTCCTGCCGGTCGTGATGCGACTCGCCGACGGCCTCGCCCCCGGCGGCGGCTGGGCGGTCCTGGCCCGCGCGGTCGCCGAGGAGCTGGCCTCGGTCGGTGTCCCGGTCCTGCTGGGCGTACGTCCCGTCGAGGGCCGTGTCCCGCTGCTGCTGGGCCTGCGCTCGGAGTCGGAACGGGCGGCCGTCGCGGACCGCGTCGCGGCG
>NZ_JAODTZ010000046.1 GCF_025399795.1 Streptomyces rhizosphaerihabitans | reverse complement strand
AAGCACCCTCGCGTCGGCGGCGCTCCCGCAACGCCGCCCACACCCTGGCGTCCAGCGTGTCCGTGTCCCCCCGTGACGGCGCCCGCGTACCGGCCGGCGTCCGCCGGGTCCCCGCGCCTGCCGGGTCCCCGCGTCAGCCGCGGCGCAGCAGCCGTGTGGCCCCCGCGGCCACCGTCGTCGCCAGGATCCAGCCGAGGAGGATCACGACCGCGGCCAGCCACTGCCAGCCGCCGCGCAGCTGCCAGGAGCCGGCCTGGCCCAGGTCGATGACCGGCAGCAGCAGATCCAGGGCGTAGAGCGAGGCGTTCCACGGAGGGTGCCCGTCGCGGTTGACCGGCTGATGGCCGGCGTGCGCGAACGCGACGGAGGTCGTCGCCCACAGCACCGCCATCCACAGGGCGGCCCGGCCGGGCCGGTAGCCGTAGGCGACCGTCCAGTCCTGCGCGTAACCCCAGAGCTTGGCGGCCAGCGGCAGGGTCTCGCGGCGGCGGCGCTGCTTGGCGAGCAGTACCTCGCGGGCGTCCTCGTCCTCACCGGAGTTGCGCAGCACGGCGGCGAGGCGCTCGTACGGCTCCGGGGCGTACTCGGCGGTCGCCGCCGCCACCCACTCCAGTCGCCGGGCCAGCGGGAAGGCCCCCTGCGGGACCAGGTTCTCGTACGTGAAGCCGCCCATGTGCAGGCTGCCGGGCCCCGGCCAGCTGGACGCCCGGTCGACCAGGTTGACGATCCGCGCGCCGGACAGCACGACCGTGCCGCGCTCGGGCCGCTCGCCGAGGAAGCGCAGCTCGGGCGTCTGGACCCGGAGCAGCGAAAGCCCCTGGTCGTCGTCGAAGGTGAAGCGGGCCCGGTCGAAGTCGACCGCGTCTCCGAACCGCCCGTCGTCCAGGCGGATGCCGCCCTGGCACTCGAACCGCTGCACCAGCGTGCCGCGCGCCGGCGTGGTGCCGCTGGTCATCACCGGATTGCCGAGGCCGGCGGGGGTCATGTAGAGCGTGCGGTTGACGGTCAGCTGGGGGGCGTTGAGGGCGAACCGGGTGTACGGGTTGCTGAGCCTGCTGCCGCGCAGGCTCAGCGACACGCCGACGGTGGCGCCGCGCAGGCTCAGCTCGCCGTGCGACTCCAGCATCTCGGCCTGGAGGTCCTGTCCGACGGTCATGCCGTCGCCGGTGATCGAACGCCCGCGCCGGTCCCGGTAGACCACGGCCTGGTTGAGCAGCAGATCCGTGCCGATGTGCGCGTCGGTCAGCCGTACCCCGTTGTGGAAGTGGCAGCGCGGCAGATGCAGATCGCCCTCGGTGTGCAGCCGGGCCGCCTCCAGACGCGGCACCGCGCAGTTCACCAGCCGTACGGTCGTGAACCGGGACTCGGGCAGCAGGACCTCCTTCTCGAACCGGCAGCCCTTCAGCTCCACGTACGGCACCACCGTGCCGCCCGCGAGATCGAGCACATCGGTGATCCGTACGCCGGTCAGTTTCAGGGAGGCGACCCGGCCCTGGAGGGCGGGCGGCCCGGCGAGCAGCAGCCAGGCGACTATCCGGGCCCGGACACTGCGCTCGGGCCCCCAGGGATGGCCGCCGTGCGGATCGTCGACGGTCGTGTCCCCGCTGCGCAGGTCGTACACGCTGCCGTTGCGGAAGGCCTGCCACATCCCGGCTTCGGCGGCGGTCAGTTCGTCCGGCAGGTCCCCGGTGCGGAGGTCGGCACCCTCGGTCACGGCACGTCCCTTCCTCCCCAGCTACTCACGGGTTTCGTACGTTCGTGCAATGCCCGTTCAGTGACGGCCCGAACGCTACTGGTGACGGGGATCTTCCGGGGAACCGAAGGTGGCTTGTATCAGCCATTGATACGGGCGTCCGACGCCTCGGCGCTGTCTGAGAGAATTGTCCCCGTGCTGCAACATTTCGCGATCACTCGAATCGATCTGCGCGGTGACGCCCTTCCCGAGGGCTCCGCCCTGCGCGACCTGCTGCCCCGAGCCGACTTCGACGTCTCGGCCGCCCTGGAGAAGGTGCGACCGATCTGCGAGGCCGTGCATCATCGGGGCGACGCGGCGCTGATCGACTACGCGGAGAAGTTCGACGGAGTGCGGCTGGAGTCCGTACGGGTTCCGGCGCAGGCCCTCGCCGACGCGCTGGAGCAGCTCGACCCCGCCGTGCGCGCGGCCCTGGAGGAGTCCATCCGCCGCGCCCGTCTCGTCCACCGCGAACAGCGCCGGACGACGCACACCACGCAGGTCGTGCCCGGCGGATCGGTCACCGAGAAGTGGGTGCCGGTCCAGCGGGTGGGGCTCTACGTGCCCGGTGGCCGGTCGGTGTACCCGTCGTCCGTGATCATGAACGCCGTTCCGGCCCAGGAGGCCGGCGTCCCGTCCATGGCGCTGGCTTCCCCGCCGCAGAAGGAGTTCGGCGGCCTTCCGCACCCCACGATCCTCGCCGCCTGCGCGCTGCTCGGCATCGACGAGGTGTACGCGGCCGGAGGCGCCCAGGCCGTCGCGATGTTCGCGTACGGCACCGAGTCCTGCGCCTCGGCCCCCATGGTCACGGGTCCGGGCAACATCTGGGTCGCCGCCGCCAAGCGCTACTTCACCGGCCGGATCGGCATCGACGCCGAGGCCGGCCCGACCGAGATCGCGGTCCTCGCCGACGACACCGCCGACCCGGTGCACGTCGCAGCCGACCTGATCAGCCAGGCCGAGCACGACCCCCTCGCCGCCGCCGTCCTGGTCACCGACTCGCCGGCCCTCGCGGACGCCGTGGAGAAGGAGCTGGAGCCGCAGATCGCGGCCACCAAGCACATCGACGACCGGATCGTCCCGGCCCTGGGCGGCAGGCAGTCGGCGATCGTCCTGGTCGACGGCATCGACGAGGGCCTGCGGGTCGTCGACGCGTACGGCGCCGAGCACCTGGAGATCCAGACGGCGGACGCGGCCGCGGTCGCCGACCGGGTCAGGAACGCCGGAGCGATCTTCGTCGGCCCCTGGGCCCCGGTCTCGCTCGGCGACTACGCGGCGGGCTCCAACCACGTCCTGCCCACCGGCGGCTGCGCCTGCCACTCCTCGGGCCTGTCCGTCCAGTCCTTCCTGCGCGGCATCCACATCGTCGACTACACGAAGGACGCGCTCGCCGACGTCGCCCATCACGTGGTGACGCTCGCGGAGGCGGAGGACCTGCCCGCGCACGGCGCGGCGATCAAGGCAAGGTTCGGTTGGAAGGTACCCGAGGGCAAGTGACTGGCATCGACGATCTCCCCGTACGGGACGAACTGCGCGGCAAGACTCCTTACGGCGCGCCCCAACTCGACGTTCCCGTACGCCTGAACACCAACGAGAACCCCTACCCGCTGCCCGAGCCGCTCGTCGAGCGGATCGCCGAGCGGGTCCGCGAGGCCGCCCGCGGGCTCAACCGCTACCCGGACCGGGACGCCGTGGAGCTGCGCACCGAGCTGGCCGCCTATCTGACGAAGACCGGCAAGCACCCGGTCACCGCCGAGAACGTCTGGGCGGCCAACGGCTCCAACGAGGTCATCCAGCAACTGCTCCAGACCTTCGGCGGACCCGGCCGCGCCGCGATCGGCTTCGAGCCCTCGTACTCGATGCACGCGCTCATCGCTCGCGGCACGGGCACGGCCTGGATCTCGGGTCCCCGCAACGAGGACTTCACCATCGACCTCGCGGCCGCCGAGCGGGCGATCGCCGAGAACCGGCCGGACGTCGTCTTCGTCACCACCCCCAACAACCCCACGGGCAACGCGGTTCCGCCCGAGACGGTCCTCGCGCTCTACGAGGCCGCACAGGCGGCGAAGCCGTCGATGGTCGTGATCGACGAGGCGTACATCGAGTTCAGCCACGGCGACTCGCTGCTGCCGCTGCTGGAAGGACGGCCGAATCTCGTCGTCTCCCGGACGATGTCGAAGGCCTTCGGCGCGGCGGGGCTGCGCCTCGGCTATCTCGCCGCCGACCCGGCGGTGGTGGACGCCGTCCAGCTCGTACGACTGCCGTACCACCTGTCGGCCGTGACGCAGGCGACCGCGCTGGCCGCCCTGGAACACACCGACACCCTGCTCGGCTACGTGGAGCAGCTGAAGGCCGAGCGGGACCGGCTGGTCCTCGAACTGCGCGCGATGGGCTGCGAGGTGACCGAGTCCGATGCCAACTTCGTGCAGTTCGGGCGGTTCGACGACGCCCACGCCGCCTGGCGGAAGATCCTCGACCAGGGCGTCCTGGTCCGGGACAACGGCGTACCGGGGTGGCTGCGGGTCTCCGCCGGAACCCCGAAGGAAAACGACGCGTTCCTCGACGCGGTACGTGAACTACTGGGCTCCGTGGGGGACACCCCCACGCCCCCGAAGGAGCAGAACGCATGAACCGCGTAGGACGCGTGGAGCGGGTGACGAAGGAGACGTCGGTCCTCGTCGAGATCGATCTCGACGGCTCCGGCAAGGTCGACGTGGCCACGGGCGTCGGTTTCTACGACCACATGCTCGACCAGCTCGGCCGGCACGGTCTGTTCGACCTGACCGTGAAGACCGAGGGCGACCTCCACATCGACACGCACCACACCATCGAGGACACCGCCCTCGCGCTGGGCGCCGCCTTCAAGCAGGCACTCGGCGACAAGGTGGGGATCTACCGCTTCGGCAACTGCACGGTCCCGCTGGACGAGTCGCTCGCCCAGGTGACCGTCGACCTGTCCGGACGCCCCTACCTCGTGCACACCGAGCCCGAGAAGATGGCGCCGATGATCGGCGAGTACGACACGACGATGACCCGGCACATCCTGGAGTCCTTCGTCGCCCAGGCCCGGATCGCACTGCACGTGCACGTACCCTACGGACGCAACGCGCACCACATCGTGGAGTGCCAGTTCAAGGCGCTCGCCCGTGCCCTGCGTTACGCCTCCGAGCGCGACCCGCGCGCCGCCGGAATCCTCCCCTCCACGAAGGGCGCGCTGTGACAGGCCTGTCGAGCATCCTGATCGTTGTCGGTCTCTTCCTCCTCGGAGGGATCTACTCCTTCGTCAAGCAGGACATGCCGAAGAGCCTGGTCGTACTGCTCTCGATAGGCGCCGCGATGTGTCTCGTCGCGGGCGTCATGAGGCTGGAGGTGTGGAGTTGAGCGCACCCAAAAAGGTCGTCGTCTTCGACTACGGCTTCGGAAACGTACGGTCGGCCGAGCGCGCCCTCGCCCGCGCGGGCGCCGAGGTCGAGATAACGCGCGACTTCGACACCGCGATGAACGCGGACGGTCTGCTGGTGCCGGGCGTCGGCGCCTTCGCCGCCTGCATGAAGGGCCTCAAGGAGGCGCGCGGCGACTGGATCATCGGCCGGCGGCTGTCCGGCGGCCGTCCCGTCATGGGCATCTGCGTCGGCATGCAGATCCTCTTCTCGCGCGGCATCGAGCACGGCGTGGAGACCGAGGGCCTCGACGAGTGGCCGGGCACGGTCGGGCCGCTGCAGGCCGACATCGTGCCCCACATGGGCTGGAACACCGTCGAGACCCCGGCCGGCTCGCAGGCCTTCGCGGGCCTCGACGCCGACGCGCGCTTCTACTTCGTCCACTCCTACGCCGTCCACGACTGGTCCCTGGAGGTCGGCAACCCGTTGCTGCGCGCCCCCCTGGTGACCTGGTCCGCGCACGGCGAACCCTTCGTGGCGGCCGTCGAGAACGGCGCCCTGTGGGCCACCCAGTTCCACCCCGAGAAGTCCGGCGACGCCGGAGCCCAGCTCCTCACCAACTGGATCGGAACACTGTGAGCAAGCTCGAACTCCTCCCCGCCGTCGACGTCCGCGACGGCCAGGCCGTCCGTCTCGTGCACGGCGAGTCCGGGACCGAGACCTCCTACGGCTCCCCGCTGGAGGCCGCCCTGGCCTGGCAGAGCGCGGGCGCCGAGTGGCTGCACCTCGTCGACCTGGACGCCGCGTTCGGCACCGGCGACAACCGGGACCTGATCGCCGAGGTCACCGGGGCGATGGACATCAAGGTCGAGCTGTCCGGCGGCATCCGCGACGACGCCTCCCTGGCGGCCGCCCTCGCGACCGGCTGCACCCGCGTCAACCTCGGCACCGCCGCCCTGGAGACCCCCGAGTGGGTCGCCAAGGTCATCGCCGAGCACGGCGACAAGATCGCGGTCGGCCTCGACGTCCGCGGTACGACCCTGCGCGGCCGCGGCTGGACCCGCGACGGCGGCGACCTCTACGAGACGCTGGAGCGCCTCAACTCCGAGGGCTGCGCCCGCTATGTGGTGACGGACATCGCCAAGGACGGCACGCTCCAGGGCCCGAACCTGGAGCTGCTGCGCACCGTGTGCGCGGCGACCGACCGCCCGGTGGTCGCCTCCGGCGGGGTGTCGTCGCTGGACGACCTGCGCGCCATCGCCGAACTCGTGCCGCTCGGCGTCGAGGGCTCCATCGTCGGCAAGGCCCTGTACGCGAAGGCGTTCACCCTCGAAGAGGCCCTGGCGGCGGTAGCCCGGTGAGCGCCGTACGACGCGTTGCGACCGGCGCGCCCTGGGAGGACACCTTCGGGTACTCCCGCGCGGTGGAACTGCCGAACGGCCTGGTGCTGGTGTCCGGCTGCACCTCCGTGATCGACGGCCAGATCGCCGAGGGCGACCCGTACGAGCAGGCGCTCAACTCCTTCGGCGCCGCGTTCGCGGCGCTGGAGCAGCTCGGCCTCGGCCGCGACGACGTCGTCCGTACGCGTATGTACATCACCCATGCCCGGGACGTGGAGGCCGTCGGTCGCGCCCACAAGCTGCTGTTCGACGCACTCCGCCCCGCCGCAACCATGATCATTGTCGCGGGTCTGGTGGACTCGCGTCTGGTGGTCGAGGTCGAGGTGGAGGCGTTCCGCGCGAGCGAGAACCACACGGAACAGTCCGGCGAAGGCCGCACGGAGCAGGGAGAAGCGCAGTCATGACCCTGGCGGTCCGAGTGATTCCCTGCCTGGACGTGGACAACGGCCGGGTCGTCAAGGGCGTCAACTTCCAGAACCTGCGGGACGCGGGCGACCCCGTCGAGATGGCCAAGGTGTACGACGCCGAGGGCGCCGACGAGCTCACGTTCCTGGACATCACCGCGTCCTCGGGCAACCGTGAGACCACGTACGACGTGGTGCGTCGCACGGCCGAGCAGGTCTTCATCCCGCTGACGGTCGGCGGCGGTGTCCGCACCGCCGAGGACGTCGACAAGCTGCTGCGGGCCGGCGCCGACAAGGTCGGCGTCAACACGGCCGCCATCGCCCGGCCCGACCTCATCCGGGAGATCGCGGAGCGGTTCGGGCGGCAGGTGCTCGTGCTGTCGGTGGACGCGCGCAGGACCGAGGGCGGTTCCTTCGAGGTGACCACCCACGGCGGCCGCAAGGGCACCGGCATCGACGCCGTCGAGTGGGCCCACCGGGCCGCCGAGCTGGGCGCGGGCGAGATCCTGCTCAACTCGATGGACGCGGACGGCACGAAGGACGGCTACGACATCGAGATGATCGAGGCCGTACGCAAGCACGTCACCGTTCCGCTGATCGCCAGCGGCGGTGCGGGCCGGCTCGGCCACTTCCCGCCGGCCATCGAGGCGGGCGCCGACGCGGTGCTGGCCGCGTCCGTCTTCCACTTCGGTGACCTGCGGATCGGCGAGGTCAAGGAGACCCTGCGAGAGGCGGGGCATCCCGTCCGCTGACGATCCCGCACCACCGTTCACGGCCCGCACGTGGCAGCTTCCGCTGCCGGGTGCGGGCCGTGTTCCGTGGAGGAGCCGTGTCCGTGGCGAAGGGGCGTCCGCCGTCGGACTTTTGCGCGCGGGTTCGGTGCGGGGCGACAGGGACGACGGCGCGCGGTGGCCCAAGACCGGTGATTCTGCCGATGTACGGGCCGGGTCCGGGGCGGACAGTTGCCACCGCAACCACCGAGACGGACCCCCGCCGTTTCGCGGCGTGCGCCTTCAACACCCATGCCAGGGCGGCGCTTCGACCGCGGCGCGGGTCCGTCCTCCCTCACCGAGAGGATGCACCCACCGTGCAGCACCCGAACCGCGCACTCCCCGCCGCACCCGTCGGCCCCGACCCGTCCCCCCGCCGCCCGAACCGGCTCACGAACCGGCTGGTGCGGGCCGGCCTCGCGGTGCTCCTGGCCGCGGGCGGCCTCGTCGCCGCGCAGGCCACCGGGGCGCAGGCCATCGGAGCACCGTCCGTCTCGGCGCAGGCCGCCACGAACCCGTACGAGCGCGGCCCCGCCCCCACGAACGCCAGCATCGAGGCGGCCACCGGGTCCTACGCCGTCTCCCGGACCACCGTCTCCGCGCTGTCCGTGAGCGGCTTCGGCGGCGGAACCGTCTACTACCCGACCTCGACCGCCGACGGCACCTTCGGCGCGGTCGCCATCGCACCCGGGTACACCGCCTACCAGTCGTCCATCGCCTGGCTCGGTCCCCGGCTCGCCTCCCAGGGCTTCGTGGTGTTCACCATCGACACCCTGACCACCCTCGACCAGCCCGACAGCCGCGGCCGGCAGTTGCTGGCCGCGCTCGACTACCTGACCCAGAGCAGTTCCGTGCGGGCCAGGATCGACAGCAGTCGGCTCGGTGTCATGGGCCACTCGATGGGCGGTGGCGGCACGCTGGAGGCCGCGAAGAGCCGCCCCTCGCTCCAGGCGGCGATTCCGCTCACCGGCTGGAACCTGGACACCACCTGGCCGGAGATCAAGACGCCGACCCTGATCGTGGGCGCCGACGGCGACACGATCGCACCGGTCGCCACGCACTCCGAGCCCTTCTACCAGAGTCTGCCGAGCACGCTCGACAAGGCGTACCTGGAACTCAGGGGCGCCACCCACTTCACGCCCAACAGCTCGAACACGACGATCGCGAAGTACAGCATTTCGTGGCTGAAGCGGTTCATCGACAATGACACCCGCTACGAGCAGTTCCTCTGCCCGCTGCCGCAGCCCTCTTCGGCGATCGCCGAGTACCGGGGCAACTGCCCGCACACCTCCTGATCCGCCCCGCACGGTCCGCCCCGTGCGCACGTGACGGCCGCCGGCTTCCGGTGGCCGTCACGCGCGCACGGGTCCGGGGAACCGCGGCGCGGCATGTGCGCGGTACTTGTGCGGGCGCACAAGCCTTGCCCTCCGGGCCTGGGAGCACGCCCAGCCGCCGTCCCCGTAAGAGCCTTGTCCACCCAGGTCAGAGGGGGTTTACGGGCCTGCGGGGACAAGCGAACGCGGGACTTCCGCCTTCGTTTACGCGGAAGTAACGTGACGGTCGTGACCGGAAACGCGACCGCGCGAAGTCCCCTCCGGGCAGCCGGCCGGAGCTCCTTACCGCCGCCCGCCCGGGGTGCGTCGAACGACCCGGTCCAGAGCCGCGGCCCCGGTCGGCCGCTCGCCCCCGGGCATGAGCCGGAACCCCTCTCGGCACCGGGTTCCACGGCGCCGCCGCCCACCGTGCCGGGCCTGACGACAGTCCTCCGCGCCGCCGTTCGCGGCGGCGGGAACCGGCGCCGGTGGCCGGGGCATCCGGAGCATCGGGCGGGTCGCGGCCGTACGACCGCCGTACGCGCCGATGCCCCCGCGGTATACGACGCCGGCGCGGTCGGCGCGGTCGAGGCGACCGGCGCGAGCGAAGCGACCGGGGCAGCCGGCGTGACCAAGGTGACCGGCGTGACCGGCGTGACCGGCGTGACCGGGGCATCCGAGGCGACCGATCCGGCTTACCCGACCGGCGCGAGCGAGGCGAGTGGCCCGGCTCTTCCGACCGATGCGACGCATCCGACCGGCAACCCGGCGTCGGGGTTCGGGGAAGGGCCCAGGCCCGGTCCGCCGCCCGGTGTGGACGGCGTCGCGGGCTCGGGTTCGGGGGACTTGCGCGGAGCTCCGGAGGGTCTGTTGCTGTTGCTGGCGGCCGAGCGGGAGCGGGACGTGAGGGCGGCCGGGGCGGATGCGGTGGTGATTCTCGGGGCGGCCGGGGCGGGGGGACTCGACGCGGGTGCCCTCGACGCCGCTGAAGCCGCGGGACTCCTCCAGCTCGCCGGAGGCCGCATCCGCCTCGTCGATCCATGCCTGGCCGGCACCGTATACGCCACCGTCCCGCCCGCCCGTCGGCGCGCGGCGCACCGTCTGCTGGCCGATGCCCACACCGGGGGCCCGCGCGCGCTGCCCGTTCTCTTCCACCGGGCCTCGGCGGCCACCGCTCCCGCACCCGGCCTCGGCGACGCGCTCGCCACCGCGGCCGCGCTGCCGGACGGCGGACCGACACACGCGGAGCGCTCGGCGGCCTGGGCGCGGTCGGCCGAACTCGCCGCCGGTGAGGGTCCGCGTGCCGTCCGCCTGATCAACGCCGCCGATCAGGCCCGGCTGGCGGGACTGCCGCACCGGGCGCGGGAGTTGCTCGCGTCGGCCGGGTACGAGGGTCCGCACGGCGCCGTGCGCGGCGCGGCCCAACTGGTGAGCGGGCAGCTCGCCCTCCAGAACGGCCCGGTCGCCGACGCCCGCGAAGCGCTGCTGCTGGCCGCCGAGTTACTGGCTCCCGTCGATCCGCACCGCGCCCTGGCCGCCCGGCTCGCCGCCGTCGAGGCATCCTGGGCGATGGGTGACGCGGCGGCGTGCGTGGAAGCCCTGGACCACACCCCGGTGCGGCCGGACCACACCCCGGTGCGGCGGGACGACATCCAGGCGCGGCCGGAAAACACTCCGGCGGGGCCGGACGGTACCCCTGCGCAGCGGGGCCGCATCCTGGTGCGGCCTGACCATACTCCGGTGCGGCTGGATGACACTCCGGTGCGGCCGGACCACATTCCGGTGCGGCGGGACGACATCCCGGCGCGGCCGGAAATCACTCCGGCGGGGTCGGACGGTACCCCTGCGCAGCGGGGCCGTATCCCGGTGCGGCCGGACCACCCCCCGGCGCAGCTGGAAATCACTCCGGTGCGACCAGGCCGCATCCAGGCGGGGCCGGACCACATCCAACCGGGGCCGGACCATCCCCCGGCGCGGTCGGAACCCGACCGACGGCTCGCGGCGTACCGGGCGGGGATGTCCGCCATGCTGCACGGGCGCCTGGACACCGGACGGCAGCCGTTGCGGGAGGTGGTGTCCGGAGC
Organism: Streptomyces rhizosphaerihabitans; assembly: GCF_025399795.1. Taxonomy (GTDB): domain Bacteria; phylum Actinomycetota; class Actinomycetes; order Streptomycetales; family Streptomycetaceae; genus Streptomyces; species Streptomyces rhizosphaerihabitans. The sequence continues at coordinate 78,520 of NZ_JAODTZ010000046.1, read as the reverse complement.
GGGGGAGGCCGGAGTCCTCGACGGCCCGGAAGCCCTGCTGCGGGCCGGGGGTGCCGCCCTCGTCGTCGGTGACCTCACCGCCGCCTGCCGCGCCAACTCCCGTGCGCTCGCCGCCGCCAGAGCCCGGGGCCCGTACATCCTGGTCGCCCAGGCGCTGGAACGGCTGGCCTACGGAGAACTGCGCGCCGGCCGCCATGCCCGCGCCCGTGCCCACGCCGAGGACGGCCTGCGTACGGCCCTCGGTGCCGGGCAGGACAACCTCGCGGCACACCACCACGCGATCCTCGCGCTGGTGGCGTCGGTCGAGGGCTCGTGCGAGGCCGTCGCGGAGCACGCCGACGCCGCCGAACGCGTCGCCGCGCCCCACGGCCTCGTCCAGGCGGCCACGTTGTCCCAGTGGGCTCGGGCCCGTGTCGACCTGGCCCGCGGCCGGCTCCCCGAGGCGGCCGCGCGGCTCGGCCCCCTGGTCGGAGCCGGCCCGCGCCGCGGTCACTTCGCGGTACGGATGCTCGCCGTCCCCTGCTTCGTGGAAGCGGCGGCCCGCACCGGACAGACGGAGGCCGCCCGGTCCGCGGTGGCCGAGTTCGCCCATTGGGCCGCGCAGGGCGCCGATCCCCAGGCCCCGGCCCAACTGGCCCGTTGCCGCGCGCTGTTGAGCGGCCCCGAGGAATGCGAAGCGCTGTTCACCACCGCGCTCGACCGACACGACGAGGTGGCCGGGGACTTCGAACGCGGACGCACCCAACTCCTCTACGGCGCCTGGCTGCGGCGCCGGCGCAGACCGGGCGAGGCCCGCGGCAGGCTGCGGGACGCGCTGGTGTCCTTCGAGCGGGGCGGGGCGCTCGGCTGGGCCACGCAGGCGAGGGCCGAACTGCGGGCCACCGGAGACGCCGGACCGGGTGAACCGGCCGGTCAGCTCACGCTTCTGACACCCCAGCAGCTGCGGATCGCCCGCTGTGTGGCGGAGGGGGCCACCAACCGCGAAGTGGCGCTGCGCCTGTCCGTGAGCCCTCGCACCGTGGACCACCACCTGCGCAATGTCTTCGCCGCCCTGGGGGTCCGCTCCCGCGTCGAGCTCTCCCGGTTGGTGGACCGGGCCGAGAAGACCGCCGCACACCCCTAGGTACCGACCGGGCGGTATGTCATCCTGCGGGATCAGGAGGTCCGGAGCACCCGTGTGCCGCGCGTCGGCCGACCGGGCGGTCCGGACCGAGCCGACTCCGGTGGAGGACAGCGATGCAGCACCTCGTACCCGCCCACGTCCGGTCCCAGCCCGGACCGCGGCCCCCGGTACCGGCCGCGCGCCCGGCCGTCGACGCGGAGGCCCTCTCGGTACTGCACCGCGCCGCCCGGGCGCTGATGGCGGGGCTGCCCGAACTCACCGAACGCCTGATGGACCTCCTGAAGGAGCGCGAACCCGCGTACCGCACGGCCATGGAGGCCGATGCGGAGAGCGTGCGCGACGAGGTGCGGCGCTCGCTGCGGCTCAACGTCGGATCCCTGATCCGGCCCGGTGAACTGCGCGAGGCCGCGCACCGCTGCTCCTGGGCCATCGGCAGGGCCCGCGCCGAACGCGGCCTCCCGCTGGACGCCCTGCTGCGCGCCTTCCGGCTGGGCGGCGGCATGATCTGGCAGGAGCTCGTCGACGAGACGACCCGCCGCCACCCCGCCGACGCCCGGCTGCTCGTCCATGTGGCCGCCGACGTCTGGAACTTCGTCGACGACCACTGCGCCGTCGTCGCCGACGCCTACCGCCAGACGGAGCGCGAGCTGATGTGGCGCCGTGAGAACCGGCTGCGGCTGATGACGGCCGCGCTCCTCGACGGCACCGCCCGGATCGCCGATCTGCCGGCCGCAGCCGCCGCCCTGGGGCTTCCCGAACAGGGCCGGTACGCGGTGGTGCTGGCCCGCCTGCCCGTCGGCCGGGCGTTCGCGGACGTACGGGGTCAGGTGCGAATTTCCGGTCTGCGGGTCCTCTGGTACCGCGACCGCGACCGGGACAGCGAGGAGAGCTACGGCATCGTCCTGCTCGGCGACCACCCCTACGGCGGGGGCCCGCCCGGCCACGGCCACGAGATCGGCCTCCTCGACGCCGAGGCCGACGCCGAGCCCGAGCCGACGCCCGGCCCGGCGGCCGAGAGGGGCACAGGCGGCGGAGACGGCCGCGGCGGGGAGCGCCCCCGGACGCACGGGCCCGACGTGGACGCCGGGGAGATCGCCCGTCGGCTGACCGCCCCACCGGTGGCCCGGGTCGGTGTGAGTCCGGTGGTGGACGGTCTCGCGGCGATCGGCGACGCCCGTCGTCTGGCCGACACGGCACTACGGGCCTGCCCGCGCTCCGGCGGAACCGTCGTACTGGAGGAGCATCTGCCCGCCGCACTCGTCGTCTCCTCGCCGGTCCTCGGCGCGGCACTCTCCGAGCGGGTTCTCGGGCCGCTGCTGCGGCTGGACCTGTCCGACCGGGACGTCATGCTGGACACGCTGACGGCCTGGCTCGCCTGCGACGGTTCCGCCCAGCGGGCCGCCGGCCGCCTCTACTGCCACCGCAACACGGTCCTGAACCGGCTGCGACGCTGCGAACAGCTCACCGGCCGCTCCCTGACCCGGCCCGCGGACGTCGTGGAGCTGTCCCTGGCCCTGGCCGCCCACGCGCTGCTCGACCCCTGACCTGTCCGCCGGGCCGCCCGGCCGTCGGCCCGGTGGGACAGGCTCCCGCGAGGCGTTCGCCGTGCGGGACAGATGCGAAAGAGAAGTTGCGCAATTTTAGTTGCGCAACTTTTCTTTCGCATCTAGGGTCGACCCATGGCAAGCAAGGAGAACCGCCGGATCACGGATGTGGGCACGCTCAAAGCCCTCGGACACCCCCTGCGCATGCGGCTGTACCGTGCACTGCTCGTCGCGGACGCGGCCACCGCGTCCCAGTTGGGTGAGCAGGTCGACGAAGCGCCGTCGCTCGTCAGCTACCACCTGCGCAAGCTCGCCGAGCACGGGCTGATCGAAGAGGCCGAGCCGCGCAGCGGCGACGGACGCGAGCGGTGGTGGCAGCCGGCGTCCGACGGCGTCAGCGTCCAGGGCGTCGACTTCCGGGACGCGCCCGAGAAGGAGGCGGCCCATCTCGCCTTCACCCGCCTCTACCACGACCAGCGCAGCGAGCTGTACCGGCGTTACCTCGACGAACGAGCGGCCTGGCCGACGGAGTGGAACGACGCATCCGTCGACGTGGAGGGGACCTTGCGGCTGACTGCGGTCCAACTGGGCGAATTGAAGGACGAGTTGCTCGCCGTCATCAGGAAGTACGACGAGAAGGGCCGCGTGGACGAAACGGCCGGTGACACCGAAGGGCGCGAGAACGTCGCGCTGCACGTGTACGGATTCCCCTTCCGTGTCTGATCCCGAGAGCGCGCCCGACCCGAGAGGACTCGATCCCGTGACCGCGACCGTCATACCCACCCCCGCAGAAGCCCCCGCAGGGGCCCCTGCACCGGCCCCTGCCGAGGCTCCCACGCGGGCCCCCGGCAGGCCCGCCCACCGCGACGGCAACGTCCTGCGCTGGCTCGGCGCCTACACCTCGTCGATGATCGGCGACAACGTCTTCTACATCGCGTTGTCCTGGGCGGCCGTCCAGGCCGGTACGCCCTCCCAGGCCGGGCTCGTGATGGCCGTCAGCGCCGTGCCGAGGGCCCTGCTGATGCTGGGCGGGGGAGTGGTCGCCGACCGGTTCGGGCCGCGGAGGGTCGTCATCGGCAGCGACGCGGTGCGCTGCGCGGCCGTGCTGACGGTCGCCGCGCTGCTCTTCGCGGCCAGTCCCGGGCTGTGGCTGCTGGCCCTGCTCGCCGTCGTCTTCGGCACCGTCGACGCCGTGTTCATGCCCGCCGTGGGCGCCCTTCCGGCCCGTGTCACCGGCCGGGACCAGCTCGCCCGGGTACAGGGCATGCGGGGTCTCGCGATCCGCTTCGCCAGTGTGGTGGGCGCCCCGCTCGGTGGCCTCGGGGTGGCCCTCGGCGGCTCGGCGGCGGCGTTCGCGCTGGCGGGGATGCTGATCGCCGTGTCGGTGCCGCTGCTGATCTCCGTACGTATGCGGGAACTGCCCCCGGACGACGCGGCGGACCCGGCGGACCGCACCGCCTGGCGCGACCTCCGCGACGGTCTTCGCTACATCCGCGGCCACCGCGTCCTCGCCCCGCTCATCGCCGCCATCGCCCTCGGCGACCTCGGCTTCGTGGGACCGCTGAACGTGGGACTGACCCTGCTCGCCGACCGGCGCGGCTGGGGCGCGTCCGGGATGGGCTGGGTGCTCGCGGCCTTCGGCGTCGGTGCGGGAGCCGCCGGGCTGCTGCTGACGCTGCGCGGACGGCTGCCGCGCGCGGGGACCCTCGCCGCCGTGGCCATCCTGGGCGGCTCCGTTGCGATCGGCGCGCTCGCCTTCGCGCCGAGCGTCGCCGCGGCCGCCGGTGTCGCCCTCGTCATCGGCCTGCTCGCCGGGCTCAGCGGAGCCCTGTGCGGGGCACTCCTGCAGACCCAGTCCGACCCCGCCTACCTGGGCCGGGTCAGCGCCGTCGGCGGGATCGTCAGCCTGGGCCTCGCGCCCCTCAGCATGCCGCTGACAGCCGCCGCGATCGGCTGGTGGGGCACCGGGCCCGTCTTCGTCACCAGCGCCGCGGTGTGCGGCCTCGGCGGGGTCCTCGTCCTGTGCGTACGGGACCTGCGGCGCGCCGAACTGCCCCGCTGACCGGCGGCGGAACGGACCTGGCGGTCCGACGGTGGCGGCCCCGGCGGTGGCGGAATGAACCTGGTGGCCCGGCGGTGGGAGCCCGGGCCTGGCGGCCCGGGGGTGACGGAAGGAGCCGGGTGACCGGTGCGGGCCGGGGAAGCAGGTGACCCGGCGGCCTAGATCCCCAGCTGCTTCGCCTCGTGGAGCTTGGTGATCGCGTCCTTGTCGCCGTCCAGCTCGACGTCCGCCACGCTCTGCCGGCCGAACCCGAACAGCAGCAGCTCCGAGGGCTCGCCGGTCACCGTCACGACCGGAGTGCCCTTGTTCAGTACCGTCGTCTGGCCGTTCGGGCGGCGCAGGACCACACCCGTCGGGGCGCCGCGGCCCACCAGCCGGGCCGTGCGGTCCAGGCGCGACCACAGGGCCTCCTGGAACACCGTGTCCAGCTCGCGCGGCGTCCAGTCCGGCTGCGCGCGCCGCACATCCTCGGTGTGGACGTAGTACTCGACCACGTTCGACGCCTCGTCGAGCTGTTTCAGGGAGAACGGCGAGAAGCGCGGTGGCCCCGTACGGATCAGCTGGATGAGTTCCTCGTACGGTTTCTCGGCGAACTCCGCCATCACCCGCTCCAGGCGGGGCGCGAGCTGCTTGACGACGAGACCGCCGGCGGCGTCGGGGCGCCGCTCACGCACCACCACGTGCGCGGCGAGATCCCGGCTGGTCCACCCCTCGCACAGGGTGGGGGCGTCCGGGCCCACGGCTTCCAACAGATCGGCGAGGAGGAGTCGTTCACGCTTGGCATGGGTCGACATGCCAGCCAGCCTACGACCGGGCAGTCGCCGCGCCCAGCGGAGAGCGCCGCGGATCCGGTCGCGCGCGGCCTGTGGACAACCGAGGGGTCCGGCCTGTGGACAACGGCCGGGTACGACGGTCGGGCGCGGCACAATGGCCCCCATGACCAGCACGCCTCCCGCCAGCAGCCTGGACCCCGAGATCGCCGCCCGCCTCAAGCGCAGCGCCGACGGACTCGTCCCCGCCATCGCCCAGCAGTACGACACCGGTGAGGTGCTGATGCTCGGCTGGATGGACGACGAGGCACTGCACCGCACCCTCACCACGGGCCGCTGCACGTACTGGTCGCGCAGCCGCCGGGAGTACTGGGTCAAGGGCGACACCTCCGGCCACTTCCAGCACGTCAGGTCCGTGGCGCTGGACTGCGACGCCGACACGCTGCTGGTGCGGGTCGACCAGGTGGGCGCCGCCTGCCACACCGGAGACCGCACCTGCTTCGACGCCGACGTGTTGCTCAAGGACGCCGGCGACCGGCCCGACGGCGCCGATTCCGGTGCAGCGGCCGGGAATCAGTAAGGTCAGCCGTCATGGACCTCGAGACGTTCCGCAAGCTGGCCACCGACCGCCGTGTCATCCCCGTCAGCCGCAAACTGCTCGCGGACGGCGACACGCCGGTCGCGCTCTACCGCAAGCTGGCCGCCGAACGCCCGGGCACGTTCCTGCTCGAATCCGCGGAGAACGGCCGCACCTCCCTGTCCTGGTCCCGCTACTCCTTCGTGGGCGTCCGCTCCGCCGCCACCCTCACCGAGCGGGACGGACAGGCGCACTGGCTCGGCACCCCGCCCGTCGGCGTCCCCGTGGACGGCGATCCGCTGGTGGCCCTGCGCGCCACCATCGAGGCGCTGCACACCCCGCAGGGAGAGGGACTGCCCCCGTTCACCGGGGGCATGGTCGGCTATCTGGGCTACGACATCGTGCGACGCCTGGAGAAGATCGGGCCCGGCGAGCGGGACGACCTGAAGCTGCCCGAGCTGACCATGCTGCTCACCAGCGACCTGGCCGTCCTGGACCACTGGGACGGCTCGGTCCAGCTCATCGCCAACGCGATCAACCACAACGACCTGGACACCGGGGTCGACGAGGCCTACGCGGACGCCGTCGCCCGCCTCGACGCCATGGAGGCCGACCTCTCGCGCGCGGTGTCCCAGCCGCCCGCCGCGCTCCCGCCCTCCGAACTCCCCGAGTACACCGCGCTCTGGGGCGGCCCCGACTTCCAGGACGCCGTGGAGGACATCAAGGAGCGCATCCGGGCCGGCGAGGCCTTCCAGGTCGTCCCCTCCCAGCGCTTCGAAACGCCGTGCACCGCGAGCGCGTTGGACGTCTACCGGGTCCTGCGGGCGACCAACCCGTCGCCGTACATGTACCTGTTCCGGTTCGACGGCTTCGACGTCGTCGGCTCCTCCCCGGAGGCCCTGGTCAAGGTCGAGGGCGGGCAGGCGATGGTGCACCCCATCGCGGGCACCCGGCCGCGCGGCGCGACCGTCCAGGACGACCAGGCCCTCGCCGACGAGCTGATCGCCGACCCCAAGGAGCGCGCCGAGCACCTCATGCTCGTCGACCTCGGGCGCAACGACCTGGGCCGGGTCTGCGAGCCAGGCTCCGTCGAGGTCGTCGACTTCATGTCCATCGAGCGGTACTCGCACGTGATGCACATCGTCTCCACGGTGACCGGCCGGGTCGCCGCGGGCCGTACGGCCTTCGACGTGCTCACCGCCTGCTTCCCGGCCGGCACCCTCTCCGGCGCGCCCAAGCCGCGCGCGATGCAGATCATCGACGAACTGGAGCCGTCCCGGCGCGGGTTGTACGGCGGCTGCGTCGGCTACCTCGACTTCGCCGGGGACTCCGACACGGCGATCGCCATCCGTACGGCCCTGTTGCGCGACGGCACGGCGTACGTCCAGGCCGGCGCCGGCATCGTCGCCGACTCGGTCCCCGCCGCGGAGGACGACGAGTGCCGCAACAAGGCGGCGGCGGTCCTGCGCGCCGTACACACGGCGAACCGGCTCGGACAGTAGCGGCGACGGGCCGCCTCCGGCCCGGGTCCGCCGGTACCGGGCGGGCTCGCGAGGCCGGGCGGGGGCGGCCCGGGAGGCAGGGCGGCGGGCGGTCGCCGTACCGCCCGCTGGTGCCCGGACCGCGCCCGGGGCCGTACGACCGTGGGTGAATCGCGCCGCGAATCGTGGGCGAATCGCGGGCAATAGGACGAGGCTCACCCAACCCCGAATGACGGTTCGCCCGGGGTTCAGGCGATAGTGGGGTCTGTGACTGCTGTACCTCACCCCCGATCCGAAGCCGCGGGACCCTCCCGGTCCGGCCGCCGCAGCCTCGCTGTGACCCTGCTGAGCGGCGCGCTCGGCGCGGCCGTGGCCCTGCTGTCCACCCGGCAGAACTGGGCACAGGGGACCGCGACCGTGGCCGGCGGTGCCTTCCCGCTGACTGTCAGGGGCAGCGACATCACGGGTGTGCCCGCGGCGCTCGCGATAGTGGGCCTCGCCGCGCTCGTCGCCGTCTTCGCCGTCCGCCGCTCCGGCCGCCTCCTGGTCTCCGCGCTGCTCGCGCTCTCCGGCGCCGGCACGGTCGTCGCCACCGTCCTCGGCGCGAGCGACAGCTCCGCCCTCGACGAGCGGGCCGCCGCCGCCTCCGGCAACACCGCCGCCACCGCGGCCGGGATCGGCCACACCGTCTGGCCGTACGTGGCCGCGGCGGGCGGCGCGCTCATCCTGCTCGCCGGGCTGCTCGCCCTGCGCTACGGACGCCTGTGGCCCGCCATGTCCGGCCGCTACGAGCGGGACGGCAGGCCCCGGCCCCGCAAGGTCAAGCCGGTCGACCCGGACCGCCCCGAGGACATCTGGAAGGCACTCGACCGAGGCGAGGACCCCACCGGTCCCGACCCGGCCGGGACCTAGGGGCTGTCCGACCGTTCACCTCGGGTCGGACGGCGGCCTCCTGTGCCGTGCGTCGCACGGCACAGGGCCGCCCTCGTACCGGGCGCACTCGGGCGTGCACGACAACACGGTGGGACGCGGTGCCCGACGTCGCGGGCCCGGCCGGAATGGTCGGAGAGGCCCCGGCCCCGGCGCCCGCACGGCCCCGTGCCCCGGGTCCTTCGTCCCACCCGGCCGGCCGACGCGCGAGGGGCGACCCCCCGCTCACGGCAGGCCCGCGCGTACGGGACAATGGACGGTGAGCGTCCGACTCACACACGCATACAGCAACGAGGAGCAAGTCATGGCGGGCAGCAGCCACGGTCACACCCCGGCCGCCTGGACCGGTGTCATCATCGCCTTCATCGGTTTCTGCATCGCGGGTGCCTACATGGTGATGGCCGAACCGCTGGGCTTCTGGGCCGGCATGGTCGTCGTCGTCCTCGGCGGTGTCGTGGGCATGGTCATGCGGAGCATGGGTCTCGGCCAGCCGAAGACCTCCACCGCGCACCCCGCGAACACGGCGCGCTCGACCGTGAGCGCCGACGCCTGACCCACTGAGGCTTCACGGAAGGCGGCCCCGGCACACCCGCCGGGACCGCCTTCCGCGTACCCGGGCGAGCGCCCGCTCCGCCCGAGAGGCAGAATGCGTCGCGTGAACGCCGAAACCCAGAGGGTGACGCAGGCCGGGCCGGGCGGCGGTGTCCTGCTGCGACGGCTCGCCGTTCCCGGCGGAACGCTCGCGGCCGTCGCCGGGGCCTTCGCGTACGTCGGGGCCGTCGATCCGAATCAGCCCGGTCACTACCCCGTCTGCCCGCTGCTGCGCCTCACGGGCGTGTACTGCCCCGGCTGCGGCGGTCTGCGCAGCGCACACGCCTTCGCGCACGGAGACCTCGCCACGGCGCTCACGGACAACGCGCTCGCCGTCGGCGGCTACCTGGCCTTCGCCGTGCTGTGGGCCGTCTGGGTGATCCGCGCGGTGCGCGGACGGCCGGCGCGGCTCGATCTCGGACCCGTCCACCTGTGGAGTCTGGGCGCGTTGGTGCTGGTCTTCACCGTTGTCCGGAACCTGCCGTCCGGCGGCTGGCTGCATCCTTGATCAAATGACAAATGTCCAGGTAATGGGACCGGCGTCAACCGGATGCGAGGGCTACGCCTTCCTCCGGATACCATCGCAGTGACCCACTTTTCCGTCAGAGGCGGTGAACCCGGGTCGGCTGCTCAACCGCTTCAACCGTCCACCGCAGGGAAGGGGGCCGCTCGCGTGAGTGTGCTCGACGAGATCATCGACGGAGTCCGTGCCGACCTCGCGGAGCGGCAGGCGCGCGTCAGCCTCGACGAGCTCAAGGAGCGCGCGGCGAAGGCTCCGGCGGCCAAGGACGGCGTGGCCGCCCTGCGCGGTGACGGCGTCAAGGTCATCTGCGAGGTCAAGCGGTCCAGCCCGTCCAAGGGCGCGCTCGCCGCGATCGCCGACCCGGCGGCCCTGGCCGCCGACTACGAGGCGGGCGGCGCGGCCGTCATCTCCGTCCTCACCGAACAGCGCCGCTTCGGCGGTTCCCTCGCCGACCTGGAGGCCGTCCGCGCCCGCGTGGACATCCCGGTGCTGCGCAAGGACTTCATCGTCACGTCGTACCAGCTCTGGGAGGCCCGCGCGTACGGCGCCGACCTGGCGCTGCTCATCGTCGCGGCCCTCGAACAGCCCGCCCTGGAGTCCCTCATCGAGCGTGCCGAGTCCATCGGGCTCACGCCGCTGGTCGAGGTGCACGACGAGGACGAGGTCGAGCGGGCGGTGGACGCCGGCGCGAAGATCATCGGTGTCAACGCGCGCAACCTGAAGACACTGAAGGTCGACCGTACGACCTTCGAGCGGGTCGCCCCCGAGATCCCGGACAGCATCGTCAAGATCGCCGAGTCCGGTGTCCGCGGCCCGCACGACCTCATCGCGTACGCCAACGCGGGCGCCGACGCGGTCCTGGTCGGCGAGTCCCTCGTCACCGGCCGCGACCCGAAGACCGCCGTCTCCGACCTGGTCGCGGCAGGCGCCCACCCGGCCCTGCGGCACGGACGGGACTGACCTGCCGGTGTCCGCCCCGACCCTCGCCCCCGCCGTACCCCGTCCGGGTCACCGCCCGGACGGCGTACCAGCGCGCGCCGGGTCGGCCGTACCCCGTCCGGCCGAACAGGTTCCGGCTGTGCCGGGTCCGGCCGTACCGGCTTGGGGCCCAACGGCTCCGGCCGTACCGGTTCCGGAAGGTCTGGTCCCGCCGTCGCGTGCCGGATCGCCCGTGGTGAGGGTGGACGGCGGGCACTCGTGCCCGCCCGTCGCGTCCGGCACGCACCTCTCCCTTCCCGGGGGCATGTACACCGGGCACCCGTGCGTGCCGTCCGCCGCGGTTCTCCCGGTCCCTTCGGCGGCCCGTGACCCCTACGCCCGTCTCGCCCGCGGCTGCCGGCCGCGCGGCTGCCGGGCGCCCGCACGCCGTGTGCACGGGCGCCGGGTCCGTTACGTCATCGGCGACGAGCCGGGTCAGGTCAACGGCATGCGATGGCCCGAGCGCGTACGCGCGCTCACGCCCTCCCCGGCCTAGTCCCCCTCGCGGGCGGACCGAGCCGGTCCACCGCACGCGTGGACCGGGCCGGATCCGTCCAGGAGCGGACCGATCCGGATCCACTCGCACGGGATCCGGCCGAGTCCGGCACACCCCGGTCCTGGCGGGATCCGGCCGAGTCCGAGTCCGGCACACCACCGGTCCTCGCGACGGCAGGTCCGTCGCCCGTGCGGGTGGACCGGCGGCAGGGCGGGCGGTGTCACCGACAGGCTCGTCGGTGACCGCGGAGCGTGGGTGCGTCCGGCTTCCGTGACCCCTGTCCGATTCCGTAACCGGGGCTGTCGCCCCTGCGAGGTATCCGTATGCCCAGCGAGTTCTTCATTCCCGACCCCGAAGGCCAAGTCCCCAGCGCCGAAGGCTACTTCGGCGCGTTCGGCGGCAAGTTTATCCCGGAGGCGCTGGTCGCCGCCGTGGACGAGGTCGCCGTCGAGTACGACAAGGCGAAGGCGGACCCCGAGTTCGCCCGCGAGCTCGACGACCTGCTCGTCCACTACACCGGACGCCCGAGCTCCCTCACCGAGGTGCCGCGCTTCGCCGAACACGCCGGTGGCGCGCGGATCTTCCTCAAGCGCGAGGACCTCAACCACACCGGCTCGCACAAGATCAACAATGTGCTCGGGCAGGCGCTGCTGACCCGGCGCATGGGCAAGACCCGTGTCATCGCGGAGACCGGCGCCGGCCAGCACGGCGTCGCCACGGCCACCGCCTGCGCGCTCTTCGGCCTCGAATGCACCATCTACATGGGTGAGATCGACACCCGGCGCCAGGCGCTGAACGTGGCACGGATGCGCATGCTCGGCGCCGAGGTCATCGCCGTGAAGTCCGGCTCCCGCACACTCAAGGACGCCATCAACGAGGCGTTCCGCGACTGGGTCGCCAACGTCGACCGCACCCACTACCTCTTCGGGACCGTCGCCGGCCCGCACCCCTTCCCCGCCATGGTCCGCGACTTCCACCGGGTCATCGGTGTGGAGGCCCGTCGGCAGATCCTGGAGCGCGCCGGCCGGCTGCCCGACGCCGCCGTCGCCTGTGTCGGCGGCGGCTCGAACGCCATCGGCCTCTTCCACGCCTTCATCCCCGACAGCGGCGTACGCCTGATCGGCTGCGAGCCCGGCGGGCACGGCGTGGAGACCGGTGAGCACGCGGCGACCCTGACCGCCGGCGAGCCCGGCATCCTGCACGGATCACGGTCGTACGTACTCCAGGACGAGGAGGGCCAGATCACCGAGCCCTACTCGATCTCGGCCGGACTCGACTACCCCGGCATCGGCCCCGAGCACTCCTACCTCAAGGACAGCGGCCGCGCCGAGTACCGAGCGGTCACCGACGACGCGGCGATGCAGGCCCTGCGGCTGCTCTCCCGCACCGAGGGCATCATCCCGGCGATCGAGAGCGCCCACGCGCTCGCCGGGGCCCTGGAGGTCGGCAAGGAGCTGGGCAAGGACGGGCTGATCGTCGTCAACCTGTCCGGGCGCGGCGACAAGGACATGGACACGGCCGCACGCTACTTCGGCCTCTACGACGACGGCGTCGACGCCGTCGTCGCCGCGGACGCCGACAGCGAGAACGCCGAGATCGAGGGGGACGCCAAGTGAGCGGCAACATCCGGCTGTTGAGCGACACCCTCGCCGCGGCGAAGACGGAGGGGCGGTCCGCCCTCATCGCGTACCTGCCCGCCGGGTTCCCGACCGTCGACGGCGGCATCGCCGCCGTCAAGGCCGTCTTCGACGGCGGCGCCGACATCGTCGAGGTCGGGCTGCCGCACAGCGACCCGGTCCTCGACGGCCCCGTCATCCAGACCGCCGACGACATCGCCCTGCGCGGCGGCGTCAAGATCGCGGACGTCATGCGGACCGTCCGGGAGGCCGTCGAGGCCACCGGCAAGCCCGTCCTCGTGATGACGTACTGGAACCCGATCGACCGCTACGGCGTCGAGCGCTTCACCGCCGAGCTCGCCGAGGCGGGCGGCGCGGGCTGCATCCTGCCCGACCTGCCCGTCCAGGAGTCGGCGCAGTGGAGGGAGCACGCCGAGAAGCACGGCCTCGCGACCGTCTTCGTCGTCGCGCCCAGCAGCAAGGACGCCCGGCTCGCCGAGATCACCGCGGCCGGCAGCGGCTTCGTGTACGCGGCCTCGCTGATGGGGGTCACCGGAACCCGGGAGTCGGTCGGGACCCAGGCCCAGGACCTGGTGGCGCGCACCAAGGCCACCACGGAGCTGCCCGTCTGTGTCGGCCTCGGCGTCTCCAGCGCCGCGCAGGCCGCCGAGGTGGCCGGCTTCGCCGACGGCGTGATCGTCGGCTCGGCGTTCGTGAAGCGGATGCTGGACGCGACGGACGACGCGGCCGGGCTCGAAGCCGTACGCGAGCTGGCGGCCGACCTCGCGAAGGGCGTGCGCGGAACGGCGTAACGCCACCACGCGGATCCGGACGTACTCGACGGCCCGGATCCGCGCGTACCGGACAATCCGCTCACTCGAACGAGTGGACCTTGGACCGGGGAGGCGCGCTGTGCCTCCCCGGTTCGTTCTGCCGGATGTGAGCGAGAAGAACCGTGACGGAAAGCGCAGCGCCCGCGAGCGGCTGGCGGTCGAGCGAGAGAAGCAGAAGGCCGGGGAGAAGCGCCGGCGCGCGCTGATCGTGGGGGCGTCGGTGGTCTGCGTCCTCGGTCTGGCCGCCGTGATCGGAGTGGTGGCCGCCAACTCGGGCAAGGACAAGAAGAGTGGCGCGTCGGGCCCGGTCGTGTCGCCCTCGGGCGCCACCGGCAAGGACAGTCTCGCGATCCCCGTCGGCAAGGACAGCGCCAAGTCGACCCTCACGGTGTGGGAGGACTTCCGCTGCCCGGCCTGCCAGGCCTTCGAGACGGCCTACCGTCCGACGATCCACGAACTGGTCGACTCCGGGCAGCTGAAGGTCGAGTACCACCTCGTCACGCTGATCGACGGGAACCTGGGCGGCAGCGGCTCCCTCAAGGCCGCCAACGCCGCGGCGTGCGCCCAGGACGCCGGGAAGTTCCGTGACTACCACGACGTGCTGTACGCGAACCAGCCCAAGGAGACCGACGACGCCTTCGCCGACAACGCCAAGCTCATCGAACTCGCCGGCAAGGTCGACGGCCTGGACACCCCGGCCTTCCGCAGCTGCGTCAACGGCGGCACCCACGACACCTGGGTCGAGAAATCGAACGCCGCGTTCCAGAGCAACGGCTTCACGGGCACCCCGACCGTGCTCCTGGGCGGCAAGAACATCTACACGGACCAGTCGATGACCCCCGCCAAGCTCAAGCAGATGGTGGAGGCGGCGAACAAGGGCTGAGCCGTCCGCACGCCCCGGTGCCCCCGCCTGTCCACAGGCCGGGGGCGCCGCACGTTATGGACCCGTTGCGGGGCTGCCCGCCGCCGGTGGCGTCCGGCACGGTAGCGTCGACCTTGCCATGGAACTTGCCTACATTCCCAGCCCGTCGCACGGTGTGCTGCACCTCGGCCCCATTCCGCTGCGCGGCTACGCGTTCTGCATCATCATCGGCGTCTTCGTAGCCGTCTGGCTCGGCAACAAGCGCTGGATCGCCCGGGGAGGGCGGACCGGCACAGTGGCCGACATCGCGGTCTGGGCCGTGCCCTTCGGCCTCGTCGGCGGCCGGCTCTACCACGTGATCACGGACTACGAGCTGTATTTCAGCGAGGGCCGTGACTGGGTGGACGCCTTCAAGATCTGGCAGGGCGGGCTCGGCATCTGGGGCGCCATCGCCCTCGGTGGGCTGGGCGCGTGGATCGGGTGCCGCCGCCGGGGTATCCCGCTGCCGGCCTGGGCCGACGCCCTCGCGCCGGGCATCGCCTTCGCGCAGGCGATCGGGCGCTGGGGCAACTGGTTCAACCAGGAGCTGTACGGCAGGGCCACGGACCTTCCGTGGGCGCTGCACATCACGTCCTCCACGGACGGGCGGGTCCCCGGCTACTACCACCCGACGTTCCTGTACGAGTCCCTGTGGTGCGTCGGCGTCGGATTCCTGGTCATCTGGGCCGACCGCCGTTTCAAGCTCGGCCACGGGCGCGCCTTCGCCCTGTACGTCGCCGCCTACTGCGTCGGCCGGGGCTGGATCGAGTACATGCGTGTCGACGACGCCCACCACATCCTGGGCCTGCGTCTCAACGACTGGACCGCGCTGGTGGTCTTCCTCCTCGCGGTGCTCTATTTCGTGCTCTCGGCCCGGCTGCGTCCGGGGCGCGAGGAGATCGTGGAGCCCCACGCCGACGAGGACGCGTCGGCCGAGGACGACGCCACCGCCTCCGGCAAGGACGAGGACGCGGCCGAGGACAAGGCCGACGACAAGGACAAGAGCGGCGGCAAGAGCGAGGACGAGGGCGGGACCGACGCCGGGACCGAGGACGACTCCGTCGACCTCGACAAGCCGGCCGTCGCCGAGTCCACCAAGCCCGCTGAGTCCACCAAGCCCGCCGGATCCGCATCCGAGACGCAGACCGACGCCGAGTCCGTGTCGCGGGACGAGGCCGGGTCGGCCAAGAAGAGCTGAGCTCTCCCCGTACAGAGAAGGGGGCGCCGCGTCCGGGACGCGGCGCCCCCTTCGTGCTGTCCCAGGTCGTGGCGCCCCGGTTCGTGTCGTCTCAGGCCAGGCGCTGTGCGAGGGCGAGGGTGCGGCGGGCGCCCGTGACCACCGCCGCGTCGACGAAACGGCCGTCCGGCAGGGCCTGGGCGCCCGGATCGGCGGCGGCCGCCCGGATGACGGCCTCGGCGGAGTCGACCTCGGCAGGGGTGGGGAGGTAGGCCCGTTCGATGATGGGGAGCTGGCGGGGATGGATCGCCGCGCGTCCGAGGAAGCCGAGGGCGCGGCCGTGCGCGCAGGACGAGGCCAGGCCCTCCACGTCGCGGATGTCGGGGTAGACCGACTGGACCGGCGGGGGCAGTCCGGCCGCTCGGGCGGCCACGACCAGGCGGGCCCGGGACCAGTCGAGGCCCGCTTCGTCGCGGACACCGAGATCGGCCCGCAGATCGCTCTCGCCGAGCGAGATCCCGCGCAGAGCGCGATGGGAGGAAGCGATCGCGAAGGCCTGCTCCACGCCGAGAGCCGTCTCCAGCAGGGCATAGAGCGGGACCGCGCTGCCCTCCGCGGGGGTCGCGCTCTCAGCCACCCGTACGACGTCGGAGCGCGAGGTCACCTTCGGCAGCCGCAGACCGGACAGGCCCGGGAGCGACGAGAGCGACTTCAGATCGGCGTCGGCGAAGGGGCCGTCGAGGGCGTTGACCCGGACGTGCACCGGGACGGGCGGCAATTCGGTGAGCAGGTCGGCGGTGGCGGAGCGGGCGTACTCCTTGCGGTGCGGGGCGACCGCGTCCTCCAGGTCGACGAGGACGACGTCCGCGCCCGAGGCCAGGGCCTTGGCCACCACCTCGGGACGGTCACCCGGCGCGTACAGCCAGGTGAGGGGCAGGAGGTCCGCGGTCACAGCGCGCCCTCCGCTCTCAGTGCCTCGATCTCGGGCCCCGTCAGGCCGAGCTCGGTGAGCACGGCGTCGGTGTCCGCGCCGTGCGGGCGGCCCGCCCAGTGGATCGCGCCGGGCGTGGCGGAGAGCCGGAAGAGGACGTTCTGCATGCGCAGCGGTCCCAGTTCGGGGTCGTCGACGGTGGTGACCGTGTCCAGGGCCTGGTACTGCGGGTCGGTCATGACGTCCCGGACGTCCTGGACGGGGGCGATCGCCGCCTCCGCCTCCTCGAAGGCGGCGAGGACCTCGTCCTGCTTGCGGCAGGCGATCCACGCGCCGACCGCCCCGTCCAGGACGTCGGCGTGGCGGGCGCGGTCCGCGCCGGTCGCGAACCAGGGTTCGTCGATCACGTCCGGGCGGCCGACCAACCGCATCACCCGTTCGGCGATCGACTGCGCCGACGTCGAGACCGCGACCCAGGAACCGTCCGCCGTGCGATAGGTGTTGCGGGGCGCGTTGTTCGCCGAGCGGTTGCCGGTGCGGGGCTGGACATGGCCCAGCTGGTCGTACCAGATCGGCTGCGGACCGAGGACGGTCAGGATCGGCTCGATGATCGCCATGTCGATCACCTGGCCCTCGCCGGTGCGCTCGCGCGCGGCCAGCGCGGTCAGCACGGCGTACGCCGTCGCCAGTCCGGCGATCGAGTCGGCCAGACCGAACGGCGGGAGGGTCGGCGGTGCGTCCGGCTCGCCGGTGATCGCCGCGAAGCCGCTCATCGCCTCCGCGAGCGTGCCGAAGCCGGGGCGGTGTGCGTACGGGCCGAACTGGCCGAAGGCGGTGACCCGGGCGAGGACCAGCCGGGGGTTGGCCGCGGACAGCTCTTCCCAGCCGAGGTCCCACTTCTCCAGGGTGCCCGGCCGGAAGTTCTCGATGATCACGTCGGCTTCGGCGGCGAGCCGGAGCAGGGTCTCGCGGCCGCCGCGCTTCGACAGGTCGAGTGTGATCGTGCGCTTGTTGCGGCCGAGGAGCTTCCACCACAGGCCGATGCCGTCCTTCGAGGGGCCGTGTCCGCGGGACGGGTCCGGTTGGGCGGGGTGTTCGACCTTGACGACCTCCGCGCCGAAGTCGCCGAGCAGGGTGGCGGCGAGCGGCCCGGCGAACAGGGTCGCGAGGTCGAGGACGCGCAGGCCGGCGAGGGAGCCGCCCTCGCTGGGCCCGCTCATGCGCCGGCCTGGGTGTCGATCTCGGAGCGGTACGGCATCGAGGACGTCGCCCCGTGCCGCTGCACCGACACCGAGGCGGCCGCCGACGCCCACACCATGGCCTCCGACATCTCCCGGCCCTCGGCGAGCGCCACCGCGAGGGTGCCGACGAAGGTGTCGCCCGCGCCGGTGGAGTCGACGGCGGTCACCTTGGGCGCGGGCACCGTGATGGGTTCGGCGCCCCGGGCCGCGTACAGGCTGCCCTCCGCGCCCAGCGTGACGACGACCTCGGGGACCTGTTCGAGCAGCGCGGCGGCGGCCCCGCGCGGGTCGGTGAAGCCGGTGAGTGCGGCGGCCTCGTGCTGGTTGGGCACCAACAGGTCGATGGTGGACAGCAGTTGGGGTGACAGGAACTGTGCGGGGGCCGGGGTCAGGATCGTCCGGACGCCGTGCCGGCGGGCGGCCTCCGCGCCGGCGAGCACGGCTTCCAGCGGGATTTCGAGCTGGAGGAGAAGCGCGTCGGCGCTGGCGATGAGGCCCTCGTCGCCGGGAGCGAGGGAGGTGACGGTGCCGTTGGCGCCGGGGATGACGACGATCGCGTTGCTGCCCTCGTCGTCCACCACGATGTGCGCGGTGCCGGACGGGCCCTCGGTGGTGCGCAGATGGTCGGTGTTCACGCCGAAGTGCTCCAGCGTGGAACGGAGTTGGCTGCCGAAGGAGTCGGCGCCCACCGCGCCGACCAGGGAGACGTCGGCGCCCGCGTGCGCGGCGGCGACCGCCTGGTTGGCGCCCTTGCCGCCGGGAATCGTACGGAATTCCCGTCCCGTGACGGTCTCTCCGCGCTGTGGGGCTTTGGCGACATACGCGACGAGGTCCATGTTCGTGCTGCCGAGCACGGCGATATGGGTCATGGGCGAACGGTCTCCCGTTGTGTGAGGTGGGCGAGGGCGTCGAAGCCGATGCCGTTGAAGTCGGCGACGGAGGTGGCGAGCCGGTTCTTGAGGGGGGCCGTCCAGCGGTCGGGCAGTCCGGTGGGGTCGCCCGTGAGCAGACCGGCGATGCTTCCGGCCGTCGCGCCGTTCGAGTCGGTGTCCAGACCGCCGGACACCGCGCGGCAGATCGAGCCGCTGAAGTCACCGTCGGCGTGGGTGAGGGCGGCGGCGATCAGCGCGGTGTTGGGGACGGCGTGGACCCAGTGGCAGTCGCGGTGGGCGGCGTGCAGTTCGTCGACGACCGTGTCGAAGTCCGGTGTCGTACGGGCGAGCCGGACGGCGTGGCGGACCGCTCGGGCCAGCCGGGAGCCGGGCGGGACGACTCTCAGTCCGGTGCGCAGACAGGCGTGGACGTCACTTGACGCGGTGGCTGCCTCGGCGATGGCGGCGGCCGTGAACATGGCCGCGTAGACGCCGTTGGCCGTGTGGGTGAGGGTGGCGTCGCGGTACGCCTGTTCCGCCGCCCCCGCAGGGTCGCCCGGGTTGGTCCAGCCGTGCACGTCCGCTCGGATCAGGGCGCCGATCCACTCGCGGAACGGGTTGTGACGGCGGGCGGTGTCCGGCGGCTCGACGCCGCTGAGGAGGTTGCGGTACGCGACACGCTCCGCGGTGAAGGTGCGGCCGGCGGGGAGTTCGTCCAGCCAGAGGCGGGCCACGTCCGCGGTGGTGAAGTCCCGGCCGTACCGCTGGAGCAACAGGAGGTTCAGGAGCGGGTAGTTGAGGTCGTCGTCCTCCGGCATGCCGTCGATGTTCTCGGCCAGGGAGGTGGCTGCGGAGCGCCGGTTCCAGGGGTGGGCGTCCAGGAGCTCCCGGGGTACACCCCGCGCGGTGAACCAGGTGCGCAGGGGCCGGTTGCCGGAGGCTCCGGCGAGTGCCCGGATCCCGTCGAGGGGGAGCTTCTCCACGGGTTTGCCCAGCAGACAGCCCACGGCCCGGCCGAGCCAGGCCGTTTCCAGGCGGGCCCGGTCGGGCGCGGGCACCGGCGCGTACCGCGGGGGCGGCCAGGCGGGGCACTGGGCCTTGATCAGTGCCAGATCCGTCGGTTCGTCGTCCGCCAGCCTGCCGGGCAGGGCGGCGAGTTCGTCGAGGAGGTCGGCCGCGAGGCGGCGCAGGGACGGCGAGGCCGGGGTCGCCGACGCGCCCGCGTGCAGCGGGGCCTGCCTGCCGCCTGCCGCGTGCCAGCGGGCGGCGACGCGGGCCGGCTCGCGGCCGTCCTGGACGGCCTGGTGGAGTTCGTGCCCGAGGAGGTCCTCGGGCTGGACCCAGGTCAGTCGGAGCACGGTGTTCCCGCCAGCGCGGCGTACGCCGCCTCGTGGGTCCGGCGGCGGTGGACGTCGCGGCCGAAGATCTCCCGGGTCACCTCGGCGAGCGTACGCGCCGGGGCGTCCAGGTCGAGCCGGCTGGACTCGGCCACCGCCTTGGCCCAGTCGTGCGGGACCTCGCCGCCCAGCGCGCCCGCGAGGGCGCCCGCCATGGTGGCGATGGAGTCGCAGTCGCGGCCGTAGTTGACCGAACCCAGGACCGCGTGCCGGAAGTCGCCGCCCGACACCAGCAACATGCCGAGCGCGACGGGGAGTTCCTCGATGGAGTGGAGCCGGGAGGGGCGGCGGGCGCCGAGGGAGGGGGAGCGGTAGTCGGGGCCGACCGTGTCGTACGGGGCCACCGCCCGGCGCAGCGGGAGAAGCGCCGACTCGAAGTCCGTGTGGCGGGAGGCGACTTCGCAGACCGCCTCGACGGCGGCGCGGGTGCCGTCCTTGGCCAGCGACAGACACGCGGCCACGACCGAGTCGGGGGTCGCGCCGGGTGAGCAGGCCGCCGCCACCGCCGCCGCGAAGACGCCCGCGGCCTCGCGCCCGTACGAGGACTGATGGGCGCCCGCGATGTCGAGCGCCTCGGCGTACGCGCCCGCCGGGTTCGCCGCGTTGACCAGGCCGACCGGGGCCATGTACATCGCGGCACCGCAGTTGACGATGTTGCCGGAGCCGGCCTCCCGGGGGTCCACATGGCCGTAGTGGAGGCGGGCGACCAGCCACTTCTCGGCGAGGAAGATCCGCTGGAGGGGGAGCGCCTCGGCCTCCAGCTCCGGAATCCAGCGGGGGGTCGTCATCAGGTCGGGGACCAGGTGCCCGGCGACGGCGTAGGCGTCGAGGTGGTCGCGGACGGTGGCGTACACCCGTACCAGCGCATGGGTCATCAGGGTGTCGTCGGTGACGTGTCCGTCGCCCTTGTGGTACGGGGCGATGGGGCGGGCGGTGGGCCAGTCGTCGCCGTTCCAGGGGCCGACGACGCCGTGCACGCGGCCGCCGTGGCGTTCGGTGATCTGCTCGGGGGAGTACCCCTCGACGGGGCCGCCGAGGGCGTCGCCGACGGCGGCTCCGACGAGGGCTCCGTTGATCCGTTCGTCGAGGGTTCCCGTTCCTTCTCCTTTGGGCGTCATGCCCGAATCATCCCTCTGGGGCCGCAAGTTCCGGGGAATCGAGTGGGTCGGCGAGTCCTGCGGCCTCCAGGAGTTCGGCGAGCCCGATGAGATCCGTCCCGGTCAGCCGGGGCAGGGCGCAGCCGGACAGGGTGCGGCAGGCGTCGCGCCAGGAGGCGGGGATCGCGGTGGCGCCGCCGAGCGCCCCGGTGAGCGCGCCGGCCAGGGCGGGGGCCGAGTCGGCGACCCGGGACAGGCACGCGGCCGAGGGCACGGCCTCGGCGATCCGGCCGCGCGCGGCGGCGGCCAGGGCCAGGGCGACGGGGACGGTCTCGGCGGCCGCGATGCCGTAGCTGTAGACGTGGTCGACGATCTGGTGCTCCAGCAGGGGGACCAGGGCGAAGGTGCTCTCGCTGCCCGCTGCCAGCGCGAGGGCGTGCCGGGCGTTGCGGCCGATCTCCGTCGCGGCGGGCAGTTCGGCGAGGGCCGCCTCCACGCAGGTGTCGACGCCGTGCCCGGCGAGGGCGAGCGCCACCGCCGCGGCCATCGCGCGGGCGCCGTGCACACCGTCGCCGTCCTGGGTGTAGCGGGCGTCGAACTCGGCGAGTTCCGCGGCGAGCCGGGGGTCTCCCGGGTACGCCACGGCGAGGACGCAGGCCCGTACGCAGGCCGCGTCGTCGAAGTAGTGGGGGTTGTCGTGGCCGGTGGCGGGCGGGCGCAGACCGGTGGCGAGGTTGCCGAGTCCGGCGCGTACGGAGATCCGGGCGCGCAGCGGGAGCAGGGCGGACTCGACCTCGGGGGCGCGGTCGGCCGCGGCGGCGACCTCGCTGGCGACGGCGTTCCAGGACAGGTCGATGGACGCGCGCATCCTGCGTTCGAGGCTCAGGTCGCCGAGTGCCGTGGTCTCCCCGGCCCGCAGCACGGCCTCGGCCGCGAACGCCGCCCACTCGGCGTCGTCCGAGGGGCCGAGCCTCAACGGTTCCGGCGGCTGGTTCAGCGCGATCGGTACAGGCAGGGTCGTCGTCGCGTTCTGCTCCGCGAAGGTGTCCAGCTCGCGGGTCAGCCGCCGGGTCCACTCGGGCATCCGCGCGGCCCGGTGACGTGCGGCGGGCCATCCCGCGGCATCCCCCGCGGCCAGCCCGAGCAGCAGCCCCTCGATCCGCCGCACCCCCGCCCTCACGGGCCCCTCCACCGGAACGACTCCCCGTGCCCGCCGCACCCCGTCACCGCCCACCCCGAATCCGCCCGCCCCACCGACTGAAACGCCCCCGCCCACCGTCCCGAGCGCCCCAGCTCCGGCCGTCCCGCCGAGCGCCCCAGCCCCGGCCGTCCCGCCGGGCATCCCCGCTCCGGCCGTCCTGCCGAGTGGCCTCGGCTCGCCCGTCGGGCCGGGCGCAACCGGCTCGGCGCCCTCGGGGGGCGGCCCCGTGCCGGGTGCCATCGGTTCGGCGGGTGTCGCCGAGGCGGCGCCCTCGCCTGTGCGGTCGCCGGGCTCGTCGCCGGCCAGGCCGGGGCTCACCGGCCTGCCCCGGGGTCATCGGCGGGCGCCTCGAACGCGTCCGCGCCGGAGAGGGCGTACGCGTCCGGAACCGCGTACGTCTCGGGGGCGGGCGGTACGCGCCCCCCGGCGCCCCACTTCTCCCCGTTCTCCGGGGTCAGGAGTTCCGCCACGTCCAGGATGTGGTGGCCCTCCATCGAGGGGAGGCAGCTGCCGCGCGCCGGTCCGATGGCAGCCGCCCACTCGGCGGGGATCGCGGACACCCCCCTGGTCGCGCCGGCCAGCGCTCCGGCCACCGCGGCTGTCGTATCGGCGTCGCGGCCCATGTTCACCGCGGTGAGGACCGACTCGGTGAACGCCCCGTCCGCCGCCGCGTACGCGCCGAAGGCGAGGGCCACGGCCTCGGGCGCCAGGTCGGTCCACGGGTAGCCGCCGATCACCACCGCCGAGCGCACCGCCCGTTCGCCGCGGTGCGCCACCGCGACCGCGCGGCGCAGCGAGCGGGCCGTCCAGGAGTCGTCCGGGACGACGGCCAGGGCGGAGGCCACGACCGCGATGGTGGGAGCGCCCGCCATCGCGGCGGCGACCCCCGCCGCGACCGCCTGACCGCCGTAGATGCCCTCGCCCTCGTGGCTCACCGAGCCGTCGATCGCCACGAGCCGGGCCGCCTCGGCGGGCCGGCCCGCCGCGAAGACGCCGAAGGGCGCCGCGCGCATGGCGAGACCGTCGCTCCAGGCGTGCCGGTGCTGGGCGGAGATGGGCGCCGCGAGCCCCCTGCGCAGGTTCTCCAGCGTGCCCCGCTCGCTGAATCCGGCACCGCGGAACGGTCCCTCGTCACGGTCCGCGATCCATTGGTGCCAGGCCGACTCGACGTGGGCCACGGTCAGCGCCGAGCCGTGCCGGGCCAGCAGCAGCCCGGAGAAGATCGCGTACTCGGTGTCGTCCGTTCCGGCCGGGTGCTCGGCGACGTACCCGGTGATCCGGCCCCACTTGGCGCGGATCTCCGACGGCAGCATGTTCTCGGCGGGGGCGCCCAGCGCGTCCCCGACGGCGAGTCCGAGCAGTGCGCCGCGGGCCCGGTCGCGGAGACCGGCGGCGTTCCCGGATGCCGGGGCCGAGGGAATGCAGGCGATGGAAGCCATACGTGCCTCTCCTCTCAGGGCCCCTGCCGGAGCGCGGAGTGCGGCGCGCGGAACCCTTTGCGCATCTGTCCCACCTTGGCGGTTGACAGGAGCCTTACGGGCCTCACTGTCACCCGGTCGACATATGTGCATGACATGCCACGGATGAGCGCTAACAGGTAAAAGCGCAGGTTAGCCCAGCCTTTCCTTGCTGGCGGCGGGGAATTTCGAGGCGTACTTTCGTAGTTGTCAAAAAGTGGAAACAGTCCAATCAAGCACGCTGGGGGACCCGCATGGCGATCATCGAGACCGAGGCGACGCTGCACGTGGCGCACCGCGACAACCACACCCACCGGGATGTGAACGGCGGCTGGCTGCGCCCGGCGGTGTTCGGCGCGATGGACGGCCTGGTCTCCAACCTCGCCCTGATGACCGGCGTCGCCGGCGGGTCCGTCTCCCAGCAGACGATCGTCATCACCGGACTCGCGGGCCTCGCCGCCGGCGCCTTCTCGATGGCCGCCGGCGAGTACACCTCCGTCGCCTCGCAGCGCGAGCTCGTCGAGGCGGAACTCGATGTCGAGCGGCGCGAGCTGCGCAAGCACCCCGAGGACGAGGAGCGCGAGCTGGCCGCGCTGTACGAGGCCCGCGGGGTCGATCCCGAGCTGGCCCAGGAGGTGGCCCGGCAGCTCTCCCGCGATCCCGAGCAGGCCCTGGAGATCCACGCGCGCGAGGAACTCGGTATAGACCCCGGCGACCTGCCCTCCCCGGCCGTCGCCGCCGTGTCCAGCTTCGGCTCTTTCGCGCTCGGCGCCCTGCTCCCCGTACTGCCGTATCTGCTGGGCGCGACCGTGCTGTGGCCGGCGCTGCTGCTCGCGACGCTCGGGCTCTTCGCGTGCGGTGCCGTCGTGGCCAAGGTGACCGCGCGGTCCTGGTGGTTCAGCGGGCTGCGGCAGCTCGCTCTCGGTGGCGCCGCGGCGGGTGTGACGTACGCCCTGGGCAGTCTGTTCGGTGCGGCCGTAGGATGAGGCCTCGATCACCTATGCAAGGGACTGCATAAGTAGTCGTTACCCGGCGGTTTCGATTCCTTAACCACTGGGCATGAGCCGTAAGCGCCGCAGGCAATGACGCCTGCTCCGCACTTCTCGCGGTGGATCACGATCTCTGCCGCGAACCGGGCCGACGGTCATTGATCTGTCCGCTTAGGTCCCCATACCTTCCACCGCCGAGCGCGGTACCCCGCCGCGACCCCGTGGTGTCCGCATGTTGGAACGGAGTATCCGGTTCCCGAGAATCGCTCCATCATGTAACCTGCACGAAATTTTGCACCAACAGAGGGCCAACGTCGTCCCTCGGCAGATGTCTCCCCCCTGAGCCCCAAGGGCCTGGGAGGGACCCCCCGCCCCGACGACGACGGGAGAGCCGATGCGTACGCCGCGCCAGCCGTCCCAGCATTCCACGAACGACCAGAAGTGGTCCTTCATGGATGCTCGCCCTGCTGCGCAGGGTATGTACGACCCCCGCAACGAGCACGACGCCTGTGGCGTCGGCTTCGTGGCCACCCTCACCGGCGAGGCGAGCCACGCGCTGGTCGAGCAGGCGCTCACCGTTCTGCGGAACCTGGAACACCGCGGTGCCACCGGCTCCGAGCCCGACTCGGGCGACGGCGCGGGCATCCTCTCCCAGGTCCCGGACGCCTTCTTCCGCGAGGTGGCCGGTTTCGAACTTCCCGCAGCCGGCGCGTACGCGGTGGGCATCGCCTTCCTCCCCGAGGACGGCACGGCCGACGCCGTCTCACGCATCGAGACGATCGCCGCCGAAGAGGGCCTCACCGTCCTCGGCTGGCGCGAGGTCCCGGTCGCCCCCGAACTCCTCGGCGCCACCGCCCGCTCGACGATGCCGGCCTTCCACCAGATCTTCGTCGGCGACGGCGCGAGCCAGGGCATCGACCTCGACCGCACCGCGTTCGTGCTGCGCAAGCGCGCCGAGCGCGAGGCCGGGGTCTACTTCCCCTCGCTGTCCGCGCGGACCATCGTCTACAAGGGCATGCTGACCACCGGCCAGCTGGAGCCCTTCTTCCCGGACCTGTCCGACCGCCGCTTCGCCTCCGCGATCGCGCTCGTGCACTCCCGGTTCTCCACCAACACCTTCCCGAGCTGGCCGCTCGCCCACCCGTACCGCTTCGTCGCGCACAACGGCGAGATCAACACGGTCAAGGGCAACCGCAACTGGATGGTCGCCCGCGAGTCCCAGCTCGCCTCGGACCTGTTCGGGGACAACGACAAGCTGCAGCGGATCTTCCCCGTCTGCACACCGGACGCCTCCGACTCGGCCTCCTTCGACGAGGTGCTCGAACTCCTGCACCTCGGCGGCCGCTCGCTCCCGCACTCCGTGCTGATGATGATCCCGGAGGCGTGGGAGAACCACGACTCCATGGACCCGGCCCGGCGGGCCTTCTACCAGTTCCACTCCACGATGATGGAGCCCTGGGACGGTCCCGCCTGCGTCACCTTCACCGACGGCAGCCAGGTCGGCGCGGTCCTCGACCGCAACGGACTGCGCCCCGGCCGCTACTGGGTCACCGACGAGGGCCTCGTCGTCCTCGGCTCCGAGGTCGGCGTCCTCGACATCGACCCCGCCAAGGTCGTCCGCAAGGGCCGCCTCCAGCCCGGCAAGATGTTCCTCGTCGACACCGTCGAGCACCGCATCATCGAGGACGACGAGATCAAGGCCGGCCTCGCCTCCGAGAAGCCCTACGCGGAGTGGCTGGAAGCCGGCGAAATCGAACTCTCCGACCTGCCCGAGCGTGAGCACATCGTGCACACCCACGCCTCGGTCACCCGCCGCCAGCAGACCTTCGGTTACACCGAGGAGGAACTGCGGATCATCCTCGCGCCGATGGCCAAGGCCGCCGCCGAGCCGATCGGTTCGATGGGCACCGACTCGCCGATCGCCGCGCTCTCGCAGCGCCCGCGTCTGCTGTTCGACTACTTCACCCAGCTCTTCGCACAGGTCACCAACCCGCCGCTGGACGCGATCCGCGAGGAACTGGTCACCTCCCTGCGCTCCTCCCTCGGTCCGGCGAGCAACCTGCTGGAGCCGACGGCCGTCTCCTGCCGCAGCGTCACCCTGCCCTTCCCGGTGATCGACAACGACGAGCTGGCCAAGCTCATCCACATCAACGCCGACGGCGACATGCCCGGCATGAAGGCAGCGACGCTGTCCGGCCTGTACCGGGTCTCCGGCGGCGGCGAATCCCTCGCCGCCCGCATCGAGGAGATCTACGCCGAGGCCGACGCCGCCATCGAGAACGGCGCCCGGCTGATCGTCCTGTCGGACCGTCACTCCGACGCCGAGCACGCGCCGATCCCCTCTCTGCTGCTCACCGCGGCCGTCCACCACCACCTCATCCGCACCAAGCAGCGCACCCAGGTGGGCCTGCTGGTCGAGGCCGGAGACGTCCGCGAGGTCCACCACGTCGCCCTGCTCATCGGCTTCGGCGCCGCGGCCGTCAACCCGTACCTGGCCATGGAGTCCGTCGAGGACCTGGCCCGCGCCGACACCTTCCTCCAGGGCATCGAGCCCGAGCAGGCCATCCGCAACCTGATCTACGCCCTCGGCAAGGGCGTCCTGAAGGTCATGTCCAAGATGGGCATCTCGACCGTCGCCTCCTACCGCGGCGCCCAGGTCTTCGAGGCCGTCGGCCTGGAGAAGGCCTTCGTCGAGAAGTACTTCAACGGCACGGCCAGCAAGATCGGCGGAGCCGGCCTCGACGTCATCGCCAAGGAGGTCGCCGCCCGGCACGCCAAGGCCTACCCGGCCTCCGGCATCGCGCCCGCACACCGCGCCCTGGACATAGGCGGCGAGTACCAGTGGCGCCGCGAGGGCGAGCCCCACCTGTTCGACCCGGAGACGGTCTTCCGCCTCCAGCACTCGACGCGCTCGGGCAGCTACGAGATCTTCAAGAAGTACACGGGCCGTGTGAACGAGCAGTCCGAGCGTCTGATGACGCTGCGCGGCCTGTTCGGTTTCACCTCGGACCGGCCCTCGATCTCCCTCGACGAGGTCGAGCCCGTCTCCGAGATCGTCAAGCGCTTCTCGACCGGCGCCATGTCGTACGGCTCCATCTCCAAGGAGGCGCACGAGACCCTCGCCATCGCCATGAACCAGCTGGGCGGCAAGTCCAACACCGGTGAGGGCGGCGAGGACGCGGACCGGCTGTACGACCCGGCCCGCCGCTCCAGCATCAAGCAGGTGGCGTCCGGCCGCTTCGGCGTGACCAGCGAGTACCTCGTCAACGCCGACGACATCCAGATCAAGATGGCCCAGGGCGCCAAGCCCGGCGAGGGCGGCCAGCTGCCCGGCCACAAGGTCTACCCGTGGGTGGCCAAGACCCGTCACTCCACCCCGGGTGTCGGTCTGATCTCCCCGCCGCCGCACCACGACATCTACTCCATCGAGGACCTGGCTCAGCTGATCCACGACCTCAAGAACGCCAACCCGAAGGCCCGCATCCACGTGAAGCTGGTCTCCGAGGTCGGCGTCGGCACGGTCGCCGCCGGTGTCTCCAAGGCCCACGCGGACGTCGTCCTCATCTCCGGCCACGACGGCGGAACGGGCGCCTCCCCGCTGACCTCCCTCAAGCACGCGGGCGGCCCCTGGGAGCTCGGCCTCGCCGAGACCCAGCAGACCCTGCTGCTCAACGGTCTGCGCGACCGCATCGTCGTGCAGACCGACGGCCAGCTCAAGACCGGCCGCGACGTCGTCATCGCCGCGCTGCTCGGCGCCGAAGAGTTCGGTTTCGCGACCGCGCCGCTCGTCGTCTCCGGCTGCGTCATGATGCGCGTCTGCCACCTGGACACCTGCCCGGTCGGCATCGCCACCCAGAACCCGGTGCTGCGCGAGCGGTTCGCCGGCAAGGCCGAGTACATCGTCAACTTCTTCAAGTTCATCGCCGAAGAGGTCCGCGAGATCCTCGCCGAGCTCGGCTTCCGCACCATCGAAGAGGCCGTCGGCCACGCCGAGAACCTCGACGTGGAGCGCGCCGTCACCCACTGGAAGGCGCAGGGCCTGGACCTGACCCCGCTCTTCTACGTGCCCGAACTGCCCGAGGGCGCGGCGCTGCACCAGGTCATCGAGCAGGACCACGGCCTGGAGAAGGCGCTCGACAACGAGCTCATCAAGCTCGCCGCCGACGCGCTCGCCGCCGACTCCGCGACCGACGCCCAGCCGGTCCGCGCCCAGGTCGCGATCCGCAACATCAACCGCACGGTCGGCACCATGCTCGGCCACGAGGTGACGAAGAAGTTCGGTGGCGCGGGCCTGCCCGACGACACCATCGACATCACCTTCACGGGCTCGGCGGGCCAGTCCTTCGGCGCCTTCCTGCCGCGCGGCGTCACGCTGCGCCTGGAGGGCGACGCCAACGACTACGTCGGCAAGGGTCTCTCCGGCGGCCGGGTGATCGTCCGTCCCGACCGGGGCGCCGACCACCTCGCCGAGTACTCGACCATCGCGGGCAACACCATCGCGTACGGCGCGACGGGCGGCGAGCTCTTCCTGCGCGGCCGCACCGGCGAGCGCTTCTGCGTCCGCAACTCCGGCGCGACGGTGGTCTCCGAGGGCGTGGGCGACCACGGCTGCGAATACATGACCGGCGGTCGCGCGGTCGTCCTCGGCGAGACGGGCCGCAACTTCGCGGCCGGCATGTCCGGCGGTGTCGCGTACGTGATCGACCTCGACCGCGACAACGTGAACATCGGCAACGTGGACGCCGTCGAGGAACTCGACGACACCGACAAGCAGTGGCTGCACGACGTCGTGCGCCGGCACGCGGAGGAGACCGCCTCGACGGTCGCCGAGAAGCTGATCGCCGAGTGGCCCGTGGCCGTGGAGCGCTTCAGCAAGATCATTCCCAGCACGTACAAGGCAGTGCTCGCCGCCAAGGACGCCGCCGAGCGAGCCGGACTCAACGAGTCCGAGATCACCGAGAAGATGATGGAGGCGGCGACCAATGGCTGATCCCAAGGGCTTTTTGAACCACGGCCGTGAGGTCGCCAGGTCCCGGCCGGTCGAGGAGCGCCTCAAGGACTGGAACGAGGTCTACGTTCCGGGCTCGCTGCTCCCGATCATCTCCAAGCAGGCCTCGCGCTGCATGGACTGCGGCATCCCGTTCTGCCACAACGGCTGTCCGCTGGGCAACCTGATCCCCGAGTGGAACGACTACGCCTACCGCGAGGACTGGCAGGCCGCCTCCGAGCGGCTGCACGCCACGAACAACTTCCCGGAGTTCACGGGCCGGCTGTGCCCCGCCCCGTGCGAGTCGGCGTGTGTGCTCGGCATCAACCAGCCCGCCGTGACCATCAAGAACGTCGAGGTCTCGATCATCGACAAGGCGTGGGACACGGGCGATGTCGCCCCGCAGATCCCCGAGCGCCTGTCGGGCAAGACCGTCGCGGTCATCGGTTCCGGCCCCGCCGGTCTCGCCGCCGCCCAGCAGCTCACGCGCGCCGGTCACACGGTCGCGGTGTACGAGCGCGCCGACCGCGTCGGCGGCCTGCTGCGCTACGGCATCCCCGAGTTCAAGATGGAGAAGCGGCACATCAACCGCCGCATCGAGCAGATGCGCGCGGAGGGCACCCGCTTCCGCACGGGCATCGAGATCGGCCGCGACCTCAAGGCGACGGACCTGCGCAAGCGGTACGACGCCGTGGTCATCGCCGCCGGTGCGACGACCGCCCGTGACCTCCCCGTCCCCGGGCGGGAGCTGAGCGGCATCCACCAGGCCATGGAGTACCTGCCGCTGGCCAACAAGGTGCAGGAGGGCGACTACGTGGCGCCCCCGATCACCGCCGAGGGCAAGCACGTCGTGGTCATCGGCGGCGGTGACACGGGCGCGGACTGCGTGGGCACCGCCCACCGCCAGGGCGCGGCCTCGGTCACCCAGCTGGAGATCATGCCGCGGCCGGGCGAGGAGCGGAACCCGGGTCAGCCCTGGCCGACGTTCCCGATGCTCTACAAGGTCACCTCCGCGCACGAGGAGGGCGGTGAGCGGGTCTACTCCGTCAACACCACCCACTTCGAGGGCGACGAGGACGGCAACGTCCAGTGGCTGCACCTGGTCGAGGTAGAGTTCACCGGCGGCAAGCTGAACCAGAAGCCGGGCACGGAGCGCAAGATCCCCGCCCAGCTGGTGACGCTGGCGATGGGCTTCACCGGCACGGACGTCGAGAACGGCGTGGTCTCCCAGTTCGGTCTGGAGCTCGACGAGCGCGGCAACATCGCCCGCGACGCCGACTTCGCGACCAACGTTCCCGGCGTGTACGTCGCCGGTGACGCGGGCCGCGGCCAGTCCCTCATCGTCTGGGCCATCGCGGAGGGCCGTTCGGCCGCCCGCGGTGTCGACCGCTTCCTCACCGGAGCGAGCGATCTGCCGGCCCCGATCCGTCCGACGGACCGCTCGCTGATGGTCTGACCCCGAAACGGTCCGACCCCTTGAACGAGTGACCTGACGGTCACCCGAAATCGTCCCGCACAAAGGCGTGCGGAACACGAGACGGCGCCTGCCTCACTGTCCCCGACCGGACGACCTGGCAGGCGCCGCCGCATGCCCGCGGGCTTCTCCCGCCTACGGCACGCGGTAGGTCTCGCCGTACACCTTCCACCGCAGCGGTGTGTGCAGGTCGAGGTTTCCGTCATGGAGGAACTGCCGCTGGGCGGTGTCGATGCGGGTGGTGTCGCGCTGGGGGTCCTTGGCCTTCATCGCCTCGCGGCGGATGTCCAGGAAGATGTCGAGGTACGCCTTCTCGTCGCCGCCCTCGGACGGGAGGTTCGCCTCGCGCACGGCGCGCTCGCGCAGCCCGTAGAAGCCGTCGGCGCTGGTGCCGGGACCGTGCATCACCATGGCGTCGTAGTAGATGAACTGGCCGAGCGTGCCGAGCCCGTCGAGCTTGGCGAGCCGGACGGCGGGGTCGAAGTAGACGCTGTCGCGTTCGTGGTCCTGGGCCTCGCGGAACGCGGCGAGGGCGGCCTCGCGGCGCCAGGCCGCGGGAAAGCCCGGGTCCAGGCCCTCGTGGGAGTCCGTGCCGTCGACCTTGCGCAGGGCCGGGAGGAAGCGGGCGAGCCCGTTGTCCGGGTGCTCCTCGGTGTAACGCTCGACCAGAGTGAGCAGGTCGTGGGTGCCGGTGCAGAAGCCTATGATGCCCGCCGTGTACCCCTGGCCGTCACCGATGTCCTCGACGTAGGCGTACGCCTCGTGCCACTTCAGCGTGGAGTTCTCGGCACTCGCCACGATCTCCTGGGCCAGCTCCTTCCTGTCCGGAGCCGCCAGGCCGGGCGGCGCGTCGGCGACCTCGCCGTCGGCCTTCCGCTCGGCATTGGCCGAGTCCTTCTCGCGGGCCTTCCGCGACACGGACGCCGGGCCCTTGGCGTCGGCGGTGGCCGTGTGCTCGGGCGTGGCGAAGTAGACCGTCGCCGTCACCAGCACGGGGGCGACGGCGAACAACAGGCAACCCGCACGTTTCATGACGCAAGGGTACGCAGGGACGACGTGCGGACGGACAGGCCGAGGTGCCGTACGGGTACAGCACGTCTGTGCCCCTCAAGGGCGGCACGCGTGCGCGGCCCGGGGACGCGACCCGCCGGCCGCCCGGGGCACCGCAAGGCCCGGCGTCGCCGGCAGGGCCCGCGGACAGCCCGCGCGGGACCGGACACGGGTGCAGGCAGGGGCTGTTGCCCGTCCCGCGCCCCTTCCTGCAGCCCGCGCCGCGGCGGCCGCGCCCGCCGTCCGTCTCGTGCTACACGGAGCCGTTCCTCAGCGCCGACACCTTCAGCACCGCCAGGACCACCAGCAATGCGAGAAGCCCCACGCACACGGCCGCCTGGATCGGTGCCCGCCAGCGGTTGCGGGGAGCGTACGCGAAGGCCGCCGTCACGGCCCCGCCCGCCAGCAGGCCGCCCAGGTGGCCCTGCCAGGACGTGAGCCCCGCCGAGATCAGCAGCCAGATCAGCAGGCCGCCCATGAAGCGGTTGACGCCCCCCATGTCCGTGCCGAGCCGGCGTGCCATCACGTAGTACGCGGCGCCGATGCCGAAGATCGCGCCCGACGCGCCGACCGTGTGCTCGTCCGGTGCGATCAGCAGCACGAGGACCGAGCCGCCGAGCGCCGACAGCAGATACAGGGCGAGGTAGCGGACCCGGCCGAGCTGGGCCTCGACGGTCCGGCCGATGTTCCACAGCGCGAACATGTTCATCGCGATGTGAGCGATGCCGAAGGTGCCCTCGGTGGGCGGCAGATGCAGGAACGCCCCGGTCAGCAGCCGGTACCACTCGCCGTTGACCAGGCCTTCCGCGTGGTAGTCCGGGGAGTGCACGGCGTCCCAGAGATAGTGGATCCCGTCCCCGTCCACCAGACCCGCGCCGAGCATCTCGAACCGGTCCACGACCGACGAGCGCAGCAGTTCGGCCAGGTAGGCCAGCAGATTGAGGCCGATGAGGGCGTACGTCACCGCGGGCACCGTCGAGATCCGCCCGCCGAAGGCCGTGCGGGCCTGCCGGACGGACTTCGCGCCCTCCTTCACGCACTCCACGCACTGATGGCCGACGGCCGCCTCGCGCATACAGCTCGGGCATATGAAACGGTCGCAGCGGGTGCAGCGCACATGCGACTCCACCTTGGGGTGGCGGTAGCAAGTGGTGACAGCGGACTCGGACTCCACGGCCGGCTCCTCGGAACGCACGGGTACGGGGTAACGGTGAGCCGGTGGGGACGGCGAAGATCAAAATAGCGACACTCCGGCCGGAGGGGAACGGCAGGGTCCGTGCGCGCACCGGCCGGCCGGCACGCTGACGCGACCCCGGCGTTCCGCACCCTCGCGCGACCGGAGCACCGCATGGCCGCAACCGTCCGAGCCGCGGGCATCGATCATCCCAACACTCCACCTGTGACGCCCCGTTGGCTTGGGCGAGGCGGCGTGCCACCCTGGTGGGCCGAGGGGAGCGGCATATGGGCGCACGAGGGACCGACTCCGGCCGGACCGCGGGAACTCCGGCGAACGGAGCCCCCGGGAGCGGGATTCCGGAGGCCGGCCGTACGGGGACCACGCGGGCCCGCCGCGCGGCCGAGACCGGCAAGGGCGAGCGGCTCGCCGACTGGGCCGACGGACGGCTGGGCGTGTACACGCTGGCCAAGGCCAATATGCGCAAGGTCTTTCCGGACCACTGGTCGTTCATGCTGGGCGAGGTCTGCCTCTACAGCTTCCTCGTCCTGATCCTCACCGGCGTCTATCTCACCCTGTTCTTCGAGCCGAGCGGCGTCGAGGTCGTCTACCACGGCTCGTACGGGCCGCTGAACGGCATCATCATGACGCGGGCGTACGAGTCCACGCTCGACATCAGCTTCGACGTGCGCGGCGGACTGCTGATCCGGCAGATCCACCACTGGGCGGCGCTCGTCTTCCTCGCCGGGATGCTCGTGCACATGATGCGGGTGTTCTTCACCGGCGCGTTCCGCAAGCCGCGCGAGGTCAACTGGCTGTTCGGCTGGACCCTGTTGATGCTCGGCCTCATCACCGGCCTGACCGGCTACTCGCTCCCCGACGACCTGCTCTCCGGCACCGGCGTCCGCTTCGCCCAGGGCGCCATCCTGTCGATCCCGGTCGTGGGGACGTACATCTCCTTCTTCCTGTTCGGCGGGGAGTTCCCGGGGCACGACATCATCCCGAGGTTCTTCCCCATCCACGTCCTGCTGCTGCCGGGCATCATGCTGGGACTGGTCGTCGCCCATCTGATCCTGGTCTTCTACCACAAGCACACGCAGTACCCGGGGCCCGGACGCGACCAGAAGTCGGTCGTCGGCATGCCGTTCATGCCCGTCTACATGGCCAAGGCCGGCGGCTTCTTCTTCCTGGTCTTCGGGGTCCTGGCGATCATGGGAGCGATCGCCACCGTCAACCCCGTGTGGGCCTTCGGGCCCTACCGGCCCGACCTGGTGACCACCGGCGCCCAGCCCGACTGGTACCTCGGCTTCTCCGAAGGGCTGATCCGGGTGATGCCGGGATGGGAGATCAACGCCCTCGGCCACACACTCCAGTTGGGCGTCTTCATCCCCTTCTCGCTCTTCCCGCTCATCATGACCGCCATCGCCGTCTACCCGTTCATCGAGGCATGGGTCACCGGCGACAAGCGCGAGCACCACATCCTGGACCGGCCGCGCAACGTGCCCACCCGCACCGCGCTCGGCGTCGCCTGGCTGACGCTGTACGCCGTCCTGCTGGTCGGCGGCGGCAACGACCTGTGGGCCACCCACTTCCATCTGTCGATCAACGCGATCACCTGGTTCGTCCGCGTCGCCGTCTTCGCCGGGCCCGCACTCGCCTACGTCGTCACGAAACGGATCTGTCTGGGGCTGCAACGCGCCGACCGGGAAAAGGTGTTGCACGGCCGCGAGTCCGGCACCATCAAACTCCTGCCGCACGGCGAGTACGTCGAGGTCCACGAACCGCTCACCCCGGCACAGCGGTTCACCCTCACCCAGCACGAACAGGCGCCGCCCTACGAGGTGGGCCCGCTCGTCGACGCGAACGGTGTGGTCCGCCGGGTCGGCCCCGCCCGAAGGCTGCGCGCCCGGCTGGCGCGCGCCCTGTACGGACCCGGCGCCCGGATCCCGAAGCCGACGGCCGAGGAGTACCGGGAGCTCACGAGCGGGGACGAGCACCACTGAGACCGGCCAGCGCCTCGGCCCTGCACTCGGCCGGGGTGCCCCAGGCCGTGCGCAGGGCGCGGGCCTTGGTGAACCAGAGGGACAGGTCGTACTCGGCCGTGTAGCCGATCGCGCCGTGCAGCTGCAACGCCGTCCGGGCGGTGGTGTACGCGGCCTCGCCCGCCGTGGCCTTCGCGGCGGCCACGTCCGCCGGCGCCATCGACAGCGCGGCCCCGAACAGCAGCGGGCGCGCGAACTCCAGGGCGATCATCGCGTCGGCGAGCCGGTGCTTGACCGCCTGGAACGAGCCGACGGGAACACCGAACTGGGTGCGCTGCTTGACGTATGCGACGGTCCGGTCGAGGAGCGCGAGGCCGACCCCGAGGGCCTGGGCGGCGGTGGCGAGCCGGGCCCAGGCCAGGGCCCGGCTCGCGGCGCGGGTGACCTGCGGTCCCGCGGCCAGGAGTTCGCCGCCCGCCTCCGGCCGGGCGAGCCGCCGGGCCCGGTCCACGGACGCCCGTACCGGATCGTGGCCCGGCGCGAGCCGCAGACCGTCGCCGTCCACCACGAGCAGCACCGTCGCCGCGTCCGCGTCGAGCGCGTACCCGTCGGCCGGGGCGAGCGTGGCGACGCTCTCGCCGGAGGCCAGCCCCGGCAGCAGCCGCTTGGCCGGACCCGACGCGCCCAGCTCGCCCAGCTCGCTCAGCAGGGCGGCCGCGGCGACCGTCTCCACCACCGGACCCGGAACCGCATGCCGCCCCAACTCGATGAACGCGACCGCCAGTTCGACGGGGAGCGGGCCCACCCCCTCGTACGCCTCCGGGACGGCCAGTGCGAAGACCCCCGCGTCGGCGAGCCGCGACCACAGGGCCCGGCCGGGCCCGTGATCGCCGCGGGCCCAGGCCCGTACGGCCGACGGTGTGTCCGCGGACGTCAGCATCGCGTCCAGGGAGGCGGCGAAGGCGCGCTGTTCGGCGTCGAGGAGGAAGCGCATCAGCGGCGGCCCTTCGGGAGGCCGAGCAGCCGCTCGGCGATGATGTCGCGCTGGATCTCGTTGGTGCCCGCGTAGACGGGGCCCGCGAGCGAGAAGACATGCCCCTCGGACCACTCGGTGTCCGCCAGCTCGCCCTCGGCGCCCAGCAGATCGAGGGCCGTCTCGTGCAGCGCGATGTCGAGCTCCGACCAGAACACCTTGTTCAGGCTGGATTCCGGGCCGATGCCCTCGCCTTCGAGGAACCGGGAGGCGTTGGCGTACGTGAAGAGCTGGTAGGCGCGGGCGCCGATCACCGCGTCGGCCACCCGGTCGCGCAGGGCCGAGTCGAAGGGGTCGCCGTGCGCGTGCCACAACGCGGCCAGCCGGTCGGCGGCGGCCAGGAAGCGGCCCGGCGAACGCAGCGTCAGACCGCGTTCGTTGCCCGCCGTCGACATCGCCACCCGCCAGCCCTGCCCCGGCTCGCCGATCACGTCCTCGTCGGGGACGAACACCTCGTCCAGGAACAGCTCCGCGAAGGCGGGCTTGCCGTCCAGGCGCCCGATGGGGCGGACCGTGACGCCCGGCGCGCTCAGGTCGAACATCAGATACGTCAGACCCTGGTGGGGCCTCGGCAGACCCGGCTCGCTGCGGAACAGGCCGAAGGCGCGGTCGGCGAACGCGGCCCGCGACGACCAGGTCTTCTGTCCGCTCAAGCGCCAGCCGCCGTCCGCGCGCACGGCCCGCGAGGTCAGCGAGGCCAGGTCCGAACCCGCCTCCGGCTCGGACCACGCCTGCGCCCAGACCACCTCGCCCGTCGCCATCGGCGGCAGCACCCGCTCTCGTTGCTCCGGGGTGCCGTGGTCGAAAAGGGTCGGCGCGAGGAGGCTGATGCCGTTCTGCCCGACCCGGCCCGGCGCGCCCACCGCGTGGTACTCCTCCTCGAAGGCCAGCCAGCGCACGAGGTCCGCGTCCCGGCCGCCGTACGCCGTCGGCCACGACACCACCGACCAGCGGTCCGCCGCCAGTTCGGCCTCCCACGCGCGATGCGCGGCGAAGCCCTCCGCGGTCTCCAGCGAGGGCAGGGCAGTCGCCGGGACATGGGTGTCCAGCCAGCCGCGGGCCTCGGCACGGAACGCCTCGTCGGCGGGGGAGCGGGTGAGATCCATCGACGGCACCTTTCGGCGGTGGGCTCCGGAGGCGGTGTGCCCCGGGTCGGCGGTGGCCTCCGGGGCTTCGGCGTGGGGCTTCGGGCTGCGGTGTGCGGCTGCGGCGTGGGGCTTCGGGGTGACTCCAAGCTTCCCTAACAAGTGTTTGGTAGGTTAGCTTGGGGTCATGAGCGACGTCGAGAGTCCGGCGTACGTACCCGGGCACGGGCTGCTGAAGGGCCGCACCGCCGTCATCACCGCCGCGGCGGGCGCGGGCATCGGCGGGGCCACGGCACGCCGGTTCCTGGAGGAGGGCGCGCGCGTCCTGATCAGCGACGCGCACAGCCGCCGGCTCAAGGAGACCGCCGAGACCCTGGCCGCGGAGTTCGGCGCCGCGAACGTCGCCGCACTGCCCTGCGACGTCACCGAAGAGGACCAGGTCCAGGCCCTCTTCGACACCGCCACAGGCCTCCACGGCCGACTGGACATCGTCGTCAACAACGCCGGCCTCGGCGGCACCTCCCCCCTCGTCGACATGACCGACGAGCAGTGGTCGAAGGTCCTCGACGTGACACTGAACGGCACGTTCCGCTGCACCCGGGCGGCACTGCGACGGCTCAAGGAGCGGGGCGACGGCGGAGTCGTCGTCAACAACGCCTCCGTCGTCGGCTGGCGCGCCCAGTCCGGACAGGCCCACTACGCCGCCGCGAAGGCGGGCGTCATGGCGCTCACCCGCTGCGCCGCGGTCGAGGCCGCCGCGTACGGGGTCCGGGTCAACGCCGTCTCGCCCAGCCTCGCCATGCATCCCCACCTGGTGAAGGTCACCACCCCCGAACTGCTGGAGGAACTGACCGCCCGCGAGGCCTTCGGCCGGTACGCCGAACCCTGGGAGGTGGCCAACGTGATCGTGTTCCTCGCCTCCGGCTACTCCTCGTATCTGACCGGCGAGGTCGTGTCCGTGAGCAGCCAGCACGCCTAGGACGAGAATGACCGTGTGCCTACCAAGAAGAAGCCCCAGGTGACCGCCACCCCGGAGCGCCGCCGTGAACTGCTCGGCACCGCCGCCGAGGTGTTCGCCGAACAGGGCTACAACGCCACCACCGTACGCAAGATCGCGGACGAGGCCGGGATGCTCGCGGGCAGCCTCTACTACCACTTCGACTCCAAGGAATCGATGCTGGAGGAGATCCTGCGGACCTTCCTCGACGAGCTCTGGGACGGCTACGACACCGTCCTGGACGCCGGACTCGGCCCCCGGGAAACCCTGGAGGCCCTGGTCACCGAGTCCTTCCGGGAGATCGACCGGCACCGCGCGGCCGTCGCGATCTACCAGAAGGAGGCCCGGCACCTGGCCGCACAGCAGCGCTTCGCCTTCCTCGCCGAATCCCAGCGCAACTTCGAGAAGGCGTGGCTGAGCACCCTGGAACGCGGAGTCGACGCCGAGGTCTTCCGGGCCGACCTCGACATCCGCCTCACCTACCGGTTCGTGCGCGACACCGTGTGGGTCGCCGCCTCCTGGTACCGGCCCGGCGGTCAGCACAGCCCGGAGGAGATCGCCCGGCAGTACCTGTCGATGGTGCTCGACGGCATCTCCGTCCGCGAGGAGCCGTAAGCGAACCACGCGAACCACCCACGTCCGCAAGGGAGTCGTCATGGCCGAGGCCTACATCGTCGAAGCGGTCCGCACGCCCGTCGGGCGGCGCAGGGGAGGGCTGAGCGGGGTCCACCCGGCCGACCTCGGCGCGCACGTGCTCAGCGCACTGGTCGAACGGTCAGGCGTGGACCCGGCAGCAGTCGAGGACGTCGTCCTCGGCTGCCTGGACACGGTCGGACCGCAGGCCGGGGACATCGCCCGCACCAGCTGGCTGGCGGCCGGACTGCCCGAGGAGGTGCCGGGGGTCACCGTCGACCGCCAGTGCGGGTCCTCCCAGCAGGCCGTGCACTTCGCCGCCCAGGGCGTCCTGTCCGGTACCCAGGACCTGGTCGTCGCGGGCGGCGTGCAGAACATGAGCCAGATACCCATCGCCTTCGCCTCCCGCCAGGCCGCCGAACCCCTCGGCCTCACCGAGGGACCCTTCGCGGGCAGCGAGGGCTGGCGCACCCGCTACGGCGACCGCCCCGTCAACCAGTTCCACGGCGCCGAACTCATCGCCGCCAAATGGGGCATCAGCCGCCGCGACCAGGAGGAGTTCGCCCTCCGCTCCCACCAGCGGGCGATCCGCGCCGCCGACGAGGGCCGCTTCGACCGCGAGACCGTACGGTTCGGGGAGGTCACCGTCGACGAAGGACCCCGCCGGGACACCACCCTGGAGAAGATGGCCGGCCTGAACCCCGTCGTCGAGGGCGGCACCATCACCGCCGCCTGCTCCTCCCAGGTCTCCGACGGCGCCGCCGCGATGCTGCTCGCCTCCGAACGGGCGGTCCGCGAACACGGCCTGACCCCCCGTGCCCGCGTGCACCACCTCTCGGTGCGCGGCGAGGACCCCATCCGGATGCTCTCGGCCCCCATCCCGGCCACCGCGTACGCCCTGAAGAAGACCGGCATGTCCATCGGCGACATCGATCTCGTCGAGATCAACGAGGCGTTCGCCCCGGTCGTCCTCGCCTGGCTCAAGGAGACCGGCGCCGACCCGGAGAAGGTCAACGTCAACGGCGGCGCGATCGCGCTGGGCCACCCGCTCGGCGCCACGGGTGTGCGGCTGATGACGACCCTGCTGCACGAACTGGAGCGCACCGGCGGCCGGTTCGGACTCCAGACGATGTGCGAGGGCGGCGGCCAGGCGAATGTGACGATCATCGAGCGGCTCTGAGTGCCGGCCTCCCACCCCTGCGGCGTCCGAGGGCGGGGCCCCCGTACACCGGGCAGGGCGGCCGAGGCGTGCGGCAGGGTGAGCGGGCCCCGGCCGCCCGGGCGCTCACCCGTCCGGGCCCGCGGCGGCATCCGGTGCCGTGAGGGCCCGGTCGCCCGCGCGGGGTAGGGAGTCGAGTGCCGCGAGGGCCTCGGCCATCACCCGCTCGACCAGTTCCGCGCAGGACGGGAGATCCTCGATCACTCCCGCGACCTGTCCCGACGCCATCACGCCGAGATCCGTCCGGCCGTCCACCATCGACGACTTGAGGAGCATCGGGGTGTTGGCGGCGAGCAGGACCTGACTCCAGGACAGGTCCCTGCCGTGTTTCATGGCGAGGCCGTCGCGGATCATCCGGGACCAGGACAGGCCGGATATCCGCCGGAACCCGGCCGCGTGACGCACGGCCTGGACGAGGGCTCTGGTGCGGCCCGCCCCCTCCAGGGCGTCGACGAGCTCACTGCGCAGCATCCGGTGCGGCAGCCCGTCGACGGCCGTCGTCACGGTGACGTCCTTCACCGTCGCCGCCAGATACCTCGCCTTCACCGCGTCGGGGACGGTCGAGTCGGAGGTCAGCAGGAAACGCGTGCCCATCGCGATGCCCGCCGCCCCGTAGGCCAGCGCCGCCACCAGCCCCCGTCCGTCGTGGAAGCCGCCCGCCGCCACCACCGGGATGTCCACGGCGTCCACCACCTGCGGCAGCAGCACGCTCGTCGCCACCTCCCCGGTGTGGCCGCCGCCCTCGCCGCCCTGCACGATCACCGCGTCGGCGCCCCAGGCGGCCACCTTCTCGGCGTGCCGCCGGGCGCCGACGGACGGCACGACGACCACGCCCGCCTCCTTCAGCGAGGCGATCAGCTCGCGGGAGGGGGCGAGCGCGAACGACGCGACGCGCACGCCCTCGTCGACGATGATCCGTACCCGGTCGCCGGCGTCCCCGGCGTCGGCGCGCAGATTCACACCGAAGGGCTGATCCGTACGGGACTTGACCTCCCGCACCGCGTCGCGGAGCTGGTCGAGTGTCATCGTCGCGGAGGCCAGGATGCCCAGCGCGCCCGCGTTCGCCGTCGCCGAGACCAGACGGGGCCCCGCCACCCAGCCCATACCCGTCTGCACGATGGGATGCCGGACGCCGACGAGCACCGTCAGCGCGGTCTCCATCAGCGCCCACCCTCA
Organism: Streptomyces rhizosphaerihabitans; assembly: GCF_025399795.1. Classification (GTDB taxonomy): domain Bacteria; phylum Actinomycetota; class Actinomycetes; order Streptomycetales; family Streptomycetaceae; genus Streptomyces; species Streptomyces rhizosphaerihabitans. The sequence continues at coordinate 36,923 of NZ_JAODTZ010000046.1, read as the reverse complement.
CGCGAACCACCGGGTACGCCCCGGTCCCGGGGGCCGCTGCCTTCGTCGGGCACTCCCCGGTCTCCTCCGCCGGCCGCGCCGGGCCGGGCAGGTGTCTCCGGGTTCTGTGCGCCGCTGCCCCCGCCGGGTATGTCCCGGTCCCGCGCGGTGCTCTCCGGATCGGGCACCTCCCGGTTCCGCAGACCCTTCGGGTCGATCACCGCGCGGATCAACTCCAGCTCCTCCGGGGTCGGTTCACGGGTGAACGGCACCTCGTCCGGGATCGCCAGCTCGAACCCCGTCGCCTCCCTGACCTGTTCGGCGGTGACACCCGGGTGCACGGACACCAGCCGCATCGAGTGGTCGGGCGTCGCGAAGTCGAGGACGGCGAGGTCGGTCACCACCCGGGGGAGGCGATGGAAACGGGTGGCGCTCGGGCCCGCGGTGGCGGCCCGGTCGTACCCCACCCCGCACACCATGTCGACCCGCTCCACGAAGACGCGTCGGGAATGCTTCGGGATCCAGTAACTGGTCGGATTGTTCAGGGTGTTGACCGGGGCGCCGCGCACGCCCAGCAGTTGGCGCCGGGGCCGGGACCAGTCGCCGACGCACGAGATGTTCTGGTTGCCGAAGCGGTCGATCTGGCTCGCGCCCATCATCACGTGCCGCCGCCCGCCGGTCACCGCCGTCAGATGTCTGCGGTACGGCAGCCAGCCCTCCGGGGTGCCGTCGAGGCCGACGAGCAGCGCCTCGCCGTCGGTCAGCAGCAGATCGGGCGAGAAGGTGTGCCGGGCCAGCCGGGCGCCGATGGAGGGGATCAGGCCCATGGGGCTGGCGAGCACCTCGCCGTTGTCCCGCCATGCCTCGGCACAGGCGATCACGCAGTACTCGGCTCGACCGGCGCTCACTGGTCCCGCTCCTTCCGCCAGGCCTGGACGGCGCTCTGGTAGGCGAGTTCGTCGCCGCCGAGGAACCGCTCGGCGAACTCGGCGTACGGCGTGGTCGCGTACAGCTTCTGGAAGGCCTCGTCCCGCCCGTAGTCCGGGACGCACGAGGTGAAGTGTGCGCCGTTCGGTGTCTCCACCACGCCCGTCACGTGCGACCGCTGGAGCAGCAGGGTCTGCGGCGCGGCCTCCTTGGTCAGCTCCGCCGTGTCGACGATCCGCTCGCAGGAGACGTACGCCGTGTCCGCGGCCTCGCAGAACAGGTCGTCGAAGTACGGGTCCGGGCCCAGGTACTGGCCGTTGCCCAGGCGGTCCGCCCTGTTCATGTGGACCAGGGCGGCGTCCAGGCGCAGCGCGGGCATCGCGACGAGCTCCTCCCGTATCCCCGAGGCCGGGTCGGGATACGGCGAAGTGACCGTCCGCAGCCCCGGGTTGACCCGCATCACGTCCGAGCCGAGCCCCGCCCGCACCGGGAGGAACGGCAGCCGGTTCGCCGCCGCGTGCAGTCCCCACATGAACATCGCCTCGTCCACCTCTGTCAGCTCGAACGCCCCGCGCTCGCGGGCCGCCCGGTAGTGCGGTTCCAGCGGGACGGAGTCGAGCGTCGCGAAGGCGGTGACGAGGGTGCGGATCCGTCCGGCTGCGGCGAGCAGCCCGACGTCCGGGCCGCCGTACGCGACGACGGTGAGATCGGTGATCTCGGTTCGGAGCAGCGCTCTCACCAGGGCCATCGGTTTGCGGCGCGAGCCCCAGCCGCCGATGCCGAGGGTCATCCCGCTCTCCAGCCGGCCGACGACGTCCCGCGCCGACATGGTCTTGTCGCTCACCGGGGGGCCTCCTTGCCGAAGGTGTCACGGACGCGGTCGGCCACTCCGGCGAGATTGGCCTCGAAGGTGAAGCCCTGCTCGAAGCGGTAGCTGCGGCGCACGTCGACGGGGTCGATGCCGTTGATGGCGGCCTTGGCGAGCCGGATGAGATGCCCGTCCTTGGCCGCTATCTCGCGAGCCAGCTCCAGTGCGGCCGCCCGGAGTTCCTCGCGCGGTACGACCCGCCACACCGAGCCGTGCGTGTGCAGCTCGGCCGCGGTCGCCGTGCGCGAGGTGTAGTACAGGGCGCGCATCAGGTGCTGGGGGACGAGCCGGGCCAGATGTGTGGCCGCGCCGAGCGCGCCGCGGTCCAGCTCGGGCAGGCCGAAGGTGGCGTCCTCGCTCGCCACGATCGCGTCCGCGTTCCCCACGAGCCCTATGCCGCCGCCCAGGCAGAAGCCGTGCACGGCCGCGACGACGGGCACCTCGCACTCGTACACCGCAGCGAAGGCCTCCGCGCAGCCGCGGTTGGCACCGATCAGCGCGCCGTGACCCGTGGTGTCGCGCTGCATTTCCTTGATGTCGACGCCCGCGTTGAACCCGCGCCCCTCGGCTCCGAGGACGACGCAGCGGATCCCGGGGTCGCTGCCCGCCGCGCGCACGGCGTCGGCGAGGTCGAACCAGCCCCGCACCGGCAGCGCGTTCACCGGCGGGTAGTCGACCGTGACGACGGAAATCCCCTTTTCCGGGGACGAGGTGGAGACACCCATGGGCACATCAGCTACCTTTCCACCAAACGTTTGTTAGGTGTGATGCGAAGCTAGCAGCGATCGCGGCCGCGCGGGAGGCCCCTGTGGACAACGTGGACACCGAGGACCGCGAAGGCGCCGCCGTGGACCTCGGCGGCCGGACCGCCGTCGTCACCGGCGGCACCCGAGGAGTCGGGGCGGGTATCGCACGGGCCTTCGCGCGGGCGGGCGCACACGTCGTGGTCTGCGCCCGCCGACCGCCCGAAGTCCCCCTCGAAGGCGCCGACTTCGTCCCCGTCGACCTGCGCGACCCGGCCGCCGTGCGGGCCTTCTTCGACGCCCTGCCCCGGCTCGACGTCCTGGTCAACAACGCGGGCGGCGCCCCCTACCGGCCCCTCGCCGAGGCGGACGCCGAGCGGCATGCCCGGGTGATCGAGCTCAACCTCACCGTCCCGCTCACCGCGTCGATCGCCGCGTACGAACATCTCAGGCGGGCCCGGGGCTCGATCGTGATGATCGGCAGCGTGAGCGGGTCGCGCCCCTCGCCCGGTTCGGCGGCCTACGGCGCGGCCAAGGCCGGACTGGAGAACCTGGCCCGCTCGATGGCCGTCGAATGGGCACCGGAGATCCGGGTCAACACCCTGGTCGTCGGCATGGTCCGCACCGAACTGGCCCATCTGCACTACGGCGGCGAGGACGGCGTCGCCGCCGTCGCCCGCACCGTCCCCCTCGGCCGCCTCGCCCGGCCGTCCGACGTCGGCGCCGCCGCCGTGTTCCTCGCCTCGGACGCCGCCGCGTACATCAGCGGCGCCTCGATCCTCGTCCACGGAGGCGGCGAGCGGCCCGCCTTCCTCGACGCCGCCACCGCCAACAAGGACCGGCAGGGAGAAGTGGGATGAGCGCACGATTGCTGTGTGAGGGGCGGGTCGTGATCGTCACGGGTGCGGGCCGCGGGCTCGGCAGGGCGCACGCGCTCGCGTACGCCGCCGAGGGCGCCCGGCTCGTGGTGAACGACCTCGGCGTCGGCCTCGACGGCAGCCCAGGACCGGACAGCCCGGCCCGGCGAGTGGCGGAGGAGATCCGCGCGGCGGGCGGCGAAGCGGTGGCCCACGGCGGCGACATCGCGACGACCGAGGGCGCCGCGTCCCTCGTCCGCACCGCCCTGGAGACGTACGGCCGGCTCGACACACTGGTCAACAACGCCGGGTTCCTGCGCGACCGGATGCTGGTCAACCTCGAAGAGGACGCCTGGGACGCCGTCATGCGAGTCCACCTGAAGGGACACTTCCTGCCGCTCAGGCAGGCGGCGGCGCACTGGCGGGCGGAGGCGAAGGCGGGCCGCGCGCCCGACGCCAGAGTCGTCAACACCAGTAGCGGAGCGGGCCTGCTGGGGTCCGTCGGGCAGGGCAACTACAGCGCCGCCAAGGCCGGCATCGTCGCTCTGACGCTGGTCGCGGCGGCCGAGATGGGCCCCTACGGCGTCCAGGTCAACGCCATCGCCCCGGCCGCCCGCACCCGGATGACCGAGCGGACCTTCGCCGACACCATGTCCGCTCCCGGCAGCGGATTCGACGCCATGGCCCCCGGCAATGTCTCGCCGCTGGTCGTCTGGCTCGGGTCGGCCGCGTCCGCCGGGGTCACCGGCCGCGTCTTCGAGACCGAGGGCGGCCGGATCACCGTGATGGAGGGCTGGCGGCCGGGCCCGAGCGCCGACAAGGGGGCCCGGTGGACCCCGGCGGAGGCCGGTGAGACGGCCCGGAAGCTCCTGACGGAGGCGGAGACTCCGGGGGCGGTGTACGGCGCACGGTAGGAGGCTCGGCCTGTCCCGCCCTGGTGCCCCGCCGGCCCGGCGGCGGGGATTCCCGCGGAAGTGGCCTCCACTGGGACGGAGCGGGGACTCCGGGGTGTTCGACGGCCCCACTGGGACGGAGCGGGGACTCCCGGGTGGCCGACGGACCCACTGGGACTGAGGTGGGACCCCGGGGTGGTCGAGGGACCTCGGTGAGGACTCGGCGCATCCCGTCCAGGAACTGGTGCCCGTGGTGCCCTACCGCACCTGGATCCCCGGATGTTCAGCGTCCGGGGCGTGTCGTGCTCGCTTTCAGCAGGGTGACGATCTCCGCGTGGCCGGTCTGGAGGTCGTCGCCGGCGAAAGGCCGTCCCTGGGCATCGAGGAGCTGGACCTCGATGGTCGTGCCCTCGGGTGAGGGGTGACGGTGGGTGACCGACGGATGGCCGGGGCCGTGCGTGCGGGCCAGGCTCCCCCGGAGTTCGACCTCGATGCCGACGCCGAGCAGACGGCGGGCCTCCGCCAGCGCCTCGCCCCGCGCGCCCGCCCCGTGCGCGAGCAGGGCCCGTACACAGCCGACGGATCCCCGGTGCGCGGCCGTCACCAGCGGGGGCTCGCCCGCCGGTCCGGGCCGGTCCGGGGCCGCGCCCGCCATGAGGAGCGCCTCCGCCACCGCGGTGTGGCCCCGCCGCAGCGCCCAGGTCAGGGCGGTGAAACCGAACGCCTCCACCGTGTCCGGGTTCGCCCCGGCCGCGAGCAGGGCGCGGACCACCTCCGTGTGACCACCGCAGGCCGCACCGCACAGGGGAGCGTCCGTGCCCAGGCTGAGGCGGTCGGGCTCGGCGCCACCGGCCAGCAGCAGCCGTACGATGCCGGGCCGGTCGCTCACCGCCGCCAGGTACAGGGCGCTCTGGCCGTCCTCGTCGACCGCCTCGGCGCTCACTCCCGCGCGCAGCAGCCGTACGACCGCGTCCTCGTCCCCCTCGTACAGGGCGGGGAAGAGTCGTGCGGTCGGGTCGTTCGCGCTCATCCTTCGACCCTCGCTCGCCACCGACCCGCGAGGCAAAGACTTTTGGGGTGTTCTGCCTCACCCGCACCCCGTGGGCGTCAGCTCTTCCCCCGTACCGCCCACGGTTCGTCCCTCACGTGTCGCACTCCAGCACCGTCCGGCACAGCGCGCACCGCGCCCGAACCCGGCCGCGTACCGGCACCCTGATGCGCTGGTGGCAGGTCGGGCACGGGAAGGAGACGCGCAGCGGGCCGCGGTCTTCGGGCGCGAAGGCGTAGGGGACGCCGGAGTGGTCGGGGGTGTGGTGGTCCTGCGCGTGGCGGCGGTCCCTGGCATAGCGGCGGCGGCCCGCCCAGCCCGCCGCGGTCAGCGGGGGCTGCTGCTCGTCGCGGCGGGCCTGCGCCATGCCCTTCGTGTACGCGCTGTACGCCTGCGGGCTGGTGAACCACACCGAGGGGTCCTCGCCGAAGACCAGGGCGCGCTTGGCGAGGACGTAACCGAACTCCTCGGGGGTCAGATAACCGAGCTTCTGCGAGGACGCGGCGTCCTCGCGGTAGGCGTCGAGGAGGAGCCAGCCCGTGCCGAGGTAGGCGGCGGCCGTGTCGGTGAGGATCTCGTTGTCGCGGGTGCCGGGGAACGAGAGGTCGAGGCGGTGCAGATAGACGTGCATCACCTCGTGGGCGAGGGCGGCGCCGATGTCCCTGCGATGGGTGCGGAAGCGGTCGTTGAGCTCGATGAAGTACTCGGGTCCCGCGGCGAGTTCGACGTGCGCCGCGTGGGTCATCTCGCGGAAGCCGACGATCATCCGGGCGTCCGGCAGCCGGTAGTGCCGCACCATCTCGCGGGCCACCCGCTGGGCGCCCAGATGCAGGTCGTCGATGTCGGCGAAGGCCACGTCGGCGGGCGCCACGCTGGTCGCGAACGTGTGGATGGTGTCGTACGAGAGCCGCTTGTAGAGCGCGGTGATCGACGCCCGCACCGTGTCCAGATGCGGGTAGCCGTGCTCGACGGGTCCGCCGTTCGCCACGCCCGCACCCCCAGAAGACGCCGGAACTCCTCTCCACTGTAAGCGGGGTTCCCTCCGGTGGCGGGGGTGCGGAGGCGGGTCGGGACGGCGGCTGGCCGGAATGCGCTTCTTGCCCGGTACGGCGGCCGGTCCCCATAATCCGCACCAGCTTGGCAGGAGCATGCCATGAGGCGTTTCCTGTGCGCCTGCCCTGCGGACAACCCCCCACGAAAGGAAGCGCGTTGAAGTCTCTCAAGAAGCTCGGCGTCATCAGAAGACTGCTCGCCGTCGGCGCGGTCGCGCTCGCCGCCGTGTCCCTCCAGCCGCTGTCCGCGCACGCCGCACCCGCACCCGTCGTCGGCGGAACACGTGCCGCCCAGGGCGAGTTCCCGTTCATGGTCCGCCTCTCCATGGGCTGCGGCGGCGCCCTCTACACCAAGAGCATCGTCCTGACCGCCGCGCACTGCGTGAACGGCTCGGGCACCAACACCTCCATCACCGCCACCGCCGGTGTCGTGGACCTGCAGAGCGGCAGCGCCGTCAAGGTCAAGTCGACCAAGGTGCTCCAGGCGCCCGGCTACAACGGCAAGGGCAAGGACTGGGCCCTCATCAAACTCGCCAAGCCCATCGAGCAGCCCACCCTGAAGATCGCCACCAACACCGCCTACAACAACGGCGACTTCACCGTCGCCGGCTGGGGCGCCACCCGCGAGGGCGGCGGACAGCAGCGCTACCTGCTCAAGGCCACCGTTCCCTTCGTCGACGACGCCACCTGCGGGCAGGCGTACGGCAGTGATCTCGTCCCCAGCGACGAGATCTGCGCCGGATTCGTCGCCCAGGGCGGCGTCGACACCTGCCAGGGCGACTCCGGCGGGCCCATGTTCCGCAAGGACGACACGGGCGCCTACATCCAGGTCGGGATCGTCAGCTGGGGCCAGGGCTGCGCGGAGCCCGGATACCCCGGCGTGTACAGCGAGGTCTCGACCTTCGCCGCCGACATAGCCAGGGTGGCCGCCGGCCTGTGACCTTGCCGGCAGCACCGGCAGCACCGGCAGCACCGGCAGCACCGGCAGCACCGGCAGCACCGGCACCACCAGCACCGGCACCGGCACCAGCACCACCAGTGCCGGCACCACCAGTGCCGGCACCAGCGGCGCCCGCGACCCCGGTCGCGGGCGACCGCCGCGGGGTACGACGCGGTACCGCGCCAGGAGGACGTGGACGGCCCGTGGCGGGCCTGCGGGACCCCGGGCGGGCCCCGGAACCCGTGGCGGCCCGCGGGAACCTGTGGGGAGCGGAGGTCCACGGCCGTAGGGACCCTCCACCGGAGGCCCGCCCGGCTGGGGGCGTCAGTGCGAGAAGGCAAGGCGGCCGTACGCCTGGACCACCGCCGTCGGTCAGGGCGCGCAGACGAGTCGGCTCGCCCGAGCGGAACCGCCGACGGTCGCCGAACCGGCCGCGTGATCCTACGAGTTCACCGTGTCGGCGGCGCCGTGTTCCCGCCGGGCGGCGCCGCCCATGATCGGGCCCGCGCGAGCCACGTAGGGTTGGATGTCATGAGCACCAGCACGCCCCAGGAAGTCGATCCCGCCGTCAGCACGGAACTCGCCCGGCTGCGCGACAGCATCGACAACATCGACGCCGCCGTCGTCCACATGCTCGCCGAGCGCTTCAAGTGCACCCAGCAGGTCGGCCACCTCAAAGCCGCCCACCAGCTGCCGCCGGCCGACCCCTCCCGCGAGGCCCACCAGATCGCCCGGCTCCGCCGCCTCGCCGAGAGCGCCAAGCTGGATCCGGCCTTCGCCGAAAAACTGCTGAATTTCATCATCGCCGAGGTCATTCGGCACCACGAGCGCATCGCGGACGACGCGGGAACCGGTACGGCCGACCCGGGGGAGTGACACCGGGGGCCCGCAGCGGGCATCCTGCGCTGTGCACTCCCGCACACTTCATGCCCGCCACACAACGCCCGTGGGCGCCGTCGAGAACGCCACGCCCGTCCTCGACGGCGACACTTCCGCCACCACCACGGGCCCGCGTCGCGCGTCCGTACGGGCATAAGCTGGTATGCCCAAACGAGGGGACGTCGGGCCATGCCGTCGGATGCCAAGATCCTCATCGTCGACGACCACGAAGACACCCTGTACGCGCTCGAGAGCGTCCTGGCCCCGCTCGGCTACCGGGTCGTGCGGGCCACCGGCGGCGACGAGGCGCTCAAGGAAGTCCTGCGCGGCCAGGTCGCCCTGCTCCTCCTCGACGTGCGCATGCCCGGCGTGAGCGGCCTCGACGTCGTCCGCTACCTGCGGCGCCTGGAGCAGACCCAGCACATCCCCGTTATCCTGCTCACCGGCTTCGGCCCGGACGCCGGACTCACCGCCACCGCCTTCGGCCTCGGCGTCGCCGACCTCCTCATGAAACCGGTCGACCCCTGGGCCCTGCGCACCAAGGTCCGCTACCTGTACGAGGCCCAGCGCCGCCACCAGGCCCTCGAAGCCGAGCTGCGCGAACTGCGCGCACTCGTCAAGGAACACACCCCCGCCCCCGCCCTCGCGCACCCCGACGGACGCATCCCCGGCCGACGCCGCCCCGGGCAGGACCCACGCCCGCCGCGGGAGGAACCGCACGGGCCGGGAGAGGACCTGCAGGAGTCCGTGGAGGACCCGCGCGGGCCCCACGAGCCCAGCGGACCCCCACGAGCCCAGCGGGCCCCATGAGCCCAGCGGAAACCACGAGCCCCACGAGGTCAGCGGGAACCATGAACCCCACGAGCCCCGTGGGAACCGCGAGAACCGGCACCCGTCGTCCGACGACCGACGACCGGCACGCCTCGCGGGGCAGCGGCCGACTGGAACAGGGCCGCACGCCGTAACAGCGGCCCGTGACCGGGTGGCGACAATGCGCATATACCGGACCACGCCTGTGTCCTGCCTGCGGCATCGGGCAGCATGTTCCCATGTCCGTACTGACGCGCGACGAAGCGCAGACCCGTGCCAGGCTCCTCGACGTCCACCACTACGGGATCGAACTCGACCTGACCGGAGGGGACGAGACCTTCGACTCCCTGACCGTCATCCGGTTCACCACCCGTGCCGACGCGGACACCTTCGTCGAGCTGAAGCCCGCCGAACTGCGCTCCGTCACCCTCGACGGCCGGCCCCTCGACCCCGAGACCCTCGACGAGAACCGGCTGCCCCTCAAGGGCCTCACCGCCGGCGAGCACGAACTGCGCGTCGACGCCGCCATGCGCTACTCCCGCACCGGGGAGGGCATGCACCGCTTCACCGACCCCACCGACGGCGAGACCTACCTCTACACCCAGCTGTTCATGGAAGACGTCCAGCGCGTCTTCGCCGCCTTCGACCAGCCCGACCTCAAGTCCGTCTTCGAGCTCTCCGTCACCGCCCCCGAAGGCTGGACCGTCCTCGCCAACGGCATCACCGAACACCTCGGCGACGGCCACTGGAAGGCCGCCCCCACCCCGCTGATCTCCACCTACCTCGTCGCCGTCGCCGCCGGCCCCTGGCACTCCGTACGCACCGAGCACCGCGGCCTCCCCTTCGGCCTCCACTGCCGCCGCTCCCTCGCCCCGTACCTGGACGCCGACGCCGAGGAGATCCTCGACGTCACCCGCGCCTGCTTCGACCGCTACCACGAGAAGTTCGACGAGCCCTACCCCTTCGACTCCTACGACCAGGCGTTCGTCCCCGAATTCAACGCCGGCGCCATGGAGAACCCCGGCCTCGTCACCTTCCGCGACGAGTTCATCTACCGCTCCGCCGTCACCGACACCGAGCGGCAGACCCGCGCCATGGTGATCGCCCACGAAATGGCCCACATGTGGTTCGGCGACCTCGTCACCCTGCGCTGGTGGGACGACATCTGGCTCAACGAGTCCTTCGCCGAGTACATGGGCTACCAGACCCTCACCGAAGCCACCCGCTTCACCGACACCTGGGTCGACTTCGGCGTCGCCCGCAAGTCCTGGGGCTACGACGCCGACCAGCGCCCCTCCACCCACCCCGTCGCCCCCCACCCCGACTCGGTCCCCGACACCGCGTCCGCCATGCTCAACTTCGACGGCATCTCCTACGCCAAGGGTGCCTCCGCACTGCGCCAACTCGTGGCCTGGCTCGGCGAGAAGGACTTCCTCGCCGGCATCAACACCCACTTCGCCCGCCACAAGTTCGCCAACGCCACCCTCGCCGACTTCATCGACAACCTCGCCTCCGCCACCGAACGCGACGTGCACGCCTGGGCCGACGCCTGGCTGCGCACCACCGGCGTCGACACCCTCAGGCCCGAGATCACCGAAGCCGCCGGCCAGTGGCACCTCACCGTCGACCGCGAGGGCAGCCGCCCCCACCGCATCGCCGTCGGCGCCTACGACACCGTCCCGGGCGAGGGCGACCGGCTGGTCCTGCGCGACCGCTTCGAACTCGACGTTCCCCAGGGCGACTCCGCCGGGCCCCGCCCGGGCCGCCGCCCCGACCTGCTCCTCCTCAACGACGGCGACCTCACCTACGCCAAGGTCCGCTTCGACCCCAAGTCCTTCCAGACCGTACGAGCCGCCCTCTCCGGCCTCCCCGACCCCCTCACCCGGGCCGTCGTCTGGAACGCCCTGCGCGACGCCGTACGCGACGGCGAACTGCCCGCCATGGCCTACATCGAGGCCGCCCGCGCCCACCTGCCGCACGAGACCGACCTCGCCCTCGTCCAGGGCATCCTGTCCTTCGCGACCGCCCACGTCGCCGACCGGTACCTGCGCCCCGAACATCGGCCCACCGCCCTCGCCATCCTCACCGACCTGTGCCGCGACCTCATCCGCCGCACCGAGGACGGCTCCCACCCCGGCCTGCGCCTGACCGCCGTACGCCACCTCATCGACGTCGCCGCCCACCCCGACACCATCAGCGCCTGGTTCTCCGAGGGCACCGTCCCCGGCGGCCCCGAACTCGACCCCGAACTGCGCTGGCGCATCCTCGGCCGGCTCTCCGTCCTCGGCGCCGTCGACGACGCCGTGATCGACGCCGAACTCGTCCAGGACCCCAGCGCCACCGGCCAGGAAGGCGCCGCCCGCTGCCGCGCCGCACTGCCCGACCCGCAGGCCAAACGCGCCGCCTGGGAAGCGATGTTCGCCACCGACGAACTCTCCAACTACCTGTTCACCGCCACCGCCCAGGGCTTCTGGCAGCCCGAACAGACCGACCTCGTCCGCGAGTACGTCGAGCGCTACTGGCCCGACGCCGTGGCCGTCGCCGAGCGGCGCGGCCCCGCCATCGCCGAAGCCGCCGGCCGCTGGGCCTTCCCCGCCTGCGCCGTCGCCCCCGACACCCTCGCCCTCGGCGAGACCTGCCTCCGCGACGCCGACCCCATCCCGGCGCTGCGCCGCAAACTCGCCGACCAACTCGACGACCTCGCACGGGCGTTGCGGGTGAGGCAGGCCTAAACACAGGGCTCCGCCCCCTGCCGTCCCCGGAGCCCCGCTCCGGACCGCGATCCGTGAACGCCGGTGAGACCGATCCTCAGCTCACCGGCGTTCGCGTACACGGCCGTTCAGGCCCAACCGCCCCGAACGACCGTGCGACGGGGTACCGGTGACCGCCCCCCCCACACATTTCCTCCGTACGGCAGTACCCCCGCCGGGGCCGAATCGTTGTCCTTGGCGGGCGCACCTGCCCAAAACGCGTACACGCCGGGAACGACCCCGCCGCGCGTCCACCGGAGGACACCCATGAGCACGCCGCCCCTCGCCTCAGGTCCCGAAGGCCCCGACGCGCTGCGGCCATTGCTCGACACCGTCCTGCACGCACTCGCCGAAGGCACCGCCGCACGCGGAGGACCCCTCCCCGCCGGAGGACCCGAACACGTCGCCAGCCGCCTGCGCGCCGCCCTCGGCGACCCCCTGCCCCAGCACGGCAGCGCCGACGCCCTGCACACCCTCGTACGCGCCCTCGCCGAAGGCGCCGCCGACCCCGCCGACCCCCTGTGCGCCGCCCACCTGCACTGCCCACCCCTCGCCGTCGCCACCGCCGCAGACCTCGCCGCCTCCGCCCTCAACCCCTCCCTCGACTCCTGGGACCAGGCCCCCGCCGCCTCAGAACTCGAAACACTCGTCACCCAGGCCCTCGCCCACGAGGTCTACGGCGCCCGAGGCGACGCCCTCATCACCACCGGCGGCACCGAGTCCAACCAACTCGCCCTCCTCCTCGCCCGCGAGACCCACAGCGGCGTCCAACTCGTCTGCGGAGCAGGCGCCCACCACTCCCTCCACCGCGCCACCTGGCTCCTCGGCCTCCCCGAACCCGTCGTCGTCCCCGCACCCGCCGGCACCCTCGACCCCGCCGCCCTCGACAGCGCCCTCACCGACCTGCGCGGCCCCCTCCTCGTCGCCGCCACCGCCGGCACCACCGACGCCGGACTCATCGACCCACTGCCCGACATCGCCGACCTCTGCGCCACCCACGGCGCCCGCCTCCACATCGACGCCGCCTACGGCGGAGGTCTCCTCTTCAGCGACCGGCACCGCACCGAACTCGACGGACTCGCCCGCGCCGACACCGTCACCCTCGACCTGCACAAACTCGGCTGGCAGCCCGTCGCCGCCGGAGTACTCGCCGTACGCGAACCCGCCGACCTCACCCCACTCGGACACCGCGCCGAATACCTCAACGCCGACGACGACACCGAAGCAGGCCTCCCCGACCTGCTCGGCCGCTCCCTGCGCACCACCCGCCGCCCCGACATCCTCAAGATCGCCGTCACCCTCAAAACCCTCGGACGGCACGGCATCGGCGCACTCGTCGACCAGGTCTGCGCCCACGCCCACGAACTCGCCGACCTCATCGCCGCCCACCCCGGCTTCGAGCTCTACGACCGCCCGGCCATCAGCACCGTCCTGTTCCGGCCCACCGGCGCCACCGACGACACCGTCGCCGCCGTACGCCGCACCCTCCTGAACGAAGGACGCGCCGTCCTCGGCCGCGCCACCCTCGACGGCCGCCGCTGGCTCAAAGCCACCCTCCTCAACCCCCACACCCGGCCGGGCGACCTGGCCACGCTCCTGAAACTGGTGGAAGGACACACCCCCCGATGAGACCGACACCCCACCCCCAGCGCCCCGCCGCCGAAACACCCCGCGACCTGGTCGGCATCGGCATCGGCCCCTTCAACCTCTCCCTCGCCGCCCTCACCCACCCCCTCACCGAACTCGACACCGTCTTCTACGAACAGCGCTCCGGCTTCGACTGGCACCCCGGCCTGCTCATCGACGGCGCCACCCTCCAAGTCCCCTTCCTCGCCGACCTGGTGACCCTCGCCGACCCCACAAGCCCCTGGTCCTTCCTCAACTACCTCAAGGACCGCGACCGCCTCTTCCCCTTCTACTTCGCCGAGCGGTTCCACATCCAGCGCGCCGAATACGACGCCTACTGCCGCTGGGTCGCCGACAACCTCCCCGGACTCCGCTTCGCCCACCAGGTCGACGCCGTCCGCTGGAGCCCCGAACACGACCTCTTCGAAGTCGACTACAGCCGGCTCGACACCAACGGCGAAGCCCAAGCCCCCGGCCGCTCCTACACCCGCAACATCGTCCTCGGCGTCGGCACCGCCCCCCACATCCCCGAACCGCTCAAACCACTCGTGGAAGCCCCCGGCGTGCCCGTCATCCACGCCGCCGACTACCTCAAACACCGCGACCAGTTCCTCACCGCCGAACACATCACCGTCATCGGCGCGGGCCAGTCCGGCGCCGAAGTCTTCCTCGACCTCCTGCGCAACCGCCCCACCGGAAAAGAAAAGATCCACTGGCTCGCCCGCACCGAAGCGTTCGCACCCATGGAGTACTCCAAACTCGGCCTCGAACACTTCACCCCCGACTACACCCGCTACTTCCACGCCCTCACCGAACCCGTCCGCGACCGGCTCGTCGCCGCCCAATGGCAACTCCACAAAGGCATCGACGCCGACACCATCGCCGCCATCCACGACGAGCTCTACCGCCGCACCCTGCACGGCGGCTGGCCCGACGCCGTCCTCACCCCCGCCGTCACCGTCCGCACCGCCGGACGCATCGCCACCACCAAGATCGAACTCCATCTCGAACACGGCCAGCAGGGCACCCGCTCCCGCCTCACCACCAACGCCGTCGTCCTCGCCACCGGCTACCGCGAGCGACCCATCGCCCCGCTCCTCGCCGGACTCGACCCCTACCTGCGCCGCGACAACGCCGAACGCCCCGACATCGACAACCAGTTCCGCCTGATCCTCGACCCCGCCGTCACCGGCCGCGTCTACGTCCAGAACGCCGAACTCCACACCCACGGCGTCGGCGCCCCCGACCTGGGCCTCGCCGCCTGGCGCAGCGCCACCATCCTCAACTCCCTCACCGGCAAAGACCCCTACCCCCTCCCCGGCAGAACCGCCTTCACCACCTTCGGCCTGGAACAGACCCCCCGCGTCCCGGCCGCCCGCCAGGAAACCCGGACCCTCACCCCCCTCGTTCCCCTGATCCCCCTGGTCGAGGGGAGATGAAGAACCAGCGGGAGAGGGCGGAGAGGGCGGGAGACGGCGCAGACGCCGGCCTGAACACCCGCAAGGCCGGGGCCCGCAGACCAGCGTGAACGGCCGGTAAGGCTGAGCGCCCGTAACGCCGAACGCACCGGCCCGAACGGCAACGGCGCCGACGCGAGAAACCGCGCCGACGCCGTGACCCCCAACTCGCCCCGCCCTAGAACACAGGCGAACCGTCCCGCGTCAACTTCCAGTCCACCGAAGCGAACTCCTTCGGGTCCAGCGAGCCCTTCGCCGTCACCCACTCCGCGATCCGCGTCCGGATCTCCGTCGACTCCGACCACACCTCGGTCGCCGAAGCGACATGCGGAAACGCACCGCCGCCATTCGCACGGTAGTTGTTCACCGCGAACACGAACTGCTGCGCATCATCCAGCGCCGCACCGTTGTACGTCAGGTTCTTGATCCGCGAACCCTCCGCCTGCGCGATGTCGATGTCGTACCGGAGACCCGACACATAGTCGTAGTTGTAGTCCGGACGGTTGTTCGCGTTCGTCAGCTTCTCCGTGTCGACCACCGCACCCGCGGCCGTCTGCACGAAATAGTTCGCCGAATACTCCAGGTACGCCCGCACCTGCGCACCCGACAGCAGCTTCGCCACCAGCGTGTTGTCGTACACATACAGACTCGACAGATCCCGGATCGTCACATCACCCGCCGGAATCTCCGACGTCCGAGAGAACGGCGACGCCTGCGCGATCACCGGCAGCGACGCGTACTGCGTCCCCACCAGCGCCGCTCGGACCACGTCCTCCTGAACCCTGGTGATCAGATCGATGATCGGCGCGTCCTTGTACCGCGCCTCCACCGTCGTCAGCGTCTCCGTCGCCGTGCCGACCACCTGGTTGACGTACGCCACCACCACGTCGTGCTCGTCCTTCAGCAGCCGCGTGATCCTCGGGTCGTCCGCCACCGAGTTCGTGTTGCGCACCGAAGCCGCCACCGACTCGACCCGCCACCGGCCCTTCTCGAAGACCAGCCCGAAGTCGAACACCGACATCCGCTCCGCGTACGCCAGCGGCTCCGACAGCACGACCGTCTTCCCCGACGCCGTGTTCGTGACCTTCAACTCCGGGATCTCCAGATGCGCGTGACCCACCAGGATCGCGTCGATCCCCGGCACCTGCTGCGCCACCAACGCCGCCGAATTCTCCACATACGGCACCTGGTCACCGTACGAAGACGTCCCCGAAGCACCCGAGTGCGCCGACACGACCACCACGTCCGCACCCATCGACCGCAGCTTCGGCACCCACTTCGCCGCCTGCTCCTCAAGACCCGGGAACGTCAACTTCCCCTGGACGTAAGCCTTGTCCCAGATCGCGATACCCGGGTTCGTCAGACCCAGCACCGCCACCTTCACCGGCGGAGCGCCATGAACACGGAACTCCTTCATGAAATACGGAGGGAACGCCGGCTTCAGCGTCTTCGCGTCCAGCGCGTTCGCCCCCAGCAACGGGAAACGACACTGCGACTCGAACTTCCGCAGCGTCTCGATCCCGTAGTTGAACTCGTGGTTCCCCAGCGCCACCGCGTCATAGCCGATCGCGTTCATCGCCTGCGCCATCGGATGCACCGGACCACCCTTGGCGGTGATCGGATCCACCTTCGCGTAGTAGTACGTCAGCGGAGTGCCCTGGATGGTGTCACCCGCGTCGATGAGCAGCGTGTTGCAACGGCCCCTCTCCGCACGGATGTTGTTCACCAGCGTCGAGATCCGCGCCAGACCCTGCGCGTTACCCGCCTTGTCCGAGTACTCCGCGTCCTTGAAGTAGTCCCAGTTGAACACGTGACCGTGCAGATCCGTCGTCCCCATCACCGTCAGCGCATACCGCTTCACCGGCCTGGAACCCCCCTTCACCTCTGCCGCCTGCGCCACCGGAGCCGCGCCCGCACCCGCGAGCGCCACCCCCGCACCCGTCACGGCGGACTTCTTCAGGAACTTCCGGCGGTTCAACGACATGTCTCGAACTCCTCGGGAAAAGGTCAACGACGCGCGTAGATTCTGACCCAACACCCGCCTCCGCAAAAGGCCCTGGAGGTTGCCATCTGATGACCCGACGGCACCACACACCCCGCACCCAGTGACAGAGTGGGACGTATGACCCCCAACGCCGCCCCCACCACCCAGCAGAACCCACCCTCCGTCCCCTACGGCACCCCCGACGCACCCCGCATCGCCGTCCGAGGCGAAGCCCACCTCGAAGTCGACCCGGAGATCGCCCGCATCGGCATCTCCGTCACCGCCCGCGGCAAAGACCGCCGCGAAGCCCTCGCCGACCTCACCCGCCGCAACACCCTCGCCCTCGACCTCGTCAAAACCTACGGCGACGCCGTCGAACACCTCGAAACCGGCGCCTTCACCATCAGCCCCGAACTCGGCCGGCACGGCCGCGGAGAACGCATCCGCACCCACCACGGCCACGTCCACATCACCGCCGAACTCAACGACTTCACCGCACTCGGCGAACTCACCACCGCCCTCGCCGACCTCGACCTCACCCGCGTCGACGGCCCCTGGTGGACCCTGCGCCCCACCTCACCCGCCCACCGCACAGCACGCCAACAAGCCGTCCGCGAAGCCGTCCAACGCGCCCGCGAATACGCCGAAGCCCTCGACACCACCCTCACCGCCCTCGTCGAACTCGCCGACATCGGCGCCGAAGACACCCACCGCAACACCTACACCGCCCAAGCCACCCGCTCCCTGCGCGCAGCCGCCCCCGGAGCAGGACCCTTCGAGGAAGAACCCGCCCCCCTCGACCTCGAACCCCAGCGCCAACACGTCCACGCCCAGATCAACGCCCGCTTCACCATGGCGCCACCACGGCTCTAGCCGCTCATGGAAACATCACGGAAAGTCACCCGCCGACTCTGCCGCGCACCCGTCGCACAGCCGGACGGATACTGGACGGACACCGGCAGGCAACTGCGCCGGCCGCACCGGGAGCAATGCCCTGCTCATCGGAGCAGCACTGCGCACAATTCAACAGTTGTCAATAACCCTTCACGCAAAGGTTGTTGAGTAGTCATGCGCGACCAATTCTCTACCGACCGGTAAGGCCTAGGCTCGAATCATGCGCCGAGCAAAAATCGTCTGTACCCTGGGCCCCGCCACCGACTCGTACGACCAGATCAAAGCCCTGGTCGAAGCCGGAATGGACGTAGCCCGCTTCAACCTCAGCCACGGCACCCACGCCGACCACGAGGAGCGCTACCGACACGTGCGAAAGGCCTCCGACGAGACCGGCCGCAGCGTCGGAATCCTCGGCGACCTTCAAGGCCCGAAGATCCGGCTCGGCCGCTTCACCGAAGGCCCCGTACTCCTTGAACGCGGAGACACCTTCACCATCACCGTCGAAGAAGGCGCCGAAGGAGACCGCGACCACTGCGGAACCACCTACGACGGACTGGCAGCCGACGTCACTCCCGGTGAACGCGTCCTCGTCGACGACGGCAAGGTCTGCCTCGAAGTCACCTCCGTCGACGGCCCCCGCGTCCACACCACCGTCATCGAAGGCGGCATGGTCTCCGACCACAAAGGCCTCAACCTCCCCGGCGTCGCCGTCTCCGTCCCCGCCCTCTCCGACAAGGACGAGGACGACCTCCGCTGGGCGCTGCGCACCGGCTTCGACGTCATCGCCCTCTCCTTCGTCAGGAGCGGCAAGGACATCGACGACGTCCACCGCATCATGGACGAAGAGGGCCGCCGCCTCCCCGTCATCGCCAAGGTCGAAAAACCCCAGGCCGTCGACAACATCGACGACATCGTCGCCGCCTTCGACGGAATCATGGTCGCCCGCGGCGACCTCGGCGTCGAAATGCCCCTGGAGCAGGTCCCGATCGTCCAGAAGCGCGCGATCAAACTCGCCAAGCGCAACGCCAAGCCGGTCATCGTCGCCACCCAGATGCTCGACTCGATGATCGAGAACTCCCGCCCCACCCGCGCCGAAGCCTCCGACGTCGCCAACGCCGTCATCGACGGCACCGACGCGGTGATGCTCTCCGGCGAGACGAGTGTCGGCAAATACCCCATCGAGACCGTCAGGACGATGTCCCGCATCGTCGAAGCGGCGGAAGAGGACATCCTGGCCAAGGGCCTGCCCCCGCTGACCGACCGCAACAAACCCCGCACCCAGGGCGGCGCCGTCGCCCGCGCCGCGGCCGAGATGGGCGACTTCCTCGGCGCCAGATTCCTCGTCGCCTTCACCCAGTCCGGCGACACCGTCCGCCGCCTCTCCCGCTACCGCTCCCCGATCCCCCTCCTCGCCTTCACCCCCACCCCCGCCACCCGCTCCCAACTCAACCTCACCTGGGGCGTCGAGACCTTCCTCGGCCCCCACGTCGACTCCACCGACGCCATGGTCGACCAGGTCGACGAACTCCTCCTCAAGTACGGCCGCTGCGCCAAGGGCGACATCGTCGTGATCACCGCGGGCTCCCCGCCCGGAGTCTCCGGCTCCACGAACCTGGTCCGCGTCCACCACGTCGGCGAGGACGACAGCCCGAAGTAGCCGGCAGGGCCTTCTCCGCCGCCGCCGGTCAGTACTTGGGGCCGACGTGGGCGTCGAGGAGGGCTACGGAGGCCTTCTTGGCGACGGAGATGTTGCGGGAGTTCGGCTGTTTCCAGTCGACGCCTACGGCGTCGAGGGTGTCGGTGAAGAGGCGCATGATGTCGGACGACTTGTTGGTGAAGAAGTATCGGGGGTATTCGTAGCGCTTCGTTTCCCCGGCGACGAGGCGCGTCGTCCAGTTGGTGATGCGGCAGCCGTCCGAGTGGATGAGACCCCGGATGAATTCCCAGGGGTGGGCATCGACGATTCGCCGCTGCCAGGGTTCGAGAGCGATCTCGCGGTCGTGCTTCTTGCCGGGGCCATGCTGGGGGAACAGGCAGGGCCAGTGCTTGCTGCAGCAGGTGACGTACTGGCAGCCCGCGCTTTGGACGCGGACACCTTGTTGTCGGGGCGCACCAGCTGCATCGCTGCCGCGCAGGCGTCGATCAGACCGGGCCAGGCGTCGGCGCATGCGATGCGAAGAAAGTGGACGCCTCTTCTCAGGAGGCTGACGCAGCCGTCGCCGAGATAGAGACCCAGCAAATAGGTGTACGCGGCGGGCTCGTCGGGGTCCCCTGGGATGGCGCGGCACCTTGGACAGGGCTGCGAGCGGTTGCCGTCGAGGGACTCGATGCGTAACTGCCATGAGCGGATAGCGGCTCGGGAGATCCCGGTTTCCTTGCTCACCGAGTTCAGGCTGCGCCCCTGGTCCACCAGGGCAAGAGTCCGCTTACGTGTGCCCATGTCGTACATATGGCCACTGTGTGCACTCGGAACTTGCGACACGCAGCAAAAAGCGGATGTTCACCAGAATGGGAACATCCGCTTTTGTGAAGCAACCTTGACATCCAAGGAAAAGTACCCCGAGTCGGATTCGAACCGACGCTGTATGGGTTTTGAATCCATTGCCTCTACCGCTGGGCTACCGGGGCTTCCTCTGAAACAGAGGGTAGCGATCACCCGCCGTGCCCTCACCTTACCGCAGCTAGGTAGGCTCTTGTCAGCAGTCCCGCCCTGAACGAGGAGCCCCCGTGACCGCCCCCGAGTCGCCCCAGCCCGTAGACGCGCCCGACGACGACAAGTCGCACGTGCCTCCGCTGACGACCCGTGTCGTCATCGCCGAGGACGAGGCGCTGATCCGTCTCGACCTCAAAGAGATGCTCGAGGAAGAGGGCTACACCGTCGTAGGCGAGGCGGGTGACGGTGAGCAGGCCGTCGAGCTGGCCCGGGAGCACAAGCCGGACCTCGTGATCCTCGACGTGAAGATGCCGAAGCTGGACGGCATCTCCGCGGCCGAGAAGATCGCCGAGGAGTCCATCGCCCCCGTCCTGATGCTCACCGCGTTCTCGCAGCGCGACCTGGTCGAGCGGGCCCGTGACGCGGGCGCGATGGCGTACCTGGTGAAGCCGTTCAGCAAGAGTGACGTGGTGCCGGCGATCGAGATGGCCGTGTCCCGGTTCGCGGAACTGAAGGCGCTGGAGCAGGAGATCGCGGATCTCACGCTGCGTCTGGAGACGCGGAAGCTGGTCGACCGTGCCAAGTCCGTTCTGCAGACGGAGTACGGCCTGACGGAGCCGGCGGCGTTCCGGTGGATCCAGAAGACGTCGATGGACCGTCGTATGTCGATGCAGCAGGTCGCCGAGGCGGTCATCGAGGACGCCGAGGAGAAGAAGGCGTCGAAGGGCTAGTTCGCGCCCTGGAGAACGCTGTTGAAGTGCTTGGTTCCGCGTCTTGCGCGCGGACGCGAAGAGGCCCGCACCCCTGACGGAGGTGCGGGCCTCTTCGCGCGACCGGAGGGTCGCGGAGGATCAGTCCTCGCCGAGGTACGCCTTGCGGACGGACTCGTCGTGGAGCAGGTCCTGGCCGGTGCCGGAGAGGACGATGTTGCCGACCTCCATGACGTGGGCCTGGTCGGCGAGGGAGAGCGCCGCCTGGGCGTTCTGCTCGACGAGGAGGATCGTCGTGCCGGCCGCCTTGAGTTCGGCGATGGTCGCGAGGATCTTCTGCATCATGATCGGCGAGAGGCCCATGGAGGGTTCGTCGAGCATGAGCAGCTTGGGCTGGGACATCAGGGCGCGTCCCATGGCGAGCATCTGCTGCTCGCCGCCCGAGAGGGTGCCTGCGGCCTGCTTGCGGCGCTCTCCCAGGATGGGGAAGAGGTCGTAGGCGCGCTGGATGTCCTTCTCGATGCCCGCCTTGTCGCTGCGGAGGAACGCTCCGAGCTGGAGGTTCTCCGCGATGGTGAGGCGGGGGAAGATGTGGCGTCCCTCGGGGGAGTGTGCGAGTCCGAGGGCGACGATCTTGTGGGCGGGGACGTTGGCGAGGGGCTGGCCGTCGAAGAGGATGCGGCCTCCGCTGGGCTTGAGGAGCCCGGAGAGGGTGCGCAGGGTCGTCGTCTTGCCGGCGCCGTTGGTGCCGATGAGGGTGACGATCTGGCCGGCTTCGACGGTGAAGGAGATGCCCTTGACGGCTTCGATCTTGCCGTAGGCGACCTTGAGGTCTTCGACCTCGAGCAGTGCGGTCACTGGGCGTTTCCTTCCTTGCTGGTGCTGCTCGTCGCGTCGGACGCGGCGGGGGCCTCGGGCGCCTCGGAGTCTTCGGGGGCGTCGGCTGCCTCGGGGGCGTCGGACGTTCCTTCGGCCTCGGCGGCTTCCTCGGTCTCCTCGGCTTCGGCGGCTTCCTCGGTTGCCGCGGCCTCGGGGGCTTCTTCGGCCTCCGTGGTCGTTCCGGCTTCCTCGGTCGCGGTGGCTTCCGCCGGGTCCGTCGCGTTCTCGGCGTCGGTGACTGCCGGGACGGCGTCCTCGGGCTCGGGCTCGGCGGTCGCCGCCGCTCCGGCCGCTCCCGCGGCTTCGGCGGCCTCGACCTCGGCGAGTTCCTCCTGGCCGGGGGCGCCCTCGAAGGGTGTGCCGAGGTAGGCGGCGATGACGCGCTCGTCACCCTGGACGACCTCGGACGTTCCCTCGACGAGCTTTTCGCCCTGGACGAGGCAGGCCACGCGGTCGGACAGGTTGAAGATGAAGCGCATGTCGTGCTCGATGACGAGGACGGCGATGCCGCGGTCGCGGATGGCGAAGACGAGTTCTTCGGTCGCGCGGGTTTCCTGGGGGTTCATGCCGGCGGTGGGCTCGTCCAGGAGGAGCAGGCCGGGCTCGCTGGCCATGGCGCGGGCGATCTCGAGCTTGCGCTGCTCGCCGTAGGGGAGGTTGCGGGAGAGGTGGTCGGCCTTGTGGTCGAGGCCGATGAACTCGAGCAGTTCCATGGCGCGTTCGCGTGAGGTCGCTTCGGCCTTGCGGAAGCCGGGGCCGCGGAGGAGGGCGGACCAGAGGCCTTCCTTGGTGCGGGTGTGGCGTCCGACGAGCACGTTTTCCAGGACGGTCATGTTGGCGAAGAGCCGGATGTTCTGGAAGGTGCGGGCGATGCCGGCGCTGGTGACCAGGTGCGGCTTCGGGGGCAGGATCTTGCCCTTGTAGGCGACTTTGCCCTCGGTGGGGACGTAGAGGCCGGTGAGGCAGTTGAAGAAGGTGGTCTTGCCCGCGCCGTTGGGGCCGATGAGGCCGACGATCTCGCCGCTGTTGACGGTGAGGTCGACGCTGTGCACGGCGGTGAGGCCGCCGAAGCGCATGGTGACGCCGGTGGCTTCGAGGACGGGGCTGGGGGCTGTGGTGGTGGTCATGTGGGTTACGCCCCTGCCTTGGTGACGCCGACGGTGGAGTCGGGCAGGCCTTGTTCGGGGATATGGATGGTCTCGTCGCCGGCGTCGCTCTCGTGGAACTCGAGCTGGCGGCGACGGTTGGCGATGATGCCTTCGGGGCGGAAGCGCATGAGGACGACGAGCGCGACGCCGAAGGCGAGGAGTTGGTACTCCTTGAGGAACTGGAGCTTCTCGGGGAGGAGGTAGAGCAGGGTGGCGCCGAGGATGGGTCCGCTGACGGTGCCCATGCCGCCGAGGACGACCGCGGCGAGGAGGAACGCGGAGTTCGGGGGTACGGAGCCGGCGAACTGGTACGGGGCCGGGTTGACGCTGTAGCCGACGTGGGCGCTGACCGTTCCGGCGAGGCCGGCGAGGGAGGCGCCGAGGGCGAAGGCGACGAGCTTGACGCGGAAGCCGTTGATGCCCATGGCGGTGGCGGCGGTCTCGTCCTCGCGGATGGCGATCCAGGAGCGGCCGATCCGGGAGTCGGCGGCGCGGGAGAAGACGACGACGACGAATCCGGTGATGAGCAGCATCAGCAGGAAGTAGTTGGAGAAGCGGCCGAGGGCGTGGCCGGCGATGTTGTGGGTGGCACCGAAGTCGAACCCGAAGATGTTGAGGTCCGGGATCATGGAGATGCCGTTGGGGCCGTTGGTGATGTTGGGTCCGGAGGCGCCGTCCAGGTTGTTGACGGCGATGCGGAAGATCTCTCCGAAGCCCAGGGTCACGATGGCGAGGTAGTCGCCGCGCAGTCGCAGGGTGGGGGCGCCGATGAGGACGCCGAAGACGAGCGATGCTGCCATGCCGGTGAGCATGGCGGCCCAGAAGGGGAACTGGACGCCGGAGAAGCGGGAGAACTCGGAGCCGGAGACGAGGGCCGCGGCGTAGGCGCCGACGCCGAGGAAGGCGACGTATCCGAGGTCGAGGAGTCCGGTGAGGCCGACGACGATGTTGAGGCCGAGGGCGACGGTGCCGACGACGAGGATGTTCACGCCGAGGTTGGAGTTGTGCTCGTTGTCCGCGACGTAGGGGAAGATCGCCGCGGCGAGGAACGCCATGGTGGTGGCGAATCCCTTGTGGCGGGCGTTGAGCTGGGCGAAGCGGTCGAAGAGTCCGGCGGTCTGGAGGGCCCAGGTGCCGAAGACGACGAGGAGCAGGTAGCCCAGGAACGTTTCGCTTGCGTCGGGCTCGACGCCGATGCCGTACGTGAACGCGGTGAGTGCGACGACGGTGGCGGCGGTGATGACGAGGCGCTCGCCCCAGCCGGCCATTTTGGCGGCCGGGGGGATGAGGTCGGGCTTGGTGACGTAGTCCTTGAGGGTGTCACCGGGCTTGGGGAGTGCCAGGGTGCCGAGGAGGGCGATCAGGGAGCCGACGGCGGCGACGTAGGCGCCGGGGTCGAGTGCGACGAGGCCCTTGAGGTCGACGGCGATGGCGATGGCGCTGAACCAGCTGACGGCGAACGCGGAGGCGGCGGCGAGGACGACGGGCTGGGTGGCGCCCGCCGGGTTGAGCCAGCCGAGGCCGCGGACGTTCCAGAGAGTCAGGGCGTAGAGGAGGGTGAGGGCGCCGGCGACGATGTCGAGGACCTGGAGTCCGGCCGGGGAGCCGTAGTAGGTGAGGTCCCCGGGGAAGTCGGACGTGTAGGTCCAGGACATGAACGTGCTGGCGATGGTGGCGATGGCGCCGAAGGCGATGAGGGCGCGGGCGGCGCTCTCGGGGAGTGCGATCAGGCCGCGCTCGGAGGTGGTGGTCTCGGTGGTTGCCATGATGCTCACGCCCTGTCCGCGACGCGTTCGCCGACGAGGCCTTGTGGCCTGAACAGCAGTACGAGGATGAGGAGTACGAAGGCCCAGACGGAGGACCAGCCGCCGCCGCCGAGCTGCTGCATGCCCGGGATGCCGTCGATGTAGCTGGTGGCCATGGTCTCGGCGAGGCCGAGGACGAGGCCGCCGATCATGGCGCCGTAGATGTTGCCGATGCCGCCGAGGACGGCCGCGGTGAAGGCCTTGAGGCCCATCTGGAAGCCCATGTCGTACTTCACCGTGCCGTAGCGCAGGCCGTAGGCGACGGCTGCGACGGCGGCGAAGAAGCCGCCGATGGCGAAGGCGATGACGATGATGCGGTTGGTGTCGATGCCCATGAGCTGTGCGGTGTCAGGGTCCTGCGCGGTGGCCTGCATGGCGCGGCCGGTGCGGGAGAGGCTGACGAACAGCGCGAGGGCCGCCATGCAGAGGGGGGCGGCGACGATGACGAAGACGGAGCCGCTCTGGATGCTGACGGAGCCGATGTGCAGGGGACCGAAGGGGAGCTGCGGGAACGTGATGTCGGTCTTGGCGTCCGGGTACGTGTTGAAGACGATCTGCTGCAGGGCGAGGGACAGACCGATGGCCGTGATGAGGGGTGCGAGGCGTGGCGCTCCGCGCAGTGGCCGGTAGGCGAAGCGTTCGGCCCCGACGGCGATGAGGACGGAGACGATTCCGCCGCCTATCAGCATCGCTGGGAGGGCTATCCACATGGATGTGCCGTTTGGCAGAACGTAGAGGTAGACCGAGAGTGCGCCGAAGCCGCCGGTCATGAAGATCTCGCCGTGGGCGAAGTTGATGAGCTGGACGATGCCGTACACCATCGTGTAGCCGATGGCGATCAGCCCGTACATCGAGCCGAGGAACAGCCCGTTGGCCAGCTGCTGCGGCAGGGTGTTCACCGCATGGCCTCCATGTGGTGGGGAGAGTTGAGCAGGGCGTATGAATCGGGCCGCGCGGTGACGTGTGGTCGTGGCCGCGCGGCCCTGTGGTTGTGCTGAGGGCCTGTCCGGTGGATCGGACCGGGCTCACGGTGCCGTTTCGGGCGCCGTGGCCTGGAGTCGGACCGATCCGCCGGAGTGGCCCGGGTGGTGCGGATCAGCCGTTGAACGTACCGCTCTTGACAGCCTTCCACTTACCGTCGACGACCTGGTAGACGGTGAGCTGCTTGTTGGTGGTGTCACCGAACTCGTCGAAGGAGACGGGGCCGGCGATGCCGTCGAACTTGGTCTTCTGGACCTCGGCGACGATCTTGGCGCGGGCGCCGTCCGGGATCTTGCCGTCCTTCACGACAGCGCCGATGGCCTTGATGATGGCCGTGGCGGCGTCGTAGGAGTAGCCACCGTACGTGCCGTAGTCGCCCTTGAGGCCGGAGGCCTTGTACTTCTTGATGAAGTCGGCGGCGGAGGGCAGGGAGTCGACGGGCTGGCCGACCGAGGTGACGAGGTCGCCCTCGGAGGTCTTGCCGGCGGTCTCGATGTAGGTCGGGGTGAACATGCCGTCACCGCCGAACAGCGGGATCTTGACTCCGCCGTCCTTGAGCTGCTTGGTGAGCTTCTCCGACTCGTCGTACTGGCCACCGTAGTAGACGAGGTCGGCCTTGGCGTTCTTGATCTTGGTGACGAGGGCCGAGAAGTCCGTGTCGCCGGTGTTGACGTGGTCCTCGCCCGCGACCTTGCCGCCGGACTTGGTGAAGCCCGCCTTGAAGAGCTTGGCCAGGCCGGCGCCGTAGGTCTGCTTGTCGTCGACCACGAACACCTTGCGCTTCTTCAAGGTGCTGTAGGCGTACTCGGCCGCGAAGCCGCCCTGGAGGGCGTCGGTCGTGGCGGTGCGGAAGTACGTCTTGAACGGGCGGGACTTCGCGGTCTGCCAGTTCTTGCCCTGGGTGAGCTCGGGGGCCGTGTTGGACGGGGAGATCTCGACCAGACCGGCGGTGTCGAAGACCTGCTGCATCTGGGTGGCGACGCCGGAGTTCAGCGGGCCGACCACGCCGAGGACCTTGTCGTCCTGGACGAGCTGGGTGGCGTTCGCCTGGCCGGAGGCCGGGATGGCCTTGTCGTCGAGCGCCTGGACCTTGAACGTCACACCGGGAACGGTGTTGTTCTTGTTGGCGTCGTCGACGGCGATCTGGACGCCGCCCTGGATGCCCAGGCCGGTGGCGGAGTTCTGACCGGTCAGCGGCGCGTCCACGCCGATGATGATCTCGGTCTTCTTGTCGCCCTTGCTGTCGCCGCTGTTGTCGCGCGAGCCGCAGGCGGTCAGCGTGAGTGCTCCTGTAGTGAGCACGGCGGTGAGTATGACCATAGAACGCTGTCGCACGTTGAATCCTCTCCCTGGCGCGGCACCCCAGGGTGGGGGCCGTGTGTCTCGCCGGGCCGTACTGGGTGAAGCAGGGCCGTGCAGTGACGCGCCCGGCGGCGCGGTGACTGGCCGTGACTATAAGCGCAGGTAGGGGGAGTGGGGAGGACCGTAGGGAAGGCTGTGACGCTCTTGTTATGCGGGGGGTGTCCCGGGGACGTGGGGCGGACGATCGGAGCATTTCGGTGTGCTGGTCGGAGGCGGTTGTGTGTTCGCATGGTGAGAACGCGCTGTTCCGGGTTCATGGCGGAGAGCGGAAGCTGTACGTGCGGTGCCGGGTCGGGGTGCTGCGGGGAGCGTGGTGCGGCGCGCCTCGCGGCGCGGGGATTGCTTCGTTACAGCAGAGGTAACCGACTGTTACTGCCGTGTGAGGCGGCCGCCGGTGTCCTGGCCGGGTGAAGTGGGTGTGGGGGAGGGCCGGTTGGGGAAGCAGAGGGCGCGCAGACCGGTCCACAGGTCGTGCGGGTAGGTGCCGCCGAAGAGAAAGCTTTGCTGTTGCTGCGCTGTCTCGTTGCTGATGAGCAGGTCGAGGTAGGGCAGGACGATGGCGGGCGGCAGGAGTGCGCAGTCGTATACGGAGATGCGCACGGTGATCAGGCGGGGATTTCCGGCCTTCACTGTCAGTGGCAGCCGGGGTGTGGTGCGGGCGCTCAACTCGGGCAGTCCGGCGCCCACTTGGTGGACGGTGACGGGGGTTCCCCGGGCGACGTCGACCTCGAAGCGGAAGGAGGTGGGCGTGGTGCCACGGCCCTCGTAGCGGAGGGTGGTGACACTCGCGGGCCACGGGTAGGGGTTCGGGGCGGCCCGGGTGTCCGGTGCGGGGTGCAGGGCGAAGAGGGCGCCGATTGCGGTCGCGATCACGGCCAGGGTCTGGACGAGCCGCCGGCGGGAGCGCGGGAGTGCCGCCCAACGGGTGCCGAGGTGCGGGGTGTCGGACTTCAGCAGGTCGGTGGGTGTGGGTGCGTCCTGGTGGAGGCCGTCGGCTTCATCGGGGTGGTACGGCTCGACGGGCCCGATGCCGGTCATGTCTCATGCTGGACCGGAGGGCGCGGCTCCGCCAAGGGGTCGTGCGAGACGGGGAGTTGGGGGTCCGGGGGCCGGGCGTACTGAGGCCAGGAGACCGGGGGCCGGCGTCCTGAGGCCGGGAGTCCCGGGGCCGGGCGCCCTGCGGCCCGGCATTCCCCGGCCCGGCATCCCGAGGCGGGGCGTCCTGGGGTCGGGTGTCCCGAGGTCGGGTGTGTCCCGGGGCTGGGTGCCTTGCGGCCCGGCATTCCGCGGCGGGACGTCCTGGGGCCGGCCCTCCCTGGTCGGGTGTTCGGGGGCCGGGCGGCTGGCCTGGCGGACGCTCCTGGGCGTGCGCCTGAGTGCCTCGCCGTCCGGGAGCCGTTTCTCCCCCTCTGGAGCCTCGTGAGGGCCCCGGAGCACCCCGGAGCACCCCGGAGGGAGCGGCCGGGGCCCTGGGCGTCAGTTCTGGGGCACGTCCTTGAGGATGCAGGTGAGGCGTGCGCTGCAGACGCGCTTGCCGTCCTCGTCCGTGATCGCGATCTCGTACGTCGCCGAGGTGCGTCCGCGGTGGACGGGTGTGGCCACGCCGGTGACGAGGCCGGAGCGGACGCCGCGGTGGTGGGTGCAGTTCAGGTCGACGCCGACGGCGATCTTGGTGATGCCGCCGTGGAGCATGGCGCCGACGGAGCCGATGGTCTCGGCGAGGACGGCGGAGGCTCCTCCGTGCAGCAGGCCGTAGGGCTGGGTGTTGCCCTCCACCGGCATGGTGCCCACGACGCGGTCCGCGGAGGCTTCGATGATCTGGACGCCCATGCGGTTGCCGAGGTGGCCCGCGGAGAAGAGTGCGGGCAGATCGACGCCGAGCGCGGCGTACTCGTCGATGACCCCTTGCGGGAACTTCGGGGTGTGCTGTTCGCCCATCGGGCCCGGCTCCGTTCGTCGTGGATTCTCCCTGCTGAGCGAACGCTCAGTCGGCTGTCGATTGTTCCAGACGGACGACCACGGACTTGCTGGCAGGGGTGTTGCTGGTGTCGGCGGTCGCGTCGAGGGGGACCAGGACGTTGGTCTCCGGGTAGTAGGCGGCCGCGCAGCCCCGGGCGGTGGGGTAGTGCACGACGCGGAAGCCGGGGGCGCGCCGTTCCACGCCGTCCTTCCACTCGCCGACCAGGTCGACGTACGAGCCGTCCGCGACGCTCAGCGCACGGGCGTCCTCGGGGTTGACGAGGACGACCCGGCGGCCGTTCTTGATGCCCCGGTATCGGTCGTCGAGTCCGTAGATGGTGGTGTTGTACTGGTCGTGGGAGCGCAGGGTCTGCAGCAGCAGGCGGCCGGCGGGGAGCTCGGGGTACTCGACGGGCGCGGCGGTGAAGTTGGCCTTGCCGGTGGCCGTGGGGAAGCGGCGCTCGTCGCGGGGGGCGTGCGGGAGGGTGAAGCCGGCCGGGTCGGCCACGCGCGCGTTGAAGTCCTGGAAGCCGGGGATGACGCGCGAGATGCGGTCGCGGATGCTCGCGTAGTCCTTCTCGAACTCTTCCCAGGGGGTGGTGCTGCGCTCGCCGAGGACCTTGCGGGCGAGGCGGGCCACGATGGCGGGTTCGGACAGCAGGTGGGGGCCGGCGGGTTCCAGGCGGCCGCGTGAGGCGTGCACCATGCCCATGGAGTCCTCGACGGTCACGAACTGCTCGCCGCTGCCCTGGAGGTCGCGCTCGGTGCGTCCGAGGGTGGGCAGGATGAGGGCCCGGGCGCCGGTGACGACGTGCGAGCGGTTCAGCTTGGTGGAGACGTGCACGGTCAGCTTGGCGCGCCGCATGGCCGCCTCGGTGACCTCGGTGTCGGGGGAGGCGGAGACGAAGTTGCCGCCCATGGCGAAGAAGACCTTGGCGTCGCCGTCACGCAGGGCGCGGATGGCCCGTACGACGTCGTAGCCGTGTTCGCGGGGCGGCTTGAAGCCGAACTCCTTCTCCAGGGCGTCGAGGAAGGCGGGGGCGGGGCGCTCGAAGATGCCCATGGTGCGGTCGCCCTGCACGTTCGAGTGACCGCGGACCGGGCAGACGCCCGCGCCGGTGCGGCCGATGTTGCCGCGCAGCAGCAGGAAGTTGACGACTTCGCGGATCGTCGGGACGGAGTGCTTGTGCTGGGTGAGGCCCATCGCCCAGCACACGATGGTGCGCTGGGAGGCGAGGACCATGCTCAGGGCCTCGTCGATCCTGTCGCGGGTGAGGCCGGTCGCGGTGAGTGTCTCGTCCCAGTCGGCGGCGCGGGCGGCTTGGGCGAAGTCCTCGAATCCGTGGGTGTGGTCGGCGATGAAGGTCTCGTCGACAGCGCCTTCGGTGTCGAGGATCAGTTTGTTCAGCAGGCGGAAGAGGGCCTGGTCGCCGCCGAGGCGGATCTGCAGGAAGAGGTCGGTGAGCGCGGCGCCCTTGATCATGCCCTGGGGGGTCTGCGGGTTCTTGAAGCGTTCCATGCCCGCTTCGGGCAGCGGGTTGACGGTGATGATCTTCGCGCCGTTGGCCTTGGCCTTCTCCAGGGCCGAGAGCATGCGGGGGTGGTTCGTGCCGGGGTTCTGCCCGGCGACGATGATCAGGTCCGCCTGGTAGAGGTCGTCGAGCAGGACGCTGCCCTTGCCGATGCCGATGGTCTCGTTGAGGGCGGAGCCCGAGGACTCGTGGCACATGTTCGAGCAGTCGGGCAGGTTGTTCGTGCCGAGCTCGCGGGCGAACAGCTGGTAGAGGAACGCGGCCTCGTTGCTGGTGCGGCCCGAGGTGTAGAAGAGGGCCTCGTCGGGGGAGCCGAGCGCGGCGAGCTCCTCGGCGACGATGTCGAAGGCGCGCTCCCAGGCGATGGGCTCGTAGTGGTCGGCGCCCTCGGGGAGGTACATGGGGTGGGTGAGGCGGCCCTGCTGGCCGAGCCAGTAGCCGCTGCGGCCGGCGAGGTCGGAGACGGTGTGCGCGGCGAAGAAGTCCGGGGTCACCCGGCGCAGGGTGGCCTCCTCGGCGACCGCCTTCGCGCCGTTCTCGCAGAACTCCGCGGCGTGCCGGTGCTCCGGCTCGGGCCAGGCGCAGCCCGGGCAGTCGAAGCCGTCCTTCTGATTGACGCGCAGGAGGGTCAGCGCGGTGCGGCGCACGCCCATCTGCCGCTGGGCGATGCGCAGGGTGTGTCCGATGGCGGGGAGCCCGGCCGCCGCGCGCAGGGGTTCGGCCACCTGCGGCGCGTGCTGGACCGGATCGCTTTTCGGCGGCTTGCTGGCCATCGCTGAACCCCTTCGCGTGCGCACGTCGGTGTGCGTGTCTTCGTACCGGTTGGATCCTCGCACGCGTGGCCGACAGCGACGGTCGGGGGTTGTGGGAATCCGGGCGGGGGAGGTGCCTGCCGGGCCGGGACGGCTTTCGATGTCAGTGGGCCGTGGCAGGATCGGGGATGTGGCAGACACAGCATCGAAGAAGACCGAGAACACCGCAGGTACGGGCCGCCCGCGCCTGATGCTCATGGACGGGCACTCGCTGGCCTACCGCGCGTTCTTCGCGCTGCCCGTGGAGAACTTCACGACCGCGACGGGTCAGCCGACGAACGCCATCTATGGTTTCGCGTCGATGCTGGCCAACACACTGCGCGACGAGGCGCCCACGCATTTCGCGGTGGCGTTCGACGTGTCGCGCAAGACGTGGCGTTCCGAGGAGTTCACCGAGTACAAGGCGAACAGGTCGAAGACCCCGGACGAGTTCAAGGGGCAGGTCGAGCTGATCGGCGAGGTGCTGGACGCGATGCACGCGCAGCGGTTCGCGGTGGACGGTTTCGAGGCCGACGACATCATCGCGACGCTCGCCACCGAGGCAGAGGCCGAGGGCTTCGACGTGCTGATCGTCACGGGCGACCGTGACTCCTTCCAGCTGGTCTCCGAGCACACGACGGTGCTGTACCCGACGAAGGGTGTCTCCGAGCTGACCCGGTTCACCCCGGAGAAGGTCTTCGAGAAATACGGGCTGACGCCGGCGCAGTACCCCGATTTCGCGGCGCTGCGCGGTGACCCGTCGGACAACCTGCCGGGCATCCCGGGTGTCGGCGAGAAGACGGCCGCGAAGTGGATCAACCAGTTCGGTTCGTTCGCGGAGCTGGTCGAGCGGGTCGACGAGGTCAAGGGCAAGGCGGGGCAGAATCTGCGCGACCACCTGGAGGCGGTGAAGCTGAACCGCCGTCTCACGGAGATGGTCAAGGACGTCGAGCTGCCCCGGACGGTGGCGGACCTGGAGCGGGCCGCGTACGACCGTACGGCGCTCGCGATGGTCCTGGACACCCTGGAGATCCGTAACCCCTCGCTGCGCGAGCGGCTTCTCGCCGTGGACCCGGGGGCCGGTGAGGCCGAGGAGGCGCGGCCGGTCGCCGAGGGCGTCGAGATCGACGGCACGGTGCTGGGCGCGGGCGAGCTGAAGCCGTGGCTGGCCGAGCACGGCACGGCGGTTCTGGGTATGTCCACGGTCGACTCGTGGGCGCTGGGCACGGGGTCCGTCGCCGAGGTGGCGCTCGCGGCCGGCGGGGGTGCGGCCGCGTGGTTCGACCCGTCCCAGCTGGACGAGTCCGACGAGAACGCGTTCGCCGCGTGGCTCGCCGACCCCGGCAAGCACAAGGTCATGCACAACGCCAAGGGTGCGATGCGGGTCTTCGCCGAGCACGGCTGGACCATCGAGGGCGTGAGCATGGACACCGCGCTCGCCGCCTACCTGGTCAAGCCGGGCCGCCGCTCCTTCGCGCTGGACGCGCTCTCCCTGGAGTACCTCGGCCGGGAGCTCGGACCGGCCGCCGCGGCCGACGGACAGCTCGCCTTCGGTACGGACGAGCAGGCCGAGGCCGACGCGCTGATGGCGCAGGCCCGCACGATCCTCGACCTGGGCGAGTCGTTCGGGGAGAAGCTCCAGGAGGTCGGCGCGGCGGATCTGCTGCGCGACATGGAGCTGCCCACGTCCAGCCTGCTGGCCCGCCTGGAGCGGCACGGCATCGCGGCGGACCGGGCGCATCTGGAGGCCATGGAGCAGATGTTCGCGGGCGCGGTGCAGCAGGCCGTGAAGGAGGCGCACGCGGCCGCGGGGCACGAGTTCAACCTCGGCTCGCCCAAGCAGCTCCAGGAAGTCCTCTTCGGTGAGCTGGCGCTTCCGAAGACGAAGAAGACCAAGACGGGCTACACGACGGACGCGGACGCGTTGGCCTGGCTGGCGACGCAGACCGAGAACGAACTGCCCGTGATCATGCTCCGTCACCGTGAGCAGGCCAAGCTGCGGGTCACCGTCGAGGGCCTGATCAAGTCGATCGCCGCGGACGGCCGCATCCACACCACGTACAACCAGACGGTCGCGGCGACGGGCCGGCTGTCGTCGACCGATCCGAACCTGCAGAACATCCCGGTCCGCACGGACGAGGGCCGCGCGATCCGCCGCGGGTTCGTGGTGGGTGAGGGCTTCGAGTCCCTCATGACCGCGGACTACAGCCAGATCGAGCTGCGGGTGATGGCCCATCTGTCCGAGGACGAGGGCCTGTTGGAGGCGTTCTCCTCCGGCGAGGACCTGCACACCACCGTCGCCTCCCAGGTGTTCTCCGTGGAGCGGTCCGCGGTCGACGCCGAGATGCGCCGCAAGATCAAGGCGATGTCCTACGGCCTCGCCTACGGGCTGTCGGCCTTCGGCCTCTCCCAGCAGCTGAACATCGAGGCGGGCGAGGCCCGTGCGCTGATGGACACGTACTTCGAGCGCTTCGGCGGTGTACGGGACTATCTGCGCCGGGCGGTCGACGAGGCCCGGGCCACGGGCTACACCGCGACACTCTTCGGGCGCCGCCGCTATCTGCCGGATCTCAACAGCGACAACCGGCAGCGCCGTGAGGCGGCCGAGCGCATGGCCCTCAACGCGCCCATCCAGGGCACGGCCGCGGACATCGTCAAGATCGCGATGCTGAACGTGGACCGGGCGCTGCGCGAGGCGAACCTCACCTCCCGCATGCTGCTCCAGGTCCATGACGAAATCGTCCTGGAGATCGCTCCGGGCGAGCGGGCCAGGACCGAGGAGCTGCTGCGCCACGAGATGGCGTCCGCCGTCGAGCTCACCGTCCCGCTGGACGTCTCCGTCGGCTCGGGCCCGGACTGGGAGTCGGCGGCGCACTAGCGTCGGGGCCGCCATCGGCCAACGGGTGCGGGCCCGGCACCACACGAGGTACCGGGCCCGCATGCCGGACGACTCCGGGCGCGCGCCGGGTGTATTCCGGCCGCGTCCAGGGCGACTTCGGCTACAGGCGGGCCGCCCTTCGGGTTCACCTCGGCCGCATGCAGGGCGTCTTCGGCTGTGGTCGGGCGCACGCCGGGCGACTCCGGGCGTACCCCGGTCGCGTGCAGGGCTTCTTCGGGCGCGCGCCGGGCGGCTCCGGGCCTGCCCCGGCCACATGCAGGAGGGTTTCGGGCGCGCCGGGTGACTTCGGGCGCGTGCCTGACCTCTTCCGGCGCACCGGATCCGCCCCCCGCTACTGCGGGCTTCGCGGTTCCGCTGCCCCCCCGCGCGGATCGCGCGGTGCCCGCCCGTGCCCGGAGGGAGCTGTCACTCGCGTGGCTCTCACAAAGCGCCCCGGGCCGGAAGGTGCCGTAAGGATGCGGGCATGGGTATACGCACGCTCCACTGCCGTACGGCCATGGCCACGACCGTCGTGGTCGCGACCGTGACGGTGACCGCGGCCGTCGTCCCGGTGCTGCTCGCCCCGATACCCGCGGTCGCCGCCGAAGCGGGCACCGCCCAGCTGCCCGAAGCCTGCCGTTCCCCTCAGGACCCGGACCTCGCCGCCCGGATGTCCCGCGACCTCCGGGCGGCGCCGTCGGCACGCCGGGGCACTGGCCCGGTGGCGGTGGGGGACGACAGGACAGGCGGCCCGGCCCGCACCGCGTCCGGCGACCGGATGCGGCTGCCGGCGGTGCTCTCCGGCGCCCACGAGTTCCTGAGGGCCCGCGCGTACGGCCTCGGGCTGTTCACCCGGGTCCGCGGGGAGGGGCGCCGGGCCGTGCCTTCCGCCCTGCCGCACGGCCTGAAGGCGCACATCTCCACCGGCCGGCTGCCCCGGGCCGCGAACGGCGGGCGCGTCCATGGCATCGGGGCGTTCACCGGCCCCTCCCGCACCTACCGCGTCATCGTCCTCTCCTACGACCATCCGACGATGCCGTACGGCGCCCGCGTCGTCGAACGTGTCGCCCTGGCCGTGCACCGGGGCCTCGGTCACGGACGCGGCCTGCTCCGGAGCCTCGCCGCCGGTACCGCGGTCAGCGAGCAGTCGGCCGGCTCGGCTCCGGACGGGCCGCCGCCGGGCCGGGACGAGCCGGAGCGCGACGCCACATCCTGACCGCCGAGACGTACAGGACGAGGCCGAGGACCAGGCCCGCGCCCCCGCCGAAGCACAGCGGCGGAATCAGTTCCCACGGCTTCGCGATGGACCCCCAGTACGCCCACCAGCGCACTGCCCGCTGCACCGCGGCGGCCAGCGCGAGGCCACCGATCACCACGGCGGCCAGCCACCGGTCGGCGGTGGACAGGACGGGCACCCCGACGACCGGGCCGTACGGCGTGCGGCGCAGCGCGAGCACCACGAAGGTCACGATCACGACGGCCGCCAACGCCGAACTGCCGTACTGGACGTACCAGTAGAGCGGCGAGCCCGCGAGGTTCTGCCCGAGGACGGGGAAGAGCCGCACCCCCCACCGGTCGTGGTGGGTGAACGCGTCCCACACCACATGCGTCAGCGCGCCGAGCGCAGCCGAGACATACCACCACAGGACCATCGGCGCGCGCACCGGCTCGCGCACGGCTCCACAGCGCAAGAGCCGCGCCGTGCGCCCCTGTCGTGCCGCAGGCATCAGTGCCACCAGCGGTTCGCGCAGCACCAGCCAGGCGCCCACCAACACCCATGCGATAAGCACATCGATGCTGAACACTCCGGTGAACGAGTGCGTGAACGTGCCGAACTCCATCGCCCCGGGCACTACGCTCGCCGCGTAGTAGGTCATGTCGGGAGCGAAGGAACCCGCCACGAGAACGGCGGGAATCAATCGGCCGCGACCGCTTCCGTCCCCGCGTATGGCGGGCAGTGCGGCGGCCGCGTGACTGAGAGTGAAGGGCAAATCGTCCCCCTGCGGCTACGAGTGACCGGCTATGTCCGGCCTGTTGATCACTGACGGCCAGTATGCGGGACGACGTCACATGGCCAACTGGTGAATACCGGGCGCGAACGGGTCCCCGCTCAACGGAAGTTGTCGTAGGGTCGCCTGGGTCGCCGCGCCGGGGAACACGGCCGGAAACACCGGAAGCAGTGGAAGCGCACAGGGTTCTGAGAGACGGCGGGCTGGGCCGGTCGTCCGTGGGAGGGGTTCACTTCATGGCGGCGCAATTCGGCAGGAGGCTGCGCAAGAGCGCGGCAACCACCGCTGTGGCCGCGGCCGCGGTCGCGGCTCTGTCCGCCTCGCAGGCCCCGGGAGTGATGACCGACGACCACGGGAGACAGTCGGCGGGCGCCGATGTCGGCCAGGACGCGAACGAAGCGGGCGGCGACGACACCGCGACCGGCAACTCGCGTTACTACACGGACCTTCCGCCGCTGCAGAGCCCGAACCCCGCACCGAGCGCGAGTGCGGGTGGCGGTACGCCCGCT
>NZ_JAODTZ010000045.1 GCF_025399795.1 Streptomyces rhizosphaerihabitans | reverse complement strand
GCGGGCCAGGGCCGGCCCGGTGGCAATGAGGCCGACAGCCACAAGGGCGGGCTCCACTTCTGGACATTGCAGTTGCTTCGCCAGGCGATTCCGTTGGCTGTGTCGGTGCAACTCAGGTGCCGCTCGGTGAGCGGGCCGTCCGGCCTGATCCACGGCAGTCCGACCACCGCCGGCGGGTGACTCTTCAAGGGGCCGGCGTTGACAGGGTGTGGAGCCGGCCTCGATGGTCGGGCCATGGCGATCGATGGCGTGGCCGGAGAGCGCGATCGGGAATGGCGGGCGGCTCTCCACGCCTGGCAGCCGCCGCACAAGGCCGGTGACTGGGCCGGCCCGACGATGTGGCGGTTGCTGCGGTCGGCGGTGGACGAGCCGGTTCTGCGGGCCTTGTTTCCGTGGACGAGCATGAACGAGCTGCATGTGTCGACGACGGGCGACTTCCGCGACTATCGCAGCGAGTCGTTTCCAGCCGTCGCTGCGTCGGCCGGCGGCTTCGTGGTGATGGCGCATCCGTGGGGTCTTGCGCACGTCGTGCTGGAGACCTGGGATCCCGCGGCCGCGTCGGCATGCATGGCGCGTCTGACCGAGGGCCGGTCGGCTGATCCGCAGAATGAGCAATGACCTCCGCAGAGGCGGGGAACGGCGCAAGCCGCTCCTCTGGCTTCTGCTCTCGCTGGTGCCGTGCTTCGGGCTCTTCGCCACCTGGTTCTTGGGAGCCTTCTCCGGTGGCCTGGATGTGAGAGAAACCTGTGAGCTGCTGGAAGGGCAGACGTACGATCCGGCTTACCGGGACGAGAACTGGCAGGAGCCGTCCCGACTGTTCCCGTTGCACAACAAGTGCAACGCGTCGTACGACCTCGTTCCCGTGTGGATCAATCCCACGATCGTCATCCTTGCTGTCGCCACAGCGGGCTGCCTGATCACGGCCGTGGTGATGACCGCGACGTACTCCAGATTGACGCAGCGTCTGCGACGTTCGCCCGAACGCCTCTGAGGCGGCTCACGGCACGTCTCCTTCAAGTACGCGATCTTGGGCCACGTCGGGGACTAGCGGGCGGCCTCCTGGGCCGTCCCTGGGCCGTGCGAGGTCGATCAAGCTGACAGGCGTCACCCGCGGGTGACCGCTCCCACCTCGCTGTGGCCTGGGCCGGTGGTGTTGATCTGCGACACTGGAAGGGTTATGCCGAAGCCCGGAGAACTCACCTTTGTCGCGCCGCGCGGAGCCAAGAAGCCGCCGCGGCACCTTGCCGATCTCACGCCCGCCGAGCGCAAAGAGGCGGTTGCCGCGATCGGCGAGAAGCCGTTTCGTGCCAAGCAGCTCTCACAGCACTACTTCGCCCGGTACGCGCACGACCCCGCCGAGTGGACGGACATCCCGGCCGCCTCGCGCGGCAAGCTCCAGGAGGCGCTGCTTCCCGAGCTGATGACGGTCGTACGGCATCTGTCGACCGACCAGGACACCACCCGCAAGACCCTGTGGCGGCTCTTCGACGGCACGCTCGTCGAGTCCGTGCTGATGCGCTACCCGGACCGGGTGACCATGTGCATCAGCTCGCAGGCGGGCTGCGGGATGAACTGCCCGTTCTGCGCCACCGGACAGGCGGGCCTCGACCGGAACCTGTCGACCGGCGAGATCGTCCACCAGATCGTCGACGGTATGCGGGCGCTCCGGGACGGCGAGATCCCCGGGGGTCCGGCGCGGCTGAGCAACATCGTCTTCATGGGGATGGGTGA
Source organism: Streptomyces rhizosphaerihabitans (assembly GCF_025399795.1). Classification (GTDB taxonomy): domain Bacteria; phylum Actinomycetota; class Actinomycetes; order Streptomycetales; family Streptomycetaceae; genus Streptomyces; species Streptomyces rhizosphaerihabitans. Next base: position 87,973 of record NZ_JAODTZ010000045.1, on the reverse strand, counting down.
GCCGCTCGCCAACTACAAGCGGGTGGTCGGGGCGATCCGGGCCCTCACCGACCCCGAGCCGGACGGGCTCGGGCTCTCGCAGCGCGGTATCACCGTGTCGACGGTCGGGCTGGTCCCCGCCATCAACCGGTTCTCCGACGAGGGCTTCAAGTGCCGCCTCGCGATCTCCCTGCACGCCCCGGACGACGAGCTGCGCGACACCCTCGTCCCCGTGAACACGCGGTGGAAAGTGCGCGAGGTGCTCGACGCCGGATGGGAGTACGCGGCCAAGTCCGGGCGGCGCCTGTCCATCGAGTACGCCCTGATCCGGGACATCAACGACCAGGCGTGGCGTGGTGACCGGCTCGGACGGATGCTCAAGGGCAAGCCCGTGCACGTCAACCTCATCCCGCTGAACCCGACCCCGGGTTCGAAGTGGACCGCCTCGCGGCCCGAGGACGAGAAGGCGTTCGTCGAGGCCATCGCGGCCCATGGCGTGCCGGTGACCGTCCGGGACACCCGTGGCCAGGAGATCGACGGAGCGTGTGGTCAGCTCGCCGCGACCGAGCGGTAGTCTGAACCGGGTCAGTACATCTTCATATTCCGACAGGGGAGCGCCACAGCGCTGAGAGTGCGGGACAGACCGCAGACCCTCTGAACCTCGCCCAGGTCATTCTGGGTAGGAAGTTCGGTCGTTACTCAAGCTGTTGCGCCCTGCCCGGGAACCGCCAGAGGTCCCGGGCGGGGCCGCGTCTCTTCCTGGTCACCCAGGAGGAATCAGTGAGCACCACCACCAGCAGCAGGCGGTTCGCGGTCATCGCCGTCGGGCTCGGCCTCGTCGCGCTGCCCGCGCTGTCCGCGTGCGGCTCGTCCGACGCCGACGGCTCGGGCGATCAGAAGACGATCACGCTCGTCAGCCACGACTCGTGGCTCGTGTCGAAGAGCGTGCTCAAGGACTTCGAGAAGCAGTCCGGCTACAAGGTCCGCGTCCTCATGGACGGCGACGCCGGGCAGGCCGTCAACAAGGCCATCCTGACCAAGGACAACCCGCAGGGCGACGTCTTCTTCGGCGTCGACAACACCCTGCTCTCGCGCGCCCTCGACAACGGACTGTTCCAGCCGTACGCCGCCAAGGGCGCGGACCTGGTCCTGCCCGAGTACCGGACCGACCAGGACAAGCACCGGGTCACGCCGATCGACACGGGCGACATCTGCGTCAACTACGACAAGGCCTACTTCAGCGAGCACAAGCTGGCGCCGCCGCAGTCCTTCGACGACCTGATCAAGCCCGCGTACAAGAATCTCCTCGTCACCGAGAACGCCGCCACGTCCTCGCCCGGCCTCGGCTTCCTGCTCGGGTCCGCCGCGCACTACGGTGACAAGGGCTGGGAGAGCTACTGGAAGAAGCTCAAGGCCAACGGCGTGAAGGTCGTGGACGGCTGGGAGCAGGCGTACAACGACGAGTTCTCGGGGTCCGCCGGCGGCAAGAAGGCCAAGGCCGACCGGCCGCTCGTCGTCTCGTACGCCTCCTCGCCGCCCGCCGAGGTCATCTACGCGAAGCCGAAGCCCGCCACCGCCCCGACCGGGGTCGCGGCCGGCACCTGCTTCCGGCAGGTCGAGTACGCGGGTCTGCTCAGCCACGCCAAGAACGCCGAGGGCGGCAAGGCGTTCCTGGACTTCCTGCTCACCAAGGAGTTCCAGGAGGACATGCCGCTCAACATGTTCGTCTACCCGGTCCGTGAGGGCGCGCAGGTGCCCAAGGAGTTCGCGCAGTTCGGTCCGCAGGCCAAGGATCCCGAGACCCTGGCGCCCGCGAAGATCGCCGCCGACCGAGACCAGTGGGTCAAGTCGTGGACCTCGCTCGTACTGAAGTAGCCGACGGAGCCGACGGGGCCGGAGGGGCCGGCGGAGCGGGCGCGGTCGACGGGACCTCGCGGGACTCGCGCGGGCAGAGCGCCGCGCGGCTCGGGCTGATGGTCCTGCCCGTCGCCTTCTTCGCGGTCTTCTTCGCCTACCCCGTCGCCGCGATCGTCTCGCGCGGGCTCCACGGGGACGGCGGCTGGCAGCCGGCCCGGATCTGGGACGTGGCGACCCGGCCGGACATCCGGCACGTGCTGTGGTTCACCACCTGGCAGGCGCTCGCCTCGACGGCGCTCACACTGCTGGTCGCGCTCCCCGGCGCGTATGTCTTCGCACGCTTCGACTTCAGAGGCAAGCAGATGCTCCGGGCCGTGGTCACGGTGCCCTTCGTGCTGCCGACCGTGGTCGTCGGCACGGCGTTCCTCGCGCTGGTCGGCCGGGGCGGGCTGCTCGACGAGCTGTGGGGCGTACGCCTGGACACCACGGTGTGGGCGATCCTGCTCGCGCATGTCTTCTTCAACTACGCGGTCGTCGTACGGACCGTCGGCGGGCTCTGGTCGCAGCTCGACCCGGGCCAGGAGGAGGCCGCGCGCATGCTCGGCGCCTCGCGCTTGGCTGCGTGGCGCAGGGTGACGCTGCCGGCGCTCGGGCCCGCCGTGGCCGCCGCCGCGCTCATGGTCTTCCTCTTCACCTTCACCTCGTTCGGTGTGGTGCAGATCCTCGGCGGCCCCACCTTCTCGACCCTCGAAGTGGAGATCTACCGGCAGACCTCCGAGATCTTCGACCTCGCGACGGCGGCGGTGCTCACGATCGTCCAGTTCGTGGCGGTGGGCGCGATCCTCGCCGTGCACGCGGCGACCGTCCGCCGACGGGAGACCGCCCTGCGTCTGGTGGCCCCGGAGACGACCGCGCGCCGGCCGCGCGGTGCCGGGCAGTGGACGCTTCTCGCGGGCGTGCTGGCGAGCATCGCGGTGCTCCTCGTGCTGCCGCTCGCGGTCCTCGTCCAGCGGTCCCTCGGCGCACCGGGATTCGGCTACTACCGGGCGCTGGCCGACGACGACGGAGGGGTCTTCCTCGTCGCCCCGATCGAGGCGATCGGCAACTCGCTGGAGTACGCGTTCGCCGCCACCGCCATCGCCGTGCTCATCGGCGGTCTGGCCGCCGCGGCCCTCACCCGGCGCGCCGGTCGTCTCATGCGGGGCTTCGACGCGCTGCTGATGCTGCCGCTGGGCGTTTCCGCGGTGACCGTGGGTTTCGGGTTCCTGATCGCCCTGGACGAGCCGCCGCTGGATCTGCGAGCCAGCTGGATCCTGGTGCCGCTGGCGCAGGCGCTGGTGGGTGTCCCCTTCGTCGTACGGACGATGCTGCCCGTGCTGCGGGCGGTGGACGGGCGGCTGCGGGAGGCCGCGGCCGTGCTCGGGGCGTCGCCGTGGCGGGTGTGGCGCGAGGTCGATCTGCCGATGGTGCGGCGGGCGCTGCTGATCGCGGCCGGGTTCGCCTTCGCCGTCTCCCTCGGGGAGTTCGGGGCGACCGTCTTCATCGCACGGCCCGACAACCCGACGCTGCCGGTCGCCGTGGCCCGGCTGCTCGGGCGCGCGGGCGATCTCAACTACGGCCAGGCCATGGCCCTTTCGACGATTCTGATGGTGGTGTGCGCGGTGGCGCTCTTGCTGCTGGAGCGGGTACGGACCGACCGGACCGGGGAGTTCTAGATGCTGCTGAGCCTGCAGGGCGCGACCGTACGCTTCGGCGGGCGGGCCGTGCTCGACGCCGTCGACCTCGATGTCGCCGAGCACGAGATCGTGTGCGTGCTCGGGCCGAGCGGCAGCGGCAAGTCCACGCTCCTGCGGACGGTGGCCGGACTGCAGCCGCTGGACGCGGGCCGTGTCGTGCTGGACGGGCAGGACCAGGCGGCCGTTCCCGCGCACAAGCGGGGCGTCGGCCTGATGTTCCAGGACCATCAGCTCTTCCCGCAGCGGGACGTGGGCGGCAACGTGGCCTTCGGGCTGCGGATGCGCGGCACGTCGAGGAGCGGACAGGCGGCCCGGGTGGGGGAGTTGCTGGAGCTCGTCGGTCTGCCGGGAGCCCGGGGCCGCGCCGTCGCCTCCCTGTCCGGCGGTGAGCAGCAGCGCGTGGCGCTGGCCCGCGCCCTCGCGCCGCGCCCCCGGCTGCTGATGCTCGACGAACCGCTCGGCCAGCTGGACCGCTCGCTGCGCGAACGGCTGGTCGTCGAACTCCGTGGCCTCTTCGGCGAGTTGGGTACGACGGTGCTCGCCGTCACTCACGACCAGGGAGAGGCCTTCGCGCTCGCGGACCGGGTCGTGGTGATGCGCGACGGGCGGATCGCCCAGTCCGGTACGCCCCTTGAGGTCTGGCAGCATCCCGCGGACGCCTTCGTGGCCCGTTTCCTCGGCTTCGACAACGTGGTCGAGGCGACGGTGAGCGCGGCGGCCGCCGACACCCCGTGGGGCAAGGTCCCGGTGCCGGAGGGCGCCGCCCAGGGGCCCGGCACGCTCCTCGTACGGCCCGCCGGTGTACGGCTCGTGGCCCCGGCGGACGGGTTGCGCTGCACGGTCGCCGCACGCACCTTCCGGGGCACGCACGTCGCTGTACAGCTTCAGCCGGAGGGTGCTCCCGGGCTGGAGGCGGCGTGCGCGCTGCGGGACGCACCGGAGCCCGGGGACGTGGTCGGCGTGGAGTTCGACGCCGACGAGATCGTCGTCCTCGGGGCGCGGTCCGCCAGGGGCCCCGAGGATCACGCCGGTTGACCGAGGCACCCGGACAGCCGTGTGGCCCGCCTCCTCGACGGAGGCGGGCCACACGGTCGTTCAGGATGCGGGTCAGGCCTTCGAGGCGCCGCGGCGGCGCATGCCGAAGAAGACCGCTCCGCCACCGACGATGACGAACGCACCGGCGATGCCGGCGATCATCGGGGTGTTGGAGTTCGCACCGGTCTCGGCCAGGTTGGACTCACCGGCGGCCGCGGACGGCTGGTTGTCGCCCGGGGTGGCCGGAGCGGCGCTGCTCTCGGAGTCCGACGGGGTCGCCGAGTCCGAGGGAGTGTCCGAGGCGGACTCCGACGGCGCCGGGCTCGCCGACGGGGACGGCGACTCCGACTTCGTCGCGCAGGCCTCGTCCTTCGTCACCAGGTTCGGAGAGATGTCCTTGTCCACGATGTTCGGGACGCTGACGTGGATCCGGTACTCGGCCTTGGGCGCCCAGTCCTCCGCGAAGGAGACGGTGGCACCGTCCTTGCTGCCGGTGACCTTCTGGGCGGACCCGACCTGGTGGTCGTCGGCGCCGTTGCGCTCGAGGAAGACCGTGACGGTGGCTTCCTTGGCGGAGGCGTCGATGTCGGTCACGGTGATGATGCCCTTCCCGTTGCCGTCGCAGGTGGCGGCGGCCGAGAAGTCCTTGATGTTGCAAGCGAGTGCGTTGCCGGCGACGCCGAGCGCGAGCGCGGCAGAGGCGGAGGCAACGCCGAGGATTCGCACGGTTCGTGCGGTGCGTCGAGATATGGACACGATTGCCCTTCACAGGTTGCGCAACTGCGGGGGGTGTCGGGGGATTTGCTGCGAATCATTCCAGCAACAGCACCCCCAGGAGTTTCACAGGTTTATAAGCGCAGCCTAAGGGCTGTCAATGCGTATGCCCTGTCTCGCCGTCGGCTTTGCCGAGTTGTTAACCTCCGAAGTGTTTGAGTGCCTCCGGAGCGTCATCGATCCGGTCGACGAGCGCGATGCGCGACTCCATCGCCCGTTCGCAGGCCAGCGACTTGAGCAGTGCCCAGGCGGGGTATTTCTCGGTCCAGTGCGCGCGGTCCACGAGGACCATGGGGGTGGGTTCGCCCCTCGACTCGTAGTAGTTGGGCGTCGCGTTGTCGAAGATCTCCTGTACGGTCCCGGCGGCACCCGGCAGGAAGACGACACCCGCGTTCGAGCGGGCCAGCAGCCCGTCCTCGCGGGTCGCGTTGGCAAAGTACTTGGCCGTGTGCGCGGCGAAGGCGTTCGGCGGCTCATGGCCGTAGAACCAGGTGGGGATGCCGACCGAGGGACCGCCCGAGGGCCAGCGCCCCCGCACCTCGAACGCCGAGCGCGCCCAGTCGGTGACGGAGGGGGTGAACGACGGGACGGCGGCCAGGATGTTCAGCGCCTCGTCGAGCATGCCGTCGTCGAACGGAGCCGCGTACGCGCCGAGGTTCGCCGCCTCCATGGCGCCGGGGCCGCCGCCGGTGGCGACCATGAGACCGGAGCGTGCGAGCGTACGGCCGAGCCGCGCGGCCCCCGCGTACGCCTGCGTGCCGCGCGCCATCGCGTGGCCGCCCATCACACCGACCACCCGTACGCCGACGAGGAGTTCGTCGAGCGCGTCCGAGACGGAGTCGTCGTGGATCGCGCGCACCATCGACGCGAATATGTCGCCGTCGGCCTTGGCCTGCTGGAACCAGGCGTACGCGCGGGCGTCGGGCGTCGCCTCGTAGCCCGCGTCGAGCGAGGCGAAGAGCTCGTCGGGGGAGTAGAGATGACCCCGGTAGGGGTCGAGGGGGAGGCCCGGGACGGGCGGGAAGACGAGCGCGCCCGAGGCCCGGACCCGCTCGGCCGCCACCGGCTCCATCGGGCAGCCGAGGAAGACGGCACCCGTGGTGTCCACGGAGAGCAGATCCCGCGTACGGTCCGTCAGATCGATGGCCTGAACACGGAACCGGGCGAGGGAGCCGCCCCCCGAGACGACTTCGTCGAACTCGGCGAGGGATTCGATCTCACGGTCATGGGATGCGTGAAGGGGTGTCGGCTGCACGCGGCCATGCTAGGGGCTGCCCTTCGCGGCACCCCCGGGTACGGCCCATCCGGCACCACGACCCGCGCCCGGGTCCGGGGCGTTCGCAGGGCGACCCCCACCCGGGTGCGAGGCGCCCCGAAGTCGACTCGCGCCGGGTCCGCGGCGTCCGCACGGCGTCCCTGCGCCCGGTTCCGGAGCGTTTCGGACGGCGCCCTGCGTACGGGCCGGCGCCCGGGTCCGGCGTCCGGCACCGCGGCTCGCGCCCGGACGTCCGCCCGGCGACTCGTGCCCGGGTGCGCGGCGCCCGTCCGGAGACTCGCGCCGGGTCCGCAGCGTCCGTCCGGCGACCTCCGCCCGGGTCCGGTGCCGCGAGCCGGCGGTGAAGTGCACGCTTCCGGACAGGTCTTGCGCCGGGGGCCGGTGTCCGTCCGGCGGCCCACGACGGAGGTGCGGGGCGTCCGCAGGGTGACCAACGCGCCCCGGGTCCGGGGCGTCCGCATGGCGTCCTGCGGGTCCGGGTCCGCCGTCCGGCGCGGCGATTCGTGTCCGGTCTGCTGCGCCCGGCACCGGCGTCCTGCGCCCGGTTTCGGGGCGCCTCGCCCAGTGGCTCGCCCTGTTGCCGGGTCACCCGGGTGCGGTCGGTGCGCGGGTGATGCTCCGCCAGGTGACGCAGCGGGCGTCGAGGCCGCGGCCGGGCCCTCGGGGGGACGTCGCGGGGCCGGCGCGCGGACCCCTGTACCGCGCGCCGGCCCCGGAACGTGAACCGGACCGGTGGGGCTCAGCCCTGGACCGCCGCCGGGTCCATCCACATGACCTCCCAGGTGTGGCCGTCCGGGTCGTCGAAGGCGCGGCCGTACATGAAGCCCTGGTCCTGCGCCTCGCCGGTCCCCGAGCCGCCCGCGGCGATGGCGGCGTCGACCAGCTCGTCGACCTTCTCGCGGCTCTCGGCGCTCAGACACAGCAGCACCTCGCTGGTCCTGGTCGCGTCCGCGATCTGCTTCTTGGTGAAGTCCGCGTAGCGCTGCTTGCTCAGCAGCATCGCGATGATCGTGTCGCTGATCACCACACAGGCGCAGTCGTCGGTGGAGAACTGCGGGTTGATCGTGTAGCCGAGCTCCGTGAAGAACTTCTTCGAGGTGTCCACGTCGGACACTGGCAGGTTCACGAAGATCATCTGCTGGTACATGCGAGGGTCTCCCGTCAGTGTTGTGCCGTTCGCAGGGACAGACCGCGGGCCGGGCCGGAAATCATCGCCCGGCGCGGACCTTTTCCCCGGGGATCGCGCGGAGCGGTCCGCGGGCGGATCAGCTGATCAGCGGAAGCGCTGCCAGTTCGGCGACCGCCCAGGTCAGCGGGGCGAACACGGCGAACAGCGCCCCGGCGCGCAGCGCCGCCGCGCCGCGCAGCAACGAACCGGGCGCCCCCAGCCGCAGCAGGGCCGCCGTCGTGTCCGCACGGGCCTGCTTCGCCTCGACGGCGGCGGTCGCCAGCGTCAGCAGCGTGCACCCGGCGACCAGCAGGGCCCCGAGGGTGGTCAGCGGACCGAACGCGGGCCGGGCACCGGTGTACAGCGTCGTCATGGCGAACCCGCCCGACGCCACCGCGCACACCACGCCCAGCGGCTGCCCGATGCGCCGCGCCTCCGCCTGGAGCACCCGCCCGGCCAGCAGTCGCAGCGCGCCCGGACGTACGGCCTGGAGCAGCCGCCCGCACAGATAGGTGATCGCCGGCCCGGCGAGGGCCAGACCGACCGCCGTCAGCACCCAGCCGAGCAGCACCCCGGCCGGACCGCCGACGAAACCGCCGGGCAGCGCGAGTGCGGGCGCGGGTCCCGAACGGCTCGCGTGCGTCTCCACGGCCAGCCCCGCCGCCAGTACGGCCGCGCCCCAGGGGAGCCCGTTCGGGGAGGTCTCCGGGGGCGGCAGCCGACGGGAGCCGGCCTCGGCGGCCCGATGCCGGTCCGGGCGCGCCTGAGACACCTCAGCGCTCTCGTACGGCACCTCCGCACCGTCGTACGACCCGTCCGCGCCGTCGTACGAGGCGGGCGTCCCGGGGTGCCTGTGGGCGACGGCGCCCGAACGGTCCTGCGCGCCCACCCGCTGGGCGGTCTCCCCACCGGCGTACGCCTCGGCGGTCCAGTGGAAGTCGGAGCCGTCGGGGCCGTCCGCTCCCGTGGCCCGCGGGTCGGGCTGCGGCAGGGCGGCGCCGTGGGTGTCCGCCGACACGTCCCGGAATCCGTCCCCCGTGCCGGTGACCGTGAATCCGTCGGCCGGGCCGGCCGTGGCGGAGGCGGCGGTCATGCGGGTCGCGGTGGAGGCCGCGGGCGTGCCGCGACCGCCGCCCGTGGGGCGTCCGCCGCTCGGGGTCCCGCGCTGCGGAGCGCTCGCGACCGCGTTCTGCCGTGCCGAGATCCAGGTGCGGCCGTACGACCACGCGGTGCGCTGCGGACCGCCGCGCCGTGGGCGCAGGACCACGGCGGCCGCGCCGGAGGCCGCGATCGGCACCAGGGTGAGCAGCGTCAGGGCCGCGGGCAGGGGCAGGGACTGGCCGGAGGCGAGGAAGTCCGCCGCCGCGCCGCCGAACGGGATGCCGGTCAGGTCGCCGCGCAGGTGGAGGAAGAGCAGCAGGGCGAGCAGGGAGCCGAGGATCGTGGACAGGGCTGTGGTGACGGCGGAGATCGCCATCAGTCGGCCCGGACCGAGGCCGATGGCGGACAGGCCGGACCGGGGGCGGGTGGCGGGGTCGGTGCGGGCCACCGCGACGGCGAAGTAGACCGTGGCGGCGAGGGGGGCGACGCACCAGGCCAGGCGCAGCGCGCCGGCGGCCGAGGCGTCCGGGTGGCTCATCGCGTAACCCAGCGTGCACAGCAGCAGGAACCCGGTGCCCGCGGAGGCGGCGGCGACCAGGAGCCGGCGGAGCTGGACGAGGGGGTGGCCCCCGCGGGCTAGACGGAGAGCGAGCACGCGGCCCGGCCTTCCGTCTCGGAGACCGGGGGCAGGTGGACGGTGTTCACGCGCCGTCCGTCGAGCAGCGACACCGTTCGGTCGGCGAGCGCCGCGGTGTCCGGGTCGTGGGTGGCGAGGACGACCGTGATGCCGTGCGAGCGGGCCGCCGTGGTGAGGGTGCGCAGCACCTGGGCGCGGTCGGCGCGGTGCAGCGGGGCCGTCGGCTCGTCGGCGAACAGCACGGTGGGGGTGGGGGCGATGGCGCGGGCGAAGGCGACGCGCTGCCGTTCGGCCTGGAGCAGGGCGTGGGGGCGTTTGCGGGCGCAGCCGCCGATGTCCAGGCGCTCCAGCCACTCCAGGGCGGCGGTCTTGGCGGCCCGGCGGGGCCAGCCGCGCAGCATCAGCGGGAGGGCGGTGTTCTCCCAGGCGTTCAGCTCGGGGACCAGCATCGGGAACGGGTCGATCCAGCCGAACCGGCCCCGGCGCAGCCGCTCGCGGGTGAGCGGACCCATGGTGTGCACGGGCGAGCTGTTGAACCAGACCTCGCCCTGCTGCGGCACCAGCTGGCCGGACAGGCACTGCAGGAGGGTCGTCTTGCCGCTGCCGCGCGGCCCGCCGACGGCGAGGATCTCGCCCTCACGGACGCCGAGCGAGACACCGCTGAGCGCGGGCGAGCCGTTGTGCTTGACGTGCAGGGCGCGTGCCCAGAGCACGTCGTTGTCAGGCGGGGCCACCATCGCGTACACCTCGTTCAGATCTGATGTGCCGTGCCCGGCGGCCTCTTCGAGGTCGCTCGGTCCCCCGGACGGGGGAACGAAGGCAGGGCCGATCGGTCACTTCGCACGCTAGGGAGTCGGGGCCGGGAGGCCGGACAGCACGCGGCCCCGGGCCGCCCATTCTCACTCGAACGGGCGTCACCGGGGCCGGTGTTGATCAGTCGGACGGGAGGCCGGAGGCCGCCGGGGGAAGTCGGCGGAGCCGGGCCGCGGCTGAGGATCAGAGGCGCGGGATCAGAGCTTGGTCCACGCCTCCGTCAGGACCTGACGGACGATCCCCTCGATCTCGTCGAAGGTCGACTGGTCGGAGATCAGCGGCGGCGACAGCTGGATGACCGGGTCACCGCGGTCGTCGGCGCGGCAGTAGAGGCCGTACTCGAAGAGCTTCTTGGAGACGAAGCCGTAGAGCACGCGCTCCGACTCCTCGTCCGTGAAGGTCTCCTTGGTGGCCTTGTCCTTCACCAGCTCGATGCCGTAGAAGAAGCCGTTGCCGCGGACGTCGCCGACGATCGGCAGGTCGTGCAGCTTCTGCAGGGTCTGCAGGAAGTTGGCCTCGTTGTCCAGCACGTGCTGGTTCAGGCCCTCACGCTCGAAGATGTCGAGGTTGGTGAGCGCCACGGCGGCGGAGACCGGGTGGCCGCCGAAGGTGTAGCCGTGCAGGAATGTGTTGTCGCCCTTGTAGAACGGCTCGGCGATGCGGTCGGAGACGATGCACGCGCCGATCGGGGAGTAGCCCGAGGTCATGCCCTTGGCGCAGGTGATCATGTCCGGTACGTAGCCGAACTTGTCGCAGCCGAACATCGTGCCGAGGCGGCCGAAGGCGCAGATGACCTCGTCCGAGACCAGCAGCACGTCGTACTTGTCGCAGATCTCGCGCACGCGCTGGAAGTAGCCGGGCGGCGGCGGGAAGCAGCCACCGGCGTTCTGCACCGGCTCCAGGAAGACCGCGGCGACGGTCTCCGGGCCCTCGAAGAGGATCTCCTGCTCGATCTGGTCGGCGGCCCAGCGGCCATAGGCCTCGGGGTCGTCGCCGAAGAGCGGGGCGCGGTAGATGTTGGTGTTGGGGACCTTGTGGGCACCCGGGACCAGCGGCTCGAAGGGGGCCTTCAGGGCCGGCAGGCCGGTGATCGACAGGGCGCCCTGCGGGGTGCCGTGGTAGGCGACCGCACGCGAGATGACCTTGTACTTGGTCGGCTTGCCCTGCAGCTTGAAGTACTGCTTGGCCAGCTTCCACGCGGTCTCGACGGCCTCGCCGCCACCGGTGGTGAAGAACACCTTGTTCAGGTCGCCCGGCGCGTGGTGCGCCAGACGCTCGGCCAGCTCGATGGCCTTGGGGTGGGCGTAGGACCACACCGGGAAGAAGGCCAGCTCCTGGGCCTGCTTGAAAGCCGTCTCGGCCAGCTCGGTGCGGCCGTGGCCGGCCTGGACCACGAACAGGCCCGCGAGACCGTCGAGGTAGCGCTTGCCCTTGTCGTCGTAGATATAGGTGCCCTCACCCTTGACGATGGTGGGAACGGGCGCGTTCTCGTACGAGGACATGCGGGTGAAGTGCATCCACAAGTGGTCGTACGCGGTCTTGCTGAGGTCCTTGGTGCTCACGGCTATCGGGTTCCCCACATGTAGGTCTGCTTCTTGAGCTTCAGGTAGACGAAGCTCTCGGTGGAGCGCACCGCGGGCAGCGCCCGGATGCGTTTGTTGATGACGTCCAGCAGGTGGTCGTCGTCCTCGCAGACGATCTCGGCGAGGATGTCGAACGAGCCCGCGGTCATCACCACGTACTCGACTTCCGACATGGCAGTCAGTGCTTCGGCCACCGGGTCGAGGTCGCCCTCGACCGTGATGCCGACCATCGCCTGCCTGCGGAATCCCACGGTGAGCGGGTCCGTGACGGCGACGATCTGCATGACGCCCTGGTCGAGGAGCTTCTGGACCCGCTGGCGCACGGCGGCTTCGGAGAGGCCCACGGCCTTGCCGATCGCGGCGTACGGGCGGCGTCCGTCCTGCTGGAGCTGCTCGATGATGGCGAGGGAGACGGTGTCCACCTGGGGACTGCCGTTCCTGGACTCGCGGGAGTCCCTGGGTTCCGCGCTGCGACTGGCCACGACCCCACTGTGCACGACGTCTCGACAGTTCCGCAAGGATCAGGCGATGAAATTCGTTGTTTACGGGTACGCGTCTTGCGGATTTCGCAGTTCTGGGCCGTTCGGGGGTGTTGAAAACGTGGAGCCACGGATTAGGGTGGGGCCCAGGCATCTCAGGTAGTGGACACCTGAGTCGTTGGACATCCGACAGGAGGGCCGGGCAGTGAGCACCGAGCTGCGTCGTCTGCGCAATTACATCGACGGAGAGTTCCGCGATGCCGCCGATGGACGGACCACGGAGGTGGTCAACCCCGCGACCGGCGAGGCGTACGCGACCGCGCCGCTCTCCGGCCAGGCGGACGTCGACGCCGCGATGGCGGCCGCCGCCGCGGCCTTCCCCCAGTGGCGGGACAAGACCCCGGCCGAGCGCCAGAAGGCCCTCCTGAAGATCGCGGACGCGTTCGAGGAGCGGGCCGAGGAGCTGATCGCGGCCGAGGTGGAGAACACCGGCAAGCCGATCGGTCTGACCCGGTCCGAGGAAATCCCGCCGATGGTCGACCAGATCCGCTTCTTCGCGGGTGCCGCCCGCATGCTCGAAGGCCGCTCGGCCGGCGAGTACATGGAGGGCATGACCTCGATCGTCCGCCGCGAGCCGGTCGGCGTCTGCGCCCAGGTCGCGCCGTGGAACTACCCGATGATGATGGCGGTGTGGAAGTTCGCCCCGGCCCTCGCGGCGGGCAACACGGTCGTCCTGAAGCCCTCGGACACCACCCCGGCCTCCACCGTCCTGATCGCCGACATCCTCGGCGGCATCCTGCCCAAGGGCGTCTTCAACGTCATCTGCGGCGACCGCGACACCGGCCGCGCGATGGTCGAGCACCCGACCCCGGCGATGGCGTCCATCACCGGCTCCGTCCGCGCGGGCATCTCGGTCGCCGAGTCGGCGTCCAAGGACGTCAAGCGCGTCCACCTGGAGCTGGGCGGCAAGGCCCCGGTCGTCGTCTTCGAGGACACCGACATCGCCAAGGCCGTCGAGGACATCTCGGTCGCGGGCTTCTTCAACGCCGGCCAGGACTGCACGGCCGCCACCCGCGTCCTCGTCCAGGAATCCATCCACGACGAGTTCGTCACCGCGCTCGCCAAGGCCGCCGCCGGGACGAAGACCGGCCAGCCGGACGACGAGGACGTGCTCTACGGCCCGCTGAACAACCCGAACCAGCTCAAGCAGGTCGCCGGGTTCATCGAGCGTCTGCCCGCGCACGCCAAGGTCGAGACGGGCGGCAAGCAGGTCGGCGACAAGGGCTACTTCTACGCCCCGACCGTCGTCTCCGGCCTCAAGCAGGACGACGAGATCATCCAGAACGAGGTCTTCGGCCCGGTCATCACCGTCCAGTCCTTCTCGGACGAGGCCCAGGCCATCGAGTGGGCCAACGGTGTCGACTTCGCCCTCGCCTCCTCGGTGTGGACCAAGGACCACGGCCGTGCGATGCGTCTGTCCAAGTCCCTCGACTTCGGCTGTGTGTGGATCAACACCCACATCCCGCTGGTCGCCGAGATGCCGCACGGCGGCTTCAAGAAGTCCGGCTACGGCAAGGACCTGTCGGGCTACGGCTTCGAGGACTACACACGCATCAAGCACGTGATGACGTCGCTCGACGGCTGACCGCGAACCGGCCGGGAACGGGCCGAGTTCCGATCGTGTGAACCACGTGGCCCCGGACGGGAGTCGATCCTCCCGTCCGGGGCCACGCTGTTCCCCCTCCGCGAAGGCTCAGGCGCTCTCGGTCACGACGGAGAGCGAGGGCAGGTCACGTACGCCGGGCTGTCCCTTCTCCGTGTGGAGGTGCGGCGGCAGCTTGCGGGATCCACCGATGGATCCGCCGCCCTTGCCGCCGGTGGAACCGGCGGCCGGGCCGCCGGTGGATCCACCGACGGATCCGCCGGCCGAGCTGCCACCGGATCCGGTACCGGAACCGCTGCCGGGCTTGCCCGACGCGGGCAGCGGCGGCAGGCCGGCTCCCGTCGAGAAGCTGATGCCGGCCTTCTTCAGGATCGGCGCGCACGCCTTCACATCGGCCCGGTAGCTCTTCGACGTCGGGTCGAACCGCTTGCCCGCCTTCATCTGCACGCTCATCAGCACGCGGCCCTGCTTGTCCTTCGAGGCGTGGAAGACCGGGAAGACCTTCTGGCCGCGGTCACGCATACAGGTCGCGAACAGGCCGTTGGCGATGTTCACGTCGCCGGGCGCCTGCGCGGTCGGCCGGTAAGCGATCGCGGGCAGCGCTCCCTTGGGCGGCAGGCCTCCCTTGGGCGGCTCGCCGGTCCCGGCGCGCAGCGTGAGCCGCGCCGACGCCGAGGTCACGGCTGTCGCGTCGGTCACGGTGGACCTGTCGGACGCCGAAGCCGCCGAGGCGCTGACGGTCCCGAGCGCGGCGGCCGAGATCAGGGCGCAGGCCAGGGCGAGTCGTTGTGGCCGAGTGGCCAGTGCACGCATGGGGTTCCTCCATGTGGTGGGCGGCGGTGCCGCCGGTTCGGGTGCGATGGGGCACGGTGGCGCACCGCTGTGCCCTGCTGCGTGGTGCCGCGATGTCGTGCCGCGCTGCGTCGTGGCGTGATCGGTCGGGCTGGGACGCGTTGTGGCGGGGTGCGCTGTGTCGTGTTGTGCTCCAGACAAGCCCGGGGGCGGTTACGGCACGGGAACGGCCGTCCTTATCGCGACGCAACAAGCAGCCGGAGGCCGCCGGGGAAGGCGCGAGCCCGCACAGGGAACGCTTATGCCCGTGCAACCACCGGCCCGCCACACTGACCGCCATGCGTGTGCTGGTGGTCGAGGACCATGAAGAGCTCGCCGAGACCGTGGCCGCCGGGCTGCGCCGCGAGGGCATGGCGGTCGATCTCGCGCTGGACGGGCCCACGGCGCTGGAGCGCGCAGATGTCAACGGGTACGACGTCGTCGTGCTCGACCGCGATCTGCCCGGCGTGCACGGCGACCAGGTGTGCCGGACGCTGACCGCGGGCGACAGCCGGGCGCGGGTGCTGATGCTCACCGCGTCCGGCACGGTGGCCGACCGGGTCATGGGGCTCGGCCTCGGTGCCGACGACTATCTGCCGAAGCCGTTCGCGTTCGCCGAACTCGTCGCGCGTATACGGGCGTTGGCTCGGCGTGCGCAGCCGGCGCTGCCTCCTGTCCTGGTCCGCGGGGAGCTGCGGCTCGACCCGGCGAGGCGGCAGGCGACCAGGGGCGGTTCGGGGCTCGCCCTCAGTCCGAAGGAGTTCGCCGTGCTCGAACTCCTGCTGGCCGCGCAGGGCACCGTGGTCTCCGCCGAGGAACTCCTGGAGCGCGCCTGGGACGAGGCGGCCGACCCCTTCAGCCAGACCGTGAAGGTCACGGTGAGCCGTCTGCGTCGCAAGCTGGGGGAGCCTCCGCTGATCGCGACGGTCGACCGGGCGGGATATCGGATCGCATGACGGACGGACCTTCAGGCCCGGACCGGCCGGACCCGTACGACGAGCGCCCCCGGTACCGGCCCGCGGCGCGCGTTCCCCGCCCGCGACCGGCACCGGGCGGTCACCGCTGGTGGCCGGGGCCGCGCGACCTCCGCCGGCGGTCGGCCCCAGGCGCTCTTCGCCGACGACTGGCCTCGGGTGCTCTTCGTCGACGGCCGGGCCGAGGCGCTCTTCGTCGACGACCCGCCCCGGGCGGAATTCGGTGGCGGCTGGCCCCGCGCAGTATTCGCTGGCGGCTGACCCTGCTCTACAGCGCCCTGTTCATGGTGGCGGGGGCGGCTCTGCTCGGCTTCACCTACCTGCTCGCGTCGCGGTCCACGCCGTCGACGGCGATCGGCTCGTCCGTGGGGCCGGGGCTGCCCGGGGGCAGCACCTTCACCAGCCCCGATCCGCCGACGCTCACGATGTACGCCGAGGCCCTGCGCGCCGATCAACTGCACCAGCTGCTGGTCGAGGCGGGCATCGCGCTCGCCGTGATGACCTTCGCCTCCGTGGCCCTGGGCTGGCTGATGGCCGGACGCGTTCTCGCGCCGCTGCGCACGATGACCGCCGCCGCCCGGCGCATCTCCGCGGACAACCTCCGTCAGCGGCTGGCGGTACCGGGCCCCGAGGACGAGCTCAAGGCGATGGCGGACACCTTCGACGACGTACTGGGGAGGCTGGAAGGCGCGTTCGAGGCGCAGAAGCAGTTCGTCGCCAACGCGTCGCACGAACTGCGCACTCCGCTCACGCTCCAGCAGGCGATCGTGGACGTCGCGCTCGCCGACCCCGGGGCGTCGGTGGAGAGCCTGCGGGCCGCATGCCTGCGGGTACGCGCCGCCGGACAGGAACAGGCGCGGCTCATCGACGCCCTGCTGACACTCGCACGCAGCCAACGGGGCCTTCAGTGCCGGGAGTTCATCGACCTTGCCGAGATGGTGCGGGAGTGGTTCCCGCACGGGGCGGTGGTGGACGGAGACGGGGAGTCGACCGGTGGGTCGGAGTGCAACGGGGCCGGGGGTGACGGGTCCGAGGTCGAGGGATTCGAGGGCGACGGCTCTGAGCACGCCGGGTCGGAGGAGGGCGGGTTCGCGCGTGGTGGGTCAGGGGACGGCGGGTCAGGGGATGGGCGGCCTCAGGTGCGGGCCGACCTCGGCTCCGCGCTCGTGCTGGGCGACCCCCAGCTGATCGAGCGGCTCGTGGTCAACCTCGCCGACAATGCAGTACGGCACAACAACCCGGAGAACGAGGAGAGTTGGGTTCGCCTGTGGACCGGGACGGAGGCGGGGCGACCTGTCCTGCGGATCGACAACACCGGCCCGGTGATCCCGCGCGACCAGGTGGCCGGACTCTTCCAGCCGTTCCGGCGCCTGGGCGCGGAACGGACCCGGGCGCATCCCCGGCCCCGCCCGCACGGGAAGGGCCACCATCGCGAGGGCCTGGGCCTCGGCCTGTCGATCGTCACGGCCGTCGCCACCGCCCACGGCGGCACCGTCGAGGCGTGGCCCCGTCCGCAGGGCGGCCTGACGGTGAGGGTCACGTTCCCGCCCTGCGGACGGCCGGTCCCCCCGCCGGGGCCGGCCGACGGGCCCGCCTCCCGCGTACGGCCGGCCGATGGCCGCGCCTTTCGTGCGAGGCAGCCCGACGGACAGGCTTCTCGCGCGCGCCCGGCCGACGGCCATGCGCCCGGAGTCTTCGAAACGCTCGGAAATTGATCGACAGGGTGTCGGGTCGGCGGGCGACCGGTCGACGCAGCGTCCATTGTCCGGACCGAGCCCGGGCAGCCATGCTCGGCGCGTGCCAGTGAATCGGAAGACCTCGCCCCTGTCCCGCCGGTCCCTGTTGCACGCCCTGGGTGGTGGTGCCGCGCTCGGAGCCCTCGCGGGATGCGGGGTACCGGCGGCGTACGTGGGACCTGGCGACCGGGCCGGAGCCGACCTGTCCGCCACGGACAAGCGGCTTACCTGGGCCAACTGGCCGCTGTACATCGACACCGATGACGAGGACACCACCCGGCGGCCGACGCTCGCCGCGTTCGAGAAGCGCACCGGGATCTCCGTCGACTACATCGAGGAGATCAACGACAACGACGAGTTCTTCGGCAAGATCAGTCCGTCCTTGATGAACCACCAGCGGACCGGCCGCGACCTCATCGTCATCAGCGACTGGATGTGCGCCCGGTTCGTCCGGCTCGGCTGGGTCCAGGAGATGGACCGGGCCAAGCAGCCGAACGTCACCAAGTACCTCGATCCGCTGCTGAGTTCGCCCGCCTTCGATCCCGGCCGCAAGTCCTCGGTGCCGTGGCAGTCGGGGATCACCGGCATCGCGTACAACCGTCGCAAGGTCGGCCGCGAGATCAAGCACGTGTCCGATCTGTGGGCCGACGACCTCAAGGGCCGGGTCACCCTGCTCTCCGGCCTGGACGAGGCGTTCGCGCTGCTCATGCAGGCCAACGGCGTCGACATCACGAAGTGGCGGGCGGACGACTTCCACCAGGTGTGCGAGCAGGTCGAGAAGCGGGTGCGCAGCGGCCAGATCCGCCGCTTCACCGGCAACGACTACATCAAGGACCTCTCCAGCGGCGACGTGCTGGCCTGCCAGGCCTACTCGGGCGACGTGATCCAGCTCCAGGCCGACGACCCCGACATCCGTTTCGTCGTCCCCGAGGAGGGCGCCGAGCTGTGGGCCGAGTCGCTGATGATCCCCGACCTGGCCCGGCACAAGGCCAACGCGGAGAAGCTCATCGACTACTACTACGAGCCCGAGGTCGCCGCCGAGCTGGCCGCCTGGGTCAACTACGTGTGTCCGGTCCCCGCCGCCCAGGACGTCCTCGCCTCCTCCAATGACGAGGACACCGCGGCCCTCGCCGAGGACCCTCTGATCTTCCCGGACGCGACCATGCGCAAGCGCCTCGCGATCGCCCGCGACATCACGTCCACCGAACGCACCGAGTTCGCCAAGCGCTGGAACGCGATAGCGGGCCTGTGAACGGTGGTCCGACGCCGTTGTGACGAGGATTCTCAGGTGGCACTCAAGAATCGCAGGCACCGAGACCGATTGCGGTGGCCGTCGCGTTCTCGACCGCCGGCTTCCCGAAGGCCGCAGACGCGCCCACCGCCGACTGCCCGTCGGCCGGAGCCGCAGGCGTGGCCGGGGTCCCGTTCTGCCGTGTCATCCCGACGCCCACGAGCACCACGGCCATGCCCAGCACCACCCGGACACTGAGGTGTTCGCCCAGGACGACCGCGCCGAGGAGAACGGACACCACCGGCAGCAGATAGCCGACCACGGCCGCGCTGGTGGCGCCTTCATCGTTGATGATCCGGTAGGTGAGGTGGAACGTGGCCGCGGTGCAGAACACACTGAGAACGACAGCCGCGACCAGGACGGTCGGACCGGGGTGGATCGACTCCAGGCCACCGATCGGCATCGTGATGGCGGTCAGTCCGCTCGCGGCGACGAGCTGGGCGGCGGAGAGGGAGATGGTGGGGGTGCCCTTACGGACCAGGGTGCGACCCATGTACGTGAACGCGACGGCGTAGCTGGCGGCCGCGCCGAGGATGGCGAGGGCACCCCAGCCGATGGACCCGTTCGTCCGCCAGGGGGCGAAGATGACGATCGTGCCGGCGAAACCGAGCAGAAGGCCCGTCAGACGGACGGGGCGGAGCCCGCGTTCCGAGCCGAGGGCGAGACCGAGGACGATCGACCAGATGGGGGTCGTGGAGTTCAGGACTCCGGCCAGGCCCGAGTCGACGGTCTGCTGGCCCAGGCTGAACAGCGCGAACGGGAGCGCGTTGCAGAAGAAGGCCGCGACGACGAGGTGACGCCAGACGATGACGCCCCGGGGCATGCTCCGGCCCGTCGCGTAGCAGGCGACGGTGAGGACGAGCGCGCCGAGGGCACAGCGGACGAACGTGACCTGGAGCGGGGAGAGCCCGCGCAGCGCCAGTTCGATCCAGAGGAAGGTCGAGCCCCACAGCAGAGCGAGCACGGCCACCCGCATTCCGCCCCGCAGACTCCGTGTACTGCTGTTCACGATGGCTTTCCCGATTCGGTCGATGTCCGGCTTGGTGGGTCGGTTCCGTGGCGGGTTCCGCGGTCGGTCCAGCGGGCTCCTTCGGTTCCGGTCCTTCGAAGGTGCCCCAGCCAGGCTTTGAGGACAAGCGAATGGTTCTACCCATACCGTTAAGCTGTGCTACATGCTTGATGTGAGGCGACTGCAGGTCCTGCGCGCGGTGGTCACCAGCGGCACGGTCACCGCTGCCGCGGCCCACCTCGGCTACACACCGTCCGCCGTCAGTCAGCAGGTGGCGGCGCTGGAGAAGCAGGCCGGCGCGGCGCTGCTCGAACGGGTCGGCCGCGGGGTGCGGCCCACTGCCGCCGGCCTGCTGCTCACCGAGCACGCGGCCCTGATCAGTTCGGCGGTCGCCCAGGCGGAGACCGCCCTCGCCGATCTCCGCGCCGGACGCACCGGACGCCTGGCGGTCCGCTACTTCGCCACTGCGGGGTCCACGCTGATGGCCCCCGCCCTGGCCCGGCTGCGCGCCGAGCACCCCGGCGTCCGCGTCGACCTTCGACTCGCCGACCCAGAAGACCCGTTCCAGGAAGTGGCGCGGGGGCGGGCCGACCTGGCCGTGGTCGTCCAGACGCGTGACCGCGTCGGCGACGGATTTCGGCTCGTCCACCTCCTTGACGACCCCTACGCCGCCGTACTGCCCCTCGGTCATCCGCTCGCCGGCGACGAGGTCATCGACCTGAGCGCGCTGTCCGGCGAGCAGTGGGTCGGCAGCGAGCCGCCCGGGCCCTGCCTGGAACCGGTGATCGACTCCTGTGCGGCGGCCGGCTTCAGTCCCGACTTCGTCATCCAGAGCGAGGACTACGCCACCGCTCAGGGCTTTGTCGCGGCCGGCCTCGGTGTCGGCCTGATGCCGCGGCTGGGGCTGCGCAACCAGCACCCCGGCGTCGTTGTCCGCCCGGTCCGCAACCCCGAGCCGGTCCGGGTGATCTCGGCAGCCGTAAGGGAGATCGCCTTCGAACAGCCCGCCCTGCGCGCTCTGCTGGACACACTGCGGCACGCGGCCACCGCCACCGCCGACCCGCCCGATGGGCCCGGGACGGACTGACCGCGTCCGGGGCGCCGCGGGCCCGCGACAGGAGCGGCAGGGGCAGAAGGCGCCAGGCGCCGTACGTCTCCGCGCCCGCCACGGCTTGTTCGGCGAGGGCGCGGGCCGGCTCGGGTTCTTCGAGGAGCAGCCGCAGTTCGGTGAGGTTCGCCCGTTCGAACGCGGCGGCGGTCGGATCGCGGACCGTTCGGCGAGGCCGAGAGAACGTGCCCCGATCTCGACCGCCTCGTGCAGCCGGCAGTGCTGACCGGCCCCGCGCCCCCTCGTACCCCGGTGAACGCCGTGGGGCCCGGGGTCTGCGGCCTCGGGGCGCGCAGGCCCCGGCCGTACCCCGGCGCCTTTGCCTCCTCTTTACAACCCCGTCCCTCGCTGCCTCGTCTCTCCGCTCGATCCGTAACCCGCACGCCGTTCCTACCGGCGGGCGGACCGACGAAAGAGAGCGATTCATGCGCCGAACCGTCTTCAGTGCCACGGCACTCGCGTGCACCGCCGTGCTGGTGGGCACGGTGCCCGCGTTCGCCGACGGGACCTCCCCGAGCCCCAGGCCCCGCCCGAGCGTCACCGCCGCGCCGGCCCCGGCGAGCCCCACCGCGACCCGGAAGCCCACCGCCGCCCCCAGCCCCGTGCCGACCCGGGCGCCGGCCTCCCGTCAGGTCTCCGTCCGGCCGAGCGGAGCGCCCGACACCGGTGTGGCGACCACGACGGCGCAGTCCTCAGGAGCGGGCGGGCTGATCGGCGGGAGTGCCGCCGCCGTGTTCGCCGCGGGCGCGGCGGTCTTCGTCGTACGCCGCCGGCGGGCGACCGGGGTATGACGTCCTTCTCCAGGTGCGTGTTCGTCGCCGCGGCGACGGCCGCGCTGCTGGTGGGCTGTGGCGGCCACCTGGCCGGACCGCCCGCGGTCTCGCGGCCCGGCGGCACACCTCCGTCCTCGCGTACGGCCGGCACACCTGCGGACTCGCGTACCGTCGCGAAGCCGGCGCATGCGCTGGGGCGCTCGATCCCGGTCGGACTGCGGATACCGGCCATCGGGGTCGACACCCCGCTCATGCGGCTCGGGCTGGCCCCGGACGGCAGTGTGCAGGTGCCCCCGATCGCCGCGCACGACGAGGCGGGCTGGTACCGGCACTCGCCGACGCCGGGTCAGAAGGGCCCGTCGGTGATCCTCGGTCATGTCACGGTCGGCGCGTACGGGGACGGCGTCTTCCGCCACCTCGCACGGCTGCGCCACGGCGACCGGATCGTGGTGCGCCTGGAGAACGGCAGGTCGGCGGTGTTCGCCGTCAGTACCGTCCGCACGGTCGCCAAGGCCGACTTCCCGGCGGACGCGGTCTACGGAGACGTGGACCGCCCGGAGCTGCGGCTCATCACCTGCGGCGGTCCCCGTTCCGGAGACGGCTACCTCGACAACGTGATCGTGTTCGCGGCGCTGAGCTCCGCGAACCCCTGACGCACGACCGCCGTTCCCCGTCACAGCCTCCGGGTCCGCCATGGACCCGGAGGCGGGATCCTGGGCCGATGGACCGTAGACCCACGGCCCGGGATCCTTCCCTCGAGTGCCGTCACGACCATGGAGAATGTTGAAAGGGTCCCGTGAGAAGGCAGCGTCCGAGCTGTTCGCCGCCCTCTATCCACGCCTCGCCGGCTGGTGCCGCCGTCTCGTCGACGACGACGGCACGGCCCACGAGATCGCCTCGGAGGCGTTCACCCGGCTCTGGGCCCGCTGGACCTCCGTGGCCGAGCCGCGCGGGTTCCTCTACGTCACCGCGGCCAACCTCGTCCGGGATCACTGGCGCAAGCTGGAGCGTGAGCGCAGGGCCGTGCACCGGGCCACCGCCGAGGCGGCCGTCGGCCCGCGGAACGAACAGGCCGATCCGTCCGTACGTCTGCTCGTGCAGTCGCTTCCCGAACGGCTGCGCGTCCCGATCCTGCTGCACTACTACGCTGACATGCCGATCCGGGAGGTGTCCGCGCTGACCGGGCGCAAGGAAGGAACCGTCAAGGCCGATCTCCACGCGGCCCGCGAACTGCTCCGCGCCCACCTGAGGAGAAGTCTTGATCACACACTCTGACGATGGTCCGGACTTCGGCCCCGACGACCCGCTCGCCGTCATCATGCGGCCCCCCTCCGACTATCTCGGTCCACCACCCGGCCGCTACGAGGCGATCCGCCGGGGTGCGGCCCGTCGCCGGCTGCTGCGCGCCGCGGCCGGGGTCGGAATGGCGTGTGCCGTCGGTGCTCTCGTCGCGCTGCCGCTGCGGTCGGCCGCCCCGGAGTCACCCGTGTCCCCGGTGGTCCCGCTGGCCCCGCCGCCCGCGAGCAGTCCGTCGGCCGAGCCCACCCCGTCGGCCTCGCCGGGGCGCGTCAGCCCCCGCCCCGGTGGAAGCCGCCGCTCCGACCGGACCTCCGCGCCGAGCGCCGCACCCACTCCCACGACCGCAACCCGCTCACCCGTCCGCACCCGCACTCCGTCGTCGACGCCGGCCTCCGCGACCGTCGAGCCGTCCGCCGTCCGGACCGGGGCGGCCCCCACCCCGTCGGCGCCGGTCCGGCGGTAGGCGGTCGGGGTGGTGGCCCGTGATGTGAGCGCGAGCGGTCGAGGGCGTGGGACGAGGGGTGCGGCTGCGGTCGGTGTGGCAGCCCGTGGTGCGAGCGCGGGCGGACGGGGCGGCGGACCGTGGCGCGAGTGCGCGGTCGGGGCCCTGGCCGCCCCTGCTCGCCGAGCGCCCGGTAGCCTTCCGGCCTCGCATGAACGCCACCCATAAAGCGGCCCTTCAGGACCCATAAGTCAGCCTTATGAGGTCATAGCCCGGACCCGCCTACTGACTTAGGTTTGCCTCAGTTTAGGCTTCCCGTCGAGTCCCCTGCCCCTGCTCGAAGGGAATCTGATCATGCCTCGCCCTCTGCGGGTAGCCATTGTCGGAGCCGGCCCCGCCGGAATCTACGCCGCCGACGCGCTGCTGAAATCCGCAGTGGCCGCCGAGTCCGGTGTCTCCATCGACCTGTTCGAGCGGATGCCGGCCCCGTTCGGTCTCATCCGTTACGGCGTCGCCCCCGATCATCCCCGGATCAAGGGCATCATCACCGCCCTGCACCAGGTGCTCGACAAGCCGCAGGTCCGCCTCTTCGGCAACGTCGACTATCCGCGCGACATCAGCCTCGACGATCTGCGCGCCTTCTACGACGCCGTGATCTTCTCCACGGGTGCGACGGCCGACCGGGCCCTCGACATTCCCGGCCTGGACCTCGACGGCTCGTACGGCGCGGCGGACTTCGTCTCCTGGTACGACGGTCACCCGGACGTTCCGCGCACCTGGCCGCTGGAGGCGGAGAAGGTCGCCGTCCTCGGTGTCGGCAATGTCGCGCTGGACGTGGCCCGCATCCTCGCCAAGACCGCGGACGAACTGCTGCCCACCGAGATCCCGCCGAACGTCCACGAGGGACTCAAGGCCAACAAGGCCCTCGAGGTCCACGTCTTCGGCCGCCGCGGCCCGGCGCAGGCGAAGTTCAGCCCGATGGAGCTGCGTGAGCTGGACCACTCGCCGAACATCGAGGTCATCGTCGACCCCGAGGACATCGACTACGACGAGGGTTCGATCGCAACCCGGCGCGGCAACAAGCAGGCCGACATGGTCGCCAAGACCCTGGAGAACTGGGCGATCCGCGACGCCGGCGACCGCCCGCACAAGCTGTTCCTGCACTTCTTCGAGTCGCCGACCGAGATCCTCGGTGAGAACGGCGAGGTCGTCGGCCTGCGCACCGAGCGCACCGCCCTCGACGGCACCGGGAACGTCAAGGGCACCGGCGAGTTCAAGGACTGGGACGTCACCGCGGTCTACCGCGCCGTGGGTTACCTCTCCGACAGCCTGCCCAAGCTGCCCTGGGACGTCGACTCGGGCACGGTGCCGGACGCGGCCGGCCGTGTGCTGGAGGACTCGGGCGAGCACCTGCGGTCCACGTACGTCACCGGCTGGATCCGGCGCGGGCCCATCGGTCTGATCGGTCACACCAAGGGCGACGCCAACGAGACGGTCGCGAGTCTGCTCGGCGACCACGCGAACGGCCGTCTGCACGCGCCCACTTCGCCCGACCCGGCCGCCGTCGACGCCTTCCTCGGCGAGCGGGACGTCCGCTTCACCACGTGGGACGGCTGGTACCGGCTGGACGCCGCGGAGAAGGCGCTGGGTGAACCGCAGGGCCGCGCGCGCGTGAAGATCGTCGAGCGCGAGGACATGCTGAGGGAGAGCGGCGCCTGAGCCACCGGGCCCTTGGGCGGGGGCGGTTTTGAACACGTTCAAGTCGGGGCGTACGCTCCAGCCATGAGCGACAGAGCCGCCCTGCTCAAGGGCATCCGTGCGTGGCTTGTCTTCTTCGTCGTCAGCCTGGTGCTCAGTGGCGCCACGGCCTTCCCCCTGGTACACGAACTCCACTGGGCCGAGGACCTGTTGAGGTCCCTGTCCGTGCCGGAGCACCTGCCCGTCCTGATGGACTGGATCGTGCGTGTGAGGCACGGCCTCGACACCGCCGACGCCCAATACCCCTTCCTGCTCTACGGAACGGACTGGCTGGCGTTCGCGCATCTGGTGATCGCGGTCGCCTTCTACGGTCCGTACCGCGATCCGGTCCGCAACATCTGGGTCGTCGAGTTCGGGATGATCGCCTGCGCCGGCATCGTCCCGCTGGCCCTGATCTGCGGACCGATCCGCGGAATTCCCTTCTGGTGGACGGTTGTCGACCTGTCCTTCGGGATCCTCGGGGTGATCCCGCTGTACGTCCTCCGGAAGAAGATCAAGCGACTTGAGGCACTCACCCCGGACCGAACGACCGCGTCGGCACTGGCTACTTGACCGCACCGGTACGCGCCGCTCGACCGCTCCGGTGCCGGCTACTTGAGCGCCGCCAGGGCGATCCGCCGGGCGACCGGGTTCATCGTCTCGCCCTTGGCGTCGGTGGAGCCGACCGAGTAGACGAGGGTGCGGGACAGGTTGCGGGTGGCCGCGACCACGGTGCTGTAGCCGTACCGGGCGCCCGACTTGATCCAGTACACCGTGCCCCCGTACTCGAAGCGCTGGAGTCCGGCGCTCATGTCGGCGCCCTTGATGCCCGGGGGCACGGTGAACATCTCCTCCAGTTGTCGCGCCGGGACGAGGTCTCCCTTGAACAGGCGCGTGATCAGCCGCTCCAGGTCGGCCGTCGTGGAGATCATGTCGCCGGCCGCCCACCGGTCGGCCTGGTTCCAGTCGGTGACGTCCACGAACGCCGTCGTGCCGTCGGGCCGCGGCACCGCCTGGTAACCGCGGTTGTGCGGCCCGTGGATGTAGGGGTCGGTGCCGGGGAAGTACGTGTGGCGCATTCCGGCGGGCCCGAGGATCCGCCGGGCCGCCTCGTGTGCGTACGGGTGGCCGGTCACCTTCTCGATCAGCATGCCGAGGATCGTGTAGTTGATGTTCAGGTAGTCCTGCCGGGTGCCCGGCGTGAACTCCGGCCCCTTCGCCACCGCGGAGGCCACGACCTCGCGCGGTGTGAGGGTGTCGAAGCGGTGCGCGTACGCGTCCTCGAAGGCGTCGCCGAAGCCGTCACCGGACTGGATGCCGCTCGTGTGGTTGAGCAACTGCCGTACGGTGACGGGCTCGAAGGCGGACGGCAGCAGCCCGGGGAGGTATTTCTGCACGGGAGTCCCCAGCCCGACTCTGCCCTCGGCCGCGAGCTGGAGGACGACCGCCGCCGTGACGACCTTCGTGGTGGAACCGGCGCGGAAGCGGGCGTCCGGATCGGCCGGGCGTCCGCTCTCCAGGTCGTGCACCCCGGCGCTGCCGCGCCAGGTGCCGTCGCTGCCGCCGACCCGTACGAGCGCCGCCGTCGCGTCCGTGTCCGGGAGTCCGGCCAGCGCGGCGCGCAGCGCGTCGGCGTCGGGTCCGGCGGCCGTCCGCGCCGGAGCCGCGGCGGGGGTGGCGAACGCCGGGGCGCCCAGCGGTCCGGCCGCGAGACCGAGAGCGAGGGCGGCGGCGAGGGCAACTGCTGGGCGACGTACGGGCATTGAGTGCTCCTGAGGGCGGTGTGCCGGAAGCGGACACCGCTCATCCTCCGGCCGTGCGCGACCCTCGGGATCCTCACCAGGCAGGGTGCCGCCCCCCGTATCCGGGCCGGGGGCGCCCCTAGGGGGACGGCCGTGACGACCCCGGCCCGCGCACGCCTC
This sequence comes from Streptomyces rhizosphaerihabitans, assembly GCF_025399795.1. Taxonomy (GTDB): domain Bacteria; phylum Actinomycetota; class Actinomycetes; order Streptomycetales; family Streptomycetaceae; genus Streptomyces; species Streptomyces rhizosphaerihabitans. The sequence continues at coordinate 60,750 of NZ_JAODTZ010000045.1, read as the reverse complement.
GCGACCGCCGCGCACGCCCCGCCGCGCGCACGACTCCGGCCGCGGCTCCGCCGGGCGCGCCCACCGTACCCAACGCATCCGGTGTGTCGTCTGCGGCTGCCGGCTGCCGGCTGCCGGCTGCCGGCTGCCGGCTGCCGGCTGCCGACTGCCGACTGCCGGTTGCCGGTTGCCGGGGCAGGCTCAGTCCTTGCGCAGGGCGGTGAGTGCGTCGATGCGGTTGGTCGTGATCGAGTCGACCCCCGCGTCGAGCAGTCGGCGCATGGAACGGCGGGTGTCCGGGGTCCATACGGAGACCAGGTAGCCGTCGCGGTGCACACGGGCCGTGAGGTCCCGGTTCACCAGCGGGAAGCGGTAGTTGAGCCAGCGCGGCCGTACGACGTCGAGCAGCCCACGGCGCGGCGGCGCCACGGTCGTCCAGGTCAGCGCGATCTCCGCGGACGAGTCGGCGGCCCGCACCGCGAGCATGGCGGGCGCCGCGGCGCAGTAGTACACCCGTTCCTCGGCCCCGCAGGCCCGCACCACGTCCACGACCTCGCGCGCGGCCCTCGCGTCCACCGGTCCGGGCAGATCGACCATGACCCGGCTGTCGCCGGTCGCCCCGAGGGCCTCCGCCAGCGTCGGCACCCCGCCCTCCGTGAGCCCGCGCACCTCGTCGCCGGAGAGCGAGCGCAGCGGCCGGTCGTGTCCCCACAGACGCTTGAGCGTCGCGTCGTGCAGCAGTACGGGTACGCGGTCGCGGGTCAGCCGTACGTCGATCTCGACGGCGTCCGCGCCCCGGTGGAGCGCGGAACGCAGCGAGTCGATCGTGTTCTCACGGGCGCGATAGGGGTCGCCGCGATGGGCGACTGCGGTCACGGTGCGCATGATCCCATTGTGCTGGGTCAGAGCGCGAGCCAGGTCGCGGCATACGTGTCGATCTCCGCGGCGAGTTCCGCCTTCCCCGCCTCGTCGAGGAACGAGGCCCGCACCGCGTTCTTGGCGAGCGCCGCGAGGCCCGACTCGTCGAGGCCGAGGAGGCGGGCGGTGACCGCGTACTCGGTGTTGAGGTCGGTGCCGAACATCGGCGGGTCGTCGGAGTTGACGGTGACCGTCACCCCGGCCGCCACGAACTCCTTGACGGGGTGCTCGTCGAGGGTGCGGACCGCGCGCGTGGCGATGTTCGAGGTCGGGCAGACCTCCAGGGCGATGCCGTGCTCGGCGAGATGGGTGAGCAGCCTCGGGTCCCGCGCGGAACTCGTTCCGTGGCCGATGCGCTCGGCGCCGAGGAAGTTCAGCGCGTCCCAGACCGTCTCCGGGCCCGTCGTCTCACCCGCGTGCGGCACCGACCGCAGTCCCGCCGCGCGGGCACGGTCGAAGTACGGCTTGAACTGCGGCCTCGGCACGCCGACTTCGGGGCCGCCGAGCCCGAAGGAGACGAGGCCCTCCGGCCGCAGCCGGTCGTCGGTCGCGAGCCGCACGGTCTCCTCGGCCGCCTCCAGACCGGCTTCGCCCGGGATGTCGAAGCACCAGCGCAGGACGACACCGAGCTCGGCCTCGGCGGCCTTGCGGGCGTCCTCGATCGCGTCCATGAAGGCGCGCTCGTCGATTCCGCGCCGCGTGGAGGACCACGGAGTGATCGTCAGCTCGGCGTAGCGCACCTGCTGGCGCGCCATGTCCCGGGCGACCTCGTACGTGAGCAGCCGTACGTCCTCGGGCGTGCGGATGAGGTCGACGACGGACAGGTACACATCGATGAAGTGGGCGAAGTCCGTGAACGTGAAGTAGTCCGCGAGCGCCTCGGGGTCGGTCGGCACCCGGGAGTCGGGGTGGCGGGCGGCGAGCTCGGAAACGATCCGCGGGGAGGCGGAGCCGACGTGGTGGACGTGCAGTTCGGCCTTGGGCAGCCCGGCGATGAAGGTGCGCAGGTCGCGGGCGTCCTCGCGTGGGGTGATGTGCTCGGTCAACGGGTTCCTCCCCGGAACGGCGTCCCCTGACCGTGACCGGCGGGACGCGGGTGATCGGCTGATCGATGGCTCGGGGATCATCGTAGGCGGCCGCCCCCGTCCGGGCACGGTGTACCCCGCGGGGGCGAGAGGGCCGTCGTACGACCGAGATCCGGGGAGCGGCGTGGGCCGTAGCATGACGGAACGTACGAGAAGAGGGGACCTCGCACATGTCCGACGACGCCCAGAGGCCGACCGTCCCACGCGATGCGGGTGCGTGGGCTCCGCCGGGCGGAGCGAGCCCGATGTCCGAGCGCGGCGGGTCACCCGGGCGGAGCGGATCGTCCGGGACGGGCACCGGGCCGCATCCCGGTCCCGCGGAGGATGCGATACCCGGGGCGGATCCCGGTCCCGCGGAGGATGCGATACCCGAGGCGGATCGTGCGTCCGCCGCCGGTCCGGATCGTGCGGTACCGGCGGCCGATCGGGACCACGCGCCATCCGCGGTGCCCGCGGCCGGCCCGGATCAGGGGACACCCGCCGTCGGCCCGGCTCATGCGACGCACGCGGCCGGCCCCGACCGGACGGCCCCCGCGTCGAACGGCGGACCGGACGACAGCCGGGACAGACGTCAGGACAGCGACCCGGACAGCGATTTGGACAGCGATTCGGGTGGTGGCCCGGGCGGTGGCCGGGACGGTGATCCGGGCTCCGGGTCCGAGGCGCCCGCGCGGTGGGTGGACAGCGCGTTCGATGGCGGACCGGGATACGCGGCGCCCCCGGCGGGCGGCGCGTTCGACGGCGGAGGGGGACATCCGGCGCCCCCGGCGGGCGGCGCGTTCGATGAGGCGCCTGCGGGTTTCGTTCCCGCGCAGGGCACCGCGCCCTTCGCCGTCCCCGTCCCCGACGCCCGGATATCCCTCGGGAAGCGCGAGGCCGACCGGGATTCCGAGTTCAACCCCTGGGCCCCGCCCGAGGAGATCGCCTCGTCCGGGGGGACCGCGCGGGGGAGTGCCGCGCCTCCTCCGGCGTACGGGCTTCCGGCGATCACCTCGCTGCCCGGCACGCCCGTCCCGCCCGGACCCGGACACCCGGGCGGCCCCACCTGGGACAACCCCTTCGCGCCGCCGACGGCCCGCACCCCCTACCCGCAGCCCTTTCCCGGCGAGCCCGTCCCTCCGCCGCCGATCGCCCCCGGAGGTCCCGGCCTCCCGTACGGCTACGGCTATCCGCAGTACCCCGGCGCTCCCGCGGGTGCCGTCCATCCGGGCGCACCGGGTTACGGCTGGCCCCTGGCGAGGCCCATGCCGAGCAACGGGCTGGGAACCGCCGGGCTCGTGCTGGGCATCATCGCGGCGGTCCTGTTCATCGTGTGGCCGCTGGCGATCGTGCTGGGCGTCCTCGCCGTGATCTTCGGGCTGATCGGCGGGGCCAAGGCCCGCCGCGGCGAGGCCACGAACCCCGGGCAGGCGCTGGCCGGGGTCATCTGCGGAGCCGTCGGACTCGTTCTCGCCGTCGGCGTGTTCGTCCTGGTCATCGTGTTCGCTCCCGACGACGGCGGCAGCGGTGACGCGGGTGGCGACGACGGCTTCTCCGCGTCCCTGGTGACACAGCGGTGACGGCCCGTGTGACCCACCGATGACGGCCCGCGCCCGGCCCGTCCGTGGACCGGCCCGACGGCGCTGTCAGCCGGCCGGAGGGGGTTCCTCCTGCTCCGTCGTCCCCCCTCGGCCGCCGGGGTGGCGCAGGGCGCAGAGGAACCCGACGGCGAGCGCGATCGCCATGCCGTAGAAGACCCGCTGGTTGGCCTCGGCGAAGTCCGTCCGCACGCTGCTCATCACCTCCCGCATGGTCGACGCGGTGACGCCGGTGCCCGTCGGCTGCCGTGCGTCGGAGTTGCCCGTGACCGCCTGGGCGATGTCGTCGGCCACGCCGTGGGCCTCGGTCGACGACAGGCCGTGGGACCGGAGCGTCGATACGACCTTGTCCGTCATCGTGTGTGTCAGGACGGTCCCGAAGACAGCGAGCCCGACACTCGCCGCGTAGTTGCGGACGGTCTGGGTGATGCCGGTGACCTCGCCGTAGGAGGCTCCGATGGACCGGTTGACGGCGTCGGTGGACGCGGGCGCCAGGATGAAGCCGATCCCTGCTCCCGCGAGGGCGACGTAGGGCCACTGGTCGTGCATCGACAGGTCGGTCAGCTTGTCGGCCCAGAGGTAGAACCCGACCGCGCCCAGGGCGGTGCCGATCTTCATGGCCGGCCGCGGGCCCTGCCTGTCCAGCATGCGGCCGCCCCACTGGGAGGCGATCGCGAAGCCCGCGAAGAAGTACAGCAGGTAGAGCGCGGCCTGATCGGGCGAGGCGCTGAGGGAGACCTGCGCGTACACCGAGGCGAAGAAGAACACCGGGACGAAGGCCAGCATGGCGAAGAAGAGCACCAGGGAGTCCACGGTGAACGCCTTGTCCTGGAAGACCGCCAGGTTGACCAGAGGGTGGCGCCGGTCCCGCTCGTAGCGCCAGAAGAGGATCAGGACGACGAGGCCGCCCGCGATGCAGCCCCAGGTCGCCGCGCTGTTCCAGCCCCAGGACGCGGCCTGCTGGAATCCGAGCACGCTCAGGCCCATGCCCACCGCGATGAGCAGGGCCCCGACCCCGTCCAGCGACTCGTCGCGCCGCCGGTCGGGAATGCGCGCCAGCACGGTCAGGACGAGCGCCACGACGGCGACGGGCACGTTGACCCAGAAGATCGCCCGCCAGGTCCACGACGTGAGCCAGCCGCCCAGCAGCGGGCCGATGGCCGTCAGCGCTCCTGACAGTCCGAAGAACAGTGCCAGGGCCCGGCCGCGCCGCTGCACCGGGAACACGGCCACGACGACGGCGAGGGCCGCGGGGAAGAGGAGAGCGGCCCCCAGGCCCTGTGTCGCCCTGAAGACGATCAGCCAGGTCTGGGCGAAGTCTCCCTCGGGCACACAGCCGCACAGCACCGACGAGATGACGAACACCAGGGTGCCCACGACGACGACACGGCGTGGCCCGAGCAGGTCCGCCAGCCGCCCGCCGAGGGCGAAGAACGCGGCCAGCGACAGCAGGTAGGCGTTCACCACCCACTGCATCCCGGACGCCGAGAGCCCCAGCTCGCGGACGATGTCCGGGGCCGCGATGGAGACGATCGTCTGGTCGATGAACGTCATCGCCACCGCGAAGAGCATCGCCGCCAGTGCCAGTGACTGGCGCGGCACGCGGGGTGCGGTGGGCGCGATGTCGTTCTGCTCTGCGTACATGCCACTCACACGGACAGTTTTGGCCGGTCGGGACAGCACCGCATCCGCTGACCGCCACCCCCGGGGCGGCCGCCCCGGCATCCGCTGACCGCCACCCCCGCCCCTGGGGGCGTCGCCTCCGGCCGGATCCCTAGGGGCCCGCCTCCGTGGGCGCGTCCGCCGCGCGCAGCCGCTCGCGTGCCTCCATCAGAGCGAAGCCCAGCAGGTTCTCGCCCGGCCAGCGGCGGGGGTCGAAGGCACCGTCGTCGTTAGCGGCGAGTCCGATGCCCCAGACCCGGTCCATGGGGCTCGCCTCGACCAGTACCCGCCCGCCCGTGCCCAGCAGGAACCCCCGCAGGCCGGGGTGGGCGGAGAACTTGTGGACGCTGCCCTCGACCACGATCTCGAACCGCTCGCGCTCCCATATGGCGTTGTCGAAGCCGCGCACCAGCCGGCCGGCCTTCTTGGCGAGCGCGGGGTTCGCTGCCCCGATCGCCTGCCGCTCGGCCTCGGCATCGCCGAAGAGGCGCGCCTTGGACGCCATCATCCAGTGCTCCGCCGTCGCGTAGGCGACTCCGTCGACCACGAAGGGTGACGGCCACCACTGGCTGAGACAGCTCGACCCCACCTGGCCGTCCGCCCGCGGGCGGTGCCCCCAGAAGTGCAGGTACTTCACCGGCGTCCCCGACTTGACCGCACTGGCCAGTGCTTCCCGCGACTCGATCTTCCCCATGCACGCCACTCTGGCACGCACCACTGACACACCGTCCCGCCTTTTCCAGGAGGACTCGACACCTGGTCGAAGGATTCCGTCGCGTAACCAAAAGGCAACAACGGAATCACTTGTTGGAGTCCCTTTGCTCTGTCAGGATCGGCACTCAAATCGAGCTGGAGCTACGCCGACCCCCGTCCCGACGGGGAGGACGGCGGAGGAGAGCGACATGCACAATCCGGGCCATCGCTTCCAGGCGCAGGACCGCCTCGCGGACGGCGCGCAGTACATCGGAGGCCGTCTCACCAAGGGCACCTCCGGTCGTACGCACGCCGTCGTGAACCCTGCCACCGGCGAAGAGGTGTACACGTACGAGCTGGCGGGCACCGCCGACGTGGACGCGGCCGTCGCGGCCGCCCGCGCGGCGTTCCCCGGCTGGGCGGGCACCACCCCCGGAGAGCGTTCCGACGCGCTGCACCGGTTCGCCGCCGTGCTCGCCGAGCGGGCCGAGGAGTTCGCCCAGGCCGAGTCGCTGCAGTGCGGAAAGCCCCTCAAGCTGACCCGCGAGTTCGACGTGCCGGGAACCATCGACAACACCGCGTTCTTCGCGGGCGCCGCCCGGCATCTCCAGGGCCAGTCGGCCGGTGAGTACTCCGGCGACCACACCTCGTACGTGCGCCGCGAACCCATCGGCGTCGTCGGCTCCATCGCGCCCTGGAACTACCCGCTCCAGATGGCCGCCTGGAAGATCCTCCCGGCGATCGCGGCCGGCAACACGATCGTGCTGAAGCCCGCCGAGCTGACCCCGCTCACCTCCCTGCTGTTCGCCGAGGCGGCCACCCACGCGGGCATCCCGGACGGTGTCGTCAACATCGTCACGGGCCTGGGCAAGGAGGCCGGTGAGCATCTCGTCGGGCACCCCGACGTCGCCATGACCTCCTTCACCGGGTCGACCGCCGTCGGCAAGCGCGTCGCGGAGATCGCCACCGCGACCGTCAAGCGCCTCCACCTGGAGCTCGGCGGCAAGGCCCCCTTCCTCGTCTTCGACGACGCGGACCTGGAGGCCGCCGTGCACGGCGCGGTCGCCGGTTCGCTCATCAACACCGGCCAGGACTGCACGGCCGCCACGCGCGCGTACGTGCAACGGCCGCTCTACGAAGCGTTCGTGGAGCGCACCGGTGCCCTGATGGCGAGCGTCCGCGTGGGCGATCCCTTCGCGCCCGGCACCGACCTCGGCCCGCTGATCTCGCACGCCCAGCGCGACCGTGTCGCCGGATTCGTCGAGCGGGCCCGCGGCTACGCGCGCGTGGTGACCGGCGGAGAGGTCCCGCAGGGAGAGCTCAAGAGCGGCGCGTACTATGCGCCCACGCTCGTCGCCGACGCCGGGCAGGACAGCGAGATCGTGCAGGCCGAGATCTTCGGCCCGGTGCTCGTGGTGCTCCCCTTCGACACCGACGAAGAGGGCATCGCGCTGGCCAACGACACACCGTACGGACTCGCGGCCTCCGCCTGGACCCGCGATGTCTACCGTGCCAACCGCGCGACCCGCGAGATCAAGGCCGGCTGCGTCTGGGTCAACGACCACATTCCGATCATCAGCGAGATGCCGCATGGCGGTTACAAGGCGTCCGGCTTCGGCAAGGACATGTCCGCCTACTCCTTCGAGGAGTACACGCAGGTCAAGCACGTCATGTTCGACAACACCGCGGTGGCCAGGAAGGACTGGCACCGCACGGTCTTCGGGGACCGGCCGTAGCCGATCGACCGGCTACGGCCCTGTGGCAGACCAGGCCGCGACCACGGCCGCGACCCTTCCGAAAGGGCATCAGAGCATGGAGCAGTACGAGCCCGAACGCCTGTCCCCGGTGCAACTGGCCGCCCTGCGGCGCAGCTTCCGGAACGGCAGGGCGTCCCTCACCCGCCGGTCACTGCTGCGCGCCTCGGCGGGCGGCGCGCTGGCCGCCGGCGGCCTCGGGGCGCTGAGCGCCTGCGGGATCCCCGCGGCCGGCAAACCCCAGGGCAGTGTGTCGTCGGAGGACCACTCGGCCAAGGAGAAGACGATCAACTTCTCCAACTGGACCGAGTACATGGACGTCGACGACAGCGAGAAGCACCACCCCACGCTCGACGCGTTCACCAAGCGGACCGGTATCACGGTCAAGTACACCGAGGACATCAACGACAACGTCGAGTTCTTCGGCAAGATCCAGCCGCAGCTCGCGGCGGGCCAGGACACCGGGCGCGACATGATCGTCGTCACCGACTGGCTGGCGGCCCGGCTGATCCGCTTCGGCTGGGTGCAGAAGCTCGACCCGTCGAACCTCCCGCACGCCTACACCAACCTGTCCGCCCAGTTCCGCAACCCCGACTGGGACCCCGGCCGCGCCTACTCCTACCCCTGGCAGGGCATCTCGACCGTCATCGCCTACAACAAGAAGGCGCTCGACGGGATCGAGGTCAGGTCCGTCTCCGACCTGCTCGACAACCCCAAGCTCAAGGGGCGTGTCGGCTTCCTCTCGGAGATGCGCGACAGCATCGGCATGACGCTGCTCGACATGGGCAAGGACCCGGCGAACTTCACGGACGACGACTTCGACGCCGCGACAGCCCGTATCCAGAAGGCCGTGGACAAGGGCCAGATCCGCCGCTTCACCGGCAACGACTACACGTCCGACCTCACCAAGGGCGACCTCGCGGCCTGTCTCGCCTGGGCCGGTGACGTCGTCCAGCTCAAGGCGGACAGCCCGGACGTCGACTTCATCATCCCGGACAGCGGCTATCTGACGTCCACGGACAACATGCTGGTCCCCAACAAGGCACGTCACAAGACGAACGCCGAGCGGCTCATGGACTACTACTACGAGCCCGAGCCCGCCGCGGAGCTCTCCGCCTACATCAACTACGTCTGCCCGGTCGACGGGGTGAAGCCCTACCTCGCGAAGATCGACAAGGACGCGGCGAACAACCCGCTGATCATTCCTGACAAGGCCATGGCCGCGAAGTCCCACGCCTTCCGCTCACTGAGCTCGAAGGAAGAGACGGCCTACGAAGAGAAGTTCGCGAAGCTCACAGGGGCGTGACCACCATGACGAACGAAAACAGCGGCGACGTCCGCCTCTCCGGGATCAGCAAGACGTACGGCTCCTTCACGGCCGTGCACCCCCTCGACCTGACCGTGCCGCAGGGCTCGTTCTTCGCCCTCCTCGGGGCGTCGGGCTGCGGCAAGACCACCACCCTGCGGATGATCGCCGGGCTGGAGGAGCCCACCTCGGGCGTCGTCTCGCTCGGCGACCAGGACGTGACGAACCTGCCGCCCTACAAGCGCCCGGTGAACACGGTCTTCCAGTCGTACGCCCTCTTCCCGCACCTCGACATCTTCGAGAACGTCGCCTTCGGTCTGCGCAGGCGCGGCATCAAGTCGGTGAAGAAGCAGGTCGAGGACATGCTCGACCTCGTACAGCTCGGTGAGCAGGCGCGCAAGAAACCGCACCAGCTCTCCGGCGGCCAGCAGCAGCGTGTCGCCGTGGCCCGCGCGTTGATCAACCACCCCAAGGTGCTGCTCCTCGACGAGCCGCTCGGCGCCCTCGACCTCAAGCTGCGCCGCCAGATGCAGCTGGAACTCAAGCGCATCCAGACCGAGGTCGGCATCACCTTCATCCATGTCACGCACGACCAGGAGGAGGCCATGACCATGGCCGACACCGTCGCCGTGATGAACGCGGGCCGGGTCGAGCAGCTCGGCGCGCCCGCCGACCTCTACGAGAACCCGAACACCACCTTCGTCGCCAACTTCCTCGGCACCTCCAACCTCATCGAGGCCGAGGTCGACTCCCGCAGCGGCGACGACATCGTGCTCAAGGCGGGCGGCGGCAAGCTGGTGCTCCCCGTGGCGCGCTGTTCGGCACCCGCCACGACCGGCGGCAAGGTCCTGGTCGGCGTCCGCCCGGAGAAGATCTCCCTCACGCACGCCGACGACGCGGGCGAGATACCCGCCGGCCGCAACCGGATCACCGGCAAGATCGCCGACTCCAGCTTCATCGGCGTCTCCACGCAGTACGTCATCGACAGCGCCGTCTGCCCCGAGTTCGAGGTCTACGCCCAGAACATCGACCGGGACTCCCGGCTGGTCCCCGGCGCGGACGTCGTCCTGCACTGGAGCCCGGCGCACACCTTCGGCCTCGACGCCGCGCAGGACATCGACGCCGGCGTCGAGACGGCTGAGGAAGAGGCCGCCTGATGGCCACCGTCACCGAGGTGGAGGCGCCACCGGTCGCGCCGAAGTCCGCCGATAAACCGCCCAAGAAGCGCGGCCGCCTCGTCCCGTACTGGCTGCTGCTCCCCGGCCTGCTGTGGCTCGTCGTCTTCTTCGCGCTGCCGATGGTCTACCAGGCCTCCACGTCCGTGCAGACGGGCTCGCTGGAGGAGGGCTTCAAGGTCACCTGGCACTTCCAGACGTACTGGAACGCCCTCTCCGACTACTGGCCGCAGTTCCTGCGCTCCGTGCTCTACGCCGGCGCCGCGACGATCCTGTGTCTGGTGCTCGGGTATCCGCTCGCCTACCTGATCGCGTTCCGGGCGGGCCGCTGGCGCAACCTGATCATGATCCTGGTGATCGCGCCGTTCTTCACCAGCTTCCTGATCCGCACGCTCGCCTGGAAGACGATCCTCGCGGACGGCGGCCCGGTCGTCGGCGCCCTGAACTCGCTGCACGTCCTGGACGTCACCAACTGGCTCGGCTTCACCGCGGGGGACCGCGTCCTCGCCACCCCGCTCGCGGTGGTCTGCGGACTCACGTACAACTTCCTGCCGTTCATGGTGCTGCCGCTCTACACCTCGCTGGAGCGCATCGACGGACGGCTGCACGAGGCGGCGGGAGACCTGTACGCGCGGCCGATCACCACCTTCCGCAAGGTGACGTTCCCGCTGTCGATGCCCGGTGTGGTCTCGGGAACGCTGCTGACCTTCATCCCCGCCAGCGGTGACTACGTGAACGCCGACCTGCTCGGCTCCACCGACACCCGGATGGTCGGCAACGTCATCCAGACCCAGTTCCTGCGGATTCTCGACTATCCGACGGCCGCGGCGCTCTCGTTCATTCTCATGGCTGCGATCCTCATCATGGTCACGCTCTACATCCGCAAGTCCGGGACGGAGGATCTGGTTTAAATGGCCTTCGTGAACTGGCTCAAGCGCCATCTCGTCGTCATCGCCGGCCTGGTGACGCTCGGATATCTGCTGCTGCCCAACATCGTGGTGACGGTGTTCTCCTTCAACAAACCGAAGGGGCGCTTCAATTACGAGTGGCAGCAGTTCTCGACGGACGCCTGGCGCGATCCGTGCGGGGTCGCCGACATGTGCGGCTCGCTCTCGCTCAGCCTCCAGATCGCCGTCTGGGCGACCGTCGGGGCCACCGTCCTCGGCACCATGATCGCCTTCGCACTGGTCCGCTACCGCTTCCGCGCGCGCGGCGCGGTGAACTCGCTGATCTTCCTGCCGATGGCGATGCCCGAGGTCGTCATGGCCGCCTCGCTGCTCACCCTGTTCCTCAACATGGGCGCTCAGCTGGGCTTCTGGACGATCCTGATCGCCCACATCATGTTCTGTCTCAGCTTCGTCGTGACGGCGGTCAAGGCCCGTGTCATGTCGATGGACCCGCGACTGGAACAGGCGGCCCAGGACCTCTACGCCGGCCCGGCGCAGACCTTCCTGCGCGTGACCCTGCCCATCGCGGCCCCCGGAATCGCCGCGGGCGCGCTGCTCGCCTTCGCGCTCTCCTTCGACGATTTCATCATCACCAATTTCAACGCGGGCTCGACCGTCACGTTCCCCATGTTCGTCTGGGGTTCGGCACAGCGCGGAACGCCCGTTCAGATCAATGTCATCGGTACGGCCATGTTCCTCGTCGCCGTACTGTTCGTCCTGGCCGGAATGGTCATCGGCAATCGCCGGAACAGGCAAAAGGCATAACGCTCGTCACCCTTGTTGGGAGTTGAAATCATGGCCCCAAGCGCCATGACCCGTGGTAATCAGTGGACGAAATCCCTTTCCGACGCCCAGCCGGTCCCGTACTGGCTGGACGACCCCGGCAAACCCCGCCCCGAGCCCGCGCTCACCGGCGCCGAGACCTGCGACCTGCTCGTCGTCGGCGGCGGCTACAGCGGACTGTGGACCGCGCTGATCGCCAAGGAGCGCGACCCCGGGCGGGATGTCGTCCTGGTGGAAGGCCGCGAGGTGGGCTGGGCCGCCTCGGGCCGCAACGGCGGCTTCTGCGCCGCGTCCCTCACCCACGGTCTGTCCAACGGGCTGACCCGCTGGCCGGACGAGATCAGGAAGCTGGAGGAGCTGGGCGCCCGCAACCTCGACGAGATCGAGGCGGCCGTCGCCCGCTACTCCCTCGACTGCGACTTCGAGCGCAGCGGTGAGATCGACGTCGCCACCGAGCCGCACCAGGCGGCCGAACTGCGCGACTGGCACCAGGAGTTGGAGCGCGAGGGCCTCGCCGACGGCATCGAGTTCCTGGACACCGGGGCCGTACGGGAACAGGTCGACTCCCCGACCTTCCTGGCCGGGCTGCACGACCGTCGCGGTGTCGCCATGCTGCACCCGGCCAAGCTGGCGTGGGGCCTGAAGCGGGCATGCAAGCAGCTAGGAGTGCGGGTGTACGAGCACACGCCCGCCCTCGCACTGAAGCCGTCCGGCGCCGGCATGGCCGTCCGCACGCCGTACGGCTCGGTCCGCGCCCGCCGGGTGGCCCTCGGCACCAACATCTTCCCGAACCTGGTCAGGCGCGTCCGCTCGTACACCGTCCCGGTCTACGACTACGCGCTGATGACCGAGCCGCTCAGCGCCGACCAGCTGGCCTCCATCGGCTGGAAGAACCGCCAGGGCCTCGGCGACTCGGCCAACCAGTTCCACTACTTCCGGCTGTCCGCCGACAACCGGATCCTGTGGGGCGGCTACGACGCGATCTACCCCTACGGCGGCCGGTTGAACGCCGAGCACGACGACCGCCCCGAGACGTACGCCAAGCTCGCCGGGCACTTCTTCACCTGCTTCCCACAGCTGGAGGGCGTCCGTTTCTCCCACGCCTGGGGCGGCGCGATCGACACCTGCTCGCGGTTCTCGGCGTTCTTCGGCAGCGCCCACGGGGGCAAGGTCGCCTACGCGGCGGGCTATACGGGCCTCGGCGTCGGCGCCACCCGGTTCGGCGCCGACGTGATGCTCGACCTGCTGGCGGGGGAGCGCACCGAACGGACCGAGCTGGAGATGGTCCGCCGGAAGCCGCTGCCGTTCCCGCCCGAGCCCTTCGCCTGGACCGGCATCGCGCTCACCAAGTGGTCGCTGGCGCGGGCGGACACGCACGGCGGCCGGCGCAATCTGTGGCTGAAGACCATGGACAAGCTGGGCCTCGGCTTCGACAGCTGAGGCGCGCGCCCCGGGACGTGATCCACCCGTGCGTGCCCCCAGCGTGATCCACCGGCGCGTGCCCCCGGACGTGATCCACCGGCGCGCGGACCTGGACGTGATCCACCGGCGCGCGCCCGGTGTCGGCCGGGTGACCTGAATTTTTGTCAACCAGTAGCCCGAACCCGCGTAATGAACGGCCCGGGCCTCCCTCTCCTCCGTGACGCGACCAGCGTCGACATGAGAGGGAGGTTCCGTCATGACAGGGCCCAAGGCGGCGGTCGACTGGCTGGCATCCGTGGCTCCGGATCCCGAGGCCTGCCGCCGGGAGTGGGAGCGCAACCCCCGCGGGATCGCGCTGCTGCCCGCGGGAAGGGCCTGGGACGTCCTCATCCTGCCGGGCGAGCTCGGCTATCCGACCCTCGACGTACTGACCCGGGTGATCGACCAGCCCGGTCCGGTCCTCGTCGACTTCGGCGACGCCCGGATGGGCTTCTTCGTGCCCGCGGGCACCGCGGCCCGGTGGCTCGGCACGGGGGTGCGCACGGCGGGCCACGGCACCTGGATCGTGGTGCCGTACCCGAGGCGGTCCACCGGCGGGGTCCGCTGGCTGGTCCCGCCGGACGGCTCGGGCACGCTCACCGACCCGGCACTGCTCGAACTGGCCATGCACGAGGCCGCGGCGGGCCTCGCCGGGAACGAGGACCGACGGCGGTGAGGGGCCGGGACCGGCGGCCGTCCGAAGTCCGACTCGGCGGCCGCCCGGAAGCAGGCCCGGTGATTGCCCGGAAGCCCGACCGGTGACCGTGTGGAAGCCGGCCCGGTGACCGTCCGAAGTCCGTTGCCTGCCGGAGGACTTGACAAGCGAATTGGTCTGGACCAAGTTGGGCGCGCTCCATCCTCCAACTCCCCCATGCCCGGAGGCAGTCGTGGACCGCACCAGACACAACAGACCGTTCGCACGCCGTCGCCAAAGGCTTGTCGCCGCGTGCGCGGCCACCGCCCTCGCCGTACCCGGCCTGGTCGCGCTCTCGTCGGCCGCCCGCGCGGCCGACGCGGACCTGGCCAGGAACGGCGGATTCGAGTCGGGCCTGAGCAACTGGACCTGTACGGCGGCGAGCACCGTCAATTCCCCTGTGCGGAGCGGTAGTTCGGCGCTGATGGCGACCCCGGCCGGCAGCGACTACGCGCAGTGCTCGCAGACCGTGACCGTGAAACCCGACGCGCAGTACACCCTCTCCGGATACGTCCGCGGCGGTTACGTCTACCTCGGCGCGACCGGCACCGGCACGACCGACGTCAGCACCTGGACCCCGTCCGCCACTGACTGGCAGCAACTGAGCACCGCCTTCCGCACCGGCGCCGCCACCACCCAGGTCACGATCTACACGCACGGCTGGTACGGCACCGGTACCTACTACGCCGACGACCTCTCGCTGACCGGCCCCGGCGTCGACGCCGGGCAGCCGCCGGCCGCGCCCACCGGACTGACGGCCGGCACGGTCACCTCCTCGGCGGTCGGCCTGTCCTGGACGGCGGTCACCGGCGCGACCGGCTACTCCGTGTACCGCGACGGAGTGAAGGTCCAGACGGTCACCGGCACCTCGACGACCGTGAGCGGTCTGTCCCCCTCCACCGCGTACTCCTTCCAGGTCGCGGCGACGAACGCCGCGGGCGAGTCGGCGAAGTCGGCCACGGTCACCGCGACCACCTCGGCGGGTTCGGGTGGCGGCGGCTCTTCGGACCTGCCCGCCCACGCCCTCGTCGGCTACCTCCACGCGAGCTTCGCCAACGGCGCCGGCTACACGCGGATGGCCGACGTACCCGACAGCTGGGACGTCATCGACCTGGCCTTCGGCGAACCCACCTCCACCACCTCGGGCGACATCCGCTTCAACCGCTGCCAGGTCACCGAGTGCCCCACGGCGGAGAGCGACGCCGACTTCAAGGCCGCGGTCAGGGCCAAGCAGGCGGCCGGCAAGAAGGTGCTGATCTCGATCGGCGGCCAGAACGGCCAGGTCCAGCTCACCACCACGGCCGCCCGCGACACCTTCGTCTCCTCGGTCTCGAAGATCATCGACACCTACGGCCTGGACGGCCTGGACATCGACTTCGAGGGCCACTCGCTCTCCCTGGACGCGAGCGACACGAACTTCAAGAGCCCGACGACCCCGGTGATCGTCAACCTCATCTCGGCACTGAAGACCCTGAAGGCCAAGTACGGCTCGAAGTTCGTGCTGACCATGGCCCCGGAGACCTTCTTCGTCCAGCTCGGATACCAGTACTACGGGACCGGGAAGTGGGGCGGCCAGGACCCGCGCGCCGGCGCCTACCTCCCGGTGATCCACGCCCTGCGCGACGACCTGACCCTGCTGCACGTCCAGGACTACAACTCCGGCTCGATCATGGGCCTCGACAACCAGTACCACTCCATGGGCGGCGCCGACTTCCACATCGCGATGACCGACATGCTCCTGACGGGCTTCCCGGTCGCGGGTGACGCCAATAACGTCTTCCCGCCGCTGCGCCCCGACCAGATAGCGATCGGCATGCCCGCCACCACCAACGCCGGCAACGGCTACGTGGCCCCGGCCGAGGTCACCAAGACGCTCGACTGCCTCACGAAGAAGACCAACTGCGGCTCGTACGCGACCCACGGCACCTGGCCGGGCCTGCGCGGCCTGATGACGTGGTCGGTCAACTGGGACCGGTTCGGAGGCTGGGAGTTCTCGCGCAACTTCGACGCGTACTTCGGCTGACGAACAGCCGCAGGGAGCACAGCAGCACCGCGCAGAGGCACCAACTGGCCACCACGTCCAGTGGCCAGTGGTAGCCGCGCCGGACCAGACCGAAGGCCACGCAGGCGTTCACGGCCGCACAGACGCTCAGCAGTGCGCCACGGGCGCCCGCGGTGCGGAGCAGGGGGAGCAGGAGCAGCGTCGCGGCGCCGTACGCGATGGCGGCGGTCGCGGTGTGCCCCGAGGGATAGAAGCCGGTGCCGGGTCCCATGACCGGGGGGCCCGGCCTGGCGATCAGTTCCTTCAGCGGCACGATCACCGCGGGCACGAGGGCCATCAGGACCGCGGCGGCGGCAGGAGGCTGCCACCATCGGTCCAGACCGGTGGCGCGGCCCCGCCACGCGATGTACATCAGCGTGACGGCGAGGACCGGTACCGCCACCTGGACGCTGCCCAGGTCGGCGAGCAGCTCGGAGAACCGGTCCGGGTGAACGAGGACGGCGCTGATCCGCTCGTCCAGGCTCACGAGCGGGCCGCCCGCCACGACCTGCCAGGTGATGAGCACGAAGCAGAGGGCGGGCAGGCCGAACAGGAGAGGCATGCGGGGCATGGGGGACAGCGTGCCATCGTCCGACGCTGTCGCGGCACCACCCGCCTGCCGCATCGGGCTGAAGAACGGGCCCGGCGGAGGAAGGGGAAGAAGGAGGGTCGGCCGCCCCGGAACAGGGGGGGTGGTTCCGAGGCGGCCGTCCGGACCGGGTTGCCGCGCGCCCCGGGGGGTTTGGGGCGGGCGACTGTCCGATCGGTGAGGAGAACCGGAGCCCGAAGCTCCGGGTGTGTGCGCGAGGGCACGACCAGGGCGAGGCCGGGGAAGCCTCGGCCCGGTGTCACCCACAGTCCCCTGTGGGCGGGTGTATCGCTGATCTGGTTAGAACCTACGGCAGGGGGTGCGGCTCCGACAGGCGGAATCGCGTCCCGTCATGCACCTCGCACACCTTCTTCACACGCCCCGACCCGGAACGCCGCAGCACCGGAACCCGAGCGGAATCCGCCCGTGGGCGGTTTCCCGGATTCCGGTGCTGCGGTGTCTCGGACGTCAGATGCGCGAGAAGGCCTGCTCGATGATGTCGAGACCCTCGTTCAGGAGGTCCTCGCCGATGACCAGCGGGGGCAGGAAGCGGAGGACGTTGCCGTAGGTGCCACAGGTCAGGACCAGCAGACCCTCCTGGTGGCAGGCCTTGGCGAGCGCGCCGGCCGCCTCCGGGTTCGGCTCCTTGGTCGCGGGGTCCTTGACCAGCTCGATCGCGATCATGGCGCCACGCCCGCGGACCTCGCCGATGATGTCGAACTTCTCGGCCATGGCGCCGAGGCGGGTCTTCATGACCGACTCGATGTGCTTCGCCTTGGCGTTGAGGTCGAGCTCCTTCATCGTCTCGATCGCGCCGAGCGCACCGGCGCAGGCCACCGGGTTGCCGCCGTAGGTGCCGCCCAGGCCGCCGGAGTGCGCGGCGTCCATGATCTCGGCGCGGCCCGTCACGGCGGCGAGCGGCAGACCGCCCGCGATGCCCTTGGCGGTGGTGATCAGGTCCGGGACGATGCCCTCGTCCTCGCAGGCGAACCACTGGCCGGTACGGCAGAAGCCGGACTGGATCTCGTCCGCGACGAAGACGATGCCGTTGTCCTTGGCGAACTGGCTGATGGCCGGCAGGAAGCCCTTGGCGGGCTCGATGAAGCCGCCTTCGCCGAGCAGCGGCTCGATGATGATCGCGGCGACGTTGTCGGCGCCGATCTGCTTGTTGATCATGTCGATGGCCTGCGCGGACGCCTCGGCACCGGCGTTCTCCGGGCCCGTCAGCCAGCGGTAGCCGTAGGCGACCGGCACGCGGTAGACCTCGGGCGCGAACGGGCCGAAGCCGTTCTTGTACGGCATGTTCTTGGCGGTCAGCGCCATCGTGAGGTTCGTACGGCCGTGGTAGCCGTGGTCGAAGACGACGACGGCCTGGCGCTTGGTGTACGCGCGGGCGATCTTGACGGCGTTCTCGACGGCCTCGGCGCCCGAGTTGAACAGTGCGGACTTCTTGGCGTGGTCGCCCGGGGTCAGCTCGGCGAGCGCCTCGGCGACGGCGACGTAGCCCTCGTACGGCGTGACCATGAAACAGGTGTGGGTGAAGTCCTGGAGCTGGGCGGAGGCCCGGCGTACGACGGCCTCGGCGCTCGCGCCGACCGACGTCACGGCGATGCCGGAGCCGAAGTCGATGAGGCGGTTGCCGTCGACGTCCTCGATGATCCCGCCGCCGGCGCGCGTGGTGAAGACAGGGAGCACCGACCCCACACCGGCCGCGACCACGGCGGTGCGTCGGGCCTGCAGCTCCTGCGACTTCGGGCCGGGGATGGCGGTGACGACGCGGCGCTCCTGCGGAAGTGCGGTCATGAGGGGCTCCCTGATGATCTTGTCTTGCGAAACCGGACGGTCCCCGGCGAACGCGGGGTGGTCCGGGCGGGGGGTTTTCGGACGCTTGCCTTCTTTTCTCGCAGGCTAGGGCGGTGAAGGGGCGGCTGGCATGCTCCATGTGGGTGTTTTCGGCTGCCATGTTTGTCCGTCGTGGATATAGAGAGGCGTCGGGGCTTCACCGCGGACCCGGCCGTGTAAGGGGTGAACTCCCCTGACGGGGGCGTTAGATTGACTCGCTGGTGGTGGACGGAGCGGCTGGTCAGGGGGCAAGGGCGATGGACGGCTACGGGACCCAGGACGCGCGGGGTACGCATGCGAATCCGGTGCCACCGCCGGCGGGGCCACCGGACGTGCCGGCGAGGCCGGCGTTCCTGCCGCAGCAGGCCCGTCCAGCGGTCGCCGACTGGCTCAACGAGCCGCGCCCGGATGTCCGACCGGGTATCTGGCGCTACGGGTACAGCCTGCCGAAGGCCGCGCCGGCCCGCGGGAAGCTCTCACCCGTCACCGTCATCGGCCTGGTCATCCCCCTGGTGGTCGGGATGATCGTGTGGTCCTTCTGGAAGCGGGGCGTCATCCCGTACCAGTGGACGCTCCTGCGGCTTTTCACCCCGGACGACTGGTGGTGGGGCGGCACGCTCGTTGCACCCAACACGGACAAGGGGCGCGGTGTGGACGCCCTGGTGGCCTACAACGGCATCTTCTTCGTTCTGCTCGGTTTCGCCATGAGCCGACTGGGCGGCTGGCCACAGGTCTTCCGCTACTACTTCGAGCGCAGGCGGCAGCCCGCGCGTGCCCTCCTCGCGCTCCTCGCGGCCCTCCTGACCCTCAGCTTCGTCTTCCCGAGCGCGTTCCCCGGAGTCGGCTGGGATCCCGCTCCGATCGTTGATCCGATCTTCTCTCTCACCTACGCCATTTCGGGCAGTACCAGCCTCTTCAGTTCGGTGCTGTTCGTCTACGGCGTCTACGCCGCCTTGGTTCTGCTCTTCACCTGGCCCTTCGCCCGCCTCGGCGACTGGTGGCCGCTTGCCCGGACCTGGCTCGCCGAGCGCAGCCGCAGGAAGGACGAGGGGCCCCTGCAGCAGGCCCCCGACGAGCCCCGGGCACGCTGGCCCGAACTGCGCGCGGCCGGGCAGCACGAGGAGGCGGACATCCTCACCGCCGAGGTGCTCGCCGGCCGGATGAACGACGTGGACTGCGCCCGGGTCGCACACGCCTGGACACAGGCCCGGAACCCGGCACGGATCACGGCATTCACCGACGCTGTGCGGCGCCGGGGCGCCGCCGCCCTCGCCCACCCCTCCGGCGCCCGCGACCTGCCTGTCCGCGGCGCCCGGCACGACCTGCTCGCGGGACAGGTGCGCATCGGGCGGTGGGTGAGCGGTGACCGTACGCCGCTCGCCTACGGCGGTGTGGGCGCGGCCCTCGGGCCGGAGACGCTCGGCACGTCGCTCCTCGTCGTGGGACCGCCGGGGTCCGGCAAGACCCGGCAGGTGATCGCCCCCGTGGTCGAGTCCCTCGCCCTCCAGGCGCTGACCGGCCGGTGCGCGGTCGTCGTTGTCTGCGCCGCCGGGACGGCACTCGACCCGGACTCCGCCTTCGACGTCGTGGTACGCGTCGGCGACCCGGCGGCCGTCCACGACCTGGACCCCTACGCCGAGTCCGACGACCCCGACGAGGCGGCCGCCTTCCTCGCCGAAGCCCTGGCCGGTGACCTCGACACCATGGGTGTCCAGCGGGCCGCGACGGCGCTCGCCCAGCTGCTCGGCCCGTACCGGGCGGCCTACGGCGCGTTTCCCTCCCTGCCCGTCCTGCGGGAGCTGCTCGAGGGGGAGCGCGTGGCGCTGGCGGACCTGCGCGAGGCGCTGGCGGACGAACGGCACCTGGCCATGCGCCGGGAGCTCGACGCCCGGCTCCGGCAGACCGGTACCCCCGCCGACCCCGCCCCGGCTCTCGCCGACCGGCTCGCCCTGCTGGACCGGCCGGCCTTCGCCGACTTCTTCGGCGCGGGCGACGACACGATCCGCCCCTTCTCGCTGCGCGCGGTGGCCCACCACCCCCTGCGCGTCCGCATCGACCTGCCCGAGCACGGTCATGACGAGGCGTCCCGGCTGATCACCCGGCTCGTGCTGGCCCAGTTCACCGCCGTCGTCCGTGACGCCGGCCGGGTGCACTTCGCCGGGCTCGTCCTCGACGACGCCACCGGCGCGGTGACCGCCGAGTCCGTGCGCCGGACGCAGCGGCTGCGCTCGCAGAACGCGGGCGTGGTGCTCGCGCTGCGCACCGTCGCCGACGTCCCCGAGGCCCTGCACGGACCGCTGTACGGTGCGGTCGGCTGCCGCATGGCCCTGTCCGGGGTCACCACCTGGGACGGCGGCAGGTTCGCGGCCGCCTGGGGCACCGAGTGGGTGGAGACGCGTGACGTGGCCCAGCACACCGTCTTCGCCGACCAGCCCATGACCCGGGCCATCCACGCGCTGCGCAAGCTGGTGACCGGCAAGGCCGTGACCACGGACGCCGTCACCGTGCGTCAGGTCGAGCGGGAGCGCTGGTCCGCGTCCGAACTGGCCCACGCGGTGCCGCCGGGACACGCCGTGCTGTCGCTGACGAGCGTGAAGGGCGAACACGCCCCGCCGCTGCTGGTGGACCTGCGCGGCTGAGGGGCGCCCCTGGGCGTGACGTATCGAAGGGGACGCATGGATATACGGACCACTGACCAGGACGTATGGATATGAACGCACACGGCGACCGTACGGTGAGGCAGAATCGATACAGGCCGTTCATACGCAGCGGCCAAAAGATCACAGAGATCACACAGACCTGAAGGCCTCATGCCCCCCACGCTCGCCTCGCTCGTCCACCACTCCGCGCTCAAGCTCATGGTGCGTGCGGGCGAGGACCGCCTGGACGTGCCGGTCCGCTGGGCACATGTCAGCGAGCTCGCCGACCCCGTGCCGTACATGGAGGGCGGGGAACTGCTGCTGATCACCGCGCTCAAGCTGGACGCGGACGATCCCGACGTCATGCGGCGCTACGTGAAGCGGCTGGCCGACGCCGGAGTCGTCGGGCTCGGCTTCGCCGTCGGGGTCAACTACGACGAGATCCCGAAGGCGCTCGTCGACGCGGCCGAGGAGGAGGGGTTGCCGCTCCTCGAAGTACCCCGGCGCACCCCCTTCCTCGCCATCAGCAAGGCCGTGTCCGCCGCCATCGCCGCGGATCAGTACCGGGCCGTCACCGCCGGGTTCGCCGCGCAGCGCGAACTCACCAAGCAGGCGCTGAACGACGGACCGGAAGGACTTCTCGGCGCGCTCGCCGGACAGGTCGACGGATGGGCGGCGCTCTACGACGCGTCCGGCGCCGTCGTCGCCACCGCGCCGGACTGGGCGGGGCGCCGCGCCGCGCGGCTCACCCCGGACGTGGAGCGACTGCGCGAGCGGCCCGCACCCGCGAGCTCGGTGGTGGGCGGGGAGGACCGCGTCGAACTGCACTCCCTCGGGACGGGCCGCAGGCCGCGCGCCGCGCTCGCCGTCGGGACCGCCGGAGCCCTCGGCACCGCCGAGCGCTACGCCGTGCACTCGGCGATCGCCCTGCTGACGCTCACCACGGAACGCTCGCGGTCCCTGCACGCCGCCGAGCAGCGGATCGGCGCGGCCGTGCTGGGGATGCTGCTCGCAGGGGAGCCCGACCACGCACGGGCTGTCGCCGGGGACCTGTACGGCGAACTGCTCGACGCGCCCTTCCGGCTGATCATCGCGGAGTCGGTGTCCGCGTCGGCCGGACGGGCGCACGCCGACGGGCGCGCGCGCGTGGGCGCCGCCGCGCCCTCGAAGACGGCCGTCGCCGTGCCCGACGTCAACGGCGATCCGCTGGGCGGCCTGGCCGAGGTCGTCGAATCCGCCGCCGCGCGTTCCGGGGAGTCCGTGCTCGTCGTGCCCGACGGGGAGCGGCTGGTCGTCCTCGCCGTGGACGGCGGTGCCGCGGTCGCCGCCTGCGGGGACTACGCCGTGGTGCTGGAGTCGGCGCGGGCCGTCCCGCGCGAGCAGCCCGCCGGGGCCACCGTCGACGAGGACGAACTCGTCGTCGGGCTCTCGGCCCCCGCCGGCCCGATCGCCGCCCGCGCCGCCTACAAGCAGGCCGAACAGGCCCTGTCCGTCGCCCGGCGGCGGGGCCGGTTCCTCGTCGAGCACGAGGAACTGGCGGCCGGGTCCGTTCTGCCGCTGCTCGCGGACGACGCGGTGCGGGCGTTCGCGGACGGGCTCCTGCGGGCCCTGCACGATCACGACGCCACCGGACGCGGGGACCTGGTCGCCTCGCTGCGGGCGTGGCTGTCGCGCCACGGCCAGTGGGACGCGGCGGCCGCCGACCTGGGGGTCCACCGGCACACGCTGCGCTACCGGATGCGCAGGGTCGAGGAGATCCTCGGACGATCGCTGGACGATCCCGACGTCCGGATGGAACTCTGGCTGGCCCTGAAGACCACGACCGCGACGGGGGAGTGAACCGACCCCGCCGCTGACGGTGGCGCGCTCGGGCAGGGGCGCGGCGCATGGGCATGTGTATGGGCATGGGGCGTGGCGCGTGGGCATGAGGCGCGGGCGCGGTGGCCTCGGCGACCTGTCCGCACCGGCTGTCGGCCACAGGTCACCGACCACCGGCGACCCCACCCCACCCCACTCCACCTCGACCGCCGTCGGGGACTCCAGCCTCGACTGCCGTCGGGAACCCCCAGCCCCCGACGCCGTTCGGCTGCCGTCGGGAACCCAGCCCCGACGCCTTCGGATGGATCTAGACGATCAGGCCAAACCGGCGTACCCCACTCCCCGACTGCTACGCGCCGGACAAACCACCGGCGGTGGTCCCGGCCCTACCGTGGACGGGAAAGCGCAGGACCACCAGCAACACCCCCCAATGGACACCCCCTCAAATGGAAGGGCCGGGACTCGCACATGCCCCAGGAAAAGATTGTGGGGGCCCCCCACGCCTTCTGGCTCGCCGGTCGCCGGGCCACCGGTGAGACCGCGTTCGACGTCACCTCGCCGTGGGACGGCCGGGTCGTCGGTCAGGTCAGCGTGCCCACCGAGGCCCAGGTCGAGGAGGCCGTGGCCGCCGCGTACGCCGTGTGCGACGAGTTCGCCGCCACCCCGGCCCACGTACGCGCCGCCGCCCTCGATCACGTCTCGCGCCGCCTCGCCGAGCGCACCGAGGAGATCGCGCAGCTCATCTCCGCCGAGAACGGCAAGCCGATCAAGTGGGCCCGGGGCGAGGTCGGCCGCGCGGTGTCCGTGTTCCGCTTCGCCGCGGAGGAGGCCCGCCGCTTCAACGGCGGCGAGGCGCAGCGCCTCGACACCGACCTGGGTGGTCAGGGCCGGCTCGCTCTCACGCGCCGCTTCCCCAAGGGTGTCGTCCTCGGCATCGCGCCCTTCAACTTCCCGCTGAACCTGTGCGCCCACAAGGTCGCCCCGGCCATCGCCGCGGGTGCCCCGATCATCCTGAAGCCGGCGCCCGCGACCCCGCTGTCCGGCCTGATCATCGGCGACCTGCTGGCCGAGACCGACCTCCCGGCCGGTTCCTGGAGCATCCTGCCGGTCGCCAACGACAAGATGCCCGCCCTGGTCCAGGACGAGCGCCTTCCGGTCATCTCCTTCACCGGGTCCGAGACGGTCGGTTACGCGATCATGGACTCGGTGCCGCGCAAGCACTGCACCCTGGAACTGGGCGGCAACGGCGCGGCCGTCGTCCTCGCCGACTTCGCGAGCGACGCGGACCTGGACTGGGCGGCGACCCGGATCGCGACCTTCTCCAACTACCAGGGCGGCCAGTCCTGCATCTCGGTGCAGCGCGTGATCGCGGACGCCGCGGTGTACGACCGGCTGCTGCCGCGCATCGTCGCCGCCGTCGAGGCCCAGGTCACCGGCGACCCGTCCGACGACACCACGGATGTCGGCCCGCTGGTCAGCGAGGCCGCCGCCGAGCGCGTCGAGTCGTGGGTGGACGAGGCCGTCGCGGCCGGCGCCACGCTGCTCACCGGTGGCAAGCGCGACGGCGCCTCCTACGCGCCGACCGTCCTCGCCGACGTGCCGGCCAATGTCACGATCTCCTGCGAGGAGGTCTTCGGACCGGTCCTCACCGTGCAGAAGGTGGAGGGCGAGGCCGCGGCCTTCGCCGCCGCCAACAGCTCCAAGTACGGCCTCCAGACAGGCGTGTTCACGCACGACCTGCAGACCGCCTTCCGCGCGCACCGCGCCCTGGAGGTGGGCGGCGTCGTGATCGGCGACGTGCCGTCCTACCGCGCCGACCAGATGCCGTACGGCGGTGCGAAGCAGTCCGGTGTCGGCCGCGAGGGCGTCAAGTTCGCGATGGACGACTACACGTACGAGCGAGTGCTGGTGCTGACGGGTCTCGCCCTCTGACGGAGACCTCACCGAAGCCGACGGCCGGAGCCCACTGTGCGGGGGCTCCGGCCGTCGGCGTGTCCGGCGGTCCGACGTGCAAAGACTCATGGACGGTGGGCTGTCCGGGGAAGAGGTGCGCGACGCCCTCGACACACTGAGCGAGTTAGCTCTGGTGCGCCCCGCCGCCGGGGACGCGAGCCGGCTCCGGGCGGTCTCCCCGGACATAGGCATGGAGATCCTGATGGGCCGCCAGCAGGCCCAGCTGGCGGCCCACCAGCAGCGCCTCGAAGCCTCGCGGGCGGCCGCGGCCCAGCTCATCTCCGAGTACGCCGAGCTCCGTCCGGCCACCAGCCATCCCGGGGTGGAGCAACTGGTCGGCCTCGACCAGATACGCGACCGGCTGGCCGTGCTCACCCGGGAGGTGCGCGAGGAGTTCCTGACCTTCGCCCCGGGCGGTCCGCAGACCGCGGAGAACATGGCGGCCTCACGGCCGCTCAACCAGGATCTGCTCGGCCGCGGGGTGCGCATGCGCACGATCTACCTCGACAGCGTCCGCACCAACCGGCCCACCGTCGAACACGCCACCTGGCTGGCCCGACTGGGCGGCCGGATCCGCACGATTCCGTCCCTGCCGACCCGGATGATCCTCATGGACCGGCGGACCGCCATGATCTCGGTCAGCAGCGACGACACCGCCGCGGGCGCCGTCCTGCTGACCGGCCAGGGCACGCTCACCGCGCTGTGCGCGCTCTTCGAGACCACCTGGGAGGCCGCCCGGCCGCTCGGCGAGGTCGTCCCCACCGACCCGAACGGGCTCACCGGCCAGCAGGCGACCGCCCTCCGTCTCCTGGCCGGGGGCCATACCGACGAGGCGATCGCCAAACGGCTCGGGGTGTCGCACCGCACGGCCCGGCGGATCGCCTCCGAACTGATGGACCGCCTGGGCGCACGCAGCCGTTTCGAGGCCGGCGTGCGCGCCGTTCAGCAGGGCTGGCTGCCGGCCCGACCCTGAATTGCCGTCCAGGGACGAGGCAGCACGACGGCGACCGCTCGGCGCGCAGGGCTTCGCCCGTGCGCTGCGGTTTCACGCCGACGACCCGCGTGCCACGGTCGCCGCGCCAACACGGGCCCGCACGGGCTCACGCAGCCCCGTCGCCCCGCCGGAATCGGCCCGTGTGAGCCGGACCCGGACAAAAAAGACCCTGTCCCGGACAATGCAGGACAGGGTCTTCACAGAGCGCCGGGCAGGCCTTGCACCTGCATTTCCCCGCAGGAAGCGGGGCGTCTTTCCTTGGACCACCAACGCATCGCGGACCGGCGTGACCTCCGCTGATCTGCTGAAGATCATGTTAGCGCACGGCCAGGGAGGAACAAACGCCCCGGCCCGGGGCGGGACTGCTGAGCATTCGCGGCAGGTGTGCGGCCGGGTGTTCTCGGAAGAGCTCGAAGACACCCACGGGCTCCGGCCGTCCGTCCGTCGGGACGTGACCGAAAACGGCATGTCTAGTGACAATCGTTTTCAGCTAAGGTCGCCAGAGAAGGGGCCCGGCACCGATGCCTTCCGGTGCCGGACCCCTGTGCCGGCTCCTCCGGACCCTCAGCCGGAGAAGCCGACGTGCGCGAGCCGGACGGGGCCGCGCAGTCTGAGGTGGACGTCGTGCACACCGTCGGCGGTGAACGGGGCGGTGAGGGTGCGGTAGTCGTAGGGCCCTCGCGTTCCGCTCAGCGTGACTTCGGCGACCGGCTTGCCGTCCGGCGGCAGTTCGGTGACACGCGCACCGTGCGGCTGCGGTTCGTTGACCCGCGCATCGCGGGGCCGCGGTTCGGTGACCCGCGCACCGCCTGGCGGCAGTCCGGTGTCCGGCGCACCGCCCGCCGGGAGCCAGGACGTCGACGGGCCGCCGTCCAGCGAGAGTTCGACGACCCCCTCGCCCGTCGCCTCGATGACGACCCCGGTGACCCCCTCGCCGAAGTCGCAGTCCCGGTAGAGAAGTTCGCCCGTGCCGCTGTCCGCCGGGGTCACCGCGTCGCCCGCCGCCTTCGCGCGGTCGACGATCGCGGTGTTCCGCTGCTCGTCGAAGTCGGCCGCGTTCAGGCCGCGTTCGCGGACGGGGCGGGGAGCGCCCGGTTCGCCGTCGAGTTCGACGGTCGCGCCGAGCCGGATGTCCTCGCTGGACGCACCGACCAGCAGTTCGTACGCGCCAGGCTCCAGACGCCGGCGGCCGAGTGCCACGTCCCAGAACTCCAGGGCGCGGAGCGGCAGCTCGAAGGAGATGGCCGTCGAGGCGCCCGGGGCGAGCCGTACCCGGCGGTGCGCGGCCAGTTCACGGCGCGGACGGGGCACGGACGGGGCGAGCGCGCGGATGTAGAGCTGGACGACCTCGTCGGCGGTCACGGTCGCCGTGTTGGTGACGGTGCAGCGGACCGTCAACGCGTCCGCGTCCCGGTGGACTTGAAGGTCGTCGTAGGCGAACGAGGCGTAGGACAGACCGTGTCCGAACGGGAACATCGGAGTCCCCTCGAAGTAGAGATAGGTCTGCCGGCCGCCGATCACGTCGTAGTCCAGAAGGCCGGGCAGGTCGTCGTCCCCGGCGTACCAGGTCTGCGGGAGGCGGCCTGCGGGGGAGACGTCCCCGGCGAGGACGCGGGCCAGCGCGGTGCCCGCCGCCTGGCCGCCGTGCGCGGTCCACAGCAGGGCGGGCAGATCGGCATGGTCGACGGCGTACGGGTAGGCGGAGACCAGGGCCAGCACCGTGTCCGGGTTCGCCGCGCGGGCGGCCCGCAGCAGCCGCTCCTGCTGGGCGGGCAGCCGCAGTGTCGTACGGTCCTCGGTCTCGCGGCCGTTGATGTGCGGGTCGTTGCCCGCGACGACGAGGACCACGTCGGCCGCGGCGGCGGCGCGGGCCACCGCGTCCTCGCCGCGTTCGCCGAACTCCAGCCCGAAGATCTCGGGGTTCCCGGCGTCCTCCTCGGCAACCTTCACGCCGTCGGCGGCGACGGAGACGTACCTGCCCGTCCCCAGGTGCTTGAGGAGGTGGCCGTTCTCATGGGATGCGGAGGGTTCCAGCCGGAAGGTCTCCTGGACGACCCAGCCGCCCGGCTGGTCGGCGGAGGCGCGGACGAAGCCGTCGTCGGCGACGGAGAGATACCGGCCGTCGGGGGCGCGCAGGGTGAGGACTCCCTCGCCCCAGTCGATCAGCGCCAGTTCGGTGCCGGCGGCGTCGGCGGTCAGCGGGGCCAGGTCCGTACGGCCCGCGAGGAGCGCCGGGTCGAGGGCGCCCTCGGCGCCGCGCACCTCGCCGGACGCGTCATCGGCGGCGGGTACCGCGAGATACCCGCCGGACGACGTCCTCAGACGTACGCGGTCCACGCCCTCGGCGAAGTCCACACGCTCGGCGCCGAAACGCTCGTACAGGCCCTCCAGCGGGGTCGAACGGTGGATGAGCGTTCCGCTGTACCAGTCGAGCTTGCACTCGTCGGCGAGCAGGCCGACGACGGCGACCCGGACACCGGGGCGCAGCGGCAGCAGACCGTCGTTCTTGAGCAGGACGATCGCCTGTTCCGCGGCCTCCAGGGCGAGCGCGCGGTGGGCGGGCGTGTCGAAGTCGCCGGTGCCGGCGTACGGGTCGAGGTCCGGGTCGAACTCGCCCAGCCGGAAGCGCACGGCGAGCTGGCGGCGGACCGCGGTGTCGATGCCGGCCTCGGTCAGCAGGCCCCGCTCCAGGGCGCCCCGGACGCGTTCGGCGATCCGCGAGCCGTCCGTGCCGTGGTCGGTGAAGCTGTCGACGCCGGCGAGGAGCGCGGCGGCGGTGGCTTCCTCGTGGGTGTCGAAGTAGTGCTCGGAGTCGACCAGGTTGGAGGGCGCTCCCGCGTCCGAGCAGACCAGCAGCTCCTGGTCGGTCCAGGCCCGCAGGTGCTCGCGCAGATACGGCGAGACGTGGTTGGGGCGGCCGTTGACCAGGTTGTACGCGGGCATCACCCCGGCGACGGCGCCCGCCAGGACCGTGTCGCGGAAGGCGCGCAGGTCGTACTCGTGCAGCACGCGCGGGCGGACGGAGGAGGACGAAGTGTCCCTGCCGGTCTCGTTGTTGTGCGCGAGCCAGTGCTTGAGGACCGGCGCCGTACGCCAGTAGGCCGGGTGGTCGCCGCGCAGCCCGCGGGTGTACGCGGTGGCGACGGCGGAGGTGAGCGCCGGGTCCTCCGAGTAGCCCTCCTCGTTGCGGCCCCACAGCGGGTGGCGCAGCAGATTGACCGTGGGGGACCAGACGTTGAGGCCCACGCGGTCGTCGCGGGCGCGCATCGCGCGCACCTCCGACGAGACGGCCTCCCCGATCCGGCGCACGAGATCCTCGTTCCAGGTCGCGCCGAGCCCGACGGCCTGGGGGAACACCGTCGCCGGACCCATCCAGGCGACCCCGTGCAGTGCCTCCTGGCCGGTGCGGAAGGCCCGCACTCCGAGTCGCTCGACGGCGGGCGCGAACTGGTGCAGGAACGCGATCCGTTCGTCGAGGGTGAGCCGCGCCAGCAGGTCGTCGATGCGCTTCGCGAACGGCAGGCTCGCATCACGGAAGGGCGGCATGGGTGGCGTCTCTGCGGTCACGTGGTGATCCCTTTGCGGTGGAGCGGCGAAGTACTTTCGAAGCGCTTCGATGCTCGATCGGCCAAGGGGTGGGTGTCAAGACACCCGGGCGCAACACCTCCGTTTCCCGCCAGAGATATCAAGTGCCGGACGGGCAACCCTTGTTGCGTGACACCTCCGAGGAATCTTGGGATCGACCCTTGTGCACCCTCAGGCGTTCACTTAACCTCGCAGCAACATCGAAGCGCTTCGATTGATGGGCTTCCCTCCTCGGAGGGCACAGTCCCCCGAGGACCGCTTCAGCTCAGGCAGATCCACTCAAGACACCGCAGCCGACGGCTCCACCGCCGGGTGTCCTGCTGTGCGCCATGAAGGGTTGACGCAATGACGCCGAACTCCGCCACCTCCGCCCCCAGCCGGAGAAGCTTCCTCGCCTCCACGGCGGTCGCAGCGGCCGCCGTGGCCGGCGGAATGCCCCTGCTCGCCGCCTGCGGAGGCGGACAGGACGGCAACAAGGACGGCACCACCTCGGGCAAGGACGCGCAGAAGATCCTTCCGACGTTCGTGGCGTCGAGCGTCGTCACGCCCGACCTTCCGTCGAAGAACGGATCGGCGGCCGGGTTCACCCGGGCGATCGACCTGAACACGCTGAAGACGTCCGTCCCGAAGAAGCTGGGCGGCGGCAGCGACCTGAAGATCATGTCGCCGTTCTGGGGTACCCCGCCGGCCGACGACAACGCGTACTACACGGCCATGAACGAGGCCATCGGCATCAAGGCGACCTGGCAGAACCAGGACGGCAACACCTATGACGAGAAGCTGGGCGCGATCCTCGCCTCCAGCGACATCCCCGACGTGGTGGTCGTCCCGGGCTGGAATCTGAACGGCAAGATACCGACCGCCATCAACGCCAAGTTCGCCGACCTCGGCCCGTACCTGTCGGGCGAC
Organism: Streptomyces rhizosphaerihabitans; assembly: GCF_025399795.1. Taxonomy (GTDB): domain Bacteria; phylum Actinomycetota; class Actinomycetes; order Streptomycetales; family Streptomycetaceae; genus Streptomyces; species Streptomyces rhizosphaerihabitans. The sequence continues at coordinate 30,346 of NZ_JAODTZ010000045.1, read as the reverse complement.
AAGGTCAAGGACTACCCGAACCTCGCGGCCGTACCGACCGACGCCTGGCAGCGCTCCATCTTCGGCGGCCTGCTGCGCGCGATCCCGATGCCGGCCTCGTACGTCACGAACATCGCGGCCTTCTACCGCAAGGACATCTTCGCCAAGAAGGGCTACACCCTGCCCAAGTCCCCCGATGAGTTCCTGTCCTGGGCGAAGGAGGCCACCGACGCCAAGGCGAAGGTGTGGGCCTGCGACGACCTCAAGTGGACGGCCTTCAACATCTACGGCGTCCTCAACGGCAGCGACAAGGCACTGTGGTGGGACCTTCGGGACGGCAAGCTGGTCAACCGGATCGAGACCGCCGAGTACCTCGACGCCCTGGAGTGGACGCGCAAGCTGTACGCGGCGGGCGTCGTCCACCCCGACGCCAAGGCCGTCAAGGGCGACGCGTCCAACCGTTTCGGTGCGGGCCAGTCCCTCGTCTTCAACGGCGACCTGTCCTACTGGTACGGCAAGACGGCCGAACAGCGCACCCAGAAGACGGACTTCGAGATGGGCGCGTTCGACATCTTCGGCCCCGACGGCGGCGACCCCACACTCTGGGCGACCCAGCCCGCCGGCATCTTCACCTTCGTCAGCAAGAAGGCGTCCAAGCAGCAGATCAAGGACTTCCTCGCGCTCGCCGACTACTGCGCGGCCCCGTACGGCACCAAGGAGTACATGCTCACGGTGTACGGCGTCGAGGGCACCGACTACACGGTCAAGGACGGCCTGCCCACCAAGACGACCAAGGGCACCAACGAGGTCAACGGCGCCTACGATTACACCGGCGACCCGGCCGCCTACCTCGCCCACCCCGATCTGCCGGAGATCGCCAAGCTCCAGGTCGAGTGGCAGCAGCGCATGGGCGCCTTCACCAAGAAGTCCTCCTTCTACGGCCTGACCATCACCGAGCCCAGCCGGTGGACCAACCTCGCCAACGACTTCGAGCAGTTGGAGGACGACATCGTCCGCGGCCGCAAGAAGATCGGCGACATGCAGCAGGCCGTCGCGGACTGGAAGCAGAAGGGCGGGGACGACCTGCGCGCCTGGTACAAGAAGCTGCTCGACGACAACGGCTCCGCGGCCAAGTGACCCAGGACTGAGGCAAGGAGAAGGCCGTGTCGCACAGCACGGTGCCTCGGAGCAGGGCCGGGGCCAAGGCGGGCAGGAGGAGCCCGGACGGGGGTCCGCCGGACGGCGCCGCCGGGCGCGCCGCCCGACGGCGGGCCCGGCGGAGCGCCGGACGGGACGCCGGAAAGCTGGGCTTCCGGCTGCGGTTCGGACGCGACCGCACTCTGATCCTGATGACCCTCCCGGCGATCGCGCTGGTCCTCCTCTTCAACTACATCCCCGTCCTCGGCAACATCGTCGCCTTCCAGGACTACGACCCGTATCTCAGCGACAACGGCTTCGTCGCGATGTTCCAGAGCCCTTGGACCGGCCTGGAGAACTTCCAGCGGATCTTCGCGGACTCGGGCTTCTGGCACGCGTTGCAGAACACCTTCGTGCTGTTCTTCCTCCAGCTCGTGCTGTACTTCCCGATCCCGGTCGGCCTCGCGCTGCTCATCAACAGCGTGGTCAGGCCCCGGGTCCGGGCGGTCGCCCAGGCGGTCATGTACCTCCCGCACTTCTTCTCCTGGGTCCTCGTCGTCACCGTCTTCCAGCAGATCTTCGGCGGGGCGGGCATCATCGCGCAGACCCTGCGCCAACACGGCCACCAAGGCATCGACCTGATGACCGATCCGGGGATCTTCAAGTTCCTGGTGACGGCCGAGGGCGTCTGGAAGGACGCGGGCTGGGGCATCATCGTCTTCCTCGCGGCCCTGTCGTCCGTCTCGCCCGACCTGTACGAGGCCGCCGCCATGGACGGGGCCGGACGCTGGCGCAGGATGTGGCACATCACCCTGCCCGCCCTGCGCCCGGTGATCGCCCTGCTCCTGGTGCTGCGCGTCGGCGACGCGCTCACCGTCGGCTTCGAACAACTCCTGCTCCAGCGCGACTCGGTGGGCCCCGGAGCCTCCGAGGTCCTCGACACCTACGTGTGGTGGAACGGCATCCGCAACCAGGACTTCGGCTACGCCGCGGCCGCCGGACTGATCAAGGGCGTGGTCGGCCTGGGGCTCGTCCTGACCGCCAACAAGGTCGCCCATCTCATGGGTGAGCAGGGGGTGTACAAGAAATGACCGCCGTCACCTACGAACCGCGCGACAAGCCCGGCCGCTGGGCGGCGCCTCCCCGGCCGCCCTGGGAGGAGAAGCCGTCGAAGGCCGGCCTCGCGGGCAAGGGGCTCACCCTCACCCTGGCCGCCTTCGCGATCCTCTTCCCGCTCTGGATCGTGGTCGTCACCAGCCTCCAGTCGAAGAAGACCATCGACGCGGCGGGCGGGCTGGTCGTCATCCCCAAGAGCTTCACCCTCGTCGCCTACAAGGAACTGCTCACCGGCGGCCAGGTGCAGCGCGCCGCGCTCGTCAGCGTCGGCGTGACCCTGGCCGGCACCCTGTTCAGCATGACGGTGTCGGTCCTGTGCGCCTACGGGCTCTCGCGCGCCGGATCGCTCGGCCACCGCTGGCTGTTGATGCTGCTGCTCGCCACGATGTTCTTCGGCGCCGGACTCATCCCCACCTATCTGCTGGTGCAGGCGCTCGGCCTCACCGACAGCTATCTCGCGCTGATCCTCCCCAGCGCGGTCAGCGTCTTCAACATCCTGGTGCTGCGCGCGTTCTTCATGGGCATCTCGCCCGAACTCATCGACAGCGCCCGCATCGACGGGGCGGGCGACTGGCGCATCCTGTGGCAGATCGTGATGCCGCTGTCCCGGGCGGTCCTCGCGGTGATCTCGCTGTTCTACGCGGTCGGTTACTGGAGCGCCTGGTTCAACGCCTCGATCTACCTGACCGACCAGGACATGATGCCGCTGCAGAACGTCATGATCCAGCTGGTGCAGAAGCAGGAGCGTCCCGTCGGACTCGCCACGCAGATCAACACCGGTCAACTGTCGCCGCTCGCCGTCCAGATGGCCGTCATGGTGATGGCGCTGCTGCCGGTCGCGGTCCTCTCGCCCTTCGTCCAGCGGCACTTCAAGAAGGGCATGCTCACCGGCGCGGTGAAGGGCTGACCCCGGCCGGCCCTTCACGCCCCGTACCTCCGGCTCCCCCCCGCGCTCCCTCATCCGCTCCGTCTGCCCTCCGCTCGCCGCGGCCGACCTGCTCCTGACCAGCGGTCGGCCGCGGCGGTCCACTCCTCACCCCGATCGAGGTAGGTCATGCGCACGCCCCGCGGAATCGGCCCGGAGTCCCGGCGGCCGAGTCTGAGCGACGCCACCCGGGGCCGTGTCCTGTTCGGCGGCGACTACAACCCCGAGCAGTGGCCCGAGGAGACCTGGCACGAGGACGTCCGGCTCATGAAGGAGGCCGGCGTCAACTCCGTCACCCTCGGCGTCTTTTCCTGGGCCAGGCTGGAACCACGCCCGGGAGCAAGGGAGTTCGGCTGGCTGGACCGACTGATGGACCTGATGCACGAGCACGGCATCGGCGTCGTGCTCGCCACGCCCACCTCCTCGCCGCCGCCCTGGATGGGCCGGCTGCACCCCGGGACACTGCCCCGGGACGAGGACGGCCGCACCGAATGGTGGGGCTCCCGGCAGCACTTCTCGCACTCCAGCGCCGTCTACCGCCGCTGTGCCGCCGCCATCACCGAGGACCTGGCCGCCCGCTACGGGAGCCACCCCGCTCTCACGATGTGGCACATCAACAACGAGTACTGCACCGTCGACTACGGCGACGAGGCGGCCGCCGCCTTCCGCCGCTGGCTCCGGGACAGGTACGGAACCGTCGAAGCCCTCAACAAGGCGTGGGGAACGGCCTTTTGGGGTCAGGGCTATGACGACTGGCACGAGGTCATCCCGCCGCGTCACGCGCACTACATGAAGAACCCGACGCATGTGCTGGACTTCAAGCGGTTCACCTCCGACATGCTCCTGGAGTGTTACGCCGCCGAGCGGGACATCGTGCGCCGCCACAGCCCGCACACTCCGGTGACCAGCAACTTCATGCCGATGTGGGTCGGACAGGACGCCTGGCGGTGGGCCGCCGAGGAGGACGTCGTCTCGGTCGACATCTATCCGGACCCGCGCGACCCCCTCGGCGCGCAGAACGGCGCGCTCATCCAGGACATGACGCGCTCCCAGGCCGGGGGCGGCCCCTGGATGCTCATGGAACAGGCGGCCGGAGCGGTCAACTGGCGCGGCGTGAACCACCCCAAGCCGCGCGGGCTGAACCGGCTGTGGTCGCTGCAGGCCGTGGCGCGTGGCGCCGACGCCGTCTGCTACTTCCAGTGGCGGCAGTCCCGGCAGGGTGCGGAGAAGTTCCACTCGGGGATGATCGGCCACGCGGGGGAGCGGGGGCGCACCTTCCAGGAGATCAAGCGGATAGGTGCCGAACTCGCCCTTCTGAGCCCTTATGTGACGGGCGGTCATGTAAGTTCCGACATCGCGATCCTGCACGACTGGAACTCCTGGTGGGCAGGAGCGCACGACGGCCGCCTGTCCTCGGAGAACGACTACGCAGAGGTCGTACGGGCCTGGCACCGCGCCCTGTGGGAGGCCCACCTCGGCACTGCGTTCGCGCATCCCGAGCACGACCTCTCCGCCTACCGGATGGTCGTCGTGCCCCAGCTGTATCTGCTCACGGACGCGGCGGTCGACAACCTCCTGGCCCATGTACGGGCGGGCGGCACGCTCGTCTGCGGATTCCTCACCGGCGTCGCCGACGAGGACGACCGGGTGCGGCCGGGCGGCATGGACGAGCGGCTGCGCGAACTGTTCGGCATCCGCACGCTGCACGAGTGGTGGCCGCTGGACGCGGGGGAGACCGCGGCGTGCGACGGCTTCCGGGGCACGCTCTGGTCCGAGGAGATCGAACCCGACGGCACCGCGGTCGTCGAGGCGCGGTACCGGGGCGGTGAACTGGACGGACTGCCCGCCGTGCTCCGCAAGGGCACCGCCCGCTACCTCTCCACCCTCCCCGAACCGGCCGCCCTGCGTGAACTGCTGGCGAAGGCGGCGGACGGCGTCGGCGTCCGGCCGGTGCTCGACGGACTGCCCGACAGGGTGGAGGCCGTCCGGCGCGGCGAACTGGTCTTCCTGCTCAACCACGGGCGCGACCCGGTGACCGTCGAGGTGCCGGGCAGCCACCGCGACCTGCTCAGCGGCATGCCTGTGGCCGGCTCCGTACGACTGGAGCGCTACGGAGCGGTGGTGCTCGCCCCATGACGGACAAGGCTCGCGCCGACGCGCACTCCGCTCGTACCGGCTCCGCTCGTACCGGCTCCAATGGCACCCGAAGTGAAGCCGCCCGAGATGAAGCCGCCCGAGATGAAGGTGCTCCCACCGCCGACACCCGAACGGATGGCGGCCGTACCGCCGCCCCCGTCCACGGCACCTGGGAACCCCGGCCCGCAGCCCGTTGGGAGGACGCCTTCCTGAGCGGGAACGGCACGCACGGCGCCATGGTGTTCGGTGATCCGAACGACGACCGGGTGATCGTCAATCATCACCGTCTGGTCCGTCCGAACGGCAGCGCGGACGCCCGCCCGCCCGAGCTTGCCGACCGCCTCGCCGACGTACAGGACCGGTTGCTGGCCGGAGACGTGAGCGCAGGGGAGGACTTCACCGACGGCCGGCCGCTGTTGTGGGTGCAGCCCTTCCACCCGGCCTTCCAGGTGCGGCTGCGCCGCCCCGCGGAGGAGTGGAGTGCCTACCGGCGCGAGGCCGACTTCACCACCGGGGCCGTCCGCGCCGAGTGCGGTAACTGGCGCAGCGAGGTCTTCGTCTCGCGCGCCGACGACGTGATCGCGCAGTACGTGACCGCCTCCGACCTCGCGGCCGAGGTGACGCTGGACCACCGGCTGCCGGGCGCGCCCGCCGGCCTGGCGGTGGGACACGGAGCCGTCCGCACCCCCGAGGGCGCCCTCCTCACGCTGCGCGCCCGCTACCCGGACAGCGACCTGGCGTACACGGGGGTCACGCTCCTCGTCACCGACGGCCGGACCCGTCCCGTCCTTCCCGGCGTACGGGTCGAGGGCGCCCGTTCGATGCTGCTGCTCACCCGGGTACGCAGGCACCCGGGCGAACTGGACGCGCTCGCCGAGGTCCGCGCGCTGCGGGAGCTGCTGCCCGAGGCCGGCCACGGCGCCGAGGACATCGAGCGCGCCTACGCCCATCTGCTCGCCCGCCACACCGCCCTGCACCGCGCCGCCTACCTCCGCGTCACCCTCGACCTGCACGCCGATCCCGACGAACGGGCTCTCCCCGGCTCGGAGCTGGTCGGGCGCCCGAAGAGCCCCGCCCTCCTGGAGCGGCTCTTCGCGGCCGGCCGCCACCACCTGCTGTCCGCGGCCGGGACCCTGCCGCCCCGGCTGACCGGGCTCTGGTCCGGCGACTGGGACACCGCCTGGTCCGGGGCGTTCACCACGGACGCCAACCTCAATCTGCAGACCGCGTCGGCCGCCGCTGCCGCGCTCCCCGAGGTCACCGAGGCGCACGCGGTCCTGATCCACGGCCAGTTGCCGCACTGGCGGGACAACGCCCGAGCCGTCTTCGGGGCACGCGGAGTCGTGGCCCCCGCCCACACCGACGGCGAGTCGGGCCACATCCACCACCTCAGCCGCTCCTACCCGCTGCACGTGTGGACCGCCGGTGCCGACTGGCTGCTCAAGCCCCTCGTGGACCACGACGAGACCCGCGGCGAACGCGATCCGCGCCTCGCCGCCGCACTCGCCGAAGCGGCCGTTTTCTACGAGGACTTCCTCACCCGGACCGACGACGACGGCCACCTGGTGATCGTGCCGTCCTACTCACCGGAGAACCGGCCGGCGAACGCGAGCTGGGTCACCGTCAACGCCGCCATGGACCTCTCGGCTGCCCGGCACGCCCTGCGCACGGCCGCCGCGTACCACCCGGGGCCCGACGCCGAGCGCTGGCGCGCGCTCGCCGACCGGCTGCCGCCGCACCGGGTCAACGCCGAGGGCGCGCTCGCCGAGTGGGCCCGCCCCGGACTCGACGACACCTACGACCACCGGCACCTCAGCCACCTCTACGGCGTCTGGCCGCTCGACGAGATCAACCCGTACGACACCCCCGAGCTCGCCGCCGCGGCCCATCGCGCCCTCGAACTGCGCGGAGCCGAGAACGACTCGGCGCACGGCCACCTCCACCACGCCCTGGTGGCCGCCCGGCTGCGGGACGCGGGGCGCGTGGCGGCCGCCCTCGACAACGTCCTGGCGGGGGACTTCTTCCACGTCTCCCTGATGAGCGGCCACTACCCGAACCGGCACGTCTACAACGCCGACGCGGCCCACACCCTGCCCGCCGTGCTCATCGAGGCACTGATCCAGTCCACCCCGGAGCGGCTCGTCCTGCTCCCCGCGCTCCCCACCGGCCTCCCGAGCGGCGAACTCCGCGGCATCCGGACGAGGTTCGGCGCGGAGGCCGACCTCACCTGGAACCCGGACGGTGCCACGGCCGTACTGCGACCGGGCCGCACCTGCCGCATCGAACTCCAGACTTCCACCGGCGCGCGACCGCTCTCACTGAGCGCCGGAGAAGACCGCGTCCTCACGCTGGGGCCGCGGTAGACCCCCGCACTTCCCCCCACCCATGGAAGGGACTGCCATGGCACTTCGCACACTGAACAGGATCACCAAGGCCCTGCTCGCCCCCGCGCTCGCGCTCGGTGCGACGATCGGCCTCGCCTCGGCCCCCGCCCAGGCCGCCGTCTGGTCCTCCTGCGACCAGTGGGGCAGCACCACCCTCAACGGGTACACGCTCTACAACGACATCTGGGGCTCCGGCGCGGGCAGCCAGTGCATCTGGGCCAACTCCGGCACCAACTGGGGAGTCTGGGCCGACCACCCCAACACCGGCGGCATCAAGTCCTACCCCAACTCCAAGAAGTACGTCGGCAAGACGATCTCGGGGCTGTCCACCCTCACCAGCACCTACAACGTCACCGTCCCCTCCTCCGGCGCGTACAACACCTCGTACGACATCTGGGACACCGGCTACGCCCACGAGACCATGCTCTGGGTCAACTACAACGGCGCCGTCGGCGCGCTCGGCACCTCACAGGGCACGCTCACGCTGAACGGCAACACCTGGACCGTCTACAAGGGCAACAACGGCGCGAACGACGTCTTCTCGTTCCTGCGCACCTCGGACTCCACCTCCGGCACCGTCAACATCCTTCCGATCATGAGGTGGATCGCGAACACCAAGGGCTGGATGTCGAGCTCCGCGACCATCGGTGACGTGCAGTTCGGCTTCGAGATCACCTCGTCCGCTGGTGGTCTCGACTTCACCACCAACAACCTGACGGTCAGCAGCAGTTGATCCGTGCCTGGTTGATCCACGCTTGAAGATGCGGCCGGTCCCTGGCGGGGACCGGCCGCACCCGGTTCGGACAGGTCCTAACCGGCCACGGGCAGCCGGGCTCCGTCCCGCAGGAACAGCGGGATCCGGTCCAGCGGCGCGTCGACCGTGACGGACGCGCCCCCGTCGTACGTCTTCCCGGTCCACGCGTCCGTCCAGCGCGCGCCCGCCGGGAGGTACGCCGTACGGGCCGTCGCGCCCGCGGTGAGGACCGGCGCGACCAGCAGGTCCGGGCCGAGGAGGTAGGCGTCGTCCACCGACCATGCCGCCTGGTCCTCCGGGAACTCCAGCAGCAGCGGGCGCATCACCGGCAGCCCCACCTCGTGGGCTTCCCGCATGACGTCCAGCAGATACGGCTTCAGGCGTTCGCGCAGCCGCAGGTACTTCTCCATGACGGCGCCGGCCTCCTCGCCGTACGACCAGACCTCGTTCGGGCCGCCGGTCATGCCGGGGCCGAGCGGCAGGCCCGGGTCGCGGAAGCCGTGCAGCCGCATCAGCGGGGACAGCGCGCCGAACTGGAACCAGCGGACCATGACCTCGCGGTACGCCGGGTCGTCCGGGTCGCCGCCGTGGAAGCCGCCGATGTCGGTGTTCCACCAGGGGATCCCGGACAGTGCGGTGTTGAGGCCCGCGGCGATCTGGCGGCGCAGGGTCGCGAAGTCGGTACCGATGTCGCCGGACCACAGGGCGGCCCCGTAGCGCTGACTGCCCGCCCAGGCCGAGCGGTTGAGAGAGATGATCTCGGTCTCCCCGGCCGCGAGCAGACCCTCGTAGAACGTGCGGGCGTTCTCGCGCGGGTAGAGGTTGCCCACTTCGAGACCCGGGCCCGCGTGGTAGCGCAGGTTCTCGGAGAAGCCAGGCTTCAGCTCCGGCTCGCAGGCGTCCAGCCAGAAGGCCGAGATGCCGTACGGATCGAGGTAGTTGTCCTTCACCCGCGACCACAGGAAGTCGCGCGCCTCGGGGTTCGTGGCGTCGTAGAACGCCACCTGGACCGTGGAGGCGACCTGCTTGTCCGGCCAGTCGGCGTGTGCCATCGGTCCGTACTCGGTACCGATGAAGTAGCCCCGCTGCTCCATGAGCTGGTGGTTCTCGGAGAGCGGTGAGACGGACGGCCAGACCGACACGACCAGTTTGACGCCGAGTTCGGCGAGTTCGGCCTGCATGGCCGCCGGGTCGGGCCATTCGGCCGGGTCGAACTTCCAGTCGCCGAGGTGGGTCCAGTGGAAGAAGTCGCAGACGATGACCGACAGCGGCAGACCCCGGCGCTTGTACTCCCGTGCCACGTCCAGGAGTTCGTCCTGCGTGCGGTAGCGCAGCTTGCACTGCCAGAATCCGGCCGCCCACTCGGGCAGCATCGGCGTACGGCCGGTCGCCGCGCTGTAGCGGCGCTGGGCGTCGGCCGGAGTGCCCGCGGTGATCCAGTAGTCGATCTGACGGGCCGAGTCGGCGACCCAGCGGGTGCCGTTGCCCGCGAGTTCCACCCGTCCGATGGCCGGACTGTTCCACAGGAGGGTGTAACCGCGGCTGGAGGTGAGCACCGGAATGGTGACCTCGGCGTTCCGCTGGATCAGGTCCAGGACCGCGCCCTTCTGGTCGAACAGCCCGTGCTGGTGCTGCCCGAGGCCGTACAGCTTCTCGTCGTCGTACGCGGCGAAGCGCTGCTCCAGCCGGTGGTGGCCGTTGCCCGTGGGGGTGTACAGCCGCGAGCCGGGCCACCAGAAGTGGGCGCGCTCCTCGGCGAGGAGCTCACTGCCGTCGCCGGTGCGGGTGAAGCGGACCAGCCCCTCGCCGCTCACCTCGACGGTCAGCGCCCCGACCGTCAACCGGCCCTCACCGCCGACGAGTTCGAGCGTGCTCGTGGTGGTGTCCCGCTCGTCGAGCAGGGCTCCCGGCAGGCCGTCGAGCACGGGACCGCCGAGACGCGCGCGGACCCGGACCGCGTCCGGGCCCCACGGCTCGATCCGGACGGTCTCCGTGCGTCCGCTCCACTCCAGCGCGCCGTCCCGCTCACGGAACGTGCCGACGGTCGGGGAGGACTGCGCGAGGCTGACCTGGGGCTGGGTTTCGGCAGACTGATTCACGTGGATTGCTCCTGAAGGAGTGCAGACATGAAGGAGTGCAGACAGGGGGCGCGGGCCGGGGATGCCGACAGCGAGTGCCGGCGGGGCACGGGCAGGGGGCGCGGACAGCGAATGCGGGCGGGTTTGCGGGCCCGGGGTGCAGACAGCGGGGACGGGCGGAGGCGCAGGCAGGGGGTGCGGACAGGGCGGTGAGGTCGGGGCGGTGGAATCAGGCCGGTGCTGAGAGAGCGTGCGGACAGGGGCGTGCCCCGGCAGGGACACGAGGTCCGAGAAGGGGCCCGGAAGCGGGCGTCCTGGTCGAGGGTCCGGGTCAGGGAGCGGCCGGCGCCGGCCCCGTGCTCGCCCGTACCGTCAACTCCGGTGCGATCAGTACGACTTCGTCCTTGTCGCGTCCTTCGAGCTTGGCGATCAGATGCTCGACGGCGTGCCGGCCCATGTCCTGCGCGGGGATGGCGACCGAGGTCAGCCGCACCGAGGCCTGGGTGGCGACCTGGTCCGGACAGATCGCGATCACCGACACGTCCTCGGGAACGGCACGGCCCTCCCGGCGCAGCAGCGCGAGCAGCGGTTCGACCGCCGACTCGTTCTGTACGACGAAGCCCGTGGTGCCCGGCCGTTCGTCGAGGATGCGGGCGAGGGTGAGGGCCATCGCGTCATAGCCGCCCTCGCAGGGCCGGTGCAGTACGCGCAGTCCCAACTCCCGCGAGCGGGAACGGAGTCCGTCGAGCGTGCGCTCGGCGAAGCCGGTGTGCCGCTCGTAGACGGCGGGCGCCTCGCCGATGACAGCGATGTCACGGTGGCCGAGCAGCGCCAGATGCTCGGCGCACAACGCGCCCGTCGCCCCGAAGTCGAGGTCGACGCAGGTCAGGCCGGTGGTGTCGGCGGGCAGGCCGATGAGCACGGACGGCTGGTCGGTCTCGCGCAGCAACGGCAGCCGCTCGTCGTCGAGTTCGACGTCCATCAGGATCATCGCGTCGGCGAGCCCGCTGCCGGTGACCCGGCGCACCGCGTCGGGCCCCTCCTCGCCGGTGAGCAGCAGGACGTCGTAGCCGTGTGTCCGGGCGTTCGTGGCCACCGCGATGGCGATCTCCATCATCACGGGTACGTACATGTCGGTGCGGAGCGGAACCATCAGCGCGATGATGTTGGACCGGCTGCTCGCCAGGGCGCGGGCGCCCGCGTTCGGGTGGTAGCCGAGCTCCTGGATGCTCCGCTCGACCCGCTGGCGGGTGCCCGCGGAGATGGACCGCTTGCCGCTGAGGACATAGCTCACCGTGCTGGCCGAGACTCCGGCGTGCTGGGCGACCTCGGCGAGGGTGACCATCCAGCTCTCCAAGCTTGTGAAGCGCTTCGACAGTGCGCGTGGTACGGATAGGGGCGAGTGAGGGTAGCTCGACAGTAGCCCGGTGGGAGAATCGTGTCCATAGGTTGTCGAAGCGCTTCGACAACGGATTTCCTGAACGCGGTTCATCGCCCTCGTGGTCGTGCGGAGGCCCCTGGCCGGCGTACCCAGACCGTCCCCCGGAACGGACCTCCGGCGCAACACCGCCGACCATGCCTGTCCCGGCGGGTGAGGGGGCGGCCGAGGGGTGGTTCCGGCCGGGGTTCCGAGGGGCGCCCATTGGGCCGAACGCTGCGCGAGGACTGGTGGGGTCACCGGGAATCCGGTAAATACGATCGAGTAGAACCGTTCGGTAACGAACAGCCCCAAGATCCCTATTCGCGGCGAGGTGAGCCTCATGTCCGCAACACCCCACCAGCCCACAGTCACCGAACGTGAGGCCCGACAGGTCGCCGAGGCCGCGCGCGAACAGGGCTGGCAGAAGCCCAGCTTCGCCAAGGAACTCTTCCTCGGCCGCTTCCGGCTCGACCTGATCCACCCGCACCCGCTCCCCGCCGACGAGGATGTCCAGCGCGGCGAGGAGTTCCTGGCCAAACTGCGCGACTTCTGCGAGACGAAGATCGACTCCGCCCGGATCGAGCGCGAGGCGCGGATCCCGGACGAGACCATCACCGGGCTCAAGGAAATCGGCGCCCTCGGCATGAAGATCGACACCAAGTACGGCGGTCTCGGCCTCACCCAGGTGTACTACAACAAGGCCCTCGCCCTGGTCGGCTCCGTGAACCCGGCGCTCGGCGCGCTGCTCTCCGCCCATCAGTCGATCGGCGTACCGCAGCCGCTGAAACTCTTCGGCACCCAGGAGCAGCGGGACACCTTCCTGCCGCGCTGCGCCCGCACCGACATCTCCGCGTTCCTGCTGACCGAGCCGGACGTCGGCTCCGACCCGGCGCGGCTCGCCACGACGGCCGTCCCCGAGGGCGACGACTACGTCCTCGACGGGGTGAAACTGTGGACGACCAACGGCGTCGTCGCGGATCTCCTCGTCGTCATGGCGCGTGTCCCGAAGTCCGAGGGCCACAAGGGCGGCATCACGGCCTTCGTGGTGGAAGCCGCCTCGGAGGGCGTCACGGTCGAGAACCGCAACGCCTTCATGGGCCTGCGCGGTCTGGAGAACGGCGTCACCCGCTTCCACCGGGTGCGGGTGCCGGCCGCGAACCGCATCGGACCGGAGGGGGCGGGCCTGAAGATCGCCCTCACCACCCTCAACACCGGCCGCCTCTCGCTGCCCGCCATGTGCGTGGGCGCGGGAAAGTGGTGCCTGAAGATCGCCCGTGAGTGGTCGGCCGTGCGCGAGCAGTGGGGCAAGCCGGTCGCCTTCCACGAGGCCGTCGGCTCCAAGATCTCCTTCATCGCGGCCACCACCTTCGCCCTCGAAGCGGTTCTCGACCTGTCCTCGCAGATGGCCGACGAGAACCGCAACGACATCCGCATCGAGGCCGCCCTCGCCAAGCTGTACGGCTCCGAGATGGCCTGTCTGATGGCCGACGAGCTGGTCCAGATCCGCGGCGGCCGCGGCTTCGAGACGGCCGCGTCGCTGGCGGCCCGCGGCGAGCGCGCAGTCCCCGCCGAACAGGTCCTGCGCGACCTGCGCATCAACCGCATCTTCGAGGGCTCCACGGAGATCATGCATCTGCTGATCGCCCGGGAGGCCGTCGACGCCCATCTCGCCGTGGCCGGTGACCTCATCGACCCCGACAAGTCCCTCTCGGAGAAGGCGAAGGCGGGCGCGAACGCCGGTGTCTTCTACGCCAAGTGGCTGCCGAAACTGGTCGCGGGAGCAGGTCAACTCCCGCGCTCGTACAACGAGTTCCATCACGACGTCGACCTCTCCACGCATCTGCGTTACGTCGAACGCAGTGCCCGCAAACTCGCCCGGTCCACCTTCTACGCGATGTCGCGCTGGCAGGGCCGCATGGAGACCAAACAGGGCTTCCTGGGCCGGATCGTCGACATCGGCGCCGAGCTCTTCGCGATGAGCGCGGCCTGCGTACGGGCCGAACACCTGCGCAGCACAGGGGAACACGGCCGCGAGGCCTACCAGCTCGCCGACGCCTTCTGCCGCCAGTCCCGCGTCCGTGTCGAGGAACTCTTCGGACGCCTGTGGACCAACACCGACGACATCGACCGCAAGGTCGTCAAGGGCGTCCTGTCGGGCACCTACACCTGGCTGGAGGAAGGCGTCCTCGACCCGTCCGGCGAAGGCCCCTGGATCGCCGACGCCACACCCGGCGCGAGCACGAAGGAAAACGTCCACCGTCCCATTCGCTGACCCTTTCCCCAGGAACAGCCGGCAATACCCGGCAATACCCAGTCGTGTGCAGAGGCCCCGTTCGCCGTTCCGCTGCTTGCCGCACCGAAGCCGTGCGTCAACAATGAAAGGAACGGCGAACAGGGACGGAAAATGCGTCGAGGAGCCGGGGAAGAATACAGTCACGGCATTTCCGTACAGCTGACGCGGGCCCGCTCCGAGGTAAAGCGGCAGCTGAACGAAATGGATCGCGTACGGGTCCTGTGGACCGTGCGCGACGAGGTGCGCCCCCTTGCGCGGAAGCTGCGCGAAACCACGCCGGAGACCTTCGCTGCCCACCGGGACGCCCCGGCGGTCCTCCTCGACGACCGCGCGTCGCCCCTGTTCGACGAGGTGTCGCGGCCACCCGCCGCCGACTCCGACGCACCGGTGGCCCGGAGGACCGACCTCCGGGGCGCCGACGGACTCCTCGACGCCGGCCGGCCGGGCGGGCGGCCCGTGGTCCGGCAGCTCTGCCGCGCCGCGCTCGACGCGGTCGACGACCCCGTGCCGCGTGAAGTGATCAGAGCGAATCAGCAGGGTGTCCATATTCTCCAGCGGGACGATCGCTAGACGGGGATGCTCATGGACGCCGTTTGGCTGCGCCGAATTGCGAGGGAATTCCCATGCCAGGAAAAGGGCTCGACGCCATCACCGGCAAGATCATGCGGGCGGGCGAGGGCCGGATGCTGCACCGCCTCGAACGCCTCGCCGAGCAGGTCGGTTCCCTGGAGGAGGAGTTCAGGGCGCTGACCGACGAGGAACTCCAGGCGCTCACGCCGGAGTTCAAAGAACGGCACGCCGCCGGTGAGAGCCTCGACGACCTGCTGCCGGAGGCCTTCGCCGCGATGCGCGAGGCGTCCCGCCGCGTCCTCGGCATGCGCCACTTCGACGTACAGATCATGGGCGGAGCGGCGCTGCATCTCGGCAACATCGCCGAGATGCAGACCGGCGAGGGAAAGACCCTTGTCGGCACCCTGCCGGTCTACCTGAACGCCCTCTCCGGCAAGGGAGTTCACCTCGTCACGGTCAACGACTACCTGGCCCGGCGGGACGCCGAGTGGATGGGGCGCGCGTACCGCTTCCTCGGCCTGACCGTCGGCGTCGTCAAAACGGAGTCGACTCCCGCCGAACGCCGTGCCCAGTACGCCTGCGACATCACCTACGGCACCAACACCGAGTTCGGCTTCGACTACCTGCGCGACAACATGGCCTGGTCGCTGGACGAACTCGTCCAGCGCGGGCACCACTTCGCGATCGTCGACGAAGCCGACTCGATCCTCATCGACGAGGCGCGCACCCCGCTGATCATCTCCGGCCCGGCCGACCAGCCCACGCACTGGTACGAGGCCTTCGCCGCGTTCGCCCAGCACATGAAGGGCGTACGCGTGCAGGAGGAGCAGTTCACCACGCAGGCCGACAAGGACCGCCTCGCCGAACTGCGGATGCGGCACGACTACGAGTACGACCCGAAGACCCGCACGGTGTCGGTCCTGGACCCCGGCGTCGAGTACCTCCAGGACCAGCTCGGCATCGACAGCCTCTACGAGTCCGACCACACCCCGCTGATCGGTCACCTCAACAACGCCCTCAAGGCCAAGGAGCACTTCAAGAGGGACAAGGACTACGTCGTCGTGGACGGCGAGGTGCTGATCGTCGACGAGCACACCGGCCGCATTCTCGCGGGCCGCCGCTACAACGAGGGACTGCACCAGGCCATCGAGGCCAAGGAAGGCGTCACGATCAAGGACGAGAACCAGACGCTCGCCACGATCACCCTCCAGAACTTCTTCCGCCTCTACGGCAAACTCGCCGGCATGACCGGCACCGCCATGACCGAGGCGGCCGAGTTCCACCAGATCTACCAGCTGCACGTCGTCCCGATCCCCACCAACCGGCCCATGGTCCGGCGCGACGACCCCGACCAGATCTACCGCACCGAGGAGGCGAAGTACGCCGCGATCCTCGCCGACATCGCCGAGAAGCACGAGCTCGGCCAGCCGGTCCTGGTCGGCACCACCTCCGTCGAGAAATCCGAGGTGCTCTCCGCCCTGCTGCGCAGGCAGGGCATCCGGCACGAGGTCCTCAACGCCAAGAACCACCGGCGTGAGGCCCAGATCGTCGCCCAGGCAGGACGCCGGGGCGCCGTCACCGTCGCCACCAACATGGCGGGCCGAGGCACCGACATCATGCTCGGCGGCAACCCCGAGGCCATGGCGCTCGCCGAGGCGGGCGAGGACGCGGACCCGGAGGAGCGGCGCGGGGTGCTCGACCGGATCACCTCCGCGGTCGCGGCCGAGCACGACGAGGTCAAGGAACTCGGCGGGCTCTATGTCCTCGGCACCGAGCGCCACGAGTCACGGCGCATCGACAACCAGCTGCGCGGCCGCTCCGGCCGCCAGGGCGACCCCGGCGCCTCCCGCTTCTACCTCTCGCTGGAGGACGACCTGATGCGGCTGTTCCGGGCCAACGTCGTCGACCGGGTGATGTCCATGGCGAACGTCCCCGACGACGTACCCATCGAGAACAAGATGGTCACCCGCGCCATCGCCTCCGCCCAGGCACAGCTGGAGCAGCAGCACTTCGAGTCCCGCAAGGACGTCCTGAAGTTCGACGAGGTCCTCAACCGGCAGCGCACGCTCATCTACGCCGAACGCCGTCGCGTCCTCGCGGGGGAGGACCTGCGCGAACAGATCGTCCACTTCATGGAGGACACCGTCCGGGCGTACGTCGAGCAGGAGACCGGCGAGGGCTTCGGCGAGGAGTGGGACCTGGAGCGGCTGTGGGGCGCGCTCGGGCAGCTGTACCCCGTGGGGATCACCGTCGAGGAACTGGAGGACCGCTACGGCGGCCGCGACGGCCTCACCACCGAGCGGGTCGTCGAGACGCTGACCGACGACATCCGCACCCGGTACGCGGAGCGCGAGACGGGACTCGGCTCCGAGCCCCTGCGCGACCTGGAGCGCCTCGTCGTCCTGTCCGTCCTCGACCGCAAGTGGCGCGAGCACCTCTACGAGATGGACTACCTCCGCGACGGCATCGGTCTGCGCTGGACCCTCGGCCGCGAGCCGATCATCGAGTACGAGCGCGAGGGCTTCGACATGTACGGAGCCATGACCGACGCCATCAAGGAGGAGTCCGTCGGCTACGTCTTCAACCTCGACGCCACGGCCCCGGCCACCGAGGCCCTCGACCGGCGAGACCGGGGCGACGGCCTCCTCTTCACCGCGCCGACGCTCGACACGGCCGACGGTGTGGTCGAAGGCGCGTTCGCCCGCACCCGGCCCCCCGGGACCGCGCCGCCCCCTCCCGGACCCGCGGACGGGCCCACCGACGGACCGTCCGCGCCCAACCGCCCCAAGCCGCCGAAGTCCGGAGCCAGACGCCGCCGCAAGCGCTGACCTGCGGTTCAGTACGGCGGTGGGGTACGCCGCAAGCCCCGCGGGCCGAGCCCCGCCCACCGCCGCCCGTACGGGATGCCAGCGGGATGTCCCCACCTCGCGAAGGCCCCTCGACGCGGCCGCGCACCGGGAATCGAGGGGGCGGCGGCGGGAAGAGGGGACGCCCTGTCCTTCGGCGGCCGCGATGCGGCCACAATGGGGGGATGAGCGACAGTCCAGCCCCCCTCGCTGATCCGCATCTCGTCTTCGACCCCGTGGCCGGAGTCCGGGATGTCGTGATCCTCGGATCCACCGGCTCGATCGGCACCCAGGCCATCGACCTCGTGCTGCGCAACCCCGACCGGTTCCGGGTCACCGCGCTGTCCGCCGCCGGCGGCAGGGTCTCCCTGCTCGCCGAGCAGGCCCACCGACTGCGGGTACGGACGGTCGCCGTCGCGCGCGAGGACGCCGTCCCGGCGCTCAGGGAGGCCCTCGCGGCCCACTACGCCCCCGGTGAGACCCTTCCCGACGTCCTCGCCGGACCCGAGGCGGCCACCCAGCTCGCCGCCTCCGACTGCCACACCGTCCTCAACGGCATCACCGGCTCCATCGGCCTCGCGCCCACCCTCGCCGCCCTGGAGGCGGGCCGCACCCTCGCGCTCGCCAACAAGGAGTCGCTCATCGTCGGCGGCCCGCTGGTCAAGGCGCTGGCCGAGCCGGGCCAGATCATCCCGGTCGACTCCGAGCACGCCGCCCTCTTCCAGGCGCTGGCCTCCGGCACCCGCGCGGAGGTGCGCAAACTCGTCGTGACCGCCTCCGGCGGCCCGTTCCGCGGCCGTACGAAGGCCGAGCTGGCGGACGTGGCACCGGCCGACGCCCTCGCGCACCCCACCTGGGCCATGGGCCCGGTCATCACGGTCAACTCCGCGACCCTGGTCAACAAGGGACTGGAAGTCATCGAGGCCCACCTCCTCTACGACATTCCCTTCGATCGGATTGAGGTGGTCGTGCACCCGCAGTCGTATGTCCACTCGATGGCGGAATTCACGGACGGCTCGACGATCGCCCAGGCGACACCCCCCGACATGCGGGGGCCCATCGCCATCGGCATCGGCTGGCCCGAACGCGTCCCGGACGCGGCGCCCGCCTTCGACTGGACGAAGGCGTCGAGCTGGGAGTTCTTCCCGCTCGACAACGACGCCTTCCCGGCGGTGGGGCTCGCCCGGCACGTGGGGCAGCTCGCGGGTACGGCCCCGGCGGTGTTCAATGCCGCCAACGAGGAGTGCGTGGACGCGTTCCTGAACGGCACACTGCCGTTCAACGGGATCATGGAGACCGTCACCCGGGTCGTCGAGGAACACGGCACACCGCGTACGGGAACTTCCCTGACCCTCACGGACGTCCTCGAAGCGGAGACCTGGGCGCGCGCCCGGGCCCGTGAACTGACGGCACAGACGACAACCGCGGAGGCTCGTGCATGACGACCCTGATGATGATTCTCGGCATAGTCGTCTTCGTGCTCGGGCTGCTGATCTCGATCGCGTGGCACGAGCTGGGACATCTGTCGACGGCCAAGCTCTTCGGCATCCGGGTGCCGCAGTACATGGTCGGCTTCGGCCCGACCATCTGGTCGCGCAGGAAGGGCGACACCGAGTACGGCATCAAGGCCGTACCGCTCGGCGGCTACATCCGCATGATCGGGATGTTCCCGCCCGGCCCGGACGGCCGGATCGAGGCCCGCTCGACGTCCCCCTTCCGGGGCATGGTCGAGGACGCCCGCTCGGCCGCGTTCGAGGAGCTGAAGCCCGGCGACGAGACCCGCCTCTTCTACACGCGCAAGCCGTGGAAGCGCGTGATCGTGATGTTCGCCGGACCCTTCATGAACCTGATCCTGGCCGTCGCGATCTTCCTCGGCGTGATGATGACGTTCGGCGTCCAGACCCAGACCACCACGGTCAGCGCGGTCTCCCCCTGCGTGATCCAGGCCAGCGAGAACCGCGACAAGTGCACGAAGAAGGACCCCGTCGCGCCCGCCACGGAGGCGGGACTCAAGCCCGGTGACAAGATCGTCGCCTTCAACGGCACGCCCGTCTCGGACTGGTCCGCGCTTCAGTCCGACATCCGCGCCAACCCCGGCAAGAAGGTGACGATCACCGTAGACCGCAAGGGCGAGCAGCTCGGCCTCACCGCCCACCTGGTCAAGAACACGGTGAACAAGAACGACGGCAGCGGCGGCTATGTGGAGGGCAAGTACGTGGAGGCCGGCTGGTTCGGCTTCACGCCCGCCACCGGCATCGTCGAGCAGTCCTTCGGCCAGTCCGTGAACCGCATGGGCGACATGATGCAGAACGGCGTCGAGTCCCTGGTCTCGCTGCCCGGCAAGGTCCCCGACCTGTGGGACGCGGCCTTCGGCGACGGCCCGCGCAAGGCCGACTCCCCGATGGGCGTCGTCGGCGCGGCACGCATCGGCGGCGATGTCTTCACCCTGGACATCCCCGCGTCGCAGCAGGTCGCGATGATGCTCCTGCTGGTCGCCGGGTTCAACCTCTCCCTGTTCCTGTTCAACATGCTCCCGCTGCTCCCGCTCGACGGCGGGCACATCGCGGGCGCGCTGTGGGAGTCCCTGCGGCGGAACCTCGCCCGCGTCCTGCGCCGCCCGGACCCGGGCCCGTTCGACGTGGCGAAGCTGATGCCGGTGGCTTATGTGGTGGCCGGAATCTTCGTCTGCTTCACGGTCCTCGTCCTGATCGCGGACGTTGTCAATCCCGTGAAAATCTCTTAGTCATACAGCATTAGCGACGGCCGGGCACCCTGGGTGCCCGGCCGTCTTCCATTGAGTGGGTTTGAACGCCGGGGGCGTGATGTGCCCGGTGGTGCGCCCGTACCGTAATCTCGAAGCCCGGAGCCCATGATTCCCGGGACCTTGATCCATAACTTGGGGTTGCACAGCAGATGACTGCGATTTCTCTCGGCATGCCGTCCGTTCCGACCAAGCTGGCCGAGCGCCGGAAGACCCGGCAGATCCAGGTCGGGACTGTTGCCGTGGGCGGAGACGCACCCGTCTCGGTGCAGTCGATGACGACCACGCGGACGTCGGACGTCGGCGCCACGCTCCAGCAGATCGCCGAGCTGACCGCGTCCGGGTGCCAGATCGTGCGCGTCGCCTGTCCCACCCAGGACGACGCCGACGCGCTCGCCACGATCGCCAAGAAGTCCCAGATCCCGGTCATCGCGGACATCCACTTCCAGCCGAAGTACGTGTTCGCCGCGATCAACGCCGGCTGCGCCGCCGTTCGCGTCAACCCCGGCAACATCAAGCAGTTCGACGACCAGGTCAAGGAGATCGCGCGGGCCGCCAACGACACCGGCACCCCGATCCGGATCGGCGTCAACGCGGGCTCGCTCGACAGGCGGCTGCTCCAGAAGTACGGCAAGGCGACGCCCGAGGCGCTGGTCGAGTCCGCGCTCTGGGAGGCCTCCCTCTTCGAGGAGCACGACTTCCGGGACATCAAGATCTCGGTCAAGCACAACGACCCGGTCGTCATGGTCAACGCCTACCGCCAGCTGTCCGCCGCCTGCGACTACCCGCTGCACCTCGGCGTGACCGAGGCCGGTCCCGC
Source organism: Streptomyces rhizosphaerihabitans (assembly GCF_025399795.1). Taxonomy (GTDB): domain Bacteria; phylum Actinomycetota; class Actinomycetes; order Streptomycetales; family Streptomycetaceae; genus Streptomyces; species Streptomyces rhizosphaerihabitans. The sequence goes on along the minus strand of NZ_JAODTZ010000045.1, from coordinate 9,127 downwards.
CTTCCAGGGCACCATCAAGTCGGCCGTCGCCTTCGGTGCGCTGCTCTCCGAGGGCATCGGCGACACCATCCGCGTCTCCCTGTCGGCCCCGCCGGTGGAGGAGGTCAAGGTCGGCCTGCAGATCCTGGAGTCGCTGAACCTCAAGCAGCGCGGCCTGGAGATCGTCTCCTGCCCGTCCTGCGGCCGCGCCCAGGTCGACGTCTACAAGCTGGCCGAGGAAGTCACCGCGGGCCTCACCGGCATGGAGGTCCCGCTGCGCGTCGCCGTCATGGGCTGCGTCGTCAACGGCCCGGGCGAGGCCCGCGAGGCCGACCTCGGCGTCGCCTCCGGCAACGGCAAGGGCCAGATCTTCGTCAAGGGCGAGGTCATCAAGACCGTCCCCGAGTCGAAGATCGTGGAGACCCTGATCGAGGAGGCGATGAAGCTCGCCGAGCAGATGGAGGCCGAGGGCATCGCCTCCGGCGAGCCGTCGGTGTCCGTCGCGGGCTGACGCCCGACCGGACTCCTCCCCACGCGCCCGCCCCGGACGCACCCACCGCTCCCGGCGACCCCCGGACGAGCTGCGGGTCCTGGTGAATCCGTGCCCGCCCGCGGTTCCCGCCGAACCGTGGACGGGCTGAGGTTCGTGGCGAAATCGGGTGCGCCCGAGCTTCCCGGTGACCTGGGTCCGGCCGCGGTTCCCGCCGAACTCCGGTCGGGCTCGGACTCCCGGCGAACCCGTGCCGGCCCAGGTTGGCCAGGTCCCGGCAGATCCGGGTCCGCCCCAGGTCCCGGCGAACTCCGGTCGGGCTCGGGCTCCCGGCGAACCCGTGCCCGCCCGGCCCAGGTTCCCGGCGGATCCAGGTCCGGCCGAGGTTCCCGTGCACCCTGGACAGGCCCAGGCCCCGGGACCGCGGGGGCATGCGTGAGCAGCCCCCCGCCAGCGGCCGGTCCGCCCGGCCAGGGGCGCACCGGCCCCCGCCGGTCAGCCCGTGCAAGAGGGCGGGCGAGGCACAACCTCGACAGGTACAGTGCGGAGATCAGCAGACCCCAGGGTGAGGCCCCCGTACGTGTTGACCCAGACCACCACCAGGGTCCTCGAACCGAGTGACCTGGACGCCGCGCTCGCCGTCCTCGGCCGCGAGCCGGTGGCGAACGCTTTCGTCGCCTCCCGTGTACAGGTCGCCGGGCTCGACCCATGGCGGCTCGGCGGCGAGATGTGGGGCTGGTACGAGGACGGCATGCTCCAGTCCCTCTGCTACGCGGGCGCCAACCTCGTCCCGATCTGCGCCACCCAGCGAGCCGTGCGCGGCTTCGCCGACCGGGCCCGCAGGGGCGGCCGCCGCTGCTCCTCGATCGTCGGCCCCGCCGGACCCACCGCCCAGCTGTGGCGACTGCTGGAACCGAGCTGGGGCCCCGCCCGCGAGGTCCGCGCCCACCAGCCGCTGATGGTGACCGACCGGCTGCCCGCCGACATCGCCCCGGATCCGTACGTCCGCCGCATCCGCAAGGACGAGATGGAGACGATCATGCCGGCCTGCGTCGCCATGTTCACCGAGGAGGTCGGTATCTCGCCGATGGCCGGCGACGGCGGCCTGCTCTACCAGGCCCGGGTTGCCGAACTCGTCGGCTCCGGCCGGTCCTTCGCCCGCCTCGACCAGGACGGCAAGGTCGTCTTCAAGGCCGAGATCGGGGCCGCGACCGGCCAGGCCTGCCAGATCCAGGGCGTGTGGGTGGCCCCCGAGTACCGCGGCCAGGGAGTGGCGGCCCCCGGCATGGCGGCCGTGCTGCGCTACGCCCTCGCGGATGTCGCCCCGGTCGTCAGCCTCTACGTCAACGACTTCAACACGGCGGCGCGGGCGGCGTACCGCCGCGTCGGGTTCCAAGAGGTCGGCGCGTTCATGAGTGTCCTGTTCTGACACCCGGCGCGGGCCCAGCGGGACCTCACACGTCCCGCTGTCCGCCAGGTAGTCTCCCGGCATGCTGCGCTTCCCCGGTCAGGGCCCCCGCGACTCCCACGACGTGGTCATCGGCCCGCTGGATCTCACCGCGCGCGTCGACGAGGCGCTCGCCGTGCAGGCGCTCGCCTTCGGGCTCGGCGCCGACGAGATCGCCGTACGACGTCAGATCGTGCTGCGCCACCTCACCTATCCGGGAGCCCACGCGCTCGGTGCGACCACACTCGACGGACGGCTCGTCGGCTTCGTCTACGGCATGCCCAACGACCGCGCGCACTGGTGGTCCACCGTCGTCGAACCGTATCTGCGCGGCCGGGGCCAGGACGGCTGGCTCGACGACTCGTTCGTGATCACCGAACTGCACGTCCACCCCCGCTTCCAGAACCGGGGTATCGGCCGCGCCCTGATCACCACCATCACCGACACCGCGGCCGAACCCCGCTCGATCCTCTCCGCGATCGACTTCGACAGCCCGGCCCGCGGCCTGTACCGCTCCCTCGGCTACGAGGACCTGGCGCGGCAGGTCATGTTCCCCAGCGCACCCAAGCCGTACGCCGTGATGGGCGCCCCGCTTCCACTGCGACACCGCTAATGGATTTCCGGGGACGGCCGCTGCCCGGCTAACCTCCAGACATCACCCTTACGCAGCAGGAGTCGAGAATCATGGCCCAGGTCCAGCGCATGTCCCGTTTGATGGTCAAGACATTGCGTGACGACCCGGCGGATGCCGAGACGCTCAGCCACAAGCTGCTCGTCCGCGCCGGCTACGTACGGCGCAACGCCGCGGGCATCTGGACCTGGCTGCCGCTCGGCAAGAAGGTCCTCGACAACGTCTCCCGGGTGGTCCGCGAGGAGATGGACGCGATCGGCGCCCAGGAGGTCCTCCTGCCGGCCCTGCTGCCCAAGGAGCCCTACGAGGCCTCCGCCCGCTGGGAGGAGTACGGCGACCTCCTCTTCCGCCTCAAGGACCGCAAGGGCGCCGAGTACCTGCTCGGCCCGACGCACGAGGAGATCTTCACCCTGGTGGTGAAGGACCAGGTGGCCTCGTACAAGGACCTGCCGGTCATGCTCTACCAGATCCAGACGAAGTACCGCGACGAGGCCCGCCCGCGTTCCGGTGTGCTGCGCGGCCGCGAGTTCCAGATGAAGGACTCGTACTCCTTCGACATCACGGACGAGGGCCTCGCCGAGTCCTACGGGCTGCACCGCGCGGCCTACCAGAAGATCTTCGCGCGCCTCGGTCTCGACTACCGCATCGTGTCCGCCGTCTCCGGCGCCATGGGCGGCTCGGCCTCCGAGGAGTTCCTCGCGCCCGCCGCCGCAGGTGAGGACACCTTCGTGGACTGCCCGGCCTGCGACTACGCCGCCAACACGGAGGCCGTGACCTTCAAGCTCACGCCCGTCTCCGAGGAGCACGGTGCGGTCGAGGAGCTGGACACCCCCGACACCCCGACCATCGAGACGCTCGCCGAGCACCTGGGCGTGCCCGCCTCCGCGACCCTGAAGAACCTGCTGGTCAAGGTCGACGGCGAGATCGTGGCCGTGGGCGTCCCCGGCGACCGCGAGGTCGACCTCGGCAAGCTGGGCGAGCACCTCGCCCCGGCGGTCGTCGAGCTCGTCACGGCCGAGGACTTCGAGGGCCGCGGCGACCTCGTACGCGGCTATGTGGGCCCGCAGGGTCTGGAGAAGGTCCGTTACATCGCCGACCCGCGCGTCGCGCCCGGCACGGCCTGGATCACCGGCGCCAACAAGATCAACACGCACGCGAAGAACGTCGTCGCCGGCCGTGACTTCGAGGTCGACGACTACCTCGACGTCGTCGTGGTGCAGGCGGGTGACCCCTGCCCGGCGTGCGGCACCGGCCTCAAGATGGACCGCGCCATCGAGATCGGTCACATCTTCCAGCTCGGCCGCAAGTACGCCGACACGTTCGGTCTCGACGTTCTCGGGCAGCAGGGCAAGCCGGTCCGCGTGACCATGGGCTCGTACGGCATCGGTGTCTCCCGCGCGGTCGCCGCGCTGGCCGAGCAGTCGGCCGACGAGCAGGGCCTGTGCTGGTCCAAGGAGGTCGCTCCCGCCGACGTGCACGTGGTCGCCGCGGGCAAGGCCCTCCAGACCGAGCTGGCGCTCGACGTGTCCGAGAAGCTCGGCGCCGCGGGCGTCCGCGTCCTGGTCGACGACCGCGCCGGCGTCTCCCCGGGCGTGAAGTTCACCGACGCGGAGCTCATCGGCGTACCGACGATCCTCGTCGCCGGCCGCCGCTCGGCCGAGGGCGTCGTGGAGCTGAAGGACCGCCGCACCGGCGAGCGCGAGGAACTGACCGTCGAAGAGGCGATCGCCCGCCTGACGGCGTAGCCGTTCCCCGGCGGCGCTCCCGCAGCCCCTCTTCGGAGGGTGCGGGAGCGCCGCCGACCCGTTTCTCCCGGGCCGCTCGCCGCCCGCACGGAAGTGACGGACTGTCATGTGTCGTGCTTCGTAAGGGCCTTGTGCCATGCGCCGCACGAAGGGGTGAAGCCCGGACGGGACCCGAGCGGGCGCCGACGGTGGTGCGCCGGGGATTCGAAACCCGCACGTCGCCGGACCGGCCGGCGAACTCCCGCCGGTCTTCGGTCGTCGTCCCACGGCCTCGAACTCGCCGCAGCCAAACGGGAGTCGGGGTCAGAGCCAGCCGGCGAACTCCAGCAGGAGTTCGGCGTCGCGCAGGCGGCCGACCCGGCCCGCCCGGACGCCCGACTCGACGGCGCGGAACAGGGTCCAGCCGCGCAGTCGCTCCTGGTCCACGTCCAGCGACTCGGCGAGGCGCTTGACCCTGCGCCGGGTGATCGACGGCCCCGAAGGCGACGCGATGAGGTCCTCGACCCGGTCGCGGACCAGCCGGGCCAGGTCGAACGCGCACTCGCCGACCACCGGGTCCGGTCCCACGGCCAGCCAGGGCGCGCGCTCCCCGGCGAGCACCTTGCTCTGCCGGAAGGTGCCGTGCAGCAGGCGCGCCTCGGGAGGCCCGGCCAGCAGTTCGTCGCGGGCCGCGAGCGCCGCGTCGACCAAGGCCGGCACCTCGGCACCGGCACCGTCCTCGGCCGTCGCCGCGGCCCGCATGGCCTCGGCCTGCCGCCCGGTCCGCTCCGCGACGGTCTCGAAGACATGGCCGGCGGGCGGCTCGACCCACAGCCGCCGCAGCGTCCCCGCCGCCTCCAGCAGGGCTTTCGCCTCGGGCAGCGAGCGCACGGACATGTCCGGGTGCAGCCGCTCCAGCAGCAGGACGCCGTGGGCGTCGCGGGTGTCGTCCGGGTCGAGGAGACGGACCGCGCCGCGGCCGTCCCAGTGGGCGAGCGCGGCCCGCTCGCTCTCCGGGCGCGCCCGCTCGGGCGCCAGCTTCAGCACGGCGGGCGTGCCGTCGGCCCGCCGCACCAGGACGACGAGACTGCTGCGCCCACCCGGTGCCTGCACCCGCTCCACGGTCAACTCGCGTAGATCGGAGGCCTGTTGGGCCGTTTCGGGCAGCCGTTCCAGCCACTCGTCGGCCCCCTCCGACCCGCTCCGGCGGGTCTCGCCGAGCGCCCGAAGAAGGCGCTGCGGCGGTTCGAAGGCCATGCGCGAGTCCATGCGCGAGAGGTTCCTTCCAGGTCGCGTTACGTCGGCGAGGGCGCCGTGGCGGACGGGGCGCCCGCCCGCTCGGCGAGCCCAGGGAAGGCTACGCTCTCGCCGCTCCACCGCACCGCACGGACCGCGGCCTCCCGCAGCGCCCCGGCCGCCATGCGCCGCCGGTCACCCGTGGCGGCGCGCACGAGGTCGGAGTACACGTCGGCCACCCGCTCCTCCAGCTCGGTCGCGAACCGTATGGCGGTGGCGGTGTCCGTCACCGGGAACGGCAGCATGTACGCGGCCGACGCGGCCTCGGGCATGGCGCCCATGTCCTTCACCGCCCGCGCCAGTTCGTCCCGGCGTGCCCGATGGGCGTCGTACGCCGACCGGGCGTCCGCCTGCCGGGCCGTGCCGATCCGGCCGCCGACGACGCCGTAGCCGTAGACGGCCGCGTGCTCGGCTCCCAGCGCGGCCTGCAGGGCCTTGAGCTCGACTTCCTCGGTCTTGTTCCGCTTGCTCACTTCGCCGCCTTCGTCAGCAGAAACGCGTGGGCCGCACCGGCCGCCGCCACCGAGGCGAGCAGTCGGGCGAGCTCGCCGGGAACCTCCACAAGTGCCTGCGTCCGTTCGTCCGCGAGCGCCAGTTCGGCGGCGGCGAGGTCGGCGAGCGCGTCCTTGGGCCGGGCCGCCGCACCGGGGGAGACACCGGCCGAAGCCGAAGCCGAAGCCGCGCTCGACCCCGAACTCGAAGTCGACGGGGACCCCGACGAGGACTCGGACGGGGACGCCGCCGAGGAGGGCGAGGACGGAGACGCGGACGCCCCAGCGCTGCCGCCGCCGAACGCCTGCACGTGCCGGACGACCTCGGCCCGCAGCGGGCCGAGCCGCCCCGCCAGGTCCGGATGGGCGGCGATCACCGCGGTGTACCGGTCGGCCAGCGTCGCGCTGTCGCGGGCCCCGCGCGCGCGGGCCCGGTCCGCGGCCGAGGGGCTGCCGCCCGTCGTGTCGCTGGACGGCTCGGGAGCGGAACAGCCCGCGAGCGCGAAGGCGCCCGCGGCGGCCGCGAGCAGGGTCCTTCGGCGCGGACCCGACGGGGTGCGCGACGGCAGGGGGAACGACACGGCAGACGTCCTCGGAGGGCTCGTACGAATGTATGGGCGAGCTGCCCGTGATCACGGTACCCGCGCATCGGCCGATCACCGCCCAGCGGCTCTCCTCCATCTGCCTCCGGCGCGATTTCGCGGACACCCTCCGGTACCCGTCGGCGCGAGCACACCGATCCCGGTGGACGGCAACACCCTCCGCGACCGGATACCCTTTGAGCTGACACGCGACCAACCCACAACAGCACACGCGGCCGAGGAGTCACCCGGATGAGCACGACCCAGAGCGAGAGGTTGCGAGAACTCCTGGATCCGCTCGTGAGCTCCCAGGGCCTCGATCTGGAAGAGATCGAAGTGGAGACCGTAGGCCGCAAGCGTGTTCTGCGCGTCGTCGTGGATTCGGACGAAGGTGCCGACCTGGACGCGATCGCCGATGTGAGCCGCGCGCTCTCGGCGAAGCTCGACGAGACGGACGCGATGGGTGCGGGTGAATACACCCTCGAAGTCGGAACCCCCGGTGCCGAGCGCGAGCTCAAGGAGCACCGTCACTACGTACGCGCCACCGACCGCCTGGTGAAGTTCCAGCTGGCGGACAACGAAGAACTGCTCGCCAGGATCCTGCGGGTCGAGGACGACGGTCTGGATGTCGAAGTGCCGGGCGTGAAGGGGCGCAAGCCCACCGCCAAGCGGCTCGCCTTCGCGGACATCGTCAAGGCCCGCGTCCAGGTCGAGTTCAGCCGCAAGGACAAGAAGGAAGAGGAGGCGTAGCCGTGGATATCGACATGAGTGCCCTGCGGGGTTTGGTACGGGAGAAGGAGATCTCCTTCGACCTGCTGGTCGAGGCGATCGAGTCGGCCCTCCTCATCGCCTACCACCGCACCGAGGGAAGCCGTCGGCGCGCGCGCGTGAAACTCGACCGGGAGACCGGTCATGTGACCGTGTGGGCGAAGGAGGACCCCGAGGACCTGGAGGAGGGGCAGGAGGCGCGCGAGTTCGACGACACCCCGTCGGGGTTCGGCCGGATCGCCGCGACCACCGCCAAGCAGGTCATCCTGCAGCGCCTGCGGGACGCGCAGGACGACGCGACACTCGGCGAGTACGCGGGCCGTGAGGGCGACATCGTCACCGGTGTGGTCCAGCAGGGCCGTGACCCGAAGAACGTGCTCGTCGACATCGGCAAGCTGGAGGCCATCCTGCCGGTGCAGGAGCAGGTCCCCGGCGAGAACTACGAGCACGGCCTGCGCCTGCGCTCGTACGTCGTACGGGTGGCCAAGGGTGTCCGCGGTCCCTCCGTGACCCTGTCCCGTACGCACCCGAACCTCGTGAAGAAGCTCTTCGCGCTGGAGGTGCCTGAGATCGCCGACGGTTCCGTCGAGATCGCCGCCATCGCCCGCGAGGCCGGCCACCGCACGAAGATCGCCGTACGGTCCAACCGCAGCGGTCTGAACGCCAAGGGCGCCTGCATCGGCCCGATGGGCGGCCGGGTGCGCAACGTGATGGCCGAGCTCAACGGCGAGAAGATCGACATCGTGGACTGGTCGGACGACCCGGCCGACATGGTGGCGAACGCGCTCTCCCCGGCCCGTGTCTCCAAGGTCGAGGTCGTCGACCTCGCGGCCCGCTCCGCGCGCGTGACGGTTCCCGACTACCAGCTGTCGCTGGCGATCGGCAAGGAGGGCCAGAACGCCCGCCTCGCCGCCCGCCTCACGGGCTGGCGGATCGACATCCGTCCGGACACCGAGCAGCCCGGCGAGCAGCGCGGCGAGCAGCGCGGCGAGCAGCGCGGGGAATAGACCGGGAATAGATCCGGCCCGCGGATCGCTTACATCACGACAACAACCGTTCGATTTTTGCCCCAAAGGGGTGAGGTCGGTACGGGGAGGTAGACTTAAGAGTGTCTGGCCGGACGCGAGCCCGCGCATGCCCTGAACGCACCTGTGTGGGGTGCCGGGAGCGAGCGGCCAAGAGAGACTTGCTGCGCATCGTGGCGGTCGAGGGCGAATGTGCCCCCGATCATCGCGGTACGCTGCCCGGCCGGGGTGCGTACGTGCATCCCGTTCTGGTCTGTCTCGATCTGGCGGTCCGCCGCCGGGCGATCCCACGGGCGCTGCGCGCCCTGGGACCGCTCGACACCGAGGCGTTGCGCCTCTACGTCGAGCAGGCAAACCCGTAAGAAAGCGTCGTGCGGAACCCCCGTGCGGCCCTGGTATTCCGCGAGTTGGAAGTAGGTCGAGATTGCGATGAGCACTCGATGAGCACGCGATGAGTACGCCCATGAAGTAGCGACGGTCCGGACGCAGACCCGGACCTAAAAGGAGCGAAGTGGCTAAGGTCCGGGTATACGAACTCGCCAAGGAGTTCGGCGTAGAGAGCAAGGTCGTCATGGCCAAGCTCCAAGAACTCGGTGAATTCGTCCGTTCGGCGTCCTCGACGATCGAGGCCCCCGTCGTACGCAAACTGACAGATGCCCTCCAGCAGGGCAACGGTGGCGGCAAGCCCGCCCCGC
>NZ_JAODTZ010000044.1 GCF_025399795.1 Streptomyces rhizosphaerihabitans | reverse complement strand
AGCCCCCACGCTCGTGGGCCCGCTGCACATTCCGCCGGGCGGCACCGTCCCGCCGCCGGGCCCCGCGCCGTACGCGCAGCCGCCCGGTCCGCCCGGTCCGCCCGGTCCGCCGCCCGGATACGGTCAGCAGCCGCCCGGCCAGACGGCTCAGATGCCGCCCGGTTACGGCCAGCAGGCACCGACGGCGCCCCCCGGATACGGTCAGCAGCCGCAGTACGGACAGATCCCGGGCCAGGCACCCGGGCAGTTCCCGGGTCAGCCCGGTGCCCCCTCCCCGTACGGCGCACCCCAGGGTGCCCCCCAGGGCGGGGCCGGTGTGGCCGCCGCGCTGGGGGCCTTCAAGGAGACGCCCACCGGCCAGCGGTGGACTCCGCAGAACAAGAAGCTCATCCGCGTCGATCTCGGCATCGGCGGTCAGCCCGTACTGGCCCGCCAGGGCAGCATGGTGCTGTACCAGGGCAAGGTCGACTTCAGCTACAAGGGCGCCGGGTTCGCCGGTCGGCTCGTGGGCAGCGCGACCGGCCAGGAGATGCAGCTGATGCGCTGCACCGGTCAGGGCCAGGTGTTCTTCGCCGAGAACGCCACCCATGTGCACCCGATCGAGCTCCAGGGAGACGCGATCTGTGTCTCCGCGGAGAACGTCCTCGCCTTCGACGAGTCCCTCCAGTACGAGGTCCGTCGCATCGAGGGACACGGCATCCCCGGGGGCGCGCTGTTCACCATGCAGTTCCAGGGGACCGGCACCATCGTCGTCAAGACGCACGGTGCCCCTGTCGTCCTGCCGGTCACCCCCACGACGTTCGCCGACTGCAACGCGGTCGTCGCCTGGTCGGCGGCCGCTCAGGTGATCGTCTCCAGCCAGGTGCGGATGCGCCGGAACGCCTACCCCGGCGACACCGGCGAGAGCGTGAACCTCCAGTTCCGTGCCGCGCCAGGCAATTTCGTCGTCGTCCAGCCGTACGAGGTCTGAGGGAGCCCGACATGAACCAGCAACTCGCGGGCTTTGCCCCGGCACCCGTCACCGCGCGCATGGAGAACCACGGCAGTCACATGCTGAAGGTCGCCATGCAGACCGGAAGCGACCTCCTCGCGCGCGTGGGGTCGATGGTCGCCTACGAAGGGTTCGTCCAGTACGAGCCCAACCCGCCAGCCGTACGCCAGATCGCACGCGACTGGATGACGGGCGAGGGCGCGCCCCTCATGAAGTGCTCCGGCGACGGTCTGCTCTACCTCGCCGACTACGGGGCGAACGTCGTCGTCATCAACCTCAACGGGGACGCGATCTCCGTCAACGCGACGAATCTGCTCGCCTTCGACGCCCATCTCACCTGGGGTGTCGAGCGGGTGAAGGGGCTCGCCAAGTTCGCCGGACAGGGTCTGTGGAACACCAAGATCTCCGGTCAGGGCTGGGTCGCGCTGACGTCCCGGGGCAAGCCGATCGTCGTCGACTGCGGCGGTGGTGAGGACGAGACGTACGTCGACCCGGACGCGCTCGTCGCCTGGTCCCCGAACCTCAAGGTGAAGGGCAAGCGCAGCTTCAAGGCGCAGTCGCTGATCGGACGCGGCAGCGGCGAGGCCTTCCAGATGGCGTTCTCCGGGCAGGGCATCGTCGTCGTCCAGCCCAGCGAGGACAGCACCGACCGCCTCCGAGTCCGGGGCTGAGGGGGAGCAGGACATCATGCAGAGCCCGCTTTTCGGCTACAACGAGCAGCAGACCCAGGATCGCTACAGCCTGCAGAACTCGCAGATGCTGCGCGTCGTCCTGGAGGGGCACGACGACATCCTCGCCCGCAAGGGCACCATGGTCGCGTACCAGGGCCTTGTCGAGTTCGACGCCGAGTACCAGAACAACAGCCAGCACCGCGCGCGTGCCTACACCGGTGAGGGCCTCGACCTGATGCGCTGCCACGGGCAGGGCACGGTCTACCTCGCCAACCTCGGCCAGCACGTGCACGTCCTCGACGTGGACCAGGACGGCCTCACCGTCGACAGCAGCTATGTGCTGGCGATGGACTCCGGGCTGCACCACGAGGTGATCGCCGTGGACAGCCAGTACGGCATCTCCGGCTCCGGCAAGTACCAGCTCAACATCACGGGGCGCGGCAAGGTCGCGCTGGTGACCTCCGGGGTGCCGCTGATGATGCAGGTCACCCCGGACCGGTACGTCAACTGCGATGCCGACGCGATCGTCGCGTGGTCCACGGGCCTGCGTGTGCAGATGCAGGCCCAGACCCACTCCTCCGGAGTGTGGCGGCGCCGCGGCAACACCGGTGAGGGCTGGGAGCTCAGCTTCATGGGCAGTGGTTACGCGCTCGTGCAGCCCAGTGAACTGCTGCCGCCGCAGAATGCGGCGATCGGCCAGGGGCTGCGCGCCCAGTACGGCATGGGCCAGCAGGGCGTGCACGCGCAGAACCAGGGCAACGCCTGGAGCTGACGCCCGACCGTCCGGGAAGCGACGGTCCAGTGCGCAGATGTAAGGGGCGATCGCCACAGGCGGGCGCCCCTTACCTGCTCGACGTACGGCCCGCCTCCGCGCCGGTCACAGCCGGGCGCGGGCCGCGTCCAGGAGTCGTACGACCGAGTCGTCGGCCACCTCGGCGACCTCGTCGTAGGCGAACCAGCGCAGGTCGAGGGACTCGTCGCTGATGGCCTCGACGGCGTCGGCCGGGGCGAGTGCGGCGTACTGGACGTCCAGATGCCAGTGGCACGGCGCCGGGATGGCGTGCCGGTCCAGCGTCGCGGGACCGCCCGGCAGGAGGGTCAGACCCTCGATGCCCGATTCCTCGGTCGCCTCGCGCAGGGCAGCGCCGGCCAGGGTCGAGTCGTCCTGCTCGCAGTGCCCGCCCATCTGCAGCCACATCCGGAGCTTGCGGTGCAGCGTCAGCAGGACGCGGCCGCGCGACGGGTCGATCACCAGAGCGCTCGCCGTGAGGTGCCCGGCGTGACACGACTTCCACATCCCGTCCGGGTGCGCGGACAGGTGATCCAGATAGACCCGGCGCAGCTCTTCCTGGTCCTCGTAGCTCTTCAGCACGAGGACCGCGTCGTCGTACAGGCTCACTCGGTGTCGTCGCCCTTGTCGTCGCTCTTGCCGGAGTCCTTGGAGTCGTCGTCCTTCTTCAGGTTCGGCTTCTCCGTGCTCCCGCTCGCGGCCTCGCCGAGCATCTTGTCGAGCTCGGAGAAGTCCATGTGCTCGCGGTGCACGAAGCCGTCCGGGTCGTCCAGGTCGGACGCCGTGGGCAGCATGTCCGGGTGGGCCCACAGGCCGTCCCGGCCGTCCACACCGCGCGCGTCGGTGAGCGAGGCCCACAGGCGCGAGGCGTCCCGCAACCGGCGCGGGCGCAGCTGCAGACCGATCAGCGTGGCGAACGTCTGCTCGGCGGGACCGCCCGTGGCGCGGCGGCGGCGCAGCGTCTCGCGCAGCGCGTCGGCCGACGAGAGGCGCGGCTTGGCCGCCGAGTGGACGACCGCGTCCACCCAGCCCTCGACCAGCGCGAGCGCCGTCTCCAGACGGGCCAGCGCCGCCTTCTGCTCCGGCGTGTCCTCCGGCTGGAACATGCCCTGCTGGAGTGCCTGCTGCAGCTCCTCCGGGTTCTGCGGGTCGAACTGGCCGACCACGTCCTCCAGCTTCGCGGTGTCGACCTTGATCCCGCGCGCGTATCCCTCGACAGCGCCGAACAGGTGGGAGCGCAGCCACGGCACGTGCGCGAAGAGGCGCTGGTGGGCGGCCTCGCGCAGGGCGAGGTAGAGCCGCACCTCTTCCTGGGGGACGCTCAGGTCCTTGCCGAACGACTCGATGTTCAGCGGCAGCAGCGCGGCCTTGCCGACCGGGCCGAGCGGCAGGCCGATGTCGGTCGAGCCGACGACCTCGCCCGCGAGCACGCCCACGGCCTGCCCGATCTGCGTACCGAACATGGCGCCGCCCATGGAGCGCATCATGCCGATCAGCGGGCCCGCCATGGCCTGCATCTCCTCGGGCAGCACGTCGCCCATGGCCGCGCCGACGCGCTCGGCGACGGGGTCGACGAGCTCCTTCCACACGGGCAGGGTCGCCTCGACCCACTCCGCGCGGCTCCACGCCAGCGCGGAGGCGGCACCGGACGGCAGGGAGGTCGCGTCGTCCAGCCAGTGATCGGCCAGACGGACGGCTTCCTCGACCGCGAGCCGCTCGGCGGGGCCGACGCTCGCGTCCTTGGTGCCGTCAGAGGTGCCCTGGGCGACCGTCTGCCGGGCGATCTGCTTGGCCATGTCCCAATTCACCGGACCACCCTCGTACGAGAGCATCTGGCCCAGTTGCTGGAACGCGGCGCCCAGGTCATTGGGGTTCATCGAGCCGAACATGGCTGCGAGCGGATTGTCGGCTCCGGGGCCACCGGCTCCGGGCGGCCCGAAACCGAACGGTCCCTGACCACCGCCGCCCTGCTGGTCCTTCTTCTTGCCCTCGTCGCCGTTCTCCGGCTCCTCCGGCGGAAGGCCGAATCCGAATGGGGTGTCACTCACGGGATTCCTCGGCTGTTAAGGCCGCCGGTTCGTTCCGACGGCGGCTGCCCACAACACCACCCAGCGTAGACACCTGAACCCGATCGGGCCTCGGTGCTTCGCCGACTCGTCGCCTGCGGCAGGATGGATGCCACCTGGTAGGGGCGCGTCACACGCGTCCATTACTGAAGACAACCGCTGGAGACGCCCGGTGAGTTCCCCAGATCCGCAGGTTCGCGCAGCGCGAAACCACTCAACCAGCCCAGCCTCGCGCGGCCCCGTCGTCGCGGTCACCGGAGCCGCGGCCGGTGTGGGCGCGCTGCTCACCGAGCGGCTGGCCGCCAGCGAGGAGATCAAGCAGGTCGTCGCCATCGACGAACGGCGCGGCGAGTGCGCCGACGCCCAGTGGCACATCCTGGACGTCCGGGACCCGGCGATCGCCGAAAAGCTGCGCGGAGCGGACGTCGTGGTCCATCTGGCTCTCGACCTCGATCTGGAGACGGACGCGGCGGCCCGGACCGCGTACAACGTCCGGGGGACGCAGACCGTGCTCACCGCCGCCGCGGCGGCCGGGGTCCACCGGGTGGTGCTGTGCACGTCGGCGATGGTCTACGGAGCGCTGCCCGACAACGAACTGCCCCTCTCCGAAGACGCCGAACTGCGGGCGACGGCCGAGGCGACGGGCGTCGGTGACCTTCTGGAGATCGAGCGGCTCGCGCGCCGCGCGCCGCGGGCGCATCCGGGGCTGAACGTGACCGTCGTGCGGCCCGGGGTGCTCGTCGGCGGCGGTACGGACACCGCGCTGACCAGGTACTTCGAGTCACCCCGGCTGCTGGTCGTGGCGGGGTCGAGGCCCGCCTGGCAGTTCTGCCACGTCGAGGATCTGTGCAGTGCGCTGGAGTACGCGGTCGTCGAGAAGGTCGAGGGCGAGCTGGCCGTCGGGTGCGACGGATGGCTGGAGCAGGAGGAGGTGGAGGAGCTGAGCGGGATCCGGCGGATGGAACTGCCGTCCGCGGTCGCGCTGGGCGCCGCCGCCCGGCTCCACCGGATCGGGCTCACTCCTTCGCCCGCCGGGGATCTCGCCTACACGATGTACCCGTGGGTGGTGAGTGGGAGCCGGCTGCACGATGCAGGATGGCGGCCGCGCTGGACCAACGAGGAGGTCCTGGCGGAGCTGCTGGAGGAGGTCGCCGGGCGGCACACGGTGGCCGGCCGCCGACTGGGCCGCAAGGACGCGACCGCGGCGGGCGCGGCGGGCGCGACGGTGGCCCTCCTGGGCGCGGCAGCGGTGGTACGACGGGCCCGGAAGGCGCGGCGCAGGATCTGACCCCGGGCACGTGCCGGTCCGTGCCGTGCCGGGTCCGTGCCGGCTGTGCGGTCGGGGTGGGAGATCGTTCCCGTCGGCCGGTGCCGGCGGCCGAGCCGTGAAGGTGCGGCCCGCACACCTGCGACGGATCGGGCTCGTGCGGTCGAGGCTGGTTCTGGAGGAGGCTCCAAGCGGTACGCGTGCGTGCCGGGTGAAAGCCGTATTCCACGGTGTCGGCGGGGTGCGGCACGATGGAGCCATGGCATCTACCTATGACCACCCCGGTGAGCAGGCCGCTCAGGATCCGGTCCGGCTGCTCGCGATCCGCGACGAACCGCTCTCCCTGGACGAGGTCTTCAAGGCCGTGGGGGACGACGCCGCCGGGGGAACCGCGCTGTTCGTGGGGACCGTGCGGAATCACGACGGAGGCGCCGACGTCGACGAGCTCGGGTACTCGTGCCACCCCAGTGCCGAGGCGGAGATGCGCCGGGTCGCGGAGAAGGTGGCCGCCGCCTATCCGGTGCGGGCACTGGCCGCCGTTCACCGGGTGGGTGACCTGCACGTCGGGGACCTGGCCGTTATCGTCGCCGTGTCGTGCCCGCACCGGAGCGAGGCCTTCGAGGCCTGTCGCAGGCTCATCGACGATCTCAAGCACGACGTGCCGATCTGGAAGCACCAGAGGTTCTCCGACGGTTCGCAGGAATGGGTCGGAGCCTGCTGAGACCGGCGAATTCCCCGGCGCCGACAACCGACCGAGCTCTCACCCGCCGTCCGGTTGCGTAACCGGGGCCCTGCCGTGAGCGTTAACAGTGCGGATGGTTAATCTGCTGATCAGTCAGTTGCGGTCGCTCATGGGGTTGGGAGGTCGGCATGGCGGCGCTTGCCTGGTTGCTGATTCCGTTGATGGCCGCGATCGGTGCCAGTCTGTGGGGAAGTTGGGCCGGCCGGAATCGCAAGGCTGCCGGAGACGGTGTCGAGCTCGCTGGATACACCCGCTTCCGTGAGGCCATGGAGCGGACCGACGTCCGGGAGAGGTCCCACTCCGACGCGGTGTGAGATTCACGGTCCGTCCCCCGCGCCCGCGCGATGCGACCGGGTACGCGGCGGACGGCGTCCGGTGTCCCGGCCGGCTCCGACACCGCGCGGAGCACTCTGGATCACCGCCGGGAAGTGCGTGTTCGCGCCCTTTGGGCGGGCTCCGGCCCCACCACGTACGGACGGCCCCGACGGTGCGCTTACAACACCGTCCCGTACTGTCGTTCCATGCCACGCCGCACCGCGACGATGCTCGCCTCCACTCTGATCCTGATCGCGCTCCTGTGCGCGGGAGTGTTCATCAAAGTGCCGTACTCGGAGATGTCACCGGGTCCCACCGTGAACACACTGGGTGACCACGACGGCGAGCCGGTGCTGCAGATCTCCGGTCGCAAGACGTATCCGACGACCGGGCACCTGAACATGACCACGGTCCGTGTCACCAGCGCCGACTACAACATGAACCTCGTCGAGGCCGTGTACGGATGGCTGGCGCACGACAGCAAGATCGTGCCGCACGACACGCTCTACCCGGACGGCAAGACCGAGCAGCAGTCGACGCAGGAGAACGCCGAGGAGTTCAGCCAGTCCCAGGAGAGCGCCAAGGTGTCCGCTCTGAAGGAGCTGGGCATCCCGGTGAAGTCCTGGGTGATCGTCTCCACCGTCCTCAAGGGCTCCCCGGCCGAGGGACGGCTGCACGCGGGTGACGTCATCAAGGCCGTCGACGGTACTCCCGTGAAGGCGTTCGACGACGTCGCGAAGCTGGTCACCAAGCACAAGCCCGGCGACAAGGTCGTGTTCAGGATCGTGCCCGCCAAGGATCAGGCCGCCGCCACGAAGGAGCACACGACGGCGACCGCGACCAAGGATGTGACGATCACCACGGTCAAGTCCGACGACAGCGGCAGTGATCGTGCCATCGTCGGGATCTCGGCCGGGACCGACCACACGTTCCCGTTCACCATCGACATCAAGCTCGCCGACGTCGGCGGCCCGAGCGCGGGTCTGATGTTCTCGCTCGGCATAGTGGACAAGCTCACACAGGGGAACCTCACCGGAGGCAAGTTCGTCGCCGGTACCGGCACCATCGACGACGACGGCAAGGTCGGCCCGATCGGCGGCATCGACATGAAGACCGTCGGCGCGCGCAACAAGGGCGCCCAGTACTTCCTGACGCCCAAGGACAACTGCGCTGAAGCCGCCAAGGACACCCCCGACGGGCTGACGCTCGTCAAGGTCAACACCATCGACGACGCGATGAAGGCCCTCAAGGACATCAGCGCGGGCCGGACCTCCGACCTGCCGAAGTGCACCACCAAGGGCTGACGGACACCGCTCGTCCGTGGTCGGGGGCGCCTCGCGGTTCGCGGGACGCCCCCGACCACGTCCGTGCGCGGATCAGTCCGCGAACGTCGCCGACAGCGCCTCCGCGAGGCCCGGCACCAGGCCCGCCCCCGTGAGCACCTCCGTCGCAGCGTCCTTCTCGCGCAGCCGCAGCGCCGAGTCACGGGTGCCGTCGCGCAGGACGCCGACCGTCATGCGCACCTCCTGACGGTCCGGGTGCGCGGCGACCCACTTCGTGAGCTTCTTGCCGCTGAGACCCTCCGGGACCGACGCCTCCGCGGACGGCGGCAGCATCAGCCGCTCCACGGTGAGCGCGCAGCCGACGACGGCGTCGGGCCAGGCGATGGTGCCGAGGAACTCGTCCAGCGGCTTGCCGGCAGGGATCTCGTCCTGCTCGATGGGGGTGAGACCGATGGTCTCCTGCTCGTTCTCCAGGCCGAGCTGAGCGGCGAGGCCGGGTTCCTGAACCCGCAGCCGTGCGGTGTCTACGAGGGCGAAGAGGCGGGCGGGCTGGTCCCAGCCGAGGCCGGAGGCGTACTCGTCGATCTCGAGTACGGCCCGGGTGAGTGGGCTCGCTGCCATGGGAGTGTTGGACATGGTCACAATCCTGCCTCGTTCGTAACCGGAATCGGGAACCGAGTAAAGCGTGAGTAAGTTGCATAGATGAGGCTCCTCGATCACGGAGCCTTACGGACGGTCCACCGACACGGGGGCCTGACGGATCAACAGCGACTTCGAGGTGCGCACCTTGGCTTTCCAGATGCCGGACCGCGGCGGAGGCCCGACGGGGTCACGGATCAGAGTGGGCCGGCCGTCCCGGCGTGTCCGGACCCTGCTCATGACACTGGGCGTGCTGGCCGTGCTGGCCATGGCCTTCGTCATGTTCGCGGGGTTCTGGACGGACTGGCTCTGGTACCGCTCGGTTCACTACTCGTCGGTCTTCACCACCACACTGTGGACCAAGATCGGGCTCTTCTTCGTCTTCGGTCTGCTGATGGCGGCCGCGGTGGGCTTCAACATCTGGCTGGCGCACCGGTTGCGGCCGCCGCTCAGCGCCATGTCGATGGAGCAGCAGAACCTCGACCGGTACCGCATGGGCATCGCGCCCTACAAGCGGTGGCTGCTGCTCGCGATCACCTCCCTGGTGGGGCTGATCGCCGGCGCGTCCGCCTCGGGCCAGTGGCGCACGTGGCTGATGTGGGTGAACGGAGTGCCCTTCCACCAGAAGGACCCCCAGTTCCACCTCGACGTCTCGTTCTACGCCTTCGACCTGCCCTGGTACCGCTTCCTGCTCGGCTTCGGCTTCGCCGCCGCCGTGCTCTCGCTGATCGCCGCCGCGCTCACGCACTACCTGTACGGCGGTCTGCGGATCACCAGTCCGGGAGCGCGTGCCACGGCCGCGGCGACAGGGCACCTCTCGGTGCTCCTCGGCGTCTTCGTCGCCCTGAAGGCGGTCGCCTACTGGCTCGACCGGTACGGGCTCGCGGTGAAGTCCAGTGACTTCAAGGCGACCGGCAACTGGACGGGCCTGAGGTACGTCGACGCGAACGCCTATCTGCCCGCCAAGACGATCCTGTTCTGCATCGCCGTCATCTGCGCGCTGCTCTTCTTCGCGACCCTGTGGCGGCGCACCTGGCAGCTGCCCGTCATCGGCTTCGGCCTGATGGTGCTCTCCGCGATCCTCATCGGCGGCCTGTACCCGGCGATCGTCCAGAAGTTCCAGGTCGAGCCCAACGAGCAGGCCAAGGAAGCGCCGTACGTCGAGAAGAACCTCAAGGCGACCCGTGAGGCGTACGGGATCGCCGGCACCGATGTGCAGGACTACCCGGGGTCGAGCGACACCAAGGACAAGTCCAAGCTCCGTGACGACGCCGACACCATCGCGAGCATCCGGCTGATGGACCCGAACATCGTGTCGCCGACCTTCCAGCAGCTCCAGCAGGTGCGGAACTACTACGGCTTCCCGTCGAACCTGGACGTCGACCGGTACAGCAAGAACGGCAAGGAACAGGACACGGTCCTCGGGCTCCGCGAGCTGAACCTCGCGGGCATCCCGAAGAACAACTGGATCAACGACCACTTCCGGTACACGCACGGATACGGCGTCGTCGCGGCCAAGGGCACCACGGCCGACAGCGAGGGCCGCCCGGTCTTCACCGAGTACAACCTGCCGTCCAAGGGCGACCTGGGCTCGTACCAGCAGCAGATCTACTACGGCGAGAAGACCACCCAGTACTCGATCGTCGGCGGTCCCCAGAAGGAGATCGACTACTCCGACGACAGCGGTGAGAAGACCACCAGTTACCAGGGCAAGAGCGGGATCAGCCTCGCCAGCCCGGTCAACCGGGCCGCGTACGCGGTGGCGTTCGGCGAGCCGCAGATCATGTACTCGGGCGCGATCGGCGAGGGTTCGCGGATTCTCTACAACCGCACGCCCAAGGAGCGGGTCGAGGCGGTGGCCCCCTGGCTGACCATCGACGGTGACGCCTACCCGGCGGTCGTCGACGGGAAGATCCAGTGGATCGTCGACGCGTACACCACCACCAACGGCTATCCGTACGCGTCGCGCACCACGCTCGGCGACACCACGGCGGACTCGCTGACGGCGGCCAACAACCAGCGCGCGGTGGTGGCCCAGCAGAACCAGGTCAACTACATCCGCAACTCGGTGAAGGCGACCGTCGACGCGTACACCGGCGCGGTCAAGCTCTACCAGTGGGACACCGAGGACCCGGTCCTGAAGACCTGGATGAAGGCGTTCCCGGACACGGTGCAGTCGAAGAAGTCGATCTCGCCGGAGCTGATGGCCCATCTGCGGTATCCGCAGGACCTGTTCAAGGTCCAGCGCGAACTGCTCACCCGCTACCACGTGAAGGACGCCCAGACGTTCCTGAGCGGCAGCGAGGTGTGGCAGGTCCCGGACGACCCGACCAACAAGTCGGGCAGCGCGGTGCCGCCGTACTACCTGAGCATGAAGCTGCCCGGGGACACGTCGCAGGCGTTCTCGCTGACGACGACGATGACACCGAACGGCCGTGACAACCTGAGTGCCTTCGTCTCGGTCAACGCCGAGGCGGGGACGCCCGGTTACGGCAAGATCAGCGTCCTGAAACTGCCGACCGGCAGAACCGTCGACGGACCCAAGCGGGTGCAGAGCCAGTTCAACTCCGAGCCGTCCATCGCCGAGTCCATCAGGCTCCTCAGAGGCGGCGACTCGGAGGTCGAGTACGGCAACCTGCTGACCGTGCCGCTCGACGGCGGACTGCTCTACGTGGAACCGGTCTACGTCCGCGGCGGCGATCTCAAGTACCCGCTGCTGCGCAAGGTGTTGGTGACGTACGGAGGCAGCACCGCGTTCGAGGACACGCTGGGCCAGGCGCTCAACAAGGTCTTCGGGGCGGAGAGTTCGACCGTGCCGCCGGACCAGGGCACCACGAAGCCGCCCACGTCGGGCAACCCGACGGTCCAGGCCGCGCTCGACGACGCGCAGAAGGCCTTCGACCAGGGGCAGGAAGCCCTCAAGAAGGGCGACTGGAAGGCGTACGGCGAGGCGCAGAAGAACCTCGAGGACGCCCTGAAGCGGGCCGAGGACGCACAGGCCAAGGCGGACAAGGCAGGCGGCACCTCCGGCGCCGGCAAGACGGACGGCAAGGGCACCGACAAGAGCGGCGGTCCGAGCAGCAGTCCCAGCAGCAGTCCGAGCAGCGAAAAGAGCACCGGAAGCGGCTGATCAGGAGCCACCCCGCGCCGTGGTACGGTTGCAACACAACGGCGCGGGGTGGAGCAGCTCGGTAGCTCGCTGGGCTCATAACCCAGAGGTCGCAGGTTCAAATCCTGTCCCCGCTACTGAAGTCGAAGGCCCGGATCCAGTTCATGGATCCGGGCCTTCGACGTGTGTGGCGCCACGCCGAGGCCTGCCCGGTGACCTGGCGACTCGTGTGAAGTGCCGCGACATGCGAGGGCAGTTGGGCTGTCTGTGTTTGACTTGTCTCCGTGTGGGCATGTCGACAAAACGCTGAAGTGACCTAACTGGCTGCGGTATACCAGGTGTACCCAGTTTGCAGGTGGTGCGACGATGGACGTTATGGGGGACAAGGCAACTCTGTTGGATACAGGGCGGTTTGCGCAGCATGCCGACTTTGAGCAGCCTGCGGATCTCACGCAGCCTTCCGACCGGGACGAAACCGGCGAGGCTGCCGAGGAGGCGCGCCAGTGGTCGGCCGCCGAAGCCGGCGACGTCGAGGCGATGAGCGTCCTCGGAGCCATGCTGCTGCGCCGCGGTGATCTCGACGCGGCCGAGCCCCAGTTGCGCGCCGCCACCGCCGCCGGTGACCGCGCGGCCGCCAACAACCTGGGTGTCCTGCTGTACCAGCGCGGATACGCCGACGAAGCCGCCGGCTGGTGGAGGATCGCCGCCGTCGCGGGCAGCGCGGCCGCCGCGCACGCGCTCGGCCGGCACCACCGCGAGCGCGGTGACGAGCCTGCCGCCGAGTACTGGCTGCGCCAGTCCGCCGAGCAGGGCCACGCCCTGGGCGCGTACGCCCTCGCGGACCTGCTGGAGCATCGCAGCGACGTGGGTGCCGAACAGTGGATGCGGGCCGCCGCGGAGCGAGGGCACCGTGAGGCCGCGTACCGACTGGCGCGCACGCTTGACCGCAAGGCCCTGGACTCGGGCGAGGCCGTGGGCGACAACGGTGTCATCGGTGCCGCCGGGCAGGCTGCCGAGCAGTGGTACCGGCAGGCCGCCGCGCGCGGGCACCGCAGGGCCGCGCTGCACCTCGGGGCGATCCTGGAGAAGCGGGGCGATCTCAAGGAGGCCGGCCGCTGGTATCTGACGTCCGCCAAGGACGGGGAGGCGCGTGCCGCGTGCGCCCTGGGGTTCCTGCTGCGCGACGCGGGGGACCCCGAGAGCGCCGCCGTCTGGTGGCTGCGGGCCGCCCAGGACGGGGACGGGAACGCCGCCAACGCGCTGGGCGCGCTGCACGCCGAGCGTGGCGAGACGCAGACCGCCGAGCGGTGGTACCGAGCCGCGATGGACGCGGGCGATGTGAACGGCGCGTACAACCTCGGACTGCTCTGTGCCGAGCAGGGGCGGACCGCGCAGGCCGAGCAGTGGTACCGCAGGGCCGCGTACGCCGGTCACCGCGAGGCAGCCAACGCCCTGGCGATCCTGCTGCTCCAGGTCGGCGACGCGGCCGGAGCCGAGCCGTGGTTCTCCAAGGCCGCGGAGGCCGGGAGCGTGGACGCCGCGTTCAACCTCGGCATCCTGCACGCCGGACGCGCCACCGACAGTGATGACGCCGCCGCGCTGCGGTGGTACGAGCGGGCGGCCGCCGCCGGACACACGGAGGCGGCGCTTCAGGTCGGCATCGCGCGGCTGCGGGAGGGTGACGAGCCGACTGCCGAGCGGCATCTGCGGTGCGCCGCGGGAGGGGGCAGTGCCGAGGCCGCCTACCGGCTCGCCGCCGTGCTCGACGCCCGGCGGCCACCCGCGCCCGCGCACGAACTCGGGGAGCCCGCGCAGGAGAAGAGCGAGTGCGAGGAGTGGTACGAGCGGGCGGCGTCCCAGGGGCACCGGCGTGCGCAGGTGCGGGTCGGGATGCTGGCCGCGGCACGGGGCGACGTGGTGGAGGCGGCCCGCTGGTACCGCGAGGCCGCCGAGGCCGGGTCGCGCAACGGCGCGTTCAATCTCGGGCTGCTGCTGGCACGCGAGGGGAGCGAGCCGGAGGCGGCGCTGTGGTGGACCCGCGCGGCGGACGCGGGGCACGGGCGGGCGGCACTTCGGCTGGCGCTCGTGTACGCGCGGCGCGGGGAGCTGGCGGAGGGGCAGCGGTGGGCCGACCGGGCCGTGTCGCTGGGACCGGCGGAGGTCTCCGAACGGGCGGCGCGGCTGCGGGACGCTTTGCGGGAGGAGCTGTCCGCGTGAGCGGCGGCCCGGGTGGTGGGACCCGGCTTGGACCCTCCCTGCCTCGGGCTGGGTGCGCCGGGGTCTGCCTCGGTCCGGGCGGGCAGGGGTTCCGTCCTGACCCGGGGAACGGCACTGGTACGGGGGTCGGAGGGCTGCCGTCGGAGCGCTCGAACAAGGGATTTGCGCTGGCCACGGAGTTGACGTACTGTTCAGTTCATCGACGCGGGGTGGAGCAGCTCGGTAGCTCGCTGGGCTCATAACCCAGAGGTCGCAGGTTCAAATCCTGTCCCCGCTACTGAAGGCCGAGGGCCGGAATCCGAAAGGGTTCCGGCCCTCGGTCGTTTCCGGAACCCGGCGCGAAAACGCTGCTGCGAACGGCGAACGGCGAACGGCGAATAGCGAATAGCGGGCAGTGGTGAGCGGCGGTCAGCCGTAGGCGGCAAGTGGTGAGTGGTTGGCTGCGGACCGGCTGGAGTGTGGAGTGGGAAAGCCCCGGCGCGCGTCGCGTGCCGGGGCTTTCGTGTGCGTGCTGCTACGCCTGTACGGCCGCGCAGTTCGGGCAGACGCCCCGGTACGTCACCTCGACGTCCGAGACCGTGAAGCCGAAGCGCTCCGAGTCGGGGAGGTCGGTGAGCGGGTTGCCGAGCGGGTGGACGTCGCGGATCGCGCCGCACCGGGCGCAGACCAGGTGGTGGTGCGGACGGTGCGCGTTCGGGTCGTACCGCTTGGCGCGCTTGTCCGTGGCGACTTCCAGCACCTCGCCGAGCGAGACCAGCTCACCCAGCGTGTTGTAGACGGTCGCCCGGGAGATCTCGGGAAGCTTGGCCACGGCCCGGGCGTGCACCTCGTCGGCCGTCAGATGGACGTGGTCGCCGTCGAGGACCTCGGCTACGACACGTCGCTGCGCGGTCATCCGCCATCCACGTCCGCGCAGTCGTTCCAGCAGGTCACTCATACAGGTCAGCGTAACAGTAGGTGGACCAGATCCCGAACAGGTGTGACTTTAGAAGTCAACTTGACTTAGACAATATCTATAGCGGGCTCGGGTTCGGTATTGGCCACGCGGCTGGACCGGTACCCCCGGGGCGACCCCGGGGATACCGGCCCGCTCGTGTGCTCAGGCCGGTACGTGCTGCCGGGCGGGCGCCCAGCACCGGATGATGTCGCGGACCGAGACGATGCCGACCGGGCCGTTGCCGTCGAGCACGATCAGATGCCGGAAGCCGCCGTGCGACATCGCGGACGCGGCCTCCTCCAAGGTCCAGGTGGGCGCCGCGAAGACGACGTCGGTGGTGGTGTGGGTTCCTGCGGTCTCCGAGTCCGGGTTCTGGCCGAGGGCGAGGGAGTTGAGGATGTCGCGCTCGGTGAGGATGCCGAGGCCGGAGGAGTCCTCGTCGAGGACCACCGCCGCGCCGACGTGGCGCGCGGACATCAGACGGGCCGCCTGCCGGAGGGTGTGTGCCGGGCCGATGGTGAGGACCACCGTGCTCATGGCGTCGCTGACGAGCATGGGCTGGAGCCACCTCCTTGGTGAGCCGCGGGCTCCTCGGCTCCTTGGCGGAGCGCAAAGAGAAGCGGTTCACAAGTTCACAAGTGGGGGAGCTCTCAGGGTCGCAGTTAAAGGGAGGGTCAACAAGGGGGCGTGTGCCGTGAGTTAGGGGGCGCCCGGGGTTGCTCAGCAGCCCCGGGCCGACCGGGGCTGCTCGGGAAGCGCGCTCAGTAACGCTGGTTGAGGTAGCCCAGCATCTCGTCGTGGAGGAGGCCGTTCGACGCGGCCGCGTTGCCGCTGTGCGGGCCGGGGCGCCCGTCGAGGCCGGTGAAGGAGCCGCCCGCCTCGGTCACGACGATCGCGTTCGCCGCCATGTCCCAGAGCGACAGCTCGGGTTCGGCGCAGATGTCCACCGAGCCCTCGGCGACCATCATGTACGGCCAGAAGTCGCCGTAACCGCGGGTGCGCCAGACCGCTTTCGTGAGGTCGAGGAAACCGTCGAGGCGGCCCTGGTCCTCCCAGCCGGTCAGCGACGAGTACGCGAAGGACGCGTCGGCCATCCGGGAGACGCTGGAGACCCGCAGGCGGGTCGCGGAGGACAGGCTGCGGCCGCTGAAGGCCCCGTGGCCCTTCGCCGCCCACCAGCGGCGGCCCAGCGCGGGGGCGGAGACGACGCCGACGACCGGCTGGTAGCCGCCCTCGCCCATCTCCATCAGGGAGATCAGGGTGGCCCAGACGGGGACACCGCGGACGTAGTTCTTGGTGCCGTCGATCGGGTCGATGACCCAGCGGCGCGGGCCCGTGCCCTCGATGCCGTACTCCTCGCCGAGGATCGCGTCGCGCGGCCTGGCCCGCTGGAGGTGACCGCGGATGAGTTCTTCGGCGGCCTTGTCCGCCTCGCTCACCGGTGTCATGTCCGGCTTGGTCTCGACCTTCAGGTCGAGCGCCTTGAACCGGTCCATCGTCGCGGCGTCGGCGGCGTCCGCCAGGACATGGGCGAGGCGCAGGTCATCGCGATAGTCGGGCATGGGTGAACCGTATCTGCCCGTGTCGGGACGGGGCTACACAGGACGGGGGATCATCGCGCCGCCCGGCCGGCACCGCACCGGCCCCGGCGGGCAGGCGGCGTTCGGCGGGTGTCGCGCCCGATCGCCCTGGTCGACGTGCGGCACCCGGTCGGTACCGTTCCGGAACGTCCCGGCGGACGAGTGGCGTTCGGAGGGGCCGCGCCCGATCCGTCCCTGCGGGCGGGGAAGTTCCCGGTGGGTGTCGAGTCCCAGCGTTTCCAGCGGTCTTGAGGTGCCCGGCGGGTGTCGCTCCCGAGGGCCCCGGCGGCTGGTGGTGCCCGGCCCGTGCCGCTCTCGGTCGTCCTCGGCGCCGAGCCGGTGCCGCACCGGCCCACCGCACCGGCCCTGTTCGCCGGAGGCGGCCGGTGCGGTGCGGGGCGCCTCCGACGGGGGCGCTTGTGGGGGCTCGTGTCCGGCCTCGGACGCGTGCGGCTTCGGACGTGCGCCCTCGGGGTCGCCGCGACCCCTTGACAGTGCTTCCGCACGCGTCAAATCTGGCTGCAGAGCCGCCGCTCGCCCCAGGGAGGCGATGATGCCCGCAGCGCGAGAATCCCTCTTGGACGCCGCCTATACGGCACTCGCGCGCCGGGCGTGGTCCGCTGTGCGGATGGTCGATGTGGCCGCCGTTGCCGGGGTGTCACGCCAGACGCTCTACAACGAGTTCGGGAGCAAGGAAGGACTCGCGCGTGCCCTCGTACGGCGGGAGGCCGATGCCTATCTCGCCGGGATAGAGCGGGCCCTGGCCACTCACACGGACGCGCGGGAGCGGTTGGCCGCGGCCGCCGAGTGGACCGCCTCGGCGGCGCGCAACAACGCGCTGGTGCGGGCGATGCTGACCGGATGCTGGAGCGAGAGGCTGCCCTCGCCCGCGCTGTCCGCCGTGCCCTCGTCGTCCGCGGTGCCCGCGCAGCGGCGCGCGGACGGACCGCTGCCCTCGCCCGCCGACTTCGTGGCGCTGGTCCGCGACCGCGCGGTCGCCGCGCTCGCCCTGTCCAGGGCGGACACCCCCGAGGTCACCCGGGCGTGCGAACTGGTGGTCAGGCTCGCGCTGTCGTGGGTCGTGGCGCCGCCCGCCCGGGGTGGAGTCACGGAGCTGGTCAGGACCGCGCTGGCACCGTCACACCGGCTCGGGGTCTGAAGGGGGGAGGGCCCGGTGCGCGCTCCGGCAGGCAGGGGGCGCGCAGTCAGTGGGCCGAGGGCGCGTAGTCCGTGGGGCCAGGGCCCGTGCCGAGTGCGCGC
The DNA here is from genome assembly GCF_025399795.1 of Streptomyces rhizosphaerihabitans. Lineage (GTDB taxonomy): Bacteria > Actinomycetota > Actinomycetes > Streptomycetales > Streptomycetaceae > Streptomyces > Streptomyces rhizosphaerihabitans. The sequence goes on along the minus strand of NZ_JAODTZ010000044.1, from coordinate 71,977 downwards.
GCCGAGTGGCCCCCGGGCGCGTCCTCAGTGCGCCGACCCCGACAGCTGGAGCCCGATGACGCCGATGATGACCAGGGAGATCGAGACGATCTTGAGGATGGAGACCAGGTCGTCGAGGAAGATCATGCCGTAGATGGTGGTGCCCGCCGCGCCGATGCCGGTCCACACCGCGTAGGCCGGACCGACGTCGAGCTTCTTCAGGGAGAGGGTCAGCAGGCCGAAGCTGCCGAGGGCGAAGACGCAGAAGGCCACGGTGGGCCAGAGTCTGGTGAAGCCGTGCGAGAGCTTCAGGCAGACGGCGAAGCCGGTTTCGAGCAGTCCCGCCACAACGACCAGCAGCCACGCCATGTCTTGTCCTCCCACATCCGCACGTCGACTGCTTCGGCCGGCCCGGATCCGGGTCGGTGCGATTATGCATTCACCGACCCGGAGAAGCCCTTACCGACGGCGGGCGCACGCAAACACGGGACGTCAGTCGCCCTCGCGGCGCTCGCGTGTGGCCAGCAGCCGGCGCAGCGAGTACAGCCGCTGCGGGTCCGCGTGGCCGTCGGCCACCCACTGGTCGAGCGCGCAGTCCGGTTCGTCGTGGCTGCACGCGCGGGGGCAGCCCTCGGTGCCGGGTTGGAGATCGGGGAAGGCGTTGATGACCCGGGACGGATCGACGTGGTTCAGGCCGAAGGAACGGACGCCCGGGGTGTCGACGAGCCAGCCTCCGGCGCTGCCGGCCAGCGGCAGGGCCAGCGCCGAGGTGGTCGTGTGCCGGCCGCGGCCCGTGACCGCGTTGACGTGGCCGGTGGTCCGGCGCTGCTCGGGCGGCACCAGCGCGTTCACCAGGGTCGTCTTTCCGACGCCCGAGTGACCGACGAACGCCGTGATCCTGCCGTCCAGTTGTTCGCGCACCCGGTCGGCGACGGCCTCGCTGCGCAGCTCCTCGCGGCTGGTCACCACGTACGGGATGTCCAACGCGCCGTACAGCTCCAGGAACTTGTCCGGCGGGGCCAGGTCCGACTTGGTGAGCACGAGGAGCGGGGTCAGACCGCCGTCGAAGGCCGCCACCAGACAGCGGTCGATCAGGCGGGGGCGCGGCTCGGGGTCGGCGAGGGCGGTGACGATGGCGAGCTGGTCGGCGTTGGCGACGACCACGCGCTCGTACGGATCGTCGTCGTCGGCCGTGCGGCGCAGCACGGAACCGCGCGGCTCGATGCGGACGATGCGGGCGAGGGTGTCCTTCTCGCCGGACAGATCGCCGACGATGGCGACCCGGTCGCCGACGACGGCGGCTTTGCGGCCCAGTTCGCGGGCCTTCATCGCCATCACGACGCGGTCCTCGACGAGGCAGGTCAGCCGGCCGCGGTCGACCGTGAGGACCATGCCCGAGACGGCTTCCTCGTGCTTGGGGCGGATGTTCGTACGCGGACGGTTGCCCTTGCGGTTCGGGCGCTGGCGGATGTCGTCCTCGTCGGTGTTCTTGCCGTAACGGCGCATGATCCAGGTCCGCCCGTCAGTTCCCGAGCATTCCGGTCCACAGGTCGGGGAAGTCGGGCAGTGTCTTCGCCGTCGTCGCCACGTTCTCGATCTGGACGCCCTCCACCGCCAGCCCGAGGATCGCGCCGGCCGTCGCCATGCGATGGTCGTCGTACGTGTGGAAGACGCCGCCGTGCAGTCGGCGCGGCCGGATGTGCAGGCCGTCGGCGGTCTCGGTGACATCGCCGCCGAGTTCGTTGATCTCCTTGGTGAGCGCGGCCAGCCGGTCCGTCTCGTGCAGCCGCAGATGGGCCACACCCCGGAGCGTGGAGGGAGAGTCGGCGAGCGCCGCGACCGCCGCGATGCCGGGGGTCAGCTCACCGACCTCGCCCAGGTCCACATCGATACCGTGAATGGCACCCGAACCGGTGAACTCAAGGCCGCCCTCGGTCAGTTCGCAGGAGCCACCCATCTCGGTGAAGATCTCCCGCAGCCGGTCACCGGGCTGGGTGGTGTGCGCCGGCCAGTCGGGGACGACGACCGTGCCGCCGGTCACCAGAGCCGCCGCCAGGAACGGCTGGGCGTTCGACAGGTCCGGCTCGATGATCAGGTCGCGGCCGAGCAGCGCGCCCGGCGTCACCCGCCAGACGTTGGGTTCGCCGCCCGACTCCGGGGTGTCCACCTGGGCGCCGACCGCGCGCAGCATGTCCACGGTCATCCGGATGTGCGGCATGGACGGCAGCGTCGAGCCGGTGTGCCGGACCTCGACGCCCTGGTTGAAGCGCGGGCCGGAGAGCAGCAGGGCGGACACGAACTGGGAGGACGACGACGCGTCGATCTCCACCGGGCCGCCGTCCAGGGCGCCGCCGCCGTGCACGGTCAGCGGCAGCGCGCCGCGGGCGTCGTCGTCGATCCGGGCGCCGAGCAGCCGCAGCGCGTCGATCACCCCGTGCAGCGGACGCTCGTACGACCGCGGGTCGCCGTCGAAACGGATGGGGCCGTCCGCGAGCGCGGCGACCGGGGGAAGGAAGCGCATCACGGTGCCCGCGTTGCCGACGTCGACCGTGGCCGGGCCGCGCAGGCCCGAGGGGATGACCCGCCAGGCCTCGCCGGAGGCGTCCGGGCCCGCCGCGACCGTCGAGCTGGAGGCGACCGTCTCCTCGATGCCCACGCCCATCGCGCGGAGCGCGCCGGCCATCAGCAGGGTGTCGCGGGAACGCAGCGGGCGGCGCAGCCAGCCCGGCTCGGAGGCCAGCGCGGCCAGGACGAGAGCGCGGTTGGTGACCGACTTGGAACCCGGCACGTGAACCGTCGCGTCGACGGCTCCGCTTGCGTGCGGGGCTGGCCAGAGGGCGGTGTGGGCGGGGTTCACGGTCATGCGCCCCACTTTAGTGGCAGGGCGCCGGGCGGCCGCGGGTCCGTCACCGCCGGTGGCGTCCGCACGGGGAGCCGGGCACGGCATCCTCCGGAGACCCGGCGAAGGATCGCGACGCAGTTCAGGGCCCTTCGGGCAGCAGCCCGCGGTTCACAGTCCGAGCAGCCAGCGCCCGCCGCCCATCAGCGAGCACAGCGACACGGCATGGAAGAGGAACAGCCACAGTCCGGCCGGTACGTGCGTCAGCCGCGACAGCTGGTCCGCGTCCGAGTCGCCCGCGCCGCCCCGTATCCGCTTTGCCTGGAGTTCGAACGCCGGGCGGACACCGCCGAGGAGCAGGAACCACACCACGGCGTACGCGAACGCGGCCTGGACCTGGGGTCCGGCGAGCCAGGACACCAGCAGGAAGGTGCCGCCGGTGAGGATCACGGTGAGCGCGCCGTACGCGTTGCGGATCATCACCAGCATGGCTATCAGCAGGGCCGTGGCCGCCCACAGCAGCAGGGTGATGTGGCCCGCGCCGAGCAGCGCGGCGCCGCCGAGGCCGAGCAGCGGGGGAGCGGTGTAGCCCGCCGCCGCCGTGAGGATCATGCCGAGGCCGGTCGGCTTGCCGCGGCTGACCGTGAGACCGCTGGTGTCGGAGTGCAGCCGGATGCCGCTGAGGCTGCGCCCGGTGAGCAGCGCGATCAGGCCGTGGCCGCCCTCGTGGGCGATGGTGATGGCGTTGCGGGAGAGGCGCCAGATCCCGTGCGGGACGATCACCGCGAGGGCCGCGACCATGGTGGCGATCACCACCCACAGGTCGGGATCCGGCTGAGTGCCGAAGACCTGGTCCCAGAGGGAGGTGAGCGAGGCCAGCGAGGAGGATGCGGTGCTGTCCATTGTCGGCGGTGACTCCCTTTTGCGACGCGGAATCTGGCAGTGTTGCACGTATGTGCGGACGGTATGCAGCCAGTCGTGGACCCGAGGATCTCGCAGGAATCTTTGAGATCGAGAGGAGGGATCCCGAGGAGGCCCTGGCGCCCGACTACAACGTGGCCCCGACCAAGGAGGTCTACGTCGTGCTCGACCGCCCTGTGAAGGACGCGGACAGCCCGAGGCCGGTTCGTCAGCTGCGCAGACTCAAGTGGGGACTCGTCCCTTCCTGGGCGAAGACGCCCGAGGGCGCCGCCCGGATGATCAACGCACGCGCGGAGACGGTGCACGAGAAGCCCTCGTACCGCCGCGCCTTCGCCGCCCGGCGCTGCATCGTCCCCGCCGACGGCTACTACGAGTGGGTCACCGGAACGGCCGAACGCGATCTGGAGGTCGAGGGCAAGAAGAAGCGGCCGCGCAAGCAGCCGTACTTCGTGACGCCCGCGGACGGCTCGGTCTTCGCGATGGCGGGACTGTACGAGTTCTGGCGGGACCGGACGCTGCCGGACGAGCATCCGCTGGCCTGGTGGGCGACCTGCTCGGTCATCACGACCGAGGCGGAGACGGCACCGCTCGCGGTGACCCCCGCCGAGGGCCCGCACGCGCTGGCCGACATCCACCCCCGAATGCCCCTGATGCTCACCCCCGACCGCTGGGACAGCTGGCTCGACCCGTCCCGCACGGACCCGGACGAACTCCGCGACCTGCTCGCGCCGCCGCCCACCGGACTGATGCGCGCGTACCCCGTCTCCACCGCGGTCAGCAACGTCCGCAACAACGGACCGGAGCTGCTGAAGCAGCTGGAGGGGCCCGAGGAGGGCACACTTTTCTGACGTGACCGAGATCAGCAGTGCGAGCGAGACCATCGAGACCGACGCCGGTACGGCCCGTGTCACCTGGCACCGGGCGGCGAAGGCGCGGCTCGTCCTCGCCGTGAGCCATGGCGCGGGCGGCGGTATCGAGGCCCGGGACCTCCGGGCGCTCGCCGAGGTGCTGCCCGCTCACGGGGTGAGCGTCGCGCTCGTCGAACAGCCCTGGCGGGTCGCCGGTAAGAAGGTCGCCCCGGCGCCGAAGACGCTGGACGTGGGCTGGCGGGGGGTGTGGCCGGTGCTGGCGAAGCCCGGACTGCCCGTCGTCTCCGGCGGCCGCAGCGCCGGCGCCCGGGTCGCGTGCCGGACCGCGACCGAGCTGGGGGCCGCCGCCGTCCTCGCGCTGAGCTTTCCGCTGCACCCTCCGGGCAAGCCCGAGAAGTCCCGCGCCGCCGAGCTGCTCGGCGCCGGGGTGCCCGCCCTCGTCGTCCAGGGCGGCAACGACCCGTTCGGCAAACCGGAGGAGTTCCCGGCGGGCTCGTACGAGCTGGTCGAAGTGCCCTACGGAGATCACGGCTTCGCCGTGCCGAAGCGGGCCCCGCTCGGTCAGGAGGAGGCGCTGAAGGCCGTCACGGACGGCGTCCTACGGTGGGCCGCGTCACTCGGGTGACAGCCGGGAATGCAGAGTGACGGACTTCTGTTGTGCCGAGCAGACAGCACGCAGCGTGCTGCACCGTTCGTACGAGAGGAAGTCCGCCGCATGGGTTCGACCTTCTGCCCGAGCCGCAGCAGCCGCGCTGACCTGGACTGGACGGTGCTGCACGCGGGCAAGAACGCCCCGATTCGGGCGGCGGGCGGACAAGATGTACAACCCTCCCCGACCGAAGGTCGTCTATCCTCCGATTCCAGTGGGACCGGTCTCGGTCTCGCTACGTCGCTGGAGGAGGTGGGTCCGGTCACTGGGACCGACGCAGGGACCGAAAACGGCCAGGCGGAGCAGCCCGAGGGCCGGGGCACGAGCGATGCGACGGCGGAAACGTCCGCCGAGCGCACCGCGCGCTTCGAGCGGGACGCGCTCGAATTCCTCGACCAGATGTACTCGGCCGCCCTGCGCATGACGCGCAACCCGGCCGACGCCGAGGACCTGGTGCAGGAGACGTACGCCAAGGCGTACGCGTCCTTCCATCAGTTCCGCGAGGGCACCAACCTCAAGGCGTGGCTGTACCGCATTCTCACCAACACCTTCATCAACTCGTACCGCAAGAAGCAGCGCGAACCCCAGCGCAGTGCGGCCGAGGAGATCGAGGACTGGCAGCTGGCGCGTGCCGAGTCGCACATGTCGACAGGGCTGCGCTCCGCCGAGTCGCAGGCGCTCGACCACCTGCCTGATTCGGACGTCAAGGAAGCGCTGCAGGCGATCCCCGAGGAATTCCGCATCGCCGTCTATCTCGCGGACGTAGAGGGCTTTGCGTACAAGGAGATCGCGGACATCATGGGGACACCCATCGGTACGGTGATGTCCCGGCTGCACCGGGGTCGTCGCCAACTGCGCGGCATGCTGGAGGACTACGCCCGTGACCGCGGGCTGGTTCCCGCCGGCGCTGGAGAGTCGAACGAAGCGAAAGGCTCGGGCTCATGAGCTGCGGAGAGCCGCACGAGACGGATTGCAGTGAGGTACTCGATCATCTGTACGAGTTCCTCGACCGTGAGATGCCGGACGCGGACTGCACCAAGTTCGAGGTCCACTTCGAAGAGTGCTCCCCGTGCCTGGAGAAGTACGGCCTCGAACAGGCCGTCAAGAAGCTGGTCAAGCGCTGCTGCGGCCATGACGACGTGCCCACCGATCTGCGGGCCAAGGTCATGGGCCGCATCGATCTGATCCGCTCCGGTCAGGCCGTGCCCGAGCACGACGTGACCGCGACGGCACAGGAGTCCTGACCCCCGGCCGACCCCCGGCCCTCCGGCGCGAGGGCCGGTCTCCGTCTCAGGCGAAGACTCTCCGTTTATCACCCGAACGTGCTAATCCGCGGGCCCGGAGCCCGCGGATTCGCTCATACCCGTCCCCGCCCCCTTCCTCCCGCCCTAGGCTCCGAGCCTGAGATCAGGGGAGGTACGGGGGAGGTACGAGGAGATGGGTTCGGTTCCGGCGTGGGCCCGTGCGTACATGGCCTGTGTCGTTCTCCTGGCTGTCGCCTGCCTCGCCCCCCTGCCGCACCTCCGCGTCTCCTGGGGAATCGTCGCGCTGCTCGCCGTGCTGTACGCGGGCTGCGAGCGCGTCACGCTGCCGCCCCGGCCGCGCGGTGCCGGTGCGCCCGGCGGCGAGACCACCCAGCAGGGGATGGGCACCTTCCTCCCCGTACTGCTGGCCGGGGCTTTTCTGCTGCCGCCGGCCGCCGCCGCTCTCGTCGCGCTCCCCGGTGCGCTGCTCGCCCGGGTCGAACAGCGCCCGCGCGGCCCGCGCCGGATCTGGCGCGCGGCCCAGCTCGCCGTCGCCGTCTGGGCGGCCTCCCGGATCTACGGAGCGCTCGGCGGCCGGGATGCGCTGGTCACGCCCGACTTCCCCTATGCGCTGGTGCCCGCCGGGGCTGCGGTGCTCACCTTCTGCGCCGTGCTCACCGTCCTCGACGGCGGGATCCTGGTGCTGGCCGAGCGCGCGCCGGTGCGCGGTGCCTGGCGCGGCCTCTTCGCGCGGTCACTGGCGCCCGTCGCCGTGCACGGCCTCGCCGGACTGATGATGGCGGTGCTGTGGCGCAGCCCGTACGGGCCCGTCGCCGCGCTGCTCGTCCTGCTGCCGATGTACGTGTCCTGCTGGGTCTTCGCCCAGTACCACCGCGAACGGGCCGCCCACCAGGCCACCATCCGCGCCCTCGTCCAGGCCGTCGACATCAAGGACGGCTACACCCGCGGGCACAGCGAGCGGGTCGGCCGGGCGTCCGTGCTGATCGCCCGTGAGCTGGGCATGCGCGACGAGCGCGTCGAGGTGCTCCGGTTCGCCGGAATCCTGCACGACGTCGGCAAGCTCGGTGTCCCCACGCGGCTGCTGCGCAAGGACGGACCGCTGACCCCCGAGGAGCGGCGGATCATCGAACTGCATCCCGAGTACGGGCACGAGATGGTCCGCGGAATCGGGTTCCTCGGAGAGGCCCGCTCGGCGATCCTGCACCACCACGAGCGACTGGACGGGAGCGGATACCCGTACGGTCTGACCGGCTCGCAGATCCCGGAGTTCGCCCGGGTGGTGGCCGTCGCCGACGCGTTCGACGCCATGACGTCGACCCGGTCCTACCGCAGGGCCCGCCCGGTGCCGGCGGCACTGGAGGAGCTGGCGCGGTGCGCCGGGAAGCAGTTCGACCCCCGGATGGTGGGGGCGCTGGTGCGGGCACTCGACCGGCACGGCTGGCATCCCGCGGTGACCGCGGACCTGGCTCCGGCCGACGTATCCGGCACGCCGCCTGCGCGTCCGTCCGACACCGTCGGGCGGAGCGCGCCGTGAGCACCGCCGCCCCGCGGCGCGGAGTCCTCGCCCGTTCCGCCCGTCTCCCGTCGGCCGGGAGAGCCCCGACCACGCTCACCGCGGTGCGCGTGGTCGCCCTGCTCCTCGCGGCCCTCGCCCTCGGCGCCACCCTCTGGAACGGAATCGACGAACGTGGCACCGCGCTGGCCTTCGGCGTTCTCATCGCGGTCGGCGAGCTCGCCCGGTGGAGCGGGGCCGAGGAGCGGGAGTCCGCGCCCCTCGGGGCCGCCGGAGCCCTCGCGTACGCACTGCTCGGCGAGAACGCCGGGCACCGCACCGACCACGGCGTCCTCCAGGTCGTCGCCGTCGTCGTGGCGGCCGCGCTGATCGGCTGCGTCCCGCACGTGGCACAGGGACACGGGCCGACGCTCGACCACCTCGCCCGCCGCGTCCTCACCGTCGCCTTCGCCGCCGTCTGCTTCCAACCCCTGTACGACCAGGGCAGGTTGCTGGAGTGGGGCGGCCCCGCCCAGGCCCTCCTGCTCGTCGCGCTGCTGGTCCTCACCACCCTGTGCGACGCCGTGCTCGCGGCGGCGACGGCCCACGCGCGGACCCGATGGCCGTTCGGGCCGCTGCTGCGCGACGAACTGCGGGCCACTCTCGGAATCGGTTCGGCCGTGTGCGCGACCGGGGCCGTCATGTCGCTCGCGGTCGCGGTGGTCGGACTGTGGGCGCTGCCCGTCTTCTCGCTGCCGCTGCTCCTCACCCAGCTGTCCTTCGGGCGGTACGCGGCCGTGCGGGTCACCTACCGGCAGACGATCGCCTCACTCGCGCGTGCGACCGAGATCGCCGGGTACACACCGGCCGGGCACGCCCGGCGGGTGGCCGCCCTCAGCCGGGCCGTCGGCCGTGAGCTGGGCCTTTCCGAGCCCGACCTCACGGTCCTGGAGTACGCGGCGCTGATGCACGACATCGGTCAGCTCAGCCTGGTCGACCCCGTACCGGCCGGCGCCACCGCCGCGCTCCCGGCGGACGAGCAGCGGCGGATCGCACTGCTCGGCGGCGCCGTCGTCCGGCAGACCGGGGTGGACGCCGAGGTCGCCGTCGTGGTGGAGCGGCAGGCGGACCCCTACCGGGACCAGCCGGTGACCGCGCGCATCGTCCGGACCGTGAACGCATACGAGGAGATGGCCCGGGAAGCAGGGCCCACGGGGCCGCTGACCGCCCTGGAGAAGCTGCGGCTGGGCACTGCCCGCGACTATCAGCCTCAGGTCGTGGAGTCGCTGGCCCGGGTCCTGTCCCGACCCGGTCTGACCTTGCCGTGGGCTGGGTAACCCATGGGTAATGAGCGGCCGTCCGAAGGTACGTGGTTGGATGCGAGGAAGAGGGTGTCAGGGGGGCACGGGCCAGCCCGGGGCTGCACTGCCTTCAAGGGACTCTTCAAAGGACCGGCAGGCGGGAAACGCAAGGAACTGGCAGGCGGGAATCGTGAGGATCTTCGGCAAGGGACGACACCGGCCCTCCGCCTCATGGCGGCAGGCCACCGACCGTGCGTTCACGCTGATCGGCGACGGCCGGTACGAGGACGCGGGAGCGCTGCTGACGCGGGCCGCGGACCTGGAGCCCTGGCTGTCCGAGTCCTGGTTCAACCTGGCCCTGCTGCACAAGTTCCGGCACGACTGGGAGCAGGCGCGGGCGGCGGGTCTGCGGGCCGTCGCACTGCTCGACCGGGAGACCGGCGCACCCGACTGGTGGAACGTGGGGATCGCGGCCACCGCCCTGCAGGACTGGCCGCTGGCCCGCCGTTCCTGGCAGGCGTACGGGCTGCGGGTGCCAGGCGGCGCCGCAGTCGCCGGTGAGCCGGTGGGCATGGAGCTCGGAAGCGCGGCCGTCCGGCTGTCGCCCGAGGGTGAGGCCGAAGTGGTGTGGGGGCGCAGGCTGGACCCCGCCCGGGTCGAGGTGCTGTCGATCCCGCTGCCGTCCTCCGGACGGCGCTGGGGCGAGGTCGTGCTGCACGACGGCGTTCCGCACGGTGAGCGGACCACGGCGGCGGGGCACGCGTACCCGGTCTTCGACGAGATCGAGCTGTGGGCTCCCTCGCCGGTGCCCACCTGGGTCGTCCTTCTGGAGGCGGCCACCGAGGACGACCGGAACGCACTGGAGCAGCTCGCCGCCGACGCCGGCTTCGCCGCGGAGGACTGGTCGTCCTCCGTACGACTGCTGTGCCGGATGTGCTCCGAGTCCCGGATGCCGTCCGACGAGGGCGACGAGGAACACCTCGATCCGCACGACCACAGTGAGCCGGGGCACCCGGGCCCGCTCGGCCACCGCACCGACGGACAGCTGTGGGTGCCCGAGCGGGAGTGCGGGCTCGCGGCGCCCGCCTCGCTGGTGCGCGGCCTGCTCGACGGCTGGGTCGCGGACAGTCCGGACTCCCGTGACTGGCGGGATCTGGAAGAGGTCTGCTGAGCGCCCCTTTAGGCTGTAGTCGCAGAAATTACCAAGGTCTGAGGAAGGCGTACGTCGTCATGGCGCAGCAGGACACCGATCAGCAGCACGCGGGCGTGCTCCCCGTGGACGACGACGGCTTCGTCATCGACACCGAGGACGGCGAGGAGCGCGAGGCGGCCTACCGCGAGCGCGGCACCTCGCGGCCGATCACGGTGGTCGGGAACCCGGTGCTGCACAAGGAGTGCAAGGACGTCACCGACTTCGGGGACGAGCTGGACCAGCTGGTCGCCGACATGTTCGCGAGCCAGCGCACCGCCGAGGGCGTGGGCCTGGCCGCCAACCAGATCGGCGTCGACCTGAAGGTCTTCGTCTACGACTGCCAGGACGACCAGGGCGACCGGCACGTCGGTGTGGTCTGCAACCCGAAGCCGGTCGACCTGCCCGCCGACCGGCGCCAGCTGGACGAGAGCAACGAGGGCTGCCTCTCCGTGCCGACCGCGTACGCGCCGCTCGCCCGCCCCGACTACGCCGAGGTCACCGGGCAGGACGAGAAGGGCAACCCGATCAGGGTGCGCGGTACGGGTTACTTCGCCCGCTGCCTCCAGCACGAGACGGACCACCTGTACGGGTACCTGTACATCGACCGGCTCTCCAAGCGCGACCGCAAGGACGCGCTGCGGCAGATGGCCGAGAACGAGCCCCGCTACGCGATCGTGGCGAACGGCTGAGCCACCGCTTCGCCGGGCGCCCCGCACGCCTGTGACATAAATTGACCGGCGTGACGCGCGGTCTCTCGTGGGTCCACTCGAACGGTGCCTGGGCAGGTGATCCTCCTGACCAGGCACCGTTCGCACGTACGTCATATGTTCGATCCCTTGTGCTCCTCGGGTGATCCAGATTCAGTCACACAAGGGGATATTCTCGGCATGGTCGGGTAGTCAGTGGGCCAAATCCGTTCCCAGAACGGTCAGTTGTGGTGCTGAATGGGAAGTGCGGGGATACGCAACGGCGCGCGCCCGGCACAGGTGGAGGGGTGTGACGTCAACAGGCGGCTGAGAGGGGTTTGTTCGTGCATGCTTTCTCATACGGCTCTTCATCGACAGCGCTCGCGGTACCACCGGCGCTCTCTCTCCCGGTGATCGAGTCCGAGTTTCCCCGTCAACTGCACCCGTATTGGCCGAGGCTTCAGGAGAACACCAGGACCTGGCTCCTCGAAAAACGACTGATGTCCGCGGACAAGGTCGAGGAGTATGCCGACGGCCTGTGCTACACGGACCTCATGGCGGGCTACTACATAGGTGCCCCCGACGAGGTCATGCAGGCGATAGCGGACTACAGCGCGTGGTTCTTCGTCTGGGACGACCGCCATGACCGCGATGTCATCCACGGCCGGGCGGACGCCTGGCGAAGGCTCAGGTTCCGGCTCCATGCGGCCCTCGACGCCCCCAGGGACCACCTGCACCACCAGGATCCCCTGGTCGCGGGGTTCGCGGACAGCATGGTGCGGTTGTACTCGTTCCTCGGCGAGAACTGGAACAAGCGGTTCGCGCTCCACTTCCACGCGGTGATCGAAGCGTACGACCGAGAGTTCAGGAACCGCACCTCCGGCACCGTTCCCACGGTCGCGGAATACCTTGAACTCCGCCGGCTCACCTTCGCTCACTGGATCTGGACCGACCTTCTGGAATCGAGCGCGGGCCATGAACTGCCCGCCGCAGTGCGACTGCATCCCGCATTTTACCGGGCGGCGCTGCTCAGTCAGGAATTCGCCGCCTGGTACAACGACCTCTGCTCGCTGCCCAAGGAAATCGCGGGCGACGAGCTCCACAATCTCGGAATCAGTCTCATTCACCATGAAGGACTGACGCTCGAAGAAGCCGTCACCGAAGTGAGGCGGCGGGTCGAGGAATGCGTCGAACAATTCCTCGTCGCCGAGAAGGATGTATTACGGCTCGCCGAATTACTCGCCGACGGCGGCACTGTCCGGGGCAAAGAGACGAGCGCCGCCGTAAGGGCGTGCCTCGGGAACATGCGGAACTGGTTCAGCTCCGTGTACTGGTTCCACCACGAGTCGGGCCGGTACATGGTCGACAGCTGGGACGACCGCTCCACACCCCCGTACGTCAACAATGAAGCGGCAGGTGAGAAATGACCGTCGAGTCGGTACGACCCGAGGTGTCCGAGGCGCGGGAGCTGCCCGTCCCGCCCCTCGCCGGAGGCGGGGTGCCCGTTCTCGGGCACGGCTGGAAACTGGTCCGCGACCCGCTGGGCTTCCTCGCCCAGCTGCGCGACCACGGCGATGTCGTCCGGCTCAGGATGGGCCCCAAGACGGTGTACGCCGTCACCACCCCCGCGCTCACCGGGGCGCTGGCGCTCAGCCCCGACTACGAGATCGGCGGCCCCCTGTGGGAGTCGCTCGAAGGGCTGCTGGGCAAGCAGGGTGTCGCCACGGCCAACGGGCCGCTGCACCGGCGCCAGCGGCGGACCATCCAGCCCGCGTTCCGGGCCGACATCATCCCCGAGTACGGCCCGATCATGGAGGAGGAGTCGCGGGCGTTCACGGCGCGCTGGGAGCGGGGCGCGGTCGTCGACTGCACATCCGAATCGTTCCGCGTCGCCGTCCGTGTCGCCGCCCGCTGTCTGCTGCGCGGCCGGTTCATGGACGAGCGCGCCGAGCGGCTGAGCCTCGCGCTCGCCACCGTGTTCCGCGGCATGTACCGGCGCATGGTCATACCCGCGGGGCCTCTCTACAGGCTCCCGCTTCCCTCGATACGGGCATTCGACCGCGCATTGGCCGATTTGCATGCGCTGGTCGACGAGATCATCGACGAGCGACGAGTATCTGGTCAAAAGCCGGACGATTTGCTGACGGCATTGCTGGAAGCGAAGAACGACGACGGCGACCCCATAGACGAACAGGAGATCCACGACCAGGTCGTCGCGATACTGACCCCCGGCAGCGAAACCATCGCATCCACGATCATGTGGTTGCTCCAAGTGCTGACGGAACATCCGGAACAGGCGGACAAAGTAGCCGCAGAGGTCCGGTCCGTCGCAGGAGACCGACCCGTCGGATTCGACGACGTCCGGAAGCTGTCGCACACGAACAATGTCGTCGTCGAGGCGATGCGTTTACGCCCCGCCGTATGGATATTGACGCGGCGCGCGGTGGCCGAAACCGAGCTGGGCGGCTATCGCATTCCGGCTGGAGCCGACATCGTCTACAGCCCGTACGCGATCCAGCGCGACCCCCGGTCGTACCGGGAGCACCTGGATTTCGATCCCGACCGCTGGCTTCCGGAACGCTCCAAGGACATCCCGAAGTACGCGATGCGCCCCTTCAGCGTGGGCAACCGCAAGTGCCCGAGTGACCACTTCTCGATGGCTCTGCTCTCCCTGATCACCGCGACCGTGGCGTCCCGTTGGCAATTCGAGCAGGTGTCCGGGTCCAACGACGCGACCCGCGTCGGCATCACTCTGAGGCCCCACGAGCTGCGGCTGAAGGCCCGTCCTCGCTAGGGCGGCCGCGCGGTCGGGCATCCGCCCGGCCGGTGTCCGGCCCGCACGTCCACGGCGCACGTTCAGGCCGCCCCAGGGCCCCTGAACGTGCGCCGGGGTCTCACGTCTTCGGCACGACCACGGTGACCGTCCACTCCTGAAGGCCGTCGCAGGAGACCCGGGCCGGATCGCTCGGACACAGCGGGCGGGACGATGTCAGCCGGACCGTTCCCGCCGAGACCGCCCGGTAGGCGGCGGACGCGTCGCCCGGCTGGAGGACGATCCCGCTGTTGGTGGCCTCCAGCCCGGTTCCGGCGGTCTTCACGGGCGTCCAGGGCCGGCGGGTGGTGCCGTCCAGGGAGACGCGGATCGTCTCGCCGGGCGCCAGACAGTACGTGTGGCCGGTGTCGGCGGCCCCCAGCTCCCCCTTCGCCGTGGCACAGCTCGGGTGGGACGGGGACGGGGTCGGGGACGACGACACGGTGCCGCCGCCGCCCGCGTCGCCTCCGCTCTGCGCACCGCAGCCCGCGAGGAGCAGGGTCAGAGCGGCGAGGGCGATGGTCCGGGTGTGGGTCGTTCGGCGCATGGGTGGCCTCCTTGCGGGTTGGACGTGCCACCGGTGGATCAGGATCCATCCCGCGCGTGACAGGGCCCCGGCCGCCGAAGCGGCCGGGGCCCTGCTCCGGGTCGGCCGCCGAGGCGGCCGGTCCCCTGCCGCGGGTCAGCTGGTCGTCAGGGCGGTGTCGTCCACGACGAAGCTGGTCTGGAGCGAGGAGTCCTCGACGCCGCTGAACTTCAGCGTGACGGTCGAACCGGCGAAGGAGGACAGGTCGAAGGTCTTCTGGGCGTACCCGGTGGCCTTGTTGAGGTTGGAGTAGGTCGCGAGCGTGGTGGAGCCCGCGGTGACGGTGAGCTTGTCGTAGGCCGAGGTGGTGGTGGTCTCGGCCGTGTCGACGTGGAGGTAGAAGGTGAGGGTGGCCTTGCAGCCGGACGGGACGGTCACCGACTGGGACAGCGTGTCGGTGTGGGTCGAGCCGTAGCCGTCGAGCCAGGCGTCGTACGAGCCGCCGTGCGTGGCCTCACCGGTGTCATTGGTGATGACGCCGCTCGTCTCGCTCCATACGGTGGCGCCCGACTCGAAACCCTGGTTGCCGAGCAGCTGCGCCGAGGTGCAGGTGCCGCCGCCCGATGTGCTGACGGTCCAGGTGAAGGAGGCCGAACCGGAGGCGCCCGTGCTGTCCTTCGCCGTGACGGTGACCGCGTAGGTGCCCGCCGTGCTCGCGGTGCCGGAGATCAGCCCGGTCGAGCTGCTGATCGACAGACCGGTCGGCAGCCCGGTCGCGCTGTACGTGAGGGTCGCGCCCGCGCTGTCGCTCGCCGAGATCTGGAGGCTCGCCGAGCCGCCGGTGGCCGTGGACTGGCTGCCCGGGTTGGTGACGGTCACGGT
Source organism: Streptomyces rhizosphaerihabitans (assembly GCF_025399795.1). Taxonomy (GTDB): domain Bacteria; phylum Actinomycetota; class Actinomycetes; order Streptomycetales; family Streptomycetaceae; genus Streptomyces; species Streptomyces rhizosphaerihabitans. The sequence continues at coordinate 56,564 of NZ_JAODTZ010000044.1, read as the reverse complement.
GTTGCCGGTGCTGGTGCCCGAGGTGAAGGCGGCCGTGCCGTTGGGGGTGCCCCAGCCGGTCGGGCCGTCGTAGCCGGTGGCCGCGGTGCAGAAGTACGAAGGGGAGCAGGAGCCGTTGTTGCCGCTCGTCACGTCGTACAGGTTCGAGGTGTGGGAGTAGGGGTACTTCGCCGGGTAGTCGGCGGAACCCGGGGTGCCGGCCAGCGCGTACACGCCCGCGATGATGGGCGACGAGGCGCTGGTGCCGCCGTAGACCGCCCAGCCGGAGCCGCCGTAGGTGTCGTAGACCGCCACGCCGGTGGCGGGGTCGGCGACCGCGGAGACGTCGGACTCCATGCGCTTGGTGCAGCCGGTGTCGGTCTGCCAGGACGGCTTGGCGTCGTAGGCGGAGCAGCCGGAACCGGTGCCCTCGGTGCTGCTGGTCTTCCAGACCGACTCGGTCCAGCCGCGGGTGCTGGAGGAGGTGCTCAGCGCGGTACCGCCGACGGCGGTCACGTACTGGGAGGTCGCCGGGTACTCGGAGCCGTAGGCCTCGTCACCCGAGGAGACCGTGATGGCGACGCCCGGGTGCTTGAAGTACGAGGTGTCCTCGCCGGTCTGCGAGGAGGACTCGGAGCCGCCCCAGCTGTTGGAGACGAACTTCGCGCCCAGCGCGACCGCTTCGTTCTCCGCGATACCGAGGTCGGAGTCGTTCGCGGAGCTCGCCTCGACGAGGATGATGTTGCAGTTGGGGCAGACGGCGCTGACCATGTCGATGTCGAGCGCCTCCTCACCCGCCCAGCCGGAGTCGTTCGTCGGCAGTGAGGTGGTCGAACCGGTCTGGCTGACCTGCTTGAAGCAGCCGTTGGCCTTGGTGCAGGCGGACAGGCCGAACTGGGTTCGGTAGGTGGCCAGGTCGGCGGCGGCGTTGGGGTCGTTGTAGGCGTCGACCACGGCGACCGTCAGGCCGGAGCCGCCCGTCGAGGGCAGGTTGTAGGCGCTGTGCAGGTTGGCCGGGCTGAGACCGGACACCGCGGCGGCGGCGTCGGGGGAGACCTTGGCCGCGAGCTTCTGCGCGATGTCGGTGCGGCGCTGCGCGAAGCACGACATCTGGCCGGGCTTCGTCGCCTCGGCGCACAGGTGCTCGGTCGCGACCTTCTGGCCGGCCTTGCCGGTCGAGTGGACCGACTGGCGGGCGGGATCGGTCAGGGCCCCGGCGTTCTGGGTGGTCCGGGAGACGTGGGGGATCGGGGCGGGCTGTGCGTCGGCGGGAGGGGCCGCGGCGAACCCGGCGAGGCCGAGGGCCAGGGCGGGAAGGGCGGCGGTGAGGAGTCTTCGCAGGCTCCGGGCGGGTCTGCCGGAGGGTATCGGGCGCTGGGAACGCATGGGGGTGTCGCCTCCATCGGTTCGAGGCCGGTGCCGCTCGGCCGGGGTAGGGCCGTGCGCGACGCCATAGCCGGAAGTGGGGGTTCTCGGCGCTCTGAAGGGACGGGCCCGTGACGCGCGTAGCGCGAACTGTGGAGAGACACGTCATGGGCATGCCAATTCAGTCGTCCTGGCGTGCCGTGGTGCGCGGCATGACGGGACGGCCAGAACCTAGCCGGGGTGAACGACGTGCGAACAGCCGTGCCGGAAGAACTTTGCCGCTCCATGGACGGGGATTGGCACGGCGATTGGAGGCGCGGGGGCAGTACGTGACGAAAGCCGGGCTGCACGGGGCGGCCCGGCTCTCATCACTGACGAACGCTCAGAACACTCGGACCGATCGGAGCAGTCGGACCGATCGGAGCAGTCGGACCGGTCGGAACACTCGGACCGGTCGGAACAGTCGGACCGGTCAGAAGTCCTCGTCGAGGTCGACCGTGCCCTCCACCGCGACCTGGTACGCGGACGGCCGGCGCTCGAAGAAGTTGGTCAGCTCCTGGACACCCTGGAGCTCCATGAAGGAGAACGGGTTCTCGGAGCCGTACACCGGCGCGAAGCCCAGCCGCTGAAGGCGCTGGTCGGCGACGCACTCCAGGTACTGCCGCATCGAGTCGGTGTTCATGCCCGGCAGGCCCTCGCCGCACAGGTCGCGCCCGAACTGCAGCTCGGCCTCGACGGCCTCGCGCAGCATGTCGGTCACCTGCTCCTGGAGCCGGTCGTCGAAGAGCTCCGGCTCCTCCTTGCGGACGGTGTCGACGACCTCGAAGGCGAAGCTCATGTGCATCGTCTCGTCGCGGAACACCCAGTTGGTGCCGGTCGCCAGGCCGTGCAGCAGACCCCGGCTGCGGAACCAGTAGACGTACGCGAAGGCCCCGTAGAAGAAGAGCCCCTCGATGCACGCCGCGAAGCAGATGAGGTTCAGCAGGAAGCGGCGGCGGTCGGCCTGGGTCTCCAGCCGGTCCAGCTTCTCCACCGAGTCCATCCACTTGAAGCAGAACTGCGCCTTCTCGCGGATGGAGGGGATGCTCTCGACGGCCGCGAAGGCCGCGGTGCGGTCCTCCGGGTCGGGCAGATAGGTGTCGAGCAGCGTCAGATAGAACTGGACGTGCACGGCCTCCTCGAAGAGCTGACGGCTCAGGTAGAGCCGCGCCTCGGGGGAGTTGATGTGCTTGTACAGCGTCAGCACCAGGTTGTTCGACACGATCGAGTCGCCCGTCGCGAAGAACGCGACCAGCCGGCCGATCATGTGCTGCTCACCCGGCGTCAGCTTCGCGAGGTCGGCGACGTCCGAGTGGAGGTCGACCTCCTCGACGGTCCAGGTGTTCTTGATGGCGTCCCGGTAGCGCTCGTAGAAGTCCGGGTAGCGCATGGGGCGCAGGGTGAGTTCGAAGCCCGGGTCGAGGAGGTTCTTCTCGGACGCGGCCTTCTCGGTGGTGGTGTCGCTCATTACTGGCAGGCCTCGCAGGACTCGGGGTTTTCCAGGGAGCAGGCGACTGCGTCGGGGTCGGCCGCCTGCTGCACGGGGATGGTCTTCTCGGGCTGCGCCTGCGCCTGGGCCGCGCGGGCGATGCGCGTCGCCGGGCGGGACCGCAGGTAGTACGTCGTCTTCAGGCCCGACTTCCAGGCGTACGAGTACATCGAGGAGAGCTTGCCGATGGTCGGCGTCTCCAGGAACAGGTTCAGGGACTGGGCCTGGTCCAGGAACGGGGTCCGGGCGGCGGCCATGTCGATCAGGCCGCGCTGCGGGATCTCCCACGCCGTGCGGTACAGGTCGCGGACGTCCTGCGGGACCCAGGTGAAGCCCTGCACCGAGCCGCTGGACTCGCGCAGCGCCTCACGCGTCTGCGCGTCCCACACACCGAGCTTCTTCAGCTCGGCCACCAGGTAGGAGTTGACCTGGAGGAACTCGCCGGAGAGCGTCTCGCGCTTGAACAGGTTCGACACCTGCGGCTCGATGCACTCGTACACGCCCGCGATGGACGCGATGGTGGCGGTCGGCGCGATGGCGAGGAGCAGCGAGTTGCGCATGCCGACCGCCGCGATCCGCTGCCGCAGGGCGGCCCAGCGCTCCGGCCAGTTCAGCTCGACGTCGAAGTGGTCCGGGTGCAGCACTCCACGGGCGGTACGGGTCTTCTCCCAGGCGGGGAGCGGGCCGTTGCGCTCGGCGAGGTCGGCGGAGGCCTCGTAGGAGGCGAGCATGATGCGCTCGGCGATCCGGGTGGACAGGGCGCGGGCCTCGGGCGAGTCGAAGGGCAGCCGCAGCTTGAAGAAGACGTCCTGGAGGCCCATCGCGCCGAGGCCGACCGGACGCCACTTGGCGTTGGAGCGGCCCGCCTGCTCGGTCGGGTAGAAGTTGATGTCGACGACGCGGTCGAGGAAGGTCACCGCGGTGCGCACGGTCTCGTCGAGCCGCTCCCAGTCGATGTCGTCACCGACCACGAACGCGCCCAGGTTGACCGAGCCCAGGTTGCAGACCGCCGTCTCCCCGTCGTCCGTCACCTCCAGGATCTCGGTGCACAGGTTCGAGGAGTGGACGGTGTGGCCCGGCTCCGCCGTCTGGTTGGCGGTGCGGTTGGCGGCGTCCTTGAAGGTCATCCAGCCGTTGCCGGTCTGCGCGAGGGTGCGCATCATGCGGCCGTACAGGTCGCGGGCCGGAATGGTCTTCTTGGCGAGGCCCGCCTCCTCGGCCTTGCGGTACGCGGCGTCGAACGCGTCGCCCCACAGGTCGACCAGTTCCGGTACGTCGGCGGGGGAGAAGAGCGACCAGACGCCGTCCTCGTTCACCCGGCGCATGAACTCGTCCGGGATCCAGTGCGCGAGGTTCAGGTTGTGCGTACGCCGGGCGTCCTCACCGGTGTTGTCGCGCAGCTCCAGGAACTCCTCGATGTCGGAGTGCCAGGTCTCCAGGTACACCGCGGCCGCGCCCTTGCGCCGGCCGCCCTGGTTCACCGCGGCGACCGAGGCGTCGAGCGTCTTGAGGAACGGGACGATGCCGTTGGAGTGCCCGTTGGTGCCGCGGATCAGCGAACCGCGCGAGCGGATACGGGAGTAGGACAGGCCGATGCCGCCCGCGTGCTTCGACAGGCGCGCCACCTGGTGGTAGCGGTCGTAGATGGAGTCCAGCTCGTCCAGCGGGGAGTCGAGGAGGTAGCAGGACGACATCTGCGGGTGCCGCGTACCGGAGTTGAAGAGCGTGGGGGAGGAGGGGAGGTAGTCCAGGCGGCTCATGAGCCGGTAGAGCGCGGCGACTTCGTCCACCGAGCGGGCCGTGTCGTCCTCGGCGAGGCCGGCCGCCACCCGGAGCATGAAGTGCTGGGGCGTCTCGACGACCTTGCGGGTGATCGGGTGCCGGAGCAGATAGCGGCTGTGCAGCGTGCGCAGCCCGAAGTAGCCGAAGCGGTCGTCGCCCTCGGAGTCGATGAGCGCGTCGAGGCGGGCCGTGTGCAGCCGGACGAACGCGGCCGTGCGGTCGGCGATCAGACCCTCGCGGTGGCCGACGGCGACCGACTCGGAGAAGGTCGTGACGCCCTGGGAGGCGGCCTCCGCGGCGACGCTGATCGTGAGGAGGCGGGCGGCCAGCCGGGAGTAGACGGGGTCCTCGGAGATGAGACCCGCGGCCGCCTCGGTGGCCAGTTCGCGCAGCTCGGCCTCGTCGGCGCGGGCGGACCGGCCGCGCAGCGCCGCGGCGGCGACCCGGCCGGGGTCGGCGTCGGTGAGGTCGGCGGTGAGACCGGTCAGGGTCCGCAGCAGCGCGGTTCCGGGACCGTCGGTCTCCACCCGGGCCTGCTGCGCGGTCACTGAAGCCGGATCGGCTGGCGCGATGGTCACGTGGGGATCTCCCTCGCTCGGCACAGGGCCTGGCGGGAGGAGCGGGGCACACGGGAGCGCTTCTGGGCAGCACGCACCGCGTCCACCGGCCCATTCCGCGAGGCCCGGACGTCGTCGGCACCCGGGCCGGACGGCCGGGGCGCGCTGTCGGCAGGTCCTCGGACTGACGCGAGTGCGGGCACGCGGAAACGCGAACAAGCACAAGTACACCGTTGCGGGACAGTTCCGGATTCGCACCGGATTCCCCTGCGGTGACAGCGACCATGAGCATACATCTTGTGCCGGGCTCCGGGAGTGCCCCCACATGTTGTGTCGGGTCGGTGTCCGGGAGCACTACGGAGCGTGCTGGATCGTCAACTCGTAGGTGAGCAGCCGGATGTCGTCGAGCTCCGGAAGCGGGTACCAGTCGCGGTCGGGGGTGCGGGTGAAGCCCACGCGCTCGTAGACGCGGTGGGCGCTGTGCATGGTGCCCTGGGTGGACAGCACGACGCGCTCGCAGCCCGCCACGGCCCGTGCCCGCTCGACGCAGGCGCGCACGAGCGCCTCCCCGGCACCCCGGCCGCGTGCCGCGCGCGCGACCGCGAGCATCCGGATCTCGGCCTCCCCGGCGCGCGCGAAGTCCGCCATGGGGCTGCCGTCCGCCACGAAGGTCACACTGCCGAGCACCCGGTCCCCGTCGACGGCGACCAGCACCTCGGCGACGGCCGCGCGCCCCGCGACGTCCCGCAGCCTCTCCAGGTACGCGTCGCTCTCCCCGAAGTCGAGCAGCCCGTCTCCGAGATAGGCCTGCGCCGCGATCTCGCCGATGGTGGGGTACTCCTCGGGGCGCGCCCGCCTGATGACGATGTCCATGCCGGCGAGTGTGCCCGACCGGCACGGCGACGGGCCGCCGGTTTTCGTCCGGCGGCCCGTCGTGCGGCGCTGTCGCGTCGTTCGTTCCTGGTGACTGGTGACTGGTGACTGGTGACTGGTGACTGGTGACTGGTGACTGGTGACTGGTGGCTAGTGGCTCGCGTCCGCCGTGGCCGGCGGGAGCTCCGTCTCGACTCCGGGGTCTCCCGCGTCGGCCGTGTAGTCCAAGGGCGAGGTCTCGTCGATGCCGTCCGGGGCCTTGAACGCCCTGAGGGCGAAGGTGAGGACGACGGCCACGGCCACGTTCAGGACGAACGCCGTCAGGCCGATGTAGCCGATCTCCCCGATGCCGGGGATCTCCTTCGAGCTGCCGCCGAAGTGCTTCTGGGTCGGCGAGGCCACGCCGTAGGCGGCGATCGTGCCGTAGAGCATGCCGACCGCCCAGCCGCCCAGCAGCGCCCAGCGGTGGAACCAGCGGGTGAACAGCCCGCCGACCAGCGACGGGAAGGTCTGCAGGATCCAGATGCCGCCCAGCAGCTGGAAGTTGATCGCGACGGTCTTGTCCATGGTCAGGACGAAGACCAGCGCGCCCACCTTCACCAGGAGCGACACCAGCTTGGAGACCTGCGTCTCCTGGCGCGGGGTCGCGGCCGGGTTGATGAAGTCCTTGTAGATGTTGCGGGTGAAGAGGTTCGCGGCCGCGATGGACATGATGGCCGCCGGGACGAGCGCGCCGATGCCGATGGCGGCGAAGGCCACGCCCGCGAACCAGTCGGGGAACATGTTCTCGAAGAGCTGGGGGATGGCGAGTTGGCCGTTGGTGACCTTCACGCCGGCCGCGATCGCCATGAACCCGAGCAGGGCGAGCAGGCCCAGCATCAGCGAGTACAGCGGCAGGATCGTGGTGTTCCGGCGGATCACCTCCCGGCTGCGGCCGGACAGCGTCGCGGTGACCGAGTGCGGATACATGAACAGCGCCAGCGCCGAGCCGAGCGCGAGGGTGGCGTACGTCCACTGGCCCGCCTGCGCGGGGACGAGCCCCCCGGCGCCCGCGGCCGTGTACTTGTCGCTCGCCGCCTTGAAGATCTCGTCGAAGCCGCCCAGTTTGATCGGGATGTAGATGATGGCCACCGCGATCACGATGTAGATCAGGGTGTCCTTCACGAACGCGATCAGGGCGGGGGCCCGCAGCCCCGAGGAGTAGGTGTACGCGGCCAGCACGCCGAAGGCGATGAGGAGCGGCAGGTCCTTGACGAACCAGTTGGTGCTGTCGCCGCCGCCCACGCCCATCACGTCGAGTACGGCCTGGATGCCGACGAGTTGGAGCGCGATGTACGGCATGGTGGCCAGGATGCCGGTGACCGCCACGGCGAGGGACAGGCTCTTGGAGCCGAAGCGGCCGCGCACGAAGTCCGAGGTCGTCACATAGCCGTGCTTGTGGGAGACCGACCACAGGCGGGGCAGGAACGTGAAGATCAGCGGGTAGACCAGGATCGTGTACGGCACGGCGAAGAAGCCGGCCGCGCCCGCCGCGTAGATCGCCGCGGGCACGGCGACGAAGGTGTACGCGGTGTAGAGGTCGCCGCCGAGCAGGAACCAGGTCACCCAGGTGCCGAAGGACCGCCCGCCCAGGCCCCATTCGTCGAGGCTGTGCTCGTCGGCGGCCCTGCGCCAGCGCGCGGCCAGGAAGCCCATGACCGTGACGGCCAGGAAGAAGAAGACGAAGACGCCGAGGGCGACGCCGTTCACACCGTCGTTCATGCTCCGGCACCTCCCTCGGCGGACGTGGACGCGGAGGCGCGGGCGCGGGCGCGCTGGTCACGCCGCCACAGCTGGTACGCGGTCACGGTCAGCACCGTGGACAGGGGCACCCACAGCAACTGGTACCAGTAGAAGAACGGGATGCCGATGAACGCCGGGTCGGTCTTCGTGTAGGAGCCGACCCACAGCATCGCCACGAAGGGCGCGAACAGACAGAGGGCGATCACCACACGTACCGGTGTCACCACCGGTGGTTTCACTTCGGGCAGGTCTGACATAGGGCGACTCCGTCCCCTCATCGATCACCTGGGTAACGCGCAGGCAATCTAGGGGATGGTTCCGCTCTAGGGAACCCCTGCTCGGACGGCGGGTGTGGAGGGTTCGTGTCGGAGCGCACGGCGCCCTCGGCGGGCGCGGAACCCCTGGGGCCGGTACGGCGCCTGACGGTCCGTCCGGGCCCGCCGGGCCGGGCGGCGCAACGCGCGGGTACGGGAGCGTGCGCCCCATACCCGCGGGTTACGCCATATGGCTCAGTCCTGCGGGCGCTTGAGGCGGGCGACGAACTTGTACCGGTCGCCCCGGTACACCGACCGCACCCATTCCACCGGCTCGCCCTGCCGGTCGAGCGAGTGGCGGGAGAGCATCAGCATGGGCAGGCCCACGTCGGTGCCGAGCAGTCCGGCCTCGCGCGGCGTCGCCAGCGAGGTCTCGATGGTCTCCTCGGCCTCGGCGAGGTGGACGTCGTACACCTCGGCGAGCGCGGTGTAGAGGGAGGTGTACTTGACGAGCGACCTGCGCAGGGCGGGGAAGCGCTTGGCGGAGAGATGGGTCGTCTCGATGGCCATCGGCTCGCCGCTCGCCAGGCGCAGCCGCTCGATGCGCAGCACCCGGCCGCCGGCCGAGATGTCGAGCAGGCCGGCGAGGGTCTCGTCCGCCGTGATGTAGCCGATGTCCAGCAGCTGCGAGGTGGGTTCGAGGCCCTGGGCGCGCATGTCCTCGGTGTACGAGGTCAGTTGGAGCGCCTGGGAGACCTTCGGTTTGGCGACGAAGGTGCCCTTGCCCTGGATGCGTTCGAGACGGCCCTCGACGACCAGCTCCTGAAGGGCCTGCCGCACCGTGGTGCGCGAGGTGTCGAACTCGGCGGCGAGGGTCCGCTCGGGCGGTACCGGCGTCCCGGGCGGCAGTGTCTCCGTCATGCCGAGCAGGTGCTTCTTGAGGCGGTAGTACTTGGGCACGCGCGCGGTACGGATGGGCGCCCCACCCTCGTTCTCCGCACTGCTGACGTCGGTGCTCATGCTCTGCCTTCCCGGCTCCGGATGCCGAAGCGACCGACATATCGACGGCCACGGCTCACATCGTGGCACGGCTTGCTGCGCGAGTGTCCCCCGCACGCTCCGTGATCCCCTCTATATACCGTCGGCGCACCCGTTGGTCTAGTCCATCGCGCGCAGACGGTGGCGCGCGAGGCGGTGGGGACGGCCGTGCGGACGGCCCGGGGGCGGTTCCCTCGCAGGTCCTGAACAGGCCCGCTGTTTATGCCGCTTACCTACTTAAAGGTCCTTGCATATGTAGGTCCCATAACGGACGACTGGACGGGCTTACGCACCCTTGACACCCCTCTAGGTCTAGGCCAAGCTCCCCGTACTGGTCTACACCATTGGTCCAGTCCCGGCCCCACGGGCGGTACACGGCGTATGTCACCGCGGGGAGCAGGGGGGTTTGTGGCATCCCTGAGGAGGGTGGCGTGAAGCGCAAGCTGGTAGCCGCGATCGGTATCGCGGGCATGATCTTCTCCGTCGCGGCGTGCGGGAACGACAACAAGTCCGGGGGGTCGGACAAGGGCGCGGACGCCAAGGAGCTGACGGTCTGGCTCACGGTCGACGCGCAGAACAACTGGCCCGAGCTGGTCACGGCGGCCGACGCGGCGATCAAGGCGAAGCACCCCGGCATCAAGATCAAGCACGAGTACTACGGCTGGCCGGACAAGAACACCAAGCTCGACGCGGTCCTCGCCACCGACAAGGCGCCGGACGTGGTCGAGATGGGCAACTCCGAGATGCTCGGCTACATGGTCAAGGGTGCCTTCGCTCCCCTCGACGCCTCGAAGTTCGAGAACTCGGACGGCTGGCTGGACGGCCTCAAGACCTCCGTCACCTACGACGGCAAGACCTACGGCGTGCCGTACTACGCCGGTGGCCGCGTCGGCAACTGGCGCAAGGACGTCGCCGCCTCGGCCGGCGTGAAGACCCCGCCGAAGACGTACCAGGAGCTCACCTCCGATCTGGACAAGATCCAGAAGAAGGGGGGCAGCAAGTTCAGCGCCTGGTACCAGCCCACCCGTGACTGGTACGCGGCCATGTCCTTCGTCTACGACGCCGGCGGCTCCATCGCGACGCAGGAGGGCGGCCAGTGGAAGGCCAACCTCTCCTCGCCCGAGTCGGTCAAGGGCCTCACCGAGTTCAAGACCGTCGTCGACAAGTACATGCACGGCGACAAGACCAAGGACGAGTCCGACCGTTACATCGTCTACGGCCAGGGCAAGTCCGGCATGATCTTCGGTGCCGCCTGGGAGGGCGCGACCGCCGAGGCCCCGGAGAGCGACAAGACCGGCAAGCTCAAGGGCAACCTCGAGAACTTCGTGATGCCCGGCCCGTCCGGCAAGAACCTCCCGGTCTTCCTGGGCGGCTCCGACCTCGCCGTCCCGGTGAAGTCGAAGGCGCAGGCCGTCGCCGCCGAGTGGATCAACGCGTTCACCGGCGCCAAGGGCCAGAAGGGCCTGATGGCCAAGGGCAACCTGCCCAACAACAAGACCGACCTCGCCACCCTGAAGAACGACCCGGCGACGGTCGTCCCGGCCACCGCGGCCGAGTCCAGCTGGTTCGTCCCGATGGCGCCGGGCTGGGGCCAGGTCGAGAAGGCCCAGGTCCTGCAGACCATGCTGCAGAACATCGGCACCGGCAAGAAGTCGGTCGCGGACGCCGCGAAGGAAGCGGACGCCGCCATCGACAAGGTCATCAACACCAAGTGACCTGAGAGCAGGGCCCCGTCGGTCCTCCTTCGCGGAGGGGCGGGGCCCTGCCTCCCGTACGGCCCGGCCAGGGGCTCGCCCCCCGCAGCGCCCGGCCGTGCGGGCCTTCGCTTTCGTACGACCTGAGGGACCGCTGAGGAGCGCGCGATGAGTGCCGCAGACACGACCACCCCCGCCAAGGTGCCGCCGCCGCGGCAGGCACCGCCACCGGCCGTCGCCGAGGCGCCACGCGCCAAGCGGACCTCGGGCGCGGCGGCGGCCCCCTGGGCCCTGCTCGCCCCGTGCCTGCTGATCCTCGCGCTGGTCCTCGGCTATCCGCTGGCGCGCCTGGTCACGCTCTCCTTCCAGAAGTTCGGGCAGTCCCAGCTCTGGGGCTTCCAGCCTGCCGAGTCGGTCGGCTTCGACAACTTCGCCCATGTGCTCTCGGACAGCGAGTTCTGGGCGGTGGTCGTCCGGACCGTCCTGTTCGCCGGCGGGGCCGTCGTCTTCACGATGGTCGTCGGCATGCTGATCGCGCTGCTCCTCCAGCGGGTCTCCGGATGGGTGAAGACACTCATCAACATCGTGCTGGTGGCCAGCTGGGGCATGCCCATCATCGTCGCCACCACGGTCTTCAAGTGGCTCTTCGACTCCGACTACGGCGTCTTCAACGCGCTGCTCAGCAAGCTCCCCGGCGTCGACATGATCGGCCACAACTGGTTCGCCAGCGGGACGCAGGGCCTGAGCGTGATCATGCTCCTGGTCGTCTGGGGCGCGGTGCCGTTCGTCGTCATCACCCTCAGTGCGGGACTCACCCAGGTGCCCGCCGAGCTGGAGGAGGCCGCACGGCTCGACGGCGCGGGCGCCTGGGGCGTCTTCCGCCATGTCACGCTGCCGATCCTCAAGCCGATCATCGTGATGCTCACGACCCTCTCCGTCATCTGGGACATGGGCGTCTTCCCGCAGGTCTTCGTCATGCGGGGCGGCCACCCGGAGGCGGAGTTCCAACTGCTCACCACGTACTCCTACGACCGCGCCTTCGTCGTCAACGACTACGCGCAGGGGTCGGCGATCGCCGTGCTGACCGTGCTGCTGCTCCTGGGCGTGGTCGCCGTGTACATGCGTCAGATGCTGCAGATCGGAGAGGTCGAATGAGTGCCGTCGCCACGTCCGGGCGTACGTCCGCCGCGGGGCGGAAGTCCTCCGGGCCCCGCAAGTCCAAGCTCGGCTGGAACGTCCTCGGCCTGCTCGTCTTCGCCATCGCGGGCTTCCCGGTCTACTGGATGCTCAACACGGCCATCAAGCCGTCCAAGGACGCCATCGACTCCGATCCGAGCCTGTTCCCCACGGGGTTCACGCTCGACAACTTCCGCCGCGCGCTGGACATCGCCGACTTCTGGGGCCCGGTCGGCCGCAGCCTGATCGTGTCGCTCTCGGTGGTCGTGATCGGCATCGTGGTGGGGATGCTGGCCGCGCTGGCCATCTCCCGCTTCGCCTTCCGCGGCCGCAAGGCAGTGATCGTCGGCATCCTCGCGGTCCAGATGGTCCCGCTGGTCGCCATGATCATCCCGATCTTCCTGCTGCTGAACGACCTCGGTCAGTACGACAAGCTCTCCGGCCTGATCATCACGTATCTGACCTTCATCCTCCCCTTCACGGTGTGGACGCTGCGCGGCTTCATCGTCAACATCCCGAAGGAGCTGGAGGAGGCGGCGATGGTCGACGGGTGCAGCCGCACGGGCGCCTTCATCCGCGTGGTCTTCCCGCTGCTGGCCCCCGGCATGGTCGCGACATCCGTCTACGCCTTCATCCAGGCCTGGAACGAATACCTCTACGCCCTCATGCTGCTGAGCCAGCAGAACCAGACCGCCACCGTCTGGCTCGGCAATTTCACCACCAAGCACGGCACCGAGTACGCCCCGATGATGGCTGGATCCACCATGATGGCCGTGCCGATCGTCGTTCTGTTCCTCCTCGTCCAGCGCAAGATGGCCGCGGGTCTGACCGCGGGCGCCGTGAAGGGATAACGCCTCCCGATGACGACATTCGCCAGTGGTACCACTGCGTCCAATTCAAAGGACGGCCTGACGCGCGACGCCCTCACCGTGCTCCAGCCCGGATTCACCGGGACCACGGCGCCGGACTGGCTGCTGCGCCGTCTCGGTGAAGGCCTCGCCTCCGTCGGCCTGTTCGGCCGCAATATCGCCTCACCCGATCAACTGGCCGCCCTGACCGCCCAGTTGCGCGTCGAACGCGACGACGTCCTGGTCGCCATCGACGAGGAGGGCGGCGACGTCACCCGCCTTGAGGTGCGCACCGGGTCGTCCTTCCCGGGCAACCACGCACTGGGCGCCGTCGACGACGTGGCGCTCACCGAGGCCGTCGCCCTCGAACTCGGCCGCCGGCTGGCCGCGTGCGGAGTGAACCTCAACTGGGCGCCGTCCGCCGACGTGAATTCCAACCCGGCCAACCCGGTCATCGGCGTACGGTCCTTCGGTGCCGACACCGACCTGGTGGCCCGGCACACGGCCGCCTACGTCACCGGCCTCCAGGCCGCCGGCGTCGCCGCCTGCACCAAGCACTTCCCGGGCCACGGGGACACCGCGGTCGACTCCCACCACGCCCTGCCCCGCATCGACGCGGACCTGTCGGTCCTCCAGTCCCGCGAACTCGTCCCCTTCCGGGCCGCGATCGCCGCGGGCAGCCGTGCCGTGATGAGCGCGCACATCCTCGTCCCGGCCCTGGACCCGGACCGCCCGGCCACCCTCTCCCGCCGCATCCTCACCGGTCTGCTGCGCGAGGAACTCGGCTACGACGGCCTGATCGTCACCGACGGCATGGAGATGCAGGCCATCGCCGCGACGTACGGCATCGAGCGGGGCAGCGTGCTGGCCATCGCGGCCGGTGCGGACGCCATCTGCGTCGGCGGCGGACTGGCGGACGACGACACCGTGCGCCGCCTCCGCGACGCCCTGGTCTCCGCCGTCCGCGCCGGTGAACTCCCCGAGGAGCGCCTCGCGGACGCGGCGAACCGGGTGCGGGCACTGGCCGAGTGGACGGCCGCGGCCTCCGCGATCCCGAAGGCCTCCCCGGCCGCCTCCGCCTCGGTGGTCATCTCCCGCACGAATGGCTTGAACAGCTCGAACGCTTCGAACAGCCTGGGTGGTACAGACGGTACGAGCGGTACGGGTGGCGTGAACGCTACGGGTGGTACAGCTGGTGCGAGCGGGCTGAACGGTACAGGCGGTACGGCCGGTACAGACAGCTCGGACAGCTCGGACAGCTCGGACAGCTCGGACAGTGCAAACAGGTCGAACGCCTCGAACGCCTCGGGCGGTACGGGTGGAGCCTCCGACGTGGGCCTGATCGCCGCCCGGCGCGCTCTGACCGTGACCCGCTCCGCGTCGTACACCTCGCTCACCGAGGCCCCCTACGTCGCAGCGCTCACCCCGGTCGCGAACATCGCCGTCGGTGACGAGACCCCCTGGGGCGTGGCCGCGGAGCTGGCCCGGCTGCTTCCCGGTACCGAGACCGGCAGCTTCACCGGCGTGGACGCGGGCTCCTCGGCCCTCGCCGCCGCGGGGGCGCGGCCCCTCGTGGCGGTCGTCCGCGACGAACACCGGCACCCCTGGATGGCGACCGCCCTCGACACCCTGCTCGCCTCCCGCCCCGACACCGTCGTGGTCGAGATGGGCGTCCCCCAGTCGGCGCCCCGGGGCGCCCTGCACATCGCCACCCACGGCGCGGCGCGGGTGTGCGGCCGGGCCGCGGCGGAGGTCATCGCGGGGGAGTAGCGGACCGCTCCCTGGCCGCAAGGCAAAGGTGCCGGGCTCCCTGGGGAGCCCGGCACCTGCGTGTTCCCGCCCGGACCGTCATTTCGCCGAGGGCCGGGCCCGGCCCCGTGCTTTCGCCGAGGCCGGGCCCGGCTGTCAGATGCCCTGCCAGCCGGGCTTGGCGGCGAACGTCTGCCGGAAGTAGTCCGCGAGCTTCAGCTTGGACGCGGCGGCGTCGTCGACGACCACCGTCGCGTGCGGGTGCAGCTGCAGTGCCGACGCCGGGCAGACCGCCGCGACCGGCCCCTCGACCGTCGCCGCCACGGCGTCCGCCTTGCCCTCGCCGGTCGCGAGCAGAACCAGGTGCCGCGCCTCCAGGATCGTGCCGATGCCCTGCGTGATGACGTGGTGCGGCACCTGCTCGATGTCGCCGTCGAAGAACCGCGCGTTGTCCACCCGGGTCTGCTCGGTCAGCGTCTTGATCCGGGTCCGCGAGGCGAGCGAGGAGCACGGCTCGTTGAACCCGATGTGCCCGTCCGTCCCGATCCCCAGCAGCTGGAGGTCGACCCCGCCGGCCGCCGCCAGCGCCCTGTCGTACGCCTCGCACGCGGTCTGGACGTCCGCGGCGGTGCCGTCGGGACCCATGAACGCGTCCATGCCGAGGCCGAGCGGCTCCAGCACCTCGCGGCGCAGCACGGAACGGTAGGACTCGGGGTGCTCGGCCGGCAGCCCCACGTACTCGTCGAGCTGTGCGATGCGCGCGCCCGAGGCGTCCACGGCACCGGAACCCACTCGGGCCGCGAGCGCCTCGTAGATGGGCAGCGGCGTCGAGCCGGTGGCCACGCCGAGCAGTGCGTCGGGCTTGCGCCTGAGCAGTTCCGCCATGGCCTCGGCGATCAGCTCGCCGCCCGCCTTGGCGTCCGGGACGATGACAACTTCCACGCTGGGCCTGCCGATCTGGAGAGGGGACTCAGGAACTCAACCGAATCCGAAGGGGGACACATGTGGTATAGACCAATCTAGCAGAGCGTCACCGCTCCGTCGCCCCGGAACGGGGTGCGTCCCGGCCGGAACTGCCGACCCGCCCGGACGGGCCTTGTACGGGCCGGACCGGACCGGCTTCGCTCATCCGGCGACTCGGCCCGTTCACGAACCGAAGCGGGATAGTCTGATGGGCGCTCCTGGTGTTGGATAAGCGGACAACGAAGAACATCCGCAGGCGCATGGGCTGCGGACGCATGGACGCGGGACCATGGTCTAGTCCACAATCCTTTGAGAAACTGAACAAGCCTCCGTCTTCCCCGCACAGGAAGACGGACCGAGGAACCGGCGCTCTCTGCCCTGACTGCTCCGGCTCCTCTCTTCGGCCGACCGGGACCGCACACCCCGCGGCCGTTGTTGCTCCGGGCTGCGGTGCCGGGAGGGTCGAGGGTCCCTCCCAGGCGCCGCGGCCCGCGGGTGTTTCCGGGGCCGGACGGCGCCCTCGGGCCCCCCGCCCGGACGGCCGATTTCGGGACCTGTCGGATCCGCCGGGTACGCTCGCACTCGTGCCCTCCATGAACGACCTCGTACGCCAGCACACCGCTCTCGGTGACTCCGATCTCGAGTGGCTGCATCTGCTGGTCTCGGAGTGGCAGTTGCTCTCCGACCTCTCCTTCGCCGACCTCGTCCTGTGGGTTCCCACACGCGACGGCACCCGCTACGTCTCGGTCGCCCAGATGCGCCCCAACACGGGGCCCACCTCGTACCAGGACGACATGGTCGGCCACCTGGTCCCGCGCGGCCGCCGCCCCCTGCTGGACGCGGCGCTCGACGAGGGCCGGATCGTGCGCGAGGGCGATCCCGAATGGCGCGAGGAGGTGCCGGTCCGGGTCGAGTCCATTCCCGTACGACGTGAGGGCCGGGTCCTCGGTGTCATCGCCCGCAACACCAACCTGCTCACCGTGCGCACCCCGAGCCGGCTCGAACTGACGTATCTGCAGAGCGCCTCCGACCTCGCACAGATGATCGCGGCGGGCACCTTCCCGTTCCCCGACCAGCAGGTCGACATGGACGCCTCGCCGAGGGTCGGCGACGGACTGATCCGCCTCGACGCGGACGGCGTCGTCCAGTACGCCTCACCGAACGCGCTCTCCGCGTACCACCGCCTGGGTCTGGCCGCCGACCTGGTGGGATGCGACCTCGGCTCCACGACCGCCGAACTCGCCCCGTCCCGGGGTCCGGTGGACGAGGCGCTGTCCAAGGTCGCCAGCGGCTGGGCGCCCCGCGAGTTCGAGATCGAGAGCGCCGAGGGCGTGATCCAGCTGCGGGCGATCCCGCTCAAGCCCAAGGGCACCCGTGTCGGTTCCCTGGTCCTGCTCCGCGATGTCACCGAACTGCGCCGCCGCGAGCGTGAATTGATCACCAAGGACGCCACCATCAGGGAGATCCATCACCGGGTGAAGAACAACCTCCAGACGGTGGCGGCCCTGCTGCGGCTGCAGGCCCGCCGTATCGACTCCGACCGCGGCCGGGAAGCCCTGGAGGAGGCCGTGCGCCGGGTGGGTTCCATCGCGATCGTGCACGAGACGCTCTCCCAGAACCTGGACGAGCGGGTCGAGTTCGACGAGATCGCCGACCGGGTGCTCGCCATGGTCGCCGAGATCTCGCCCGGAAAGGTCACCGGCCGGCGCACCGGACGCTTCGGCATCCTGGACGCCGAGGTCGCGACCCCGCTCTCGATGGTTCTCACCGAGATCCTGCAGAACGCGCTGGAGCACGGCTTCCGTGAGGGCGACCGGGGCACCGTCGAGGTCTCCGCCGTGCGCGGCGGCACCTCCAAGGACGCCCGGCTGCTGGTCACCGTGACGGACGACGGGGTCGGACTGCCCGAGGGCTTCGACCCGCACCGCTCGGGCAACCTCGGCCTGCAGATCGTACGGACGCTGGTGGAGGGCGAGTTGGGCGGCACCTTCGACATGGTGGCCGCTCCGGAGCGCGGCACGCAGGTGCTCCTGGACATTCCGGTGATCGTGCCGAAGTAGCCGACCCGCGCACGAAGTGCGTAGGACCGGCACAAGTGGCCTACGGACAGGGGCAGTCGGCGCCACAAGGGTCCGTCACTCACTGTGACCGGCCCTGGGTGAGAACAGCAATGAGCCCCGGACCACCAGGTGGTCCGGGGCTGAAAGCTCGTTGCATCAAGCGCATCGGGGTACTGCGCGCTGCGGCTCGGGGGCGGGAGTTGCGTACTCGCTGTACGCGCCGCCAAGCTCAGGCTCGTGCGGGGTGGAACGTCAGGCGGTGGCCTGACGAGCTCGGTTGCGGGCAGCACGGCGCTTCATTGCGCGGCGCTCGTCCTCGCTGAGGCCACCCCAGACGCCGGAGTCCTGGCCGGACTCGAGCGCCCACTGCAGACACTGCTCCATGACGGGGCAGCGGCGGCAGACGGCCTTGGCTTCCTCGATCTGCAGCAGCGCAGGACCGGTGTTGCCGATGGGGAAGAAGAGCTCGGGGTCTTCCTCGCGGCAAACGGCGTTGTGACGCCAGTCCATGGCTGCTACCTCTCCTTGGTATTACATGCACGTTGCTTGTGAATGTGAACGCTTTCACGAATCCCTCAACAAGTGAAGGGCCGACAGCCAGACGGACTGGTGTGGTCCTGTGATTTGAGGAGGGGTTCCGGTGCTCTGGGGGCCGATGGTGCGGGCCGTCCCGAGCGCCACGTAGAGACTCGCAAACCTCAGCGGCGGATACAACCCCTTCAGGAAAGTTTTTTTTGATTCCTCGGTGTCGGCTGAGTCACAGCCGTACTTCCATGGGGTGGACCCTGGTCTAAACGTTCGAGTGAAAGGAGTTTGGCCCCTTCCACTCACACAATCACACGCAGTGCACGGCGTACGCCTGTGAACGTCACGCTTGTACGCAGTCCCAGATGGTCGCCGTCCATCTGAAGGGGTAGTGGAACCTTCGAATGCAAGGTGAAGTCCGTCAGGTCATGCAGAGTGACGGCGTGCTTGCCCTGGGGTCCACGCTCGGGGGACGAAGTGAGCAACTGGGTGGCATACCGGGCAACCGAGGCCGTCGACATGCGGCTGAGGGCGAGTACGTCGAGCCCGGTATCGAACGAGGCCTTAGGCGCCGCGTACACCGGACGATTGCCGAGAAACGTCCACGGCGAGGTGTTGCAGATGATGGACAGGACCAGATCGGTGACCGGGTCCGCGCCGGGGCGCTCCAGAGTGATCATTCCGTGCCGACGGTGAGGTTCGTCCAAAAACTGGCGTACCACTTGGCGGAGATACAACGCGTGAGTGGAACGCCGGCCGAGCTCGCGCTGCTGCTCGACCCGGCCCACCACCCCCGCGTCGAAGCCGAGGCCGGCGCAGAAGGTGAACCAGCGGGAGGGCACGGACTCGTCCTCGGTGCCGGGAGTCCCCGCGGCCAGACCGAGGCCGACCGTGCGCTCGCGCTCCTCGCGCAGCGCGTCCAGCAGGGCACCGGTCGCCTCCACGGCGTCGTTCGGCAGGCCGAGGGCGCGGGCGAAGACATTGGTGGAGCCACCGGGGACCACGGCGAGACGGGGAAGGCGCTCCGGGTCGGGGCCCCGGTGCAGAAGACCGTTCACGACCTCGTTGACCGTGCCGTCCCCGCCGAGGGCCACGACCATGTCTATGTCGTCGCTGTCCGCGGCCTGCCGGCCGAGGTCCCGGGCGTGCCCGCGGTACTCGGTGGTGACCACTTCCAGCTTCATCTCACTGGCCAACGCGTGGATCAACACGTCACGCGTACGCGCACTTGTGGTGGTTGCTGCCGGATTGACCACGAGAAGTGCACGCATGCGATGCAGCGTACCTACTGGGTGGTACTCGTCCCAGACCGAGGTAGGGATCCAGTAAGAGTCCCAGGGGCGCCGAGGGTGCGGCGACGGGCCGGTGCGAGCCCCGGAACAGAGCGGTGTACGGCCCCGGGGCGCTCTGAGGTGCGGGGCCGAGGGCTACGCTTCGGGGGTGAGCCGTGAGCAGAATCCCACCCCCGCCGCCCCCCTCCTTGGCCCCCGTCCCGGCCGGCTGACCGCCGCGGCGGCGCTGGCCGCGCTGGAAGGGGCCGCCCTGGTGGCGGGCGGCGTGTGCATCGTCGTGCTCGGTCTCACGGGCGACCCCGACAGCCGGCGGCAGGCCGTCACCGGCGGCGTCACGCTGATCGTGCTCGCCCTGCTGCCGCTCCTGGCCGCGCGCGGCCTGCTGCTGCGCCGCAGCTGGAGCCGGGGCCCGGCCCTCATCACCCAGGTCCTGGCGCTGCCCGTGGCCTACACCCTGCTCCAGGCCGACAGCGTCGCGATCCCCGCCGGCATCGCCCTCGCGGCCGTCGCGCTGGCGGCCCTGGTGCTGCTGGTGAACCCGGCAACGACACGGGCCCTCGGAATCCGAGGGCCCGGCGGCGACGTACGGAACGAGAAGTAGGAGGGGCTCACTCCTCGGGCTCACTCCTCGACGAGGAGCTTCTCCCGCAGCTGGGCGAGCGTGCGGGCCAGCAGCCGCGAGACGTGCATCTGCGAGATGCCGACCTCCTGCGCGATCTGCGACTGCGTCATGTTGCCGAAGAAGCGAAGGAGCAGGATCCGCTTCTCCCGCGGCGGAAGATCCTCCAGCAGCGGCTTGAGCGACTCCCGGTACTCGACGCCTTCCAGCGCCTCGTCCTCGGCGCCCAGGGTGTCGGCGACCGCCGGGGACTCGTCGTCCGTGTCGGGGACGTCCAGGGACAGCGTGGAGTACGCGTTGGCGGACTCCAGGCCCTCCAGGACCTCCTCCTCCGAGATGGCCAGCTTCTCGGCCAGTTCGTGGACCGTCGGGGAGCGGCCGTGCAGCTGGGAGAGCTCGGCGGTCGCCGTGGTCAGCGCCAGCCGCAGCTCCTGGAGGCGGCGCGGGACGCGCACCGCCCAGCCCTTGTCGCGGAAGTGCCGCTTGATCTCGCCGACCACCGTCGGGGTCGCGTACGTCGAGAACTCGACGCCGCGCTCCGGGTCGAACCGGTCGACCGACTTGATCAGCCCGATGGTCGCGACCTGGGTGAGGTCGTCCAGCGGCTCACCACGGTTGCGGAAGCGGCGCGCGAGGTGCTCGACGAGTGGCAGGTGCATGCGGACCAGCTGATTGCGCAGTTCCGCGTACTCGGTGCTGCCGTCCTGCAGCTTGCGCAGCTCGATGAACAGCGCCCGCGCCCCGCTGCGGTCCTGCGGGTCGTGCCGGATGTGCTGGGCGCTGGGGCCGTGCTGGATGTGCTGGGCGCTCGGCCCGTGCTGCGCGCCCTGCACGTTCTGCTCCGCGTTTCGCTCGTGCTCGCTCATAGTCCCGCCCGTCACCATTCCCCGAGCTCGCGGCTCTTCCCCCGTGTCCTCGGCCGCGCTCGAACCGGGGGGACCTCCCCGTCCGGGGAAGACCTCCGGCTGCGCCGCTGCCGCCGAGGAGACGTCGATCTCCGGATGCGGCCGGGCCTGTTCGGGGATGCCGTCGACGCCGTCCGCCGTGTGCCGCGGCCCGCCCGGGCCGTCGGCGCGCTCCGCGGGAGGCTCCCGTGTGCCGCGCTCTTCGTCCCGCACCGGCCCGTCCCCGTTCCTCACGCCGGCCCGGGTCCCGCGCCGCGCTGTTTGTAGAGGCTGATCGTCACGGTCTTGTCCTCGGCGACGGTGGACTCGACCTTGCCCGCGAGCGCCGACAGGACGGTCCACGCGAAGGTGTCACGTGACGGAGCGTGACCGTCGGTGGTCGGAGCCGAGACCGTGACCTCCAGTGAGTCGTCGATCAGCCGGAAGACACAGCTGAGCACCGAACCGGGGACGGCCTGCTGCAGCAGGATCGCGCAGGCCTCGTCCACCGCGATGCGCAGATCCTCGATCTCGTCGAGGGTGAAGTCCAAACGGGCCGCCAGCCCGGCCGTGGCCGTGCGCAGTACCGACAGGTAGGCACCCGCGGCCGGCAGCCGGACTTCCACGAAGTCCTTCGTCGCGGGCTCGCCTGCGATCTGGGACACCCTCACCTCCATGGTGGTACAAGCTCATTCGAGCTCTTTCGGGGCCGAGGGTCGCCCCCCGGGGTAACGCGCTACGTCGTTCAGCGGTGACGCTACCGCGCTCCGGACTTTCCTGTCCTGGGGACCCCGCCCCTTGCTGTCACTCATAGTAAGCCCATGAGTACGGACAGTGGCTAGAGGTCTGCGGCCCCAAATAGGAAGAGCGCGCGCCGGGTTGACGTACCCAGACGTCAGACCGTCGAACCGTCCGGATCGTGAGTCACGCGCGTACGTGATCCACGGCTCGGACGCGAACGTGATCCGCGGCTCAGACGAGTACGTGGTCCACAAAACACCAACGCCAGTTCTCCCCCTGCTCGAACGTGCGCATGATCGGATGTCCGGTGTCCTTGTGGTGCTCCGTCGCGTGCCGCAGCGGTGAGGAGTCACAACAGGCGAGATGCCCGCACTCCAGACACAGCCGAAGCTGCACCGGGTGGGTGCCGGCGGCCACGCACTCCAGGCAGGTCTCGCTCCCGGGCTCGGGTTCGGGCTGCGGCAGCGCTTCGGCGTGCGTGCACTGTTTCATGATTGCCAGGTTACGTCGGGCGTGCGGGATGCCGCGCGGAAAAAGAGGGCGGGCGAAAGACGATGGATGTGCTGCCACTGCTGTTGCTGGTCGCGGGGAGCGCGGCGGTCGCCGGGGCCGCCCGCCGCACCCCGGTCCCGGCACCCCTGCTGATCGTCGCCGTGGCCCTGCTGATCTCGTACGTCCCGGGGGTGCCCGCGTACGAACTCGACCCCGACGTCGTGCTTCCGCTGGTGCTGCCGCCGCTGCTGTACACGGCGGCCACCGACAGCTCCTACCTCGACCTGAGGGCCCAGTTGAGGCCCGTCGCGCTGTTGTCGGTCGGGTACGTCCTCTTCGCGACCCTCGTGGTCGGCTGGGCCGCCTATCTGCTCGTACCGGGCCTGCCGCTGCCCGCGGCGCTGGTGCTCGGCGCCGTGGTCGCGCCGCCGGACGCGGTGGCCGCGACGGCCGTGGCGCGCCGGGTGGGACTGCCCTCACGGATCACCACGATCCTGCAGGGGGAGTCCCTGGTGAACGACGCGACCGCGATCACCGCCTACAAGGTGGCGCTCGCGGCGGCGGTCGGCGAGGGCGCGACCTGGGCGGGCGGCGTCCGCGAGTTCCTGCTCGCGGCGGTCGGCGGCGTCGTCGTCGGGCTCGTGCTGATGATCCCCATCCACTGGCTGCGCACCCACATGAACGAGGCGCTCCTCCAGAACACCCTCTCCCTGCTGATCCCCTTCGTCGCCTACGGCATCGCCGAGCAGTTCAACGCCTCCGGGGTGCTCGCGGTGGTCGTCGTCGCGCTCTACCTCGGACACCGCTCCTGGGAGGTGGACTTCGCGACCCGGCTCCAGGAGGAGGCGGTGTGGAAGATGGTCGCGTTCGTCCTGGAGTCCGCGGTGTTCGCGCTGATCGGACTCCAACTGCCGGTCGTCCTGAAGGGTCTCGGCGCCTACGCGGGCGCGAGTGCGGCCTGGTACGCCCTCGCCCTCTTCCTCGTCGTCGTGGCGACCCGCTTCGTGTGGGTGTTCCCCGCCACCTTCCTGCCCCGCATCCTGTCGGCGCGTATCCGCGAACGCGAGGACAACCCGACCTGGAAGGGGCCGTTCATCATCGGCTGGGCCGGCATGCGCGGAGTCGTCTCGCTCGCCATCGCCTTCTCCATCCCGCTCACCGTGCACGGCGGCGACGCCTTCCCTGAACGCAACCTGATCCTCTTCCTGACCTTCACCACCGTCATCGGCACTCTGGTCGTGCAGGGCCTGACCCTGCCCCCGCTGATCCGGCTGCTGAAACTGCCGGGGCGCGACATACAGGCCGAGACGCTCGCCGAGGCCAACGCCCAGGCGCAGGCCTCCCGTGCCGCGGAGGGGCGCCTCGACGAACTCCTCGCCGACGAGCGCAACGCCCTGCCACCGCCGCTCGCCGAGCGTCTGCGCACGGTCATGGAGCGGCGCCGCAACGCCGTCTGGGAGCGGCTCGGCGCGGTCAACCCGGTCACCGGCGAGACCGCGGACGACACTTACCGCCGGCTCTCCCGCGAGATGATCGGCACCGAGCGCGATGTCTTCGTCAAGCTGCGCGACCACCGCTACATCGACGACGAGATGCTGCGCACGCTGCTGCGCCGGCTGGACCTGGAGGAGGCGGCGGCCTACCGGGAGGCGGCCTGAGGTCCGGTCTCCGCCGCGGGGAACGGCGCCCCGGTGATCACCGCCGCCACCGTCGTGCCGCGCGGGAACGCGCCCTCCTCGGCGAGGGCGACAAGTCCGTAGAGCATCTTGGCGACATAGAGACGTTCGACGGACAGCCCGTGGCGCTGCTCGAAGTCCTCGGCGAAGGCGTCGAGTTCGGCGCTGGTGCGGGCGTAGCCGCCGAAGTGGAAGCGTTCGTCGAGGGACCAGGTGCCGCGCCGGGAGCCGAACGCGGCCGTCTGCAGGGCGGTCGTCCCGGCGTCGAGGAAGCCGCCTCGCAGGACCGGGATGCCGAGAGCGCGCTGACCGGGAGCGAGGCCCGCGGCCAGTCCGGCGAGGGTGCCGCCGGTGCCGCAGGCCAGGGCGGCCACGTCGATGCCGCCGTGATCGCGCAGCTCCTCGCCGAGCGCTTGGCAGCCACGTACGGCGAGGGCGTTGCTGCCGCCCTCGGGCACCACGTACGCGTCCTCGGTGTCCGTCGCGCGCAGGATCCCGGCCAGCGTCTCCGGCTCCGTCTTGTGGCGGTACGTCGATCTGTCGACGAAGTGAAGGCGCATACCGTCGGCCGCGCAGCGGGCCAGTGAGGGGTTGAGGGGGCGGTCGGCCAGCTCCTGGCCGCGGACCACACCGAGGGTGGGCAGGCCCAGCAGGCGGCCCGCTGCGGCGGTGGCACGCAGATGGTTCGAGTACGCCCCGCCGAAGGTGACCAGGGTGCGGCCCGCCGCCGCTTCGAGGTTCGGCGTCAGCTTGCGCCACTTGTTGCCGATCAGCAGCGGGTGGATCAGATCGTCCCGCTTCAGCACCAGCCGGACGCCATGCCGCGCGAACCGCCCGTCCACGACCTCCCGGAGCGGCGACGGTATACGCGGCCGGAGCCCGAGCGGGTCGGCCGGGCCGAGGGCTCCGGGTGCGCCGGGGACGGCTGCGGTGGCGCTGTCCGAGGTGTCGGGAGCGCCGTTGTCCGGGGCGGCGGGGCTGGGCACCCCTTCATTGTCGGACACCTGTCCGGGGACGGCCGGACGCGGGGGCCCGCGATGCCGGCCGTCCACGCCGCGGCCCTCGGCGCCTCAGCTCACTTCAGCACCTCGCGGACGCGCCCCCGCAGGAAGCTCATCGTGAATCCTCGCGGGTCCACCTTTCCCGGCTGCCACTCCAGGTGGCCGATGACCGAGCGCTCCGTCCAGCCGTGGAACCGGCAGATCGCGGCGGAAACCCTGGCGATGGCGTCCAGCTGGGCCTCGGGCCACGGGTCCTTGCCGTTGCCGAGGTTCTCGCACTCGAAGCCGTAGAAATGGCGGTTGCCGTCGGTGTTCGCCTCGTTGTCGTGCGGCAGCGCCTTCTCGGCGATCACCGCGCGCAGCACGTCGTCGTCGCCGAGGCCCGCGTGGTTGGCCCGGCCGTAGCCGACCAGGTGGAGGACGCCGTCCTTGGTGATGACGCCGTGGCACAGCGGTCCGGGCAGATCCTCCCGGCCCTCGCGGCAGAGCCCGACCGTGAGCTCGGTGCCCGAGGTCACCGTGTGGTGGATCATCACCCCGTGCACCGGCCCCCAGGGGCCCTTGTGATTGCGGTTGTGATGCTCCCAGTCGCCGACCTCGACGACGTGGACGCCTTCCTCCCTGATCCGGTCCAGGAAACTGCCCGCGGACATGGGCGATGCCATGGCCGACTCCTTCGCGCTGTACGTCGGCCACCTGTCGTGGCCGTCTGGTACCGCAGCTTCTATAGCCGACCGGGCTGCCGGACCCACTCGTTCGCACAGCGTGCGAGTCGATCCGGTCAGTCCAGGAGGAACCGGTCAGGACCGGAGGAAGAGGAACCGGTCAGGACCGGAGGAAGGCGTCCCCGTGGGTGGCGATGTGACTCTCCAGTGCCTGAAGAGCTTGCCGGGTCGCCTCGGCGGAACCGCTGCCCCGCCGCTCCGCGTAGTACGCGGAGCCGAGTCTCTTCAGGAGGTCGCCGCCCGCACGCTGCGCCTGCACGTCGTCCAGCTTCTGCTTGCCCTGCGTGAGTCCGCGCTGCGCCTGCTCTTTCGCGCGGTCCAGGAAGCCTGCCACTGCTGTCTCCCGTCGTTGCCCGTCGTTGTCCGTCGAGGGAGCGAACGGACGGCCGGATCTTGGAGTTCCCTGGCCGTAGGGCGGCCCGGTCCGGCGGAATCGCCCCCTCTGCCCAGGTCCGGAGTGATCCATTCCCCCTCATTCGTGTAATAGCACCAGCACGCTCCGTAATGGAAGGCTTGCTCCCGAAGATCAGTGCACGACCGGAAGGGCAATTTTCATGTCGGTAGGCGAAGAGGTCCGCGCGGAGCAGAACCGTCCGCAGCAGAGTCTCGGCACATCCGCCGCGCGGAACCTGGCCACCACCACCAAGTCCGCGCCACAGATGCAGGAGATCAGCTCGCGGTGGCTGCTGCGCATGCTTCCGTGGGTGAACGTGCAGGGTGGCACGTACCGCGTGAACCGGCGGCTCAGCTACTCCGTGGGCGACGGCCGCGTGACGTTCGTCAAGACCGGGGACCGTGTCCAGGTCATCCCCGCGGAGCTCGGGGAACTGTCCGTGCTGCGGTCGTACGAGGACGAGGACGTACTGGGCGAGCTCGCCCAGCGGTGCCAGCAGCGGGAGTTCGCCCCGGGGGAGGTGCTGGCCTCGTTCGGCAGCCGGGCCGAAGAGGTCTTCCTGCTGGCGCACGGCAAGGTCGAGAAGATCGGCACCGGTCCCTACGGGGACGACGCGGTGCTCGGTGTCCTCGCCGACGGCGCGTACTTCGGCGAGCAGGCGCTCATCGACCCGGAGGCCATCTGGGAGTACACGGCCCGCGCGGTGACGGCGGTGACCGTGCTCACGCTGCCCCGCCAGGATCTCGAACAGGTGGCGGAGCGCGCCGAGTCCCTGAGCGCCCATCTCCAGGAGCTGCGCGCGATTCCGTCGCAGCGCACCAACAAGTACGGCGAGAAGGAGATCGACCTCGCGGCCGGCCACACCGGGGAGCAGGACATCCCGGGCACCTTCGTGGACTACGAGGCCACCCCGCGCGAGTACGAACTGAGCATCGCCCAGACGGTCCTGCGCCTGCACACGCGCGTGGCCGACCTCTACAACCAGCCGATGAACCAGACCGAGCAGCAGTTGCGGCTCACCGTGGAGGCGTTGAAGGAGCGCCAGGAGCACGAGCTCATCAACAACCGCGAGTTCGGAATGCTCAACAACTGCGAGTACGACCAGCGGCTCCAGCCGCACGACGGCGTACCGAGCCCGGACGACATGGACGAGCTGCTCAGCCGTCGGCGCGGAACCAAACTGTTCCTCGCCCACCCGCGCGCGATCTCAGCCTTCGGCCGCGAGCTG
This sequence comes from Streptomyces rhizosphaerihabitans, assembly GCF_025399795.1. Lineage (GTDB taxonomy): Bacteria > Actinomycetota > Actinomycetes > Streptomycetales > Streptomycetaceae > Streptomyces > Streptomyces rhizosphaerihabitans. The sequence continues at coordinate 29,339 of NZ_JAODTZ010000044.1, read as the reverse complement.
AACAAACGCGGACTCGTCCCCGAGAGCATCGAGATGGCCGGCAACCGCATCCCGACCTGGCGCGGGGTGCCGATCTTCCCGTGCAACAAGATCCCGGTCAGTGACGCCCGGACGACCTCGATCATCGCGATGCGCACCGGCGAGGCCGAACAGGGAGTGGTCGGGCTCCAGCAGGCGGGCATCCCGGACGAGATCGAGCCGAGCCTGTCGGTGCGCTTCATGGGCATCAACGAACAGGCGATCATCTCCTACCTGGTGACGGCGTACTACTCCGCCGCGGTGCTCGTGCCGGACGCCCTCGGCATCCTGGAGAACGTCGAGATCGGCCGGTGGCGGTGACGATCCGCGAAGCGGAGTCCGTCGTGGTCCTGTCCCTCGGGGCGGGACCACGACGGGGGCGCGCGCCCCGAGGCCGTTCGGGCGCCGTCGTCAGCCGGCTCTCCGATGCGATCGCGCGGGTGAGCGCATGACGACGGAGACGCAGCAGGGCCCGGCCGGAATTCCCGACAGACGGCGCCCGCCAGGGACCCCGGACCGGCGAAGTCACGGCGGGAGACCCATGCAAAGACAGGGCGCGCCGAACCCGCCCGACGCGCCGGAGGCCGCGGTCATCCTGGAGCGGGCACGGGCGTTCGTCGACCCCGAGCTGCGCCGGGCCATCGACTCGCTGCCGGGCTCGATGCGCCGCGTCGGGCTGTACCACTTCGGCTGGGAGCAGGCGGACGGCACCCCGGCGGCGGGGAACGCCGGCAAGGCCATTCGGCCCGCGCTGGTGCTCACCGCGGTCCAGGCACTCGGCGGCCGGCAGGAGACGGCGGTACGGGCGGCCGCCGCGGTGGAGCTGATCCACAACTTCACCCTGCTGCACGACGACGTGATGGACCGGGACGCCACCCGCAGACACCGCCCCACCGCCTGGACCGTGTTCGGCGACGCCGACGCGATCCTCGCCGGGGACGCCCTGCAGGCACTGGCCATGCGGCTGCTCGCCGAGGATCCGCACCGCGCGTCCTCGGCGGCCGCCGCGCGGCTCGCGGGCTGCGTCGTCGAACTGTGCGCCGGACAGCACACGGACACGGCCATGGAGAAGCTCGGCCCGGACGAGGTCACCCTTGAGGAGTGCCTCGCCATGGCCGAGGCGAAGACGGGCGCCCTGCTCGGCAGTGCCTGCGCCATCGGGGGGCTGTACGCGGGGGCGGACGCGCGGGACGTCGAGGCGCTCGACGCGTTCGGCCGGGAGGCGGGGCTCGCCTTCCAGCTGATCGACGATGTGATCGGGATCTGGGGCGACCCGGCCCGCACCGGCAAACCGGCCGGGGCGGACCTCGCCGTCCGCAAGAAGTCGCTGCCCGTGGTCGCCGCGCTCACCTCGGGCACCCCGGCGGCCGCGGAGCTGGCCGATTTGTACGCGGCGCCGTACCGGGAAGGGGAGTTGGAGCGTACGGTGCTGGCCGTCGAGCGGGCGGGCGGGCGCGACTGGGCGCAGGCCCAGGCGGCCGACCGGATGTCCCGGGCGATGCACGAACTGTCCCGCGCGGTACCCGCCCCCGAGGCGGCGGGCGGCCTTCTCGCACTGGCCGAGTTCGTCACCCGGCGCAGCAACTGACCGGTCCCGTCGGCCGGTCGGCGACCCCGGAACCCCGGGCACCGTACGGAACCTGACATCCGTACGGTGCCCGGCTCCGGAGGGCGGGCCCCGCGCATCCCCACGGCGTGCGGGGCCCGCGCCCTTGCGCACGCCCCCGGGGCACCCCCGGGGGCGGGGTGTCGGCTCCCGGGCGTAATAGGCTCAACCGCCGTACGGTCGGGGCTGGTTGGGGCGAAGGGCGGAGCTGGTCATGGGTGTTGCGATCAGAGTGGCGGGCGAGGCGGACCGGGAGCTGGTCGTCCGGCTGCTGGACACGGCGTTCCAGGACGATCCGGTGAGCAACTGGGTCTTCCCCGACCCGGCGCACCGCCGCGCGACGCACCCCAAGCTGATGGCGGCGTTCACCGATGTCGTACTCGCCGAGGGGCGTATCGATCTGGCCGAGGACGGTTCGGCGTGCGCCCTGTGGCTGTCCGTCCCCGCAGGGAATCACGAGGGCGAGGGCGAGAACGACGGTGCGGACGAGGACGGGCCCGCGCAGCTGCGCGCGGCTGTCGACCCGGGCAACGAACGGGTCGAGCTGATCGGCCGGCTGACGGCGGACATCCACCCCGAGGGACGCGCCCACGCGTACCTGTGGATGATCGGGGTGGCCCCGGAGCGCCAGGGCGAGGGGCTCGGCGGCGCGCTGATCGAGTCGGTCCTCGACCGCTGCGACCGCGAGGGCCTGGCCGCCTATCTCGAGGCGAGCAACGCCCGCAGCCGCGCACTGTACGAACGCCTCGGTTTCGTACTCACGGGCCGTCCCCTCGACCTGCCGGAGGGCCCGCAGATGTGGCCGATGTGGCGCGAGCCGCGACCGGGGCGACAGGCCCGGGCCGAGGACTAGAGCCGGGCCTGGTCCCAGGCCCAGGGCTTGAGCCGGACCCGTAGCCAGAGAGCCAGAGCCAGAGCCAGAGAGCCAGAGCCAGACCACGTCCCGGACCAGGTCCGGGACGTACAACAGGAAGCGGTGGGTCCGCCGCCCTACCCTGAAGGCATGGGCACAGATGAGCATGTATGTCCCGAATGCGGACAGTCGGTCGCCACGACGGTGCACCGGTACAAGACCCTGGGCGCCTGGGTGCCCAGATGGAGCCCCGGACCCTGCCGGAACCCGAAGTGCGCGGCATACGCCGACGAGCCCGGACGCGGCCAGGGACATGGACACGGAGAGGGCCAGGGACACGATCTGCCGGAGGAGCCCGCCGCGGAGAAATCCTGACGCACCGGACGCCGCCGGGCAGAGCCGGGTGGAGACGTGTAGAGAAACGCGGGCCGGCTCCGACGTCCCCTGTGAGAGCCGCCCGCCACGGGCGGTCCGAGCCGAGGAAGCCGAAGGAGCGGACTCATGAAGTACCTGGTGATGGTGCAGGGCACACAGGCCGACTACGAGGGCATGCGGGGCAAGGCGACCGCCCAGTCGCCGGCCTGGAGCGAGCAGGAACTGCAGGCCATGTACGCCTACATGGGCGCGATCAGCGACGACCTCTCCGAATCGGGTGAACTGGTGGACGCGCAGGGGCTGGTCGAACCCGCGCAGACCCGTCTGGTGAGCAGGGGCCCCGACGGCAAGGCCGTGATCACCGACGGCCCGTACAGCGAGACCAAGGAGCTGATGGCCGGCTACTGGGTGGTCGACTGCGCGAGCCTGGAGCGGGTCACCGAGATCGCCGAGCGGGTCACCCGCTGCCCCGGCCCCGAAGGCCTCACCGAATACCCGGTGGTCATCCGGCGCATCCAGGACGGTGCCGGGGACATCTGAGCGGGATGAGAGGCACGACCGAGGTCGAGGACCTGCTGCGCCGCCACGCGCCGCAGGTCCTCGGCGCGCTCGTCCGCCGCTACGGGCACTTCGACGCGGCCGAGGACGCCACGCAGGAGGCACTGCTCGCGGCTGCCGGACAGTGGCCCGTGAAAGGTGTTCCGGACAACCCGCGCGGCTGGCTCATCAAGGTCGCCTCGCGGCGGCTCGTCGACGCCCTGCGCGCGGAGGAGGCGCGGCGGCTGCGAGAGGAGAAGGCCGCGGCGCTCACGCCGAGGGACGCCTTCACGGCGCCGCCGCCGGGCGCGGGCCGCGCCCCCTCGGAGGACGACACGCTCTCCCTCCTCTTCCTGTGCTGCCATCCCGATCTGACCCCGGCCGCGCAGATCGCGCTCACCCTGCGGGCGGTGGGCGGTCTGACCACGGCGGAGATCGCGCGGGCGTACCTGGTGCCCGAGGCGACCATGGCGCAGCGCATCAGTCGGGCCAAACAGCGGGTGCGGGGCGTCGGTTTCGGCCGCCCCGACCACTGGGAGGAACGGCTCCCCGCCGTCCTGCACACCCTCTACCTGATCTTCAACGAGGGCTATACCGCGACCTCCGGAACGGCACTCCAACGGGCCGAACTCGCCGGTGAGGCCATCCGGTTGACACGCACGGTCCAGCAACTGCTGCCCGAGGACGGCGAGGTGACCGGTCTGCTCGCACTGATGCTGCTGACCGACGCCCGGCGCGCCGCGCGGACCGGGCCGCACGGGGAACTCGTCCCCCTCGACGAGCAGGACCGCACCCGCTGGGACAGGGCGGCGATCCAGGAGGGCGTGGCCCTGGTGACCAAGGCGCTGGCGCGGGGGCCGGCGGGCCCCTACGGACTCAGGGCCGCGATCGCCGCGGTCCACGACGAGGCGCCCTCGCCCCGGGCGACGGACTGGACCGAGATCCTCGGCCTGTACGACGTCCTCGTCCGACGGGTCCCGGGCCCCGTCGAACGCCTCAACCGCGCGGTCGCCGTGGCCATGGTGCACGGGCCGCGCGCCGCCCTCGCCGAACTCGACCGGCTGGAGGGCGAGTCGGCCGCAGGTCACCGGCTGGACGCGGTCCGCGGTCATCTGCTGGAGCGCGCGGGTGACCCGGCCGGAGCCCGGGACGCCTACGCGTCGGCGGCGGCCAAGACCCTCAGCCTCCCCGAACGACGCTATTTGGAGGCGCGCGCGGCCCGGCTGAGGTCGTAGCGTTCGCCGTATGTCCGAACCCCTGCTGCACCTGACCGAGCGCTCCGTGTGGGACGCGGCCCGCGCGTCCGGTGTCTTCGAGATGTCCACCCGCGGCCGGACCCTCCAGGAGGAGGGCTTCATCCACTGCTCGCTGCGCCACCAACTCCCCGCCGTGGCAGCCATGGTGTACGGCTCCTACGCCGGACCGGACGAACTCGTGGTCCTCGTCGTCGACGCCGAACGGCTCGAGGTGCCGGTCCGCTTCGAGGCGCTGAAGCCCGGCGGCGAGGAGTTCCCGCACATCTACGGGCCGATCCCGGTGGAGGCCGTCGTGGACACGGAGGTCTGGGACCGGGGCGGGGCGGCCCCGGCGTGAGCGCCGCAGGGAAGCGACGCCGGGTGTGGCGCCGGGTCCTGGTGGTGTGGGCGGTCGCCGTGGCCGGCGGCGGCATCCTCACACTCTGGCTCCAGGCCTCGGCGCAGCCGCCACCGCCCACCGGCTGGTACACCTCCGAGCGGGACGGCGGTGACGGCCCGGCACCGCCGCTCTTCGGCCACTCCTCGCCGTCGCCCTGCCCGGCCGCGCGGGACGGGAAGCCCACCCTCTGCGTGGTCGCGACGCGCCCCTAGGGCCTGTCCGACAATCCACATCGGATCGGACCGCGGCGTCCGGTGCCGTGCGTCGCAAGGCGGAGGGTCGCCCTCGTACTGGGCGTACTCGGGCGTACTCGGGCGTGCCCGGCAACGCGGCGTGGGGATCCCCCTGCTCGAAGAGCTTGGGGAGTGCGGTGCCTGGGGGCACCTCCCAGCGGTAGCTGGGGGAGCGTCGCGGGCCCGGCGGGAATGGTCGGACAGGCCCTAGGGCAGGCTGCCCGTCGCGGGATCGCGGCCGGTCAGGCAGTAGGTGCCGCCGACGGGATCCCGCATCACCGTCCAGCGCGCGCCCCGGCCGACCGCCGTCGCCCCGAGGGCTTCGTGGTGGGCCCGGACCGCCTCGACGTCCGAGCAGGCGAGGTCCAGGTGGGCGGAGGTGGGGCGGTCGGTGCCGAGGCGTTGCAGCAGGATGCGGAGCGGCAGCCCGGCGGGCGGCCTGATCAGATGGAACTCCGGGAGGGCGCCGGGGCGGGACTCCCACCCGGTGAGCTCGCTCCAGAAGGCGGTCTCGGCGTCGTACACGCCCGGTGCCAGGTCGATGCTCACCTGGTCGAGCCGGCTCGTCGTACCGCCCGGTCCCTCGACCACCGGCGGCCGCGCGGACTCCCCTTGCCAGGGCACCGCGCAGAACAACTGCCCGCCGGGGGACCGCAGTACGGCCCACCCCTCGTGCTCCGCGACGACCTCGGCACCCAGCCGCAGCGCCGACTCCACCAGCGCCGGTACGTCCTCCACGGACAGGTCGAGATGCGCGCCCCCGGCGCCCTCCCCGACGCCCTGCGCCTTCACGCACGCGTTCCCCGTACCGGGCAGGAGTGTCACGAACTCGCCCTGGTCGCCGCGTGGTTCGGACACCTTCGTGCTGGTGGCCGCCGTCCAGAAGGCGAGAGCCGGTCCGAGATCCGCCGCGGGCCGGTCGACGAAGACGTGGGTCCACCGGATGACCGGTCGCGCGGTCATCGGGACCCTCCCCGCTGGTCGGCCGGTACGGCTCGTACCGCCTCCTGTCCGATCAGGGCGCGCAACGACGTCTTCATCCGCGCGACGAAGGCGTCCCGGGCCTCGGGGGAGAGGACGTCCAGGGAGAGATACGGGTTGAGGTCCTCCAGCTCGACGAGGAGCAGCTCACCGCCGGGAGCCCGGCAGGCGTCCACGCGCTGGATGCCGTACGCGATGTCGTTCCACTCGACGAAGCGCTGCGCGAACTCCCGGTCCTCGGCGGTCGGTTCGTACGGCTCCAGCGCCCACCGCCGCTCCGGGTCGGGCGCGTACAGGGCGTACTGGAGGGTGTGGTCGACGAAGTAGAACGACACCTCGTAGCGGAAGTCGATGCGCGGCTGGACGAGGATGTCGCCGAACGGCAGCCCGGCGAGGTTCTCGCGCGGCACGAACTCCAGGCCGATGGAGTCCGCGCCCTGCTTCGGTTTCACGACATACATGTCGGCCTCGGGCAGTCGGTCCAGGTCCGGTGCGCGGTCGACGGTGGGGATGACCGGGAATCCGGCGGCGGTCAGCTCCAGCAGGTACCCCTTGCCGGCCATGTCGCCCTTGCCCGACAGCTGGTTGTAGACCCGGACACCCTCCGCGAGCGCCCGCTCCCGGAACGCGTCGTACGCGGCCTGGTAGTGCAGGACAGGCCCGCTGTTGCGTACGACCACGGCGTCGAAGCCGGTCATCAGCGCGGCGGCGTCCAGCGGGTGGCACACGGCGATGTCGAACTCCTCGCGCAGCCGCGAGGTCAGGGCGATGTCCTCGTCGCAGTACCGTCGCCCCTTGGCCGGATAGGCCAGGTCGCTGACGAACAGGACGCGGGGGCGTGCGGACGGCACGGGTGACTCCTCGAACGTGTTGGTTCGTTCCGCGGGCGGATCCTGCCCGCGGAACACACGGACGTAGTGTCCCTCCCGCGCGATTCCGGGCTCCCGTCGCCCCCGGCCGGTGCCCGCGGACACCCGGGAACGAAGCCCGGCCCCGCGTGTCCGTCCGGTGGAACGGCGAGCAGGCCGGGTGTCGCCCGGCACGACTGGCGCCGAGGCGGCCGGTGCCGCTCAGGTCGGTCGGGTGCCGACCTGTGCCGCCCCGAGTCGGCCGGTTGTCGCTCCGGTCGGTCGGTGCCGACCCGTGCCGGCTTTCGTGGCGCCGTGCCGGCCTGTGTGGCGCCGAGTCGGCGGGGGCGGCCCGGTCAGGCGGTGGTGCGTTTCTCCGCGAAGCGCAGGAGGTTGCCCGCCGGGTCGCGGAAGGCGCAGTCCCGCAGGCCGTAGGGCTGGTCCACGGGCTCCTGGAGGACCTCGGCGCCCGAGGCACGGACGCGCTCGAAGAGCTCGTCGCAGTCGGTCGTCGAGAAGATCACACCGCGCAGCATCCCTTTGGCCAGCAGCTCGGCCATGGCCTGCTTGTCCGCGGGAGACGCGTCCGGGTCCGCCGCCGGGGGTTCCAGGACGATCTCCACGTCCGGCTGGAGCGGCGAGCCGACGGTGACCCACCGCATTCCCTCGAACCCGACGTCACCCCGGACCTCCAGGCCCAGCACGTCACGGTAGAAGGCGAGTGCCTTGTCGTGGTCGTCGACGGAGATGAAGCACTGGGAGAGTTTCAGATCCATGCGTCCAACCTAAGGGCTGTCCCGTAATCCCCGGCGGGCGCACGACGACAGCTAAAGACGCGTGCCCGGCTCCGCTTCCGGGTTGCGGTGGCGGGCCGGACGGGTCAGACGGCGGGTCACGCAGGACGGAATGGGGGCGCCGTGGTCGTGCGGACGGGCCCGGTACGCGCTCGGGGTCTCGCCCACCAGCTCCGTGAACCGCGAGCTGAACGAACCGAGCGAGGTACAGCCCACCGCGAAGCACACCTCGGTCACCGTCAGGTCGCCGCGCCGCAGCAGAGCCTTCGCGCGCTCGATCCGGCGGGTCATCAGATAGGTGTACGGCGTCTCGCCGAACGCTTCCCTGAAGCTCCGCTGGAAGTGGCCGGGCGACATCAGCGCGGTGCGCGCGAGCGTGGCCATGTCCCACGGCTCCGCGTACTCGCGGTTCATCCGGTCGCGGGCCTGCCGCAGCCGGACCAGGTCTTCGAGGGGTCTGGGATTTCCCACCTCCCCAGAATGGCACGCGCCACCGACAACGGGCCCCGAACGTCCCCGGCCACAAGGCTCGCCGTCCTCCGGGGGATCACTGCCCGGGGGACGGCGGGCCTGCGTGCGCGGGGGTGTCCGTGCCGTCAGGCGGCGAGGACCTTGGCCTTGGCCTGCTCGAACTCCTCGGCCGTGAGGTGGCCGTGGCTCTTGAGGTCCGCGAGCTTCGCCAGCTCGTCGGCCTTGCCGGCGGTCCCGGCGGTCTCGCGGATGTAGGAGTTCATGTCCTCCTGGTTCCGCTGGATGCGCTTCATCTCGCGCTCACCCATTCCGCGGCCCCGTGCGATCAGGTACACGAAGATGCCCAGGAAGGGCACGATGACGACGAAGACGCACCAGCCCGCCTTGCCCCAGCCGCTCAGCTCGTCGTCGCGGAAGACATCCCCGATGACGCGGAAGAGCAGCATGAACCAGAGGATCCAGAGGAAGAACCACATCATGCTCCAGAAGACGTTCAGCAGGGGGTAGTCCGCTGCCAGATTGAGCGTCGAGCCGTTCATGGTCGAACTCCTGTCGGTTGTGCGACATCTCCGCGAGCGTTGCCTTGGGTGTCGGGCGGATCGAACTGTCGCCGGGCGCCGGGTCGCGATCTCGGGGATTCCGCCCGGGCCCGGCCGGCGGGGGGTTGCGGCCGGTCAGGGGGCCTGGCGGGTCGGTGCGCAGAGCGCGGTGGTGTGCCGGACGGTGGTGCGGGGTCCGGCGGCGGACAGACGCTCGAAGGCGGGGGGCGGGCAGGGCCCCCCGAACACACGGGGCGCGTCGTGACGACGTCGTCCGGTGTGATCGGCGTGATCGGTGCGACGTTCCGGGCGTCGTCCGGGGGCGGCAGCGGCTGCGTCGACGGCGTGCGCCGTGCAGGCCCCGAGGGCCACGGCGACGCGAAGGACCGTTCGGGGTCCTTCGGGCCGTGGCGGACGGGCCCGGGGCGCGGCACGCCCGGCACGGGCCGGATCTGCCGCTGGATGCAGGCCATGAGCGGTGCCCTCTCTGACGCGTGACGTCTTGCTTCGGCTCCAGAGTGCGGTCACCCCCCGCCCCGCCGGATCACCCTCCGCGGGTGAGCTCGCGGATCCGCCGCCACGGGCTCCCTGACGAGGGGCGGGTCAGGTCGCCGGACCCTTCGGCGCCCCGCTCATCCGCCGTCCGGGTGCTCCTCGAGCTCCTCCGCGAGGGCGTCCCGGAGCCGGGAGAAACGGGCGCCGAGCTCTTCGTCCACCCAGGCGAGGCGCCGGGTGAGCGGCGCCTCGGCGCGGCCGTGGCCCGCGTCGCGCAGGTCCTGCAGCAGCGTCCGGAGGCGGATGAGGACCATCGGGGAGTTGCGGGCGGCCGGGATCACATCGTCGAGAGCGGTCCGCAGGAAATCCTCCCACCCGGGCAGCGGTACGACGACGCGCAAGGTGCCCGTGCGGTCCGCGACCACGCGTGGCCGGGCCCGCGCCGGTACCGGCCTGCGCAGCAGATCCTCCATGGCGTCCAGCGCCTGTACCGCCGTGGCGGGGTCGTTGACCGCCGGGGACAGGGCCCTGAGCGCGATGTCGGCGAGCAGCCGGAAGGCGAGTCCGGGGTCCTGGTCGAAGACCCGCTCGGCGCCGGTCTCCAGGCCGCGCAGCACGGCGGAGGCGGGCAGCTCGCCGTCGTAGACCTCGGCGACGGTGGTGCCGTGCTGCAGTGTGGTGCCGGGGGTCACCCGCAGCACGACGACCGCGTTCGCCGCCCGTGCCGCGCCCGCCAGCAGGCCCACGTCCACGCGTTGCAGCACCGTGCCGGCCTTCGGCCAGCCGACCGTCGACCGCAGCCGGTCCGGAGCGGCCGGGTCTCCCGGATCTCCCGGGCCGCTCGCGTAGAGGACGTCGAGGTTGTGCCGGCCCCGCTCGGAGATGGAACTGAGCACCGGGGCCAGCTGGATCGCGGCGACGGCCTGCAGCAGCAGGTTGCGCAGCAGCATCAGCAGCAGGAGCAGCAGGACGCCCGCGCCGATCGGCACGACCACCGAGACCTTGTCCCGGTTGGCGATGGTCAGGGCCGCGGTGGCGCAGAAGACGGTCGTCCCCACCGCGAAGGCGAACGTCCGCCACACGATCGGCGCGTCCCGGAACAGGGTGAGCCGTGGCGTGAAGGTGGTGGCCGCCCACTGCACGACCAGGAACAGCACGGAGAAGATGACGGTGGCCGCGCCCAGCACCCCGAAACCGGTCGCCAGCAGCATCTCGGACACCGGGCGGGACGGCAGCACGGGTCCCCGGGTGAACTCCGGGACAAGGAGACCGAGGCCCAGTCCGACGGCGATGAACACCAGTTGGAGGAGGCCCGCGCGCAACCGCCGCCGACGGCGGAACGCGGCGCGGCCGGTGCGGACGGAGGCGCCCCGGCCGACTGCCGCGAGAGCGTTCATCGGACATCCTCCGAGGCGGTCCCGGGGCCGGCGGAACGCGGACCCACCCCTCAAGGTTCGCCGCCCGCGCGATCACCCGCATCACCCGCCGAAGGTGAGGACCCGGCGCCGGGGCGCTGCCCGCTCACCCTTTTTCGGCCTTTTTTCCGCGCCCGGAGGGCGCGGCGCCGGGGCACGGGTGGAAGGTGGAGGGGCGAGGGTGTGAGCGGGAGCGTTCCGAGCTGGGCGGATGTCGCCCGCACCGGGGGATGCCACATCGGTGCGCGGGACCGACGATGGCAGGGGATCGCAGCGGACCCCGCGCCCCGGCCCCGAGGGAAGTGTTCGTATGCGCTACGAATTCCGCATCGCCGGCCTTGTTTCGGACACGCTCGCATCGGCTTTCGCCGAACTCGACAGGGTGCGTACGAAGGAACAGACCCTGTTCTTCGGCACCGTGATCGACGACGCCCATCTGTATGGACTGCTCACCCGGTTCCAGGCACTGGGCCTTCGAGTGATCGAGATGCGCCAGCTGCCCGTGTGATCGAGATGTGCCGGCCGCCCCCAGGAAAGCAGTACGCACCCGGACCGTCGGGACGCCGAGAGCGGCGGCCCGCGGACCGGGTGCGGACAAGCAGGCGATGCGATCCGCGCAAGCACGGTTCGGACTGCCCGGACGAAGGTCAGGCCTTCTTGGTCTCCCAGAAGATCTTGTCGATCTGGGCGATGTAGTCCAGCGCCTTCTGGCCCGTCGCCGGGTCGGTGGACGCCTTCGCGGCCGAGAGGGCCTTGAGCGCGTCGTTGACCAGCTGGTGCAGCTCCGGGTACTTCTCGAAGTGCGGGGGCTTGAAGTAGTCGCTCCAGAGCACCGACACGTGGTGCTTGGCGAGCTCGGCGCGCTGCTCCTTGATGACGGTGGCGCGAGCCTGGAAGTGCGGGTCGTCGTTGCCGGCCATCTTGTCCTGCACGGCCTTGACCGACTCCGCCTCGATGCGGGCCTGGGCCGGGTCGTACACACCGCAGGGCAGGTCGCAGTGCGCGCTGACCTTGACCTTGGGGGCAAACAGGCGGGAGAGCATTGAGCTGTCCTTCCTCGTGATCGTCTTCTCAGGTGGGACATTACTCCGTAGGAGACGTGTTTTCGCGAGTGCCCCCATGGGCTTAGGACAAAAGTCCGGGGTGAAACTGGGACTGGTGGAGGATAGGACCGGGGAGGTGCCGGTGATGCCGGAGCTGTCGCAGGAGACCGAGCGGGGGAAGGCCCTGCTGCCGTTCGGGGCGGCGGAGGTGACGGGCCCTTCGATGGTGCCCACACTCCAGCACGGGGATCGGCTCGTCGTTCAGTGGGGCGCGAGGGTGGGGCCGGGTGATGTCGTCGTCCTGCGGCATCCGTTCCAGCAGGACCTGCTCGTCGTGAAGCGGATCGCGGAGCGGCGTGAGGGCGGCTGGTGGGTGCTCGGGGACAACGCGTTCGCGGGCGGGGACAGCACGGACTACGGAACCGTTCCCGAGGAACTCGTCCTCGGGAAGGTGCGGTTCCGGTTCCGGCCGCCGAAGGCGGGTCAGCGTTCGCCGTTCGCCGTCGTCCGCTGGGCGCTGGTGGCCGCCAGGCCGGTGCTCCCCGTGCGGTCCGCCTCCAGGCGCTTGCGCGCGCGGTAGGCCGCGACGTTGGCGCGCGTCGCGCAGCGGTCCGAGCAGTAGCGCCGGGAGCGGTTGGTCGAGGTGTCCAGGTAGGCGTTGCGGCACGGGGCGGCTTCGCACAGGCCGAGGCGGTCCACGCCGTACTCGGTCAGATGGAAGGCGAGGCCCATCGCCGCGATCGCCGCGTAGCCCGCGGTCGCGTTCGAGGGGTGGTCCGCCAGGTGCATGTGCCACAGCGGGCGGCCGTCGTCGTCGCGGTGGTCGTGCCCCGAGATCTGCGGGCTCACCGGGAATTCGAGGAGCAGGGAGTTCAGCAGGTCCACCGCGAGGGTCTCCTCGCCGGTGTCGGCCGCCTCGAAGACCGCGCGCAGCCGCCCCCGTACCGAACGGAAGCGGGTGACGTCCGCCTCGGCGGCGCGGCGGGCCGCCGAGGAGTTCCCCTCGAACAGGTCGCGGACGGCCTCGACGGAGGTCAACGAGTCCTTGCCCCGGGCCGGTTCCTCGCTGTTGACGAGACGGACGGCATAGTCCGAGTAATAGGCCAGTTCCACTTGTAGTCCTTACGGAGGCACTCTATCGTCGTGACGGCGGTCAGGTAACAGACGATCGCGCTTACAGGGTATTACGTGGTCGACTGGAGGAGGGGCTTTCATGGCCATCGGCACCGGAACCGACTGGAACGCCTGGCAGCGGAGCTGGGACCGGCAGCAGGAGTGGTACATGCCGGACCGCGAGGACCGCTTCCGGGTGATGCTCGACATGGTCGAGGCCCTCGTCGGACCCGCGCCCCGCGTCCTCGACCTCGCCTGCGGCACCGGCACCATCACCGCCCGGCTGCTCGCCCGCCTCCCCGGAGCCACCAGCACCGGCGTCGACCTCGACCCCGCCCTCCTCGCCATCGCCGAGGGCACCTTCGCCGGCGACGACCGGGTCTCCCTCGTCACCGCCGACCTCAAGGACCCCCGCTGGCGCGAGCGGCTGCCGTACGACACGTACGACGCCGTCCTGACCTCCACGGCCCTGCACTGGCTGCACAGCGAACCTCTCACCGTCCTCTACGGCCAGATCGCCGAACTCGTCCGTGACGGCGGTGTGTTCATGAACGCCGACCACATGATCGACGAGACGACACCCCGGATCAACGCCGCCGACCGCGCCCAGCGGCACGGCCGCATGGAGCGGGCCAAGAAGGACGGCGCCCTCGACTGGGCCGAATGGTGGGAGGTGGCCGCCCAGGACCCCGTCCTCGCCGGACCCACCGCCCGCCGCTTCGAGATCTACGGCGAGCACGCCGACGGGGACACCCCCTCCGCCGACTGGCACGCGCGCGTGCTGCGCGAACAGGGCTTCGGGGAGGCCCGGCCGGTGTGGCGCTCCCCTTCGGACGCGCTGGTGCTCGCGGTCAAGTAGGCCCCCCGCACGCTCTGTCGAGGCGGTACGGAAAATCCGTACCGCCTCGACCGCGTCCTGCGGCACCTCCCGCCGCACTGGAAGGGTGAGACGGTCCGCGAGCGCGGGCCGGGGAAGGGGGGCGGGATGACGCGAGGCGAGGAGGCCGCTCTGCACGCTTTCGTGGAGGGCAGACGATCGGCGCTGTTCCGCTGGGGGTGCCCCCTGCTCGAGCGAAGCCGAGAGCTCTCGGGCGGGCGGTGGACGAGGTCCAGGTGCCCGGGAGCCGCGGCAGCGAGGCCGTCTTCGCGAAGGCCTCGCGGGTGCGGTGGCGGTGGCGCCCGGTGCCGCCGCGGCCGCCGTCGCGACCGGCCTGGCCTTCGGACCCGGCGTACTGTCCGGCGGGCACGGCGCGAGTGTGGCGAGCGCGCCCACCGCCGGCGAGTACACCACCAAGGCGGGCGTGTTCGGGAAGCTGCTCCCCGCCGGGACCGGGAAGATCAGCGAGGTCTCGCTGATGCGCATGGTCAAGCAGGTGCCGAAGGCCCCGCTGTCCAAGCCCGTCGGCCCGTACGACGGTGACTACGCCGTCGTACGGCCCGACGGGATCGGCTACATCACCGTGCACGTGGCCACCCGGACCGAGATCGCGGCGAAGACGGGCGGCAAGGGCCTGGAGAACCCCTGCAAGGACGCCCCCAAGGACGGGCGCGTCGGCTGCACCACCCAGAAGCTGTCCGACGGCAGCCTTCTGGGTGTCTGGGAGACGCCCGCGTCCGATCCCGCTCTGCACCCGACCCCCGCCTGGGGGCGGGAGTTCACCGCGGTTCTGGTGCTCAAGGACGGCAGGGCTCTCCGGGTGCGGGACAGCACCGGCTACCAGGGCGAGGGTCAGCTCGGCCGGCTGCTCAAGACCCCGCCGCTGACCCGGGACCAGCTGACCAAGCCGATCCAGAACCCGGCGCTGAGGCCGTAGCGGGAAGGGCATGAGAACGGGGACATGAGGAAGGGGCGGTACGGGAGACCCGTACCGCCCCTTGTTCCCTGCGCTCAGGAGTGCCGACGCCCTGGTCAGAGGACCTTCGACAGGAACGACTTCGTGCGCTCGTGCTGCGGGTCCGTCAGGACGTCGCGCGGGTTGCCGGACTCGACCACCACACCGCCGTCCATGAAGACCAGGCTGTCGCCGACCTCGCGGGCGAAGCCCATCTCGTGCGTGACGACGACCATCGTCATACCGGACTCGGCGAGGTCGCGCATGACGTCGAGGACGTCACCGACCAGCTCCGGGTCCAGGGCCGAGGTCGGCTCGTCGAAGAGCATCAGCTTCGGGTCCATCGCCAGCGCGCGGGCGATCGCCACGCGCTGCTGCTGGCCGCCGGAGAGCTGCGAAGGGTAGTTCTTCGCCTTGTCGGACAGGCCGACGCGTTCGAGCAGCTCCAGCGCGCGGTCCCGGGAGTCCGACTTCTTGGCGCCCTTCACCTGGATCGGCGCTTCCATGATGTTCTCGACGGCCGTCATGTGCGGGAACAGGTTGAAGCGCTGGAAGACCATGCCGATGTCACGGCGCTTCAGAGCGACTTCGCTGTCCTTGAGCTCGTAGAGCTTGTCGCCCTTCTGGCGGTAGCCGACGAGCTCCCCGTCGACGTACAGGCGACCGGAGGTGACCTTCTCCAGGTGGTTGATGCACCTGAGGAACGTGGACTTGCCGGAGCCGGAGGGGCCGATGAGGCAGAACACCTCGCCGGACTTCACCTCCAGGTCGATGCCCTTGAGGACCTCGACGGGGCCGAAGGACTTGTGGACGCCCTCGGACTTGACCATCGCCGTGGCGGAGTCCGACTTGGTCACGTTGGCGGTCATGCGTTGCCTCCCCTCGGACTGCCCAGCGACAGCACGTTGGCCTTGATCTTCTGGAACGGTGTGGGCGGGAGGCTACGACTGCTGCCCCGGGCGTAGTACCGCTCCAGGTAGTACTGGCCGACGCTGAACACCGAGGTCAGCAGCAGATACCAGGCGGCGGCGAGGAACAGCATCTCGACCGGGGCGCCCGAGGTCTGGCCGATGTCCTGGGTCACGCGGAACAGCTCGGAGTACTGGATCACGGCGACCAGCGAGGTCGTCTTCAGCATGTTGATGACTTCGTTGCCCGTGGGGGGCACGATCACACGCATTGCCTGCGGGATGACGATCCGGCGCAGGGTCCTGCTGTGGCTCATGCCCAGGGCCTGCGAGGCCTCGGTCTGGCCCTCGTCGACCGAGAGGAGACCGGCCCGGCAGATCTCGGCCATGTACGCGGCCTCGTTCAGGCCCAGGCCGAGCAGCGCCGTCAGCAGCGGCGTCATGAAGCTGGACCAGTAGTCCTTGTAGATCGGACCGAGGTTGATGTACGTGAAGACCAGGCCCAGGTTGAACCAGACCACCAGCTGCACGAGGACCGGAGTACCGCGGAAGAACCAGATGTAGAACCACGCGATGGACGAGGTCACAGGGTTCTTCGACAGCCGCATCACGGCGAGCAGGATGCCGCCGCCGATGCCGATCACCATCGAGAGGGCCGTCAGCAGCAGCGTCTTGAGGACGCCGTCGATGACGCGCTGGTCGAAGAAGTAGTCGGGGATCGCTCCCCAGTTGATCTTGCCCTGGGAGAACGCGTAGATCACGGAGACCAGGAGCGCGATCGCGATGACCGCGGAGACATACCGCCCGTAGTGCCGGACCGGGATCGCCTTGATGGCTTCCGGTCCGGCCGGGGGAGTGTCCTCCGGGCCCGCCGTCTTGTCGTTGTCAACAGTCACGGGAGTTGTTGCCTTTCAGTGCCCGCTCGGTTCCGCGGTCACTTGCCGCCGTTGACCACGGCCGTCTTGACGGCGCCGGCGTCGACGCCCCACTTCGCGATGACCTTGTCGTACTCGCCGTTCTTGATGATGGCGTCCAGCGCGGCCTGGAGGGCGTCCCGCAGCTGCGTGTTGGACTTGGCGACCGCGATGCCGTACGGCGCCGCCTCGACCTGGTCGCCGACGATCTCGAAGTCCTTGCCGCCGCCCGACGTCTTGACCGCGTACGCGGCGACCGGGAAGTCCGAGGAACCGGCGTCGGCGCCACCGCCGCGCAGCCGGGTCTGGGCCTGCTGGTCGTTGTCGTACGCCTCGATGGCGATCTTCTTGCCGCCCGTGCACTTCTTGGACTCGGACTTGGCGAGGTCCTCCGAGACCGTGCCGCGCTGCACCGCGATCTTCTTGCCGCACAGGTCGGCCCAGGTCTTGATGTCCTGCGTCTTGCCCTTGGGGGTGTAGATGGACACACCGGCGGTGAAGTAGTCGACGAAGTCGACACCCTCGCCGACCTTCTTGCCCGTGTCCGAGTCGACGCCCTCCTGGCGGTCCTTGGTGTCCGTCATGGCGGACATCGCCATGTCGTACCGCTTGGAGCGCAGGCCCGTGAGCAGGGTGTCGAAGGTGCCGTTCTGGAAGTCGAACTTCACCCCGAGCTGCTTGCCCATCGCCGCGGCCAGGTCGGGGTCGATGCCGACGACCTTGCCGGAGCTGTCCTTGAACTCGACGGGCGCGTAGGCGATGTCCGAACCGACCTTGATGACGCCCGCGTCGCGGATCGCCTTGGGCAGCTTGTCGGCCAGCGGCGCCGAGCTCGTGCTCGCGGACGAGTTCCCCGAGTCGTTCTTGGTCTGGTCACCGCAGCCGGTGAGGATCAGAGCGCCGGCGACCGCGATCGCACCGACCGCTGCTATCCGGGACGGCGCGGCCGTGGTACGACGGGTGGTGCGTGCGGTCATGAGGGTTCCTCCGGCGGATGAGGGAGTAGCCGATAGGTCGACGAGAACACACACCTTCGAGTGTCGCGACCTCGTGTTATGACGGCATCTTGCCATTCGGATTGCGCGATTCAGGGTGCCCGCTATGTCAAAATCGGATAACGGGCGACCCCCGAACCGTTACGGGCCAGTAGGTCGAGGCCGGATCTTGTGCGGGAATCTCTCCTTCCGGCCGGAAGATCTGCGGTGCTTCGCGCGATGCGGACGACCGCTACGCGGCACTCGTGGCCGAACGATGACATGTCCGGAAGTGTCAATGGATCATGGCATGAGTCATCTCACCGACGTGTGATCTTGGCTCTATGGACTCGTCCTCGACACCGTCCGTCCGGTAAGAAGGTTCTTTACACCCCTCATCCGGGGCTCAGGGCGCGTGTGCGGCGCGCCCGTCGCGCAGCGGCCCGTACGCAACCACGGCGGCAGGGCCTGCGCGGTGCCCGCCCACCCCTCAACCAGGAGTGGTCACCCTCAAACAATGAAGACTTAAGGGGTAAATCAAAGTGGCAGCGGAGATCGTCAATCCTCGCAGCGACAGCAGTACGGATCACGAAGGCGGGGCCGAGCCCCTCGATGCCTTCGACCCGGCTTTCGCGCTGCACCGCGGCGGCAAAATGGCTGTGCAAGCCACTGTGCCCATCCGCGACAAGGACGACCTGTCCCTGGCTTACACGCCCGGCGTCGCGAAGGTGTGCAGCGCGATCGCCGAGCAGCCGGAACTCGTCCACGACTACACGTGGAAGTCGTCCGTGGTCGCTGTGGTGACCGACGGCACGGCAGTGCTCGGGCTCGGCGACATCGGTCCCGAGGCCTCGCTCCCCGTCATGGAGGGCAAGGCCATCCTGTTCAAGCAGTTCGGCGGTGTGGACGCGGTGCCGATCGCGCTCGCCTGCACCGGCGTCGACGAGATCGTCGAGACGGTGGTCCGGCTCGCTCCCTCCTTCGGCGGCGTCAATCTGGAGGACATCTCGGCACCGCGGTGCTTCGAGATCGAGCGCAAGCTCCAGGAGCGGCTGGACATTCCCGTCTTCCACGACGACCAGCACGGGACAGCGGTCGTCACCCTCGCGGCCCTGCGGAACGCCGCCAGGCTCACCGGGCGCTCGCTCGGCGACCTGCGCGCGGTGATCTCCGGCGCGGGCGCGGCCGGCATCGCCATCGCCAAGTTCCTGCTGGAGGCGGGCCTCGGCGATGTCGCGGTCACCGACCGCAAGGGCGTCGTGTCGCGGGACCGGGACGATCTGACGGACGTCAAGCGGGAGCTGGCGGAGATCACCAACAAGGCGGGGATCTCCGGTTCGCTGGAGGCGGCGCTCGCGGGCGCCGACGTCTTCATCGGGGTCTCCGGCGGTACGGTGCCGGAGCCGGCGGTCGCCTCCATGGCGAAGGGTGCCTTCGTCTTCGCGATGGCCAACCCGACCCCCGAGGTGCACCCCGACATCGCCCACAAGTACGCGGCCGTCGTCGCGACCGGGCGGTCGGACTTCCCGAACCAGATCAACAACGTGCTGGCCTTCCCGGGGATCTTCGCCGGCGCGCTCCAGGTCCGGGCCTCCCGGATCACCGAGGGCATGAAGATCGCCGCCGCGGACGCGCTGGCCGCGGTCGTCGGGGACGACCTCGCCGCCGACTACGTCATCCCCTCGCCGTTCGACGAGCGGGTGGCTCCGGCGGTGACGGCCGCGGTGGCCGCGGCCGCCCGTGCGGAGGGCGTCGCCCGCCGCTGATGTGGTGTGCCTTGCTTGGCCCCGCCGGGATGCCCCGGCGGGGCCCGCTTTTTTGCCCGCGGGAGCGTCCGGGCGGGTGGTTCTCGCCCCCTCCGCCCCTGCCCGTCCCGTATCGGGGGCGCTGCCCCGGACCCCCGTTCCTCAAGCGCCGGAGGGGCTGAATTTGTCCGCCCGGCGTCGGAAAGTCTCAGCCCGTCCGGCGCTTGAGGACGAGGCCGTCCAGGCCGAAGCGGGGGTCCGGGAGCGGCAGCCCCCGGATACGGGACGGGCAGGGGCGGCGGGGTCGAGGACAGGCGGTTGCCCGGCGGGGTTCGCCCTGGCGCGCCGCGGGACGCGTGTCACACGGGGAGGCGGTTCCCCCGGCCGGGGGCGGAGCCTATCGTCAAGGTCATGTTCGCTGCCTATGCCGCCCGAATCGACCGTGACCAGCCGCTGAACGGCCTGGAGTTGGGGGAGCGTCCGGCCCCCGAACAGAGGCCGGGCTGGACGACCGTGAACGTACGTGCCGCCTCCCTCAATCACCACGACCTGTGGTCGCTTCGCGGGGTCGGTCTCGCCGAGGACAAGCTGCCGATGATCCTCGGCTGCGACGCCGCCGGAATCGACGAGAACGGCAACGAGGTCGTCCTGCACTCCGTCATCGGCCAGAGCGGGCACGGGGTCGGCCCCGAGGAGCCCCGGTCCATCCTCACCGAGCGCTACCAGGGCACCTTCGCCGAGCAGGTCTCCGTACCGGCGTGGAACGTACTGCCGAAGCCCAAGGAGCTGTCCTTCGAGGAGGCCGCCTGTCTGCCGACCGCCTGGCTGACGGCGTACCGAATGCTGTTCACCAACGCCGGGGTACGGCCCGGCGACTCCGTGCTCGTGCAGGGGGCGGGCGGGGGTGTGGCCACCGCCGCGATCGTGCTCGGCAAGGCCGCCGGTCTGCGGGTCTTCGCCACCAGCCGGGACGAGGCCAAGCGGAAGCGGGCGCTCGAACTCGGCGCCGTCGAGGCGCTGGAGTCCGGGGCGCGGCTGCCGCAGCGGGTGGACGCCGTCATCGAGACGGTCGGCGCCGCCACCTGGTCGCACTCGGTCAAGTCGCTGCGTCCCGGCGGCACCGTCGTCATCTCGGGTGCCACCAGTGGCGACCGGCCCTCGCACGCCGAACTGACGCGGATCTTCTTCCTCGAACTCAAGGTGGTCGGCTCCACCATGGGCACGAAGGACGAGTTGGAGGACCTGCTGGCCTTCTGCGCGGCCACCGGTGTGCGGCCCGTCGTGGACGAGGTGCTGCCGCTCGACCGGGCCCGCGAGGGGTTCGAACGGCTGGAGTCCGGCGACCAGTTCGGCAAGATCGTGCTGACCACGGGCTGACGCCCGGGGCGCGGGGACACACGAAACGGCGGGTCCGGGTTTCCGGGCCCGCCGTTTCGCGTGCCGGGACGGGCGCGGATGTCAATTTTGGTTGACATGAAAGGCGTGTCAACGTAAGTTGACGTCATGACCGAAGCAACGGATCTTGCCGAGCGCGCGGGTGATCGCGATCCGCGGATCGGGCTGCGGGCGGTCTCCGCGCTGCGGAGGCTGCTGGAGCAGTTGGAAGCGGTACAGGTGCGCAGTGCGCGTAATCGGGGCTGGTCGTGGCAGGAGATCGCCGCGGAACTCGGAGTGAGCAGGCAGGCCGTGCACAAGAAGTACGGGAGGCAGTGATGTTCGAACGCTTCACGAAGGATGCGCGTGCCGTCGTCGAGGGCGCGGTGTCGCACTCGGAGCGGGTGGGGGCCGAGACGGTCGAGGAGGAGCACATGCTGCTGGCCCTCCTCGACCGGGAGGGCAGCCGGGGTTCCTTCGTCCTGACGTCGCTCGGGGCGACCGGGCTCCGGGAGTCGCTGGAGCGGGACCTCGCCGAGGCGCGCCGCCGGGGCGGGCTGTCGCGCGCCGACGCGGACGCCCTCTCGGGGCTCGGTATCGACCTCTCCGAGATCGTCGCCCGGATCGAGGAGACGCACGGGGAGGGGGCGTTGGAGTCGGGCAAGCGGGGCGGGAACGGCAGGCGGGCCCGGCGTCGGCCTTTCGGGCAGAGCGCGAAGGAGACGCTGACGCGGGCCCTGCGGGTCGCTCTCGCCCGACAGGACCGCCACATCGGGGACGAACACCTGCTGCTGGCGATCACTCTGCGAGGCGGGGTCGCCGGAGAGGTACTGGCCGATCACGGAATCACGTACCGGTCGGTGACGCGGGTGCTGTACGGGGAGGACGGCGTGGCGGAGGCGGGGTGAGGCGAGGTGGCTTGGTGAAGGCCGATGGGTGCCGGCGGGCGCCGACGGATGCTGACGAACGCCGATGCGCGCCGGTCAGGGCCGAAAGCGCCCCGGGGGCTGGCGGGGCTGTGTGAACAGCCCCGCCAGCTTCTTGTGCGGCCCCCGGGGTGAGAAGCGACGGGGGAGTTACAGCCGCTTGCTCCGCAGGGCCGATCCGATGTGGGCCGCCGCCTCCGACAAGTGGCGGCGGATGTCCCGCAGTTGGTCCTCGGTGACGCCGTGGTCGCGGGACGCGTCACGGATGTCGTCGCGGAAGCGGTCCAGCAGGCGGTCCAGGTCGCGGCCGGGGTTTCCGGTCGAGTCCTCGTGGGCCCAGGCGGGTTCGTACTCGGCGGGGAAGTCCTTCGGGGTGGTCGAGTACTCCGGCTCCGCGGGGGCTCCGGAGGGTGTGCGGCCGAAGCCGAACTCCTTGCCGAAGTCCTTCCCCAGGTCCTTGCCGAAGTTCTTCCCGAAGTCGCCGAACTCCTTGGCCAGTTCGGTCAGTCCCTCGCGCACACCCGTCGGCCAGTCGCCGCGCGCGAAGTGGTCCTGGACCTGGTCCTGGACGTGCTTGGCCATGCGCTGCATCTCCTCCTGGGCCTGCGCGCGGGCCTTCTCCTGCGCCTCCTTGGCCTGACGGCGGGCACGCTGCGCCTCGTCGCGGGCGCGGCGGCTCTCGTCCTTCGCGCGGCGGGCCTGCTCCTTCCACTCCTGCCGGACGCGCCGCATCTCCTCCTTCGCCGCCCGCCACGACTCCTTGTCCTGGAAGTCGTCGAGGCCGCCGGACCCGCCGGCCGCGGCGTCCTGCTGCTTCGCCCGGGTGCCACCCGCGGAGCCGTGGCGCGCCTCCGAGGCCGCCGCCCGCATCTCGCGGCGCAGGTCACCGGCCGCGCCTCGCACGTCCGCGCGGATCTCCGCCGCGAGCTCCGCGACCGACTCGCGGATCTCCAGCTCCAGGTCGGCCAGTTCGCCGCTGCGGTCGGCCAGTTCGGCGCGGCCGGCGTCGGTGATCGCGTACACCTTGCGGCCGCCCTCGGAGGTGTGGGTGACGAGTCCCTCGGCCTCCAGCTTCGCCAGCCGGGGGTAGACGGTGCCCGCCGAGGGCGCGTACAGGCCCTGGAAGCGCTCCTCCAGGAGGCGGATCACCTCGTATCCGTGGCGCGGTGCCTCGTCCAGCAGCTTGAGGAGGTACAGGCGCAGTCGGCCGTGGGCGAAGACGGGAGCCATGTCAGAGCACCTTCTTGTCGGTCGCGGTGTCGGCCGGCCGGCCCTCGGCGGCACCATCGCTCGCTGTATCGCTCGCTGTGTTGTCGCTCTCCGTGTCGCCCGTCGTGCCGCCGGCGGTGCTGTCCGGGCCCGTCGACGGGGTCTCGTCCCGGGGCTTCGGAGCGTCCTCGTACGGCTCGTCCTCCGCCGGAGGCCTGCGCAGCAGGGCGATGGAGCCCGAGACGGTCATCGCCTTCAGCCTGCCGTTGCCCGCGCCGAGGCGGCCGGTGATCTTCTTGGCGCCCCACTGCCCGCTGACCCGCAGGTCCTCGAACGCGCTGGAGACGCTGCCGCTCGCGGTGTTGGCCTCCACCTCGGCATCCGCCGGATGGGGGAGCCGGATGGCGATCTCGCCCGAGACGTTCGACAGCTGGACGTCGGTGGGCGCGCCCGCGGCGTCGAGGTCCACGATCATCGAGCCGCTCACCGATTCGGCCCGTACGGAGGAGCCGGAGCCCTCGACGACGGTCAGGTCGCCGGAGACCGAGTTGAAGCGGAGGTCGCCGGTGACGGCCTGGGCCTCCAGATTCCCGGAGACGGTCTCCACGCGCACGGGGCCGGCGACGCGGACGAGGGTGGTGTCGCCGGTGACGCCCCTCACCTGGACCCGCCCGTCCATCCCGGAGACCACGGCGGCGGCGCCGACCACGCCCAGCTCGACGTGCGCGCCGGTCGGGACGGCCAGCGAGACCACCGCCGCACGGCGCCAGCCCTTGCGGTCGAGCCACTTGAGGAAGCCCTTCCAGGGAAGGTCCTCGTAGGCCACCGTGAGTGTGCCGTCCTCCTGGGTCACCTGGAGCGGGGGGCCCTCCAGCTCGGACACCTCCAGCCGCGCGGAACCCTCGTCGGTCCCCACGACGTTGACTGTTCCGTTGACGATGCGCACGTGCAGCGTCTGCACGGGGCCGTCGAAGGAGAGCTTCTTCGGCTCTGTCACGGACCACTCGGACATGGTGCAGACCTCCTCGACCGGACCGGACCCCGATACGAGTCCGAGCTCGACGCGCCATATCGCGTCTTCCGTTATTCACGATATATCGCGGATAGGGAAAGTCAAGACACCCGTTCTGGGGATCATCGGCGCGTCGAGGTGGGCAAATCGCCCTAAAGTGGGGCTATGTCGACTGCCTCCGGCGCGTCCCGGGACGACCACCCGGTCCAGGCCCCCGGCGCCCTGCTGCTGTGCCGGGCCCATCCCGAGTCGGTCGGTCCCGCCGCCCAGCTGCTGCGCGAGCGGATGCTGCTCGCCGGGGCGGGACCCGAGTGGAGCGTGCTGGTCCCCGAGGGCAGGCCCTGGCAGGACGGCGCGGAACCCGTCGACCGTGTGCTCACCGGCTGGGCCACCGCGCTCGCCGTCGGTGCCCCCTGGCCCGTTCTCGCCCTGTGGTGGGACACCGACCGCAGCGGCTTCACGCTGGCCTCGGGTTTCCGTCGCACCGTGGGCTACGAATGGCTCGCGAACGGCACCCCGGTCGGTCAGGACGAGGCGATGCGCACCTTCGCCGCGCGTCTCGGCCTCGATCCGGTGCTCGACATGCAGGCCCTGGAACCGCTGACGCAGCCCGATCCGGCGGCCGACGCCCACGCGCGCGTGACGGGGCTGCTCGCCGTCCTCACGCGCGCGGGCATGCTGCTGCCGCCCGGACTCGAGCCCGGGGAATCCGCGGACCGGCTCCGTGACGCGGTCCGGATCCGGCCGGACGCCGAGCAGATCGAGTGGACCGGCTGGCGTGCCGCCGTGGACGCCGAACTCGACGTCGTGGAGAGCGGCGGTCTCGGGCCCTGGCTGCGCGGTCCGAGGGCGCGCACCCTCGCCGTGGCCCAGCTGGCCGTCGGCCTCCCGCTCACCGCCTGGGGAGTGCGGCGCCACAGCGGCGGCTGGATCGTCGCCGGCGCGGTCCTGGTGCTGCGAGGCACCCTCGGCCTGGCGTACGACCACCTGCGCGCCTACGACTGACGGGCTCGCCGTCCCTCTTGGGCGGGCAGGCTTCTCCGGGGTCGAGCGGCCTCGTTCCGGGGGCCCGTCCGTGGGGTCGAGCCGCCCCGCTCCGGGCCCGGTCGCCCTGCGGAGAAGGCCTGCCGTCCCGGACGGCCTTGCACGAAGAGGACTGTCGTCGCGCCGGGAGGAGATCCGCCACTCCAGGGGAGAGGAGGAGATCCGTCACCCCATGGGAGCGGAAGAGCCCCCGAGGGGCTACTCCTCGTCCTCGTCCTCGTCGTCCAGTCGGGCCAGCCAGGTCGCCAGCCGTTCCACCGGTACCTCGAAGTCCGGGTTGAGGTCGACGAACGTACGCAACTGCTCGGCGAGCCACTCGAAGGTGACCTCTTCCTCGCCGCGCCGCTTCTCAAGTTCCTCGATGCCGCGGTCGGTGAAGTACATGGATGGTGCTCCGTGGGTGAAAGGGAAGTGGAACGCTGGGAAAAGGATAGGCGGGTGCGCGGGGCCCATGGAGGGCCTCTGCCGTGGGCGACGCCCTGCGGCCGGTCTGCAAGGTCGGCTGTGCGGCGAACGCGATCACTCTCACGTCGCCATCGACGAGGCACTGGCAGACATGACCGTGGCGGTCGGAGAGAACCACCCCTGGACGCTCGGCTGCACCATCGACGCCGCCGCCCTGCGCAACCTCATCGGCGATCCGGAGTCGGCCGCGGCGCTCACCCAGGACACGGTTGCCCGTGCCACCGAGGTCCTCGGCCGCACCCACCCGCTGACGCTCTCGGCCCGCATCGCCCTCGCCGCCGATCTGCGCGGTCTGCGGGACCGCCGGCAGGCCGAGAAGGTCGAACTGGCGGCCCTCGACGACCTGGCCGCCGACCTGGGCCCCAGCACGTCCGCACCGTCTCCGCACGCTCCCGCAACCGCCCCTTCCGGACTTCGAACCGCAGGAGACGTGAGGGAGACATGAGGGAGACATGAGGTGCGTGCCGGGGCTGTCGGCCCCGGCGCCGTCCCGAACACCGAAGGGGCCCGGCCCCGAGTCCACCTGGACTCGGGGCCGGGCCCCTTCGTACTGCCGTGCCGGAGGCCTAGGCCTCGAACACCTCACGCACCAGCTGCTCCTGCTCCGCCTGGTGCCGCTTCGCGGAACCGACGGCGGGGGAGGAGGAATGCGGACGCGAGATGCGGCGCAGGCGCTCGGCGCCCGGGACGTCGGCACCGACCGCCAGGTCCAGGTGGTCGATCAGGTTGAGCGCGATGAACGGCCAGGCACCCTGGTTCGCCGGCTCCTCCTGGGCCCACAGGTACTTCTCGGCGTTCGGGTACTTGGCGATCTCCGCCTGGAGCTCGGCACCCGGCAGCGGGTACAGGCGCTCGATACGGATGATCGCCGTGTCCGTGGAGCCGCGCTTCTTCCGCTCGGCCTCCAGGTCGTAGTACAGCTTGCCGGCGCAGAAAACGACCTTGCGCACGGCGGCCGCCTCGACCGAGTCGTCACCGATGACCGGGCGGAACTGACCCGACGTGAACTCCTCCGCCTTCGAGGCCGCGGCCTTGAGGCGCAGCATCGACTTCGGGGTGAAGACCACCAGCGGCTTGTGGTGCGGGTTGTGCACCTGCCACCGCAGGAGGTGGAAGTAGTTCGACGGGGACGTCGGCTGGGCGACCGTCATGTTGTTCTGGGCGCACAGCTGGAGGAAGCGCTCGATCCGGGCCGAGGAGTGGTCCGGGCCCTGGCCCTCGTAGCCGTGCGGGAGCAGCAGGGTGACGCCGGACGTCTGGTTCCACTTCTGCTCGGCGGCCGAGATGTACTCGTCGACGATCGTCTGCGCGCCGTTGACGAAGTCGCCGAACTGCGCCTCCCACATGACCAGCGCGTCCGGGCGGGCCAGCGAGTAGCCGTACTCGAAGCCCATGACCGCGTACTCGGAGAGCAGCGAGTCGTAGACGTTCAGGCGGGCCTGGTCCTCCGAGAGGTACTGGAGCGGGGTGTAGTCCTCGCCCGTGACCCGGTCGATCAGCACCGCGTGACGCTGGCCGAAGGTGCCGCGGCGCGAGTCCTGGCCGGACAGCCGGACCGGCGTGCCCTCCAGGAGCAGCGAACCGATGGCGAGGGTCTCGCCCATGCCCCAGTCGATCGTGCCGTCCTCGATCATCGCCGCACGGCGCTGGAGCTGCGGGAGCAGCCGCGGGTGCACGGTGACGTTGTCCGGGATGTTGACCTGGGACTCGGCGATCCGCTTCACGATCTCCTGGGAGACCGCGGTGGAGACGGCGACCGGGAACTCGGCCTGGACGTCCGGGACATGAGCCTCGGGCGCCTGCGCGACGGCCTCGCGGACCTCGGTGAAGACCTTCTCCAGCTGGCCCTGGAAGTCCTGCAGAGCCTGCTCGGCCTCTTCGAGGGTGATGTCGCCGCGACCGATGAGGGACTCGGTGTAGAGCTTGCGCACCGAGCGCTTCTTGTCGATCAGGTCGTACATCAGCGGCTGCGTGAACGCCGGGTTGTCGGACTCGTTGTGTCCGCGGCGGCGGTAGCAGATGAGGTCGATCACGACGTCCTTGTTGAACGCCTGACGGAACTCGAACGCCAGGCGCGCGACGCGGACGACGGCCTCGGGGTCGTCACCGTTCACGTGGAAGATCGGCGCCTCGATCATGCGGGCCACGTCGGTGGCGTACATGGAGGAGCGCGACGACTCCGGGGCGGCGGTGAAGCCGACCTGGTTGTTGATGACGATGTGGACCGTGCCGCCCGTGCGGTAGCCGCGCAGCTGCGACATGTTGAGCGTCTCGGCGACCACACCCTGGCCCGCGAAGGCCGCGTCACCGTGCAGGGCGACCGGCAGGACCGTGAAGTCCGTGCCGCCCTTGTTGATGATGTCCTGGCGGGCGCGGACGATGCCCTCGATGATCGGGTCGACCGTCTCCAGGTGGGACGGGTTCGCGGCCAGCGCGACCTTGATCTGCTCGCCGTCCAGGCCGGTGAAGGTGCCCTGGGCGCCCAGGTGGTACTTCACGTCGCCGGAGCCGTGCATCGACTTCGGGTCGAGGTTGCCCTCGAACTCGCGGAAGATCTGCGCGTACGACTTGCCGACGATGTTCGCGAGGACGTTCAGCCGGCCGCGGTGGGCCATGCCGATGACGACCTCGTCCAGACGGGACTCCGCGGCGCTGTCGATGACGGCGTCGAGGAGCGGGATGACGGACTCGCCGCCCTCCAGGGAGAAGCGCTTCTGGCCGACGTACTTCGTCTGCAGGAAGGTCTCGAAGGCCTCCGCCGCGTTCAGGCGGCGCAGGATGCGCAGCTGCTCCTCGCGCTCCGGCTTGGTGTGCGGGCGCTCGATGCGGTCCTGGATCCACTTGCGCTGCTTCGGGTCCTGGATGTGCATGAACTCGATGCCGGTGGTGCGGCAGTACGAGTCGCGCAGCACACCGAGGATGTCGCGCAGCTTCATCAGGGACTTGCCCGCGAAGCCGCCGACGGCGAACTCGCGCTCCAGGTCCCACAGGGTGAGGCCGTGCTCGGTGATGTCCAGGTCGGGGTGCTTGCGCTGGCGGTACTCCAGCGGATCGGTGTCGGCCATGACGTGGCCGCGGACCCGGTAGGAGTGGATCAGCTCGAAGACGCGGGCGGCCTTCGTGACGTCGTCGTCGTGCGAGGCGTCGATGTCCTTGAGCCAGCGGACCGGCTCGTAGGGAATCCGCAGCGACTCGAAGACCTCGTCGTAGAAGCCGGTCTCGCCGAGCAGGGAGTTCGCCACGACGCGCAGGAACTCGCCGGAGGCCGCGCCCTGGATGACCCGGTGGTCGTAGGTCGACGTGAGCGTCATGACCTTGGCGATGCCGAGCTTGTTCAGGGTGTCCTGGGAGGTGCCCTGGAACTCCGCCGGGTAGTCCATCGAGCCGACGCCCATGATGACCGACTGTCCGGGCATCAGACGCGGGACCGAGTGGACGGTGCCGAGGCCGCCGGGGTTGGTCAGGGAGACCGTGACACCGGTGAAGTCGTCCATCGTCAGCTTGCCGTCACGGGCGCGGCGGACGATGTCCTCGTAGGCCTGCCAGAACTCGAAGAAGTTCAGCGTCTCGGCCTTCTTGATGCCCGCGACGACCAGCTGGCGGTCACCGTTGGGCTTCACCAGGTCGATGGCGAGGCCGAAGTTGACGTGCGGCGGCTTGACGAGGGTGGGCTTCCCGTCCTTCTCCGCGTAGTGCCAGTTCATCGACGGCATGGCCTTGATGGCCTGCACCATCGCGTACCCGATGAGGTGGGTGAAGGAGATCTTCCCGCCCCGGGCGCGCTTCAGGTGGTTGTTGATGACGATGCGGTTGTCGAAGAGCAGCTTCACCGGGACCGCGCGCACGGACGTGGCCGTGGGCAGCTCCAGCGAGGCGTTCATGTTCTTCGCGACGGCACCGGCGGGACCGCGCAGGGTCACGTACTCGGGGCCCTCGGGCGCCTCGGTGGCCGCGGCGGCCTTCGGCTGCGCGGCGGCGGC
>NZ_JAODTZ010000043.1 GCF_025399795.1 Streptomyces rhizosphaerihabitans | reverse complement strand
CCATCCCAGAAAATGGATCCGGCGGTGTTCCCCACCTGCACGGTGGGGAACACCGCCGGATCCGCAAGAGCCCGCCACGGGCGTTCTGCGCTGAAGACCCGGGACCGTCCCCCCACTGTCAGGACCAGCACACCACGCTCCCGTATGAGGCATGTTGCTTCTTCAGCACCGTCCGCTGGGACCGCCTGTTCGTACGAGCCCGAAACGCGACTGCACGATGCCCCGCGGGCATCGGCGGCAGGCCCTCGCATCGAGAGCTCGCACCGACTGGCTGTGCGACAGTGCTCCCCGGCCTGCTCGGCAGCGTCCGGGACATGGCGGCACCGGAGCGGCCGAGAGTCCCGCTGTCGGACGTGAGTTTGACCTGAAGGTCGTCGGGTCGGATCGCCGGTCCTCGACGAACTTGGCTCCCGCGGGGAACTGGACTGGTCTCGCCGCGCGATCGACCCGGTGAACGTGCGGGCCCTGAAAAGGGGAACCTGACGGGTCCGAATCCTGGGGATCGCGGCAAGTACGAATCGAAGATCCACTTGATCACCGAACGGCCCGTGGTTTCAGCTGGCCTGGGTGGCGTCCACGTCTTTGCGAGACGACTCCACCGTGCCACACAGCGCCTATCAGACGAACCTCCAGCAGCGGCACTCTCACCCGTCCGACCCATCGGGCCTCTCACACCTGCCCTCGGCGGCAGCCGATCTCGTCCTCCTCGGAGACCTCACCGGCCGCTACACCGCCGGTAGTTGCAGCAGGCTCGCCTCCGACAGGCGGACCGCGGCGCTGCGCACCGATCACCAGGGCACGGCCGAGCACGGGCACCGGATCACCGCGGCCATCGCCTGTCATGTGGCCCGTATCGGCGGGACCATTGACCATCTGAAGAGGTGACCGCGTCCCGCGCGACCATGCGCCAGCAATGCCGTCAGGCCCAGGCGACGGCGCCCTCGACAGGCACGCGGGGCAGCCGCGGGAACCATGGGTCGGCACCGGGGTGACCGATGTTGACCACCAGATGGGAACGCCAGCTGGTCCCGGCGAAGAACTCCTTGTTCAAGCTGGCCTCGTCGAAGCCCGCCATGGGACCGGCCGCGAGCCCCGCCGCGCGCACCGCGAGCAGGAAGACCCCGGTCTGCAGTGCCGAGTTGTAGGCAGCGATGTTCTCGCGCTTCTCGGTCTGGTCGGCGAACGCCGCTCGCAGCATGTCGCCGCGGGCCGGAAAGACTGTCGGCATCTGCTCGTGGAAGTCGGTGTCGTACGCCAGGACCGCCACGGCCGGCGCACTGAGCGTCTTGGCTCTGTTGCCCTCGTCCAGGTGCCGGACCAGGCGCTCCTTGCCCTCGCGGGTGCGCACGAAGAGCACACGCAGAGGCTGGCTGTTGGCGGCGCTCGGCGACCAGCGGGCGAGTTCCCAGATCATGGCGAGTTCGCCGTCGGTGACGGCCGTTGCGGCGAAGGTGTTCGCGGTGCGGGCCTCTGTGAACAGCAGCTTTCGCCCGGCGTCGTCCAGGACATCGAGGGCCTGCGGTTCGCGGTCGGTTATGGTCACGGTTTCTCTCTTGCTTCGGTGTGCGGATGGTGTGGTGTTGGGGCGGGCTCTGCGCCCGGTACCAGTCGGCGGGACGGGGTTTGCGGAGCCGGGCGGGGCGCACATCCCGGTGCTGTCACCCAGGCCTGGCCGCCCCTGGCCGACGGTCATGTGCGGTGTGCTGTCCGCTTGCTCCGCTCCGCACCCAGCTGGGCGTAGAAGTCGATGAGTTCGGGGTTGTCGACCGCCGCGGGGGTGAGGATCTGCTCGGCAGGGACGCCTTGGAGCAGGCGCTTGACCGGAACTTCGAGTTTCTTGCCGGTCCTCGTGTGCGGGATGGCCGGCACGGAGAGGATCTCGTCGGGGACGTGGCGGGGTGAGGCGCCGGCGCGGATCGCGTCGCGGATCCGGTCGCGCAGGGCGTCGTCCAGGGTGACGCCGGGCGCGGGGACGACGAACAGGGGCATCCAGTAGCCGCCGTCCGGCTCCTCCGCGCCGATGACGAGGGCCTCGGTGATCTCGGGAAAGCGTTCGACGATCTCGTGGATGTCGGCGCTGCCCAGGCGCACGCCGTTGCGGTTGAGGGTGGCGTCGGAGCGGCCGTGGACGATCACCGAGCCGTGGGAGGTGAGGGTGATCCAGTCGCCGTGCCGCCACACGCCGGGGTAGGCGCCGAAGTAGGCGTCGCGGTAGCGGCTGCCGTCGGGGTCGTTCCAGAAGTGCAGCGGCATGGACGGCATGGGCCGGGTGACGACCAGTTCGCCGACCCGGTCGAGGATCGGGGTGCCGTGGGCGTCGTAGGCGGCGAGCGCCACGCCCAGGTTGGGGGCGGACAGCTCGCCCGCCCAGACGGGGGTCGTGGGTGCGGAGCCGGCGAAGCCGGAGACGATGTCCGTGCCGCCACTGGTGGAGGCCGGCTGTACGCCGGCGCCCACGTGGTCGCGGACCCAGGGGTAGGCGGAGGCGGGCAGAGCCGATCCGGTGGAGCCGATGACGCGGATGGCCGACAGGTCGTGGGCGGAGGGTTCGATGCCCAGCTTGGACATGGCCAGCAGGTACTGGGGACTGGTGCCGAAGACGGTGACCTTGTGGCGGGCCGCCAGCTCCCACAGGACGTCCGGACGCGCCTGCGGTGCCGGGCTGCCGTCGTAGGTGCAGGTGGTGGCGCCGGTCAGCAGGGTGGAGACGACCAGGTTCCACATCATCCAGTGGGTGGTGGTGTACCACAGCAGGCGGTCCCCGAGGCCCAGATCGGTGTGCAGGCCGAGGATCTTGAGGTGTTCGAGCAGGACGCCGCCGTGGCCGTGGACGATGCCCTTGGGCAGGCCAGTGGTGCCGGAGGAGAACACGACCCACAGCGGGTGGTCGAACGGCACCGGGGCGAAGGTGAGGTACTCGGTGCGGGCGGCGGCGTCCTCCCAGGGAACCGTCAGCCCCGGGTGCCGGGTCTCGGGCTGGGCGAGGCCCAGGTGGTCCACGAGAATCGTGGCCTTCAGCGTCGGCAGCGCGTCGGCCAGTTCGAGCGAGGCGGCACGGCGGTCGTGCCTGGTGCCGTTGAAGAGGTAGCCGTCCGCGGTGATGAGGACCGTGGGTTCGAGCTGGGCGAAGCGGTCGGCGGCGGCCTTGGGTGCGTAGTCCTGGCCGCACACCGACCACACCGCGCCCAGGCCGGCGGTGGCGAGGAGGGCGATGACGGCGTGGGGGGTGTTGGGCAGGTAACCCACCACCCGGTCGCCCTGTTCGACACCCAGGTCGCGCAGGGTGGCGGCGACGGAGGCGACCTGGGCGCGCAGCTGCCGGCCCGTGATCTCGTAGCCGGAGCCGGTCTCGTCCAGCGCTGTGATCGCGGGAGCGTCCGGCTGAAGGTTGCGCAGTGCGTGGTGGGCGTAGTTCAGGGTGGCGCCGGGGAACCAGCGGGCGCCCGGCATGGTCTCCTCAGCCAGTACACGCTCGTACGGCGTCGCCGCGTCGATGGCGAAGTACTCCCACACCGCAGCCCAGAAACCCTCCAGGTCGGTGACCGACCAGCGGTGCAGGGCCTGGTAGTCGGTGGGGTCCTGGAGGCCTTCGGCGCCTTGGTGCCGGGCTGCCCATCGGGCGAAGTCCGCGATGCGGCTGCCTGCGGCCGCCTGCGGGTCGGGAGTGAGGAAGGGTTCCGGATACGGCGTGGCGTGCGGGGTGCTCATCGTGTGGTGCTCCTCGGCAGGGGGGCCGGCCGGCCCTCGGCGGGGCGGCGGGCCGTGTGCAGCAGCGGCGCCCAGGCGGCGGTGTCGGTGAAGTCGCCGGTGCCGGCGGGGACCGTGTCCAGCACGACGCGATCGGGACGCAGCAGGACGGCATCCGCCCGGCCGCGTGCCAGCCAGGCGGCGAGGGTGCCGTCGTCGCCCAGGTCGTCCACGCGGATCGTGGGTGCGCCGAATGCCGTGGCCACGGCCGTCACCTGCGGAGTGGGCGGCACGGTGGTCAAGACGGCGAAGGAATCCCCGAGGACCTCGTCCAGGCGCACTCGCCTGCCGTCGACGATCACCCACGGCTGCGGGCACAAGGTGCCGGCCAGCACGCGGCCGACCAGCCGGGGGCGGCGCCGTACCAGTGGACCGGCGGCCAGGGCAGGGCTGAGATCGCGGCCCACCGCCGCTGTCACGCCGGGGATACGGCAGGCCGTGCCCACGACGGCCCGGCGGATCGCCGCGCCGCGGTCCTGTCCGCCGGTCATGGCCCAGCCGACGGCGACCGCGACGCGGATCAGGTGGCGGGCGTGCGGCTTGCGTTCGCGCTCGTAGGTGTCCAGCAGTGCGTCGTCCGCGCCCTGTTGGAGAACGCGGGCCAGTTTCCAGGTGAGGTTGTGGGCGTCGCGCAGTCCCGCGCACAGACCCTGCCCGATGAAGGGCGGGGTGAGGTGCGCCGCGTCGCCCAGCAGGAAGACACGGCCCCGGCGCCACCGGTCGGCCAGGCGGGCCCGGAAGGTGTACTGCGCCTGCCGGACCACCTCGAAGTCGTCGCCAGGCGGGGCATCCCGCGGCAGGTCCACCCAGGGGGCGACCAGCTCGCGCAGGCGGTCCAGCCCCTCCGGGCCGTCCAGAGGCTCGTCGTCGGCCAGCCGGAACTCCCAGCGGTAGCGGTCCTCGCCCACACGCATGAAGGTGGCCGGCCGGGTGGGGCAGCAGATCTGCTCTGCGCCTTCCCAGGTGCGCACCAGGCGACTGGTGCGCACGTCGATGACTCGCCAGCTCTCCTCGAAGTGCAGGTCCTCCCATACGGCACCGATGGCGTCGCGGGTGAGACTGCCCGCGCCGTCGCAGCCCAGGACGGCATCGGCCCACACGTGCTCCACCTCGTCGCTGCCGTCGCGGCGGAAGGCGACCCGGGCCGGACCCGTCGAGCCGTGTGCTCCGTCGGTGTCCTGGGTGACGGACACGACCTCCACGCCGCCCCGCAGCTCGCACTCCGGGCGGCGCGCCAGGGCCTCGCGGAGCAGGCGTTCCAGCTCGGGCTGGTCGAACATGCTGGTCTGCGGAAAGCCGTGGTGCCCGTGCGGGGAGCGCGGGAACTCGGCGATCAAGCGGTGGCGGGCATCGAGCAGCCGCAGCCCGCGCGCCGGGCGCGCGAGGGCGGCGAACTCCTCGTGGACGCCGACACTCTGCAGGATCCGGCGGATCTCGTCGTCCATGGCGACGGCGCGCGGCAGGGGGTAGACGTCCCGGTGGCGTTCCAGG
Organism: Streptomyces rhizosphaerihabitans; assembly: GCF_025399795.1. Lineage (GTDB taxonomy): Bacteria > Actinomycetota > Actinomycetes > Streptomycetales > Streptomycetaceae > Streptomyces > Streptomyces rhizosphaerihabitans. The sequence continues at coordinate 84,677 of NZ_JAODTZ010000043.1, read as the reverse complement.
ACGATGCTGCGCACTCCGTGGCGGGCGAGCAGGAGGGCGGCCGTGACGCCCACAGGTCCCGCACCGATGATGACCACCGGTATCCGGGATGCGGCGTTCATGACGCGTCCGTCACAGGAGTCTGCTGCTCGCCGAGGTTGATCCGCCCGTCAGGCGTGGCGATCGTGGCGGTGATGAGGTCGCCGTCGCGCAGGTAATGGGGGTTTTTAGCCTGGCTGTTGAAGAACGCCTTCCACTTCAGTGCGGGCGGCAGCAGTGCGCCGATCTTCTCGACCGGCTTGGGCGGGGCCTTCAGGGCCGTGCCGCCGGGGGTGCCGGTCAGCAGCAGGTCGCCCGGATCCAGGGTCTGGAAGCGGGCGAGCAGGGTGAGTGCCTGCGCGGGCCGTACGATCATGTCGGCGAGCGTGCGGTCCTGGCGCGGTTCGCCGTTGACCGACAGCCGCAGGCGCAGGTTGAGCAGATGGGCGAAGTCCTCGGGCTCCAGCAGGGCCAGATACGGTCCGGTCGGTGTGAAGGTCGGGTAGGACTTGCTCTCGTAGAACTGGGTCTTGGTCAGCTGGACGTCGCGGGCGCTGACGTCGTTGGTCAGGACGAGTCCGGCGATGTAGCGCGGCAGGTCCTGCTCCTGGACGACGGTGCCCACGGGCAGGGTTGCGCCCATGACGAGGCCGAGTTCGACCTCGTAGTCGAGGAACTTCACGTGCGCGGGGCGGACGATCGCCTCGTGCGGGCCGCTGACCGAGCCGGACGCCTTGCGGAAGAAAGTCGGCGGGATCTCGCCGGTGAATCCCGAATCGCGGGCGTGGCTGCGGTAGTTGACCATCTGGGCGACCACCCGGCACGGGGTGGTGACCGGGGGCAGGGCCACCAGGTCGGCGACGGGTGTGCCGCTCTCGGCGGAGGCGGCGGCCTCGCGGACCGCGTCGCGGTCGGCGAGCAGTTCGGCGGTGGTGTCCGCCTTGGTCTCGATGCGGACGGCGCGCTCGTCCCGGACGACCCACCAGCCTCCCCCACTCTCGGCTCCGCTCGAGCGGGAGGTGCCCCCAGTGGTGCGCAGAACGTTGGTGCTCATGAGGTCATCGCTTTCATCAGGCCCAGCAGGCGTGCGGGGTCGAGTTCGTTGTCGCCGCGCAGGGCCGTCATGACCTCGCGGAGCTTGGCTGGGGACGGATTCGTGCCCAGGAAGTCACGGGTGACCGGCGGGCCCCACTGGGCCAGGCCGCTCGCCGACATCGGCGCCCAGCCGGGCTCGATGTCGCAGGAGAACAGGTCGCCGTCGGCGAAGTGCTCCAGCATGAAGCGGTCGGGGTCGCGCCAGTAGTCGAACAGCTGGCTGCCCTGGATGTGCCGGCCGATCCCCCAGCTGCGCTGGTAGCCACGCTCGGCGAGGTACTCGCCACCGGCGGCGATCGAGTCGAGGTCGGTGACCTGGTAGGCGGAGTGGACGTAGCCGTTGCCGGGCCCCAGGTGCATGGCCAGCGTGTGGTGGTCGACGGCCAGGCCGCCCTGGTCACAGCGGATGAACGCCATCGTCGGCCCGCGCTCGCGCTGCCCGTCCAGGAACAGGAAGTCGCTGACGATCATCCCAAGGGTGCCCAGGTACCAGTCCAGGGCGCGGGCGAACAGCCGTGTCTCCAGGACCACGTGGCCCAGCCGCTGGATACGGGAGGGCTCACGGGGCGGGCGCTGGGTGGCGTTCGTACGGAGGTGCTCCGTGCCGGAGTTGAGGAGCAGGGGCTGCTGCTCGGGCAGTGCGGGCAGCTGTTCGGCGCAGTGGACGACCCGGACCGGGAAGCCCGAGGGATCGAGCAGGGCGATGGACTGTCCGCCTCCGGGTACGCCGATGTCCCGGACGGCACTGCCGGTGGCGCGGGCCAGCCGGTCCAGGTCACTCCGCTCGGCCGCGCGGAACGCCGGCCCGATGAAACGGGACGTGTGCCCGCGCCGGATGACCATGCAGGGTGAGCCTGAGAACGTGCCGCGCAGCCACAGCTCCCGCTCGGTGCGGGCGGCGATCGCGAACCCGAAGTCACGCGCGAACACCTCGGCCCGGTCCAGATCAGGCTTCTCGAACTCCAGCCAGGCCAGGTCGGCCACCTTGATCACAGGATTGCGAGCGCGCCCGGGGTGCTCGCCACGCAGGGCGCCCTGCTCGCTGTGGAGGTCCTGGTGGGGCGTCTGGGGATCGGCCCTGTCAACGGGGGTGGGGGGCATGGTTTCCTCCAAGCAACACTGCCGTAATGAGGAAATCATCAACTTTGACGCATCTCGTCGTCAATAGTTCGAGGCCAGTGAATTGATAAATCCATCAGTCATGGGGGACTCATCGTCACGGTTGCTAGACTCGCCGTATGCCGACGTCAGCCCCGCCCAGGAACCGCTTCGAGCGGCGCCGCGCCGAGACCCGTCAGGCGCTCGTCCGCGCGGCCCGGCAGGTCCTCGCGGAGACCGGGGACACCAGTGCCAGCATCCAGGCGATCGCCGAGCGCGCGGACGTGGGTTTCGGCTCCTTCTACAACCACTTCGAGTCGAAGACGGAGCTGTTCGACGCCGCGGTGGCGGACGCCCTGGAGGAGTTCGGGCAGGTCATCGACGAGCGGGTACGAGGGATCGAGGACCCGGCCGAGCTAGTCGCGGCGGGCTTCCGGCTGACCGCCCGGATGGCCGACTCCCACCCGGAACTCCTGCGGATCCTGCGCGATCGCGGTCTGGCCCACATTCACTCCGACCGGGGCCTCGCCCCACGAGCGCTGCGCGACCTGGAGATCGGCATCGCCTCGGGCCGCTTCACCTGCACCAGCGCGACCACCGCCCTGTCCGCCGTGGGCGGGACCCTGATGTCCCTTGTCGCACTGCGACTGGCCCGCCCCGACCTCGACGGCGACGTGGCCGCCTCCGACCTGGCCGAGATGGTCCTGCGCATGCTCGGCGTCCCCGCGGACGATGCCCACGAGGTCACCCGGCGCCCCCTGCCCGACCTCACCTGACCCCGGGTAAGCCGTGGGCGCCGGTGCTCCCTCAAGCACCGGCGCCCACTCACCCCTGCCCGAGGTGGCTTGGCGGAACGTTCTGTTCCGATGTCAGGGGACGAGGATGAGACGGATCGGGTCGCCGATCTTGTTCTCCAGCCGGTTGACCGCGTCGGCGGCGTCGGCCAGCGGAATGTGGTCCGTAATGGAGGGAGCCAGGTCGAGACGGCCGCCCGCGGCCAGCCGCACCAGCTCGGTGACGGACTCCGGGGTGCCGCCGTAGTGTCCGCGCACCTGCTTGCCCAGGTAGTTGAAGGTCAGGCCCTCGGTGATGGTGAGCGGCTTCGGCGTGATGCCCACCAGGATCAGGGCGCCGCCCAGACCGAGCGCGGACGCGGCCTGCTCGCGGACGGCAGGCACGCCGGCGCAGTCGAAGGCGAAGTCCAGACCCCGTCCGCCGGTGGCCGCGCGGACCTGGTCGGCGAAGTCGGGGGCGCTCGGGTCGAGGGCGACATCCGCGCCGAAGGCCAGGGCGCGCTCCCGGGCGCTCGGCAGTGGGTCGACGGCGATGACCGGCGCGGCGCCGACCAGGCGGGCGAGGAGCACGTTGTGGGCGCCCACTCCGCCCACGCCCCAGACGCCGACCGCCTGGGCGGGGCGTACGCCGGCGGTGGCGACGACGGCGGCGTAGGGGGTGGAGACCGCGTCGGGGATGATCGCGGCCTGGTCGAAGGGGAGGCTGTCGGGGATGGGGATGAGGGTGTCCTCGCGGGCAACGGTGTACTGGGCCCAGCCGCCGTCGTAGTCGATGCCGGCGGTGAGCATCTGGGTGCAGGGGCGGCGGCGCACGCAGCCGGCGCACTGGCCGCAGGTCTTGCCGGCCTCCAGGGTGACGCGGGTGCCGGCGGTCAGGCCCCGCTTGAGGTCGGGGCCAAGGGTGTGGATCACACCGGAGACCTCGTGGCCGACGGTGACCGTGTCGGAGGTGGCGAACAGCGGGACGAGAGAGCCGTCGATCAGGTGGACGTCCGAGAGGCAGACGCCGGCGGCCTTGACCTCGACGAGGACCTCGCCCGGGCCGGGTACGGGGACGGGGACTTCTTCCACGACGAACTTCTTGCTGTCCAGGTGGAAGCGTCCGGCGAGCATGGTGTCCATGAGGATCTGCTTTCTGTGAGCGGCACTGTCCGGCGGTTCGCGCCGATGGGTGCCGGGTGTTGCCTGGTGGGCGTGGGGAGACCGGGGGCTTGGAGAGACCGGGAGGCGTGGGGCCAGGGAGGGTGCCGCACGCCTCCCGGCGTAGAGGGGTCAGGCGAAGACGTCCTGCTGGTAGCGCTCGTCGGCTTCCAACTGGGCGAGCCACTGCTGGGCGGTCGCGTCGTCACTGCCGGTGTGGCGGCGGTGGATGGCGGCGAGGGCTTCACGCACCGCGGGTGCCATACGGCGGCCGTCACCGCAGACGTAGACGTACGCGCCGTCCTGGAGTGCCTGCCAGACACTGTCGGAGGCGGCGGTTAGGGCGTCCTGGACGAACCGGGCGCGGTGGCCGGTCACCGCGGAGAAGGCGGTGTGGACCTGGGCGATGCCGGACAGCTCCCACGTCTCCATCTCGTCGCGGTAGAAGTAGTCGTGCTCCGGGTGGCGGCAGCCGACGAAGACCTCGGACAGGCCCACCTTCGTGCCGTTCTCGTACTGCCGGGCTCGCTCCTCCAGGAAGCCTCGCAGCGGCGCGATGCCGGTGCCGGGGCCGATGAGGATCAGCGGCGTGGCCGGGTCGGCCGGCGGGGCGAAGGTCGGGGAGGGGACGCGCACGTAGCCGTAGACGACATCGCCGGGCTCAAGGCGTGCGAGGTAGGAGGAGCAGGTGCCGCGGTACTGGCCGTCGCCGGACAGGGCGGGTCCTTCGAGGAGGCCGACGGTCAGGCGCACCTGGCGCGGGTCGGCCAGCGGGGAGGAGGAGATGGAGTAGAAGCGAGGGCGGATCGGGCCCATGAGGTCCAGGAAGACGGCCAGCGGCAGTTCGACGGCGGGGAAGCGCTCCAGAAGGCCCAGCACCGAAACCCGCTTGCCCAGGATCTCCTTCTGGTAGAGCTGCTGGGCCTCTTCGGTGTCGGCCGTGTACGCCTCCAGCTGAGGCCTGGTCCAAGGGCACTGGGTGTGCTCGGCCAGGGTCTGTATCTGGGAGCGGGTGGCCAGGTCCTGCAGTTCCAGGAACTCGGTGAGCAGCAGGCCGGCGGTGACGGGCGTGCCCACCGGCAGGTGGCTCCGACCGCCCGCGGGCTGGTCGAGCCGGAGCACCTGGTCGCGGTCGACGCCGAGCCGCGCGAGGGCGCGGTCGACCAGCGCGGGCTCGTTCTTGGCGAAGACGGCCAGGTGGTTTCCGGTGTCGTAGGTGACGCCCTTCGGCAGCTCGATGGTGATGGACTTCGCGGACGGGCGCGGAGGTTCGATGCTGAAGTCCCACAGCCCGGTCGCGTCGCTGACGAGTTCCTCGTTGGCGACCACGGTGAGGGGGTATGCCTGCTCGGAGACGATCGCTGGGCGTACGTCCGCCTCGGTGAGCAGGTGCACCTCGTAGCGCGGCGCGCCGTCGTCGGAGGTGTCGGCGGCGTACTCCTCGGCCAGGGTGGCCCACAGGGTGTCCGTCCAGCGGGTGGCCATGCCGTCGAAGTCACCGGCCGCATCGGCGATGCCGCGCTCGATGACGGGGGTGGCGCCGGCGGCCAGCAGGCTTTCCTCGATCCGCTTGGGGAAGGCCTGGTAGGTCGCGACCCACTGGGTGTTGCCGGCGCCCAGCAGCGCGAACCGCACGTCGGACAGTGAGCCTTCGGGCAGTCCGGCGGCGATCAGGTCGTCGAAACCCTGGGCGTTGTCGGGGGCCTTGCCGTTGTAGCTGGCGGCGACGACGACGAGCAGGCCCTCGGTGGGCAGGTTGCCGCCCAGTTCGTCCAGGCTCGTCAGCGTGGTGCCGAACCCAGAGCGCTCACCGCGGTCGGCGATGGTGCGCGCCAGGTCCTCGCACGAGCCCAGGCTGGAGCCGTAGGCGACGGTCAGGTTCACCCCGACGCCGCTGACCGCGGCCTGCTGCCGCTCGTCATCGCTCTGCAGGTCCAAGGCACCGAAGACGGTCCGCTCGTGTTCCTGGCGGGTACGGACGACCAGCTCGAAGTCGCCGGGCTTGCGCGTGAGCGCTTCCCGCACGTCCATCGTGTAGTCGTTCGGGTCGGCGAACTTGAACTTCTGCAGCACCAGAGCGAGGGCCAGCCGGGCCTCGGTGAGGGCGAACTGTCGGCCGATACAGGCACGCACGCCGTTGCCGAACGGCTTGTAGGCGTGCGGGTGCTGCTGGGCGCGGTTCTCCGGCAGCCACCGGTCGATGTCGAACTCCTCCGGCCGGCCCCACGCCTTGGGGTGGGTGTGCAGCGGGCCCTCGAGGATGTTGACCCGCGTCCCCTTCTTCAGCTCGTAGCAGCCGCCGATGACGGTGTCCTCAATCGGGGCCTTGCCGAAGGCCGGGATGGGAGCCCACAAGCGCAGGGTCTCTTCCAGGATCCGCGGGATCACGTCCAGCTTCATGATCGTGTCGTAGTCCGGGACCGTGTCGCCGGGCAGCAGCCGGTCCACCTCGGCGTAGGCCTGGGCCAGCACGTGCGGATTGCGCATCAACGAGTACGTGGCGAACGACAGCAGACCACTGGTGGTCTCGTGACCGGCGATCAGGAACGTCAGCACCTGGTCCCGGACGTTGTCGTCGTCCAGCAGCTTGCCGGTCTCCGGGTCGGTCGCCTGCAGCATCAGACCCAGCAGGTCGTCCTCACCGCTGCTCTCCCCCTTACGGCGCTCCTTGATCACACTCTCGACCAGCTCGCGCATCACCTGGATGTTCTCGCGGTACTTCTTGTCGTCCGCCCTGCGGAGCTTGGTCATCATCGGCAGCTCCTGCGAGCGCCGCAGCGACTCCACGAGCGCCCCCAGCAGCGCCTGGAGGAAGGGGTGCAGCTCCTCCTCGGCGAAGGAGTCGAACCGGTAGCCGAACCCCGACACAGCGATGGTGTCCAGGGTCAGCCGGGTGTAGTCGTCGGTGATGTTGACCGGCTGGCCCTCCTCACGCTCCCACTTGCCCGCCAGGTTCTGGGCAATCTCCAGCATCTGTCCGTAGTAGTTCTTCATGGCCCGCTGGCTGAAGGCCGGCATGAGGATCCGGTGCGCCATGCCCCATTCCTCTTCGTGCTGGTGTGCCGTGAACAGGCCCGCACCCGCGAAGTCCCGGACATGGTTCAGCGGTGTCTTCTCGATCTGCTTGTAGAACCGCGTCTCGTCGCATATCTCGGCCACCAGGTCAGGGTCGTAGACGAAGACCTGCTCGATGCCGGCGATGTCCATGCCGTAGATGCCCTCGGGGAACTGCTTGGACAGCTCGCCGAAGTACGCGACCGGATTGGTGTGGGGGATCTGCGGCGTGTGGCCGAGGAGGGGGATCCCGCGCGGGGACCGGATGGGGCGCAGGTCGGTCACGGGCTGCGTGGTCATGAACTTGCTCCTTTGTGCGGAGAGAGGCGAGGGCAAGGGCGCTGTACAACGAAGGGGAAGCCGCAGATGGGCAGCCCGACCCCGATTTCCATACGCCGTATGGAACTGCCTTCAGTGGTACCATACGGCGTATGGAAACTCCAAGGAAGGCCCCCCGGGGGACGAGGAAGAGGGACGTACCGCTCACCGAGGACGGCATCTACTCCATGGCGCTGCAGCTCATCGACGCCGACGGGGTCGAGGCACTGACCATGCGCAAACTCGCGACCGCGCTGGACGCGAACCCGATGTCGCTGTACCACCACGTGCCGAACAAGGACGCCGTGCTGCGCGGCGTGACCGAGCGCGTCGGCTCGCGGTTCCGCACGCCGGAGCGGGAGAACGCTCCCTGGCAGGACCGCCTGCGCCAACTCGCCCTTGACTTCCGCCAACTGGCCCTCCGTCACCCCGAACTGATGGGGTACTCCTTCGGGCGTGCCGACTTCATCCAGCCGGACGACCCGTTCTGGCAAGGACTCACCGGCACACTCGCCGCCGCGAAACTGCCCGCCTCGGAGATCCCCCGGGTCGCTGCCACCCTGTGCGCGGTCTTCACGGGACTGCTGGCCAACGAGCTGACCGGAGCACTGCAGCGGTGGACCACCCTCCCTCCGACACCGGCCGGTCCCGACGGGGAAGATGCGCCCGCACCCTCGAAGGACGTGATCGACACGATGTACAGCTGTGCGCTGGACGCCGCGATCGCCGGCGTGGAAAGCCATCCCGCACGAGCCCGAGAGGAGGAGTGACGGAGCGGCTGCAGCCGGTGCTGGTGATGAGCCGGCGGAACTCGATCAGCTTCTCTCTGACCACCGCCGCTTCGTATGCTTCCAGCGCGCCCGGTCAGCGCCGAGCTGACAGCCATAACCCGGTCCGCATCAGCGGCCGCCTCCCTCGAAGGGCCCTGTCCTCCGGGTCCTCAAGCCCGGGACCTCACCCGGCGAAGGCGAGGGTCGCCGGCACAGACGGGCCGGCGGAACAGCAGCCTGGCCGGACGCGCTTCGAACAGCACGGCAGGGTTGACCTGGAAACGGGTGGTGTCGCTGCTCGGAATGAACGCAGTCGACCAACCGCGAGGACTTCAACCGCACCGGCCCGGCCGCCCCGGCCGTCGAGCACAGCGACCGGACGGTGGTTCGCGAGCCCGGTCACCGCGAACGCACAAGCGTGCGTCGCCCGTGTCCGCGCGGCGTTCTCCGAACCAAGAACCGCGTCCTGGCTCCGGTCGCTCCTTCAACCGTTGCCACCCGCTCGCAGCGCTCCCGGGCGCCCGGGAGCGGGCTCCGGTGGGATTCCCGGCCGGTCCCTCGGCAGCAGCACACGCAGGGCACCTGGCCGAATTCCGCATATGACGGGGAGCGGAAGCGTCACCGCTTCGCCGTCGATCCCCGCATCCAGGTACCGCACGTCACCGCGCAGCGTGACGCTGGACGCCGACCAGACGACAACACCCTCGCTTGCCGGGCCAGGACCGGACATGGAGCGTCGCAGTTCGCTGCGCAGGTGCCGGAGGAGGTCCGGGGGCGTCTGTGCCGGACGCTTGAGGACGATGCCGCCCAGCAGTCCCGTGGTGAGCGAGAAGCGACGCCCCAGCCAGCGCGGTGTGGCCAGGTGGTAGGGGTTGTTGGAGACCAGCACCATCTGCGGGAACTCGACGGTCCCCCACGGGGTGTCCACGCAGGCCTCGACCCACTGCTTGCCCTTGAGATAATCGGGCGCCACCGCAGCGAACGCGCGCGTCTTGTCCTCCCGGTACCCGGGCTCCAGCAGGGCGTCGGCGTACATGCCGAAAGAGACGTTGTTGACGAAGACGCGCGGGCCGAGCACCCCCAGGTCCACCCGTGCGGGCTCACCGTCGGCCAGGGCGCCCAGCGCCTGCACCGGATCGCGAACGTCGAGGCCCAGGTCCCGGGCGAAATGGTTGCGGGTACCCGCCGGGACCACCATCAGCGACCGGCCCGCGTCCGCGGCCACCGCGGCGACCGCGGATACAGTGCCGTCGCCGCCCGCGACTCCCAGCACCTGTGCCCCCTCCTCGACGGCGCACCTCGCAACCGACGCCGCGTCCTCCTCCGCGCTGGTCATCCAGACCTGAGCCCCCATGTCCTCGGCCCGCTGGACCAGGCCGTAACGAGCAGGCTTTCCGCCGCCCGAGCGTGGATTCGTCACGATCACTACCCGGGCACGCGTCCGAGCTTCGGCCATCACCGCACCCACTCTCACCGCTGATGCCGGCCTTCGGCCGACAGATGGAAGCCGTAGGACCAGGCTGACAGATCCCGCACCCTCTTCGCCTGCCGGGAACGCCGATGCCTCCCGACGACGTAGCGGCCGCACTGCGTGGTTCCACTGGCCGGCGCACGCGGGCGCGGGCCGCGGCCTCGGCCCGCGCCCGCGTCCGCGCCTTCGAGCAGTACATCGCTGCGAGTGGGCAGGAGACGGGAATCGAATCGATTCCCGCGGTGTCCGACGCGCTGGCCGAAGGACGCGTGCAAACGCTGCTGTTGTCGACCGCGCCACTGGTCAGCCTTCCCGGGCGCTGCTGGCCACCAGCGCCCGGGAAGGCTTGGGACAGGGTGCCGAGAACGGTTTCGAGATGACGGCCGGTGCGCTGTTGCTGAGAGGTCGATTTCACCTGCGCTGGCCGCATCTAGATCAATCCCTGGAGTGCGGGGTGGCGGTGGGGACGAGGCGGCTCGGGTAGGTCCCGCGACCACACCACGCCCAGACTGATCCCGCCCGCCAGGTCCAGCCGGCCGTCCTTCAGGCCGGCAATCTCCTCGCGATTCCTGCCCCAAGCCTTCGCGCCACCTGCCCGACCTGCGACAACACACTGAAGAGCCGAAAGAAAGGCAGATTCGACCCGGATTCGACCCCGAAGCCGGTACACGCACCAACGAACATACTTGATCTGCGGCGATGCAACTTCTGCTCCTGTACCACCAGGATCCGGCATCAGATTCGCCACAGAACTCCGAAAACAGTCATACATGCATAACTTGCGAGCGAAAACGTGGCTCAAATAGCCAGGGGAGATCGAGGTCGGCGCGGCGACCCAGTGGACGAGCATCGCAACCGCCACCGGGGAGGGCACTCACACACCAGCCCGCTGACGTGGCATTTCATTGCACATCTTCCGTGAGACGGAAGTCGTATTGCGGCCCAGCGATGTCTGCCCGAACGATGCCACCACCATCAGAGACGGGAGCCAGCCCCCATGCCGCACTTGACCTCCTTCGCCAGGAACCAGTGGTACGTCGCCGCCTATACGTACGAAGTGGGGCGCGAGTTGCTCGGACGGACGGTTCTCGGTGAACCGCTCGTTCTTTACCGGAGCGAGGAGGACGGGGCGGCCGTCGCCCTGTCCGACCGCTGTGTGCACCGGCGTTTCCCGCTCTCGGAGAGCCGGCTCGACGGTGACCGGATCGTGTGCGGGTACCACGGGTTCACGTACGACACGACGGGCACCTGCGTGTACGTGCCGGGGCAGAAACGGATACCGCGCACCGCACGGGTCGCCTCCTACCCCGTCGTCGAGCGGGACTTGTTCGTCTGGGTCTGGGTCGGCGACCCGGCGCTCGCCGACCCGGAGGCCGTCCCGCGCGCCCCGCACATGGACTCGCCGGACTGGACGACGGTCAGCGGCATGGAACCCATCGACGCGGACTACGGACTCCTCGTCGACAACCTCCTCGACCTCTCGCACGAGACGTATCTGCACGGCGGCTACATCGGCACACCCGAGGTCGCCGAGACGCCCATCGCCACCGAGGTCGACGAGGGCGCGGGCATCGTGCGCGTCTCGCGGCACATGGACGACGCCGAGTGCCCGCCGTTCTACGCCCGTTCGACCGGTATCGAGGGCCGCATCACGCGCTGGCAGGACATCGAGTACCACGCACCCTGCCTCTATCTGCTGCACAGCAGGATCGCGCCGACCGGTGTGCTGCCCGAGGCGGACGGCAGCGACCCGAACGCGTTCCACACCGAGATCACGTACGCCATCACGCCGTCCGGCGACGGCAAGGTGTACGACTTCTGGGCGGTCTCCCGTGACTTCGCCCGCTCGGACGACGAAGTCAGCACCTTCCTGCGGGACTTCAACCACACCGTCGTGATGCAGGACGTCGACGCGCTCAACCTCCTCCAGAAGACCCTCGCCTCCGAACGCACCGGCTACCAGGAGCTGAGCATCAACATCGACACCGGCGGTCTCGCGGCCCGCCGCATCCTGGCCCGCCTGGTCGAGGAGGGCGACAAGCCGATGGAGAAGGTGCGGTGACCGGCCCGACCGGCGAGATCTACCGCGTCGACTGGCTCCCGGGCACCGACGTACTGCACGGAACCTGTCACTGCGGTGCCGAACACACCGCCCAGGACCCGGTCGCGATGTGGGAGTGGATGCTCGCCCATCCCGAGGGACACGAGCCACGGGCCGCCGGCCAGGGGCAGCACCGGAGCAGGCAGGGGAACGGGGGCGTTCTCGGATCGCGGGGAAAGAGGTCATGAACTTGTACGAAGCCGAACTCGTCGTCGAGCGGCGGGAATTCGTCGCCGACGGTGTGCTCGCCCTCAGTCTGCGGCATCCGCTCGGCGCCGAACTCCCTTCCTGGGAACCGGGCGCCCACATCGATGTCGTACTCGGGCCGGAGCTGGAACGGCAGTACTCCCTGTGCGGCGACCCGGCGGACCGCGGGGCTTGGCGGATCGCGGTGTTGCGCGAACGCGAGGGGCGCGGCGGATCGGCTTACGTACATGAGCAGTTGGGCGAGGGCGACAAGGTCCGTGTCCGGGGTCCGCGCAATCACTTCGCGCTCGCTCCCGGCCCGCGCTACCGGTTCGTCGCGGGCGGTATCGGCATCACCCCGATCCTGCCGATGCTCGCCGCGGCCGAGGCGGCGGGCGCCGAATGGACGCTGCTGTACGGCGGACGGACCCGCGATTCCATGGCGTTCACCGAGGAGTTGGGGCGGTACGGGGACCGGGTCGCCCTCGCTCCCAAGGACGAGTCCGGGCTGCTGGACCTCGCCCCCGTGCTGGACGAGGTTCCCGAGGGCACCCTCGTCTACTGCTGCGGCCCCGGGCCGTTGCTCGACGCGGTGGAGGAGCGCTGCCCGGCCGGGCTGCTGCATGTCGAGCGGTTCCGGCCGAAGGTCCAGGAGGCGGGCGGGGAGACGGAGTTCGAGGTGGTCCTGGAGCGGTCCGGGCGCACGGTGACCGTCGCCCCTGGTGTCTCCGTCCTCGACACGGTGCGCGCCGCCGGTGTCGAGGTGCTCTTCTCCTGCACCGAGGGCACCTGCGGGACCTGCGAGACGGAGGTGCTCGAAGGGACCCCGGACCACCGGGACTCGGTGCTCACCGATGAGGAGCGGGAGGCGGGCGAGACGATGCTCATCTGTGTGTCCCGCTGTCGCGGGACACGGCTCGTACTGGATCTTTGACCGCGAGGTCCCGCTCGATCCGCGCGACCGTCTCCAGCAGGTGGGGAAGCAGGTCGCGGCGGACGGATTCGAGGCTGTTGCGGCTGGCGTGCACGGGGATGTTCGCGGCCGCCACGACGGCGCCGTCCCGGTCCCGCACCGGGGCGGCGACCGAGCGCAGGCCCTCTTCCAACTCCTGGTCGACGATGGCGTATCCCTGGCGCCGCACCCGGCCGAGTTCCGCCTTCAGGAGGGCCCGCGAGACGATCGTGCGCTCCGTCAGGGACCGCAGATCAGCTCGCTTCAGCCGGGCGTCGATCTCCTCGTCCGCGAGGTGCGCGAGGATCACCCGGCCCACGGAGGTGACATGGGCCGGGAAGCGAGTGCCGACGGTGATCGTCGCCGTCATGATGCGCCGGGTCGGGACCCGCGCCACGTACACGACGTCGTCGCCGTCGAGGACGCAGAGCGAGCTGGACTCCCCCACCTGTTCGGCGAGTTGCTTCAGATGCGGGAGGACGATCTCCGGGAGGGTGAAGCCGGAGAGATACGCGTAGCCGAGTTCCAGCACGCGTGGGGTGAGCCGGAAGACCCGGCCGTCCGTGCGGACGTATCCGAGATCGACCAGGGTCAGCAGGAAGCGGCGGGCCGCCGCTCGGGTCAGGTCGCAGCAGCGCGCGACCTCACTGAGAGTCAGTTCCGGTCGGTCGGCGCCGAATACGCGGATGACGGCGAGTCCGCGTTCGAAGGACCGGACGAAGTGGGGCGCTCGGTCTGCTGCAGGCATCGTCGCCTCCAGAGGGACACGGAGCGCTCTCCGCGCGAACCGAGAGCGCACTTCGATAACTGTCAACAATATTGTCAGCCAAGGCCATTGACCCGGCACGGACGGGGTTCTACCTTCGCGCTGAGCACCATTGTGCGGTGTGCGCACAACCTGTCGGAACACTTTCGTCTGCACAGGAGGAGCCATGCGTCGTCTGCTCGCCGGTATCGCGGTCGGAGCCTTCCTGGTCGCCGCGTCGGCCTGCGGTTCGTCCGGCGGCGGTGGCGCCTCGGACAAGAACTCTTCGTCCGGCGGTACCACCACGGTCAAGCTGGGGGTCATCCCCATCGTCGATGTCGCCCCGGTCTATCTGGGCCAGAAGAAGGGCTTCTACAGCAAGCACGGTCTGAAGCTGTCGATGACACTCGCACAGGGCGGCGCGGCGATCGTGCCGGGGGTCGTCTCGGGCCAGTTCCAGTTCGGGTTCTCCAATGTGACCTCGCTGATGATCGCCCAGTCCAACGGCGTTCCCGTGAAGGCCATCGCGAACGGTGTCGCCTCGACGGGCGTGGCGGGCAAGGACTTCGGCGCCATCACGGTCAAGAAGGGCAGCGCCATCACCTCGGCGAAGGAACTGGAGGGGAAGAAGGTCGCCGTCAACACGCTGAAGAACATCAACGAGACGGCCGTGCGCGAGTCGGTGCGCAAGGCGGGCGGCGATCCGTCCAAGGTGAAGTTCGTCGAGCTCGCCTTCGACCAGATGCCCGCGGCGCTCGACAGCGGTCAGATCGACGCCGCGATGGTGGTCGAGCCCGCGCTCGCCACGGTCAAGAGCCAGGGCGCCACCGAGATCGCCTCGTCCCTGGTCGACGTGGCGAAGGACCTCACCGTCGCCATGTACTTCACCTCGAACCAGTACGCGACGCAGCACCCCGACGTGGTCAAGAAGTTCCAGGAGGCCACGGCGGAGTCCCTCGCCTACGCCGACGCCCACCCGGACGAGGTCCGGCAGATCGTCACCACGTACACCAAGATCCCGGCAGCCGTACTGGCGAAGGTGACCCTGCCCAAGTGGCCGGCCGAGCCGAACCGGACCTCGATCGAGACGCTCGAGAAGCTGGGCGAGCAGGACGGCCTCTTCAAGACGGCGCCCGATCTGGACAAGCTGCTGCCGTGAAACAGAAGCAACCGCGTGGCGGCGGCCCCTCCGGACGGGCCGTGAACGCCGCACTGGGCGCCGCCGGGCTCGCGGCCTTCCTCGCCCTCGGCGAGGTGGTGCCGCGGCTCGGCATCGTCAAGGAACGGTACTTCCCGCCGACCAGCCGGATCGCGCGGGCGCTCGGCGACGAGATCACCGACGGCACCTTCTGGACGGATCTCGGTGACACCCTCACGGGCTGGGCGCTGGGGCTGGTGATCGCGGTCGGCGCGGGCATCGTGGCGGGCGTGGTCATCTCGGTCGTGCCGTATCTCCGCGAGGCGACCGCCTCGACGATCGAGTTCCTGCGTCCCATCCCCTCCGTGGCCCTGATCCCGCTCGCCGTCCTCCTCTACGGCACCGAACTGCGGTCGGTGCTCCTCCTCGTCGTGTACGCGTCCTTCTGGCAGGTCCTCGTCCAGGTCATGTACGGCGTGCGGGACGTCGACCCGGTGGCGGAGGAGACGGCGCGCTCGTACGGTCTCGGCACCTGGGCCCGGGTCCGTCATGTGCTGTGGCCGACGGCCCTCCCGTACGTCATGACGGGCGTCAGGCTGGCCGCGGCCGTCGCCCTCATCCTCACCGTGACCGCCGAACTCGTCATCGGGGCGCCGGGGTTGGGCGCGCGCATCGCGGTCGCCCAGACCTCGCAGGCCGTGCCCGAGATGTACGCGCTGATCGTGGTCACCGGTCTGCTCGGCCTGCTGATCAACGTGGGTGCGCGGTCGGTGGAACGGCATGCGCTGGCCTGGCACCAGTCGGTGCGCGGGGAGGTGGCGGTGTGACGGACATCCCGCCCGAACCCACGAGGCCCAGCGCGTGGGGAAGCCTCCCCCTGCGGGTGCTGTTCGTCTTCGCACTCCCCGCGCTGCTGATCGCCTTCTGGTGGCTCACGTCGGACGGCAGCACCAATGTCTACTGGCCGCCGCTGCGCACGATCCTCAGGACGTTCCCCGACGTCTGGACCCGCGCGCGGCTCCGCGCCGACCTGGTGCCCAGCCTGCTGCGGCTGCTCGCCGGCTACGCGTCGGCGGCGGTCGTGGGGGTCGCCCTCGGCACGGTCATCGGCTCGTACCGGAAGGTGCGGGCGGTGTGCGAACCGGTCCTGGAGTTCCTGCGGGCGGTGCCGCCACCCGTCCTCGTTCCGGTCATCATGCTGTTCGCGGGTATCGGGGACACGATGAAGATCGTCGTGATCGCGAGCGGCTGCGTCTGGCCGATCCTGCTCAACACGGTCGAGGGCGTACGCGCCGTCGACTCGGTGATGTCCGAGACGGCCCGTTCGTACGGCATCACCGGACCGGCCCGGATGCGCGCGGTCGTCCTGCCGTCGGCGAGCCCGCAGATCTTCGCGGGTCTGCGACAGGCGCTGTCCATCGGGATCATCCTGATGGTGATCAGCGAGATGTTCGCGGCCAGTAACGGACTCGGTTTCACCATCGTGCAGTTCCAGCGCGGCTTCGCGATCCCCGACATGTGGACCGGGATCCTCGTCCTCGGCCTGCTCGGTTTTCTCCTCTCGGTCGTCTTCCAGCTCGTCGAGCGCCGGGTGCTCGGCTGGTACCACGGTCTGCGCGACTCCTCCCGGCGGTCCTCGTGACGCTCGCGAAAGGGCGGTCCATGCACGCGTCTTTGGTCGTATCCGGCCTGCGGAAGGTCTACGAGGGGTCGGGGCGCCGGGTGGAGGCTGTCCGCGACCTCACCTTCACGGTGGACGCGGGCGAACTCGTCTGTCTGGTCGGCCCGTCGGGCTGCGGCAAGACCACGCTGCTGAAGTGCATGGGCGGCCTGCTCACGCCGACTTCCGGCGAGGTCCTGGTCGGGGGCCGGCGGGTGAGCGGCCCGCCTCCCGGTATGGCGTTCGTGTTCCAGGAGTACGGGCGCAGTCTGTTTCCCTGGATGCGGGTCGGCGCGAACGTCGAACTCCCGCTGAAGCAGAAGGATCTGAGCAAGGCACGGCGGCGGGAGCTGGTCGCCGACGCGCTCGAGTCCGTCGGCCTGGCCGATGCCGCGGGAGCCTATCCGTGGCAGCTGTCCGGCGGGATGCAGCAGCGCGTCGCCATCGCGCGGGCCTTGGCGTACGAGCCCGAAGTCCTGCTCATGGACGAGCCGTTCGCGGCGGTCGACGCGCAGACCCGGGCCGATCTGGAGGATCTGGTGCGCCGGCTGTGGCGGCAGCGCGGGATCACCATCCTGTTCGTGACCCATGACATCGACGAGGCGGTCTATCTGGGCGAGCGGGTCCTGATCCTCTCGGCCTCCCCCACCGTCGTACAGGAGCAGCTGAAGGTCGATCTTCCCCAGGAGCGGGACCAGTTGCGCACCCGGGTCGCCCCGCGCTTCGCCGAGTTGCGGACCCATGTGTACGAGCAGATCCAGGCGGCGAAGCGCGGGGAGCCGTCATGAGGACAGATACGCCTCCACCTCGGTCGACCACCCGTCGCTAGAGCGACGGGCTTGCAGGGCGGGCGTCGCTGGGTGTGGTGCTGTGCATGTGCCGATCCCTTCATGCGGGGACGGGTACGGGCATCGGACCGTACAGGCCGGACCGGAAGCCCCGGGGCGTGAGGCGCTGTTCATCAGCGGCCTCCGGCCGCGGGCCGCCCCCGCGTTCCCGGACCACGGACACGATCCGTGCCGCCCGGACACGGAGCGAACGCGGGCAACCTGGGGGTACCTCCCACGCCCTTAAGGCAGTGGGGGAGCCCAACACCGTCCGGGGCGTTCGACTGAGCATGGGTCCTGGCAACAGGACCCACTCCCGCTCAGTCTTCAGAAACGGTACGGGGACAGCGCTGTGCGGTCCGGCGCTCTCAGGCCCGCAGCCAGACCGCCGTGTCCGACGGGAGGAAACCGTCGGCGTCCAACGGGGCGCTGCCGAGCAGGAGTTCGGAGTGGACCGGGAGCTCGACCGGGCCGTCGGCGAGATTGACGACGCAGAGCAGACCGTCCGTGCGGGCGAAGGCGAGGACGCCCTCCGGTGCGGGCAGCCAGTTGAGCGGGCCGTCACCGAAGCCCGGTTCGGTGCGGCGGGCGCGGAGCGCAGCTCGGTAGAGGCTCAGCATCGAGGTGGGGTCCTCCACCTGGCGGTCGGCGGCGTACGCGGGCCAGTCGGCGGGCTGCGGCAGCCAGGGGTCACCGCCGAATCCGGCGTACGGGGCGTCGGCGGCCCAGGGCAGCGGGACCCGGCAGCCGTCGCGGCCCGGGTCCGTGCCGCCGGAGCGGAAGTGCATCGGGTCCTGGATGCTGTCGAGCGGCAACTCCACCTCGGGCAGGCCGAGTTCCTCACCCTGGTAGACGTACACGGAGCCGGGAAGCGCGAGCGAGAGCAGAGCCGCGGCGCGGGCCCGGCGGGTGCCGAGAGCCAGGTCGGTGGGGGTGCCGAAGGCCTTTGCGGTGAAGTCGAAGCCGGTGTCCGTGCGGCCGTAGCGGGTGACCGTGCGGGTCACGTCGTGGTTGCACAGCACCCAGGTGGCGGGGGCCCCGACGGAAGCGTGCTCGGCGAGGGTCTCGTCGATGGAGGTGCGCAGCCGTCCGGCGTCCCAGGGGCAGGACAGGAAGGAGAAGTTGAAGGCGGTGTGCAGTTCGTCGGGGCGCAGATAGCGTGCGAAGCGCTCGGAGTCGGGGAGCCAGACCTCGCCGACGAAGATACCGTCGTAGGCGTCGGCGACCGCCCGCCAGGAGCGGTAGATGTCATGGAGCTCGTCTCGGTCGACGTACGGGTTCGGGTCGCGGCCCTCGACGAAGTCGGGCAGGTCCGGGTCCTTGGCGAGCAGTGCGGCCGAATCGATACGGACGCCCGCAACCCCCCGTTCGAACCAGAAGCGCAGGATCTCCTCGTGCTCCTGGCGGACGGCCGGGTGCGCCCAGTTGAGGTCGGGCTGCTCGGGGGTGAAGAGGTGGAGGTACCAGTCGCCGTCGGGCAGCCGGGTCCACACCGGTTCGGCGGAGCCCGCGAACTGGGACGGCCAGTCGTTGGGCGGCAGTTCGCCGTGTTCGCCGCGTCCGGGGCGGAAGTGGAAGAGGTCGCGCTCCGGGCCGCCGGCCAGGGCCGCCCGGAACCAGGGGTGCTGGTCGGAGACGTGGTTCGGCACGATGTCGACCAGGGTGCGGATGCCCAGTTCGCGGGCCTCGGCGATGAGTTTCTCCGCTTCGGCGAGTGTGCCGAAGGCCGGGTCGATGGCGCGGTAGTCGGCGACGTCGTAGCCGCCGTCGGCCAGGGGTGAGAGATACCAGGGGTTGAACCACAGGGCGTCCACGCCGAGTTCGGCGAGGTACGGAAGTCTGGCGCGGACGCCCGCGAGGTCACCGGTGCCGTCGCCGTCGCCGTCCGCGAAGCTGCGGACGTACACCTGGTAGATGACGGCGGAGCGCCACCACGCGGACTGATTTCGGGCAGGGCGAGGCTGTCCCACGGTGCGTAGCCTTTCGTTCGAGGAGGTCGCGTACAGGCGTCAGCCCTTGGTGCTGCCCGCGCTGATTCCGGCGATGATGTGCCGCTGGAACAGCAGGAACATCACGACCATGGGGATGCTGGCGATCACCATCGCGGCGATGAGCACGGTCAGTTGGATGTTCTGCGACAGCTGGACGAGAGCCACGCTGATGGGCTGCTTGTCGGTGTCGGAGAAGACCATCAGCGGCCAGAGGAAGTCCTGCCAGACGGCGACCAGGGCGAAGATCGACACGACTCCGAGGACGGGCCGGGACATCGGCAGCACGATCGACCACAGGGTGCGCAGCCGTCCGGCGCCGTCGATCTCGGCGGCCTCCAGGACGTCACGCGGGATCTGGTCGAAGAAGCGCTTGAGGAGATAGAGGTTGAAGGCGTTGGCGACGGCGGGCAGCCAGATGCCGAGCGGGGAGTTGAGCAGGCTGGTGTGGAGGACGGGCAGGTCGGCGGCGGTCAGGTACTTGGGGACCACCAGCGCCTGCGCGGGGACCATCAGGGTGGCGAGGATGCCGCCGAGGATCAGCTTGCCGAAGGCCGGCTTCAGCTTGGACAGGGCGTAGGCGGCGGCCGTGCAGAAGACGAGCTGGAGCAGCCAGGCGCCCGTCGCCTGGACGACGGTGTTCCACAGGTGGGTGGGCAGGTCCATCAGGTCCCACGCGTCCGTGTAGCCACTGAGGTGCCAGTGGTCCGGTACGAGGGTGGGCGGGGTGCGCGTCACCTCGTCCGGTGACTTCATGGCGCCCGTCACCATCCAGTAGACGGGGAAGAGGAAGGCCAGCGCGAAGAGCACGACCACACCGCTGAAGACCGTCCAGTAGACCGCTCTGCCGCGCGGGCGGGCCAGGGCCAGCGGAGAGAGAAGGGTGCGGGTGCTCATGCGTCATCCCCTTCCGAGCGGGTCAGCCGCAGGTACAGCGCGGAGAAGGCGCCGAGCAGGACGAGCAGCATGACGCTCAACGCGCAGGCTCCTCCGAAGTCGTTGTAGAGGAAGGCGTACTTGTAGATCAGGTAGAGCACCGTGACGGTCTTGTCCTCGGGGCCGCCACCGGTGATCACGAACGGTTCGGTGAACACCTGCATGGTGGCGATGATCTGAAGCAGCATCAGCATGAGGATGATGAAGCGTGTCTGAGGGATCGTCACGTGCCGGACGCGCTGGAGGATGTTCGCGCCGTCCAGCTCGGCCGCCTCGTACAGCTCGCCGGGGATGCTCTGGAGCGCGGCGAGGTAGATGAGGACGGTGCCGCCCAGGTTGGCCCAGGTGGCGACGATGACCAGCGAGACGAGTGCGGTGTCGGCGCCGTTGGACCAGTTCGAGGTCGGCAGGTGCAGAAAACGCAGCGTCTCGTTGGCGAGGCCCGCTCCGGGATCGTAGAACCACTTCCACAGCAGGGCGCTGACCACCGGCGGGATCATCACCGGCAGATAGACCACGACTCTGAAGAACGCCTTCGCGTGCCGCAGTTCATTGAGGACGAGTGCCATCACGAAGGGGACGGCGAAGCCGATGAGCAGGGCGAGCAGCGTGAAGGTGAGGGTGTTGCGCCAGGCCGCGGTGAACTCCGGGTCGTGGAAGACCCGGGTGAAGTTGGCGGTGCCGACCCACTCGCCGCCGCTGCCCGGCGTGTACTTCTGGAAGGCGATCACGACCGCGCGGATCGCCGGGTACCAGGAGAACAGGGCGAAACAGAGCAGGCCGCCGATCAGGAAGGCGTACGCACGGGATTGGTCGGCCAGGCGCCGGCGCCACGGTCCCCCGGTCCGGCGCCCGGCCGACCGCGGCACCTCCGGCACGCCGACGGCGGCCGGAGGGAGCGCTGCGGGGGGCTTCGATGCGGTCTTCATGAACGGTGTCAGCCTCGGGCCAGGATGGAGTCGATCTTGCCGGAGGCGTCCTTGAGGAGCTGGTCGATGTCGGCGTCCTTCTTGGTGAGGACCGCGGACACGGCGGCGTCGAGGACGGAGTAGATCTGCTGGGCCTGCGGGGGCTCGATCTTCATCTGCAGGCTCTGGTTGCCGTCGAGGAAGGCCTGGTAGTTCTCCACGGGCACGTTGGCGTTGGCCTTCTTGACCTGCTGGTCCTTGGCGTCGGCGGCGCCGGTGAACAGGCGCGGCTCGGGCAGGCCGACGGGGGCGTTGTTCTGCTTGGCTCGGGCGTAGTCACCGAGGAAGCCGGCGCCGGGCGTCAGGAACATGTGGTCGAGCCACTTGAGCCCGGCCTTGATCTGCTCCGGGGTGTCCTTCTTGTTGAACATGTAGCCGTCGCCGCCGATGAGCGTGCCCTTGCCGCCGGGCATGGGCGCGAGGGCGAGGTCGTCGTAGTTGCCGCCCTTCTCCTTGACGAGGATCGGGATGTTGTCGGGCGCGGAGAGGTACATCCCGAGCTTGCCGGAGCCCATCATCTGCTGGACGTCGTTGATGACCAGCAGCTGCTTGCTGCCCATGGAGTTGTCGCCCCAGCGCATGTCCTTCAGGTTCTGCAGGACCGCCTTGCCCTCGGGGGTGTCGACGGTCGCCTTCTTGCCGTCCTCACCGACGACGTTCCCGCCCTGCGAGTAGAGCTCGGCGGTGAAGTGCCAACCACCCTGGTTCTGGGCGCTGTAGTCGGCGTAGCCGACCGTGCCCTTGCCGAGCGCGGCTATCTTCTTGGCGTCCGCGCGCAGCTCGTCCCAGGTGGCCGGGGGCTTGTTCGGGTCGAGTCCGGCCTTCTCGAAGAGCTTCTTGTTGTAGATGAGACCCATCGAGTAGCCGGTGCGGGGGACGCCGTAGATCTTGCCGTCCACGGTGTAGATGTCGCGCAGTTGCTGCTGGATGGTGCTGTAGCTCTTGAGGTCCTTGACGTAACTCGTGATGTCGGCGGCCTGGTTGACGTCGACGACGTGCTTGGCGTCGGTGAAGTACGTGTAGAACACGTCCTCCATCTGACCGCCGGCCAGCTTGGCGTCGAAGGTCTTGGGGTCCTGACACGGGAACGCGTCGTGCGCGACGACGTCGATGCCCGGGTTGGCCTTCTCGAACGCCTTGATGTCGGCGTCGAAGAACGAACGGTCGACCTTGGCGCTCTTCGGTGGCTCGCAGTTGACCGTGATGCGGGTCTTTCCGTTGGCCGCGTCGTCGCCGCTCGAACCGCAGGCGGCGGCGGTGAGCGCGACGGAGGAAGCCATGAGCATCACGAAGGTACGGCGGAACCCGGTACTTCTCATTGGTGGACCCCTTCGGGCAGGAGCGAGGAAGGCCCACGGCGGGCGTGCCGCCGTGTTCTGGCGCCGCACACTCAAGCACCGCCGACATCTGTCCGCAAGATGTCACGCAGAATCTGTAATTATTTGACAGCGGCTGGGGGTCCCTGTGGCAAGTGGTTGCAGACCCCGACCACCGACCTCGGCTCCGACCCCGGTCGCGGATCTCGGCGCCGGCCTCGGTCGCGGATCTCGGTCGCGCGCCAACCGCCCGCCTCAACCACGCGCCTCAACCGCGCACTTCAGCCGGGCCTTTCGGCCGGGCCTTTCAGCGGGACACTTCAGCCGCGGGGCGCCTGGGCGGTCGACCCGCGCACCACCAGCTCCGGTTCGAACAGAAGCTCTTCGGCGGTCACGCTGCTGCCGCCGATCTGCGCGCTCAGCAGCTCCACCGCGGCACGCCCCATGGCCTCGATCGGCTGGCGGACGGTGGTCAGCGGGGGTTCGGTGCAGTTCATGAACGCCGAGTCGTCGTACCCGACGACGGAGATCTCGCCGGGGACGCTGAGCCCCTTGCGGCGGGCGGCCCGTACGGCGCCGAGCGCGAGCGGGTCGCTGGCACAGATGATGCCGGTGACCCCCCGGTCGAGCAGCCGGGTGGCCGCGGCCTGACCGCCCTCGAGCGAGAACATCGCTCGTGCGACATGCTCGTCGGGGAGCCCGGGCGAGAGGGCGCGGGCCGCCGCGAGCTTGCGGCCCGAGGGCATGTGGTCGCCGGGGCCGAGGACGAGCCCGATCCGCTCGTGGCCGAGCGAGTCGAGATGACGCCAGGCCTGCTCGACGGCGACCGCGTCGTCGCAGGAGACACACGGGAAGCCGAGGTGCTCGATGGCCGCGTTGACCAGCACCACCGGAATGTTGCGGTCCGCCAGCTGACGGTAGTGGTCGTGCGGCGCGTCGGCCTGCGCGTACAGACCGCCGGCGAAGACCACGCCCGAGACCTGCTGCTGGAGCAGCAGCTCGACATAGTCGGCCTCGGAGACGCCGCCCTTGGTCTGGGTGCACAGGACCGGAGTGAGGCCGAGCTGGGCGAGCGCCCCGCCGATCACTTCGGCGAAGGCCGGAAAGATCGGGTTCTGCAGCTCGGGCAGCACGAGACCGACGAGCCGCGCGCGTTCACCGCGCAACTGGGTCGGCCGCTCATAGCCGAGGACGTCGAGGGCGGAGAGCACCGCCTGCCTGGTGGAGTCGGAGACTCCGGGCTTGCCGTTGAGCACCCGGCTGACCGTGGCCTCGCTGACCCCGACCTTCTTCGCCACCTGAGCAAGTCGTCGCGTCATGCGCGCAAGAATAGCGCAAGAAATGCAAGCTGCTTGCGTAAAAGTTCGGCCACTTCACGCTCGCGTCGGCGGATCCCTCAGGGCGCGGCCCACAGTCCGCGGACATGGCCCAGGTGACGGGTCATCACCGCGTGCACGGCGCGCTCGTCGCGCTCCAGGAGGGCGTCGAGGAGCTCCAGGTGCTCCCTGGCCGAAGCCTCCAGACGGCCCGCCTCGACCAGGGCGTTGAGCCCGTACAGGCGCGAGCGCTTGCGCAGGTCGCCGACGACCTCGACCAGATGGGAGTTGCCGGCGAGGGCCAGCAGGCCGAGGTGGAAGCGGATGTCCGCCTCCACGTAGGCGATGAGGTCACCGGCCGCCGCCGCGGTCACGATCTCCCGGGCCGCCGGACGCAGCGCCTCCAGAGAGACGGGGTCCGCCGTGGTGGCCAACCGCACGACGGTGGGGATCTCGATGAGCGAGCGGATGTGGGTGTACTCGTCGAGCTGCTTCTCGGACACCGCCGTGACCCGGAACCCCTTGTTGGGGACCGTGTCGACCAGCCCCTCCTTGGCCAGGTCGAGCATCGCCTCGCGGACCGGCGTCGCCGAGACACCGAAACGGGCCGCCAGCGTGGGCGCCGAGTAGACCTCACCGGGCCGCAGCTCACCGGCGATCAGCGCGGCGCGCAGTGCGTCGGCCACCCGCTCGCGGTAGCTGCTCCGCTTGCCGCCCAGCGTGGGCAGGTCGGGAGCGGCGGAGGGTGCGCTGCTGCGCCGGTCGGCCATCGGGGTCTCCTCGTACGGGTCGTACGGGCCGGCGCGTCGTCGTCCTGCCGCACCAGCCATGTGACATATCACGTGTTACTCGGACCACCAGTATCTACGCCCCGGCGCGGGGCCGCTCACAGGACGAACCCGGCCGGGAACGGGTCCGAGGGGTCCAGCAGGTACTGGGCCGTCCCCGTGATCCAGGCGCGACCCGTGAAACTGGGCAGCACGGCGGGCATTCCGGCCACCTCGGTGGTGCCGAGCAGCCGCCCGGTGAACCGGGTCCCGATGAAGGACTCGTTCACGAACTCGGTGTCCAGCGGGAGTTCACCGCGGGCGTGCAGCTGGGCCATGCGCGCGCTGGTGCCCGTACCGCAGGGTGAACGGTCGAACCAGCCGGGGTGGATCGCCATCGCGTGCCGCGAGAAGCGGGCCGTCGCCCCGGGCGCGTACAGGTGGACGTGGTGGCAGCCTCGGATGGACGGGTCCTCGGGGTGCACGGGCTCGCCCTCGGCGTTGACGGCGTCCATCAGCGCCAGTCCCGCCGCGAGGATCTCCTCCTTGCGGGAGCGGTCGAAGGGCAGGCCGAACTGCTCCAGCGGCAGGATCGCGTAGAAGTTCCCGCCGTAGGCCAGGTCGTACGTCACCGTGCGCCCGTCGGCGAGTGTGGCCGAGCGGTCGAGGCCGACGGCGAAGGACGGCACGTTCTTGAGCGTGACCTCCTTGGCCGCGCCGTCCTCGACGGCGACCTCGGCGACGACGAGACCCGCCGGGGTGTCGAGCCGGATCGTCGTGACGGGCTCGACGACCTCGACCATGCCGGTCTCCACCAGCACGGTCGCCACACCGATCGTGCCGTGTCCGCACATCGGCAGATAGCCCGACACCTCGATGTAGATCACGCCGTAGTCGCAGTCCGGTCGGGTGGGCGGCTGGAGGATGGCACCGCTCATCGCCGCGTGGCCGCGCGGCTCGTTCATCAGGAGCTGCTTGATGTCGTCGCGGTGCTGACGGAAGTACAACCGCCGCTCGTTCATGGTCGCGCCCGGGATCGTGCCGATCCCGCCGGTGATCACCCGGGTGGGCATGCCCTCGGTGTGCGAGTCGACGGCGTGCAGGACGAGTTTGCTGCGCATGGGACTCCTGAGTGGTGTCGGCGGATGGCTGGGGGGTGTCGGCGTACGGCTGGGCGGTGTCGGCACACGGCGTGGAGGTCGGTCAGGGCTCAGCCGAGACCGGCGGCCACGGCCCGGTCCGTGGCCAGGCGTACGGCGGCCTCCTGCTCGGGCAGCAGCGGGACGCGCGGCGGCCGGACCGGACCGCCGTGGCGGCCGACGATGTCCATGGACAGCTTGATGGCCTGGACGAACTCGACCTGGGAGTCCCAGCGCAGCAGCGGGTGCAGTTGACGGTAGAGCCTGCCCGCCGTGTCGAGGTCTCCTGCGACGGCCGCGCGGTAGAGCTCGGCACTCGCCCGGGGCAGCGCGTTCGGGTAGCCGGCCACCCAGCCCTTGGCCCCCGCGACGGCGAGTTCGAGCAGGACGTCGTCGGCCCCGATCAACAGGTCCAGTTCCGGGGCGAGTTCGGCGATGCGGTAGGCGCGGCGCACATCGCCGGAGAACTCCTTGACGCCCTGGATGAAGCCGGCGGCGTGCAGTTCTGCGAGGAGTTCGGGCACCAGGTCGACCTTGGTGTCGATCGGGTTGTTGTACGCGACGACCGGGACGCCCGCCCGGGAGACCTCTTCGTAGTGGGCGAGGACGGAACGCCCGTCCGCGCGGTAGGCGTTGGGCGGCAGAAGCATCACGGCGCCGCAGCCCGCGTCCCTCGCCTGCTCGGCCCAGCGGCGGGCCTCCGCCGAGCCGTACGCCGCGACGCCGGGCATCACCCGGGACCCGCCGATCGCGGCGACGGCGGTCTCGACGACCTTGGCGCGCTCCTCGGGCGTGAGGACCTGGTACTCGCCGAGCGAACCGTTCGGTACGACGCCGTCGCAGCCGTTCTCGACGAGCCAGGCACAGTGTTCGGCGTACCGGTCATAGTCCACGGAGAGGTCGTCGTTCAGCGGGAGCGCGGTGGCGACGAGGACTCCGCGCCAGGGGCGGCTGTCAGGGGTGACGGTCATGCGGTGCTCATCCCTCTCAATAGGGTGTGACATTTTACTGTCGGTCGAGGTGGGGCGGGGCGGGGATCATGCCGTGGGGGTCACATCGACGGGCAGGTCGACACGGGGCAGGTCGGCGCGGGCCACGGCGGGTCACCGCGGGATTGGGGGCAGGCCGGCACCCGGTGTCCGGTCGTCGTCCGTACCGGCGCGGGCGAGCACGCCGAGCGGTACCGGGCGCGCCAACAACCGTCGTGCGGGCGTCTGTTCACAGCCGACGAGTCCGGCGACCGCGGGTTCGCAGATCCGGCCCTGGCACCATCCCATCCCGGCGCGGGTGAGCAGTTTGACCGTCCGTACGTCACCCGCCCCGAGGTCGGCGACGGCCTCGCGGATGCGGCCCCCGGTGACCTCCTCGCAGCGGCACACGACGGTGTCGTCGGTGACCTGGTCCGACCAGTGCGCGGGCGGCGCGTACACCGCGTCGAGAGCGGCGGCGAACGACCGCATTCTGGTACGGGACTTGACGGCTCGCGTCGCCGCGCGCGCGTCCGGTTCGGCGCCGGAGAGCCTGGCTGCGATCGACCAGCCCGCGAGGTGCCCCTCGGCCAGGGAGAGCGCGGCGCCGCCGATGCCGGTGGTCTCGCCCGCGGCCCAGACGCCGGGCACGTCGGTGCGCTGCTCCTCGTCCACGTCGACCTTCGATCCGTCGATACGGCAGCCGAGCGCTTCCGCGAGATCGGTGTGCGGGATCATCCCGTGCCCGACGGCGAGCGTGTCGCAGGGGATGCGGCGCTCGGTTCCGGGCCGCACCCGACCGTCGGGGTCGAGCGCCGCGACGGTGACCGCTTCGAGCCGCTCCTCACCATGCGCTTCGACGACAGTGTGCAGATGGATGAACGGCACGCGGTGGCGCAGGAGTTGGGCCGCGTACCGGGCTCCCTCGGCCACCTTGCCGGGCTGAGCCGCCAGCGTCCCCGCCCCGCGGAGCAGCCTTCTCGGATCGACGGACTCGACGAGTGCGGCGACCTCGACCCCGGCGGCCGCCAGTCCGGTCGCCACGGGCAGCAGCAGCGGTCCCGTACCCACGACGACGGCTGTGCGGCCCGGCACGACGAGACCGCCCTTGAGCATGGCCTGGGCCCCGCCCGCGGTCACGACTCCGGGCAGCGTCCAGCCGGGGAAGGGCAGCACCTTCTCGTATCCACCGGTGGCGAGGAGCACGGCGTCGGCGCGCACGGCGACGGAGCGCTCCTGAAGGGGCCCCAGGAGGGCGTGGACGGTGAATCCGGGGTCTCCTACGGGGACGGCGGGGACGGTGTGCGTGGCGGAGGCTCCATGACGGGTGGCTCCGTGACGGGTGGCTCCGGGCTCAGCCTCAGCCTCCTCACCGTCACCGTCACCGTCACCGTCACCGTCACCGTCACCGTCACCGTCACCGTCACCGTCACCAGCGTCGGCGCTGGCACCAGCGCCGACGCCGGCACCGGCGATCGTCGGTTCGGTCCGTTCGACCAGCCAGACATGATGGTCCGTCAAGTGTCTGATGGTGCCCGCTTCCAGGTGTTCGGCGAGCCCCCGCTCCAGCCGTTCCCATGTGCGCCACTGGTGGTGCAGTGCCCGGGGCCGCCGGGCGCCGAGACCGCTCGCGGGCCGGCGGTAGAACTGCCCGCCCGCCGCCGCGGCCGAGTCGATCAGCGTCACGTGAATGCCGCGCGCCGCCGCCGCGAGGGACGCGGCGAGACCGGCCGGGCCCGCGCCGATGACCGCGAGGTGGTGGCGTCCGTCAGTCATCGTGGCCGGTGCCTTCCTGTGTGCGGATCGTGTCGCCCGGCGCCAGAGGGACCAGACAGGCCCGCTGGTTGGGGCGGTCGTTGACGGTGACGAGACAGTCGAAGCACACGCCGATGCCGCAGAAGACCCCGCGGGGCCGGCCCGCGTCACGGGTGGTGCGCCAGGAGGTGACACCCTCGGCCCACAGTGCGGCGGCGACGGTCCGGCCGGGCAGTACTTCGATGTCCCGGCCGTCGAGGGTGACGGTGAAGGCGGGGCCGGGCTCGGCCCGTACGAGGTCCAGAGGGTTCACGCGGCCTCCTCGGAGAAGCGGTCGGGCCGGAACGGCGCGAGGTCGAGGTCGGGTGTCCGGCCCGCCAGGACCTGCGCAATGAGCTGTCCGGTGCCGGTGGACAGGCCGATGCCCGCACCCTCGTGCCCGCAGGCGTGGAAGAGACCGGGCGCCCGGGGGTCGGGGCCGATGGCGGGCAGATGGTCGGGCAGGTAGGGCCGGAACCCGAGATAGGTCCGCAGAGCGCGCACCTGCGACAGGAAGGGAAAGAGCCGCGTGGCGCCTTCGGCCAGTTCCCGTACGACGGGCAGCGAGAACGACCGGTCGAAACCCACCCGTTCCCGGCTCGCGCCGATCAGGATCGGGCCGGCCGCGGTCCCCTCCACCACCGGCGATGTCTGGAGAGCGGCCGAATCACTGGCCACGTCGGCCACATAGTCCGCGGCGTACACCTTGTGGCGCACCCGGCGCGGCAGGGGCTCGGTGACGAGGACGAATCCCCGGCGGGGCAGGACGGGAAGGGTGACACCCGCGAGGGAGGCCACCTCGGCGCCCCAGGTCCCGGCCGCGTTGACGACGGCGGGTGCGTACAGATCGCCCCGGTCGGTGCGCACACCGCGGACCGAGCCGTCCCTCGCTCGCAGCACTTCGGTCACGGTGCGTCCGGTCAGCAGCCGCGCCCCCGAGGCCCGTAGAAGATGCGCGGCGGCAAGGGCGGGCATCACCTGGGTATCTTGCGGATAGTGGACGGCCCCCGCGAGCCCCGGGGCCAAGTACGGTTCCAGATCGTGCAGTTGATCGGTGGCGACCGGTTCGGTCAGGACACCGGCCGTCCGCTGGCCCGCCGCGAAGGCCTCCAGCGCGGCCAGGCTCTCGGGCGTGGGGGCCACGACGACGCCACCCTTGGCCTCGTACTCGATCGCCTCCGCGCGCTCCTCGGCAAGGTCGGCCCACAGGCGCCCGGAGAGCAGGGCGAGGTCGAGTTCGGGTCCGGGTTCCTTGTCGGAGACGAGCAGATTTCCCTCACCCGCGCCGGTCGTGCCGCCGGCCACCGGGCCGCGGTCCACCACGGCGACGGCGAGGCCCGCGCGAGCCGCGTACAGGGCGCAGGCGGCGCCCACCATTCCGGCTCCGACGATCACGACATCGCAGACAAAGGGCTGACTCACGTCAGTACTATGTCACACATCACCTTCAGGGACTCGAAGACGCCGAAGACCGCCACGAGTGGCGGTCTTCGGCCCCGCGGTGGGCCACGAAGCGGGCACCGAGCATCCCCTTGCGACACACAGGGCAGCACGTGGCACCGGATGGCACCCTTTGGCGCCATCCGGTGCCACCCTGCGCCATTTCGTGCCCCCAGATTACGTACGGGCACCCATGGCACCACCGTGACTCAGGTTGAAGCACCTGCATTTCAGCAGGTCAGAGCCGCAATTCTCGAAACCGCCCCACATAAAGCACCATCCGGGCTTGCGAGTGGCGCCACATTGGTGCCACCATGTGGCCATGGACCTCACTCCGTATGTCGACACCCTGCGCCGCGAACTCGCAGTGGCCGCCGAAGCCGGCGGGGAAGAAGCCCGTGAGCTGGCCGAGCGGCTCACCGCCCCTCTGGAGTCGGCGACGCGTCTGACCATGCTCAACGTGCTCTCCGCCGCGATGGACGAGATCACCCGCGAACTCGCCCCCGGCTCGGTCGACGTACGGCTGCGCGGGCTGGATCCCGACTTCGTCGTGACACTGCCGCCCTCTTACGGCGGCCCCGCGGAAGCGACCGAGGCGCCCGTCGAACACTTCAGGGCGCAGGCGCCCGCGGACGGCGACGCGGGCGGCACCGCCCGTGTCAATCTGCGCCTGCCGGCCCACCTCAAGGCGCGCGCCGAGGAGGCCGCGAACCATGAAGGCCTGTCGGTCAACGCGTGGCTGGTGCGAGCCGTGTCGGCCGCGGTCGAGGGCGGCACGCGGCCGCGCGCGACGGAGAAGTCCCGCACGATCGGACAGAGCTTCACGGGCTGGGTGCGCTAGCCGCACCCGCACCGCACCCGCACCACTTCACCCACACCGAGCCCCACCTGCAGGGACGGCTCAAGGACTCACGAGGACGGTACAGCCATGCCTTCTTTCGACACTCCCGAACCGATCTCGGTCAGCGCCAACGTGACCGCCGGTTCCATCCGGTTCACCGCGGGCGACCGCCCCGACACGGTCGTCGAGGTGCAGCCCCTCGACCCGAAGAAGGACAGGGACGTACGGGCTGCCGAGCAGACCGAGGTCGTGTACGCGAGCGGCGTCCTGACGATCAGGACGAAGCAACGCCACCTGGTCGGCTCCAGCGGCGCCGTCGATGTGACGGTCGGCCTGCCCACGGGCTCACAGGTCGACATGTCCTGCTCCTGGACCCAGGTGCTCGCCGAGGGCCGGCTCGGCGAGGTCCGCCTGAAGACCTCGGCCGGCGACGTCCGCCTCGACACCACCGGCCCGCTGAAGCTGACCTCGTCGCACGGCTTGATCACCGTGGGCCGGATCGAGGGCATGGCCGAGATCACCAGCAGCACCGGCAACGTGCGCGTCGGCACGGTCGACGGGCCCGCCGTCCTGAAGAACTCGCACGGCGCCACGACCGTCGGCACCGTGACCGGCGAGCTGCGGATGAGCGGCGCCAACGGTGGCATCGACATCACGCGCGCCGAGGCATCGGTCACCGGCACCACGACCAACGGGCACCTTCGTGTCGCCGAAGTCATCGGCGGCGAGATCCAGTTGGAGACCTCCAACGGCTCCATCGAGGTCGGTATCCGCGAGGGCGTCGCCGCCTGGCTCGACGTCAGTTCCAACCGCGGGCAGGTACGCAACATGCTCGCCGCGTCCGAGGCCCCGGAGCGGACCGAGGGAACCGTCACGGTCCGCGCACGGAGCAACTGGGGGAACATCGACGTCCTCCGCGCCAAGCCCTGAGCCCTCCCGTCCCCGCGCCGTCACCGTTCCCGCCCCGCTCCCGCCTTCTCTTCCGGCCCCCTCCCCTTTCACTTCCGGCCCCTCATTCACTCAGCCTCCGAACGGGAGAGCTCCATGCCTTTTCCTGTCATGCTCATGTCTAGTCAAGGTGGGGATCCGATGCCGCCCGCCGCCGTCTCCACCATCGGTCTGCGCAAGTCGTACGGCGACAAGACCGTGCTCGACGGCATCGATCTGCGTATCCCGGCCGGTTCCGTGTTCGCGCTGCTCGGACCCAACGGCGCCGGCAAGACCACCACCGTGCAGATCCTGTCCACGCTCATCGCCGCCGACGGCGGGCAGGCCCAGGTCGCGGGCCACGACGTCGCCACCTCCCCGGACGGGGTACGCGCCGCGATCGGCGTCACCGGGCAGTTCTCCGCGCTCGACGACCTGCTCACCGCCGAGGAGAACCTGCTCCTCATGGCCGACCTGCTGCGCCTGGGCAAACGCGAAGGGCGGTCCCGTACCGAGGAGTTGCTTCACCGGTTCGACATCGCGGATGTCGCGGACAAGCGGGCCTCGACCTTCTCGGGCGGTATGCGGCGCCGGCTCGACCTCGCCATGACACTGGTCGGCGACCCCCAGGTGATCTTCCTCGACGAGCCGACGACCGGGCTCGACCCGCGCAGTCGCCGCACCATGTGGGAGACCGTGCGCTCGCTGGTCGCAGGCGGCACCACCGTCTTCCTCACCACGCAGTACCTCGACGAGGCCGACCAGTTGGCCGACCGGATCGCCGTGCTCGACGGCGGCCGGATCGTCGCCGAGGGGACCGCCGACGAGCTCAAGGCGCAGATTCCCGGCAGCCACGTGCGGCTGCGGTTCACCGAGCCCGCCGAGTACGAGAGCGCGGCCGACGCCTTCCCGGGCGCGGCCCGCGACGACGAGGACCTCGCGCTGCGCGTGGCGGGCGACGGCGGCCTCGACGCGCTGCGCGCCCTGATCGACCGGCTCGACGCCGCCGGCATCCGGGCCGCCGACTTCTCCGTGCACACCCCCGACCTCGACGACGTGTTCCTCGCCCTGACCGGCGACGGCGCCACCAGGACCGGCACCAGCACCCCGCTTCACGTCAAGGAGACCCTGCGATGAGCACCCTCACCTACGCCGTGCACGACTCGATGACGATGCTGCGGCGCAACCTCAAGCACGCGCTCCGCTATCCGAGCGTGTCACTCGGCGCCGCCATGATGCCGATCCTGATGCTGCTGCTGTTCGTGTACGCCTTCGGGGACTCGATCGGCGCCGGAATGGGCGGCGGCCGGGACGCCTACCTGGAGTATCTGACGCCCGGCATCATCATCATGGGGGTGGCGGCCGGGGCGATGTCGACCTCGATCGCGGTCTGCTCCGACATGACCGAGGGCATCATCAACCGCTTCCGCACCATGAACATCACCCGCTCGTCGTTCATGACGGGCCATGTGGTCGGCAGCGTCATCCAGACGATGGTGAGCATCGTCCTGGTCGTGGGGTTCGCACTCGCCGTCGGTTTCCGCTCGGACGCGAGCCCGCTCGAGTGGCTTGCCGCCGCGGGCCTGCTCACGGCCATCGCGTTCGCGGTGACCTGGCTGTCGGCGGCGCTCGGCCTGATCTCCAAGACCGTGGAGTCCGCGAGCAACAAGCCGCTGCTGGTCCAGTTCCTGCCGTTCCTCGGCTCCGCGTTCGTACCGGCCGACTCGATGTCTCCGGGCCTGCGCTGGTTCGCGGAGAACCAGCCCTTCACGCCGATGACCGAGACGCTGCGCGGCCTGCTCTCCGGCTCGGCGATCGGCGACAACGGCTGGATCTCGCTCGCCTGGTGCGCCGGTATCAGCCTGGTCGGCTACGTCTGGTCGCGCTCGCTGTTCAACAGCACCACCAAACGCTGAGAGCGCGCCGTTCAACCCGCCCGCGAGGGGCGGCCGGAGTCCGCGCGCGGCGGGTCCGGTCGCCCCTCACCGGCGTCAACCAGGAGCCCGGCGAGGGCAGTTCATCGGCGCGGTCAGATCCGGCTCTCGGTGGCCGTGTCCGCGGACAGCCGCTGCGCCGCGTAGATCGGGATCACCGAGAACAGGACGAGCACGGCGGCCACCACGTTCACGACCGGTGCCTGCTGGGGTCTGGTCATGTTGTTGAAGATCCAGATCGGCAGGGTCTCGATGCCGGGCCCGGCCGTGAACGTCGTCACGACGATCTCGTCGAAGGACAGCGCGAAGGCGAGCAGTCCGCCGGCCAGCAGCGCCGAGCGCACCAGTGGGAAGGTGACGTCGACGAAGGCCCGGAAGGTGTCCGCGCCCAGATCCATCGCGGCTTCCTCGTACGTGCCGGACGTACGGCGCAGTCGCGCGACCACGTTGTTGAAGACGACGACGATGCAGAAGGTCGCGTGGCCGACGATCACGGTGAACATGCCGAGTCCGACTCCGAGGGGTTCGAGCACCGTGCTGAACGCCGAGTTGAGCGCGATGCCCGTGACGATTCCGGGCAGCGCGATCGGCAGGACGACCACGAAGGAGATGGCGTCCCGGCCGAAGAACCGGTGGCGGGCGACCGCGAAGGCGATCAGCGTGCCCAGCACCAGTGCGATGGCCGTGGCGCCGAGGCCGGCCTTGACGGAGACCCACAGCGCCGCGCGGGCACCCTCGTTCTCCCAGGCGACCGACCACCAGTGGAAGGTGAGCCCGGACGGCGGCCAACTGGCGCTGCGGTCCCGGTTGAAGGAGTTGACCAGGACGAGCGCGAGCGGCACGTAGATGAACGCGAAGCCGAGCCCGGCGGCGGCGCGCAGCGCGATACGCGCGGAACGGGAGAGTTGCACAGCGGGGCTCCTCAGAGACTGCTCAGGGCGCCCGTGCGGCGCATCGCGAGGAGGTACACCACGATGACCACGACGGGGACCGTGCCGAGCGCGGCGGCCATGGGCAGGTTCAGTTCGATGTTGGAGTAGACGACGTTGCCGATGAGCTGGGTCTTGCCGCCGACGATCTGCACGGTGATGTAGTCGCCGAGGCTGAGCGAGAAGGTGAAGACCGAGCCGGCGGCCACGGACGGCAGGACCATCGGCAGCACGACCGATCGGAAGGTGCGGGCCGCCCCGGCGCCCAAGTCCGCCGACGCGTCGAGCAGGTTGGCGGGCAGCTGCTCCAGCGCCGCGTGGATCGGCAGGATCATGTACGGCAGCCAGAGATAGGTCAGCGCGATGATCGCCGCGACCAGCCCGTACCCGGGTCCGCTCAGCCCGAGGGGCTTCAACACCCAGTCGGCGAGGCCGCCTTGGGAGAGGATCAGCCGCCAGGCGTACACCTTGACGAGGTAACTCGCCCACAGCGGCGTGAGGATGGCGACAACGAGCAGCGGGCGCCGCTCGGGCCGGGCGATCCGGGCCGTGTAGAAGGCGATCGGGAAGGCGATCGCCGCGCACAGGACGGTCACCGCGAGGGCGACACCGATGCTGCGCAGGATCACCTGCCGGTACACGGGCAGGGTGAACAGCTGGTGGAAGTTGTCGGTCGACCAGACCTTCACGACCTCGGAGGTGAAGGAGTCCGTCGTCCAGAACGCCGAGACGAACAGCACGGCCAGCGAGCCGAGATAGAGCACCGCCAGCCAGAGCAGGGGTGCGGTAAGCAGCAGGGACAGCCGCAGCCGGGGACGCCGGTGCAGGGTCCCGGCGAGCCGCCGGACGGGGGAGCGTCCGGCGGCCTGCGCGGTGGTGGTCATCGTTCGATCAGCCCTTGATCTCGGTCCAGGCCTGGACCCACTTCGCGTACGGGACGCACTTGACGTCGGTGCGGCCGTCGAGGCACTGCTCGATAGGGGTGTTCCAGAACGCGATGTTCTTCCAGTAGCTCTCGTCCGCGGCGTGGAAGGTGTCGCAGAAGGACTTGTCGCTGGTGTACTGGCACGCCTGGGCGTTGGCGGGTGCCTCACCGAAGTACTCGGCCACCTGGGCGTTCACCTTCGGCGAGATGATCCAGTCCATCCACTTGTAGGCGCAGTTGGGGTGCTTGGCCTTGGCGGAGATCATCCAGGTGTCGGACCAGCCCGTGGAACCCTCCTCGGGTACGAACGCCTTCACCTTGGCGCCCTCGTCGGCCGTGAGGTTCGCGATGACCTGCCAGGTGGTGCCGACCACGGAGTCACCGCTCTTGAAGGCGGAGATCTCCTTGAGGTAGTCGCTCCAGTACTCCCCCACGTTCGCGTTCTGCTTCTTCAGCAGCGCGACGGCCGCGTCGAACTGCTTCTGGTCGAGCGCGTAGGGGTCCTTGATCTTCAGCTCGGGCCTGGCCGCCTTCAGATAGAGCGCCGCGTCGGCGATGTAGATCGGCGAGTCGTACGCGGTGACGTGGCCCTTGTTCGCCGAGGCGTCGTCGAAGACCGCGGACCAGGACGTGGGGGCGGGGGTGACCTTCTGGGTGTTGTACATCAGGAGGTTGGCGCCCCGGCCGTGCGGGATGCCGTACATCTGGCCGTCGACGGAGTTCCAGGCGCCCTTCTTCAGACCGCTGAAGACGTCCTTGTAGTTCGGTACGAGGCCGGTGTTGACCGGCGCCGCGTCGCCCGAGGCGATGAGGCGCAGGGAGGCGTCCCCGGAGGCGGAGACCGCGTCGTACTGGCCGGTCTTCATCAGCTTGACCATCTCGTCGGAGCTGGCGGCCACCTTGGAGTTGACCTGGCAGCCGGTCTGCTTCTCGAAGTCGCCGACCCAGTCGACCTTGGGGTCGTTGGAACCGTCCTCGACATAGCCGGCCCAGGCGATCAGGTTGACCTGTCCCTCGGTCTTGCCGAGCTTCGACTGCGCCTTGAGATCGGGCGGGTTGAAGCCGGTGGACGCGGAGGATCCGCTGCCGGACGAACCGCAGGCGGTGGCCGCGAGGAGCACCGCGACGGCAGCGGCGGCCTTGAGGGTTGGGGTGAGACGCACGGCGTACTCCAGACGTGACGGGGGGAGTGGGCGGGAGAGTCAGCGGGGGTCGGGGACCTGGAAGGTGTGGCGGCGGTGCCACTGGAGCCGGACCCGGGTGCCGCGGAGGGCGGCGACGTCCTCGGAGGAGGTCTCCAGGTTCTGCTGGAGCGCGGTGAGGCGACCGCCGACGTCGAGGTCCACCAGGAAGCGGGTGGCGTCGCCCAGATAGACGACCTCGGCGACGGTGCCGGTGACGGTGGAGTGCTCCGGCTCGGTGACTTCGGCAGAATCGGCGCACTCGGCGGACTCGGCGGACTCCTTGAGGACCCGGATCTTCTCGGGCCGGATGCTGTACGTACCCGGGGCGCCGACGACCTGCTGCGCCGACTGCCCGTCGAGCAGGTTGGAGGTGCCGACGAAGCCCGCGACGAACGGGGTGGCGGGGCGTTCGTAGATCTCGGCCGGGGTGCCGACCTGTTCGATGCGGCCCTGGTGGAAGACGGCGATGCGGTCGCTCATCGTCAGGGCCTCCTCCTGGTCGTGGGTGACGAACACGAAGGTGATGCCGACCTCGCGCTGGATCGCCTTGAGTTCGACCTGCATCTGCTCGCGCAGCTTGAGGTCGAGGGCGCCGAGAGGCTCGTCGAGCAGCAGGACGCGGGGGCGGCCGACCAGGGCCCTGGCGAGGGCCACTCGCTGGCGCTGACCTCCGGAGAGCTGACCGGGGCGGCGCCTGCCGAACCCTTCCAGGCGTACGTCGGCGAGCGCCTTGCGGGCCCGGACCAGCCGCTCGGCCTTCTTCACCTTGCGGACCTTGAGGCCGTAGGCGACGTTCTCCTCGACGGTCATGTGCGGGAACAGGGCGTAGTCCTGGAAGACGGTGTGGACGTCCCGTTCGAAGGGGGCGAGGCCGGTGACGTCCTGGCCGGCCAGTTCGATCCGGCCCGCGGTCGGGCTCTCGAATCCGGCGATCATCCGCAGCACGGTCGTCTTGCCCGAGCCGGACGGGCCGAGCATCGAGAAGAACTCGCCGTCGGCTATCTCCAGATCGACTCCGGACACGGCGGTCGTGTCACCGAACGACTTTCGCAGGCCCTGGAGCCGGATCGCCTTTGCCTCCATGGGCGGGGAACCTTTCTGGTGCAGAGGTACGTTTGCAACACTGACCGGAAAGATATGAAGTCATAGTTCAAACTTCAAGACCCCTTTAGAGTAAAGGTTGAGTCAACGCACAAGGTGGTGACCGTGAAGCAACACAGGGGCGACGGCGTCCGCAGAGCCGTCTTCACTCCCGTGGACAACCGCGCGCGCGTCGAGACGGTCGTACACCGGATCGGCGACGCCATCGAGCTGGGGCTGCTCGCCGACGGTGAGCAGCTGCCGGGAGAGATGGAGCTGGCCGGACAGCTCGGCGTGTCCACGGTCACCCTGCGCGAGGCCCTGATGGCCCTGCGGCAGCAGGGGCTGGTCACCACGCGGCGGGGGCGGGGCGGCGGCAGCTTCGTGTCGCTGCCCGAAGTGCCGGGCGAGGAACGGCTGTTGGCCCGGCTCTCCAGCTGGAGCACCGAAGAACTGCGCGACCTGGGCGACCATTGGGCGGCCCTGTCCGGAGCGGCCGCGCGACTCGCGGCCCAGCGCACGGAACCGGACGACCTCAAGGCGCTGCGGCGCACGCTGGACGACCTGGCGTCCGCCGAGGACGCCGCCGCCCGCAGCCGCGTCTACGGCCGCTTCCACGTCGAGCTCGCCGCGGCGGCGCAGTCCGCCCGGCTGACCCGTGAGCAGGTCGTGCTCCAGACGGAGGTGGGCGCCCTGATGTGCCTGGTGCTCGGGGACAACGAATATCGTGAAGAAGTCGCCGACCGTCACCGCTCCGTAATCTCGGCCGTGCAAGATGGTGCCCACGATTCGGCCAGAGCGCTGGCCGAGCGGTGCGTACAGGACTCGACGGCGCGGCTCATCACCCTCCGCCTCTCGATGCCACGCACCGTGTCAGGTCCGCGTCCACTGGAGGGCACCCATGGGCAGGAGCCCCGCTCCGGTCGGCGCGACGGCGACGCTTGACGCGACCCCGGGTGCGACCATCGCCGAGGCGGCCGTCGCGGCGCAGGTCCGCTGCGCGCTGGAGGCCGTCTTCGCCGCGGTCGCCGACACCCGGGCCGATACGACCGCGCTGCTCACCCGCGTCGCCGGGCAGGGCCGCCGCCCCGCGACGGTGGATCTGGCGGCACTGCGCCCGGGGCTCCACCTGCGGCTCACCCGCCAGGAGTTGGTGTCAGGCGCCGGCTTCGTGGCGGCACCGGGCCTGCTCGGTGACGTACCGGCGTGGCTGGAGTGGTGGCAGCAGGGCTCCGACGGGGGCGTACGACCGCTGCTGCTCGACCTCGATCCGGCGCAGTCCGCGTACTCGGACTACACGCACTGGGACTGGTTCGCCCTCCCCCGCGACACCGGGCAGCGCGCGGTCGCCGGGCCCTATGTCGACTACCTCTGCTCCGACGAGTACAGCCTGACCCTGTCCGCGCCGGTCCATGTGGAGGGCCGTTTCGTGGGGGTCGCCGCGGCCGACGTGTATCTGCGGCACTTCGAGGGCGCGGTCGTCCCGCTCCTCCAACGGCTGCCCGGAGCCTCCTACTTGGTGAACGCGCGGGGGCGGGTGGCCGCGTCCGCCGACCCGGCTCACCTGGCCGGCTCACTCACCAGGGGGCCGGACTTCGCAGCCGTGCTGGCGGCGGCCCGGAGCACGCGCCACGAGGACCTGCGGCTCGTCCCGTGCGACGGCGTGCCCCTCGTCCTCGTGACGCCGGCCGACTGAGTTCCACAGCCGCGCACGCGCCCGGCGTGAAGCGCGGCACCGCGGCCACCCGCGCGCGAGCCCGAAGCGCGCCGCCAAGGCCCGCACCACAGCGCCGACCTGCACCGGCCGGGCCGGACGGGTCACACCGCTCGCAGCTCCGCCGCGCCGTTGCGTGTCTTGCGGGCCTTGCGCGGTCCGCCCGTGACCGGCCTGACCGCCTCGCGCAGCACCAGGGTCATCCGCGTATAGCCCATGTCCTGAAGGGTCCTGGGAGTGTCGGCGACGATCCTGCAGTCCGTGCTGCCCCAGCGCGGATCGGGGTGCACCAGCGGGCGCACGGCGCCGTCGTGCTCGACCGCGCGCGGGCCGACCGCCTGGATCCAGTGCGGAAGGCCGTGCCGATAGGCGGCGTCCATGATCGGGTCCTGGGCGATGTCCCGGCGGATCGACTGGAGTCCGCGGTCCTGGCCGTTCCGCTCCACCGCCGCCGCGAAGTGCGCGAGCATCGGCAGACACCAACTCGACTCGTGCTCACCGAGGATCGACCCCGCGTCCGGATGGAACAGGACGAAGCGCAGGAAGTTGTCGCCCGGCATGGCGGTCGGGTGGGCGGCGACGCCGTCAAAAAGTGTCTCGAACGCGGCGTTGGACAGAACGACGTCCCAGCGGTGGTCGAAGACGACGGAGGGGAAGGGGACGGCCTCGAGCAGCGTGGCGTAGTCCTGGAGGTACGCCTGCGCTTCGAGACTCTCGGGGACAGGTCGCGGCTGGGACCGCTGCCTTCCTGCCTGGTACGCCATCGGGAGGTCACCCCTCTTGCCTCTGCGGCCTTCACGCGGCGCCCCGATCCTGCTGCTCCGGGACGGGCGTGTCAACTATCGTGGCATTTGGCGCCTGTTGACGGCTGAATCTCGCCACAGTTGTGGCGAGACCTGGATGTGAGTTCGAGCGAGGGGCTACGCTCCGGTTGGCTCCCCGGTCTTGCGGCCGGGATGGTTTCTGACCTTCGTGTCCACATGGTTCCCGAACTTCGTGAGAGCCACCTGAGAGAGACGTAGGAGATCTGTCGGTGACGGATGGCTTCGAGGTTCCGTGCGCCACGGCGACGGTTCTGCTGCAGGCCGTCGTGGCCAGGGTCACCGCACTCGCCGACCGGCTCGGCGTGCTGCACGCCGAAGTCTTCGACGTCCGGCGGCTGTCGGCCGAGTCCGGCGTCCCCGAACCCGTGGCGAGGGCCCTGCTCAACGGCCGCCCCGCAGGGGAACCCGACCTGCAGGCACGGTTCCTGCAGCGTCTGGACCTGCTGCGCCGCACCCGGCTCAAGCCCAACGGCCGCCGCTACACCCAGCAGGAGATCGCGGACGGCGCCGGCATGTCGCGCCAGCAGGCGGGCGCCCTCATCAACGGTGACCGGCGCCCCACCATGGAGCACTGCGACGCCATCCAGCGCTTCTTCCGGGTGCACGCCGGATTCCTCACGGCCGAGGACTCCGAAGCGCTCATAGGTGCCCTCCAGCGCTCGGAACAGGAACTCCTGCAACGGCTCGCCGACCGCGAACGCGCGGCGGCCTCCGTCGCCCACGATCCGCTGGAGCGGCTGCTCCTGGACCACGGCGTCCGCGGAATCGCCTGGCGGGCCGCACAGTTGCCCACCGACCAGCACCGGGACAAGGTCGCGGAATGGCTGGACATGCTCCTGGAGAGCGTCAAACGGCCAGAGTCGTGAGCCGGGGGAGATCAGTGGGCATCGGAAGGGAAATGCGCCGCCTGTGCGGCGAGCTGGTCTCGGAGCTCTCACTCCCCGCGCCGGCGGCACCCACCGACCTCTACGCGGCGCTGTGCTGCGCGATGAGCAGACGCCGCGGCCGTCCCGTCCAGTTCCGTACGGCCGCCTTCCCGCCCGGCACCGCCAGCGGCCTGTGGCTCGACATGGCCGAGCAGGACCTCGTCGTCATCGAGGAACGCACCGCGCCCGACCACCAGTTGGTCATCCTCGGCCACGAGCTGTGGCACATGAAGGCCGGGCACTGCAGCCATCACGTCGACGGCGCGGCCGTCGCGGCACGCTTACTCAGCGACCGCGCGGACCTTCAGGC
Source organism: Streptomyces rhizosphaerihabitans (assembly GCF_025399795.1). Lineage (GTDB taxonomy): Bacteria > Actinomycetota > Actinomycetes > Streptomycetales > Streptomycetaceae > Streptomyces > Streptomyces rhizosphaerihabitans. The sequence continues at coordinate 43,084 of NZ_JAODTZ010000043.1, read as the reverse complement.
CACCGTCCTGAAAGTGGCCGCGCGGACCCGCTTCGACCTCGCCGACGAGCAGGAGGCCGAGAGCTTCGGTCTCCTGCTCGCCAGCAAGTGCCGTACCTGGCTGGCCGGTTCCTCGCTGCGTGGCCCGGTGCAGCGGCACGGTCTGGCCGGCCGCATCGAAGCGTCCCTGGGCTGTCGCGGGCCGCGGGGCTGAAGGCCCTGGCGCCATGGACGGATCCAGTTACTACACCCCGGCCGTCGCCATGGGCGCCGCGATCGCCTTCAAAGGGCCCGCGCTGCTGCGCGGCTGGCGCGACCCGCTGCTGCGCTCCGTGGGCGTACTGCTCGCCCTCGCGGGCCTGGTGTTCCTCTTCGCGGCCCCGCCGACCATCGCCGCGGTCAACGACATCACCCGGATACCCAATGTCTCGGCCCCCCTGGTCTACTGCCTGTTGAGTGCCTACAGCGCTTCCTGTCTGGTCCTGATCATCAACTGGCGCGGCGGACCGCCCGAGGCGACCCGACGGCTGTCACGCCGCTGGATCCTCGGGTACACCGTGGTCGGGGTGGCGCTGATCGCCCTGTTCGCCCTCGGGGACGCCCCCGTCGAACGGCTGCGGGACCTCGACACCTACTACGCCAACACCCCCTTCATCCGCGAGATGATCGTGCTCTACCTCGCGTCGCTCACCGTCGCCGGTGTCGCGATGAACGTCATGTGCTGGCGCTGGGCGATCCAGGTGCGCGGCCGGCTGCGGGCCGGACTGGTCGTCATCGCCTTCGGCTCCCTGTGCAACATCCCCTACTCCGCCGCCAAGTTCACCGCCGTGGTGGCCCGTTGGAACGGCACGAACCTCGACGGTCTGAGCACCGATGTGGCACCCATGCTCGCCTCGGCCGGGGCTCAGATCACCGCCGTCGGTTTCTGTCTTCCGCTGGCCTGGAGGCGCATCGGGGACAGCTGGAACACCTGGTCGACCTACCGCAGACTCGGGCCGTTGTGGCGCGAACTGAAGCCGGTCTCCGTACCGGAGGACCGAGCGGTACGGATCTCGTGGTGGTCGCCCGCGGAACTCCAGGTCACCCAGCGGGAGTCCGACATCCACGACGGCATGCTGAGCCTCTACCCCTACTTCGACTCCGAGGTCCGCTTGCGGGCGTACGGCGCCGCGGTCGCGGCGGGCTCCTCCGCCACCGAGGCACATGCCGAGGCGGACGCCGCGATGGTGACGGTCGCGGTGCGGGCCAGGGCCGCCGACCCGGAGGGCCGCGTCATCAGCTCGGCGGAGGCGGCGTCCGCGCCGCCCGCGACCGGATCCCCGTTCGCGCACGCCGACGGCCCGCGCGACCTCGTGCGCATGTCCATCGCCCTGCGCCGGTCAGCCGTCGTCGCGGCCGCCCGAGGGCGGGTGACGACCAGATCGCAGAGCGAGGCCCGCGAGCCGGCGGGTTAGCCATGACGGGCGCCGCGTGCCCCTCAGGTCGCGCTGCGTTCGCTCGCCTCCCGCAGGTCCCTCTCCACCGCACGGTTCCGGGCGGTGTCCGGTTGCCCCACCGCCGTACCGGGGCGCCCGGCGCGCAGCAGCTCCCGCCAGGTCTCACGGCTCCAGTCGGCCGGACTGGTGGTGGTCGTGAACTCCTCGACCAGGGCGAGGAAGCGCGCCGGATCGCTGTGGAAGGGGAAGTGACCGGCCCCCTCGAAGATCTCCAGACGGCTGCCCGGCATGGCCTCGTGCGCCCCATGGGCGTGCCGCACCGGCACCACGCTGTCCCGGTCTCCCCAGAGCAGCATGGTGGGCATGCCCTCGGTGAGATAGCAGCGGTCGAGCATCGTGACCGCCTGGCCACGCCAGTCGACCACCGCCCGCAGAGTCCGGATGAACGCACTGCGGGAGGTCGCGTCGGGCAGCGCGTCCACCAGGTTCACCAACTCCGGCGCGTCCTGGGCCAGATCGGTGTCGAGCAGGCGCATCAGGCGTAAGAAGAGACCCACTTGAAAGCGCATGCCGGGCAGTCGCAGCGTGGAGAGCATCAGATGGGCGCCCGGCAGCGACACGGCGCGCAGGAAGGGGTTGACCTCACCCCCGACCCCGCCCGCGCTGACCAGGATCAACCGCTCGGTGCGCTCGGGGAACTGGTAGGCGAACTGCATCGCCACTCCCCCGCCCAGCGAGTGCCCGACCAGCGTCGCGGACTCGATGTCGAGCGTGGCCAGCAGATCGCGCACGCCGTTGGCGTAGGCGGCCACCGAGTAATCGGCACGCGGTTTGTCGGACGCGCCGTGGCCGAGCAGGTCGGGCGCGATCACGGTGTGGGTACGGGCGAGGTCGGGGATCAACTCCGCCCATGTCGCGGAGGAGTCGCCTATGCCATGGATCAGTACGAGCGCCGGGCCCTCGCCGGCCATCCGGTAGGCGCGTCGATAGCCGTGCACGACGCGGTGGTGCAGGCGCAGTTCTCCGTCACCGACCGAACGCAGCCGCGGTGTGCGCCGCGGCTGCCGAGGCTGTACGTCGACCACGGGCTGACCTCCCGTTCCCAGGCCGCCGCGAAGGCGGCTCGCGAGCCGCCGGAATGGCGGCTTCGGGGCCGTCCGGCAGGCGGCCCCGGCTCTCGTCTCCAGCGTAGGGCCCCTGTTCCACAAGGGATTTCCGTGAGGTTTCGCCTCCGCTAAGCGGGCGAACCTCCGCGGACCGAAACCGGATTGTCAGTGGCGGACGGCAAGCTGGGGTCAGGACCAGTGTCACGACAAGCCGACCCGGGAGAGCCGTCCGATGCCGACCGCCGTACTGACCGAACACGAGCGCGCCGCCGTGCAGGCCTACCTCCGCCTCCTGCAGACGGTGCGAGCAGCTTTCGACGGCCCGCCGGACGGAGGCCGACCACCCATGGTCCCGCCCGCCGTACTCGCCGAGGCGGAGCGGGCCCTGAAGGCGGCGGGCCTCGCGGGCAACGAGGAGGCGTTCTTCGACCTCCTGCACTTCTGGTACCCGGAACCGGACTGGACGTGAGACCGGAGGCCGGTGGACCGAGTCGCGTCTACGACCCGTTCGCCGGAGCGGGTGACGCGCGAGACACGGCGACGTCACCGAGGCTGCCGCCGGCCCCGGATGCCGGGGCCGTCCGGGCCGGTGTCCCGGGCATCCGGGCCCGTCCCGGCCGTCGGACGCGGGCTCCGGGGCGCGTGACGCCACTCAGGGGCGGCGGGACCCAGGTCATGGCGTCGCAGACTCGCTCATTCCCTGTACCAGACCCCGTGGCGGCGATCCCAGAGGCTGCCCAGCCGGCAGAAGAGGGCCCAGCCGGCGCCGAGGCAGGTCCAGATCAGGAAGTAGGCCTGTGGTCTCCGCCGAATGGAGCGGACCCCGTCAGGCGCCGCCCGGCGTCCAGACGTACGGCGTCGCGGTGGTCGCGGCCCGGAAGCCCAGGCGTTCGAGGGTCGGGGCGCTGTCCTCGGACGCGTCGACGTGCAGGTACTCGACTCCCCGCGCCACGGCGAGTCGGGCTCGGGCCGCGATCAGTGCCCGGTAGATTCCGCGGCCTCGCCAGGCCGGCACGGTCGTACCGCCCCGGAGCCCGGCGAAGACCGTTCCGGGGCTGAGGACCAGCCACGCGGCGGAGACGACCTCGCCGTCGGCCTCGGCGACCAGGACGGCGATGTCGTCAGGTGCCGCCGCGACCTGCCCTCCCAGGAAGCCGTGGAGCCGGCGCCAGTCCATGCCCCACACGGTGGCCTCCATCATCGCGATCCGGCGGATGTCGGCATCCTCCGCCACACGACGCAGCACGACGCCGGCCGGTACCACCGGCTCCGTCGCCGTGTCGGCCGCACGTCCGATCAGCACGGTCTCCGGGTCTCCGGGAACGAAGCCGGCGGCTCGGAGGCGGTCGGTGAGGTCCGTCGGCATGTCATGGCTGCGGGTCTTCCACACGACCGCCTCACCCCGTCCGGCGAAGTAGTCGCGCTGCCGGACGATCAGCCGGTCCAGGTCGGCGCCGCTCGGTCCGAGGTCGCGCGGGGCGATGATGAACCCGCAGAAGTGTCCGACGACACGCAGGAGCGGTCCGTCCTGTTCGCCTCTGACCCCGGCCGGGAGTGCCGGGAGCACTCCACGCATCTGTGCGTCGTACGCGGCCAGCACCATGTCGATGTCGTTCGTCCTGCTGTTCGTGATGTCTGCCGCGATGTCGTCCGTCACGGTGCCGAGCGTACGCAACCGACGGAATGGACCGTCAACGACCCGCAACCGTAGGACAGTTCAGCCGCCCGACCCGGACGCCGGACCGGAGTGTGCGCGCGGGACCGTGACCGCCGTCGCGACCAGACCGCCCTGGACGGTCCACCGGCCGTCGAAGGCCTGGACGGAAGCGCCGTCCACCACGGGCCCCGGGACCAGGAGCTGGGCGCGGAGGCTGCCCGAGAGGCTGCCGGTGGCGGACGCCTCGTCGAGGGAGATGTCGATGTCCGCCCCGGAGAAGTCCAGCCATTTGCCGGTGAGCGGGAACCACGCCTTGTAGACCGACTCCTTCGCACTGAACAACAGCCGGTCCCAGTGGACCGCGGGCGCTCGGGCGCCGAGGCGGTCCAGGCGGCCCGACTCGCCGGGCAGGGCGACGGCGTCCAGAACGTCCTCGGGGAGCGCCAGGTGAGGTTCGGCGTCGATGCCGAGCGAGGCCAGATCGGTGGCGCGGGCGAGTGCGGCGGCACCGTAGCCCTCGCAGTGCGTCATGCTGCCGATGACCCCTTCCGGCCACTGCGGGGCTCCGCGCTCGCCCGGCAGCACGGGACCCGGGGCCACGCCCAGCTTCTCCATGGCACGCCGGGCGCAGACACGCACGGTGGTGAACTCGCGGCGCCGCTTCCCCACGGCGCGCGTCAGAACCGCCAGCTCCTCGGGGTACAGGGTCGCACCCTCGGCCTCGTCGTCACCGTGGCTCTCCACGACCACGACCGACTCCGGAAGCAGTTCCTCCATCACCGGCGTTGACCTCCATCGGCAGAATGCGGCGCAGCGTGCCCGGCGGACCCGGGCGCGTACGCCATTCTCGCGGATAGCCCACCGACACCTCTTCGAAGCGGACACCGTCGTGCCAGGTGGTCCGCGGGATGTGCAGATGCCCGTAGACCATGGTCTCGACGCGGAACCTGCGGTGCCAGTCGGCGGTCGCCAGCGTGCCGCACCACATGGCGAACTCGGGGTGCCACAGGACGTCCATCGGATGACGGTCCAGCGGGTAGTGGTTCACCGGGATGACCAGCAGGTCGTCGGGGAGTTCGGCGAGTCTGCGCTCGGTCTCGGCGACCCGGGCCCGGCACCAGGCCTCGCGGCTCGGGTAGGGGTCGGGGTGGAGCAGGTACTCGTCGGTGCAGACGATGCCGGTCTCGTGGGCGTACGCCAGCCCCTCGGCCTTGGTGGCGCAGCCCTGCGGCAGGAGCGAGTAGTCGTAGAGCAGGAAGAGCGGCGCGACGACAGCGGGGCCGCCCGGGCCGTTCCAGACGGGGTAGGGGTCCTCGGGGGTCGTGACGCCCAACTCTCGGCACAGGGCCACCAGATGCTCGTAGCGGGCCACACCGCGCAGCTGGACGGGATCCTTGGGGTGGGTCCACAGCTCGTGGTTGCCGGGTACCCAGACGACCTTGCGGAAGCGGTTGCCGAGCGTCTCCAGGGTCCACCGGATGTCGTCGACGATCTCGCCGATGTCACCGGCCACCAGAAGCCAGTCCTCGTCGGACCCGGGGCGCATGTTCTCGACCAGGGCGCGGTTCTCGGCGTAGCCGATGTGCAGGTCGCTGATGGCCAGCAGGTTCCCGCCACCGCTGTCTGTCGGCCGCACGCGCCACCCCCTGGAAAGCGAATGCCAACACAAGAACACACGCGCCCGTCGCCGTACAAGGAGGCCCGGGCGGGCAGGCCGGTGAATCCGTAACATCCCCGTAGCAGCACCAGGGTCCCGCGCCCCTTATGATCGCCCCAACACCACCGCTCGAATCTGCCTTGGCGTGCGACGGCTCGGTGTACCTCCCCTACCCCTGGCCGGGCCCGGCCTGCTTCGCCGTGCCCGCGAACCGTGAAAGGTGGCTTGCATGGGCTCTCGCGTACGCGTCTGGCTCAACCGCACGTACGCGGAGAACGTGTTCTTCATGGATCAGCTGCGAAGCAATCCGCAGCACCGCGCGGTCGAGATCCATGCCACCCACGGCGACGCCGACTCTCCCGTACTGGCCGCCGCCGACACCGCCGAGCCGGAGCCCGAGGGCCTGTCGCCGCGCGCCTATGTCGAGTACGCCCTCGACATGTGCGCACGCCGTTCCATCGACGTGTTCGTGCCGGTCCTGCACCAGGACGCGATCGTGGCGCAGCGCGCCGAGTTCGCGGCGCTCGGTACGGCGCTGCTGGCGCCGCCGGCGGAGGCGGTCGCGGTCTTCCACGACAAGGCCACCGCGTACCAGGCCGTCGAGGCCGTGGGGATTCCGGTGCCGCCGTGGTGGCGGGTGCGCACGGAGGACGAGCTGGTCGAGGCTGTCGAGACACTGGAGGCCGCGGGTCAGCGGGCCTGCTTCAAGCCCGCTGCCGGAGCCGGCGGGGTGGGCTTCCGGGTGATCACCCGCACCCCCTTCTCGCTGATGCACCTCAACGGGTTCCCGAGCGCGTACGTGCCGATGGACCTGGTCGTGGAGGCGCTGCGCGCGGCGGACGAGCCCGTCGACTGGTTGGTGATGCCGCACCTCGGACAGCCGGAGGTGTCGGTGGACTGCCTAACCGGGCCGGACGGCCGGGTCCGCATGGCGATCGGGCGCACCAAGAACGGGCGGCGCCGCGGGTTCACCCTCGACGACGCGTGGATCGAGCCCGCCCGGCTGCTCGCCGAGGCGTTCGGGCTGCACTACCTGTCCAACATCCAGTTCCGCATGTACGGCGACGAGCCGGTCCTGATGGACGTGAACACCCGCCCGGCGGGCGGGCTGCACCAGCTCTCCCAGTGCGGGGTGAACGCCCCTTGGGCGGCTGTGCAGTTGGCGCTGGGCGAGGAGACGGGCGAGGTGGTCCCGCCGTTCCTCGGACAGGACTACACGGTGGTCTCGGGGCTGCGTCCGGTGCGTCCGGTGTCGCTGTCGCCGCAGCGGACCGACGCGCCCGTGCCGACACTGTCGGCGGTACCGGCGCCGATCACGGAGTCCGCGTCCGTGTTGTCGTCCGCCCCGGTCGAGGCGACCGCCTCCGCCGTATCCGCCCAGGCCACCACGGCCGCGACGGCGGCCGTCGCACCCGCCTAGGCCACCCCCACGCATTTACCGGTCTGGACCAATTCCCGCTCAGCGTCTTGACAGCGGGATTGGTCCATACCAACTTGGTTGCGCACCTCTCTGCACTCCCGAACACCCCCATATCTCCAGGGAGATCGCGTGCGCATCACCATGCTCAGACGTTCCAGACACCGCTTCCTCGCCCTGCTGGGCACGGCCGCGCTGGCACTCGCCGGGGCGGTCGCCCTGCCGGGTACGGCCCAGGCGGCCAACATCCTGTCCAACCCCGGCTTCGAGACGGGCAGCCTCTCCCCCTGGTCCTGCTCCGGCAACCTGGGTTCGATCGTCTCAAGCCCCGTGCACGGTGGCTCCAAAGCCCTTGCGGGGGCGGCGAGTTCGAGCGACAACGCACAGTGCACCCAGACCGTCTCCGTCCAGCCGAACACGACGTACAGCCTCTCGGGCTGGGTCCGCGGCAGTTACGTCTACCTCGGTGTGGACGGCGGTGCCTCGAACTGGACGACGTCCCCGTCGGCGTACAGCCAGCTCACCGTGTCCTTCACCACCGGTGCCTCGCAGACCAGCGCCAAGATCTACGTCCACGGCTGGTACGCGCAGGGCACCTACTACGCCGACGACATCAGCCTGGACGGTCCCGGCGGCGGTGGTGGCGGGTCCGACACCCAGGCGCCGACCGCGCCCACCGGCCTGACCTCCACCGGCAAGACCTCCTCCAGCGTGTCACTCTCGTGGGGCGCGTCGAGCGACAACGTCGGCGTGAGCGCGTACGACATCTACAGCGGTTCCAACCAGCTGCTCAGTGTGTCGGGCACGAGTGCCACGGTCAGCGGGCTGTCCTCGAGCACGGCCTACTCGTTCACCGTCAAGGCGCGGGACGCGGCCGGGAACACCTCCGCGGCATCCAACTCCGTGAGCGTCACCACGGACGCGGGCGGCGGGGGCGGCGGCACCGGCTTCAAGCAGGCCGCTCCCTATCTGTACGAGGGCTGGGGCGATCCCCCGAACCCGACCACGGTGATGAGCGCCACCGGCATCAAGTGGTTCACGATGGCGTTCGTGCTCGACTCCGGCGGCTGCACTCCGGCCTGGGACGGCAGCCGTGCGCTGACCGGTGGCGTCGACCAGACCGCCATCAACCAGATCCGTTCCGCGGGCGGTGACATCGTCCCGTCGTTCGGTGGCTGGCAGGGCAGCAAGCTCGGCGCCAACTGCTCCTCGGCGAGCGCGCTCGCCGGTGCTCTGCAGAAGGTGATCAGCGCCTACGGCCTCAAGGCGATCGACATGGACATCGAGAACACCGACGAGTTCGAGAACGAGGCGGTCCAGGCGAAGATCCTGACGGCGCTGAAGACCGTCAAGGCCAACAACCCCGGCCTGAGGACGATCGTCACGTTCGGCACCTCGACGACCGGTCCGACCTACTACGGCAACCGGCTCATCGAGCAGGCGCAGTCCCTGCACGCGGGCATCGACGTCTTCACCATCATGCCGTTCGACTTCGGCGGCGGCTCCGACATGTACGGCAACACGGTCAACGCCGCCGAGGGGCTGAAGACCAAGCTGAAGTCGACCTTCGGCTGGGACGACGCCACGGCCTACTCCCACATCGGTATCTCCGGCATGAACGGTCTGTCCGACCAGCAGGAGAACACCACCCCGGCGATCTGGACCTCGATCCGTGACTGGTCGAACAGTCACCACATCGCCCGGCTCGCCTACTGGGCGGTCAACCGCGACCGGTCCTGCCCCGGTGGCGGTGTGGTGAGCAACTGCTCCGGCATCAGCCAGAGCACCTGGCAGTTCACGTCGATCACGGCCGGCTTCACGGGCTGAGGACGACAGCGGGACAACGCGGTGGAACAACACGGTGGGCCGCCCGGGCGATCCGGGCGGCCCATCGCGTCACGCTCCTACGTCAGTCTCGGTCGCCCGTAGTCACAGGCCGGCCGTCGGCTGTCACCGACGTCCGTCATCCCTCAGCCGTCACCCGTCGGACTCCGACGACGGGAGGTAGGCGCCCGGCACGTCCTGTGGCGCGAAGATCTGGTGCTCACCGGGGTACGGCTTGGTCCACCCGTGCGTCTGGTACCACGTGAAATGGTTCATCTGCGCGGGGTTCGCGAAGTCGGGGATGGCGTTGGGTCCGGTCAGCCGCTGGTGCGACTTCCAGGTGTCCCACTTCGCCGCGAGTGCCTGCTTGTCCGCCGGCACCTTCGCCGACGGCACCGGCGCCGCGCTGGGGTCCTGCGGCGCGGGGGTGTCCAGGCCGCAGGAGGGCGGGGTCTTGAGACCGTCGGTCAGCGAGGTCCGGTTGGGCAGCGCGGTGAACGGCGTGAAGTCCGCGTGCTGGGTGAACACCGCACGCATCGGGCTGGCGGCGCTGTCCTTCTGGTTCATCGGGTGGATCCCGAGGATCTGCTCGATGGTCCGGATCAGCGTGATCTGCGAGTAGTAGTGGCTGTCGACGATGCCGCGCCGGGCCCAGGGGCTGATGATCTGGATCGGGGCACGGTGGCCGTCCACGTGGTCGAGGCCGGCCTGGGAGTCGTCCTCCACGACGAAGATCGCCGAGTCCTTCCAGTACGTGCTGTGCGAGATCTCGTCGACGATCCGGCCGGTCGCGAGGTCGTTGTCCGCGACCTGGGCGGCCGCGTTCGCCGGACCGCCGGTGTGGTCGCTGGAGAGCCAGAACATGTTCAGGTTCGCCGGCCCGTTCTTCTCGAAGTCACGCTTCCAGATCTCCTCCCGGTAGACGTCCGGGACGCTGGTGTCGAACTTCGCGAAGCCGTGCACGGACACGTCGTTGAGCGACGGAATCGGCGAGGACGAGTTCAGCGCGTACGCGGTGTCCTGCCCGGTCGACGCCATGTTCTTGGAGTCGCAGTACAGGTTCTGCCAGCTCGCGTCCGCCGGCTTGGTCAGGAACTGCTGGAACTCACCGAAGTCCCGTGCCGAGTTCCCCTTCGCCTGCGCGCCGGTCCAGAGGAAGCCGGTCCGCTGGTGGCCGAGGGCGTCGTCCTCGGTGTCGTAACTGCGCGCGTACTCACCGGCGGAGGACTCGGTGTACTCCGGATCGTCCGCCTGCATCAGCCAGTTGTGACCCTCGGCGGAGTTCGTGCCGATGTCGTACGTGTTGTCGTACAGCCCGAACTGCTCGGCCATCGCGTGCTGGTTCGGCGTCACGTTCTCGCCGAACTGCGCCAGCGACGGGTCGCCGTTGCCTTCCGGGACATCCCCGAAGATCTGGTCGTAGGTGCGGTTCTCCTTGACGAGCAGGAAGACGTGCTTGATCGTCGAGGGCTCGCCGAGCCGCAGCGGGACGGGCACCGGCTTCGCGTGGCCCCTGCCCTTGGACTGGGTGACCGAGCCGTGGGTCCAGCCGTTCTGCCGGAAGACCTTGGCCGTCTGCGCCCTGATGACGCTGTCGTCCGGCAGTGTGAACCGCTGCACGCTCGACGTCGTGTCGTGGGTGCCGTGCCCGGTGCCGCTGATGGTCCGACGGGCGTCGATACCGCGGGTGTTGGAGACCACTACCTCCTTGCCGACGGCGGCGATCTCCGCGGGGAAGTAGTCCGTCGGGAGCAGGCCGATGTAACGGACCGGATCCTGCGGGGCCCGGTACCGGTAGACGGCCACCGCGTTGGCGCGGCCGAGCGTCACCAGCAGACGACCGTCGTCGGTGAGCGTCACCCCGTCGGGCTCGTACCCCACCGACGCCTCCGGCCACGGCTGGGTCGCGATGGTCTGTACGACCTTGTTCTTGACGGTGTCGATGACCGACACGTCGTTGGTGGCGGTGTTGGTGACGAACAGCGCCTTGTTCTTGGCGTACAGGGCTGTGGGGTGCAGACCGACGGGGATGCTCGCGACGGCGGCGGCCGGGTCGGCCAGGTCGATGACGCTGACGGTGCCGGTGGTGGTGGCAGCGGTGATCGGATCGGCCGGCACCTGGGTGTTGTAGGAGTTGAGCGTGGTGTCGCCGGCCTGCGCCGGACGCCCGCCCTCGTTGCTCACGTAGAGCTTGGTGCCCACCTGGACCATGTCACGCGGGGCGTTGCCCACGGTCCAGCTCTGCCGGACGGTCCCGGTCGCCGCGTCGATGGCGACCACCCGGTTCTGTCCGTTGACCGCGGAGTACACGGTGGAGCCGTCGGGCGAGAACACCGCCTCGCCCACCAGCGCGTGCTTGGGCCCGTCCGCCGGGATCGGGACGAACGTCGGACTGCTGACACTGCCGTCCGGATTCACGGTCAGCCTGGTGTAACCGTCGGTCTGGCCCAGCCAGAGCTGCGAACCGTCGGGCGAGTACGTGGGACCTTCCTGCCCGACGCTGTTGCCGCTGAGGCGCGGGCTCGACGACGCGGCGGCGCTGACGAGTTGCTGCACCTTCCAGTTCTTCAGGTCGACGATGGCGAGCGCGCTCCCACCGTCGGTGACCGAGGCCGCGAGGTGCGTGCCGTCCGGGCTGACCGAGGACGACATGATCTTCCCGTTGTCGACGACGAGCCGGTCGCCGTACGGGGCGATGTACTGGTCGCTGGAAACGACCTGACCCCGGTCGGTGATCTGGCCGACCTGGTCGGTGCCGAACTGGTGCGTCTGGGCGAATGCGGCCCCGGCGGCGACGAGGGCGAGGACGGTGGTGCCCGCCGTCACCAGGGGTATCCGTCTGCCGGCGTGTCTGCCGAGAGGGCCCGAACGCCCCTTCTCGTCACTCCGGCGGCGGCGCGTTACCTGCATGGAGTCATCCCTTCGAGGTGGCGAGCAGGTCGACGTTGCCGTCGAACTGCCACAGCGGGTTCGGTGCGTCCCCGGTCGGTGTGCGGACAAGGAAGTAGCCGTTCACCTCCTTCGGTCCGTCGCCGTCGGCCATGAATCGGCCGTCCGGAGTGACATCGAGCTGGTAGACGGCCGTCCCCACGGCGTCGACGCCGGGAAGATGCCAGGAGACGACACAGCGCCAGTCGTTGCCCGGCCCCTCGGCCGCGACCTTGACGCTGCCCTTGTCGCAGGACGCCGTGACCTTCAGCTGCGCTTCCGTGACGGCGGGGCGGTTGAGCTGCCTGGTCTGGAGCCGGTAGAGGTGGGCGAACGCCGTTGCGGCCGAGCGCTGCACCTTGTCCTGTTCGATCCCGGAGCCCGTGGCCCCCGTAGCGGCAGCGACGACCGCGACCGTCACGGCGGCCAGTCCGACGAGCGGCAGGACTCCGGCGGTGACCGCGCTGCGGCCCGAGCCGTCGTGCGCCGCGTCGGTGAAGTCGCGCCGCATGAAGAGCACATAGGCCGACACGGTCGCGGTCACGGCCCACAGCAGGCTGACCCCGATGCCGATCAGGAGCGGACCGAGCTGTGCGGGGCTGGTGAACAGACCGCTCCAGGCGATGAAGGCGTAGCTGGGCAGGGCGAGGCGCACGGCGACGGGGAGCGGCATCATCTGGGCGAGCTGCATCGCCAGCGCGACGAGCGCGGGCAGCAGCAGGCCCATCGGGGACCGTCCCAGCGTGATGGACCCGAGCAGTCCGACCGCGGCGAGGGCCAGGGTCGGGGCGAGGACGCAGACCCAGGCGAGCAGGACCTTGCCGGCGGCGTCCGCCGGGGTCAGGAGGTGGCCGTCGAGGCCGACCAGCGGCTGGTCGCCGACCGCCACGGCGCCGCCCGCCGAGCTGGAGGCGACCAGTCCGGCCACGAGCAGCAGGATGACGGTGAGGCCCGCCAGGGCCTTCGCCGCGAAGATCCGGCGCGGCGACCGGACCGCCACGAGCAGATGGCGCCAGGTGCCGAGCCGGTCCTCGGAGGCGAACACGTCGCCGGCGACGACCGAGGTCAGCAGGGGGAGCGCCCAGGTACCCGCGAAACCGAGCATCACCAGCGCTCCGGCCCACCCGGTGGCGTGCATCCAGCGGCCGAAGAGGGTGTCGACGGGGAGCGTGCTCTGCCGGCTCACCGCGGCGACGAAGAGCGCCGGCACGATCCAGCAGGCGAGGACCAGCAGGCGGATCCGCCACTGCGAGACGAGTTTGACCAGCTCGAAGCGGTAGGCGCGGGCGACCGAGACACGGGGGGCGGCGACGGCTTCCTCCAGGCCCTGCGCTCCGAGGTCACCGTCCTCGGCGACGGTCACTGTCATCCGCCGGTCTCCTTCTGCTCGGTGAGGGCGAGGAACGCGGCTTCGAGAGGCGACACCACGGGGGCGAGCTCGCGCAGCGCGATGCCCGCGCGCACCAGCCGCACCACCAGTTCGTCCACGGCGGGCACCAGCGCGCGCACGACGAGCGCGTCGGCGTCGTGCCGTGGCGCCGCGTCGTCGACGACACGGATGCCGGCCGAGTCGAGGGCCAGCAGTCGGGCCGCCGCGGGGTCGGAGGTGAGTACCCGGTAGTCGAGTTCACGGTTCTCCGCGGCCAGCTTGCCCAGCGGACCGGAGAAGACGACCCGTCCGGTGGCGAGGATGGTGACCTCGGAGCACAGGGCCTGGAGGTCATCCATGCGGTGGCTGGAGAGGACGACCGCGGTTCCGTTCGCCGCGAGCCTGTTCAGGACACCGTGCACATGTCGTTTGCCGGCCGGGTCGAGGCCGTTGGACGGTTCGTCCAGCACGAGCAGCCGGGGCCTGGTGAGCAGGGCGGCGGCGAGGCCGAGCCGCTGACGCATGCCGAGGGAGTAGCCGCGGGCCGGGTCGTCGGCGACATCGGTGAGCCCGACCTGGTCGAGCACGTCGTCGACCCCGGCCGCCCGCGCGCCCTGGCCGCGGAGTGCGGCCAGGGCGGCGAGGTTCTGGCGGGCGGTGAGCGAGGGGTAGAGGCCGGGCCCGTCCACGAAACCGGCGACACCGTCGGGGGCGGCGAGCGCCCGTCTGAGCTGGGTGCCGAGGATCTCGAGGAGACCTTCGTCGGCGACGGCCAGGCCCAGCAGAAGACCCAGCAGGGTCGTCTTGCCGGCGCCGTTCGGTCCGGCCAGCCCGTGGATCTGACCCCGCGCCACATCCAGATCGACGCCGTCGAGTGCGACGACGTCGCCGAAGCACTTGGTGATCCCGCGAGCCCGGACGGCGAGGAGTCTGTCCATGAGTCCCTTCCTCGAAGCACTCGACGCACTCGAAGCACACAGGGACCTTAGGGACGGTACACAACGCGGGTACAGACGGCTGGTTGAACACGGCGGAAACGGATCGTCAAGGCGTCGGCAAGTCCGGTGCGCAAAACGGGCGTCAGGGTGGACGGACTCGGACAACACCTGCGGGCGCCGAGTCCGCACGGAGCCCGGGCGCCGCGGAGGTGCTCCTCGGCTCCGCGGCCGTACGTCGTCTTCTCCACGGCCGTATCCCGCACTGACCGGGCTCTACTTCAGGTAGGCCAGGCCAGGGTGTACGGCCGTATAGCCGTCGGCCAGTGCGCGGGCCACGTTCACGGAGTCGACGAGCGGGTGCAGGGCGAAGGCCTTCACGGCGGTCGTACGGGAACCCGACTCGGCGGCCGAAAGTACCTCCCGCTCCACCGCCTTGACCGCGCACACCAGTCCGGTGGCGTGGCCGGGCAACGGGTCGACGGCGACGGGGTGCGCGCCGTTGGCGTCGACCAGGCAGGGCACCTCGATGACGGCCTCGGTGTCGAGAACGCTCAGCGTGCCGCGGTTGCGGACGTTGAGGATCAGGGTGGTGCGTTCGTCACGGGCGATGGCCCGCATCAGGGCGAGCGCCACCTTCTCGTAGCCGCCGGAGAGGTCGTCGTCGTCGCGTTCTCCGGCGCCGGCCGCGTCCCGGTTCTCCGCCATGTAGGTGGCCTCGCGCTCGGCGCGGGTGCGGTCCCAGGCGGTCAGGGCCCCTGCGCCGGGTTGCCTCATCTCGTCGTAGAACCGGGCCTGTTGGTCGCGCAGGAAGGCGCCGCGTGTCCTCTCGGCCCGCTGGTAGGCGCGGACGGTCTCCCGGTTGAAGTAGTAGTAGTGCAGGTACTCGTTGGGGACGGCGCCGAGCGACCGGAGCCACTCGGGGCCGAAGAGCTTGCCCTCCTCGAAGGACCCGAGCAGCCCGGGGTCGGCGAGCAGTCGCGGGAGTTCGTCGCGGCCCGCGACGCGCAGTCCCCGTACCCAGCCGAGGTGGTTGAGCCCGACGTAGTCGATCCACGCCTCGCGCGGGTTCGCGCCGAGGACCTTGGCGATCCGGCGCCCGAGGCCGACCGGCGAGTCGCAGATGCCGATCACGCGGTCGCCGAGGTGACGGGACATGGCCTCGGTGACCAGTCCGGCCGGGTTGGTGAAGTTGATGACCCAGGCGTCGGGCGCGAGCCGGGCCACCCGCCGCGCGATGTCCACGGCGACGGGCACCGTGCGCAGGCCGTACGCGATGCCGCCGGCGCCGACCGTCTCCTGGCCGAGGACGTCCTGGCCTAGGGCGACGCGCTCGTCCGCCGCCCGCCCCTCCAGACCGCCGACCCGGATCGCGGAGAAGACGAAGTCGGCGCCGCGCAGGGCCTCGTCGAGGTCGGTGGTGACGGTCACCTCCGGCGCGTCCGGGTCCCCGGTCGCCTGCTCGGCCAGAACGCGGGCCACGGCGGAGAGCCGTCCCGCGTCCAGGTCGTGCAGCACGACCCGGGTGACACGGCCCTCGGCGCGGTCCCCGAGGAGCGCTCCGTACACGAGCGGGACGCGGAATCCGCCGCCGCCCAGAATGGTCAGCCTCACGCAAGTACCACCTTCGCAGTTCGTGCGGGGACGCAGGCCGCACGGCGAGGGAGCACGCCACGACCGCCTGTTTCACCCACGTCTTCCAGGGATCAGCGTGCCACCGCGTCCACGGGCTCGTCCGTCACCACCACGCCGAGTCCCCCGTCCCCGGGACTCTCGCCCTCGCCGCCTCGCACGCGACGGGCAGCGGCAACGGTGAGCCCGCCGAACACTGGGCGCCATCGAGTCGCCCCCGGGGCTTCAGGACGGTTTCATCCGGGGGTCCTGGGACCGCGCCATTCTCCAACGCGTGAACGACGGAAGATCGGCCGGGCACGGTGGCGCGGGACCGTACGACAACGCCGGCACGGCGCGGCCCCACCGCCGGACGTACGACGGCGACCGCGTGACGGATGCGGCGACCGCCGCCCTCGCATCGAACGCGCCTTCCCCGTCCGGTCGTTCATACCCCTCCGACCTAGGGACCACACGACCGTGACCGAGCAGCGACTGCCCGCCTGGGCCGATCCGTCCGTCTCCCCCGCCGCGCTGGATCCGCAGGGCCTGTCGCGGCGCGGGCTGCTGCGCGGCGCGGGCCTGTTCGGGGCGGCCTTCGCGGTCGGCTCGCTCGCCGCGCCCGCGGCGGCGTCCGGGAGAGGCCCCGGCGGCAGCGATCCGCGCCTCGCCTATCTCGTGGGCGACCATCACATCCACTCCGTCTACAGCCACGACGCGAAGTACACGTTCTCCCAACTCGCCCGTGCCGGGGCCGAGTACGGTCTCGACTGGATGGTCTTCAACGAGCACTCCAACTTCGGGCACGCCTCCTACGGCGCCCGGCTGGAGCACCAGGAGATCCTGAAGGCGCGCGCCGCGAACCCGCGCCAGCTGATCTTCCAGGGTCTGGAGTGGTACATCCCGGCCGCCGAGCACGCCACCGTCTTCGCCGCCCCCGGCCCGCACGAGGTGGACCTGCTCACTCAGTTCGAACTCGCCTACGACGGCAAGCTGTTGGGCTATACGGCGGGTTCGCCGACCAGCCCCGACACGGCCCGCAACGAGGCACACGCGGTCAAGGCCGTCCAGTGGCTGGCCGAGCGGCGCCGCACCGGATACGTCGACGACGTACTGGTACTCGCCAACCACCCGTCGCGCCTGGGGATCGACTCCCCGCACGAGATGCGCGACTGGCGCGACGCGGCCCCCGAGATCATGATCGGCATGGAGGGCGCGCCCGGTGCCCAGGGCGGCGGCATCCCCGGCTGGATCGGCTCGGGCCAACAGCGCGGCGAGTACGTCAACAAGCCCTCGGAGAACTCCTTCGCCGGGTACCCGGATGACGCGTACGTCCTGTACGGCGGCTTCGACTGGATGACGGCGACGGTCGGCGGCATGTGGGACGCGATGCTCGCCGAGGGCCGGCTGTTCACCATCACCACCAACTCCGATGTGCACCGCGTCGTCTTCGACACCTGGAAGAACGGCGACTGGGCGCCCGGACAGAACTTCGACGACACCGGGCACGTTCCCGACCCGGTGAACACCGGCACTCCGCAGCCGGGCGGCGACTTCTGGCCCGGCCAGTTCAGCCGCACCCATGTCGGCGTGACCCGCTACGGCTACCGCTCGGTGATGGCGGGCCTGCGCGCGGGCCGGGTCTGGCTGGACCACGGCCATCTGCTGGACGGACTCGACGTCCGCCTGAAGCGGGACCACGACCACGGGACGGGCGTCACCCTGGGCGGCCGGATCCGCGTCCGCAAGGGCGACCGGCTCACCCTGTCGGTCACCGTCGCAACAGCCTCACGTCCCAACGCTCGTGGAATCCTGCCGGAGTTGGCGCATGTCGACGTGATCCGCGGTGCGGTGCACGGCCCGGTGGCCGACCGCGATGTCTGGCGGGCCCCCGACACCAAGGTCGTCCGGACCGAGGATGTGGGCGGCCGCAAGGGGACGTACACCCTGCGCATCCCGCTGACCGCCGGGGACGAGTCCTTCTACATCCGGCTGCGCGGCAGCGACGGCAACAGGAACGGCGCCGGATACCTCGGTGCGGCGATCGACCCGCACGGCCCGATTCCGCACGCGCCCGGAAACGGTGACCCGTGGGTCGACACATGGTTCTATTCCAACCCCGTGTTCGTCGATGTGGAAGGCTGCTGATGAAGCGTCATTTACTGTCTCTTGCCTGCCTGTTGGGGGCCTTCACGGTCGGCATGAGTACGTCGTCCGCGATGGCCGGCGAGCCCGTGTGGACCGAGACCGGCACGTCGTACGTCGACTCGCTGAGCGGGGGTCAGGGGCTGGCGAGCCGTGCGGACGGCTCGCTGCTGCACCGCGGGCTCGCCTCCATTCCGCTCGTCCTGCGCATCAAGGGCTGGAACCATGTGGGCGACCCGGACATCGCCCAGGGCTCCGTGTTCGACGCCTACCAGGGGCCGGACACGGCGACCTCGAAGATGTTCGCCGTCACCACACCCGCGGGTAAGCGCTATGAGTACGTCCACCGGCTCGACCCGGGCGAGAAGCTGAACAACTCCTTCGCGACCGTGTCGCCCGACGGCCAGTGGCTGGTGTCCGGCGAGTGGGGCGACCAGAACCGGCTCCAGGTCTTCCCCGCCCCGCTGCTCAACCCGTCGACCCCGCCCACCGGCGGCGCCCTGCCGCAGGCCGGGCAGATCACCCTCGACAGGCCCGTCCGCGACATCCAGGGCTGCGACTTCGTCGACGGCACCCGGCTGCTCTGCGCCTCGGACGACAGCTCGCGCGCACTCTTCCCCGAGGACCGGCCGCTGCTCCAGGTCGACCTGGAGCGGAAGGTGGACGGCCGGCCGGTCACGGGACATGTCACCAGCCTCTTCGCCCTTCCGCAGCGCAGCCTGTGCACGGACGGGACGTACGAGGCGGAGGGCGTCGACTACGACACGGCGAGCGCGACGCTGCGCGCCGAGGTGGTCCAGCCCGGCGCGTGCAGCGTCGCGACCTCCGTGTACGCGTACCAGCTCAAGTAGGAGGCCGGTGTGGAGGGGACCCGGAGCACCGCCGGGGCCCCGAGCCTCAGACGTAGAACCGCGACAGGCTCTGCAGGACGGCGGCGGGCTTCCCGCCGCCGTCGATCTCCACCGTGCCGTCGATGGCGATCTGCACTCCGCCCGGCACGTCCTCGACCGAGGCGAGCCGCGCGACCAGCCGGATGCGCGAGCCGGCCTTCACGGGGGCGGGGAACCGCACCTTGTTCAGGCCGTAGTTGACCTTCGTGGTCACCCCCTCCACCTCGAGGAGTTCGGTGAAGAGCGGGATGAAGAGGGAGAGGGTCAGATAGCCGTGCGCGATGGGCGCACCGAACGGGCCCTCCGCCGCCCGCGCCGGGTCGACGTGGATCCACTGGTGGTCGCCCGTGGCGTCGGCGAAGGTGTCGATCCGCTCCTGGGTGACCTCGGTCCACTCACTGGTCCCGAGGTCGCCGCCCGCGAGCTTCCTGAGTTCGTCGAGGCCGTTCACGGTGATGGTCATGCGTTTCCCTGCCTGGTGCGGTAGCCGGTGCCGTAGCGCGTACGGACGCGGGATTTGAGGAGCTTTCCGGAGGCGGTGCGCGGCAGTTCGTCCGCGACGACCACCGACTTGGGGATCTTGTACTTGGCGAGGCGCCCGGAGAGCGAGGCGAGGACCTCGTCCGGATCCAGTTCGACGCCCTCACGGGCCACGACGACGGCGCGGGGGACCTCGCCCCACTTGTCGTCGGCGACACCGATCACGGCGCACTCGACGATGCCGGGGTGGGCGAGGAGCAGGTCCTCGATCTCGGCGGGATAAACGTTCTCGCCGCCGGAGATGATCATGTCCTTGATGCGGTCAACGATGAAGACGTAGCCGTCGTCGTCGACGCGGGCGGCGTCCCCGCTGCGGAACCAGCCGTCGGTGAGGACGGCGGCCGTCTCATCGGGGAGCCCCCAGTAGCCGGGCATGACGTGCGGTCCGCGGACGACGACCTCCCCCGCCTCTCCGGCGTCGGCCTGGGTGAAGTCCGGCCGGACCACCCGGACATCGCTGAAGAAGTGCGGAACGCCCGCCGAACCGGCCTTGGAGACCGCGTGTTCGGCGTCCAGGAAGAGGGTGCCGGGCGCGGCCTCGGTCATCCCGTACCCCTGGAGGAAGGTGAGCCCGCGTTCCTGGTAGGCGGCGATGAGCGGGGTCGGCACGGGCGCGCCGCCGCAGGTCAGGATGCGCAGGGAGGACAGGTCGGCGTCGGCCCAGCGGGGGTGCCGGGCCACCCGGTCGAACATGGTGGGCACGCCGAACATGAAGGTGATCCGGTGCCGTTCGATCAGGTCGAAGGTGGCCGCCGGGTCGAAGGACCGGGTCAGGACGCAGGTGCCGCCCTTGAGGAGCACGGGCAGGGTGAGCATGTTCAGGCCCGCCGTGTGGAACAACGGAGCGCAGACCAGGGCACGTTCGTCGGCGGTCAGGTCGTGGTCGACGAGGACGTTGACGGCGTTCCAGGTGAGGTTGCCGTGGGTGAGCATCGCGCCCTTGGGACGGCCTGTGGTGCCCGAGGTGTACATGATGAGGCAGAGGTCGTCGGCGGTGACGGGCCGGTCGATCGGCTCGTCGGAGGCGTCGGCGATCAACTCTTCGTACGGACGCCCCACTTCGATGGACGTACGGACATCGGTGCCGTCCGGCGGCCCGGCGTCCGGCCCGGTCGGGGCCGGCGCGTGGATCAGGACCCTGGCACCGGAATCGCCGAGCTGGTGGGCGATTTCGGGCCCGGCGAGGCGCGGGTTGAGCGGCACGAAGACGGCGCCGAGCAGGCCCGCGGCGAACAACGTCTACGAAGGGTGGTTGGGGCCCAGATAGGCGATCCGGTCCCCGCGCCGCAGACCCAGGGCCCGCAGGGCGTGCGCCAGTTTCGTGGTGCGGGTGTGCAGTTCTGCGTAGCAGACGGTGTCGTCGCCGTGGATCAGGGCGGTGCGGTGCGGGGTCTTGCGGGCCCGGCGTGCGGGCCATGACCCCAGTCCCTCGTTGCGCATCGTGGGCCCCTTACGGTGTGAGCCCCAGAAGGCGGGCGGCGTTCTCCTTGAGGATCTTCGGCCTGACCTCGTCCTTGATCGGAAGCTTCTCGAAGTCGGCGAGCCAGCGGTCCGGGGTGAGGACGGGGTAGTCGGAGCCGAACAGGACCTTGTCCTTGAGCAAGGTGTTCGCGTACTGCACCAGTTGGGGCGGGAAGTACTTCGGCGACCAGCCCGACAGGTCGATGTGCACGCCCGGCTTGTGGGTGGCCACGGCAAGGGCCTCGTCCTGCCAAGGGAAGGACGGATGCGCCAGGATGATCTTCAGATGCGGGAAGTCCGCGGCCACGTCGTCCACATGGAGCGGATTCGAGTACTTGAGCCGGATTCCGCCGCCGCCGGGCACCCCGGCGCCGATGCCGGTCTGCCCGGTGTGGAAGAGGGCGATGGTGCCGGTCTCCTCGATGACCTCGTAGAGGCCGTACGCCACCGAGCGGTCGTTCGGGAAGAAGCCCTGGATGCTCGGGTGGAACTTGAAGCCCTTCACCCCGTACTCCTCGACCAGCCGCCGGGCCCGGCGCACCCCCGCCTTCCCCCGGAAGGGGTCGATGGAGGCGAAGGGGATCAGCACGTCCGGGTTGGCGGCGGCGGCTTCGGCGACCTCCTCGTTCGGGACGGGCTCCGTGCCGGTGGCGGACTCGGCGTCCACCGTGAAGATCACGGCGGCCATCCTGCGCTCGCGGTAGTACGCCGCCGTCTCCTCCAGGGTCGGCTTCCGCCGGCCCTCGACCTTGAAGTAGGCGCTGGAGGCGTCGTGCAGACGGCCGTCGAGCGAGGAGTGGCCCTTGGCGGACACCTCGGCGTGGGTGTGGACGTCGATCGCGACGAGCTCGTCCGGGTTCACAGGAGGAGTCATCACGCTTCCGCCGCCTCCGGAACGGGAATCCCCGGGGCGGGAATCCGCGGGGCGGGAATCCCTACGGTCTGCGGCTCGGCGCCCAGGGAGGCGGCCCAGACGTCGGCGAGCGTCTCGGGGGTCCAACCGCCGTCCGCGTAGGCCGCCTTGATCTCCTGCGGATGCGACCACAGGGCCACCTTGTCCCCGCCGATGCCGATGGCCTGGCCCGTGATCCCGCGCGCGGCCTCGGAGGCGAGGAAGGGGACCAGGGCCGCGCAGTCCTCGGGGGTGCCGAAGCCCTCGCCCTTGCGGAGGAGGTCCGGAAGCGGCGTGCCGTCGCGCAGGGCCTCGACGTACGGGGCGAACGCCGGGATCGTCTCGGTCATCGCGGTGGCGGCGACGGGCACGATCGCGTTGACGGTGATGCCCGCGCGGCTCAGCTCCATCGACCAGGTGCGGGCCATGGCGGCGATGCCCGCCTTCGCGGCGGAGTAGTTCGTCTGCCCGAAGTTGCCGCGCTGTCCGGCGGGCGAACCGACCAGGATCAGGCTGCCGCCCTCGCCCTGCTCGCGCATCCGCACGGCGGCGGCGCGGGCGCAGGTGAAGGTGCCCCTCAGATGCGTGGTGATCACAGCGTCGAAGTCGTCGTCGGTCATCTTCCACAGGACCTTGTCGCGCAGGATCCCCGCGTTGGTGACCAGGATGTCGAGCCGGCCGAACTCCCGTACGGCGCGGGCGACGAGCCGGTCGGCGGCCGCGGCGGTGCCGACCGCGACGACCTCCGCGACGGCCTGTCCGCCGGCCTCGGTGATGGACTTCACGGCCCGCTCGGCGACGTCCTCGTCGATGTCGTTGACGACGACGCGGGCGCCGACGGCCGCGAGGGCATGGGCGTAGGCCAGGCCGAGACCACGGCCGCCGCCGGTGACGACGGCGGCCTTGCCGGTGAGATCGATGGGGGGCACGAGAGGTCCCTTCACATGGTGCGGACGCTCGCCCGGAGCGCGGCTGCCCGCAGGGGTCGGCTTCGCGTCCGAGGCGGGTACGGCTGCGACGCCGTGTCGGGTGGCCACGGGACGGAAGCGGTGCGGCTATGAGATCGAAGCTAAGAGCAATAATTGTCGACGTCAATAGTTGTTGCCGTCCGACCCATACGGCATGCTGGGTCCGTACGTCCGAACCGCCCCGGCCGGGGCCAGGCCCCAGGGAGCCCGTCATCGCAGGTCAGCAGCATGCCGCAGGACACCCCCGGGGCCCCGTCCGCATCGACGCCGAGGAGCCCTGGATGCGCGGCCTGCACGCGGACACGGGCTATCTGCTGTACCGGCTGGGCCTGCGCTCGGGCCAGTTGTTCAACGCGTTCCTCCAGGAGTCCGGACTGCGGCTGCGCCACTACGCGCTGCTGCGGTTCCTCGCCACCTCGAAGGGCGCGTTGCAGCGGGAGCTGAGTTCGCGGCTCGGCTACGACCCGAGCGCGATCGTCGGGCTCGTCGACGACCTGGAGAAGCTCGGCTTCGCGGAGCGCAGGCCCTCTCCCGACGACCGCCGCAGCCGGATCGTCGTGCTGACCGCGGACGGCCGCGCCTTCCTGCGCGACACGGACGAGGCCGGGCTGCGCGTGACGAACGACCTGCTCCAGCCCCTGGATCCCGCCGAGCGGGAGACCCTGCACACCCTGCTGCAACGGATCGCGGACACCGAACTGAACTCATGACCGCCCTGTCCGCTCCCGGCCGCCTCCTCGCCGTACTCGCCGCCTTCGACCACGAGCACACGGCGCTGTCCCTGACGGACATCAGCCGCCGGGCCGGCCTCAGCCTCACGACCGCCCACCGGCTGGTGGCCGCGCTCACCGAGTGGGGTGCGCTGGAGCGGGACGCGGGCGGCCTTTACCACGTCGGCCTGCGCCTTTGGGAGATCGCTGCGCTCGCTCCGCGCGGGCTCGCGCTGCGGCAGATCGCCCTGCCGTATCTGGAAGACCTGTACGAAGCGACGCACGAGAACGTCCAGTTGGCGGTCCGCGACGGCACCGAGGTCGTCTACATCGAGTGGATCGCCGGGCGTTCGTCGGTCGGTGTACGCATCCAGGTGGGTGCCCGCTGGCCGCTGCACGCGACGGGCGTCGGGCTCGCGCTGCTCGCGCACGCGCAGCCCGCGTTCCAGGACGCCTACTGTGCCGGACCGTTGGCCGCCTACACGCCGTACACCATCACCGATCCGGGCCGCCTGCGGCGCGCTCTGGCCGAAGTCCGGCGCACCGGCGTGGCGGTGAGCATCCGTCAGGTGACCGACGACGCCCTGTCGGTGGCCGCTCCGGTGCGCGGCGCGGACGGCGCCGTCGTCGCGGCTGTGTCACTCGTCGTGCCCCAGGCCGACGCGCAGGTACCGGCGTTGATCCCGGCGGTACGGCTGGCGGCCCGCGGAATCTCCCGGGCCCTCGGCTGGCGACCGACGGCCGGTGCCGAGCCACATCTCTGACACGACCGCAGGCACGGACACGGGCACGGACGCCGAAAGAGCCACGGACACGGGAACGAACGCGGGCACGGACGCCGGGAGAGGCACGGACACGGGCGGGCCCCGACCACCCCGTCCTCGTGACAGGAACGGAACCGAGGCGGTCCGGCACCCCTCGCCGAGGGAGGGTTCCGGCTCCGCCGTGAATTGCGCCGGAACTCGCTTCCCGCTTCGGCACGTTCGGTGCGGTCGACCTCATGCGACCACGTGACCGGCACCCCGCCGTCCCCGCCACGCGCCGCCCCCTCGATCCTCAATCAGGCAGCGCGGCCAGCAGGCGGCGGTCCCGCGGCGAATGGCCGCGGTCGAGGCGGGTGTCCAGGAGGCGGCGGGCCGCCTCGCAGCGGCCCGCCGCGACCAGGGCGTACAGCAGGGTCTCCTCGACGACCTCGCGCTGGGCCGCGCTGCCGCCGACCCGGCCGAGAACGGGGAGGAGCGCGTCCAGGCCCCGGGCGGCCTCGTGGAAGCGTTCCTCGACGAGGGCGGCGAAGGCCTCGCAGAGCGGGACGACGACCTCGCGCTGTACGCGGTCGGCCCCGGCCGCGTGGTCGCGCAGCCGGCGCAGTGCCGCGAGGTCACCGGCGGCGGTGAGGGCGACCGCCGCGTGCAGCGCGGTGAAGGCGGTCGCGGGCCGTTCCACGATCTCGCGGGCGACACTGTCGAGGACGTCCGCCGCCGGTATCCGCCCCTGCCAGCTGTCGCTGAGCCGGGCCCGCCACAGCAGCGACCCCGAGTCGACCAGGGCGCGTACGCCGGTCACCCGCCCCGGCGAGAGCTGGGCGAACCAGCGTCTGCGGACGGCGGCGGGGTCGTCCAGGGCCAGTTCGTGCAGGGCGATGTGCCAGGAGAAGTGCGCCCGGTGGACCACGCCCCTCCCGTGCCCCGACACCCAGGCGTCCAGCCAGTCGCGGCCCGTCTCGTGGGCTCCGGACTCGTAGTGGACGTGAGCGAGTGCGTGCACGGCGTGTCCGGAGGCCGGTTCGGCGGCCAGTGCGCGAGCGGCCAGCTCGGCGGCCTCGTCGTAGCGGCCCTGTTCCTGGCGCAGGAAGGCGAGGAGCGAGGCCGGGAACCAGTGGCCGTCGTAGGCGGGCGAGGTGCGCTCGACCAGGCTCAGCGCATAGGCCGTGTCGAGGTCGTTGATGCCGGAGAAGGCGATGGTGGGCACGGCGACGGCGAGCGCCAGCGCGTCGGCGGGGTGCGCTGCGAGATGCCCGAGCAGGGCACCGGCGCCTCCGTCCGGGGAGTCGCCGTGCACCCGCCGGGTCACCACGTCGACGAAGGAGCGCTCGCGTTCGTCGGCCCGTTCCCGCGCGCAGCGCTGCGCGTCGGCCAGCGCCCGCGGTACGTCGACGTCCGCGCCGCACTCATGGCCGAGCAGGGCGAGGGCCGCGTGGCCGAGGGCGAAGCCGGGGTCGAGGGCCACGGCGCGCGCGAAGGCGTCCTCGGCGCCGGCCCTGACCTTGAGGACCCGTTCGAGGCCGGTGCGGTGGGCGGCCGCGGCCTCGGCGTGGGTGGACAGCGGGAGCCCGTGCGCGTCGACGGGCCGGCGGCGCGCGGGGCGTCGCCGTCGAGTCAGTGGTGCCAGCAACTCCGCTGCCAGATCGGCGGCTTGGACGCGGATCTCGGGGACGGCGGTCGTCTCCCACAGTTCGCCGCGCCGGGGTGCCCCGAGGGTGAACACCGGCAGCGTGGCCCGGCCCTCGGCGTCCAGGAGGCGGCCGTCGCGGGTCGCGACGCCCAGGCCGAGCGGGCCGGTCACGGCGGCGCCCGTGTCGAACAGCGAGCGCCACAGGGGGTCTTCGGGGCGGGGGCCCGGTCCGGTGCAGTCGATCACCCAACCGGCCGTGATGTGCAGGCCGGTGGAGAGCGTGACCCGAACGGAGCCGTCGGGCCGCGCGACGGCGTCGGTGATCCTTCCGGTGTGGACGCGCAGCCGCCGGGCCGTGCGCGCGCGGGCCACCGACTCGGCCGTCGTCGGCGCCATCCGGTGCCGGTGGGTGTTCCACAGCGCGCCCTCGCACCGCAGGAACGCGGCACGTTCCTCGGGTGTGAGGCTGCGCCACAGGCGGGCGGTGTGCGGGCGCAGGCTGTCGAGCGCGGGGCGCCAGTCGCCGTGGGCGCGCACGGCGCGGCCGATGTGGCGGTAGACGGTCCGGCGCAGCGTGGACAGGGTCGGCGCGTCGAGCCCTTCGGGTGCGGCCATCGCCGGGGCGGGGCTCAACGCGTGCGGCTGCGGCAGCAGACCGGTGCGGGAGAGGGCGTGCACGGTGCGTCCGGGACGGTCGAGGCTGAGCGCGAGGTCGACCGCGGTGAGTCCGGTGCCCACCAGCAGGACATCGGCACGGGCGCCGTCCTTCGCGCCGCCCTCCGCACGGGCGGCCGGTTCGGCGAGCGGCCCGTCGAGGGCTCCCGGCGCCCAGGGGGACCCGATGAACCGTTCGGAGGTACGGAGTCCGGGCGGGGCCCAGCCGCCGGTCGTGGCCGCCGGTCCGGTGGCGAGGACCGCGCTGTCGGCCAGAAGGCTCTGCCCGTCCGCGAGTCGGAGCTCCAGTCCCCCGTCCGGGGTACGGGCGCAGGCCTCCGCCCTGGTCCGCAGCCGGCGCACGGCGACGGTGCCGTGGGCGTGGACGATCGCCTGGGCCAGGGTGTCGGCGAGGTAGGCGCCATAGCGGTACCGGGTGGCGAAGTCGGTTCCTCTGACGGTGGGTTCGCCGTGCCGGCACAGCCAGCGGGTGAAGTGGCCGGGGTCGTCGGGGTAGCAACTCATGCCGCCGGCGGGCACGTTCAGCCGGTGCCGGGGATCGGTGGTGGCGTAGGCGGTGCCGCGTCCGGCCTCGGGGGCGGGGTCGACCAGGACGAGGTCGAGGGGTGTGCGGCGGCGGGCCGCCGTCTCGCACAGTTGCACGGCGGTGAGCGTGCCGGCGGCACCCGCTCCGACGATGGCCACGGTGTGCCGTTCACGGGCTGGATTCACGGATACCTCCGGCGTGGTCTGTCGCGGGACCGGCAAGCGCAACTCCTCCTTCGTTCTGCGACCGAAGAGGCCGGAAAGGTCTCCCGGAAGGGGAATCTCACGGAAATCTCAGGGCTCGGGTAGGGCGCTTCATACTCTGTTCACAATCCAAGGCGGCCCGGCAACCGTGGATTCAGGCCGTCTCTCCGGGCGTCTTCACCGGAATCTCAGGTTGGAGCGGCCGGATTCAAAGAATCAACCCATGGAAGTCGCGCAGGATGCCCTCGCAGTGGTGGTGAGCGAAGAACCGAGGAAAGGCGTTCCGTGGGCGTCCCTGAGATATCGAATCGGCCCGAGTCCGCGCCAGAGGCCCCGGGACGGGCACGGCCTCGTCCGGGGCGTCCGGCCTGGTCACGACGGGGAGTCCTCGCGGCCTTCGGCGCCGCCGTACCGGCTCTCACGCTGAGCGGGTGCGGTGACTCGGCGGACGCCGCCGAGGGAAAGGGCGCGACGGCGACCGGCGGCGCCGGGGCCGGGACGACGGCAAAGGCCCAGGTGAGGACCCCGGCCGTCACCGTCTCCCCCGCCGACGGCACGAAGAAGGCGGACTTCACCAGCCCGGTCGAGGTCTCCGTGGCGGACGGCACGCTGTCGACGGTCGAGGTGTCCGGCAATGACGGTTCCCTTCTGGCCGGATCCTTCAACGACGACCGCACGCGGTGGACCTCCGCCAGGAATCCGTACTCGGGCACCAAATACACGGTCACGGCGAAAGCGGCGGGCGCCTCGGAGCACACCGCGTCCTTCGTCACGAAGTCCCCGGGCGAGACGTTCGCGGGCTATTTCACGCCCGAGGCCAATTCGACGTCCGGCGTGGGCATGCCCGTGTCGATCAACTTCACGAAGGCCGTGACGGACCGGGCTGCCGTCGAAAGGGCCATCACAGTGACGTCGGACCCCGCGGTCGAAGTGGTCGGTCACTGGTTCGGTGACACCCGGCTCGACTTCCGTCCCGCGCGCTACTGGGCCGCGGGCACGAAGATCACGCTGAGCCTGCGCCTCAAGGACGTCGAGGCAACGGACGGCGTCTACGGCGTCCAGTCCAAGGACGTCACCTTCCACATCGGCCGCCGCCAGGTGAGCACCATCGATCTCTCGAAGAAGACGATGACGGTCGAGCGGGACGGGGCGGCCCTCGCCCGCTACCCGGTCAGCGGCGGCGCAGCCGACCACACCACCTGGTCCGGGATCATGGTGATCAGCGAGCGGTTCAAGGAGACCCGGATGGAGTCCTCGACAGTCGGGCTCGGCGACGAGTACGACATCGCGGACGTGCCGCACGCCCAGCGCCTGACCACCTCCGGCACCTTCATCCACGGCAACTACTGGGCCTCGGCCTCGGTCTTCGGCAGCAGCAACACCAGCCACGGCTGCGTCGGCCTGCACGACACGAAGGGCGCGAACAACAGCTCCGTGCCGGGCTACAAGTTCTACGAGAGTTCGATGCTCGGTGACGTGGTGGTCGTCGAGAACTCGGGCGAGCGGACCGTCGAAGCGTCGAACGGCCTGAACGGCTGGAACCTGTCGTGGGCCGACTGGACGGCCGGAAGCGCCATTTGACAGCTGCGGCCGCGGAACGGACCCCAACTGGCCACGTTGGAACGCCCCTTGGAAGCACCCCCTTCTTTCACGGCGTGAACTCCCTTACAGCGAAAGGACTTTCTCGGCTTCACCTCTTGACGACCGGAGTGACAGAGAGCACATTGGCCGCGCAGCTGCTTTGAGAGCGCTCTCACATGGCCATGGGAGCGCTCTCACACCCCCACCCGCGCACCCCACACTCCGTACGCGAAGAGGCACCCATGAGTGAAACTTCCGGCACACCCGTCAGACGCGGCTCCGTCCGGCGCGTGCTCATCGCCGTGTTCAGCACACTGAGCCTGGCGGCGGCCGCCGCCACCGCGGCCACCCTCCCCGCGAACGCGTCCGCCCCCACACCCCCCACCGGCTGGTCCCAGGTCTTCCTCGACGACTTCAACGGGGCCGCGGGAAGTGGCGTCAACACCGCCAACTGGCAGTACACGACGGGCACCAGCTACCCGGGCGGACCCGCCAACTTCGGTACCGGCGAGGTCGAGACGATGACCTCCAGTACCAACAACGTCGCCCTGGACGGCAGCGGCAACCTGCTGATCACCCCGCGCCGCGATGCCTCGGGCAACTGGACCTCGGGCCGCATCGAGACCACGCGCACCGACTTCCAGCCGCCCGCCGGGGGCAAGCTCCGCATCGAGTCGCGGCTGCAGATGCCGAACGTGACCGGCGCCGCCGCCAAGGGCTACTGGCCCGCCTTCTGGGCGCTGGGCGCGCCCTACCGCGGCAACTACCAGAACTGGCCGGGCGTCGGCGAACTGGACATCATGGAGAACGTCCAGGGCCTCAACACCGAGTGGGCCACGATGCACTGCGGCACCAACCCGGGCGGCCCGTGCAACGAGACCAGCGGCATCGGCAACAACACCCCCTGCACCGGGACGACCTGCCAGGCCGGCTTCCACACGTACGCGATGGAGTGGGACAAGTCGACGAGCCCCGAGGAGATCCGCTTCTACCTCGACGGCGTCAACTTCCACACGGTGAAGGCGAACCAGGTCGACGCGACCACCTGGGCGAACGCCACCAACCACGGCTACTTCATGATCCTGAACGTCGCGATGGGCGGCGGCTTCCCGGGCGCCTTCGGCGGCGGCCCGGACAGCGGCACGGTACCCGGCCACCCGCTCGTCGTCGACTACGTGCAGGTGCTCCAGTCGGCCGGCAGCGGCGGTGGCGGCACCACTCCGCCGCCCACCGGCAACCGTGACGCGTACAGCGCCATCCAGGCGGAGTCGTACGACTCGCAGGCGGGCGTCGGCACCGAGACCACCACGGACACCGGGGGCGGCCAGAACATCGCCTCGCTCGCGAACGGCGACTACGCGCTCTACAAGGGCGTCAACTTCGGCTCCTCGGCGGCCACACAGTTCTACGGCCGGGTCGCGAGCGGCGCGGCGAGCGGGGTCAGCGGCCTCGTCGAGGTGCGCCTCGACAGCCGTACGAGCACTCCGGTCGGCAGCTTCGCGCTCGGCAACTCCGGTGGCTGGCAGTCCTGGAGGACCGTCCCCGCGAACATCAGCTCCGTCACCGGCACCCACGATGTCTATCTGACCTTCACCAGCGGCCAGCCCGCGGACTTCGTGAACGTCAACTGGTTCGACTTCGGACACTGAGGGTTCGAACCCCGTCGGCCCGGCGCCGGGCGGCGGTGATCCACGGCCCTACGGCCGACTGAGAGGGGCGGACCCACAAGGTCCGTCCCTCTCAGCGCAGTTCGGCCCGGAAGGCCACCGGGGTCGCCCCCGTGTGCTGGTGGAAGAACTTCGAGAAGTTGGCCGCGTCCGGGAAGCCGACGGCGACACCGATGCGTCCGATCGGCATGTCCGTGTGGGCGAGGAGCCGCTTGGCCTCCAGGACGACCCGCTTGTCGATGAACCCCTTGGGCGTCTCGCCGGTGGCGGCGCGCACCGCGCGGACCAGGGTGCGGCGCGAGTATCCGAGGGTGTCGGCGTAGGCGCTGACGCTGTGGTTGACGACGAAGTCCTTCTCGACCGCGTCCCGGAAGCGGGTGAAGGTGGTGTCCGTGTGCTCGCGGGCCGCCTCGGCGGAACTCACCGCGAGATGCGCGAGGCGCAGCAGGAACGCGGTGAGCGAGTGCCGCAGCACCGAGGTGTGCAGGCTGAGCGGCAGCGTGGTCGTGTCGACGTACTCGCGCTCCAACTGGGCGAGCGAGTGCTCGAGCGCGGCCAGCCGGCCCGCGTCGGGGCGCAGCAGCGGGGGCAGGTCGTAGCGGTAGAGGCCGGTCGCCTCGACGGTCGCGCGGGGAAGGAAGCCGGGCTGCATGGTCAGGACGGTGCCGCGGTAACGGTCGGTGCTGGAGAAACGGTGCACCTGGCCGGGCCGGATCCACAGGATGTCGCCCGCGCGGGCCTCGTACTCGGCGAAGTCGATCATGTGCCGTACGGGTCCCTCGTGGAAGAGCATCACGACGTGGAAGTCGATGCGGTGCACGCGTTCCAGCGGGGCGTCCGCGTGCCAGGTACGGCCGGTCCCCATCGCGCCGACCTGCATGCCCACGCCGGACAGACTCAGATCGGCCGGGAACGGGAACGTCCTGATCCCGTCCCGGCCTCCCGCGCTCCCGGCGCCGCCTTGGGTGGTTCTGTCTTTCATGTCCTTCTCGCGTCGGCTCGCCACGACCCTGCGTGTCCCACTTTCACCGAAGGCTGACACACGGGCACCTTCCCCGGCAAAAGTCTGACTTTTAGGTTTGAACGCAGAGACCTAATGGCAGCCCATCCCGTGAGGACTTCTTGAAGATGAGTACGCAGAGCTCCGACGGAGTCACCTGGACCGAGCTCGACCGCCGCGCCGTCGACACCGCCCGCATCCTGGCCGCCGACGCCGTGCAGAAGGTCGGCAACGGTCACCCCGGAACCGCGATGAGCCTGGCCCCGGCGGCGTACACGCTCTTTCAGAAGGTGATGCGTCACGACCCGGCGGACCCGGAGTGGACCGGCCGCGACCGCTTCGTCCTGTCCCCCGGCCACACCTCGCTGACCCTCTACACCCAGCTCTTCCTGTCAGGCTATGAACTCGGCCTCGACGATCTGAAGGCGTTCCGTACCCACGGGTCCAAGACGCCCGGTCACCCCGAGTACGGTCACACCGCGGGCGTGGAGACGACGACCGGTCCGCTCGGCCAGGGTGCCGCCAACGCGGTCGGCATGGCGATGGCCGCCCGCTACGAGCGCGGCCTCTTCGACCCCGAGGCTCCCGAGGGCGAGTCCCCCTTCGACCACACCATCTGGGCGATCGTCTCCGACGGCGACCTGGAGGAGGGCATCTCCGCCGAGGCCTCCTCGCTCGCCGGCCACCAGAGACTCGGCAACCTCGTCTTCCTCTACGACGACAACCACATCTCCATCGAGGGCGACACGGCGACGGCCTTCTCCGAGGACGTGCTGGGGCGCTACGAGGCGTACGGCTGGCACGTGCAGCGGATCGAGCCCGCGTCCGACGGCGACATCGACGTCCGCGCCCTGTACACGGCGCTCAAGGCGGCGCAGGCCGAGACCGGGCGTCCGTCCATCATCGCGATGCGCACGATCATCGCCTGGCCCGCCCCGAACGCGCGGAACACCGAGGCCTCGCACGGCTCGGCGCTGGGCGTCGACGAGATCGCCGCCACCAAGCGGATCCTGGGCTTCGACCCGGAACGGACCTTCCAGGTCGACGACGAGGTGCTGGCCCACGCCCGCCAGGCCCTCGACCGGGGCGCCGAGGCGCACACGGCCTGGGACAAGCGGATCGGCGCGTGGCGCACCGAGCGGCCCGAGAACGCGAAACTCTTCGACCGGATCGTCGCGGGCCAGCTTCCCGAGGGCTGGGAGACCGCGCTGCCGGTGTTCGATGAGGGCACGTCCGTCGCCACCCGCGCCGCCTCCGGCAAGGTCCTCCAGGCGCTCGGCGCCGTGCTCCCCGAACTGTGGGGCGGCTCCGCCGACCTGGCCGGCTCGAACAACACCACGATCGACAAGACGTCCTCCTTCCTCCCCGAGGGCAACCCGCTGCCGGAGGCCGACCCGTACGGCCGCACGATCCACTTCGGCATCCGCGAGCACTCCATGGCCGCGGAGATGAACGGCATCGCGCTGCACGGCAACACCCGCATCTACGGCGGCACCTTCCTGGTGTTCTCCGACTACATGCGCAACGCCGTCCGCCTCTCCGCGCTGATGCAGCTCCCGGTGACGTACGTCTGGACGCACGACTCGATCGGCCTCGGCGAGGACGGCCCCACCCACCAGCCGGTCGAGCACCTCGCCTCACTGCGCGCCATCCCCGGCCTGAACATCGTCCGCCCGGCCGACGCCAACGAGACGGCCATCGCCTGGGGCGAGATCCTCAAGCGGCACGCCACGAACCCGGCTCCGCACGGTCTGGCGCTCACCCGTCAGGGCGTGCCGACCTACCCGGCCAACTCCGATGCGGCGCGCGGCGGTTACGTGCTGCGGGACTCCTCCACCGGGACCCCGGACGTCCTCCTCATCGCGACCGGCTCCGAGGTGCGGCTCGCCGTCGCGGCACGCGAGCTGCTGGAGGCCGAGGGGGTGGGCACCCGTGTGGTGTCGATGCCGTCGGTCGAGTGGTTCGAGGAGCAGTCCTCCGAGTACCGGGCCAGTGTCCTCCCGCCGTCCGTGAAGGCCCGCGTGGCGGTCGAGGCCGGCATCGGTCTGACCTGGTACCGGTACGTCGGTGACGCGGGACGCATCGTCTCGCTGGAGCACTTCGGCGCCTCGGCAGACGCCGGAACGCTGTTCGCCGAATTCGGCTTCACCGCCGAGAACGTGGCCGCCACCGCGCGCGCCGCACTCGATTCAACGACTGGCACAGCCGCCCTGCGCGGTTGATCCGTCCGCACGAAGGAAGATGATCACTGTGACCGAAGCAACCGCGACCGCGGCACCTCTTGAGCGCCTCTCCGGCGAAGGCGTCTCCATCTGGCTCGACGACCTCTCCCGCAAGCGGATCGAGTCCGGCAACCTGGCCGAACTCGTCGCCACGCGGAACGTGGTGGGCGTGACCACCAACCCGTCCATCTTCCAGGCCGCCATCGGCTCCGGCGAGGGGTACGAGCAGCAGCTGGCCGACCTCGCCGTACGCGGGGTGACCGTCGACGAGGCCGTCCGCATGATGACGACCGCGGACGTGCGCGCCGCCGCCGACATCCTGCGCCCGGTGTTCGAGGCGACCGGCGGCCGTGACGGCCGGGTCTCCATCGAGGTCGACCCCCGGCTGGCCCACCACACGGCCGCGACGATCGCCGAGGCCAGGCAGCTCTCCTGGCTGGTCGACCGCCCGAACGTGATGATCAAGATCCCCGCGACGAAGGCGGGCCTCCCGGCGATCACCGAGGTCATCGGCCTCGGCATCAGCGTCAACGTCACGCTGATCTTCTCCCTGGAGCGCTACCGCGAGGTCATGGACGCCTACCTCGCGGGCCTGGAGCGGGCGCACGCCGCGGGCATCGACCTCGCCGGCGTCCACTCCGTCGCCTCCTTCTTCGTCTCCCGGGTCGACAGCGAGATCGACAAGCGGCTCGCGAAGGCCGGCACGGACGAGGCCCTCGCGCTCAAGGGCAGGGCGGCGCTCGCCAACGCGCGGCTCGCCTACGAGGCGTACGAGGCGGTGTTCGGCTCCGCGGACGGCTCGGCGGAAGGCGGCGCCCGCTGGACGGCCCTCGCCTCGTCCGGCGCCCGGAAGCAGCGCCCGCTGTGGGCCTCCACCGGCGTCAAGGACCCCGCGTACAAGGACACCCTGTACGTCGACGAGCTGGTCGCGCCGGGCACGGTCAACACCATGCCGGAGGGAACGCTGAACGCCACCGCCGACCACGGCGACATCCACGGCGACACGGTGACCGGCGGCTACGACCGGGCGCGCGCCGACCTGGCCGCGGTCGAAGGGCTCGGGATCTCCTACGACGAGGTCGTCGGGCAGCTGGAGGACGAGGGCGTCTCGAAGTTCGAGGCGGCCTGGGAGGATCTTCTCGACGCGGTGGCGACCTCGCTGCGCGGCAAGGGAGTTGAGGGGGAATGACCAAGGGTGAGGCGCTTTCCGACGGCAACCCGCAGGGTGCGGCCACCGCGCCGCAGGGATCTGGTGACACGGCCGTGGAACCGGGTGGCCTGACCCCCGAGGCCCTCGCCGAGGCGCTCGGCGTCCCGGCGGCCGACTGGGACAACCCGCTGCGCGACCCGCGCGACCGCCGGCTGCCCCGGATCGCGGGCCCCTCCGGTCTGGTCATCTTCGGCGTCACCGGCGACCTGTCCCGCAAGAAGCTCATGCCGGCCGTGTACGACCTCGCCAACCGCGGTCTGCTGCCG
The DNA here is from genome assembly GCF_025399795.1 of Streptomyces rhizosphaerihabitans. Classification (GTDB taxonomy): domain Bacteria; phylum Actinomycetota; class Actinomycetes; order Streptomycetales; family Streptomycetaceae; genus Streptomyces; species Streptomyces rhizosphaerihabitans. The sequence continues at coordinate 7,818 of NZ_JAODTZ010000043.1, read as the reverse complement.
CCCGGCTTCTCGCTCCTCGGGTTCGCCCGCCGTGAGTGGGAGGACCAGGACTTCGCGCAGGTGGTGCACGACTCGGTGCGCGAGCACGCGCGGACCGAGTTCCGCGAGGAGGTCTGGCAGCAGCTCGCCGACGGCATGCGGTTCATCCCGGGCGACTTCGACGACGACGCGGCGTTCAAGCAACTGCGTTCCTCCGTCGATGAGCTGGATGCCTCCCGGGGCACCAGCGGCAACTACGCCTTCTACCTCTCCGTACCGCCGAAGTTCTTCCCGAAGGTCGTCCAGCAGCTCAAGAAGCACGGCCTTGCCGACGCTCCGGAGGGTTCCTGGCGGCGCGCGGTCATCGAGAAGCCGTTCGGCCACGACCTGGCGAGCGCTCGAGAGCTCAACCGGATCGTGCACGACGTGTTCGACCCGGACCAGGTGTTCCGTATCGACCACTACCTCGGCAAGGAGACCGTCCAGAACATCCTGGCGCTCCGCTTCGCCAACCAGATGTACGAGCCCGTCTGGAACCGGTCGTACGTCGACCACGTCCAGATCACGATGGCCGAGGACATCGGCATCGGCGGCCGGGCCGGTTACTACGACGGCATCGGCTCCGCCCGGGACGTGATCCAGAATCACCTCCTCCAGCTGATGGCGCTGACCGCCATGGAGGAACCGGCCGCGTTCGACGCCGAGTCGCTGCTCGCCGAGAAGCTCAAGGTCCTCAAGGCGGTGAAGCTGCCGGAGAACCTGGGCGAGCACACCGTGCGCGGCCAGTACGCCGCGAGCTGGCAGGGCGGCGAGAAGGTGCGCGGCTACCTGCAGGAGGACGGCATCGACCCCCGGTCGACGACCGACACCTACGCGGCCGTCAAACTCCAGGTGGACAACCGCCGTTGGGCGGGCGTCCCGTTCTATCTCAGGACCGGCAAGCGCCTCGGCCGACGGGTCACGGAGATCGCGGTGGTCTTCCAGCGCGCCCCGCACTCCCCCTTCGACTCCACGGCCACCGCGGAGCTCGGCGCCAACGCGATCGTCATCCGCGTCCAGCCCGACGAGGGCATGACGGTGCGCTTCGGATCGAAGGTGCCGGGTACCTCGATGGAGATCCGGGACGTCACCATGGACTTCGCGTACGGCGAGTCGTTCACCGAGTCCAGCCCGGAGGCGTACGAGCGGCTGATCCTGGATGTCCTGCTCGGCGACGCCAATCTCTTCCCCCGTCACCAGGAGGTGGAAGAGTCCTGGAAGATCCTCGACCCGATCGAGGGGTACTGGGATGCCCACGGCACACCCGCGCAGTACCCCTCGGGCGGTTGGGGCCCGAAGGAAGCCGACGAGATGCTCGCACGAGACGGACGGAGCTGGCGCAGGCCATGAAGATCGACCTGACCGACACCACGGCAAGCAAGATCAACAAGGCACTCGTACGGGGGCGCCGCGCCATCGGCACCCCCGCCGTGGGCATGGTCCTGACGATGGTCATCGTCACCGACGAGGAGAACGCGTACGACGCGATCAAGGCGGCCGAGGAGGCCTCCCGCGAACACCCCTCGCGCACCCTGGTGGTCATCAGGCGCGTCGCCCGAACCCCGCGCGACCGCACCAACTCCCGCCTGGACGCCGAGGTGCGCGTCGGTTCCGACGCGGGCACCGGCGAGACGGTCGTGCTGCGGACGTACGGCGACGTCTCCGACCACGCCGACTCGGTGGTCCTGCCGCTGCTGCTGCCGGACGCCCCGGTCGTCGTCTGGTGGCCGGTGGACGCGCCCGACACCCCGGTCAAGGACCCGCTGGGCGCCCTCGCGCAGCGCCGCATCACCGACATGTACGCCGTCGAGACCCCGCTCCAGGCGCTGGACGCCCGCGCCGCCTCCTACGCTCCGGGCGACACCGACCTGGCGTGGACCCGGCTGACACCGTGGCGCTCGATGCTGGCGGCGGCCCTCGACCAGGCCCGTACGAAGGTGATCTCGGCGACCGTCGAGAGCGAGGCGCAGAACCCGAGCGCCGAACTGCTGGCCCGCTGGCTGGAGGCCCGCCTCCAGGTCAAGGCCGAGCGCGTCGTCACCGCGGGCCCCGTGGTGACCGCCGTCCGGCTCGGCACCGACAACGGCGAGATCGTGATCGACCGCCCCGAAGGCCCGCTCGCGACCCTGACCCTGCCCGGTCAGCCGTCCCGCACCCTCGCGCTGAAGGTGCGCTCCACCTCCGAACTGATCGCCGAGGAGCTGCGCCGCCTCGACGCGGACGAGATGTACGCCATCGCCCTGCGCGGCGAGGCCACCGAGGAGACCCCCCGTCATGTCTGACTACCCCAAGCCCACCCGGCGTCCGGAGTGGGTGGCCCTGGAGGACCACCGCGCGACCGCGCTGCTCCACCCACGGCTGCGTGAGCTGTTCGCCGCCGACCCCGCCCGCGCCGAGCGCTATGTCGTACAGGTCGGCGACCTGCGGATCGACTACTCCAAGCACTTGATCACCGACGAGACGCTGGCCCTGCTCCAGGAACTGGCCACCGCCACCGACGTCTTCGGGCTGCGGGACGCGATGTTCCGGGGCGAGAAGATCAATACGACCGAGGACCGGGCGGTGCTGCACACCGCGCTGCGGGCGCCGCGGGACGCGGTCGTCGAGGTCGACGGGGAGAACGTCGTACCGGCTGTGCACGCGGTCCTCGACAAGATGGCGGGCTTCGCCGAGCGGGTCCGTTCGGGCGAGTGGACCGGTTACACCGGCAAGCGCATCAAGAACGTCGTCAACATCGGCATCGGCGGCTCCGACCTCGGTCCGGCGATGGCGTACGAGGTGCTGCGCTCGTTCACCGACCGTTCGCTGACCATGCGGTTCGTGTCGAACGTGGACGGTGCGGACCTGCACGAGGCCGTGCGGGACCTGGACCCGGCGGAGACGCTGTTCATCATCGCCTCGAAGACGTTCACCACGATCGAGACGATCACCAACGCCACCTCGGCGCGCGACTGGCTGCTGACCGGACTCGGCGAGGAGAAGGCGGTGGCGCGGCACTTCGTGGCGCTGTCGACGAACGCCGAGAAGGTCTCCGACTTCGGGATCGACACGGCCAACATGTTCGAGTTCTGGGACTGGGTCGGCGGCCGCTACTCCTACGACTCGGCGATCGGCCTCTCGCTGATGATCGCGATCGGCCCGGACCGCTTCCGCGAGATGCTCAACGGTTTCCACCTGGTCGACGAGCACTTCCGCACCGCGCCCGCCGATGCCAACGTCCCTTTGCTGCTCGGCCTGTTGGGTGTCTGGTACGGCAACTTCCACGACGCGCAGTCGCACGCGGTGCTGCCGTACTCGCACTATCTGTCCAAGTTCACCGCCTACTTGCAGCAGCTGGACATGGAGTCCAACGGCAAGTCCGTGGACCGTGACGGACATCCGGTCGAGTGGCAGACCGGCCCGGTGGTGTGGGGCACACCCGGCACCAACGGGCAGCACGCGTACTACCAGTTGATCCACCAGGGCACGAAGCTGATCCCCGCCGACTTCATCGGCTTCGTCAACCCGGTCGACGAGCTGAGCGACGAACTGGCGGCGCAGCACGACCTGTTGATGGCGAACTTCTTCGCACAGACGCAGGCGCTGGCCTTCGGCAAGACCCCGGACGAGGTACGTGCCGAGGGGGTGCCCGAGGAACTGGTTCCGCACAAGACGTTCGGGGGCAACCACCCCACGACCACCATCCTCGCGGCCGAACTCACCCCTTCGGTCCTCGGCCAGCTGATCGCCCTCTACGAGCACAAGGTGTTCGTCCAGGGCGCGATCTGGAACATCGACTCCTTCGACCAGTGGGGCGTCGAACTCGGCAAGGTACTCGCCAAGCGTGTCGAGCCCGCCCTCACCGAGGGCGCCGACGTACCCGGTCTCGATCCCTCCACGGCCGCCCTGGTGGCCACTTACCGCTCCCTCCGAAAGAAGTGAACTGACAATGCAGCTCGGACTCATCGGTCTCGGCAAGATGGGTGGCAACATGCGCGAGCGGATACGCCGCGCGGGGCACACCGTCATCGGCTACGACCGCAATCCGGACCTCGCCGACGTGCACAGCCTCGCCGAACTCGTGAGCAAGCTCGAAGGCCCGCGCGTGGTCTGGGTGATGGTGCCGGCCGGCGCCCCCACCCAGTCCGTCATCGACGAACTCGGCGACCTGCTGGAGGCCGGCGACACGGTCGTGGACGGCGGCAACTCCCGCTGGACGGACGACGAGAAGCACGCCGGGGAGCTGGCGGCCAAGGGCATCGGCTTCGTCGACGCCGGCGTCTCGGGCGGCGTGTGGGGCCTGGAGAACGGCTACGCGCTGATGGTCGGCGGCGACGCCGAGACCGTCGAGAAGGTGCGGCCCGTCTTCGACGCGCTCAAGCCCGAGGGCGACTTCGGCTTCGTGCACGCCGGCAAGGTCGGCGCGGGCCACTTCTCCAAGATGGTCCACAACGGCATCGAGTACGCCATGATGCAGGCCTACGCCGAGGGCTGGGAGCTCCTGGAGAAGGTCGACTCGGTCACCGACGTACGTGAGGTGTTCCGCTCCTGGCAGGAGGGCACCGTCATCCGCTCCTGGCTGCTCGACCTCGCGGTCAACGCCCTGGAGGGCGACGAGCACCTGGACAAGCTGCGCGGCCACGCGGAGGACTCCGGCGAGGGCCGCTGGACCGTCGAGGCCGCCATCGACAACGCCGTTCCGCTGCCCGCCATCACGGCGTCCCTCTTCGCGCGCTTCGCGTCCCGCCAGGACGACTCGCCGCAGATGAAGATGATCGCGGCCCTGCGCAACCAGTTCGGCGGCCACGCCGTCGAGTCGGCGAAGTAGGCCGGACCATGGGCGATCTCATCCTGGTCCGCCACGGAGAGACCGAGTGGACCCTGACGGGACAGCACACCAGCTGGACCGATCTTCCGCTCACCGGGCACGGCGAGGAACAGGCCAAGTCCCTCGCGCCGTTCTTCGCCGGGCACTCCTTCGCCCAGGTCCTCACCAGTCCCCTCGACCGCGCGGTACGGACGGCCGAGCTCGCGGGTCTGTCCGGCGCGCGGATCGATCCCGATCTGCACGAGTGGGACTACGGCGGCTACGAGGGGATCACCACCATCGCCATCCACCGGGCCCGGCCCGACTGGGTGCTGTGGAACGACGGGGTGCCGCCCGGCCCGGACGGCCACCCCGGCGAGTCGCCCCGCGAAGTGGGGGTGCGCGCCGACCGGGTGCTCTCCCGCGTGGACGCCGCGCTCTGCAACCACCCCGGTGACGTGGTGCTGGTGGCGCACGCGCACTTCCTGCGGGTCCTCACGGCCCGCCGGCTGGGGCTGCCGCCCGAGTCGGGGCGGCTGTTCCAGCTCTCGACCGGGACCGTCAGCCGGCTCTCCACCGAGCACGGCGATCCGGTGATCGCCACGTGGAACGAGCCGGGAACTTCCGTCACGGTCCACTAGTTTCCACGGTGCCGCAGAAGCCGAAGAGGTTTCCGGTCCGTGGAAACCGAAGAGGTTTCCGGTCCGCCCGCTCGGGCGGACCGGACTCGCTCTCCTCTTCGACGAGAACCTGAACAACCAGGTCTCCGACCCGCACACCATCACCGGTGGGCGAATGTGTTGACTTGGGCACCGGGGCCCCGGCGCGTCCGAAGACTCCCGCCCTCGCTCCTGAAAGCCCAAGCTTGTCAGCGCCCCGGTCGTCCCGCCGCGCGCTGCGCCGCGAGGCGGACCGGGGCATTCCGTGCTCCGTACCCCCGGTACCCGCCGTCGCGCTGGACGAGTTCGAAGAAGACGCGGCCGACGGTCTGTGTGTAGCAGTGCCGGAACTCCCCGTTCTGGTCGCGGTCGTAGAGGATGCCGAGCTCGCGGTACGTCGCCAGCTCCTCGTCGCCGAGTCCGTACCGGGCGGCCAGGTCGTCGTAGTAGTTCGCGGGTATCGCCAGCAGCCGGCCGCCCACCGCGCGAAAGCGCCGGGCGGCCTCGGTCACGTCGTCGGTGGCGAGGGCGATGTGCTGGGCGCGGGCGCCGTCGTCCGAGGGCGCGGGGCCGACGCCCAGGGCGATCCGGACGCTTCCGTCGGCGTTGGTGACCGCACGGCTGCGATGCAGTCCGTACGGGTCGGCGACGTCGACGCTCTCCTGGCCGCTCAGCCCGAGCACCGTTCGATGGAAAAGAGCGGCCTCGTCGAACTGGTGCCAGGGCTGGGTGAGCGCCAGATGGTCGATCCGGGTCACGGCGCCGACGCCTGGCGCCTTGTCGACAGGCCCAATCCTCTCGACGTGCCCGACCCGCCCGACCCGCTCGACGTGCTCTACGTGCTCTACGTGCTCTACGTGCTCGACCTGCGGTGCCCGTTCCACGCGCTCGAAGTCACCGGTCCAGTGGGGGAGTTCGGGACGGCCGGAGAAACCTCCCCGCTCGGACGGCCCCGAGGGCCCGAGGGAAGCGCAGAAGAAGAGTTCGGTGCCGTCGGGCGCTGCGACCGCGTCGAGAGGCGCGTCCCCGAGGGCGCGGCGGCGCGGCAGGACGGGGGCGAGAAGTGCTTCGGCGCGCCGGGCCGCGGCGGCGGGGTCGGGCGACTCCAGGCCGATCGCGGCCAGGGCGGTGCCGTCGCGCCGGGCGGCCGGTCCGGTGTTGACGAGGACGCGGGCCTCGCCCTGCTGCCAGAGGTCGACGGGCTTGCCGCGGTGCCGGGCCGTACGGGTGAAGCCGAGGGCGCCGAGGACCGTGGCGACGGGGACGACGTCCGGTGTGACGAGTTCGGCGAAGGCGACGCCGGTCGGCACGACGGGGGCGGGCGGTGCCGCGAGCCCGGCGGCCTGGCGCAGGAGGGGTCGGGTCGCCTCTTGGAGGACGAGGAGGGAGCGGCGGGCGTCGACGGCGGTGGGGCCGGCCTCGGCCTGCCGGAAGACGTCGTTGAAGACTTCGAGGGAGAGGGGGCCGCGGTAGCCGGCGCGCAGGACATGCGCCAGCAGTCCGGAGAGGTCGAAGCCGCCCTGGCCGGGGAAGCAGCGGTAGTGACGGCTCCACTGGAGCACGTCCATCGCCATCAGCGGAGCGTCGGCCAGTTGCAGGAAGAAGATCTTCTCCCCGGGGATGTCCTCGATCCGCTTGGGGTCCGATCCACGCGCGAGGATGTGGAAGCTGTCCAGGCAGGTGCCGAGGGCGGGATGACCGGCCGCCTCGACGATGCTCCAGGCGTGGTCGTACGTACTCACGTGCCGCCCCCAGGCGAGCGCCTCGTACGCCACCCGGACGCCGAAGTCCTCGGCGAGGACGGCCAGTCGGCGCAGTTGCTCCGCGGCGAGCGCGTCGTCGTCCACGGCGAGCGGCGAGACGCTCGAGCACACCAGCACGGTGTCGGCGCCGAGGCGGCGCATGAGCTCGAACTTGTGGCGCGCCCGCCGCAGACCGCGCGCGAACTCCTCCTCCGCGACGGCCTCGATGTCACGCATCGGCTGGTAGAGGTCGATGCTCAGGCCGAGGTCGGCGGTGCGGGCCCGGATCTCCTCGGGGGTGAGGGGACTCGCGAGCAGATCGTTCTCGAAAAGCTCCACTCCGTCGAAACCGGCCCGGGCCGCGGCGGTGAGCTTCTCGGTCAGGGAACCGCTGAGGGACACGGTGGCGATGGACGTACGCATGGCGATGCTCCTTCGGTGTCGCTTCGCTTCACTGCCAGGCCCGACCCATGTCACGGCCCGGCCCGGCCCGGGTCGGTCGGCCCGGGTAGGTCGGGCCGGGTAGGTCGGGCCGGGTAGGTCGGGCCGGGTCGGTCGGGCCTGGCGGGCCTGGCCGGCCGTGTCGGGTCGGGTCGGGCCTGGCCGGCCGTGT
>NZ_JAODTZ010000042.1 GCF_025399795.1 Streptomyces rhizosphaerihabitans | reverse complement strand
ACCCATCGCGAGGCCGCCCAGAATGACGTTCCGCTCGCCCGTCAGGTCGTTCATCAGAGCCGCGTTCACGCCGAGCAGCGAGGGCTGGCCGTCGGTGAAGACCTTGCCCTTCTCGGCGGGGAGCAGACCGGCGATGGCCCGCAGGAGGGTGGACTTGCCGGAGCCGTTCGATCCGATGAGACCGATGGCCTCGCCCCGGTAGGCGGTGAAGGAGACGCCCTTGACGGCGTGCACCTTGCGCACACCGCGTTCCTCGCCGCGCTTGAGGATGCGGCTGAGGGCGGCGGTGGCGCTGCCCTTGCCGGTCTTGGCACCGTTCACGCGGTAGACGATGTGCAGTTCGTCCGCGATGACGGTCGGAATGTGCGACCTCTTCTCGAGCTCAGCCACGGCCGTACCTCTCTTCAGCCTTCCAGAAGTACACGAAACCGCCGACGGCCGTGATCACGGCCCAGAAGACGGCGATGGCCCACACGTGCGGGGGCAGGTGGGAGGAACCGTAGCCGTCGATGAGCGCGTAGCGCATCAGGTCCATGTAGACGGCGGCCGGGTTCGCCTGGAGCACCCGGGCGATCCATGCGGGGCGGCCGGCGAGCATGGCGCTGATGGAGAACATGACACCGGAGGCGTACATCCATGTGCGCAGGATGAACGGCATCAGCTGGGCGAGGTCGGGCGTCTTGCTGCCCATCCGCGCCACGATCAGCGCGAGGCCGGTGTTGAACAGGAACTGCAGGAACAGCACCGGGATGATCAGCAGCCAGGACAGGCCCGGATAGCTGCCGAAGGCGATGGCCACGACGAACAGCACGATCATCGAGAAGAGCAGCTGCTGGAGCTGCTGGAGGGCGAACGAGATGGGCAGCGAGGCACGCGGGAAGTGCAGCGCGCGCACCAGGCCGAGGTTGCCCGAGATCGCCCGGACGCCCGCCATGACCGAGCTCTGCGTGAAGGTGAAGACGAAGACGCCGGTCACCAGGAACGGGATGTACACGTCCTTCGTCATACCGCGGTCGGCCTTGAGGATCAGGCCGAAGATCAGGTAGTAGACGAACGCGTTGAGCAGCGGCGTCGCCACCTGCCAGAGCTGGCCCAGCTTGGCCTGGCTGTACTGGGCGGTCAGCTTGGCCTGCGAGAAGGCGAGGATGAAGTGCCGCCGGCCCCACAGCTGACGAACGTACTGGACCAGGCCGGGCCGGGCACCGCTGACCGCGAGCCCGTACTTGGCGGCCATTTCGGTCGCGGAAAGCCCGTCATCGGGCGACGGCCGGTCGCTCACGGCGACTACGCCGTCCTGCGTGGTCTCACTCACAAGGGGAACTTTCGTCTTCAAGATGCACACCGCCGGGTCGGGCGTGGGCATGAGCCGGGGACCGGGTGGGGCCCGGGTGCTCTCAGAATCGAGCTTGTCAGATGACTGGGGGTCGGCCCAGTCGAGTCAGCCGCCAGACCGTGCGCCACCTCATGGGACGGCGAGGTCCGCACGGACTTGTCCAGCCTTCCCTGAATCCGCCGAACCAGGCCCGCAGAGCGGCCCGAGAGGGGCGGCGCAGCAGCGTCAGGAGCATCCAGACGCCGAGGTAGACCGGGACGAGCGGCGCGGGAAGGTTTCGGCGCGCGAGCCAGACGCGGTTGCGGGCCACCATGCGGTGGTACACCGCGTGCCGCGACGGGGCGGTCGTCGGGTGGTACAGCACCATGTCGGACCGGTAGTCGATCATCCAGCCGGCGTCGAGGGCCCGCCAGGCCAGGTCGGTCTCCTCATGGGCGTAGAAGAAGGCGTCCGGGAGCCCGCCGACCTCGGCGAGGACCTTCGTACGGACGGCGTTGGCGCCGCCGAGGAACGTCGTGACGCGCGAGGAGCGCATCGGGTCGGCGGCACGCAGCCTCGGGACATGGCGGCGCTGGGTCTCGCCGGTCTCGGGGTCGGCGATACGGAAGCTGATGATGCCGAGTTCCGGGTCGTCGGCGAAGGCCCGGCGGCACAGCTCGGCCGTGTCGTGGTGGGCCAGCAGACCGTCGTCGTCCAGGAAGAGGAGGACGTCGACGTCGGTGCCGCCGGGCCCGAAGGCCTCGATGCCGACGTTGCGGCCGCCGGGGATGCCGAGGTTCTCGGGCAGTTCGACCGTTCGGACGCCCGCGGGGACGTCCGGGACGGGTGAGCCGTTGCCGACCACGACCACCTCGACGCGGTCGCCGTCCTGCTTGGCGACGGAGTCGAGGAGGGCTCGCAGTTCGTCGGGGCGGTTGCCCATGGTGATGATCACCGCGCCGACCTTCGACGCCGTACTCACTTGAGCCTGCTGGAAGCGAGGATGGACACCAGGTGCAGCACCGTCTGCAGGAGCGCGATGCCGGCGAGCACGGCGGTTCCGAGCCGGGTGAAGAACAGGTCGCCCCTGATCTGGTCCGCGACGGCCAGGACCAGGATCAGCAGGGACGCCTCGATGCCGAGGATCAACCGGTGGAACTTGAGCGCCGCGGCGGCCCTGCGGGCCAGCGCCACGCCCGAGGAGCGCGGCTCGGACGCCGACTCCTTGACCGGTGGCAGCCCGCTCTGGTGGCGGGCGACACCGACGAGATCGGTCGCGGCCTTCACCAGGATCGCGCCGAGGGCGGCCAGTGTGCCGAGGAAGGCCCACAGCCAGTCGACGCTTCCGGTGCCCCACAGGTCGGCCGCGCGCAGACCGAGGCCGACGAGGACGGCCGCGTCGGTCAGATAGGCGCCGACACGGTCGAGATAGACCCCGCCGAGCGAGTACTGCTTCTTCCAGCGCGCGATCTCGCCGTCGACGCAGTCGAGCAGCAGGTACAGCTGGACCATCACCACGCCGAGCACGGCGCCCGCGATCCCCGGCACCAGAAGGGCGGGGGCCGCGAGCACGCCGCACACGGTCATCAGGTACGTGAGCTGGTTGGGCGTGATCCTGGTGTTCACCAGGTAGCGGTCGCAGCGCAGCGAGATCTCTCGCATGTACAGGCGTCCCGCCCAGTGCTCACCGCTGCGCCGGTCCTTCACCCCTGGGGGATGAACGACGGGGCGGAGTTCAGCTACCGATGGCCTTGGCATAGTCGGAGTAGATGTCCTTGATCTGGTGGGTTTTCAGGTCGAGGTGTTCGAGGATCGTGTAGCGGCCGGGCCGGGTCTGCGGAGCGAACTCCACGACCCGCACGAACTCGTCCACGGTGAAGCCGATCTCCTCGGGCAGGACCGGCAGTCCGTGCCGGTGCAGCACCTCGGCCATGTACGCCGCCTCCTCGTGGGCCCCGCGCAGATACATCGCGAAGGCCGCTCCCAGGCCGCACTGCTCGCCGTGGCTCGCCGCGCGCTGGGGGAAGAGAAGGTCGAAGGCATGGTTGATCTCGTGGCAGGAGCCGGAGGCCGGACGCGAGTCGCCCGAGATCGACATCGCGACGCCGGTGAGGACGAGCGCCTCCGCGAGCACCTGGAGGAAGCCGTTGTCGCCGACACCTCCGGGGTGCCGGAGCACTGCCTCGCCCGCCTGGCGCGCCATGGCGGCGGCCAGCCCGTCGATCTTCTCTCCGTTGACCCGGTTGGCCAGCTCCCAGTCGGCGATCGCGTTGATGTTGGAGATCGCGTCTCCGATGCCCGCCCGGACGAACCGGACCGGCGCCTCACGGATCACGTCGAGGTCGATGAGCACGGCGATCGGATTGGGCACGCCGTACGAGCCGCGGCCCGCGTCGTTGTCGAGGGTGGCGACCGGCGAGCACAGACCGTCGTGCGCGAGGTTGGTGGGCACCGCGACCAGCGGCAGCCCGATCCGCGCCGCGGCGAACTTCGCGCAGTCGATGATCTTGCCGCCGCCGAGGCCCACGACGGCGTCGTAGTGCCCGGACTTCATGTCACCGGCCAGCCGGATGGCGTCGTCGAGCGTGCCGCCGCCGACCTCGTACCAGGTGGCTCCCGGCAGCGTCGGGGCGATCCGCTCGCGCAGCCTCGCGCCCGAGCCGTTGCTGACCGCTATGGCCAGCTTGCCCGAGTGCGAGATGCGCTCGTCGCTGAGCACGCTCGCGAGGTCGTCCAGGGCACCGGGACGGATGTCGACGACGACCGGCGAGGGGATGAGCCTCGTCAGTACTGGCACGCGATCTCACGTCCCTTGGCGAGGTCGTCGTGGTTGTCGATCTCGACCCACTTGACGTCGCCGATCGGCGCGACGTCGATCGTGAAGCCGCGGTTGACGAGCTCCTGGTAGCCGTGCTCGTAGAACTGCTGCGGGTCGGTCTCCCACACCGTCTTCAGGGCGTCGGCCAGCTCGTCGGCAGCGGCGCCCTCGATGAGGGTCACACCGATGTACTCGCCGGTGGCCTCGGACGGCTCCATGAGCTTGGTGATCTTCTGGACGCCCTTGCCGGGGTCCACGACGACCTTCATCTCCTCGTCGGCGAGCTTCTTCACCGTGTCGAGCGCGAGGATGATCTTCTTGCCTTCACCGCGGGCGGCGAGCAGCGTGCGCTCGACGGAGACCGGGTGCACGGTGTCGCCGTTGGCGAGGATCACGCCGTCCTTGAGGGCGTCACGTCCGCACCACAGGGAGTAGGCGTTGTTCCACTCCTCGGCCTTGTCGTTGTCGATGAGGGTGATCTTGAGGCCGTACTTCTCCTCAAGGGCCGCCTTGCGGTCGTAGACGGCTTCCTTCTTGTAGCCGACGATGATGCCGACCTCGGTCAGACCGATCTCGGCGAAGTTGCCGAGGGTCAGGTCCAGGACCGTGATCGAGTCCTCCATGCCCTCGGGGCCAACCGGCACAAGCGCCTTGGGGAGGCTGTCAGTGTAGGGACGCAGACGCCGTCCGGCGCCGGCCGCCAGCACAAGGCCGATCATGCAGGTTCTCCTTCGTCGTGTACGGCGGGTGCCCCGGAGGACACCCAGAAGCGGATGCTCTCGACGAGCACCAGCAGCGCCACGGCCACGGCAACCACCGTGAGCGCGACTTCAAACTGTGCGGCGGTGAGCAGCGCGGCCAGGACGGTGACCAGCAGTGTCCTGCCTTCGTGCCCGCCGATCGCCCGCACCAGCCAGTGCGGGGGGGCTCCGGCGTTTCCGCGAATGCGGTACACCGTGTCGTAGTGATGGTAGGCGACCGCGGCCACCAGTCCGAAAGCCGCCGGAAGCGCTCCGTTCACGTCGGCGTTGACCGCCAGTGCCAGAACGGTGAGGTATTCGGCCGCGCGGAAGAACGGCGGGACCAGCCAGTCCAGGGCGCCCTTCAGGGGCCTGAGCAGGGCGGCCGGCGACAGCAGGACGTACACGACGGCGCCGAGGACGGGCCACCAGCTGCCGTAGGGCGCGAGTGCGGCGGAGGTCACAACGATCGCCCCGGCGGCGAAGGCGACCAGGGCCGGACCGATCCGCGGGAGGCGGCCCGCGAAGCGGGTCAGGTACTCGGCGAGCATGCCGGAGTCGGTGAGGTCCACGAGCGCCTGGGCGGCGCGGTCCGTGCGGTGCGCCTTGCGGGTCAGCGAGCGCAGCACCCGGCCCGCCGTGGTGTACGTGGCCGCGAAGGCGCAGCCGACGAGCAGCGCGTAGAAGGTGATACGGGGGGTCGTCAGCGCCGTGAGAACGGCGATCATCGCCCATCGTTCGCCGATGGGCAGGACTATCATCCGGCGCACCCAGACCGTCCAGCCGACGCTGTCGAGCTTGTCCGAGAGGGCCGCGGTGGGACTGGTGTTGGCCGTGGCGTCGTGGTTCGCCTCGTTGAAGGAGAAGTCCACGACGTGCCGGCAGGTCTGCAGGATCATCGCGCCGAGCGCGAGCGCCCACACGTCGTCGCCACCGCGGGCCGCGCCGAGCGCGAGGCCCGCATAGTAGGCGTACTCCTTGGCGCGGTCGAAGGTCGCGTCCAGCCAGGCGCCGAGCGTCGAGTACTGGAGGGAGTAGCGGGCGAGCTGTCCGTCCGTGCAGTCCAGGACGAAGGAGAACAGGAGCAGCAGACCGGCCGCGACATAACCGGCACGAGTGCCGGTGGCGGCGCAGCCCGCGGCGATCAGCGCGGTGATCAGCGAGGCGGTGGTGACCTGGTTCGGGGTCAGACCCCGGCGGGCGCACCAGCGGGCGATGTAGCGCGAGTACGGGCTGATGCAGTACGTGGTGAAGAAGCCGTCGCGGGCCTTGACGGCGCTGCGCAGACGTACGGCCTCGTCGTCGACGGCCGAGACGGCCTGCCGGACCTCGTTGCGCTCCTGCGGATCGGCGGGGACGGCGGCGACGAGGGTGCCGAGTTCCGGGTGGTACACGGCGAGGTCGTCCGCGTCGAGTGCCTCGCCGAGGCGCTCGACGAGGTTCTCGGTGGCGACGGCCGCGTTGCCCGCGGCCACGCTCTCACGGGTCACGGCGCGGGTCAGTGCCCGCCGGGCCTCGGGCTGCACCGACACGGCGCCGGGAATGACCGAGGCCGTGAAGCGCGGGTCGGTGAGACCGAGGCGCAGGGCGTGCAGATGTCCGACGAAGCGGGCGTCCACGACGGCGACCCGCTCGTTCGCCGGCACGGCGGCGAGCAGGGTCTCGGTCTCGCCCGCGTCGGAGGCGAGACGCACATCGAAGCCGAGCGACCGCAGATCGCCTTCGAGCGACGATCCGGGGACCGGCTGGCCGGTGAGGATGGCGGTCGGCAGCGAACTCACTCCCTGAGTGCCGGCGCGACCTGGCGTCCGGCGTGTGCGTGATGGGATGGCCCCCGGTCCGCGGCGGCGGCCCCGGCGGCATGTCGGCAGAGGCTATCGGATGAACGGAAGCAGGCGTTCACCGCCCGTTCACGGCCCGATCAACCGATTTTGTCCTGCGGGCGCCGCGATCATCATCGGGGATTCCGGGGCCAGGCCACAAACGCGCGTTCGCAGACCGGCGCATTCCCGGCACGGGGCATGACACCCGGCGCACCACCGAAAAAGGGCACGCCGGACATGGCGCCGGACCCGCATAGGGTGGTTGTCCATGACATGGCTGATCACAGGCGGAGCCGGGTACATCGGGGCACATGTGGCGCGGGCGATGGCGGAGGCCGGGGAGCGGGTCGTCGCCCTCGACGACCTGTCGTCCGGGGTACCGAACCGGCTTCCGGAGAGCATTCCCCTCGTCCAGGGGTCGTCGCTGGACGGTGATCTGCTCAAGCGGGTCCTGGCGGAGCACGCGGTGACGGGTGTGGTGCATCTCGCCGCGCGCAAGCAGGTCGGTGAGTCGGTGGCCGAGCCGACGCTCTACTACCAGGACAACGTGGGCGGCCTCGCGACGCTCCTGGAGGCGGTGGCCGGGGCGGGTGTCAAACGCTTCGTGTTCTCCTCGTCGGCGGCCGTCTACGGCAACCCGGATGTGGACCTCATCACGGAGGGCACTCCCTGCGCCCCTATGAGCCCCTACGGCGAGACGAAGCTCGCCGGCGAGTGGCTGGTGCGGGCGACGGGCCGGGCGCACGGTATCTCCACCGTGTGCCTGCGCTACTTCAACGTGGCGGGCGCGGCCTCGCCGGAGCTCGCCGACACCGGGATCTTCAACATCATCCCGATGGTGTTCGACCGCCTCACCCGCGGCGAGGCCCCGCGGATCTTCGGCGACGACTATCCGACGCCGGACGGCACCTGTGTACGCGACTACATCCATGTCGCCGACCTCGCCGAGGCACATCTCGCGGCGGCCCGGCAGCTGGCAGAGAGCGCGAGCGGTGATCTGACGGTGAACATCGGCCGCGGCGAGGGGGTCTCCGTGCGGGAGCTGATGGCGCTCATCGCCGAGGTCACCGGGAGCACCAGCGTGCCGGTCGTCGAGCCGCGCCGCCCCGGCGACGCCCCGCGCGCGGTCGCCTCGGCCGCCCTGGCCGCCGAGCAATTGGGCTGGGGCGCGCGGCGCGAGGTGCGCGAGATGGTGGAGTCGGCCTGGCGCGGCTGGCTGCAGCACCATCCCGGGATCACAGTCACATGATCTTGCCGGTGCTCTGACCTGCGAATCGTTTCCGCAGGTCAGAGCATATGACAACGGTGTTCAGTGCAGCGTTGCCCGGTACCCCCCGCCCGTAGTTGACTGTATGAACCGAACAGAAACGGGAGGCGGCTTTCATGGGGGCTGGGCACGACCACGGGCACGCGCAC
This sequence comes from Streptomyces rhizosphaerihabitans, assembly GCF_025399795.1. Classification (GTDB taxonomy): domain Bacteria; phylum Actinomycetota; class Actinomycetes; order Streptomycetales; family Streptomycetaceae; genus Streptomyces; species Streptomyces rhizosphaerihabitans. The sequence goes on along the minus strand of NZ_JAODTZ010000042.1, from coordinate 84,036 downwards.
GGCGCTCCCCCGACCGGTACGGCGACAGCCGCGTACCGCGGGCGGCTGCGCGTCGCGCTGGCGATCACGCTCACCGTCATGGTCGTCGAGATCTTCGGCGGTCTGCTCGCCGACTCGCTCGCGCTCGTCGCGGACGCGGCGCACATGGCGACGGACGCGCTGGGGCTGGGCATGGCCCTGCTCGCGATCCACTTCGCGGCACGCCCGCCGAGCGAGAAGCGCACCTTCGGCTACGCGCGGGCCGAGATCCTCGCCGCGCTCGCCAACTGTCTGCTGCTGCTCGTCGTCGGCGGCTATGTGCTCGTCGAGGCGATCCAGCGCTTCGTGACGCCCGCGGACACCAGGGGCGGACTGACTATCGCGTTCGGCGTGTTCGGTCTGGTCGCCAACACGATCTCGCTGACGCTGCTGATGCGCGGGCAGAAGGACAGCCTGAATGTGCGGGGTGCCTTCCTGGAGGTGGCGGCGGACGCGCTGGGCTCGGTGGCGGTCATCCTCGCCGCGGTGGTGATCATGACCACCGGCTGGCAGGCGGCGGACCCGATCGCCTCGATCGCCATCGCGCTGATGATCGTCCCGCGCACCTGGAAGCTGCTCCAGGAGACGCTCGACGTGCTCCTGGAGGCGGCACCCAAAGGGGTCGACATGGCGGACGTGCGCGCTCACATCCTGGCCCTCGACGGTGTCGAGGACATCCACGACCTTCACGCCTGGACCATCACGTCCGGCATGCCGGTCCTCTCCGCGCACGTGGTCGTCAGCTCCGACGTCCTGAACGCGATCGGCCACGAGAAGGTCCTTCACGAACTCCAGGGCTGCCTCGGCGTCCACTTCGACGTCGAGCACTGCACGTTCCAGCTGGAGCCGAGCGGACACGCGGAACACGAGGCGAGACTCTGCCACTGACCGTTCCTAGAGACTGAGCGGGAGTGAGTCCTGTTGCCAGGACCCCTGCTCGGCCGAACGCCCCGGACGGTGTTGGGCGTTCTGGTTGCCCGCGTTCGCTCCGCGTCCGGGCGGCACGGATCGTGTCCGTGGTCCGGGAACGCGGGGGCGGAGTTCCTCACGCCCCGGGGAGCCCGGTCGGGCCTGGACGGTCCGATGCCCGTACCCATCACGCTGGTGGGTACGGGGCGGTGCCGTCCGACGCCTGACCGGGTGCCCCAGGGCGCGCCTTCCGATCGCCACGGCGGCAGCATCGTGCCGGGTGGTCTTTCTGGTGGTGCTGGTGAGGGGTTTCTGCCAGTGCTGGGCACCCCACCTGCTGGTGTAGGCGGGGTCGACCGCGACCAGCGGGATGCCGAGTTCGGCGGCCATCGACACCAGGCGGGCGCGCAGCCGGGCGACGGGCATGCCGGAGATCAGCCTGCGGAAGTGTTTGCGGCGGCCGTGTTTCTCCCGGCTGGTCTCGGCGGTGAAGTCGAGGTCCTCCACCGCGATCGCCAAATGGTGGCGGGTGGCCCAGTGCAGCAGGCGGGTCAGCGCGTGGCGTACCTGTGCGTCGCGGTGGTCGGCGGTGCCGGACAGGTCGTAGTCGAAGCGGCGCGGGGCGCCGACCGGATTGCCGTGCACGTCGAGCCGCCAGGCCGCCAGGTGGTCGGCGTTGGTGTCCACGCCGATCAGGCCACCGGCCCGGATGGCGGTCAGGGGCACGATGGGGGCGGGTGGGATGGTCCAGGAGGCGGTCAGGTACCAGCGGGCCCGGCCGGTGTCCTCGTGGATGCGGTAGGCCACCGCCCGGTTCGCCCCGACCCGATCCCGCCATGTCTCGCCCCGGTGCGCGAACGACACCCGCGCGGTGAGGACGTAACGGCCGTGCGGGGCGTTGGCGAGGTGGGCGAGCGGGGCCGGGAGTTTGATGCTGACCTGCCCGTCGGGGCTGATGCGGATGGTCTCGTTGCCGTACCGCTTCCCGCTCTCGCCGTCCGCCCGCAGGAAACGGCGCGACGCTTCCCACCGGGCTCGCCACCCTTCCTCGGTGAGCTGGGCCTCTTCCAGGTGATGGCGGGTGTTCAGCAGCCGCTTACCGCCCCGCACCACCCGCACCCGCCCGGCCGCCCAGTCGGCCCGCGTCCGCTCCAGCCGGTCCTCCAGCACCCGCAGCCGACGCGTCTTGGCATGCCACTCCCGCCGACTGCGATAACCACCCGCCGCCCGCTTCGAACCCCTCTCGCCGAGCGGCAATGACAGCCGGTGCCGGATCGTGTTCACCCCGGCCTCGAGCTGCTGGATGTGCGCTGCCTGGCCGCGCCGGGCCAACGCCCACTGATCATGCGTGGCCTTCGTCAACGACCCCGCCCACCGCGACGACGACTCACCCGTCAGCACCCGCTTGCGCGACGCCCAGGACTCGTTGTCGTGCTCCAGACCGGCCGCACACCGCGCCTTGAGGTCCCCCGATGCCAGCGAACCCAGATGGTCACCGACCAGCCGCAGCACCGTCTCGTCCTGGGCGGTCAGGGCCTTGAGCCGGTCCCGGACCGCCACACCCGACGGACCGGGCACCACGAACGACGCCCCCACCACCCGCAACCCGCCCGCACCACCCAACCCGCTCACCCCCAGCCCAAACCGGACCAACCGCCCCGTCACCCCACCCAACGACCACCATCCGCAAAGGTCACCCCTTCGAGACAAGAACTCCCGTTCCCACCCGCACCCCCATGCAGACAAACGTCACCAGCACTCACCCACGCACGCCCAAACACCCCCACACGCAGTCAAAAGGCAGCAGTCACCAACCCTCACCGGCAGCGGCTGAAGCAAGGGCACGGAACTCGACATGACCGCGTCCCAGCCGGCGCCGCACGTCGCACCGTCGGACCCGGACTCGTCCCGCCGGGAGACGCAAGGAAAACTTAACAACCCGGGCGCGGCCGGATAGTCTCGCGGGGACGTCAACTCCTCATCTCTACACGCGCCTTGGAGATCGCTCGGTGGCAGCGGATGTTTGTGGCCAACTGGCCGAAACACTGGAGCACAACAGCCGCGCGACCGGCCGTCGAGAGCGGCTGTCCGACGCTGTCGAGCGTCGACGGCTTGATTTCCCGCGCACGTCACGGCTGCCCGGGGCCGCACGTCCCGCGCCGTCCGGCGGGTGGGGCCCACAGGGTCGGCCGAGGTGACGTACAGCTCGGGACACCGCGAACACCATCGACCGGGCACCGTCCTTGTGCGCCTCGGCCACAGCCTCGTACCGCCCGGAACCGGAAGAGACCACGGGGAGAACGGTGCGTAGGAAAAGAGAGATGCGCAGGCTCGCCGACGCACTCATCGATCCCATCCGGGTGAGCCTTCCCGCGGACCCCGAGGAGCTGTTCGCCGCACTGGTCACGTCGGTCAACCAGTGGCGGGGGCGCGAAGTCGTCGTCCACAAGGCGGCCTTCCCCCCGCACACCGCGACCGGGCTCTGGCTCGAACGTGACACCCATGACGACGTCATCATCGAAGAACGCGCCGCCGTGTGGCACCAGATCGTGATCTTCGGGCACGAGGTGTGGCACATGAGCCAGGGGGACGCGGCGCCACCTCACCAGCCGGACGTCTCCCACCGCGCCCGACCAGCCGCCGCCCGAACCGATTTCAGTCTGCGGGCCGAGCAGGAGGCCGATCGGTTCGGCATGCTGGTCGGACGACGTCTCAGGGCACTGCTGGAGGCATCGGACCACTCCGTCTTCTCGTCCGGGGCCGACAGCGCCGACGATGTCGCCAGCCGTATCGGGGCTGCCCTCAACTATCGCGGGACACGACGATGAGCGGCCTGATCAACTACGTGAGCTGCGGTGTGCTGTGGCTCGGCGTGACCGTGCGGGCGCCCGATCTCGTACGCCACTGGCGTGATCCCATCCTGCGCGTCATCTGTGCGGTCATGGCTCTCGCCGGTCTGTGCTTCCTCCTCGGCGCACCTCCCACGGTGGGGGCGATCAACCGCATCAGCGGGGTACCGAATCTCGCCGCGCTGGTGACCTACGCCACCATCACCGCGTACAGCGCCATGTCGCTGGTCCTCGTCGTCTTCTGGAAGGGCGGACCGAACGTCCGCCGGATCACCCGCCGCCTGATGGGCGGCTACTGCGTCGTACTCCTCGTCATCGCCGCGTTGTTCGCGCTCGGGGGCGCGTCCGTGGAGCGCCGCACCGACTTCGACACGTACTACGCGGTGACCCCTTTCATCGCCGAGATGATCGTGCTGTATCTGCTCGCCCATCTGACCGCCGTCGTGACCACCGCGCTGTGGTCACTGCGCTGGGCGCGCGAGGTCCACGGCCGGCTCCGCGTCGGGCTGCTGACCATGGGGGCGGGCACGGTGGTCGGTGCCGGCTACAGCGTCTCCAAACTCACGGCCGTCGTCGCTCGCTGGTGCGGGCCGGACTGGTCGGCGCTCGGCACAGAGGTCTCGCCCGGACTGGCGGGCCTCAGCGCTCTGCTGACGGTCGTGGGGATCCTCATCCCCTGGGCCGGGCCGAGCCTGACGGCCTGGTTCCTCTCCTGGCGCGCCTACGTGCGCCTGGCGCCGCTCGAACGGGAGCTGGACGACGTACTCTCCCATCGCAATCTACGGCTGCCGCGCCCACGGCCGTCCTCCCCCGCCACCCTGCTGATGTGGCGCCAGACCAGCATTCACAACGCGCTGAGCTACCTCGACGCGCTGTTCGACCGTGATCTGTACGAACGGACTCATGACGCAGTCCTGCACGCGACGGGCGACCGGGAGCGGGCCCAGGCCGCCGGCTGGGCGGCGATCATCGCCGCGGCCGTGCGGGAGGAGCGCGACGGGCCGCATGTCCCCGTCTCCTCGCGCGGGGCCGGCCGCAGGCCCCCGGCGCCGGATGCCTCCGCTCTCGTGCGCATCGCCGCGGCCCTCTCCGCGTCCGGCGTCGTCGAGGACACCCGCGTACACCGCGGTTCGGCCGCCAGGGGTGCCTTTTGAACCACACACCGACAGCACCGGCGCCGTCCTCCACCGCGCGGGGCGCCGAACGGAGTTCTCACCCATGAGCCTTGTCGTATACCTGGCCGCCGGTCTCTTAGCCTTATCGGCCGTCCTGCTGTTCCGCCGACCGCGTGCGGCGCTGCGCAATCCGCTGACGGCATCCACGTGCGCGGCGGTCTCGATCGGCGCACTGTGCTTCACGTGCTCCGCGCCCGTGACCCTGGCGGCGGTCAACCGTCTGACGGGCATACCCAACTTCGGCGCCCCGCTGACGTACAGCATGATCTCCGCCTACAGCTGCTCCCTGACCATTCTGCTGATCCAGTGGAGAGGCGGTCCACCCGAACGGGTCAGGCGCGGCACGCGGCACAGCATCGTCGTCTTCGGCCTGCTGATCGCCGCCATCATCGTCCTGTTCTCGCTGGCGGACGCGCCCACCGAGAGACTCAACGATCTCGACACCTACTATGCGAACACGCCGTACATGCGCGAGATGATCGTGCTGTACCTGGTCGGCCACGGCGCCTGCGTCGTGGTGATGAGCGCCGTGTGCCTGAGATGGCTGGGTGAGGTAACGGGCCCGCTCCGCACGGGACTTCGCCTCATACTCCTCGGCCTGCTGCTGGACATCGTCGGCTTCGAGATCGCCAAGACCACCGCTGTCGTGGCGCGCTGGCTGAGCCACGACCTGGACTTCCTCTCGACAACCGTCGCCCCGCCCGTGGTCTCCCTCGGCGCACTGTTCTGCTCCGCCGGCTTCACGCTCCCCCGGCTCCTGCCACCGGCCATCACCCACTGGCGCAGTCTGAACGACTACCGCAGGCTGACACCGCTGTGGATGGAAGTTCGATGGGCGGCGACCGCGCCGAAACCCTCGCCCTCCTGGTGGGAACTCCCGTACGCGCGGCTCCAATGGCTGGAGGTCTCCATCCATGACGCGCTCCTCGCCCTGGCTCCCCTGTTCGACGACCGGGTGCGCCGGATCTCGCTGGCGACGGCGCTCGGCGAAGGCAACACCCCCAGCCAGGCCCGCGTGATAGCGGAGGCAGCCATGCTCGCCGACGCCGCGCGTCAGGCGGCCGCCCCCGTCGACCACGAACTCAAGGAACCCAGCACCTACCGCCTGCACGCCACTGACGCCGTCGGCACAACGGAACTGGTCGAACTCGCCCAGGCGCTGGGGCAATCGCCCGTCGTCGCCGCAGCCCGTCGGGGATCGGTGACCGCATCCCATGACTGAATTCAAGGAGCACCATGAGTAGAGCTGTCGTCATCGGAGCCGGACTGGGCGGTGTCATGGCGGCGGCGGCGCTGTCCCCGGTCGTCGACGAGGTGATCGTGCTCGACCGCGACGAGCTGCCCGACGGGCCGGAACATCGCAAGGGGCTCCCCCAAGGGCGTCACGCCCACCTTCTGATGCCCGGTGGCCTCGCGGCCATGGAAGAGCTGGTGCCGAAGATCAGCATCAGGGAGCACCTCCTGGCCGCGGGCGCCCGCGAGATATCGCTCAGCTCCGGCATGGTGGCCCTGAGTCCGGAAGGCTGGTTCCACCGCTGGCGCCACAGCAGCCACCACATGATCACCGCCAGTCGGGCACTGCTGGACTGGGCCGTGCGAACAGCGGTCGTGGACAACACCGGCAACGTATCGATCCGCACCGCGCAAGCGGTGGACCTGATCGGCAGCGCCCAGCGCGTCCACGGCGTCCGTATCGGCACCCCCACGGAACCGGAGGAACTCGACGCCGACATCGTCGTCGACACCGGCGGACGCGGCTCACGCATCCTCACCTGGCTGACCACTCTCGGTATCACCGGCATAGACGAGATACGGGTCGATACGGGCCTCGTCAACGCGACCCGTATCTACCGCACCCCGCCGGGCGCGGAGGACTTCCCCCTGACCATGGTGCAGGCCAACCCCTATCTGTCCCGGCCCGGCCGCAGCGCGTTGATCGTCCCGATCGAGGGCAACCGCTGGATGGTGAGTCTCGGAGGTACCCGAGGTGGAGAACCCCCGGCCGATCCGGACGGTTTCCTGCGCTACACCCTCGACCTCCCTCACCCCATCGTGGGCCAACTCATCTCCGGAGCCGAACCGCTCACCGACGTCGTCGTCAGCCACAGCACCAGCAACTCCCGCCGCTACCTGGAAAAGGCGCGTGACTGGCCGGACGGCCTCATCGTCCTCGGCGACGCACTCGCCACTCTCAACCCCGCTTACGGACAGGGCATGTCGGTGGCCGCGCTCGGCGCCCAGGCCCTCAGCCGGCAACTGAAACACGCCGACCCGGCCGCGCCCGGCCTGACCCGCAGGGTTCAGCGCGCCGCCGCCACGATCGTCGAGACGGCGTGGAGCATCGCGGTCAGCCAGGACTCGATGTATCCCGAAGTCCGCGGCGGGAAGCGGACCGCGGTCGACCGCGTCGCCGGCCGGTACACGCGCCGCCTCACGAAGGCGGCAACCGGTTCCTACGTCGCCGCGTCCGCCCTGTGGGATGTGACCGGCCTCGAAGCGGGCCCCACCCGTCTGCTGCGCCCCGGGACCATTCTGGCCGCCCTCGGCGGACCTTCGCTGCCCCCTCTGTCGGAGCCTCCTCTGACCCCGGGCGAACGCGCACTCCTCAACACCCTCGACGTCACCTCCGGGGAAGGGGCCCCGTCCTCCGCTCCGGTGTGAGGACAGACAGGGACAGGGACAGGGACAGGGACAGGACCCGGCCCGCCCCGCCTCGCGGCATCAGCACACATCGGCCGGCCCGCACACCGAGCCGCCATCCCGGGAGGACCGCGGTCCATATGTTCGACGCATCGGAGGAAGCGCTGTGCCGCGCCGGCGCCGTCCGGTGGGACGGAGCCCTGGGGGTGCTCGCCGCCCGGGCGGGGCTGTGCGACGACTACAGCAAGGCCGCGGTGGGTGTGGAGTACCTCGCGGCCCGCCTCGACGCGGGCCGCCTGCGGCCTTCGTCCCGAGGCGCTGGTGCTGCTTGCGGATCTGAACGGCTCGGCGGTACGACGCGCAACCCTTCCGGCTGCCGTAGCGGCTGCGGCTGCGAGACGGGGTCGCCTGGCACTGGCCGGTCATGACACCGAAGTTCGGGTATCCGTTCACGGACGGGTTTGTGTGCGGTCCCGCACGATGATCTTGCCGGTGTTCTCGCCTCGGAGCATGCCCAGGAAGGCGTCCACGATGTGCTCGAAGCCGTCGACCACCGTCTCGTCCAGGGCGAGTCGTCCGCTCTGCAGATGCGGTACGGCGAACTCGTACAACTCCTTCTGCATGTCACGGTAGTTACTGACCAGGAAGCCCTCCATGCGGAGGCTCTTCTCCACGATGTCCGCATGGTTGAAGCGCGGCGCCGGCGGGTGCCTGGTCTAAGCGTACATGTGCTGGTCAGGCACGGCCAGGACGTGGCAGCTCGCCCAATATGCCTGCTCAGGGGCCCAGTTAGGGGCGCCGGGGGCACCGGTGCCGACCAAGAGGCAGAGGCTCAGCGTGGTCTGGGTCCACTGTCCAGGGCGCTTGCCGTGGCAGTCAGGAACTCATCCTGTATTCGCAACGTCTCGATGCGTGTGGTCAGCAGTTCCCCAAGAGTCAGGTCACCACCGCCCATGCGCCCAGAGAGCTCGGCATAGCTGTCTACGAGCCTCTGCGCAGCCTCAGCGACATGCGCCGGACCTTCCATGCGCACGACCTTCAAACTCTGATGGAGCTTGCTGGACGCTGTGGATAGAGCGACGCGCAGTTCCCCAATCGCGGCCCCGTCGGCGGCAAGGTAGTCACGTTGCAAGTCGTCCACCTCCTCTGCCTTGTTCAGAAGATCGAGATAGGCGTCTCTACGGATCGCCCGGTGATGGGTAAGCCGCTGCTCTAGCCGGTCGCGCTCCTTGTCAGCGTTCTCCTGCCGTCCCTTCAAGAGGGTGAATCCGCCTGCGAGGGCTGCTCCTGCTATCGCAGCACCAGCACCGATCAGAGTGCTCCAGCTATCCGACATGGGCAGCATTCAAGCAGTTGTGCGATCACCAGCCGGATCGACTCCGTCCTTCCACCAATCATGTGGGGCATGCGGAAGCCCACGTCACGTGGCGGGCAGACACAAAACGGGGGCAGGTCCGGCCCGCTGAGCCCTACTTGGGCCGTCCTCAGCGGGCCGGAGTCTCACCAGCGGATCGGCTCCGCACTTCCACCTACGCACACGGGGCACGCCCGCCTCTCGGTCCACCCGCAGAGTCCACAGCCGCCGAATCCGCTACAGCCGTCGCACCAAATCTCGCCATGGCCAGCACACCAGCCACACAGATTCCCGTACTTCCACAGCGACCATGGCTCTTCACCGCCCGTTCGCCCGGCGCGTGGCTTCACTCGGTAAGGAACTCGCGCTGCCGTCCGTGTGCTCATGAGTCGTGCGCATTCCTGCGAATCTCCACGTTCATATCCGAGACGCGGGAAAGATCGCCTCGCTTCCTGGCTTCCGTGCGCTGCGAATCGAGCGCCAAACAGACATCGCATCCGGTCGTGGGCTCCGGCTCTTTGTCCAGCGGTTCAACCGGCCCCGTGGGATGTCTCCTCGGCTCTGTCATGAAGGCCAGCGTCCGACCGAAAGTGATCAGCGGCTAGCGGCCCCGTGTCGGCCAACTGTCGGCCAGAATTGGGATATGACCAACGCCATCGGGGCCAACATCCGGCGCCTGCGGGAAGATCGCGGACGGAGTCAGGCGCGGCTCGCCCATGAGGTCTGCCGGGCGGCCGGGGTCATTGGTGAGCCGGTCGACCGTCAGGAAATCAGCCGATGGGAGACGGGAAGCGCACCCCCCGCGATTGGCTGCCGTTCATCGCTGCCGCTTCAGGTGTGACCTTGGAAGCGCTCCGCGCGCCCCTGGTGTCCGCTGAGCCGCCGTTGCCCACCCTCGCCGACTTCCTGCCCGAAGGTGACCCGTTGAGCCCGCTAGAGGGCCGCTCCGGGCGCCGCATCGGAATGGTCACCGTGGACGACCTACAGCAGCGCGTGCACGGCCTGCGGCTCGCCGACGACGTCCTAGCCGGTGGGGATCTAATACTCCAGCCGTAGATCGTGATCACGAGTTGAGTCGTCGTGGCAGTGACCGTGGGGGGCTCATCACTCATTACGGGGAAAGGCTTACTGCCCGCCGAGTCGGAGTACAGCGGAGACGTACAGGCTCACGGACACCGTCAGAAGCAGAAAGGCGAGAATCGTGTGGCCGACGAGCCCTCGCCCTGAGACAAGGCCCATATGTGCCCGGGCCGCACGGCTCACGCGGGGCTTGGGGGCACCTTGCGCGGCGTTCGCGTCTGCCTTCTCGATCGCTCGGCGCAGCTTCCTGCGGCTTCTCTCGGTCGTGATACCCAGTCGTACACCGTGGGCGTCGCGCACCAACAGGGTCCGGTACGTGCTGCCGTACGAGAAGGTCGTCAGCAGCCGGACGGTGGTGATCCGGTTGAGGTCGACGGACCGTTCGCCGGTCAAGGTGTGCGCAGTCAGGTGCGACGATGAGTGCCGGAACGGGGCTCGCTCCTCGCACAGTGCGGGTATGAGGACGGAGCTGGCGATCACGGACAACAGGCTGAGCACGATCGGTACGCCTTCGGGGACTACCCCCGCCCTGGCCAGCCCGTAGCCGCCGAAAGGCAGCAGAAGTACCGTTACCGCCAGGCCCGATCCCATGCGTGCACGCGCCACGCTGCGGGTTGTGGTTACTTCCACTGACGCCCCCCGTTTTCTGCCGGCAGACATCAGCATGCATGCGCGGCGGACCTCTGCGCATTGCCGGTGTCCGGCAATCTTCGGCACGGGACCCATCGGTTCCAGGGCCCCAATACCAGCAGGACTCCTCGACCTCGTCGTTCACCGCGGGAACAGGTCAGCCACCGCGTGATCTTGGTGAGGTGTGTGGACTCTTCAAGATAGTGCGGTGGCCGCGAGCCACAGCGTCAACCCTGCCCGCTGGCAGGAGGCGTTCGAGGCCCTGATGGGCCAGATAGCGGGCCGGTTCACGCGGGTTGAACCCCGGCGCCGGGCATGGAACTTGGTGCTGGGGCTGCTATCGGACCTGCCGCGCAAGAACTGCTGGTCGATCGCCGAGTGGGCCGGGGAGGCAAGTCCGGACGGCATGCAGCACCTGCTCGGCCGGGCCAGGTGGAATGCCGACCGCGTGCGTGATGACATGCGCGAGTACGTGCTGGAGCATCTACACGACGAAGATGCGGTGCTGGTGGTCGACGAGACCGGCGACGCGAAGAAGGGCACGCACACCGTCGGTGTCCAGCGCCAATACACCGGCACCGCCGGGAGGATCGAAAACGCGCAGGTCGCGGTCTACCTCGTCTACGCGGGCCGCCGCGGGCACGCAGCGGTGGACCGCGAGCTGTACATCCCGCGCTCGTGGACGTGCGACCCGGACCGCTGCCGGGCCGCCGGTCTGGGCGAGGACACCGCCTTCGCGACCAAGCCGGAACTGGCCGCCCGCATGATCGGCCGGTTCCTCGACGCCGGGCACCGCGTGGGCTGGGTTGCGGGGGACGAGGTCTACGGCGGCAACCCGAAGCTGCGGTCCGCGCTGGAAGAGCGCGACACCGGCTACGTGCTTGCCGTCGCCTGCTCCCACGAAGTCACCACCAGTGCCGGGAAGTTCCGCGCGGACACCCTGGCCTCGAAGGTACCGAAGCGGGCCTGGCAGAAGCTGTCGGCAGGGGCCGGCGCCAAGGGGCACCGCTTCTACGACTGGGCCCTCATCAACCTGCCCAACCCCCGGCCCGGCAGTCACCAGCTTCTGAGCCGCCGCAACCGCACCACCGGTGAACGCGCCTACTACCGCTGTTGGTCGCCGACCCCGGCGCCCCTGACCACACTGGTCCGCGTCGCCGGTTCGAGATGGCGAGTGGAGGAGACCTTCCAGGCCGGAAAGGGCCTGGCCGGACTGGACGAGCACCAACTCCGCCGCTACACCTCGTGGTCCCGCTGGGTCACCCTGGCCATGCTCGCCCACGCCTTCCTCGCTGTCGTCCGCGCTGACGAACACACCCGCCATCCCTCACCCGACGGGCTCATCCCGCTCTCCTGCAACGAGATCCAGCGACTGTTCACGACGTTGGTCGTCCAGCCCGTGCACGACGTGGCCCACCGGCTCGCCTGGTCCGCCTGGTCCGCCTGGCGACGTCGCCACCAGGCTCGAGCTCAGGCCAGCCATTACCGGAGACAAGCCGCAAGTCAGAAATGAAGATCACGATCTACGGCTGGAATATTAGGCGGAGGCATCCGCGTCGGGGTGGTACAAGCGCTTAAAGTTACCCACTTCACGCGGATCGTGGGCCGCACCGTCGGCAAACGCATCCCTAGTACCCCAGCCGTAGATCGTGATCTTCATGGTGAGGGGAGCCGAGGCGGCAGGTGGCCAGCGTCGATCATCTCGCCCGAGATCGCCCACGCCGTCGCGGGCGTCGGCTCCTTCTTCGTCTACCCGAGTTCACCGAGACGGAGGGCGTCCCTTATCTCGCTGAGCTTCGCGGTCGATGCCGGGGTCCGTTCCCGCGCTTGTTCAGCAAGTCGGAGGGCGTCGTCAATCTCGCTGAGCTTCGCGGAGGACAGGACGGCCTCCCGCTCTATCAGGTCGTCCCGGGACACAGTGGTCAGCCACGTGCACGGGGTGAAGCCTGGACGCGGGAACGCGAGCCGCAGCACGCCATCGAACGGCAGTCCTTCACCGGCGCCCACCATCACTTCGATGCCCAGACCGCTGATGTCGACGCCCGCTGGAGCGACGACCTGCATCACCCGGATCCCGGACGTGTCCTCTCCCGACAGCAGTACGACCAACCTCCGCTCGTCGAACTGAACCCACCAGACTTCGCCACGTTGCACAAGTCCTCCAGATACAGACGACAGGCAGACGCTGCGCGACCCTGACGCGCTGTGGAGACGGGTGCGGCCACCGTTGATCATCGGTGTGTGAAGACAAACGATCATGCGGTGGCCGCAGGTCACAGCGTAGACCCTGCCCGCTGGCAGGAAGCGTTCGAGGGCCTGACGAGCCGGATAGCGGGACGGTTCACGCGGGTGGAATCCCGGCGCCGGGCCCGGAAGTTGGTACTCGGCCTGCTGTCGGACCTGCCGCGCAAGAACTGCTGGACCATCGCCGAGTGGGCCGGGGACAGAACCCCGGACGGCATGCAGCACCTGCTCGGGCGGGCCAAGTGGGACGCCGACCAGGTCCGCGACGACGTGCGCGCCTACGTGGTCGAGCATTTGGACGACGACGAGGCAGTCCTGGTCGTCGACGAGACCGGCGACGTGAAGAAGGGCACCGACACTGTCGGTGCCCAGCGGCAGTACACCGGCACCGCGGGCAGGATCGAGAACGCCCAGGTCGCCGTCTATGTGGTCTACGCCGGCCGCCGCGGGCACGCCGCGGTGGACCGGGAACTGTACGTTCCGCGTTCCTGGACCTCCGACCCCGACCGCTGCCGGGCAGCCGGCCTTGGTGACAAGACAGAGTTCGCGACCAAGCCGGAGCTGGCCGCTCGCATGGTCACCCGATTCCTGGACGCCGGCCACCGGGCCGACTGGGTCGCGGGAGACGAGGTCTACGGCGGCAACCCGAGGCTGCGCGCCGCGCTGGAGGAACGTGGCACCGGCTACGTCCTCGCGGTGGCCTGCTCGCACGAAGTCACCACAGGCGCCGGGAAGTTCCGCGCCGACATGCTGGCCAGGAAGGTGCCCAAGAGGGCCTGGCAGAAGCTGTCCGCAGGGGCCGGAGCCACAGGCCACCGCTTCTACGACTGGGCCGTCATCGACCTGACCGGTCCCCGGCCCGGCAGCCGCCAATTACTGATCCGGCGTAACCGCACTACCGGCGAACTCGCCTACTACCGCTGCTATTCGACCGCACCGGTACCGCTTGCCGAGCTGGTGCGAGTCGCTGGATCAAGATGGCGGGTGGAGGAGTTCTTCCAGTCCGGAAAGGGCCTGGCCGCCCTGGACGAGCACCAGGTCCGCCGCTACCCGTCCTGGTCGCGCTGGGTCACCCTTGCCATGCTCGCCCACGCCTTCCTAGCCGTCGTCCGCGCGGACGAACACGCCCGCCACCTCGCACCCGGCACCCTCATACCGCTCACCTGCAACGAGATCCAGCGCCTGTTCATCACCCTCGTCGTCCGGCTGCCCGCACTCGACGCCGCCCACCGGCTCCGCTGGTCCCACTGGCGACGCCGCCACCAAGCACGATCACAGACCAGCCACTATCGGCGACAAGCCGCTCAAGCATGAAGATCACGATCTACGGCTGGAGTACTAATCCGTCCCGCGCTGCGTGAGTTGCGGTCCGCCGTGAAGCTCTACCGGGAAGGCAGCCACACCAATGAAGTCGGTCGCCAACTGGCGCTCCATCTCTCATGGTTGGCCGTTGCGCTGGCCGATGCGAATGAGCCGGAGGAAGCGGCAGCCGTCGCGGAGCGGGTAATCACGCTGGCCGCAGACATCCCGTCGGAGCGCACAGCGGAAAGGGTTCGCGGATCCTGCGCCGGTTGCGGGACTTCACCGAGGTGCCGGAGGTGGCTGCGCTGCTGACGGACCATGACACACATCACGTTAGCGCCCGCACAACCGTAAGCAAACGCACCGTCCGAGATAAGCGCAGGTCAGCGCACCTAAGAGGCTCAGTCGGCGAAAACCCTGAATTTTCAGATGCCACCGGTACGCCGAACACCGAAAAGCCCCGCACCAGCGAAGCCGGTACGGGACCCATCTCAAGCGGGGCGGTTTTGTGTGATCCTCCGCCACTCACACAAGTACGCCCAAGTTCCCTAATCCCAAAGGCCGTTGAGAGAACACGGCCCGGAACCGGGTTAGCGCATCACTTGTCGGAAACGCAGCAGTCAGGGCGATGCTCCGTGCGAAAATGAGACGGACGTCACACCCTCTCGGCGCGATGTTCCATGTTCGGTGAACAGATAATGCGACCCCGCCGCTGCACACAACCCAAGCTCGGCGCTGTTATGTCTACCGTTAGCCGATACCTACAGGACGCCGAAAAAATGACGAAACTCCCTGACAATCAGGGCCTGCTGAAGCTTTATCAAGACGGATTTTCGGACGTCGAAATTGCCAAGATGTACGACGTTACATACCAGGCCGTTAACCTTCGCCTCGTCGCTATGGGAATTAGGCGTGCACCTTTCCGTGCGCAAGTAGCTAGCATTCTCGAATCAGCGTGGCCGATAGAAGAAACAGGCCGGGGAGCGTATGTCGAGAAGGGCCGTCATCGCGATCTGTGCTCGTTTTTGCGACTTCGCCTAGGCGATCCGGGCATGACATCTCGGCAGCACGATGCAGCGCAGAGATTCGAGCGTGCACTCAAGAAGGGTGACTGCGTGATGGACTTTCGGCCCGGCATGGGCGAGCCATTTCCCTATGTACCTCGGGTCGAGTCGGACGGCCGCATGGTGATCCGCTGGCCCGAGGGGCGCAAACTACCTGATGGTGAGCTTCGGGCAGCGCTGTACTTTTCCGAAGAGACCTGAAATGAAAGTCCCCTGAGAGGGGCACCGGCCAATCGGGATAACCAGACCGAGTCAGTTACTCACCGTAAGCCGGAAGGTGTGACGACTGGCCCGAACCCGACCCCGATCAGGTAGGCGTGTTCCTACCCAACGGGGCCGCGGCGAAGGCTGGGCTGAACCGTTCGATCGCTGATGCCGGTTGGGGGGTGTTCCTGACGATCCTGCACGCCAAGGCTGAAAGCGCCAGACGGGAAGTGATCGCAGTGAACCCCCGCAACACTCCCCCAGACTCCGTCCGGGGGCACCCCCACCCGCACCTGCCCCCACTGCGGGCACACCTCCGAGGAGAACCGGCCCACACAGGAAAAATTCTGCTGCCTCTTGTGCGGCCACACCGCGCACGCCGACACAGTCGGAGCCATCAACGTCCTACGGGCCAGGCTGGTCCGTCGCCACGCCGACCCGGCATAGCGAGAAGCCCCGTCCTTCACGACGGGGAGGAGTCACGAGTACTTCTCATACATTGAGGTGAGCGCCCCGTGGCCCGCACGATCGACTCCGATCTCGCCCCGCACGAGCTACGGGTCCTGGTGGCGGTCGCGGACACCGGCGGTTCCTCCGCCGCGGCCGACACGCTCGGTCTGACCCAGTCCGCTGTCTCGCACTCGGTTCGCGGCAGCGAACGCAAGGTCGGTGCCGTCCTCTTCGACCGCGGCCGCACCGGCGCTCGCGCCACCCCTGCCGGAGACAAGGCGGTCGCGCACGCCCGCCGCATCCTCCGCCTGCTCGACGTCCTGGCCTCGGAGGCACGTGGCGCGGCCCGGCCCGATGCCGCGGTGGGCCCTCTGCGGATCGCGGCTTTCCGCAGCGCGGCACTCCACCTGCTGCCACCGGTCCTGCGGCGGCTGCGCTCCCGGCACCCCGGCATCGAGCCACGGGTGCGGATCGTACGCGAGGTGGGGCGCGGCACCTCGGGCGAAGTGGCCGACGGGAAGGCCGACATCGGCATCTCCACACTGGGCGGCTCGGTGCCGCTTCCGCCGGATCTGATCGCGAACGAACTCTTCGAAGAGCCGTACGCCCTGGTGCACGCGGCGGGCCACGCCACGCTCTCTGCCGTTGGTCGACTGGGCGGAGAGACTGCGGGCGGCGGCATCGCAGGGCCGGGCCCTTCCCGGCCCTGGGCGTTGATCAGGTCGAGTAAACGACCTGGGCACCCACTGGTGGGCGTCGATGGCTGCGTCTCGGCGCCACCGGGCGGCTGACTGGGGCCCACGGCCCTTGAGGTGTCGTGGTGCCCGACGGCGCGGGCCGGGTGGTCCGTACACGCTTGTCCTGCCCGGTGGTGCTCGGAGAGGCTGCGACGGCCGGGCGGCGGGCCAGCGGCCCGGAGTAGGGCCGACCGGCCCTACACGGTCCCGGCGCGCGGAGGGACGATGGTCCGATGTCCCAGGACGACACCTTTCACGAACTCGACCGCCAGGAGTGCATGCGCCTCCTGGCCAAGGTCCCGGTCGGCCGCGTGGTGTACACCCGGCAGGCACTGCCCGCTGTCCTTCCCGTCAATTTTTGCCTGGACACGGACAACTCTGTCCTGCTGCGCACCTCGTCGGGCTCGGATCTCGTCCGCGCGATCGACGGCGTCGTGGTCGCCTTCGAGGCGGACGAGTTCGATGCGGAGACCCGGTCCGGCTGGAGCGTGGTCGTCACCGGACGGGCCACCGTCGTGACCGACCCCGCCGAGCACGAGCGGCTGTCGCAGGTCGGCCCCGCTTCCTGGATGCCCTTGCGGAACGCGGTGTTCGTGCGGATCGAATCCGAGATGGTCACCGGCCGCGACCTCAGGGGAGCGCGTGGAGCCGAGTGACGGCACCCGTCCGCGCCGCCCACTGGGAATGGGCCGCCCACCCCATGGACGGGGCATCAGTGCAAGGGCCGGGGCCGCGTCGCAGGCCGGGCGCGGCCAGCCCGTGTCCTCCGTTGCGTCAGCCCTCCGACGTCGACCCGCTCAAGAAGAGGGGTGACCGGTCCAGTGCTGCGGGCCATGCGGACTCGATCGGCGAGAGGGGCGGCGCGCAAGGGTCACGACGGCCACAACGGTCGCGGTGACCACCGGCATCACCGCCCGATCACCACAGCTCACCGTGACGGACAAGCCCCTGGGGCGAATAGGGTGTCCCCATGATCAGCCAACAGGGCGCCCCGCGGAACGAGTTCGTCATCGCGGACGGATCGAGTCCGGCGGAGGTCACACAGGTGCACCGCGAGGCGCTCCGTGTCCTGCGCTCCGACATCGACTCGGCCGACCTCGACGCCTACAGCGGCGAGGCTTGGCCGCCCGCCGTGGTGAACTCCTACGAACGCGCGTTGTCCCTCGCCCGTGAGCAGGTCTCCGACGGCACTCGCTCCCGGCGGGACGACCCCGGCATGGGAATCGGCATAGACGTGCGCGACGACGAGCAGTTCGGCGTACTCCTGGACCTGGCTCCGTACACGATCAATGCGGAAGGCCGGCAGGGCGACTGCTTGATATTCAGCGCGAACGACACAGGAACCGCCCTGATTATCGCCGTCACTCAGGAACAGGAGTCCGCGCTCCTTTCCCGGCTCGCCGCACTGGGGATCTCGTCGACGGTCCTCGTACCTCTCCCGGCCCGAAGGCGACGCTGGAGTGTCTTCGGGCTTCGGACGCGCGGGGCCGAATAGTCAGCGAGCGCGTGGAGCCACACGATCGGTGAGTCGCTTCAGCCATCCCCTGGGGGACTGGCTGTCCCTCTCGATCAGGAAACGCGCTGTCTGCACAGGAGTACACGGTGTCCGACCCACCTGATGGAGTTGCCAGTAGCGGGCGACCCTCTGCTCCAGGTCCGTCAGGTCGAATCCTTCGGTTCCGGTCAGAACGGCCGGGCCTCGCAACGGTTCAGGTGCAGTGAGCACCAGTACGCGACCATCCAGAGAGTAGGCGGCCGTGTACTCGCCCTCCGACACATCAATGGCTTCCAGGTAGTTCGTGGCGTGCTCGAAGGACTCGAAGACGATCAGGCCTTCGTCTCGGTCGAAGACGAGCACGGTGTCGGGAGGAAGATCCATACCGATCACTATGACAGCCGCTCCTGTCGTACCTCCACCGAGATGGACGGGGTGGGTCGGGCCATGAATCCATGTCCTTGATCAACCACGCAAGGGACCTCATCGCGTTCCGCGGCACGGCCAGGCCGGTGCCGGACGCACCTTGATCAGCACGTCGGCGGCGGATTCCGTCGGAGCGACAGAAGAGCCCAGAGCATCAGGTCGGCGATCGGGGGTACCTCCCCTGTGGAGGTTCATGATGTTCGAGGCAGGTGACATCCGCGAATGGCGTGGGCACGACGTGGTGGATCCCGGTGGCCACAAGATCGGCATCCTGGAATCCGTCTACGTCGACACGGCGACCGACAGGCCTTCCTTCGCCACGGTGACCGTGGGGCTGCCCACGCGCCGTCGCCTGGTGTTCGTTCCCCTTGACGGCGCGACCGTCGGGCCCGGCTACCTGAAGGTCGCTCACGACAAGAACCTGGTGAAGAAGGCCCCCGCCATCGACACGGACGGCGTGCTGCCCGCCACGGACGAGCCGGGAGTCTTCGCGCACTACGAACTCGCCTACACACCGGGCGTCAAGGGCGAGCGCCGTCTCGCCCGTCGCTGATCCGCCGAAAGCCGCCGGGAGAGACCGATGAGCCTGTTCCTGTTCCTGATCCTTGTAGCCCTCGTCCTGGGCATCATCGGATTCGCCGCCCACGGACTGTTCTACCTGCTGATCATCGGCTGCTTCGTCCTGCTCGCCGATCTCGCCTACGCCGGCATGCGCTTCCGTCGCGGCGGACGAAAGCACCGCACAGCGCGGTGAGCCCGGACGCCCGGCACCGGACGACCCGGTCCGGCCCTCGTGGCCCAGCGGTACCGGGGCGAAAGCGATCATGGCCGGGTACGTCCTCGTCGTACCCGGCCACAGCCGTCATGGTCCTGGCGGCTCCTCGGCCGATACCGTCACCGCGCTGCCGGAGCTGTCCTCACCCGCCCAGGTACGGGCTGTAGAGCGCGGACAGGAAGCGGGTGACGATGACCTCGCGGGTCGCTGCCGGGAGGGCGTCCAGGAGGCGGTTGACCGGGGCCATGCGGGCCGCGTTGTCGCCGGTCAGGTCGACGCCCGCGGCGGGGAGCAGTGCCGCGAAGGAGGCGTTGTCGAGCTCGGTCAGGTCCACCTGCTGGAGCAGGTCGACGATGTCGGCGGGGGGCGTCGGAGGCCCGAGCGGACGGATGATGTCGACGCAGTCGCGCAGGACGGCGAGCAGTTCCTCGACGCCGTTCTCGCTGACCCCGGTGAGGGTCAGGTGCAGGTTCGCCGGGAGGCCGTCGAGGCTGAGCTGGGGCTGGAGGAAGAAACCCCGGGCGCGCGTCTCGTCGGCGAGGGCGAAGAGGTCCAGCGGGGCCTCGGCCGTCGGGTCGGTGCCGATGGCGACGAGGGTGGCTTCGGGGGTGCCGAGGACGGTGAGGCCGTCGATGGACTCGACGCCGCTGATCAGCCGCCGGGTCGCGGACAGGGCGGCGCGGCCGAGTTCGCGGTAGCCGTCGGCGCCGAGGGCCTGCAGCGTGGCCCACGCCCCGGCGAGTGGTCCGGCTCCCTTGCTGCTCTGGATCGTGGAGTTGACGACGCTGTAGCCGGGCCAGGCGGCGCAGGCGTAGTAGGCGTTGAGGCGCAGGGCCTCGTCGCGGAACAGCAGCACGGAGGCGCCCTTGGGGGCGTAGCCGAACTTGTGCAGGTCGCAGGAGAGCGAGGTGACGCCTGGGACGGAGAGGTCGAAGGCCGGGACGGGCGCACCGGCCTCGGCGAGCCACGGCAGCAGCCAGCCGCCGACGCAGGCGTCGACGTGACAGGGGATGCCGCGGGCGGCGGCGTCGGCGGCTATCTCCGCGACGGGGTCGATGACGCCGTGGGCGTAGGACGGGGCGGAGGCGACGACGAGGACCGTGTTCTCGTTGCAGAGCGCAGCCATGGCCGCAGGGTCGGCCCGGTAGGTCGTGGGGTCGACGGGTGCGCTGCGAACGGTGACCCGCAGATAGCTGCCTGCCTTGTGGAACGCGGCATGGGCGGTGACCGGGACGACGATCTCCGGGGCGAGAACGTCCGGGCGGGCGTCCCGGGCGGCCTTCACAGCGAGGATGATCGACTCGGTTCCGCCGCTGGTGAAGATGCCGGGAGTGGTGTCGTCGCCGCCGAGACGGGCGGCGGTCGCCCCGACGACCTGGCGTTCGAGGGCGACGATGCTGGGGAACGCAGTCGGGTCGAGACCGTTGACCTCCATCATCGTCAGGTAGGCCCGCTCGGCGGCCTCGCGTACCTCGGGACGCCCGCTGTCGTAGACGTAGGCGGTGGTGTGCCCGCCTCGGGTGGGCAGGTCGGCGGCGGTGAGGACGGCGAGTTCGGCGAGCAGGTCGGCGCCGGAGCGGCCGGTCTCGGGCAGGCCGGGGTGGGCCGCCTGGGCGGGGACGGTGGCCTGCTGAGGAGTCGTCATCGGGCGGTTTCCGTTTCTTGGGCGGCGCGGCGGCGGCCGTAGGCGCGCAGGGCGGGCAGGGAGAGCAGCATGAGCAGGGCGGGGACCAGGCTGAAGCCCAGAAGGATGCCGGTTCGCGCGGTGGCGGTCTGGGCGACCGGATGGTCCAGGGTCGAGGAGACGAAGCCGGTGGCGGCCAGGGCGATCGAGTACGCGCCGGGGCCGGCCGCGAGGCCGACGGTCTCACCGGCCGTCCACAGTCCGGTGAACGCACCGGACTGGACCTGGCCGGTCCTGGCCTTGTCGGCGTGCACCGTGTCGGGCAGCAGGGCGAGCGGCAGGACCTGCAGGGCCGCGTAGCAGACGCCCAGCAGCCCGCAGAGCGCGAGCGTCAGGGCGATCGCCGCGGTGCCGCTGCCACTGCCTGCCGCCGGGAGCAGGGCCACCGCGCCGGCGGCGTAACCGCAGGTCGCGACCGTGAGGCAGCGCAGCCGCCCCCAGCGTCCGGCGGCCTTGGCCCAGAGCGGGACGGCGACGGCGCTGGGCGCGACCAGGCAGACGAAGAGCATCGAGGTCAGGCCGTAGCCGCCCAGGCGGTAGGTGGCGACGTACGGTGCGGCCGCGAGCATGATCGCGACGGCGGCGGCCTGCAGCACGAAGGAGGCGAGCAGCGCGAAGAACGCCCGGTTGCCGCGTGCGGTGCGGAAGGCCGCGACCAGGCCGAGGGGTTCGGGTCCGGGTCGTGAGCGCACCCAGCGGGTGCCGAGGGCGGGCACCATCAGGACCACCGCGATGACAAGGCCCACGGCCAGGCCCATCGCTCCGTATCCCGTACGGCCGCCACCCGCGACGCCGACCACGAGCGGGGCCGCGCCGCCCGCGACGAGGATGCCCAGGGTCAGGAAGACGATCCGCCAGACCATGATCCTGGTGCGGACGGCCGGTACGGACGACATCTCGGCGGGCAGGGCGACGTACGGCACCTGGAACAACGAGAAGGCGCTCGCGGCCAGAACGAAGGTGACGGTCACCCAGACCGCCGCACCTGTGCCGGTCATCGGGGACAGGAACATCGCGGCGAACGCGGCGGGCAGCGCGAGCCCGCCGGCGACGAGCAGCCGGGTCCGTCGGCCGGTACGGACGGCCTCACGGTCGCTGGCGGCACCGACGAGGGGGTTGAACACGGCGTCCCATGCCTTGGGCAGGGCGACCACGAGTCCGGCGATGCCTGCCGGGACGCCCAGCGCGTCGGTCATGAAGTAGAGCAGCAGCAGGCCGGGGACGGTGGAGAAGATGCCGGTGCCGACCGAGCCGAGGCCGTAGACGAAGAGACGGCGTCGGGTGAGTTCGCCGTCGGTGGTCGGGGGGACCAGGGCGGTCGTCATCCGCACCCCTGGTCGCGCGGTTCCTCGGCGGCGAGCCCGAGATCCCGCAGGACGAGAGCGCGCAGGTGGGCGCGGAAGCGCGGGACCTCGGCGCGGATGCCCGAGCGGCAGAAGCCGTGGGTGCTCCACAGCACCGTCCAGACGGTCATCTCGATGTCGGCGGGCGCGGCGGACCCGGCCGGCAGTACGGCCGGGACGGCCTCGCGCACCGTGTCGCGGACCGATTCGATCAGCGGGCGCGCGTAGGCGGCCTCCAGATCCGCGAACTCGGCGGCGTCGGAGAGCCAGCGGCGCATCCACAGGGCCGGGACGTGCGGCTGGTCGAGGCAGAAGTCGAGGTACCGGTCGACCAGGCCGGTGACGGCCGCGACCGGATCGGTGGGCGCGAGCGCCCGGAACGCGACCAGCGCGTCCGTCAGCACCCGCTGCTCGGCGAGGTGGGCGCGGAGCATGACCTCCCGGTAGAGGTCCGGCTTCCCGCCGACGTGGTACGCGACGGTGGCCATGTTCAGCCCTGCCTCGGCGGCGATCCGGCGGGTGCTGGTGCCGTCGTAGCCGTGGTCGGCGAAGAGGGAGGTGGCGGCCGCGATGATGCGTTCACGACTGGCATCGGCGGGCGGTGGGGCGGGTGCCGGTGAGGCGGGTGGTGAGTCGGGCATGGCGGGGAGGATACGTCGCCGGAGGGCGCCGATCAATCGATTGATGGAGAGTGTTTCGGCGATCTCGGCCGGCCTCTCGCACCCCTTCTGAAAATCACTGCCGAACCACGCTCGAACCACGCCTCCCGGCCGGCTTCGGCAGTGCGACCCGCTCGACCGTGACGCACATCACAGGACGGTGTGCGTATTTTTACCCGGCGCGATGATCACTGAGGGCGCGGCAGCCGTACCACCTGCGAAATCTGATCATTACGTCAGGAGGCACCATGCCCGTCTCACGCAACATGGCAGGAACGGTCTTCGTGGGCGGTGCCGTGGCCCTGACCCTGGCCGCGGTCGCCTACCCCACCATGCTCGGCTTCCAGACCACGTCCAGCGCCCAGACCCGCGTCATCGCGAACACTCAGTGGGGCCCGCTCACCGAGGCCGACCGCGACTTCGTCGTCAAGGTCCGCGCGGCCGGACTGTGGGAGTACCCCTTGGGTGAGATCGCGCTGAAGAAGGGCTCGACACCGGCGATGCGGGAGGCGGGCAAACACCTGATCGTGGGACACGCCCGCCTCGACGAGCTGGACCGCAAGGTCGCCATACAGCTGAACATCACTCTGCCGAACCAGGCGTCTCCGCAGCAGCAGCAGTTCGTGGCGACCTCCGTCGCCCAGAACGGCAAGCAGTTCGACACGACCGCCGCCAACATCCTGCGCGTCACCCACGGCAGCATCTTCACGGTCATCGCCAAGGTCCGCGCCACCACCGAGAACACGCTCGTACGCGAGCTCGCGAACCTCGCGAACGACACGGTCCTCGACCACATCACCGTGATGGAGAAGACCGGAACCATCAACTTCGACCAGGTCCTCGCCCAGCAGAGCGCCCCGCCGACGCTCCCCAAGGACCAGCTCACGCCGCCCCCGCCGCAGCCGGGCGCCCCGATCGTCGTCCTCACCCCGCGGCCCGACCTGAACGTGAACACCGCCTCCCCGACCCCCAGCCCGGTGGTCGGCTGACCGGCGCGGCCGGCGACTCGGCGCCCGGGCAACAGCCGGCTCCCCGGCACACGGGCCCCCAAGGGGTTGTGGCGGCCTCTGCTCCCTGTGCTCCTGCTCGCCCAACGGGTCCACCGCCGCCGAGACGAGCGCGCCCTGAAGCTGACGGAGGGGAAAAGAAAGGCAGTTGAGCCCCGCGCGCGGGCGGGGCATGGGCCGCCGCCGAACGGGAAGCGACCTCGCCGCCATGGCACATCCCGTGGCCCAGCAGACCTCGGCGGCCGGTGCCGGTCGCAGCCCGGCCGTGGTGAGGAAGTCGGCGAGTTCGATCCGGCCGCCACTGGTTCCGTCGTCCCAGCTGGTCCAGAGTCTCGACTCCTCACCGTCCCAGGTGTCCGTGTCCTCGCTCGCATGCTGCTCGACGGTCCTCGCCGTGCCGGTACCGCAGGTACAGGTGGCCAAGTCGGCCACAGCGGTGTTGTTGCAGCGACCCAGGTGATGTCCTCGGGGATCCGCCGGCCCAGTTCCTGGGTCGCCCGCCATGTGCCGGGTACCACCACGTCGGCTCAGGCCGTGATCGCGGTGGGCCGGTCCTCGCCGGTCAGCAGGCTCATGTCGGCCTTGTATCCGCCTTCGTCGGAGCGGGCGGTACGGCGGTCGCCCGATAGCGCTCCAGAACTCCGACGGACAAGGCCGAAGCGGCCATCAGACCGAACAGGACCGAGCTCGAACCCCCACTGTGCTCCCGCTCCCAGACACGGAATCCGACCAGCAGGACGACGAGGCAGAACAGCGCGACCTGTATCCGTCTGATGACCCTGGCTCTCCGGCCGTGCTGATGGCCACCGTCCCCGGCACCGTTGTCTCTTGTGCGCACCCGGGCTCCTCCGCTCGTTCCGTGCGCCGACTGTACTTGCGTTCCGGGCAGCGACGATGCCCTGGTCCGACTTCCGCGGCGGGAACCTCGTAGAACCGTCGGCGGTGAAGTACGGGCCGCCGGAAGCCTGTTCAGCGGCTCTCCCCAAGAACCGTCTCCGGGCTCAGTTCGCGGCGGATCAGTGCCTGCGCCACCTCGGTGGAGCGTTGGTGACGGATTCCGCTGCAGCGGCGCAAGGCCCGGGCGGCCTCCTGCACGGTGAGAGATCCGGCGGCGGCCAGCATGCCGACGGCCGTGTCGGTGGCGGCCTTGGAGGACACCGTCGCCTGGACCCGGGTGACGATGTCCGCCGGGCGGAGCGGTTCGACCGTCCACTGGACGACAGCGATGGCCGCGACATCGGCCAGGGCCTGCAGAAGCCCGGTGTCCTGCCCGGTCAGGGCTCCGGTGGTCCTGGTCAGCAGATTGAGGGCGCCCACGGCCTGGTCCCTGACGCGCAGGGGAAACGCGTAGGTGCCGGCGTACCCGACGGTGCGGGCGAACGGGACGAAGACCGGCCACCGGTCGGTGAAGACGGACAGGTCAGGTGCGCTGACCGCCTGAGCGGTACGCCAGGAGTCGACGCACGGGCCTTGGCCGGTCTGGATCTGGAACAGCTCGACCATCGCGGCACGGTCGTCGGTGACGGCGATGGCGCGCAGGCCGCCCCGGGCGGTGGCCAGCATGACGCCTGCGGCATCCACCGCGGTGAGGGTGACACAGTGACTGACAAGGCGGTGCAGAAGAACGGTGGGATCGACATCGTCGGCGACGATGTCGGTGAGACCGACGAAGGCCTCGGTGATCTGCTGCTCGCGACTCATGCGGATGTCACCGTTCTCCCGCTCCGGGCTGCCGGAGGGACGGGTCTAGTCATGAAAGCTGATTCTCCCGGCGATGACGTCGCGAGCTGCTTCGGTCACACTCTGGCTGCGGGTGAAGGCGTGGGCGCGCAGCCGGGCCAGTGCGTGCGGCGCGTCGAGATCGAGAAAGACCATGATCATGCCGGTTGCCTGGTGGACTTCGTCGTGGTCGGCTTCGGCCGCGTCGAGCCAGGCGGAATCCTCCGCCGCGGTCGAGGACGAGGCCTGCAGGGCGAGCAGCGCGGTGGTGATGGCGTCCGCCGCCGGGAAGGCGAAGGACTGGTCCCGTTCGGACAGGGCACCCGGCGTCCGGCGGTAGAGGTCCAGTGTGCCGATCGCGACGGCACTGCTGCCCAACGGCAGAGAAAAGACCGCCCGGACACCGAGCTCGACCGCCTGCTGCGCGAAGACCGGCCAGCGCCGCGCGTCCTGCCCACCGGCAAGATCGGCCGCCAGTACCGGGGCGACCGCGTTCAGCGCGCTGCGGCACGGGCCGTCTCCCAGGCTGTACTGGGCCTCGGCCAGGCGCGCCGCGACCGTGTCGCTCGACCACCAGGTGGCACGCGTGTCCGCGTCACCACTGAGCGAGATCGACGCCCCCGTGATGTCGAGGAGGTCGACGCAGGCCTGGCACAGCCGGGCCGGTACATCGCTCCTCCGCTCCCCCGCCACCGCGGACAGCAGCACCTCGGTCAGACGCCCCAGGGCCACGGTGTCCATCGACAGCCAGTCACCCGCCGCGCCTTCATCCGGCTTTTCAGGGGGATCCGACTCCACCACTGTCACCTCCGAGGGCCGCTTCCTCCCATTGTCCCCCACGGACACCGCGCAACCGGCGCCCGGTTCGCGCGCCGGGTCCGTGACACACCCCCGACGGTCAGCAAGGGCCGTACTGCCCGGCCGCCATCGCCATACCGCGAGCACGGTGTTCGAGCTGACGGACGTGGAGGAGACGACGCATCTCCGTGAGTCTGTGCTCCCGGCCGCCGGTCGCCTCGGTCCGGGGCTGAGCGAAGACCAGCAGCCGGCCGCCCGGTCCGCTACGGCCCAGTACGACAAGCAGTGCGGTGTTCGTGCCCGCACGGGAACGCACCATGCCAAGGAACTGGTCGGCGTCGCCCCGCCGTCTGAAGATCCTTCCCAGATCCAGGACGATCACTTCGGTGTCCCGGGAGAGGACCGCAGCCAGCGCCAGGCTCAGCTGGGCGACATGGGAACGATCGGAACTCGTACAGATCGTGAGCAGTACGGTGCTGCCGAGAACACGTAGATCGAACGGCTTGTTCATGGGCTCCCCCAATACTTCGGGGTGGCAGCCCGGGACACCGGAAGGTTGTCTCCTGATGCCAGGCGCACAGCGGGTGCCGTGCGAAGTCCGGCGTTCAAAGCGACGGGCACGGTACGTGCCGCGAGTCAGCCCGTATGGAAGGCGGGTCACCGACGTCTCAAGCCGAGGGACCAGGCTGGTCGATCCCTTCCACCCTCCCACACCTCGCACCGTCCGATGGCAGGTCTCCGTGCGAACCGGGCCTCCGGCCGTGCGGCGTCGGCCGGTTGCGGCCGGAACCCGGTGGCTCTCGGCCGGCGCAGAAACCGGTCGGCCCCGGTCAGGGCCGGGGCGCGGGGAAGGGCCCGTCCGTCGGGTCGTGGACGACGGCGCGGGCGACGTCGGCGAGTTTGATCTGGCGGCTTCGGGCGTGGTGGCGCAGCAGGTCGAAGGCGTCGTCGACAGTGCAGTTGAGGCGTTCGGCGAGCAGGCCCTTGGCCTGCTCGATGATGACGCGGCTGTCGAGTGCGGTGCGCAACTCCTTCTCCCGGGACCGGAGATCGTCGAGCATGGCACGGTGGGCGAGGCCGATCGCGGCGGCGTCGGCGAGCAGTTGGCCCGTGGCCACGTCCACCGGCGGCTGGGCGCCGCGCCCGTGGTACAGGTTGAGGGCGCCGAGGATGCGGTCGGCGTACCGCAGAGGCAGCACAGTGACGGCGGTGACACCCGCGGTCACCGCCTGCGCGGCGAAGCGGGGCCAGCGCGTACGGGTGTGCGGGTGGCCCATGGGCACGTTGGCCAGCGGCTTGGCGATGCGGCAGGTGTCGAGGGCGGGCCCTTCGCCCAACTCGACTTGGATGGAGGTCAGTCGGCGCCCCAAGTCGTCGCTTGCCGCACTCTGGACGACGGCCCCGTCGGCGGCCGTGAGAACGCATCCGGCCGACTCGACGCCGGGCAGGCGGGCGGCAGTGTCGGCGAGTCGCTGAAGGACGGCCTCGCGGTTCTCCTCGCGGACGGGAGCGTCGGCCAGGTTCAGCAGCACGGGGACCGTCGGGTGCCCGCCGGAGAGAGGGGTCATTTCCGTCGCCATATGATCGAGTTGTATGAGTGCGGCGCGGCTTGGATAGCCCGCAAGGCACCTGCTCTCTGCCCCTGCGCGGACGAAGTACACCTTGAAGTCGCCCGATCTCCGCATCTTTAATCCACTTGGCGGATTCGTCCACGAGCTCGGCGCCGGAATCCCGGGCACGCGCCTCACGGGACAGCGCACCTGTACAGCCGACGACGGCACCACGGTCCTGCCCGCTGGACCGGCTCGTCGCACGCCGCGCGGTCCTCGCCGGAGCCGGACACAGCCGGGTGATGACGGCCGCCGCCCAGCGGCTCGTCAGCCGCGCTCTCGACCCCGGCGCCGTACTCGCCGACCGGGCCCTGCCCCTCACGCCGGGCGGGCGCCGCCCTGCCAGCCGTCGTGGTGCAGGACCTGCTCCAGCGGCAGCCGCGGTCCTGGCCGGAACATGCCGCGCAGCGGGTGGGCCGTCGGCAGCAGCGCCCCCTGCCGGACGGTGGGCGGCAGACCCAGCAGGTCGGCCACCTCCCGTTCACGGTCCAGGTGCACCGCCGTCCAGGCGGTGACCAGACCGCGGCTGCGGGCGGCCAGCGCGTAGCTCCAGGCGGCCGGCAGCAACGACGCCCACAGACCCGCCTGGTTGCCTGTCGGAAGCCGTCCGTCGGCCACTTCGAGACAGGGGATGACCAGGACCGGCACCCGGTGCAGCCGGTCGGCCAGCGCACGGGCGGCGCCGAGCACGGAGCGGGAGGCCTCGGGCAGCTCCGCGAGCCGTTCCAGTTCGGCGGAGTTGCGGTCGTAGAACGCGGTCCGGTACACCTCGGCGACGTCCGCGCGGATCCGCGGGTCGGTGAGCAGGATCCACCGCCAGTTCTGCCGGTTGTTGCCGTTGGGTGCCTGCAGGGCGACGCGCAGACAGTCCTCGACCAGGTCCGGGTCGACCGCCCGGTCCAGGTCCAGGCCGTACCGCACACATCGCGTGGTGGTCAGCAACTCCTCGCAGGACAAGGGAAGTTCGTCGCTCACGGCAGCAGTACCGCCTGGAGGACGAGCGCGAGGTACGTGACCACGACGAAAACCGTCGCGGCGGGCAGCGGCCACCCGCCGCGCCCGGCGGCCAGGAACCGACGGGTGGCCAGGGCGGGCAGGACGGCCGCCAGGCAGGGCAGCAGCCCGAGCGGGCCTTGCGGCGCGAACAGCAGGACCTGGCAGCCGACCGCCCCGGCCGCGAGGCCCGCGGTGACCACGGCGGCGCGGCGCGGGCCGAGGCCGGCCGAGTACAGACGGGCACCGGGTGGTGCCTCCCAGGCCGTCTTGCGGGCGAACTCGAAGTGCAGGAAGACACAGGCGCACAGGGCGAGCAGTGCGGCACAGCGCCAGTTGGCGGTGACGGTCCCCGCGGCGACGAGCGAGCCGTAGACATAGCCGCCGAGCAGCAGCTGCACCGGGTAGGTGACAGCCAGGTTGAGCAGCTGCCGGTCGCGTACGGCTGG
Source organism: Streptomyces rhizosphaerihabitans (assembly GCF_025399795.1). Lineage (GTDB taxonomy): Bacteria > Actinomycetota > Actinomycetes > Streptomycetales > Streptomycetaceae > Streptomyces > Streptomyces rhizosphaerihabitans. The sequence continues at coordinate 54,422 of NZ_JAODTZ010000042.1, read as the reverse complement.
TGACAGGCTTTCCAGTACGGCGAGGAAGAGTCCGTATGCGAAGGCCGCGAGGATCAGCAGTGCGTCGGTGACCGACCGGGCGGCGTTCAGGCCCGTCACCACCACGGCGATCACCGCCATCGCGCCGCGCAGTTCGGTCGCGGTGATCGCGCCCGTGACGAGCGGCCGGTCCGGGTGGTGGACACGGTCGTGGGCGAGATCCTTCTGCTCGTCCAGCATCCGCAGGAACAGCAGCGCCAGTACGACGCTGACGACCCGCACCCAGGTGGCGCCGGACGGACGCCAGGCCGTACCGGTCACGGCCACCGCCGAACCCTCCAGCGCGAGGACCCACAGCAGTCCGTAGGTGACGTAGATCTGCGGCCGGAACATGCGCAGCACGAACCGGCCCAGTCTGGCGGGCACTTGGGGGGCGGCGACGGTGGTCACTGCGGAACCCTCCGGTCGGGTGAATGTCGCGTGCGTGTCGGCCGGGTGCCGGGTGGATGCGGCCGGGCTCATGCTGCAGCGTGGGCCGTCGGCGCCGCGAGGGCACGCGCCGGTCCGGCGGCGTCCGGATCCGCGAGCCTGATCCGGGCCTCGGCTGCCAGGGCGCCGGGCTGGCGCAGGGTGCACTCGATGTCGGCGCCCGGCAGGACGGGAGCGGTCCGGCACTCCAGCGGCAGGTCCATCTCGGCGAAGCGGCGGAACCGCGCGGCCAGGGCGACCGGCAGCGCTCCGCACGCGTGGACGGTGCCGGCTGCCACGGCCGCGCGCAGGGCGAGTTGGCGGAAGGCCTCCAGTTCCAGCATGCCGGGCACGTGGTCCACCCAGTGGTCGTACAGGGTCGGGTGCGTGGTCTCGGCGAACACGTGCGCCGCGTGGGTGCCGTCTTTCCCGGTGCTCGGCGGGGAGATGACCGTGTTGGCCGGGACACACCGGCCGACGAGGGCGGGGTCGACACGTGGTCCGCGCAGTGCGACGGGCACGGCGGGCAGGCCCAGCGCGCCGCGCTGTCCGGCGCGCAGGCTGGTCCAGTCCTCGGGCGGCATCCAGGAGTAGTCGATGCGGGCCAGCAGTGCCTCACGGACGCCGACGGTCAGCGTGAAGCGCAGCCGCAGGCCCCGCACTCCGGCCCGGGTGCGGAACCGCCGCTCGACCCGGGTGGTGATGACCGCCTCGGTGGGGCGGTCGCCGCGGGCGAGGGCTGCCGGGTCCGGCACCTCGAATCCGACGGATCGCAGCAGGAACTTGTGCCCCGGGGGGACGCCGAGGTAGCGGTGGGCCACCACGAAGATGCCCTGCCTGCACGCCTCAAGGAGCAGAAAGGGATCGAGGCGGTCGCCGCGGGCGAGGGTGTCGTCGTAGAAGGCGTGGCGGCGGGGGAACCGCGCGGCCAGCAGCATCTCGTCCTCGCCGTGGCGCTCGGCGTCGGTCAGGAAGACCTCCGCGACCGCGGAGCGGTGCACCAGTTCCTTGGGAAGTGTCCGGGTGAACTGCATGGGCCGCTCCTCAGTTCGCGGGGGCGCGGACGGTGTCCAGGTGGCGGCGCCAGGTGTCCGCGTCGGCTCCGTCCAGCACGGGCGCGCGGCCGGGGTGCCGCATGGGGAGCACCTTTGAACCGACGATGACGGTGTCCCACGGGTCGAGGTCGATCCCCTCTGCCCAGGCGGTCTCCAGCAGCGCGCGCGGGGTGGTGGCGGCGTCGGCGCCCCCGTGCCGGGATACGGCATCGCGCAGCCGTGCGACAGCGGGGTCGAAGTCGAGGTCCCGGGGCTTGGTGGCGGCGTACAGCCGGCCGGTCAACTCCAGTGCCTCCAAGGTGCGGTCCTCGTCGGCGAGGGCGGAGCGGAACAGGCGGTCGCGCGCGGTGTCGTCGAAGTGGACGGCCAACTCGCGCAGGACGTCGGCGGGTTCGTCAGCGGTGTGCGCGAGGTTCAGCAAGTAGCTGTAGCGGCCCAGGAGATGGCGCAGCTGGCCGGGCCGGCGGGTGTCCGGGTCCGTGGGCCCCTTGAGCCGGGTGAGTTCGACCGACGCGGGCACGTCCAGGTCGTGCTCGGGGCGGACGAGCAGGACGAGGGCGTCGGCGTCCTCCAGGAAGAGTGCGGCCAGCCGCCTGCGGTAGGGGGTGGCGAGATTCCACTGGAAGTACCACAGGGAGCGGATCATGGTGCGGGTCAGCCGGGTGACCGCCGCGCCGACGATTCTGAAGCCTTGCCCGGACAGCCATTCCACGGCCGCGTCCAGCCTGCGGGCCACGACGGCGTCCGGCTTGAGCAGCAGCGCGGCATGCCGGTGGGCGAAGCCGGTGATGTCGCCGGTGAGGGCCGCGAGTTGTTCGTGGCTCTCCTGGTAGTAGGTGTCGGCGCCGTACAGCCGTCGCTTGTCGGGGTGGCAGGTCAGCAGGGGGGACACGGGGATGCCGTACGAGGGCTCGGCGAGGTGGGCGGGGGTCATCGGTGGGTGCTCCCGTCGGGTCGGGCGGCGGCCGGCTTCTTGGGCGGGGACGGGCCGAGATAACCGGTCGCGAGGCAGTGGTCGAGGAGGCGCCGCAGGTAGGGCCGTCCGCCGGACGGCGCCGGACGGTGGCCGAAGGCCTCGGCGTGGGTGGCGTCGAAGCGGACACGGCGCCGGAAGTAGGGGTCGTACAGGGAGACGACACGGTCGTAGTAGGGGCGTTCACGGCCGGGCAGGGCCTCGGCGGAGAACGCGGACGGGGGGACGAACCGCGGCACGTGGAACGACGGGTACTCGGCGAGGACGTCGGACATGTCCCGCAGCGTCAGCTCGTGGCCGACGGCGTGCAGGGTGCGGCCCTCGGCGTCCTGGAAACGCGTGGCGGCGGCGGTCACGAGGTCGGCGACGCGGTCGACCGGGACCAGATCGAGGACGGCGTCGTGGTGACCGGGCACGGTGCGTACCAGGCCCCTGGTGAGGACCCGGAGCACGGGGTAGATGGTCTTGAGGTCGCGGATGCGGCCGGTGCGGGCAGCGCCGGTGACGATGCTCGGGCGGACCACGGTCACGGGCAGACCGTCCGCCGCTGCCTTGCGGACCAGCGTCTCGGCGGCCAGTTTGCTCTTCTCGTAGTCGTTGCCCGGGCGTTGGCCGAGGTCGAGCTCGTCCTCGCGGGCGATGCCGTCGCGTTCCCCGCACACGTAGGCGGTGCTGACGTGCACCAGCGGGGTACGGCCTGCCGACGCGAGGGCCAGGACGTGCCGGACGCCCTCGACGTTGACACGTTCGTACCGGTCCTTCGGGAGTCCGAAGTCGGTGACGGCGGCGCAGTGCACGATCCGGTCGGCGGTGGCGGCGAGCCGTCGGTCGTCGTCGCTCAGCCCGAGGCCGGGGCGGGTGATGTCGCCGGTGATCCGGATGAGGGTGCCCCGACCGGCGGTGAGTCTTCTGCCGTTGTTGCGGACGAGGTCGCCGTTGCGGTGCACCAGCGCCAGCACGGTGTGGCCCGCGGCGCCGAGCCGGGCGGTCACTTCGGCGCCCACGAAGCCGCTGGCACCGGTCACCAGCACCGTCATCGGATCGGACGTGATCGGATCGGACATCGGTGAATCCTCCGCGCGGAACGTGGGGTGGGGTGCTGTCCCGGAGCCCGGTGCGCTCCGGGAGCCCGGTGCCGTCACAGGGCCTGGTGCGGCTGGGCCCCGTTGCCGGCCAGTAGGTCCCGGGCCTCTTCGATGGGCAGCTCCGCGCCGAGATGGGCGCCGATGCGCAGCCAGTCGTGGCCGAGTCGCAGGGTCGCCCGCCAGGTGTCCGCGGAGTCGAAGGAGAGCGGGAAGGAGTCGGCGCCCACGGCGCCGCGTACCAGGTCGATGAAGAACCGCAGCTCCCCGAGGAGAGCGTCGCCGTCCTTCACGCAGTCCACGCCGCACCGCAGCAGTTCCCCGGCGCGGACCCCGATCGGCCGGGTGGCGGGCGGAAGCAGGTCCATGCGGCGTACGAGGTCGGAGTCGGCGGGCAGCGGGTTGACGCCGTGGGCGCTGAACAGTGCGCGCAGCGCGGCGTGCACGGCGCGCCGCGCGGTGAGTTCGGCGACCCGCCACTGGCCGCGTTGCAGCGCCCCGGTCAGATCCTCGACGGCGTTCTCGACGACCACGTTGGACCACACCAGGGCCATGGCCGCGGCGGCGAACCGGTCGGCCGGCACGGGCATCAGGTCGACGGCGCGGGGTCCGCCGACGGCCGCGCCGCGCACCGACAGCAGCGGCTGTGCGGTGGAGGGCGGTGGGGTCACGGGGCCGGGCGGGGCGGCGAGCGGCAGCGAGGGGGTGACGGGGCCGCCGCCCTTCCAGGCGAGGCGGATCAGTCCGTAGCGCAGGAAGACGGCGAGCAGCGCGCCGGGTTCGGTGACGCCGGTGCCGGCGGCCTCGGCCAGCACACGGGGCAGCGGCCTGCCCAGGACGAGGGAGCGCCAGACGGCTCCGGCGTCGGGGCCGAGGGCGAACACCTCTCGGCCGCCGCGGACGACGTGGACGCGTTCACCGGTCTGCCAGGTGGTCACCCCGGCCGCGCGTCGGACGGTGAGCCGCTCGGGCCGCCGGGGAACGTCGGTGAGTCCGAGATCCTCGGCGAAGTCGAGGCAGGCGGTCAGGAGGGCTTGGGCAGCGTCGGTGCCGGCGTCCGTGCCGGTTCCGGTGTGGGTGCCGGTGCCAGTGTGGGTGCCGGCGGGCTGGAGAGCGGCCGCTTCCAGGGCCCAGTAGCGGTCGCGTATGTCCACCCGCCCGGCCCGGTCCAGTTGCATGGACAGCCATTTGGGTTCGAGGTAGGTCTCGCCCAGGCCGGCCGCCCAGGACTTGACGCTCTGCACAAGTGCGGCGCGGGTCCAGTCGACGGCTTCGTCACTCTCACCGAGGCACAGCAGCGCCGTCGCGTGCCGCAGGGACTGACGGGCCCGGTGCGCCCACCAGTCGGCGGCGATCCGGCGGAACCGCGCCACGGGCAGCATCGCCTTCACCTCCTCGACCAGGGCGTGGCCGCGCAGCGGGTGGCTGTGCAGCACCCGCTGGCAGCGGTTGAGGAGATCTTCGGAGAGCCGCCCGGGCCGCTCGGCACCTTCCTCCACCGCCCGTAACTGGTCGGCGAGTTGGCGCAACGACCGGGTACGGATCTCCACCCGGCGGCCGTCCACGAAGAGCAGCGACGGCATGGTCGGCGGGTCGTCGTCGAAGCGGCCGACGAGCAGGAAGTCGATGTCGGAGGAGGGGTTGCCGAATCCCTCCGCGATGGAGCCCTCCAGGGCCACGGCCCACTCGGTGCCAGGGGGCAGTTCGGCGAGGGACTTGTCGAGCAGGTCCTGCAGCCGGTCCTCGCTGAGAATCACTGGTGTGTCTCCGTTCGGGGGCTGTCCGGAGCATCGGTCGTCCTGTCCGGAGCATCGATCGTCCTGTCGCGCGGCGGGTCGGCGAGGACGGTCACCGTCCCGGCGCCGCCGTCGACCCGCAGCCGGGTGCCGGTGCGGATCTCGGTGGTGGCGCCCTTCACCTGAACCACCGTCGGAATACCCAACTCCCTTGCCACGACGGCGACATGAGTGAGCGGGCTGCCACGTTCGATGACGAGGGCGGCGGCCGAGGGCAGTGCGGTCACCCACCCCGGGTCGGTGCGGTAGGTGATCAGGATGCCGCCTCCGATGTCGCGCGGGGTGTCGGTGACCACGGCGGGCCCCTCGGCGACGCCGGGGCAGCAGGGGACGCCGGTCAGCTCGCGGGCACCGCTGGGGGCGGCCGGGCCGCTGCTCCATCCGGCGCGTTCCAGGTTGCCCGACCAGTACGGGGCGCCACGGGTGGTGAAGCGGGAAGGGGCGTGCAGCGCGGTGTCGGCGGCGAGTTGCCTGCGGCGCAGCACGACGAGGTCCCGCAGTTCGGTGTGGGCGATCATGCCCTCGTAGGCGCCGCGGATCTCCTCCAGACGCAGCAGGAACACGTCGTCCCAGGCGTCGATGGCACCGGCGCGCGCGAGGTCGCGGCCCAGCGCGCGCAGCATGCGCTTCGCCGATCCGAAGGCGCGGGTGCGGCAGAACCTGAGCCGTTCCCGGTCGGCGAGCGCCGCGCGGGCCTTGCCCCGCACCCGTTCGTACAACAGGCGGCGCGGGCCGCGCAGATGCCGGTCGAGGTAGGCGTCGGCCTCGTCGCCGCGGTCCGGCGCGCCGCCGTCGCCGGTCTCCGCCAGCACGTCGCGCAGCAGCGTGAAGAGTCCTGCCGGATTCTCGTGCAGGTCGGCGACCTCCAGCTTGAGTTCGTCGGGGCTGCGGTAGCCGTAGTCGGCGATGTACGCGTCGACGGCGGCCAGGAACCGGGTGTGGCCCGCGTCGCGCAGCGCCCGGTGCAGGTCGGCGCCGGGGGCGCGTTCCAACAGGTGCAGGATCCCGGTGTCGGCGCGCGCTTGGGCGGCCAACTCACGCAGTGCCCACACCGGTTCGGCGGACTCCAGCGCGCCGCCGGGAGCCGCCGCGGCCCAGGTGAACCATTCGGGCGCCGCGGGAAGCCATCTGCGGGTGAGCAGCGCGAGCAGTCCCACGGAGAGCAGGATCGTCGCGTCCAGGGTCTGCATCGGACCCCATTTCTCGATGAGTTCCCGCTGCAGCCGCCGGAAACGACGGTAGGTCTCGTCTCCGGGCAGTGCGTCGTAGTCGACGCTGTTGAATACCGTGTACGCGCGATAGAAATCTCGGTGAAACGTCTCCACCGATTTCCGGATGGTGAGGAATCTGCCGGCGAAGATCATCGTTCGTGCCAGGCGTGAGATCCGGCCGCGCAGTCCGGGCCGGGGCGGGAACGGATGGAGTGTGTCGGCGACTTCGTCGGAAATACTCTCGGCGACACCGAGGGATTTCTCCAGGACGCGCCGGTTGAGCGGGTACAGCGGGGCGAGGCGCACCATGCGGTACCAGTGGAACAGGTTGTAGTAGACACGCCCGTGGACATAGCCGAGCAGGTGCGGGGTCCACTCCTGCACCGCGCGCAGTTGCTCGCCGCGGACACCGAGGGCACGGGCGTAACTGTCGTATACCTTCGCGTAGGTGTCTGCGGCGAAGCTGTAGGTGAGCGGGGACACGACGCCGCTGAAGCTCTCGATGATGTTGGAGTTGTCCCAGATCCGCAGGTCTCCCGCGGGCTCCGGCGCGGGGCCGGCGGCCGGGGCGAGGGTGGTGACCGGCCGGCTCTGCAGGATCCACAGGGTGTCCTCGGCGATGGCCCATTCGATGTCCTGGGGGGCGCCGTAGTGAGCGGTGACGCGGGCCCCGGCCTCGTGCAGCCGGACGAGGTCGGCGGCGGTCAGGACCGGTGTGGCGCGGTCCTCGTCGGCGACGGGTGACACCCGGCAGCCGACTCCGGATCCGGCGTCGTAGCGTTGCTCTTTGTCGCCGATCACCGTGGTGAGCGGCTCGCCGGTGGTGGCGTCGAGGACGACGGTGTCGGCGTCGACCGCGCCCGAGACCAGTCCCTCCCCCAGCCCGTGGACGGCGCTGACGACATACCGGTCGGCGCATTCGGCCGTCGGATCGGCGGTGAACAGCACGCCGCTGCGCTCGGCCGCGACCATGCGCTGAACGATGACGGCGACCCCGCCGGCGTCGGGCGGCAGTCGGTGCTGCGCCCGGTAGCACAGGGAGCGTTCGGAGAACGCGGAGGCCCAGCAGCGGCGGACGTGGGCGATGACCTCGCCGAGACCGCGGACGTTCAGGAAGCTGTCGAACTGTCCGGCGAAGGAGTGGCGTGCGCCGTCCTCCCGCGCGCCGGACGAGCGGACGGCCACCGCGCCGCCGCCGGCCAGCCCGTAGGCCAGCCCGATGGCGTCCGTGACACGGTCGTCGAGCGGTGCGGCCTCGATCAGGCGGGCGATCTCCGCAGCGATCCGGCCGGCGCTCGACCGGCGGTCGTCGGCGAGCAGCCGTGCCAGGTACTTGTCCAGTCCGCCGCCGCGGCAGAATTCCGCGAATACGTCCAGGCCGATGATCGACCAGCGCGGTACTTGAAATCCGGACGCGGTCAGGGTGTGCAGGTTCTTCCCTTTTCCACCGGCCCATTCGGTGGTCAGGGATTCGTCACTGGATGGTGTGAGGACGTGCAGGGACCGGTGTTCGGATCCCGTGGTGGGCGACAACGCGTTTCCCCTCCAAGGGTGTTACTCGACCTCGCCCGAATGTTGCACAGTAGAGCCGGTCAAAAAAACTCCGGCGGGCCGCAGTAGTCGCTTTTCGGTCGTCGTAGGTTTTTCAATTTCCGGGTCGCACACCGCTGTTCAGGGCGCCCCGCGGGGATCCGACGGCTTACGGGACGATCCGGCCGAAGTAGGTCGACCCCGCTGCCGAAGTAGGTCTACCCCGCTCCGGAGTCGCCCGGTCGCGGCGGGCGGTACGGGGCGGCAGCACCCCATTCGTCCGGACTGGCACCGGCATTCCGGTACGGCGGGAAGGCCGCGTCGGGGATGGGCCACCACACCAACCGCGATCGCCGCAAAGCCACACGTTCGGACACAGGGAAGGGTCGACCAGAAAGGAAAGCAACAAATATTGACGCAATCGACCAACGCGCGTAACTTCCGACTCAGTCGTCAGGCAGCCTGAACTCGGCTGCTCCGAGGGCGAGTTGTAGCTCCACCCTCCACCTTGGGAGCACACATGCGCAGAAGAAGATCTGCCTCCTCGCGTCTCTTCCCGTCTCCGGCGGCCGGGCCGGTACCCCGACCGCTTCGACTGCGTCGCGCCCTGCTGTCCGTCGCCGCCGCACTCGGCCTCCTAGTGACCTTCCTGGTCGGCATGCCCGGCGTCGCCCAGGCGGCGGGCTCACAGCCCTGCGACATCTACGCCGGCGCGGGCACCCCGTGCGTCGCCGCCCACAGCACGACACGCGCGTTGTTCTCGGCGTACAACGGCCCGCTCTATCAAGTCACCCGCGCCTCCGACGGCGCGACCTCCGACATCGGGCTGCTGTCGGCCGGCGGCTACGCGAACGCCGCCCAGCAGGACAGCTTCTGCGCGAACACCACGTGCAGCATCTCGAAGGTGTACGACCAGACGTCCCGCCACAACGACCTGTTCCCCGGCCCCGCGGGCACGGCCGGAATGGGTGCCGACCGCGGTGCGGACGCGAGTGAGCTGGCGGTCACGGCGGGCGGCCACAAGGTGTACGGGATCTGGATCTCCCCCGGCGTCGGCTACCGCTCGCACGGCGCCGCGTCGGGCGTCGCCGTGAACGGCCAGCCGGAGGGCGCCTACATGGTGGCCAGCGGCACCCACGTCGGCTCCGCCTGCTGCTTCGACTACGGAAACGCGGAGTCCACCCCGGCCGACACCGGCAACGGACACATGGACGCCGTCTCCATCGCCACCACCTGCTACTTCGCGCCCTGCAGCGGCTCCGGACCCTGGATCGAGGCCGACCTGGAGAACGGCATGTTCCAGGGCGACAACGGCTCCAACACCGCGAACAAGGGCAACAACAGCACGTACGTCACGGCCGTCCTGAAGAACAACGGGCAGACCACTTACGCGCTGAAGGGCGGCAACGCGCAAGCGGGCGGCCTGACCACCTGGTGGGACGGAGCGCTGCCCACACGGGGCGGCTACCGGCCGATGCAGCAGGAGGGCGGCATCATCCTGGGCACGGGCGGCGACAACAGCAACTGGAACATGGGGACGTTCTTCGAGGGTGTCATGGTCTCGGGCTATCCGACCGACGCGGCCGAGAACGCCGTCCAGGCGAACATCGTCTCCGTCGGCTACTCGGGCCAGACCAACGTCCCGAACGGTCCGCAGGGCACGATCGGCGGCCCCGGAAACCAGTGCGTCGACGTCGCCGCGGACGACACCGGGGTGAACGGCACCGCCGTACAGCTGTGGAACTGCCAGTCCTACGCCGAGGACCAGTACTGGACGCACAACGCCAACGGGTCCCTCGCCACCATCGGCCGCTGCCTGGACATCATCGGCAACGGCACCGCCAACGGCACCCAGGTCGAACTGTGGGACTGCAACGGGGTCGGAGGCCAGAAGTGGGTGCAGCGCGCCGACGGCTCGCTGTTCAACCCGCAGTCGGGCCGCTGCCTGGACTCCCCCAACGGCGCCACCGCCAACGGCACGCGCCTGCGGATCTGGGACTGCAACGGCTCCGCCGCCCAGAAGTTCGCCGTCAACGCGGGCGCGCCCGTCACAGGACCGGGCGGCACCTGCGCCGATGTGGCCGGGGACGACAACGGAGCCAACGCCACCGCCGTACAGCTGTGGGGCTGCCAGTCGTACGCGGTCGACCAGCACTGGTTCCACAGCTCGGACGGCCGGCTGCACACGCTGGGCCGCTGCCTGGACATCATCGGCAACGGCACCGCCAACGGCACCCAGGTCGAATTGTGGGACTGCGGCGCGGCCGGGGGGCAGGTCTGGCAGCAACAGGCCGACGGCTCCCTGCTCAACCCGCAGTCGGGCCGCTGCCTGGACTCCCCCAACGGCGCCACCGCCAACGGCACTCGTCTGCAGATCTGGGACTGCAACGGAGCGGCCGCCCAGAAGTTCGCACTGGGCTGACCCCACCTCGTCGCCCCTCGGCCCGGCCGGACGGCTCGCCTTCCGGCCGGGCTCACCCATGACGCGGGGGACACGGGCGGCCCGCCGACGGTCGTGCTGCGCGGGATCCGTCGTCCGGGGCGAGACCGATACGACGCTCTCCCAAAACTGTTGGGAATGTCGGCGTCTGTGGTAATCGACCTGCATGTCGAAGAAGGCTCCCCCTGCCACCGACCACCACGACCGACCATCCGTGCGGGTACGGCTGTGCCGGGCGCTGCGCGATTCCCCGGCCGGCCGAGGATGGCGGCGGAGCAGAGAGATCGAACTGGGCCAGAGGTCGCTGGGCTTCGCGGCGCTCGGATTCCTGACCCTGGTGCCGCTCCTGATCGTCGTCTCCGCCGCCGATCCGGCGCACGGGCGGGGGTTCGCGCAGTGGCTGGGGGACGGGCTCGGTGTGTCGAGGGCCGCCAGGGACCAGGTCGCGCGGTTGTTCGCCGGGCCCGCACAGGTATTGCAGACCACGACCGCCTTCGGACTCGCCGCCCTCGCCGTCTTCGGACTGAGCTTCGGTGCGGCGGTACAGACGGGCTACGAGAAGGTCTGGGACCTGCCCCCGGCCCGCTGGTACGCGAGATGGCGCCAAGTGCTGTGGCTCGCCGTGCTCATCGGATCCCTCTACGTGTCCGCGACCACCACACTGTGGCGCCACTCGGCCGTCGGCACGCTGACTGCTGCTCTGACCGCCGTCCTGTTCTTCTGGTGGTCGCAGTGGATGCTGCTCGGCGGCCGGATCGCGTTGGGGGCCCTGCTGCCCGGCGCGGCCCTGACGGCACTGGGTCTGCTCGGTCTCCGGGTCTTCTCCCGTCTGGTCTTCTCACCGCTGATCGCCTCCAGCGCAGTCACCTACGGCCCTTTCGGTACCGTCCTGGTCGTCCAGTCCTGGCTGGTCGGTGTGGGCGTCGTCGTCTTCGCCGGCGCGTTGCTGGGGAGACTGGCGCATGAGGAACTCCCCACCGTGGCAAGGGCGCTGAAGGAGCGGGCCAGTCGTCGAGTGCGTTGACGCTCTCGTGCGCAGTCAGCCGGACCCACTGAGCGCGGTGTCGGGCTGCTGGTCGGGCAGGGGCGCCGGGGTGGGCTCCCGGTCCCAGCGCAGAGCGAGAATCGTCACCGGTACGGCTATGAGTGCCGAGATGATCACCGCCATGACCACGGCCGTCCAGGTGTCCCAGATACGGCCGACGCAGAGCGCCACGGCAAAAGGCGGGACGACCACGCCCACGCATTTCGCCACGCCGAACGGGACCCGGGGAACGACGGGGCGGCCGGTGGCGGCGCGGTGTGCCCGCCGGACGCTGCCGAAAGCGGCGATGAAGGCAAGGGCCGCCAACCAGGCACAGGCCAGGGCGATTCCGACGAAGCCGGTGGCGTCCTCGTCCGGCAGCCCGGGAAGCGTCTCGTGGACCCCGTCGTGTCTGACGGACACCTCGACGTTCCGCCAGGCGGTGACCTCGACCTCCTCGCCCGGCTTGATGAGCTCCGACAGATCGCCGTGCGAGTCGAGGTCGAGCGCCTGATCGGCGGGGGCCGGAACAGGCGGCCGCAACCTCACCCGGAAGACCGTCGCCTTGCCACTTTTGACGTTCTCGGCGGAGAGCACCGTCCCACGAATCGTGCGCAGGCAGTCGGCCGTGTCCGGTGCCGCTCTGTCGCCGTCGCAGGGCCGGGCGGCCAAGAACGCCTTCTCCGTGGCAACCCGCTCGGGAACGGCGACGCTCACACCCGAGGCCACCGCCAGCAAGGCCGATCCGAGCAGCGTCCAGGCCGCCGCGTGCCGCCACGCCTGCCGCCGGCTTCGCGCCGACACCCACATGTCCACCGTCTGCACGGCCGCTCCCCCCACGTTCACTTCACTCCGGGCACAAGTCAGCCACACGCCACCGACGGGTCGTCAGGGTGCGGCTCGGAACATGGAACCCCCGCTGGACTGCCGGTATCCGGCAACATCGAGGGTTCCCTCACGGGCCGGCCCGCATCAGCCGGAGTTGTAGCCCCATCGAGCCCGGCCGTCCCTGCCCATGAAGCACTTCGCGGGCCGCCCGTCGGCAGTGGTCGCGATGGCGCCCACGGGAGAGCAGTACCCTCCGAACTGGATGCCGGGCCGGCTGCCGGTGGTTCCGCCCGTCGTCCCGGAGGAGCCGCCCGTGGAGCCTCCTGTGGAACCGCCACCGCTGGTGCCACCTGCGGACGTGCCACCCGACGTACCACCTGCCGAGGTGGAGCCGCTCGTGCCCCCGGTGCGCGGCTGCGGTTTCGGTTTCGGTTTCGGTTTCGGTTTCGGTTTCGGTTTCGGTTTCGGTTTCGGTTTCGGCTTCGGGCTGGGCTTGGTGCACTGGTCACCGGGACCGATCAGCCAGAGGCCGGGTTGGGTGGGCAGCGAGACCTCGTGGTCGGGTTCCGGCTGCTGGCGGCACACCCGCCAGTCGTCCACGTCACGCGATCCGCCGTCCAGGCGCTGCCCTGTGTACGCGTGCCATGCGGCCGGGTGCTCGAGGCCGAGGTCGCCGAGGAGACGTGAGGCCCGGTCGTACCTCTCGCCGACGAGGCCCGGCATGACGATCCGTCGCAGAGCGAGCAGTCGCGTCGGGCATGCCTCCTTCTCGGGGACCGCGTAGAGCGTCAGCGCACTGGCGGACGGGCGAACCGTCTCAGCGTGAGAGGGCGACTGGAAGCAGACCCGAAAGCCGGGTGCCGAGGCCGGCACCCGGCGGAAGGACGAGGAGGCATCGGCCGTCGTCACCTTCATCCAGGACTGGCGTCGTGCGTCCGCGACGGCCGTGGTGAGGGCCGCTCCCTTGAAGTCCGGCACGACGACGGCGTGGTCGGCCCCGGCCCGGGCGGGTGTCTCGTGCCCAGCGTTCCAGGCGGCCGAGACCATCGCTGCCGCGATGAGGGAGGCGAGGACGGGGCGTCTGCGGACCCATGCCGAAAGACGTGCCCTGCCACGGGGGCGCAGGGAGGAGTCGGCAGGCAGGAGTTGTCCCGACTCGGCGAGGAGTTCCCCCTTCGGGTCGAGCCGGGATCCGTGAAGTCTGTACTCCTTGCCGTCGACGACGATCACGGCGGCGTTGAGGATGCCGGACTCGCGGCGAAGGATGGACACCGGTTCGGGCACCCGTGTCGCCTTGGGCGCCATCAGGTTGCGGACGAGGACGAGTCCGTTCCCGGTGAGCGCGGCGTAGCCCCAGCCGCACTGATAGAGAGACCGTACGGATTCGCCGGGTTCGAGCTCCGCGAGCAGCGCCTTCTTGTGGTCGTCGGGCAACGAGATCCGCTCGCCCGCGACGACATCGGCCAGGCGCGGATCATCGGCGGACGAGCCGGACACCGTCGTTCCGGTCCCCTGCAGAAGTTCGCCCGACGCGTCGATCCGCGACCCCCACAGGGTGATGGCCAGCCCGTTCACGGACACGTCCACGCGTGACGCACCGCTGTAGGCAGGGCGCAGAATCACCAACGGCCTCACGACGCGCGAGGGCGCCTCTCCGCTCAGGAGAATGAGCGCGTCCCGGGTGAGCGCGGCGTAGCCCAGCCCTTGGTGATAGAGGGCCAGTACCCTCTCCCCGGACCGAAGGGTACGAAGGAGGGCCTCCGCCCTGCGGAGTGGAAGGGGGACGACTTCGCGTGCGGCCACCTCGGCGGTGCGCGGGTCGTCACGTAGCAGACGCTGCGCAGCGGTTGGGGACATACGCGGAGAATAGCCGCTGCCGATCTTCGACAGAAATACTGTTCCACGAACCGATGCCCGGCTGTGACCTGCACAGATACTGTCGCCCTGACTTCAACTCGGCAAGCGCGGCGGCAATCGCTGACGCCGCGAGAGACCTCGGTGTTCCCGGCCCGTGGCGCCGTCGCGGGGCGGGGCTGCCCGGGAGGGGAGTTCAGCCGATGAGCTCCGGCGCGAGCAGGTGATACCGCACGAGCAGTACGTTGAGTGCGGCGACGATCAGGACCGCGGCCGCGATGGCGAGCAGTGCATGTCCCGTACCCCACGGCGTGATGAGTGTGCCGAGGGCGCCACCCGCGAAGATGCCGACGACGGTCGCGACGAGTCGGACCCGGATCGCCCCCCGTTGCCGAGGTCCGGAAATGGACCCGGTGAGGCCGTGGATGAGGCGGACCAGCGACACCTGGACCAGCAGCGTCGGCATGCCGGGAACAGCCGCGCGCAGGGCGGTGTCCGCGCGCAGGCCCATGGCGAAACCGACCATCGCGATGACCAGGTTGTCCGGGTCGTCGGCGAGTGAGCCCGAACCGTGCCGCCACAGAGCTGTCGCACCCGCGAGCGCCAGGAGCACCCCTTCCACGGTCAGGGCTGCCGCGAACCAGTGCCGGTGTCGTGCGACGAGTCCGCTGGTGGCCAGGGCTCCGGCCGCGGCCCCCAGGACGAAGGCGATCAGGGCGATCGCGGGGCGCGCCACCGGTACCTGTCCTTCGCCGGCGACGGCGAAGGACAGGAAGAGCAGATTGCCCGTGGCCAGCGCGGTGAAGACATGCCCCATGGTCAGGAAGCTGACCGCGTCGACCGCGCCCGCCAGGACGGTGAGGGTCGCCATGACGACGGTCTGCTCGCGTTCGCGTCGTTCCGCCGACGGCTGGGGACCGGGTTCTTCACTCATGAGGTCAGTCTCGTGAACGCCGAGTCCCGAGCGGCCCTCTCCGGGCCGACACGCGACGACCATGCCGCAAATGGACGGTGCGGCACGTCCCGCCGTCGGCGGGCTGCCCCGTCCAGATGCGTTCGGCCCGATCTTCGACACAGGTCGGCGGGCCGAGCCAGGAGGTGTCCGGCCCTCTGTCGGTGCCGTCTCCTAGGCTGCTCGCCGGCTGATCAATTGAGTTGAGGAGAAAAGCATGGGCGGCGATTGCTGGACACACACTGGCCCGTACGAGCGGGACCTGGCGGCCGCGTTCCGCCGGGCTCAGGAGGAGCAACTGGCCGAGGACGACTACGGCTTCCCCGGCCGGACGGTGGAAGAACTGTGGCAGGACCCGGAGTGGCACGAGTACATCTTCACCGGTGGCACGGGCACGGTGCTGGACCAGCCCGAAATCATCGACGCCACCGACCACTCCAACGACGGCCCGTACATGCGCCCCCTGACCGACGAGGAGATACGGGCCTTCGCCCCCGACGGACGCCCGACCTTCGTCGAGTGGGACGGTGCCCTGGACTCCGAGCAATTGGAGTTCCCGGGTCGGGCTCAGGGCAGGTGCACTGTGCTGTACACGGACGGTGAGCCGACGCACATGGGCTACTGGGGAGTGACAGCGGACTAAGGGCTGTCCCGTAATCCCCGGCGGGCGCACGACGACAGCTACGGCACCTCGCCGCGTTGTCGGATCGCCCGAATACGCCCAGTATGAGGACGACCCTCCGCCTTGCGATGCACCGCATCTGACGCCGCGCGCTGATCCACCGGGGATTACGGGACAGCCCTTAGCGTGCCTTGTGTGTGCGGCGGCGGGGAGTTCCGGCCGCCCGGTCCTCCCCGGCGCGCCGTCAGGTGGCGGTGACGGCCGCCGCCGCGCGTCCTGCCCGCCGGCTCCGGGACGTCCGCGCGGAACCGCCCGTGACGACGTGTCAGGCAGGCCGGGCGGCGGCCGCGGCGAGGGCTTCCCGGGCGGCGGGCACGGCCGCGGCCCGGTCCTGCGGCACCAGGCCGATGCGGGTACGCCGGTCCAGGAGGTCGGCCTCGTCGAGGGCGCCCTCGTGCAGCACGGCCCACAGCAGCGCGGCCCGCGTGACCGGGTGTCCGGGCACCACGGGCTCGTTCAGCTCGGGGTCGCGGGCGCCGAGAGCGTGCACGGCGGGGGCCTCGGCGCCGTAGCGGCGGATCAGTTGGCCGGGGGCGGCCAGCGAACCGAGCCGGTGCGGGGCCACGGCTCCGACCAGCGGCAGGGTGGCGGTCGTCGAGGGACCGGCACGCAGGCCCCGGGCCTCGACCGCCGCGTCGACGGCGTCCTGCGCCATGCGCCGATACGTCGTGAGCTTGCCGCCGACCACGGTGATCACTCCTTCGCCGGAGGTGAGGACGGCGTGCCGGCGCGAGATGTCGGACGTGCGGGCGGCCTCTCCCGATCGTGACGGCGCGGCGTCCAGAAGCGGGCGCAGCCCGGCGAAGGCGCCGACGACATCGGAGCGCCTCACCGGCGTGTCCAGGGCGGAGCCCAGGACGTCCAGCAGGAAGCCGACGTCCGACTCGGGCACCTGCGGCACGTCGGGGATGTCACCGTCGACGGGTTCGTCGGTCAGGCCGACGTACACCCGGCCGTCGTCCTGCGGCAGGACGAGGACGAACCTGTTGCTCTCGCCCGGGATCGGGATGTGCAGGCCCGCGGGCAGCGGCCCGAACAGGTCGGCGCGCAGCACCAGATGGGTTCCGCGCGAGGGTCGGATACGGATGCCGTCGACCAGGTCGCCCGCCCACACCCCGGACGCGTTGATGACCGCGCGGGCCCTGATCTCGCCCTGTTCTCCGGTGAGTTCGTCACGGACGCGGGCGCCGGTCCCGCCGATCTCCAGGGCCCTGACCCTGGTGAGGATCTTCGCGCCGTGGGCGGCGGCGCTGCGGGCGAGCGCGGTGACGAGGCGGGCGTCGTCGGTCACCTTGCCGTCCCAGGACAGCAGGCCGCCGCGCAGGCCGCCGGGGCGGACGGACGGTGCCAGGTGGCGGGCCTCCACCGCGGAGAGGCGGCGCGGCGCGGGCAGGGTGGCGCGGGAGGTACGGGCCGCCAGCCGCAGGGTGTCCCCGGCGCGGAAGCCGGCCCAGGTCAGGGCGGCCTGGCCGCGCGACACCAACGGCGTCAGGGGCAGCACGAAGGGCTGGGCGCGCACCAGGTGAGGGGCGGTGCGCTCCATGAGGACACCGCGTTCGACCGCGCTCTCGTGGGCGACGTCGAGCTGCCCGGAGGCCAGGTAGCGCAGCCCGCCGTGGATGAGCTTGGAACTCCAGCGCGATGTGCCGAAGGCGAGGTCGTGGGCGTCGACGGCGACGACGCTGAGACCGCGCGCGGCGGCGTCGAGGGCGACGCCGGCGCCGGTGGCACCGAGTCCGACGACCAGGACGTCCACCACGTCGCCGTCCATGGCCTCGGTCAGTTCACGGCGGCGGCGGGCGGCGGAGAGCGACGATCCGGGGGCCGGGACAGCCGGGCCGGACGGACTGCTGGTGGGGCTCATGGCGTGAGGGTCCTCTCCAGAAGGGTGCGCAGCTCGTCGAGGAAGGCGGTGCTGGTCAGTTCGGGGTCGTCCTCGTCGGTCATGGTCCGCAGCGACAGGGTGAAGGACTGGACCACCAGCAGCACGGCACGTGCCTGCCGTCTCGTGGGGGCGAGCCGCACCGACCCGTCGGCGTGGCCCTCCGCCAGGGAGTCGGCGAGGAAGCCCAGAAGAGCTTCCTGGCTGGCTCCGCGGCGGTCCAGTACGTAGGGCAGCAGCAGTTCGGGGTCGACATCGATGATCTTGCGGAAGAGGGGGTGGGCCCGGAACGCCTCGACTCCGGCCACCAGCCCGTCGACGATCAGGGAGCGCGTCTCCTGGCCCGGCCGCCGCTCCGGCATGGCGCCGGTCGCCGCGTCGACCCATTCACGGGTCATCAGATCACCGACCAGCGACCGCACATCGGGCCAGCGCCGGTAGAGCGTCATGCGCGAGACGCCGGCACGCCGGGCCACGTCCGTCAGGGTGGTGCGCCGGACTCCGACCGCCAGGACGCAGTCGCGTACGGCGTCGAGGACGGGATCACTGTCCGAATGGTTGTGACGAATAGGCGTCATGTGTCACAGTGTAACGCCCTGTGCGGCCGTGCGGGAGACGGCGCGTCGCGAACCGACCGATGAGGACTACGTTCATGGACATGCTGTGGAGTGGCTGGGGCGACCCGGCCAAGGCGGCACCGCTGCCCGACTCGGTGACCGGACTGCTGCGGGATCTGCTCGGCGTCAAGCCGCGGGACACCGACACGCACGATCTTGAGGAGATCTCCGTCCCCGAACCCCCGCCGGCCACCGCCCTGCGCGCGCTGGCGGACGCCGTCGGCGGTGCGGCCCATGTGCGCACCGACACGGAGAGCCGGATCAGGCACACCCGCGGAAAGTCCACACCCGATCTGCTGAAGATCCGCGCGGGCGATGCCGGGGACGCCCCCGCGGCCGTCGTCCTGCCCGCGACGCACGACGAGGTGCTCGCCGTGCTGCGCGCCTGCGCCGAACACGGTCTCGCCGTGGTCCCGTTCGGCGGCGGCACCTCCGTGGTCGGCGGCCTCGCCCCCGAGCGGAGCACCTTCGTCGCCCTCGACCTGCGCCGTATGAACGGCATGCTCGACATCGACCCCGTCTCCCGCACAGCCACCCTCCAGCCGGGCCTGCGCGCCCCCGACGCGGAGGCGCTCCTCGCCGAGTACGGGTTCACCCTCGGGCACTTCCCGCAGTCCTACGAGTGGGCCACCATCGGCGGATTCGCCGCTGCCCGTTCCAGCGGACAGGCCTCCGCCGGATACGGCCGCTTCGACGAGATGGTCCTCGGTCTCACCCTCGCGACCCCGAAAGGCACCCTGGACGTGGGCCGCGCGCCCCGCTCGGCGGCCGGCCCCGACCTGCGGCAGCTGATCCTCGGCTCCGAGGGCGCCTTCGGCGTCATCACCTCCGTCACCGTACGGATCAGGCCGCTGCCGCAGACCCGAATCTACGAGGGGTGGCGGTTCGCCTCCTTCGAAGAGGGCACCACCGCTCTGCGCCGGCTCGCCCAGGACGGACCGCGCCCCACGGTGCTGCGGCTGTCCGACGAGACCGAGACCTTCGTCGGCCTCGCCCAGCCCGACGCCATCGGTTCGGCCGAGGCACCGACGGACGCCGGATGCACGGCGATCGCCGGATACGAGGGAACCGAGGAGGACACGGCATACCGTCGCGAGCAAGCCGCCGCGGTCCTGCGCGCGGCCGGAGGCACCTACCTGGGGGCCGAGCCCGGCGAACGCTGGGCGCACGGCCGCTACTCGGCGCCCTATCTGCGCGACGCCCTGCTCGACGCCGGGGCCTTCGCGGAGACCCTGGAGACCGCGACCTTCTGGTCACGCGTACCCGAGCTCTACGCCGCAGTGCGCGCCGCACTGACCGGGACGCTCTCCGCCGCGGGAACCCCGCCCCTGGTCATGTGCCACATCTCGCACGTCTACGAGAACGGTGCCTCGCTCTACTTCACCGTGGTCTCCGCCCAGGGCGAGGACGCCGTGGCCCACTGGGCACCCGCCAAGCAGGCCGCCAACGAGGCCGTCCTGGGCGCGGGCGGAACCATCAGCCACCACCACGGAGTGGGAACGGATCACCGCGACTGGTATCTCCGGGAGGCGGGGCCGCTGGGCATCGAGGCCCTGCGGGCCGTCAAGCGGCGGCTGGACCCCGACGGTCTTCTCAATCCCGGGATCCTGCTGCCCATCGACTGAGTCCCGCACTGCGCGCCTCCCGGCGGCCCAGGGCCGCCGGTGCGTCATGTGGCTCCGGCGCCGGCTCCAGCGCCGTTGCCTTGCTCAGGATCCGGCTTCGGCTTCGGCTTCGGCGCCGAATCCGTTGCCGTGCTCAGGCTCCGCCCCCGCACCTCTCCGTCCCACCCGACCCCGCCCGGAGGCACACCGATGCGACAGTTCACCGCCGTCGTCAACCCCACTGCGGGCGGCTCCACCGGGGCGGCGGCGCTGCTACCGGTCGCCCGCCTGCTCCGGGAGGCCGGAGCCGGACTGGAGACCGAGTACAGCCGCAGCCTGGCCCACGCGCAGGAGCTCGCACTCCACGCCGGGGAACAGGGCCGGATCGTCCTCGCCGTCGGCGGTGACGGGATCGCCGGCGGCATCGGCGGTGCCCTCAGCGGGACGGACACCGTGCTCGGCCTGGTACCGGCGGGCCGCGGGAACGACTTCGCCCGTGCGCTCCGACTGCCCACCGCCGCACCGGACCTGGCCCGCGTCCTGCTCTGTCACGAGCCGCGACGCGTCGACACCATCGAGGTGGAATCGGCGGTGCACCCCCGCACCGTGGTCCTGGGCAGCGTGTACGCGGGCGTCGACGCGCTCGCCAACCAGCACGCCAACCACGCACGCCTGCTGCGCGGAGCCGCCTCGTACTACGCCGGCGGTCTGCGCGCGGTCACCGGCTGGCGTCCGGCGTCGTACCGCGTCACCGTCGACGGAGACGAACACCTCCACCGCGGCTACACCGTCGTGGCCGCCAACTCCGCCTACTACGGCTCCGGACGCATCATCGCTCCGGACGCCCGGACGGACGACGGCCTGCTGGACGTCGTCATGATCCGGGAGGCCCCGCGCCGTCTGTTCTTCACCCTGATGAACGAGCTGAAGACCGGCGCGCACACCGAGCGCCCCGAAGTGGTGATCCTGCGGGGCCGGGAGATCCGCATCGAGGCCGACCGGCCCGTGCCCTACGGCGCCGACGGGGAGGTCGAGGCCACCCTCCCCGTCACGGCCCGGGTGCGGCCGGGCGATCTGGCCATGCTCTTCTGACCGCCCCGGACCCGGTGCATCGACACGTCCGCGACGGACCCGTCGCGGACGCGCACGTCACCCCGCGGTGGCTTCTCCGCTCGCGCTGCCCGCCAGCCACTGGTCCCAGCTCAGGTTGAAGGCGGCGTAGCCGTTGTCGGCCGAGGCCTTCGCCCGCGGGGAGCCCGTGACGGACACCGGGTCGCCCTGCTTGACCTGGCCGTAGAACCACTTGGCGTCGGACATCGACAGGTGGACACAGCCGTGCGAGCCCCGGGCACTGCCACTGCCGGGGTTCGGGTCACCCGTCGAGTAATG
Organism: Streptomyces rhizosphaerihabitans; assembly: GCF_025399795.1. Lineage (GTDB taxonomy): Bacteria > Actinomycetota > Actinomycetes > Streptomycetales > Streptomycetaceae > Streptomyces > Streptomyces rhizosphaerihabitans. The sequence continues at coordinate 33,056 of NZ_JAODTZ010000042.1, read as the reverse complement.
GACGTAGGTGCCGGACTGGGTGAGGTGAACATCCCAGGGAAGGGTCAGGTCGTAGTAGTTGGCGGCGCCCTTGGTGCAGCTGATGCCGACGCTGCACGAGGTCATGTGGACCTTCTCCTGCTTGTCGATCACCGCCATGACGCCGTTCCACGTGGGGTACTCGGCGCTCCCCGCGTTGATCGACAGGGTGCGCACGGGCGCGCCGTTCTTCGTCACCTTCATGGTGTGTCCGGTGACGGACACATCCGCACGGACATCGTCACCGACGGTGAAGTCGTGCACGTAGGAACGCGTGCCGTAGCGGCCGTTGCCGTTGGCCACACCCTTCAGATCGGCGGTGACCTTCACCTTCGTACCGGCGGCCCAGTACGACTTGGGCCGCCAGTCGGCGCGCCGGTCCCCGAACCAGTGCCACGCACCGGTCATCGGCTGGGAGCTGGTCACCTTCATGTGCTTCTCGACGTCGGCGCGGGCCTTCGCGCCCACCGGATTGGTGAATATCACCGAGATGGGCATCGCGACACCGACCGTGGCACCGGTCTGCGGCGTGATCGTCTCCAGCAGCATCGGTGGCCCCGCGGGCTTCGATGGAGACGGCTTCGCGCTGGCCGTCGGTTTTGTCGACCCGCCCTTTCCGTCGTCGGAACTCGCCTTCGGTGCCCCCCCGCCACAGGCGCTGGTGCCCGCCAGCACCGCAACCATGACGAGTGCCATCGATATACCGCTACGTCGCTTCACATCTACCCCGGCTCACAATCGTGCCTGCCTCACTGCATTGTTGGACTCCCGGCGCCCGCCCGCGGTTGCAGTCCATGTGTAAAGCACGGTTCAAAACCCGACACGAGAGGTCCCGCACGGCACGGATCAGCCGATCCGCGAGGCCCGGGCCGCCGCCGTTGTACGAGGTCGACCTGGCCGCGCAGACGGGCAAGAGGCCGAAAACCGTCCCGGCATGACACTCTGTCGGGCCGCACTGAGGGGTATTCGGCACCCGGCCGGACGCCTATACCCCTCAGTTCAGGTCACGTCACGTCACGTCACGTCACGTCGATGAGGGGACGCCGACCCGGCCGAAGTGCCGGGCGAAGAACCGCACCGCGCTGTCGGCTTCGAACCGGGGCAGTTCCTTGTGCCTGCCGGCGTTGGCGTGCAACGTCTTCTCCTTCGAGGCGAAGGCGTCGAACAGTGCGAGACCGGCCTCGCGCGGAATGTGCTCGTCGTCCCACTGCATGTCGAACTCGACCGGGACGGTGATCTGCTTCGCCTTCTCGGCCAGGGCATCGGGCCAGTGCTGACCGAAGACGGCTGCCGTGATCCTGGGTTCGATCGCCACGAGCGGCACTCCGATCGCGGTCCCCATGTTGATGCCGAAGTAGCCGACCAGCCCTTCCGAGCCGATCTCCGGAAGTGTCTGGAGGGCGTCCAGGGTCGCCCGCCACTCCGGCACGGCGAGCTCCGCCAGGTGCTCGTTGTAGCGGATGACGATCGGGCCCTCCGGCTCGCCCGCCGACCTCGCCCGGTACAGCGCGGCGATCTCCTGCTCGTCGTGCGCCGTGCGCGGCCGGTCTCCGTGACCGGGCGCGTCGATGACGGCGACGTGGAAGCCACAGCCGGACACGAGGCGCTGTGCCCTGCCTGCCATGGCCGGTGCCTTCTTGTGCGTACCGCCACCGTGCCCCATGAGTACCAGGGGCGCCCGATCGATGCCGGAGGCCGGAGACCACAGGACGCCGGGGATCTCGCCCACGATGAAGTCGCGCTCGATCATGCCGTTCGACGACGACTCGGCGGTGAACTGCAGAGAATGCATAGGTCTTGCCTTTCGGAGTGCCTTGTTGTCGAGGCGCTCCCGGCGACACCTATGGCAAGGGCCGAACCGTGACGGACAGGGGGAGCACCCACATGCATACAGCGTTCATGGGTCTCACCTCCTCGGTCGACGTCACGGCACGCGCAAGCTACCAGCCCGAGCATCGTCCCGCCCAACCCTTTTTTTCCCCTGCCCCCGCCGACCGGAAATCGGGCCTCGGACTCCGGAAACTCCGGCCGAGGCGTTCGGCCGGCCATGGCCAGGACAGACCTGACGAAGGCCTGGGACCGAAGGCCTATGAGCGAGTTCCAGGAACCGCGTCGGCCTCCTCCTCCGCCGCAGGATCCGCCTTCGGCGTCCCGCTGTTGGAGCGGATGAGCGGGACCAGCAGCCCGGCACCGGCCACGGAGAGCAGGGCAACCACCCGCAGTACCCCCTCGATCGCCGAACCGTCGGACGCCGCACCACTGGCGGACCCACTGATCGTCTCCAGTACGGTCGCGGCCACCGTCACGGCCACCGCGCCCCACAGCACCAGCGAGGTGAGCACCAGCCCGGACGCCGCCGCCAGCCTCCCGGCGGACACGTACGACTGGGTCGCCGCGTTGGTGAGTGCCCAGCCGAGCCCGATGCCCACGCCGATCACCGCGAACACCGCGGTGCACAGCGGCAGCGGATCCGCCCAGGTCAGCGCGAACAGCGCCGCCCCGCTGAGCAGCAGCCCCACCGCCATCAGGACCTCCGCCCGCCACCGGCGCGCCAGGTGCCCCGACCAGTAGCTCGCCGCGCCGACTCCCGCCGACAGGGCCAGGAAGACCAGTCCCGAGTCCAACGGCGACAGTCCGCGTGCCTGCTGCAGATACAGCGCCGACAGCACCGCGATGAGGCAGTACACGACGTTCGACACCGTGCCGGCGGCCGTCACGGTCACGAACGGCCTGTTGCCCAGCAGGGACAGGTCGATCAACGGTTCCGCCGTGCGCCGCTCGACCGCCACGAACAGACACAGCATGACCGCGCCCGCGGCGAAGCAGGCCACGGTGGCCGCCGAGCCCCAGCCCCAGGCCGACCCCTGGTCGACGGCGAGCATGAGCGCTGTCAGACCGCAGGCCAGGGTGACCGCACTTGGCAGGTCCATCCCCCGCGCGGCCCCCTCGTCCCGCGACTCCCTCACGTACCGGAGCATCAGCAGGGCCGCCAGCGCGCAGAACGGCACGTTCAGCAGAAACACCGCACGCCGGCTGACGAGCTCGGCGAACGCCCCGCCGACGAACGGCCCCAGCGCCGTACCGATCTCGCTGAAGGCGAGAACCGTCCCGACGGCCCGGCCCTGACGATCGTCGCGGAAGTGCGAGGTCACGACCGCCACCGCGATGGGCAGGATCAGCGCGGCGGTCATCCCCTGGACCACCCGTCCCGCGGTCAGTCACGCCGAGCTCCGCGCGGCGCTGCACACCACCGACATCACGGCGAAGCCCGTCAGACCCGAGACGATGACCCGTCTGCGGCCGTACAGGTCGGCTGCCCGCCCGCCGACGATCATCAGCGCACCGAGTGCCAGCATGTAGCCGCTCACCAGCCACTGCAGGTTCGTGGTCGGTGTCCCGAAGTCGCGGCCTATCACGGGCAGCATCAGGTTCAGGGCGAACCAGTCCATCTGCACCAGCAGCATCGAGATCGAGGCGGCGGCGATGACCGCGTGGTCCCGGCGCGAGAACAGTCCGGGCCTCCGGCCTGCGGATCCGCTCACGACGACCATCCCCTGCCACGGGCCTCTCCTCCAGCCTGCGTGCGCTCGCGGAGCCCCGCAACCGAAGCATGCTCGGCCTGCCCGTATCCAGGTACCGGGCAGGCCGGCCGCTCCGCGGCCCCGCGCTGGCCGCCCCGGCAACCACAGGCCCGGCGGAGCAGCTGACGGAGCTGAGCCGTGGGCGGTCGACCGTGCTGGTGCTCGGGCATGTCGTGGTGCTGGGCATGTCGTGGTGCTCGGCCGGTCGGGCCAGGTGTAGTCCAACTCCCTTACCGCACCTACCACATGGAGCCGCCGAGTAGGATGATCGAACACTCGGCCTGCCGCGTTTTCGTGGTGCGATGGGAGTTTCCATGACGATCGACCGACAGTCGTTTCCAACGCTCGACACCAGCAAGGCGCATCCCGCGCGGGTCTATGACTGGCTGCTGGGCGGCAAGGACAACTACCCGGTCGACGAGGCGGTGGGAGAGAAGCTGCCGCCCGAGGCGAGGGACGCGGCCCGGCAGAATCGCGAGTTCATGCACCGGGCGTCCGCCTGGCTCGCCGAGCAGGGCATCGACCAGTTCCTGGACATCGGCACCGGGATTCCGACCAAGCCCAACCTCCACCAGATCGTCCAGGACATCACGCCGACGGCGAAGGTCGTCTACACGGACAACGACCCGATCGTGCTGCGTCACGCCGAAGCGCTGTTGGTCAGTCGGCCCGAGGGGGTCACGGACTACATCCAGGCCGATGTGCGGCGGCCCGAGGAGATCGTCCAACACGCCCGGCACATCCTGGACTTCACCCGCCCGATCGCACTGTCGTTGATCGCGCTGATGCATTTCATCCCCGACGAGCAGGACGCCCACGACATCGTCCGCAACCTGGTCACCACGCTGCCCCCGGGCAGTTACCTGGTGTTGTCGCACGCCTCCTCCGACCTGTTTCCGGAGCTCTCCGCGCAGGTCACCGCCGAGTACGCCAAGGGCGGCATCCAACTCGGCTTCCGTACCCGGACCGGGGTGCAGAGCTTCTTCGACGGCCTCGATCTCGTCGAGCCCGGCCTGGTGACGGCGACGGAGTGGTTCAGGTCTGCCCGCAGGCCCAAGCCGGAGGACAGTGGTATCTACGCGGGAGTGGCGCGCGTCCGTTGAGCCGACCCGGCCCGTCCAAGACCCGACCAGCCGTCGCGTCGAAGGGCCGACCCGCCCAGAACGCGGCCGACCCGGCCGCCGGGCGGGCCTGGGTCGAACCGTCACCGCGGATCAGGTGACCGCGGGCCAGGAGCGCAGCAGCACGGCGATCTTCGCGGCGGTGCAGCCGGGGTCGCGGAGCAGATCACGCAGTGCCACGGCGTCGTCCCGGGTCGGTTTCACGGGGATTCCTGAGGCCTCCAGATACATCACGCCCGTCGCCGCCGCGACGGCCATGTTGGAGCGCTCCAGCCACCGGCACCGGCCGAGGACGTGCACCAAGGCGGCGGCGCGCGCGTAGGCGCCGTCGTAGACCGGCTGTTCGAGGAGCTGCGCCTGGTGGCAGGCGACCGCGGCCACCGGCACCCCGTAGTCGTCGGGGGCCGGATCGCCCGCCCCGGCGATCTCGGCGACCTGCAGGATCCAGGGGACGTCGATGTGCAGATCCATTACGCCGCGTGCGCCCGCTTGGCGGTCTGCCGTACGTCTTCGGCCTCGACCTCGTCGAAGACGTCCTGGTGCTCGTCAAGAAAGCGTCGGGCGGCGTCCAGGCCTCGGGCGCGCAAGCCGTCGGCGTCCTCCAGGACCAGCTGGGACAAATATTCCCCGACACTCTGCCCGCGGTCCTTGGCCCTGGCCTTCGCAAGCTCCAGGACGTCTTCGTCGATCCGTGCGCCTACCTGTGTCCTCGCCATATCGGCATGGTAACAGCCGTTACCACTCGCGGGGAGTGCCTCTTCCGCACCCCTCCGTCCGCGCCCGGCGCCAGGCATGCGCGTCCATGCGGGTGGCGTATGGGACAGCGGCGAGCCCCCGAAGGCATGACCGGCGTTGTGCAACGTACCTGCCCACGATCATTCGGAGAGGACGTCCCATGCGTCGAACCATGTTGTTGTCTGTCTGTGCTCTCGTCGCCGCCGCGGCAACCGGATTCTTCACCACCAGCGCCATCCGCAACCGCTGATTCCACGACGCCCGCACGCGTCCCGCAACCGCACGGGTCCGCGGTGGTGACGGCCGCCTGGCCGCTGTGGCCGCCGCGGACATCTCACGCCACCCGCTGGTTCATGAGCGACGTCCCCCACCGGTGCCGAACGCCCGAGAGACCGAGTCGGAACGAGACCGGACGAAAGAACCGGAGAGCCCCTTCCCAGGAGGGCGCGCCGGCCTCACAGGTCCCGTACCGAGGCGGTCCTGTCGGCTCGTACACCTGGGCCGCGCCCTGCGCCACGCCGTCGAGCGACAGGAACTCCTGCAGAATCGACTTCACCGCGCTCTGTCCTTCCTCGGCCCTGGGTGCCTGGCGCCCCGGCTCCCGCACCACCCGGTTCGTCCGCGTCCGCCGTCCCCCGTATCGACCGGCTTCCGGAACCTCCGGATCGCAAGCATGACGAACCTGCACACCTGCACAGTGCGGTGACACACGCGAGGACAGGAAGCCGAACCCGGTTCACCTGAACAGGACGCGAGATCGCTCTGCCGTACGTGCTACTGCAGCGCGTGGACGGCCGCGGTGAACACCGGGGGCATCCGGGACGCCAGGGGGACGATCAGGCGGGCGGTGCCGGGGCGGCGGCTCGCGGTCAGCAGAGCTCCGGTCAGCAGTCGGTGACGGCGTGTCAGCAACGCCCACGCGCGCTCGTACTCCTCCACGCGCCCCGCCACGAGGCAGCGGACCGCGGCTCCGGCCGTCGCGAGCCCGAGCGCGATGCCCTCTCCCGTGAGGGCATCCACGTAGCCCGCAGCGTCACCGACGAGCAGGACGCGTCCGGCGACCCGGCGCCGCACCCGTTGCAGCAGCGGCCCGGCACCCCGCACCTCCGTCGCGGCGGTCCCGCGCAGCGACGCGGTGAGAGCCGGGAACTCGCCCAGGTGCTCGTCGTAGCCGCGACGCACCCGGCTGAGGACCGCGACCCCCACCAGGTCGTCGGCGACCGGTGTCACATAGGCCTCGCCGTGCCCTGACCAGTGAACCTCCACGAAGTCCGTCCAGGGCTCGACACGGTAGTGCCGGCGCAGTCCGTAGCGCCGGTGTGCGCCGCCGGGCAGTTCCAGCCCCAGGCCGCGGCGGACGCCGGAGTGCAGACCGTCTGCGGCGATCAGCCAGCGTGCCGTGAATCCCGCGGCGGTGACGCCGTCCGTGCTCTGGCGCACCTCCCCCACCTTGCCGGGCACGATCCGCACGCCGAGGCGGAGAGCGCGTTGGTGCAGGGCACTGTGCAACGCCGTTCGGCGGATTCCGAGCCCTCTGTGGCCGCGGAAGAGCGCTTCGGCGCGGGCGGCGCCGTCCACGTAGCGGATACCGCGCAGTTCCCTGCCGGTGACCTCGGCGCCCAGCGCCCGCAGTGCGGCGACGCCGCTGGGCATGACGCCTTCTCCGCAGGCCTTGTCCACGGGCGCGGTCCGTGGTTCGACGACCACGGCCTCCAGGCCGGCCAGCGCGCTGTGGATGGCGGCGGCCAGACCGGCCGGTCCACCACCGGCCACCAGGACGTCGATCACGCCGGAGCAGAGGTCAGCGAGGCGGTCATGTCGGCCAGTAGGCGGTTCTCGCACCGGATGCGCACGGTCAGAACGGCCGCGTTGGCCAGGGTGAAGAGGGCAGCGGTGACCCAGGCGGTGTGCACCAGCGGCAGCGCCACGCCCTCCGCGACGACCGCCACGTAGTTCGGGTGCCGCAGTACCCGGTACGGGCCACGGGCCACCAGGGGCAGGCCGGGCACGACGATCACCCGGGTGTTCCAGCGGGATCCCAGCGTGGCGATGCACCACCAGCGCAACGCCTGGGCGCCCGCCAGCACGGCCACCATCGGCCAGGCGAGAACCGGGAGGAAGGGCCGGTCGGCCAGCCCTGCCTCGACCGGGCAGCCGAGCAGCAGGGCGGTGTGCAGGGCGACCATCGCCGGGTAGTGGCCCCGGCCCGCCTCGATCGCGCCGCGGGCATGGCTCCACCGTTCGTTGCGGCGGGCGACGACGAGTTCGCCGACCCGTTCGGCGGCGACGGCGGCCACCAGCAGTCCGTACCAGATCATGTGTCCGTGTCCCACCGTTCCGTGTCGTGCGGCCGGGCGGCCGGGCGGCCTACCAGCGCAGCAGCACCATCTCGCAGGCGAAGCCGGGCCCCATCGCCAGAAGCACACCCGGCGTCCCGGTGGGCGGGCGGCGCGTGGCCAGCGTGTCGCGCAGCACATGAAGCACGGACGACGAGGAGAGGTTGCCCACTTCGGCCAGATGACGCCAGGTCACATCGAGGGCCCCGTCGGGCAGGTCGAGGGCTTCACCGACGGCCTCCAGGACCCTGGGTCCTCCGGGGTGGCACACCCAGGCGCTCACGTCCTTCGGCTTCAGACCGTGGTCGCCCAGGAACCCCTCGACGTCATCGGCGAGATGACGGCGCACCACGTCGGGGATCTCCGGGTCCAGGACGACCTGGAAGCCCGAACTCTTGATCTCCCAACCCATGATGCCGCTGCTCTCGGGGTACAGCCGGCTGCGCGTGTCCACGATCGTGGGGCCGACGGCTTCGCCCGTACGACGCGAACCACAGGCGACCACCGCCGCGGCGCCGTCGCCGAACAGACCGGTGGCGACCATGTTGGCCAGGGAGGCGTCACCGCGCTGGAACGTGAGCGAGCACAGCTCGACCGACAGCAGCACCGCCACCTGGTCGGGCCGGCCCAGCAGATAGTCGTGCATCCGCGACAGGCCCGCGGCACCCCCGGCGCAGCCCAGGCCGAACATCGGCAGCCTCCTGACGTCCGGCCGCAGTCCCAGGCGGCCCGCGAGCCGGGCGTCGATGGAGGGCGCCGCGATGCCCGTGACGGAGGTGAACACCAGCAGGTCCACGTCGGTGGCGGACAGACCGGCCAGGCGCAGAGCTTCCCGGACGGCCTTGGCCCCCATGTCCGTAGCGGCGGTGATGAAGACGTCGTTCGCGGCGCCGAAGCCGTCCAGGACCTCGTACTGTCCGAGTGGCAGCGTCATGTGGCGGGTACGGACCTTCGCACCGCGGTGCAGCCGGTCCAGGACACGGCGGTCGGCGCCCTCGGGCAGACACGTGCGGGCCACCATGTCCGTGATCTCGGACTGGACGTGATGGTGCGGCGCGAGGGCACCGTGCACGGCGGCGATCCGCGTCATAGGGCTCCCGTCCGAAAACCGACTGGGTTGGGCTGCTCTGCAGGCCTTCCCCGCACCGGCACTTCGCCACCAGGGATCGCCCGTCCGGCGGTTCGTCCCGTGGCGCGCCCGAGCCGGCGGACGGAGCCTCCTAGGATCGCCGGGTGGGTACTCCCGAGCACTCGACGACCGGTGACACCGCGGGAAATGGGACCGGCCCGGTGGGCGGTCTGGGCAGAGCGTGCCACCTGGGGCCCGTCGTGGCCGTCACCTCGCTGGCGGCGGCGCTGGCCGTGATCGCCGGCCGTGGGACCGGGGGGTGTGTCCTGGTCGGCGCCGCCGTCATGACGGGGCAGTTGTCGGTCGGCTGGTGCAACGACGCGTTCGACGCGCGGCGGGACACGGCCGCGGGCCGCCATGGCAAGCCGGTGGTGGACGGCGCGATCACGGTGACACAGGTCTGGACTGCCGCGTACGCCGCGCTGGCCCTGTGTGTGCCGCTCTCCCTGTTCTGCGGTCTTTGGGCCGGCGCAGTTCACCTGGCCGCGGTCGGGGCGGGTTGGGTGTACAACGTGCTGCTCAAGGCCACCCGTTGGTCCTGGGCACCTTACGCGCTGGCGTTCGCCGCGCTCCCGGCGTTCGTCGCGCTCGGGCTGCCGGGCCATCCGTGGCCGGCCTGGTGGGTCGTCGGCGCCGGGGCGCTCCTGGGGATCGGAGCGCATCTGGGCGATGTCCTGCCGGACATCCGTGGGGATCTGGCGACGGGTGTACGAGGGTGGCCGCAGCGACTGGGGCCCGATCGCGCGCGGCTGCTGCTCCCGGTGCCTCTGGTGATCGCGTCCGCGCTGCTGGCGCTGGGGCCCGCGGGCCCGCCCGGCAGGCGCGAAATGGTAGCCCTGACCGTGGTCTTGCTGGTGGCGGTGACGGGGACGGTACTGGGACGCCGCTGGGAACGGCTGGCGTTCGCGACGGCGATCGTCGTGGCAGCGGTGGATGTGACCCTGCTGCTCAGCGGCATCGGGATCGGGACGGGGCCGCCCTGAGCTCGCCCGACCGCGCGAGGGCGCCTTCCCCTCCCCCGTCGGCCGCTCCCGGAAGCTGCTTGACCGGCTTCCCGGCGGGCGCCCGGATCGTCGCCCGCACGGCGTCGAGACCCGTCGGTCCGTCGGACAGGCGTGTCTCCTGCGTCAGGCCGGACCGCGGGTCCCGATGGTGGTTCCCGACATGAGGGGACGCACCCTGCCGACGACGACCGGAGAGCCACGCGCTGTGCACGCCCATGGGGAGGGGGTGGCGCACGGGTCGAGCGGCGGCTGCTTGAGCTCGGCGTCCGTGTAATGGCCGCCCTCCACCAGCACGTTCTCGTAGTTGGTCTTGTCGACGCCCGTCGGCTGCAGCAGGTAGGCGGGCACGACCTTGGACCTGTTGTCACAGGTGCTGGTGTCGTTGACGTTCGGCTTCCTGCCGTTGAGTACGTCGTCGGCCATGTCCACTGCCATCTGGGCGAGTTGACGCAGGTCCTTGTAGACGGTCTGTGTCTGCTGACCCGCGATGATCGACTTGACCGTTGTGAGACCTGCCGGTTCGGGGCGTCGTCTCCGTAGACCAGCCGGGTCTTGTACCCCTTGTCCTTCCGGGGCCGCTCGCGCTCCCGAACGCTCTGCGGAGCCTTCGGCGATCGCCCCGGCCGAGCGGGTCGTCGGACGGAACGGCCGCGTGCGCCGGACGCAGAAGACCCGCACCGTCCGGTGCGGGTCCTCCTCGGCGAGACCGTCCAGCAGACCTAGCGATCACGGGGTCCGGCAGCACCCGGCCTTCAGCCGGTCACCTCATTGTCCGGCCCCGGAACGGGTGTGCCCCCCAAGGGCCGTTCAGCGGCCGTGGTGACCGCCGCCGTGGTTGTCGCCGTGGCCGTGGTTGTCGCCGTGGCCGTGGTTGTCGCCGTGCCCGCGGTGGTCGCCGTGCCCGCGGTGGTCGTCACGGCCGTGGTCACGGTCGTGGTGCCGGCCCCAGGAGACGCTGTCGACGAAGCGGCCGCGGTCGTTCTTCAGCGTGGCGGCGTCGGAGCGGTTGTCCCACACCTCGTTGCGGCGGTCCTGGTAGAGGTCACGGCTGGTGTCGCGGCCGTAGCCCGTGTGGATCCGGACGGTGGAACGGCCGGCCAGGGTGTAGTGCCGGAAGGTGTAGCGGTTGCCGTCCTTGTCCGACAGCGTCCAACCGTTCAGGTTCACGCCACGGCGAGCGGTGTTGGTGATTTCCACCCACTCCGCGTTCAGGGAACGGCTGGAGCGGTCATTGAAGCCCGGCGCGTCGGCCTGGACCCTGCTGATGGCGACGTGAGTGCGCTCGAAGCGCGGCTCCGCGGCGGAGGCGGAGACGGCGGTCGAGCCGATCATCGCGCCGGCGGCGAGGGCCGCGGCCACCATACGGCGGGCCGTGACAGACGTGGAAACGGACATGAATGCTCCTCAAGGTTCGAGAGCCGGCACACCCCGTACGAGCACCCCACTGCGGGGAACTGCACGGTGCGACCCTGTGCGAGTCCCGGCCCGGTGGCCGAGGACTCATAAGTTGCTCCACATCCCCGCCCGGGACGGGCAACACCCGACCCCTGTTACCAATTGCGAACATGTCGGTTACAGATACCTGTATCAGTCCTTTAAGTACTGAAAGCCGAAGAGTGATGCCCTGTCATCGCCAACTCCCGTACTCCTACAGGATCTAGGCCATTTACGGGCATCCAGCACATCGTCGCACCGCCCCCGGCCGTCACCCGAAAGTGAGTAACACCCCTCCGCTCCGATCCGACGGCATGCCGAGGCCTGCGGGGTCCATAACCCCGCGGTCTTGTCACCGCGACAGGATCCCGGTCCGATGGACGGCGTCTCGCCGTCGCGTTCCCGGCAGTCCGTCAGCCGGTGATGGTGCGGCCGGACACCGGGAAGCAACGCGGGGCCCACTCGGCCAGGGTGCCTCAGTCGCCGTCCCGATCCAGGAGGCCGCACGGGCCGGACGGGTGATCGGTGCCCGCCTGGTCGGCGGCGCCTGCGGCCTTCGGCCCACGACGGCGTACGCGTCGCACCCGAACCGCCGCTGAAGGACTGCTGAAGGGCTGCTGAGCCGACGAGCCCGGGGCCCGCTTCCGCGCGGCGTCAGGAATCACACACATCATCAACACGGCCGCAGGCCAAGGAATCGATGTGGGGGTACTCGGCATCACCGGGAGCGACATCTGCCGGCCGTCACCACGACTGGGAAGTGCGGGCGGCTGCGAGTCGCTGACGGCTGAAGACCACAGGAGTTCGCACACCTCACCATGGCCCTGCGTGAGCGGGGGGGCGTGGACGAGCATGACGGCCGCACTCGGGTCGTCGGAGCCTCGGCACCGGTGGCGCCGGAAAGGAGGTGCGTACCCGTTTCGCGGGCGAGTGGCACGCTGCCGCTGCGTCGTTACGTGCCCCGGCCACCCTCCAGGGGAAGCGGCGGAGCCCTCTGATCCGCCGCAATGCACGGTGCCTCAACGTGGGTGTTCCTTGAGGCACCGTGCCGGCGTGACGCAAAGGTCAGGCGGGGGTGATGTTCTCCGCCTGGGGGCCCTTCTGACCCTGGGTGATGTCGAAGGTCACCGCCTGGCCTTCCTGGAGCTCACGGAAGCCACTCGCGTTGATGTTGGAGTAGTGCGCGAAGACGTCGGGGCCGCCGCCGTCCTGCGCGATGAAACCGAAGCCCTTTTCGGCGTTGAACCACTTGACAGTTCCGCTGGCCATGCCAGTGCCTCTCACTCGATGACGGATCCGCACCGCGCGGACCCGGAGGTAGTCGTCCTGGTCCTCGGGCACTGCACAGCAAAACGCCCGCACCACGGCGCGGGCAGGTACTGCGAACCACGACATCTGCCAGCGACGTTACACGGCGAGAGCGCCTCTCACCAGAGAGCAAGGGTCGTCAGGTGGACCGGTACTGCCGCCACATGCGTGCCATGACGACTCCGCCGCCCCGCACATGCCGGGTCGCCGACCGGCGTCGACGAACGGGCCGTCCATGGCTCACCGTCACAAACCGCCCGCCAAGGTGGCATCAAACGGGATCAAGAAGGCGATCATGCAGTACTCAGGCCTCGCCGCCAGGCTGCGAGCGGCGCCGTCCCGACAGCTCCAACTGTTGATGCAGAGTGCTCCCGGTGATGTCGGCCGCAGTTCCGTACTGCCGGTTCGTCTTCGGTGTTTCCGGGGTGGTGAGGCGTGGTTGCCGCCCGTACGGATGGTCTTCCGCCCAGCGGACCGCGAAGGGTGCCGCCATCCCCGTGAGCGCGAACAGTGCTCCGAGGACGTACCGGCCGGGGCGGCCCCAGGTGACACACAGCGTGGTGAGGAGACCTGGCCCGATGGCCTCGGCCAGTCCGGCGCCCAGGCCGAACACGCCGAGGTACTGGCCTGTGGCATGCGGCGGGGCGAGCGTGAAGGACATCTCGAAGCCCGCGGCGGAGTGCCACAGCACACCGACCGCATGGATCACGACCGCGGTGATGAGAAGGACCGCGGCGGCCCACGCAGGTACCCCCGCGGACAGCGGCACCACCGAGCACGGGACAAGAAAGGCCGTCCCTGCCCGGCGATAGGCATGTCCGCCGGCCACGGGCGAACCGACGCCACGACTGACCCGCACCTGGAGCACGACGACCATGGCGGTGCCCGTGATCATGGTGGCCGAGATGAGCCGGCGAGGGGTGGCGGCGGCACCGGCCAGCCAGGGCGGGATGGCCACGGTGAGCACCTTGAACTGGATGGCCATGACGCCGTCCAGCACGGTGAGCAGCAGGTAGGGGCGGTCCCGGAGCGCCGTCCAGCGAGGGCCGCCGGTGGCGGGCACGGGCGCGACAGGACTCCATGCCACATGGCGATCAGTAAGGACCACTAGAGCTTTTTGTATATTACTTGCAAGAGCAAGTCGCTTGCCCGAGTCGGCTGTTCGGGGAAACGCGCCCTGCTTGTGCCACCCGGCGCGAAACGCGCGGGGCGTCTGCCATCCAGCGGGACAGGTGGGTCGTAGACCCTCGGTGCGGGCTCTGTCGCCGCGCGCCTACTGACCGTACGCTGACAAGTCATAGAACTTCAGGCATGATTGACGGGGGGGGAACCGTCATGTCCTGGGATCAACAAGGTGCTCGTGACGACTTCGTCGTTCCACCGATGCCGACCGCGCCGCCGCCCGCTCCCGCCCATCCATGGCGGGCCCTCGCAGTGGCGTTGCTCAACCTCAGCGGGCTCGGGCTCGGTTACGCCGTCGTGCGCCGCTGGGGGCTGATGGCGGTCTGCTGGGTCGCGACGGCGATCCTGCTGCTCGTGGCCCTGCCCGCGGACCCGGACGGGGTCCCCGGCGCGACGGTCGTGCTCTACCTGATCTTCCTGGTGCTCGCCGCGGCACACGGCGCGTCCGTGGGCCTGCGGACACGGTTGGCCTTGCTGCCGAGCGCCTTGATCGCGGCCGCGCTCGGCGTCGTGCTGCTGGCCGTTCCCGCCGGAGGAGTCGTCCTGTACGACGGGGCGCGCGACGAAGCCAGGGAGCAGATGCTCCTGGACCGGCTCGACCGTGCGGACAAGCTGGTCGAGCAGTCGGGGAAGCAGACGTTCGAAACGGCGGAGGCCGACTACCGCCGCGCCCTGGCCGTCTACAGCGCGCTCGGCGAGGACCACCCGGGTTCACGCGCGGCCCAGCGCGTTCCCGACCGGCTCAAGACCTACTACGCCACGGTCGGGGCTCCCTACGCACAGAAGAACTACTGCTCCGCCGTAGCCCCGTTGAAGTACCTGCGTACGGTCCCGCGCACGGTGGGCAGGAAGGAACTCGGAGATCTGGCCACCTGGCCCGACGACCGGCTGGCCACGTCGCTCTACGAGTGCGCGGCGGCGTCGCTCGGCGGCACAGGCGCTGACTGGACCTCGCAGTTCGGCGAACTCCTGTCGACATTCCCCAAGTCCGCACAGGCCGGGAAGGTCGAACCCGCCGTGAGGACCGCGGTCGACAAGGCGGTCAAGTCCGTGAGCGGCGACGACCCCTGTGCCGCCGTCCAGCAACTGAACGGCCTCGACACCCAGGTCCGCGGACTGCCCGGGGAACAGGCAGGCTTGGCCGACGCCCTCGGCAAGGATGCCGACCGGGCCTCGCAGAGCGCGCGTTCGGGCGCGTACGCCTGCGGTGTGCACCAGTACAAGGACGGGAACTTCAGTGACGCCGTCACCACCATGAACGACTTCGCCAAGAACAACCCGCACCACAAGAGCCGGGCGCGCGCCCAGAAGATAGCCATCGCCGCGGAGGTCGCGCAGACGGTGCCCGCGGCCGGCAAGCGTCTGCCGACCACGGCATCGGGCGGCAGCATCGCCGTCACGGTCAAGAACGACAGCCCCGACGACATCACGGTCCTGTACACGGGACCGGTGACCGGAAGCTTCAACCTCAAGGCCTGTGGGAGCTGCAGCACATACACCCTCGGCAGCACGCTGGGGATCGGCTTCAAGCCGTGCAGTGACAGCGGCAAGCACTACCCCCAGCGGACCATCCGGCTGCCCGTCGGCACCACCTACTTCGTGCACAAGTCCCGGAGCGGCACCGGAAAGTCCCCCGCCTCGGACACCGCCAAGCTGTCGCCCGGCTACATCTACACCGAGTGCGCGTACACAACGAGTCTCGGCTACTGAGGCGACGGCCGGGCCCGGCCGGTCTCCGCGGCACCCGGATGCTCGCCAACCGCCTCTGGAACAGGACGGGAACAAGCGGGGCCAGGCCCACCGAGGCCTGGTCGCCGCCCCGGGAGTGGACGGCCCGGACGGTCCAACGGCCCGGCGGCAGCGGGACATCCGCCTGCTCCGGGAGTCCCGGGGCAGCGGCACCCGGACCCGCTCGCTGACGTACCTTCACCAATCCTCAGAGGTCGAGCAGTTCCTCGTAGAAGCCTCCGAACTCCCGCTCCGGGTCGACGAGATGGATCTCCAGGATCCAGTGCAGAAGCCGCCCTGCCTCGTCCGTGCGGCGCAGCGGCTTGTCGTTGGCGGGCACGATGTGGGAGTCGACGTCCTCCCAGTTCTTGTACTCGGGCGGGAACGCGCCGACCAAGTGGCCGACGTGCCAGCCGCCCAGCTGCCAGCCCGCTTCGGCCGCCAGCCGTTCGACCTCGGCGTAGAGCTGTTTGCCGGTGATGTCCGGGTCTGCTTCGAAGGCGCGGCGTCCTGCCGCGAAGACGGTCGCCAGGTCGTCGCGCAGGCGGTGCTTGACGGCGTCCTCGCCCAGTACGAAGGTCCGCCCGAAGTCGGCCTCGAACTCCTCGAAGATCGGCCCGAAGTCGGCGAAGACGATGTCGTCCTCGCCGATGACCCGGTCCGGCGGGTTCTCTCGGTAGGGCTGGAGCGTGTTCGGCCCGGACCGCACGATCCGCTTGTGCCAGTAGTGGGTGGTCCCGAACATCTCGTTCGCCAGGTCACGGATCCTGTCGCTCACCGCGCGTTCGCCCTGGCCCGCCGCGACCAGCTGCCTCGTCTCGATCTCGGCGAACAGCGACGCCGCCTTGGCCTGGGCGTCCAGCAGTCGGGCCGCGCGTGTGGATTCATCCGTCATGGCGTCCACCGTAGGAGTTCCGATTCGGACCCGGCAAGGGTATCGATCACCGCGCACCCCCGCGCCTCCGGCATCCCCGCAGGCCACACCTCACAAGCACCGGAGCACCGCTGTGTGGAGCGCGTAACCCCCGGTGATCGAGCGGTGTGACAACCGCGTAATGGGACCTTCGTAGCGTCGGTGGAGGAAGGTACCGATCACACGGAGGGCCGCTCGTGACCACGACCACCCAGCAGGTACGGACGGTCTGCTCGTACTGCGGTGTCGGCTGCGGGATGGTCCTCGACATCGGAATGGGCGCGGACGGACGGCGTACGGTCCTGAAGGCGTCCGGTGACAAGGCGCACCCCGCCAACTTCGGACGCCTGTGCACCAAGGGCGCGACCACTGCGGACATGCTCGCCGCCCCCGGGCGGCTGACCTCCGCCCTCGTGCGCGCGGAACGGGGGGAGGAGGCCGAGTCCGCCCCGGTGGACACCGCGATCGCCGAGACCGCGCGCCGACTGCGGGCGGTGATAGACGAGCACGGCCCGGACGCCTTCGCGTTCTACGTCTCCGGGCAGATGAGCCTGGAGGCCCAGTACCTGGCGAACAAGCTGGCCAAGGGCTTCGTACGGACGAACCAGATCGAGTCGAACTCCCGGCTGTGCATGGCCAGCGCGGGCACCGGCTACAAGTTGTCGCTGGGCGCGGACGGCCCGCCCGGCTCGTATCAGGACTTCGAGCATGCCGACGTCTTCTTCGTCATCGGCTCCAACATGGCCGACTGCCACCCCATCCTCTTCCTCAGGATGATGGAGCGGGTCAAGTCGGGCGGCGCCAAGCTGATCGTCGTCGACCCGCGCCGCAGCGCGACCGCCGACAAGGCGGATCTGTTCCTGCCGGTCCGGCCCGGAACGGACCTGGCGCTGCTCAACGGCCTGCTGCACCTGCTGTACGAGAACGGGCACACCGACCCCGAGTTCATCGCCGCGCACACCGAGGGGTGGGAGGCGATGCCGGAGTTCCTGGCCGACTACCCGCCCGCCGCGGTCGCCGACATCACCGGCGTCCCGGAGGACGACATCCGTGCGGCGGCCCGGCTCATCGGCGAGGCCGGGGAATGGATGAGCTGCTGGACCATGGGCCTCAACCAGTCCACGCACGGCACCTGGAACACCAACGCGCTGGTCAATCTGCATCTGGCGACGGGCGCGATCTGCCGGCCCGGCAGCGGTCCGTTCTCGCTGACGGGTCAGCCCAACGCCATGGGCGGCCGGGAGATGGGGTACATGGGTCCGGGGCTGCCCGGCCAGCGGTCGGTGCTGGTCGACGCGGAGCGCGCTTTCATCGAGGAACTGTGGGAGCTGCCCCCCGGCACGGTCCGCAAGGACGGGGTCGGCCAGGGCACGATCGAGATGTTCCAGAAGATGGCCGACGGGGACATCAAGGCGTGCTGGATCATCTGCACCAACCCCGTCGCGTCCGTGGCCAACCGCAAGACCGTCATCGAGGGCCTGGAACGGGCCGAGTTCGTCGTCACCCAGGACGTGTTCGCCGAGACGGAGACCAACGCGTACGCGGATGTCGTCCTGCCGGGAGCGCTGTGGACCGAGACGGAGGGCGTCCTCGTCAACAGCGAGCGCAACGTCACGCTCGCCCGGCCCGCGGTGGATCCGCCGGGGGAGGCGATGGCGGACTGGCGGATCATCGCCGCCGTCGCCCGCGCGATGGGATACGAGCGGGGTTTCTCGTACGACAGCGCGGAAGAGGTCTTCGAGGAGATCAAGCGCGCCCACAACCCGAAGACGGGCTACGACCTGCGGGGCGTCACCTATGACCGGCTGCGGTCCACCCCGGTGCAGTGGCCCTCCGCACGTGAGGACGGTCCCGACCGCAATCCGATCCGCTACGTGGGCGAGGACGGCGGCGGTCCGGTCTTCCCCACGGCGAGCGGCCGGGCGGTGTTCCACGCCCGGCCGCACATCGCTCCCGCCGAGATGCCGGACGACGACTACCCGTACGTCCTGAACACCGGCCGGCTGCAGCACCAGTGGCACACCCTCACCAAGACGGGCCGGGTCGCCAAGCTCAACAAGCTCGACCCCGGGCCCTTCGTGGAGCTGCACCCGGACGACGCCGCCGCGCTCGGTGTCGCCGACGGCGATTCGGTGGAGGTCGCCTCGCGGCGTGGCCGGGCGGTGCTGCCCGCCGCGGTGAGCGACCGGGTCCGGCCCGGCTGCTGTTTCGCGCCCTTCCACTGGAACGACCTGTTCGGCGAATACCTGAGCGTCAACGCCGTCACCAGTGACGCCGTCGATCCGCTGTCCTTCCAGCCGGAGTTCAAGGCCTGCGCGGTGTCCCTGACGAAGGTGGCGACCCCGGTGACGGTGACGGCGCCGCCCACGGCCGGCAGCGAGGCCGGCGCCCGTCCCGGCGAGGTGAAGGCTGCCGCGTCCGGTGGGCCGGCCATGGCGGCCGCCCTCCCCGCGGGTCCCGCCGGCGTCTTCGGACTCCAGCCCGCTCCACCGCCGGTTCTGGCCGAGCACGAGCGCCAGTACCTGATCGGATTCCTCGCCGGCCTCGAATCGGGCGCTGCCGGGGTGCCGGTGCTGCCGCCGGGGGCGCCCTTCAGCCCCGAGCACGCGCTGTGGGTGAACGGTGTGCTGGCCGGTCTGTACTCCCGGGCCGCTCCGGGAACGCCATCCCGGTCCGGGGCACCTGCCGTCCCGGTCCGGGAGGTCGTCGTGCTGTGGGCCTCGCAGACCGGCAACGCCGAGGAGTTCGCCACGGCGGCCGCCGACCGGCTCACCACCACCGGGCACAAGGCCACCCTGGTCGACATGGACGACGCCCACCCGGGTGAGCTGCCCACCGGCGCCGACATCCTCCTGATCACCAGCACCTTCGGCGACGGCGACGCCCCCGACAACGGCTCCGGGTTCTGGGACGCCCTGGCCGCACCCGACACACCCCGCCTGGACGGCGTCCGCTACGCGGTCCTCGCGTTCGGCGACTCCTCCTACGAGGACTTCTGCGGCCACGGCCGCCGCCTCGACCAGCGCCTCGACGAACTGGGTGCCGTACGGCTGGCCCCGCGTACGGACTGCGAGCCCGACTACGAGCCCTCGGCCATGGCCTGGCTCGACCGGGTCCTCACCTCACTGACGGACGGCTCGGAAACGGTCTCGCCGCCCGCGCCCACCCCATCGGCCGCTGCCCCGGGGCGATCGTCCGCTCCCCTCATGCCGTCGTCCGCTCCCCTGGCGAGGAAGACAGCCCCCGTCACCACCCGCCTGATCGGCAACCGATTGCTGAGCCTGCCCGGAGCGGGCAAAGAGGTCCGGCGCTTCACCTTCGACACCCGCGAGAGCGAGACCCCGCTCGTCTACCAGGCCGGCGACGCACTCGGCGTACGTCCCGCCAACTCACCGGACCTCGTCACGGAATGGCTGGCCACCACCGGGCTCGCCCCGGACAGCGCGGTGAACCTGAACGGCAGCGGGGAGATCCAGGGAATCCCCTTTCACGAGGCCCTGCACCGGCACCTCGACATCACCCGGATCACCCCCGACCTGCTGCGCTTCGTCGCCGAACGCACCCGCGACCGGGTGCTGAAGAAGCTCCTGCGCCCCGACAACAAGGATGAGCTGGCCAAGTGGTCCTGGGGCCGTCAGGCCGTCGACGTCGTCGCCGAACACCCTGTCCGCGCCGGCGCCCAGGAGTGGGCCGAGGTGCTGAAGCCTCTCCAGCCCCGGCTGTACTCCATTTCGTCCAGCCCGCTGACCGACCCCCACCTCGTCTCGCTCACGGTCTCCGTCGTCCGGTACGAGAACCCGGAGGGACGACCGCGCCAGGGTGTCTGCTCGCCCTTTCTCGCCGACGCGGCCCCCGGCACACCCGTACCGGTCTTCGTCCAGCCCTCCCCGAAGTTCCGGCCCCCGGCCGACCCCGCCACGCCCATGGTCATGGTGGGCCCGGGCACCGGGATCGCCCCCTTCATCGGCTTCCTGGACGAACGTCGCGCCCTCGGCCACCGCGCGCCCAACTGGCTCTTCTTCGGCGAACAGCACCGGGCCACGGACTTCTACTACGAGGACGAACTGACCGCCCTCCTCGCCGACGGCACGCTCACCCGCCTCGACACCGCCTTCTCCCGCGACCAGCGCGCCAAGGTCTACGTCCAGGACCGGATGCGCGAACACGGCCCCCAGCTGTGGTCCTGGCTGCAGGAAGGCGCGCACTTCTACGTGTGCGGCGACGCCTCGCGCATGGCCAAGGACGTCGACCGGGCCCTCCGGGACATCGCCATCGCTCACGGCGGCCACAGCGTGGAAGGCGCCGCCGCGTACGTCAAGCAGCTCGCCGCCGAGAAGCGCTATGTCCGCGACGT
The DNA here is from genome assembly GCF_025399795.1 of Streptomyces rhizosphaerihabitans. Classification (GTDB taxonomy): domain Bacteria; phylum Actinomycetota; class Actinomycetes; order Streptomycetales; family Streptomycetaceae; genus Streptomyces; species Streptomyces rhizosphaerihabitans. Next base: position 12,213 of record NZ_JAODTZ010000042.1, on the reverse strand, counting down.
GTACTGATCGGCTGCGCGTCAGCGGCTCACCGAGGCGGGTACGCGGACCTGCTACCCGTCGAGGGCCGTCGTCCCCGCGGTCAGGGCGAGGTACCGGTGGACCCGTTCGATACATGGCCGAGTTCGACGGGTGCGGCGGGTGGGCCGTCGCGTCGTACGGCGGCCAGCAGCGCCGGGAGTTGTGGCGGCCACAGCCGCTCCACGGCTTCCGACATATCGCCCGGCGACCACCATCTCCCCCCGAGAATGCCTTCCGCCGCCTGAGACAGGCGCAGCGCACCCGCGGTTTCCCGGCGAGGCCCGTACGCGAGGAAGATGTGTTCGTGCTGCCGCACGGGAACGCCGGCCCGGGTGAAGTCGTGCTCCCAAAGACACAGCACGGTGCCGCCGAGTTCGATGTCCGTCCACCCGGTCTCCTCGCGCGACTCGCGCCCGGCCGCCTGCAGCGGTGTCTCGCCCGGATCCATTCCGCCGCCGGGCAGCGCCCAGTGGACGCCGACCTCCTCGTTGTCGTACCGGAACATGAAGACGGCCCCCGCCGGGTCCAGTACCGCGACTCTGGCCGCCTGCCTGGGTATACGCATCGGTTCACCCTGCCAGAGCGGCCCGAAGGTGTCGATCAGGCGGCTGAGATCTGGATCACCGGCACCAAGAGGTCAAGGTCACAGGCTTCGCCTCTGCTGTCGCTCCAGAACTCTGACCTAGCATCCGAGCATGACAGTCCTGCCCAATGACGGGCTCGCGCTGGCCGCCGAGTTCCCTTCCGCGACCCATGACCAGTGGCAGCTCCTGGTAGAAGGCGTGCTGCGCAAATCGGGCAAGGAGGTCTCGAGCGCGACAGCCGAAGACGCGCTGTCCACCTCGCTCGAGGACGGGCTCGCCACCCGGCCGTTGTACACCGCGCGTGACACGACCACCGATCCCGGTTTTCCCGGATTCGCCCCCTTCGTCCGAGGGAGCCGGCCCGAGGGCAACACCGCCGGCGGCTGGGACGTACGCCAGCGGCACACAGCGGCCGACAACGCCCTGGTCCTCGGCGACCTGGAGAACGGCGTCACCTCGCTGTGGCTCGCCGTCGGCGAGGGCGGCATCCCGGTCTCCTCGCTCGAGAGCGTCCTCGCCGGCGTCTACCTCGATCTGGCGCCCGTCGTCCTCGACGCGGGACCCGACGTCGCATCAGCGGCCCGGGAATTGTTCCGGCTGTACGAGGAACGCGGCGTCGTGCCGAGTGAGGTGCGCGGCAACCTCGGCGCCGACCCCCTCGGCCATGAGGCCCGTACCGGATCCGCGATGGACTTCGCTCCCGCCGCCTCGCTCGCCCTCCGGTGCGTGGACGAGTACCCGGGGCTCCGGGCGCTGACCGTGGACGCGCTGCCGTACCACGAGGCCGGCGGCTCGGCCGCGCAGGAGCTGGGCGCCTCGCTGGCGACCGGTGTCGCCTATCTGCGGGAGCTGACCGGAGCGGGGCTCTCCGTCGAACAGGCTTGTGCACAGGTCGAGTTCCGGTACGCGGCGACTGCCGACCAGTTCCTGACCATCGCCAAGCTGCGGGCGGCGCGCAGGCTGTGGGCGCGGGTCGCCGAGGTGTGCGGAGCGCCGGGCGCGGGTGCGCAGGTGCAGCACGCCGTGACGTCACCGGTGATGATGTCGCGCCGCGACCCGTGGGTGAACATGCTGCGCACGACCATCGCGACGCTCGCGGCCGGGGTCGGCGGCGCCGACTCCGTCACCGTCCTGCCCTTCGACCACGTTCTCGGTCTGCCGGACGCCTTCGCGCGGCGCATCGCCCGCAACACCTCGACGATCCTCATCGAGGAATCGCGTCTGTCCCGAGTGATCGACCCGGCGGGCGGCTCCTGGTACGTGGAGAAGCTCACCGACGAACTCGCGCACGCGGGCTGGGAGTTCTTCCAGGGGATCGAGCAGAGCGGTGGTCAGGCCGCCGCGCTTCGCTCGGGGCGTCTCGGCCGGGATCTGGCGAAGACCTGGGAGGCGCGCTCGGCGAAGCTCGCCAAGCGGCGTGAACCGATCACCGGCGTCAGCGAGTTCCCGAACCTGGCCGAGCGCCCGGTGGAGCGCCTGCCCGCCCCCGAGGCACCGTCCGGCGGCCTGCCGCGAGTTCGGCGCGACGAGGCGTACGAGGAGCTGCGGGCCCGCTCCGACGCGCACCTCGCCGCCACCGGGGCCCGTCCCCGGATCTACCTGGCCACGATCGGCCCCGCCGCCGCGCACACCGCACGGTCGACGTTCGTCGCGAACCTGTTCCAGGCCGGTGGCATCGAGCCGGTCACGGACGGCACGTTCGAGGACAGCGGAGCCACCGAGGCCTGTCTGTGCTCCAGTGACGCCCTGTACGAGGAGCAGGCCGCGAACACGGCCGAAGCCCTCGCGGCGGCCGGCGCCCGGCATGTGTTCCTGGCCGGCCGTCCCGGGCAGTACCCCGGTGTGGACGCCTATGTCTTCGCGGGCTGCGACGCCGTCGCCGTCCTCTCCGCCACCCTCGACCGCATGGGAGTGTCCTGATGGGAATCCCCGACTTCTCCGGAATCGAACTGGGGACGCCCACCACCGAAGGCAGCGCCGACGAGTGGAGTGCCGCCGCAGAGAAGGCCACGGGCGGGAGCGAGGCCGTCTGGGAGACCCCGGAGGGCATCGCGGTCAAGCCGCTGTACACCGGCCGTGACACGGAAGGCCTGGACTTCCTCGGCACGTACCCGGGCATGGCCCCGTACCTTCGCGGTCCGTACCCGACGATGTACGTCAACCAGCCCTGGACGATCCGCCAGTACGCGGGATTCTCCACCGCCGAGGAGTCCAACGCCTTCTACCGCCGCAACCTCGCGGCCGGCCAGAAGGGCCTGTCGATCGCCTTCGACCTGCCCACGCACCGCGGTTACGACAGCGACCACCCACGGGTGACGGGCGACGTCGGCATGGCCGGTGTGGCCATCGACTCCATCTACGACATGCGCCAGCTCTTCGACGGCATCCCGCTGGACAAGATGACCGTGTCGATGACGATGAACGGCGCCGTGCTGCCCGTTCTCGCGCTGTACATCGTGGCGGCCGAGGAACAGGGCGTGCCGCCCGAGAAACTGGCCGGGACCATCCAGAACGACATCCTCAAAGAGTTCATGGTCCGCAACACCTACATCTACCCGCCGAAGCCGTCGATGCGGATCATCTCCGACATCTTCGCGTACACCTCGCAGCGCATGCCGCGCTACAACTCCATCTCTATCTCCGGGTACCACATCCAGGAGGCGGGCGCGACGGCCGACCTGGAGCTGGCGTACACGCTCGCGGACGGCGTGGAGTACATCCGGGCGGGCCGCGAGGCGGGCCTTGACGTGGACGCGTTCGCGCCGCGGCTGTCCTTCTTCTGGGCGATCGGCATGAACTTCTTCATGGAGGTCGCCAAGCTGCGGGCAGCTCGCCTGCTGTGGGCGAAGCTGGTGAAGCAGTTCGACCCGCAGAACGCCAAGTCCCTTTCCCTGCGTACCCATTCGCAGACGTCCGGCTGGTCGCTGACCGCGCAGGACGTGTTCAACAACGTGACGCGTACGTGTGTGGAGGCCATGGCCGCAACGCAGGGCCACACCCAGTCGCTGCACACCAACGCCCTGGACGAGGCGCTCGCGCTGCCCACCGACTTCTCCGCGCGGATCGCCCGCAACACGCAGCTGCTGCTCCAGCAGGAGTCCGGTACGACCCGGGTCATCGACCCGTGGGGCGGCAGCGCGTACATCGAGAAGCTGACGAACGACCTCGCGCGCCGCGCCTGGCAGCACATCGAGGAGGTCGAGGCGGCGGGCGGCATGGCGCAGGCCATCGACGCCGGCATCCCCAAGCTCCGGATCGAGGAGGCGGCGGCCCGCACCCAGGCCCGTATCGACTCCGGCCGCCAGCCGGTCATCGGCGTCAACAAGTACCGGGTCGAGACCGACGAGAAGATCGACGTCCTCAAGGTCGACAACTCCTCCGTACGCACGCAGCAGATCGAGAAGCTGCGGCGGCTGCGGGCGGAGCGCGACGAGCGGGCGTGCCAGGACGCGCTGGACGACCTGACGCGGGCGGCCGGCGGTGAGGGCAACCTGCTGGAGCTGGCGGTGCGCGCGGCCCGTGCGATGGCCACCGTCGGGGAGATCTCCGACGCCCTGGAGAAGGTGTACGGGCGGCACGCGGGCCAGATCCGTACGATCTCCGGGGTGTACCGCAACGAAGCAGGGGAGTCCCCGTCCGTGGACCGAACCCGGGCCCTGGTGGACGCGTTCGAGGAGGCCGAGGGCCGTCGCCCGCGCATCCTGGTCGCCAAGATGGGCCAGGACGGCCACGACCGCGGCCAGAAGGTGATCGCGACCGCCTTCGCCGACCTCGGCTTCGACGTGGACGTCGGCCCGCTGTTCCAGACGCCGGGCGAGGTCGCCCGCCAGGCGGTGGAGGCGGACGTGCACATCGTGGGCGTCTCGTCGCTGGCCGCGGGGCACCTGACCCTCGTACCGGCGCTGCGCGAGGAACTGGCGGCGGAGGGCCGCGAGGACATCATGGTCGTGGTCGGCGGGGTGATCCCCCCGCAGGACGTGCCGACCCTGCTGGAGATGGGCGCGGCGGCCGTGTTCCCGCCCGGGACGGTGATCCCTGACGCGGCGTACGACCTCGTCCAGCGGCTCTCTGCCGACCTCGGGCACGCCCTGTGATCGAACTCGACACCTACGTCAAGGGTGTACTCGACGGGAAGCGGGCGCTCGTCGCCCGCGCCATCACGCTCGTCGAGTCCACCCGGCCCCAGCACCGGGCGCTGGCGCAGGAGTTGCTGACCGAGCTGCTCCCGCACAGCGGCAAGGCGCGGCGGATCGGCATCAGCGGGGTGCCGGGCGTGGGCAAGTCGACGTTCATCGACGCGTTCGGCACCATGCTCACCTCGCTGGGGTACCGGGTAGCGGTGCTCGCCGTCGACCCGTCCTCCACCCGTACCGGCGGCTCGATCCTCGGCGACAAGACCCGTATGGAGCGCCTCGCCGTGGACCCGGCCGCCTTCATCCGCCCCTCCCCCACCGCGGGCACGCTCGGCGGGGTGGCCAAGGCGACCCGCGAGTCGATCGTGGTGATGGAAGCGGCCGGCTACGACGTGGTGCTGGTGGAGACGGTCGGGGTCGGCCAGTCCGAGACCGCGGTCGCGAACATGGTCGACTCCTTCCTGCTGTTGACGCTGGCCCGCACCGGTGACCAGTTGCAGGGCATCAAGAAGGGTGTCCTGGAGCTGGCCGACGTGATCGCGGTCAACAAGGCGGACGGCCCGCACGCGCGCGACGCGCAGTCCGCCGCGCGTGAACTGGCGGGCGCCCTGCGGCTGATGCACGGCAGGGACGCGGCCTGGACGCCTCCGGTGCTGAGTTGCAGCGCCCGCGAGTCGGCCGGCCTGGACACCGTCTGGGACCGCCTGGAACAGCACCGCACCCTGCTCGACTCGACCGGCCGTCTCGCCGACAAGCGCCGTGACCAGCAGGTCGACTGGACCTGGCAGATGGTCCGCGACGAGCTTCTCGGCCGCCTGCACGCCGATCAGGCCGTACGGGCCATCACCCCCGACCTCGAACGCCAGGTGCGGGAGGGCGGGTTGACGGCCACGCTCGCTGCGGAGCGCATTCTGAAGGTGTTCGGCGGCGAAGGCCGCTGAGTCGCGCGGGCGGTGCGTGGAAGCTGCGGTACGGCAGGATCAGCGCCGCGGCGAAGTAGTTCGCGATGCCGATGCGGGCCAGGTCGTGGGCGGGTGAGCCGGACTCGAAGTCCTCGGCGGCCTGGCGGTCGAGTTCAACGCCGTTTTCCAGCATGGCCAGTTGGGTCGCCATGCGGAAGGCGCGCTGTCCGGGGCGCAGCCGGCTGGACAGATGGAGGGTGCGGGTCGCCCGGTCGAAGTGGTGGAGGCGGTCTCCCACGGCCGCGGCCGTCCGGACGCCGTGCCGTTCGGCGAGCCCGGCCGTCAGCGCGCGGACGACGTCACCGGGCCGGATGCCGATGTCCTCGGCCAGTTCCTCCGCGGCGAGGTCGGTGTCGTGCAGGTAGTTCTGACGGCGGTGGAAGAAGTCCCGGATCTCCTCATGGGGTGAGCGGGGCGTCGCGCCTTCGCCGTCCCGGCCGTCCGCGGTTCCGGTGAGCCGCTCGGCCAGGAGCTGGTTGCGGCGGCCCAGATCCAGCAGGACGTTCGCCACCGCGGGCATCCGCGAGGCCAGTTCGGCGAGGTCGTTCGGGGACACCCTCGCTTCGGTGATCTCCTCCGCCAGCACCTCCCGCAGGTCCGCCACCAGGCGGGTGGTGTCCCGGTCGGAGAAGAAGCCGGGGTCCACCCCGAAGGCTTCGGTGAGTCTGAGCAGGACCGGCACGGCGAGCGGCCGCGAGTCGTGCTCCATCTGGTTGAGACAGCTGGGCGAGATACCCAGGAGACGGGCCGACTCGGCCTGGTTCATCCGGCGTTCCTCGCTTGTACGACATCCACCCCCGCGCGTGCCCAGCACGGCGGAGGCCGCCGAGTTGCTGCGGGCCGGACTGAGGGCCATCCCCGCCGAACGGCTGTGGGTGAACCCCGACTGCGGCCTGAAGACCCGTGGTTGGCCCGAGACTCGGGCCTCGCTGGAGAACCTGGTCGCCGCAGCCCGCGCGGTGCGTGAGGAGCTCTCCGTGTCCTGATATCGGGGCGGCCCGGCCAGGGGCCGTACATCGCGAGAAAGCCCCCGGAAGCATCCGGGGGCTTTCTCGTGTCCCGAAGAATTCAGTTCGCGGCCGGAACCGATCGCCCGGACGGGACCGTCGCGGGCCTGGGGTTGAGCATGCGCTCGGCCAACTCGCCGAAGACGAGGCCGAATCCACCCCACAGCACGGTCTGGATCGCCAGCGCCGAGAGCCGGAACCGCCACAGCAGGGTGGCCGGGAAGTCCCCCGGTACCTCGTTGATCACGGGCAGGAACTCGTAGGCCAGGCCGATCAGGACGGCGAAGGCGGCCACCGCGGAGACGGTGGCGTACCAGGTGCCCAGACGGGGTGCGAGACGCTTGCCGAGGATGGTGGCACCGACCGCCAGGAGCACGCTGAGGACCATCATCAGGAAGTACAGCGTGGTCCGCTTGCCGATGGTGTCGGGGTCGCCGACCGACGGAGGATTGGCCGGGTACTTCAAGAACGGCACGACGTACACGGCGAGGAGCGCGGTCCCGGACAGCAGGAGCGCGGTCGCGCGGGCGCTGAAGCGGCCCACGCGGCCGAGTGCGAAGCAGTAGGCGAGCGCGGCGATGCCGCCGAAGGAGATGCCGTAGATCAGGACGCCGGTGGCGAGGCCGGCGGTGGACTGGAGGCTGCGGGAGACGAGTTCGACCTCGTGCCCGTGCGCGGGAGCGTGGGCTTCCTCGAAGCCGATCGCGCTGTCGACGCTCGGTTCACCGAGCAAGTAGGCGACGACCAGGGCGAGTACGCCGGCCGCGAGCCCGGCGAGCATGCCTCGCACGAGCAGGTTTCTTACCGTTGCGGAGTTCATGGGTGTGTGCTGTCCCTCGCGTCAGTGGCAGGGGAAACCGAGCAGGTGGCGGGCGTCGTGCACCCACTCGTGGACGTCCTCGCCGGAGACGACGGAGGTGGCGCCCTGTTCGGCGCCGACGAAGTACAGCAGGACCAGCATCAGGATGCCGAAGAAGACCGCCCAGGGAGCTATCGCCTTCAGCGGCAGCGTGGCGGGAACGACGGGGGTGGTGGTTGTCGGCTGGGCGACGGTCTGCGCCATGGCAGAACCTCCTCGGGAGTTCGCGTCCCATCTCGGTGGTGCACAGGATGACGCCTACGGGTCTGACTCACGGGGCGCCCAGCGTGGCTGGGGCGTCTCGTTCACAGTGGCGCGACCGTGCCGGATTTCCGCCGGCTTCCGTCTTGACGTCATCAATACCGGACCGACCGTACCGCGTGGTGGGTACCTGGCCAAGACCGCACCACCTGGGGTGATCTTCCTCTCCTCCCAGGTGGCGGGTCCGCTGTGAACGGCGGGTCACCGGTGCCGGTTCGGACGACGCCCTCGACGGGGCCGCACGCTCTGGCTGTCCACGATGGCCGCACTTGGAGTGGGATCACGGCCGAGCTGTACCCGCTCGCGTTCACGCAGCGCCTTCAACATCCGCTCCCACACGCACTCTTGCTGCCACCGCCGCCAGTAGTGGTAGACCTTCTGCCACGGCGGCAGATCATGCGGCAGCAGTCTCCAAGCACAGCTGGCCCGCAGCTAGTACCTCCAGCGCGTTGAGGCTTTTCAGACGCCCTCTGAGACGTGCCGGTGGTAAGCCGCGCACGTCGTGAAGCCCCGCCGACGGGACAGCAACGGTCTGTCTCGCGCCCTGCTGATTCGGGAGCCGACGTGCTTCGGCGCCCGTGCTGCTGTGCAGCGCGGGCGCCGAAGGGGTGCCGTCCTCGCTCCGACTCAGGTCACTGGACTCCGGTGGCTCCGGTCACCAGGCGTTGATGACCGGCGCGTCGGGTTCGTGCTGCCGCCAGGCCTCGTTGAGGCGCGCGAGCCGGTCCGCGGCGGCGATGCCGCGCAGGGACGCGACCTTGCCGTCGCTGACTTCGAACGCCACGGCGCCCACGACCCGGTCGTCGACCACGGCGAGGACGGCCGGGGAGCCGTTGACCAGGGCGATATGCATCGCGGGCGAGCCGCCGGCCAGCCGCCGCTTCGCCGGAGTGGGCTTGAAGCCGGCCCGCACGTAGGAGGCGACCCGCTCGCGCGTCTTGTACCGCAACAGCCGCGTGCCCAGTCCGGCGCCGTCCGAGACCGCCGTCACGTCGTCGGTGAGCAGCGCCACCAGCCGCTCGGTGCGCCCCGACATGGCGGCGGCGAGGAATTCCTCGACGACCCGGCGCGCGGACGCGGGGTCGGCCTCCCCGCCGCGGCGGCGCTCGGTGGCGACCCGGATCCGGGCCCGGTGGACATGCTGCTGGCTCGCGGACTCGGTGATGTCGAGGATCCCGGCGATCTCGGCGTGGCTGTACGAGAAGGCCTCACGCAGGACGTAGACGGCCCGTTCGACCGGCGAGAGCCGCTCCAAGAGGGTCAGGACGGCGAGGGACACCGATTCTCGCTGCTCGAAGGTGTCGGCCGGGCCGAGCATGGGGTCGCCCTCGAGGAGCGGCTCGGGCAACCAGGCACCGGCCGCTCGCTCGTGGCGCGCCTGCGCCGAGCGGAGCCGGTCGAGGCAGAGATTGGTGACGACCTTGGTCAGCCACGCTTCCGGCACCTCGACCCGTTCGCGGTCTGCGGCCTGCCAGCGCAGGAACGTGTCCTGCACGGCGTCCTCGGCGTCGGCGGCCGAGCCGAGCAGACGGTACGCGAGCGAGGCCAGCCGGCCCCGGCTGGCCTCGAACCGATCGATGGCTGCGCTGTCCATGCGGAACAGCCTATGCAGCGGCCCTCACACCGGCCCGGTCAGACGCGGTGGCCAGGCGGCGCTTGCGCTTCGGCATGCCGAAGGTCGGATGGGCGATGCCCCACCCGGCCCCCTTGAGCACGCCCGACTTCAGCCGCGCAGCGGTCCGGCCGCCCAGGTACCAGGACCTCGACCGGACGTCCCTGTCCACCATCTGGAAGATCGCGTCCCGCCGCCCGAGGCTGATGTGGTTGCCGTGGTACTTCAGCCCGGTGGTCGGGACCTCGCTGCCCGTCAGGCGCGCGATGATCGCGGCGGTCGCCTGCATGTTGGTGAAGCCGGCCGAGGCGCAGGACATCGGCAGCGGCCGGCCGTTCTCGCCGATCGCGTAGGCGCAGTCACCGGCGGCGTAGACGTCCGGGTGCGAGACGGAACGCATGGTGCGGTCGACGGCGATCTGGCCGGTCTCGGCGACCTCCAGGCCGCTGGCGGCCGCGATGGGGTGCACGGCGAACCCTGCCGACCACACGGTCACGTCGGCCGGGATGGACGTACCGTCGGCGGCGATCGCCCGTGTCGGCTCGACGGCTTCGATGCCGGTGTGCTCGTGGACGGTGATGCCGAGCCGGTCGAAGGCATGGCGCAGGTGACGGCGGGCCTTCGGGGAGAGCCAGGCGCCCAGCTCGCCGCGGGCGGCGAGCGCGATCGAGAGGTCGGGCCGGGACTCGGCGAACTCGGTGGCGGTCTCGATGCCGGTCAGCCCCTCACCGACGACCAGCACGGTGCCGCCCTCGCCCAGGCCGGCCAGGCGCTCGCGCAGACGCAGCGCCGAGGACCGGCCGGTCACATCGAAGGCGTATTCGGTCACGCCGGGGACGCCGTGGTGGGCTACGGAGCTGCCGAGCGCGTAGAGAAGCGTGTCGTACGCGAGCTCGCCATCGCCGTCCTCGCCGGTCACGGTGACGGTCCTGCGCCCGGGGTCGACGCCGGTGACGCGCGCCAGGCGCAGTCGCACCCCGGTGCCCGCGAATACGTCGGCGAGCTTGCGGAATGCGAGGTCCTGGCCGGTCGCGAGCTGGTGGAGCCGCATCCGCTCAACGAAGTCGGGCACGGCGTTGACGACGGTGATCTCGATGTCGGAGGGGGAGAGCCGGCGGGCCAGGTTCCCGGCGGCGAAGGCTCCGGCATATCCGGCGCCGAGTACGACGATGCGGTGCTTCATGGCGTTGCTCCTGTCTCGTTCGCGTGCCCTTCGAACGAGACGGCGCCCCGATTGCCGACAGATGCCGGGTGTGACGCGGATCACCGAACAGACGCGCAGTAGGTCGCAGATCATCCAGGCATCCGCCGCCTGCGCTTGGTCCGGAAGGTGGGGAAGCATCGGTCGTCCCGCCCCAACCACCTGACTGGGGCGGGGCGACCTGTGCGTGACACAGGACAAGGCCGTGGCGGGGCATCAAGCCCGGGAAGCGAGTGTCTGATCAACGGCGGATCTGCTGATCAAGGAGGGGGCGAGCGCGTCGGCTCTTCAGACGGCCGCGCGGGCGAAGGTGAGCGTCGCGGTGACCGTGGTCCGGCCGCGGATCATCCCCAGCTGGTTCCAGACCATCCCGAACTGCTCCCGGTCCACGGTGAACTCCGTGGCGAGGCTGATCGCGTCGTCACTCGATGCGGTGACGTGGGTGGCGACGGTCTGCGGGCTGCTGGTACCCCGGACGGTCAACTGGCCGGTGATCTCGGCGGTGTCGTCCTGGGGCACCGCTGCGTCATGGACGCTGAAAGCGAGCGTCGGGTGGTTCTCGGTGTCGAAGAAGTCACTGCCGCGCAGATGCTCGTCCCGCTTCGCGTTCCTGGTGTCCAGGGACCTCGCGTCCACGCTGACGACACCGTGGACGGTCCCGTCGGGCTTGATCTCGCCCTCGCCCGTGAAGCTGCCGAAGGCGCCCTTCACCGTGACCAGGCCCCACATGGTCCGATGCGCGATGGCCACGGTGGAGCGGGCGGGATCCAGCTGCCACAGGCCGGTTTCGATGACGACGGTCATGGGAGTTCTCCAGAAGGGTTGAAGAGGAAAGGAAACGAGGAGCCGCATCCGCGATCTGAGCGCTGGGACCGCACCCAGTAGTCCAAATTTGGATGACTCCCGGCACGCTAGCGGGTTATCCAAAAATGGACAACCGTTAGACTGTGACACCATGGCCGACTCTCCAGCCCCCGCCGATCAGCCCGAACGTGCGCCGTCGGACGACATCGGGCTCCTGCCGCCCGAACTGCGTTCCTGGATGCAGCTGTTGGCCGCGGCCGGCGCGATCGAGCAGCAGCTCCGCTCGCGGGTGAAGGACGCGATGGGGATCTCGCACGACGAGTTCCTGGTGCTGTGCCTGCTCGCCGATCAGCCCGGCTCCAGCCTGCGGATGACACGGATCGCGGAACTGCTGGGCCGCCCCAAGACGCGGCTGACCTACCAGGTGGCCTGCCTGCAGCACGCGGGGCTGGTCACCAAGAACTCCGCATGCGGCGACCGGCGCGGCGTCGAGGTGGCACTCACCGACAAGGCCCGCATTCTGCTGAGCGAATCATCCCGTCCCCTCGCCGACGCGGTCGCCGAGGCCATCGCGCGAACGGCCTGCGCCCAGCGGTACACACAGTTGCAGTACCTGCTGCCGACGAGCCAGGGCTCAGGGGAAGACACCACCGAGCAGAAGAAGTAGCCGCAAGGAACCGAACCTGGAGCTCGTCAGAGGGCGGTACGTGACCTGATGTCCGGTTCGGTCTCGCCTGATCGTGTGACTGTGGGAACTCCCAGCCGGTCGAT
>NZ_JAODTZ010000041.1 GCF_025399795.1 Streptomyces rhizosphaerihabitans | reverse complement strand
AAGCAGGCCGAAGCGGCCCGCTTGACACGACGGCCGCCAGTGACACTTGGCATGCCTCACCCCAGGCCGGAACAGTGCCACGACGAATGATCATGAGCACCGCCGGAGAGACATGCGTCTCTCCGGCGGTGCTCATCGCTCGATTCTGTGCCAGAGTGATGCGTGTGGGGCCCAGCTACCTTCTGGGCCCCACAGGCATCACCGGCTTCCTTCTGCCCTACGGCGCCGCAGGAACCGCCAGGAAATTGCCATCTGGATACCGACACTTCCCAACATGATGAGGAACAGCCAGAACCGATCCTTGGTCATGAGGATCAGAGCCGATGAGACGGTCATGTTGATGGCGGCGTAGCTCACCATGTGCGCCCGCGAAAATGCCTGACGCCCACGGGATTTCGTGGCCCGCTGCATCTGAGTGCGGATGGCACCCCCGGCCACGAGACCGAAGGCGAAGCCCATCGCGCGCAGATACCGACGGATGTTTTCGCTGGGACGACCTTCGTCGCCCTTCGAGGTCATGATGTCGTGAAGGTCAGGCTCCCAGACCTCGTGAAACAGAACCTTCCAGTCCTTGAACGGCACCATGAACACGGTGCAGCGAAGGATGAGAAACGGAAGCCTAGAGGTGACGGCCCTCTTCACGAGAGCCGTCACCTCCAACAGCAGAGCGGCGATCAGCGCCGCGGCGATCGCCAACGTCCAGTCGGCAACCGAGAACGCGGCGAGGCCCTGCAGGAGGCTCTCGCCCCTACTTACGCCGTCCGCCAGGACCGTGATCATTCAGTACCACCTTATGTAGTTAGACCCGGTAGAAGCCCGGATCGCCCCTGCGGGGCCCGTGTGAGCTCATGGAGCTCGGCCAGCGCCAAGCGGGCCGCCCGAGCCCCCTCGCCCGTGATCTTGTAGTAGCGACGGGCGGGGCGGCCTGCCTCGACCGGGTCGATCTCTTCCTTCTCAGCCTCGATCACGCCCTGACGCTCTAGCCGGGCCAAGATCGGGTACAGGGACCCGCTCTTTAGCCCCGTGGCCTGCATGATTTCCCGGCCGTAGTGCTGGCCCTGAACGTCGTCGAGTAGCTCCTTCAGAACCTTCGCCGTGGCCGGCGTGAGTCGAATCTGCTCCATGAATTGCCCCTGGGAAGTCGTGGTAGCGGCTCTACTGGCTCCAACCGTACTAGCGCCTCTACCTAGGTACTAGAGACTCTACCTAGGGTCGCGGGATTGTCAACCACAGACGATGAGGTGAGGCGAGCGCACCCTGAGCCACAAGATCAACTTAGTTGGTGCAGAGAAGGAATCTCCTGTGCAACGGCGCGATCGTCTTCGACGACAGCGGCGAACTGCTTCCCGACGGCAGCGTGGTCGCTCCGCACCGGGTGTTCGCGGACCAGCTCGCCGTCGCGGCCTGATCTCCGCTTCCCCCGCGGGCCCTACTACGCCAGCACGGCGAAGCCGTCGAGTTCGACCAGCGCCTGTTCGTCCCACAGGCGCGTGGCGCCGATGACGGCCATCGCGGGGTAGTCGCGGCCCGCCAACCGGCGCCAGATGCGGCCCAGTTCGGGAGCGTGGACGCGGTAGTCGGCGACGTCCGTGGCGTAGACAGTGACCCGGGCGAGGTCGGCGGGAACGCCGCCCGCCGCGCGCAGCGCGGTCAGCAGATTGACCAGCGCCCGCTCGAACTGCAGGGGCAGGGTCTCCCCCACCACCTTCCCGTCCACGTCGAGCGCGGTCTGTCCGGCCAGGAAGACGACACGGGAGCCGGTGGCGACGACGGCGTGGGAGAACCCGGCGGGCGGGGAGAGCTCGGGCGGGTTGACGCGCTCGGCGGTCATACGGACCCCGTTTCCTGTGCTTGTTCAACGGTCATGCGGACCCCGACCCCGTGTCCCACGTCTGCTCGGAGGTCATACGGACTCCGCGCCCTTCTTCTGCTCGGCCGCCCGGTACAACTCCTTGGCGATGACGGTCCGTTGGACCTCGCTGGCTCCCTCGTAGATGCGCGGAGCGCGCACCTCGCGATAGAGGTGTTCGAGGAGATGGCCGCGGCGCAGTGCGCGGGCGCCGTGCAACTGGACGGCCGCGTCGACGACGTACTGGGCCGTCTCGGTCGCGAGCAGCTTCGCCATCGCCGCCCGCCGCGGCACGTCCGTGGCCCCCTCGTCGTACGCCGCCGCGGCCGCGTACACCATCAGGCGGGCCGCCTCGGTGCGCAACGCCATCTCGGCGACCTGGTGGGCCACGGTCTGCAGGTCCTTCAGCGGGCCGCCGAACGCCTCGCGGCCCGCCGTGTGCGCGAGGGTCGCGTCCAGCGCGGCCTGTGCCATGCCGACGGCGAAGGCGCCCACGCTCGGCCGGAAGAGGTTGAGGGTGTTCATGGCGACCCGGAACCCGTGGTCGGGTTCGCCGAGGACGTCGTCCGCGGTGACGGGTACGCCGTCGAAGGCGAGGGCGCCGATGGGGTGCGGGGAGAGCATGTCGAGCGGGGTGCCGGTGAGGCCGGGGCGGTCGGCGGGGACCAGGAAGGCGGTGACGCCGCGGGCTCCGGCGTCGGGCGCGGTCCGCGCGAAGACGGTGTAGAAGTCGGCCTCGGGGGCGTTGGAGATCCAGCATTTCTCGCCGGTGAGCCGCCAGCCGCCGGTGCCGTCCTCGTCCGCCCGCAGCGCCAGCGCGGCGGCGTCCGATCCCGCGCCCGGCTCGCTCAGCGCGAAGGCCGCCACTGCGCCGCCGCCCGCGACCCGGGGCAGCCAGTGCTCGCGCTGGGCCGGGGTGCCGTACGCGTGGACCGGATGGGCGCCGAGCCCCTGGAGGGCCAGCGCCGTCTCGGCCTCGGTGCAGACCTGGGCCAGGGACTCGCGCATCAGGCAGAGGTCGAGGGCGCCCGAGGTGAACAGACGGGAGAGCAGGCCGAGTCGGCCGAGTTCGGCGACGAGCGGTCGGTTGACGTGACCGGGCTCGCCCTTGTCGGCCAGTGGGCGCAGGTGTTCCGCGGCCAGTGTGCGCAGCTCGGCACACCAGGCGATCTGCCCCGGATCAAGCGAGAATGCGGTCATTGCCCGTCCCCTCTGCCCATCGGACGCCACCCACGTTATCGCGAACTGTTGACTGTCGTCACCAACACGATACGCTCCTTGTGCGAGCCCACCACAACGCCCACCAAGGCAAGGGGGCGAACCTCCATGGACCCTGTGGATCCCGCAGATCCCGCGGACACCTTGGGGCCGGCACGCTCGGCCCACGCCGATACCTTCGCGCGCGACCATCTCCCGCCCCCCGGACAGTGGCCCGAACTCCGCTTCGACCTGCCCGGGCTCCGCTACCCCGTTCGGCTCAACTGCGCCGCCGAGCTCCTCGCGGACACCGACCCCGAACGCCCGGTGTTCCGTACTCCGTCCGGCGACCCGTGGACGTACGGACAACTGCGCGCCCGCGTCGACCGCATCGCCCATGTGCTGACCGGCGAGCTGGGCGTCGTCCCGGGCAACCGGGTGCTGCTGCGCGGCCCGACCACACCCTGGCTGGCGGCCTGCTGGCTGGCGGTGCTGAAGGCGGGAGCGGTCGCCGTCACGGTGCTCGCACAGCAACGGCCGCACGAACTGAGCACGATGTGCGGGATCGCCCGGGTGACGCACGCCCTGTGCGACATCCGCTCGGTCGACGACCTGGCCAAGGCGGAGATCCCCGGACTGCGGATCACGACGTACGGCGGTGACGCGCCCGACGATCTGCTACTGCGCATCACCGGCGCCCCGGACGAGCCCTTCGACGCGCTGGACACCGCCGCCGACGACGTGGCGCTGATCGCGTTCACCTCGGGCACCACCGGACGGCCCAAAGGCTGTATGCACTTCCACCGCGATGTGCTGGCGATAGCGGACACCTTCTCGAAGCATGTATTGCAACCACACGAGGACGATGTCTTCGCGGGTAGTCCTCCCTTGGGATTCACCTTCGGGCTCGGCGGTCTCGTCGTGTTCCCCCTGCGCGTCGGCGCCTGCTCCCTGCTGCTCGAACAGGCGGGTCCCAAACAGCTGCTGCCCGCCATCGCCGAGCACCGGGTCTCCGTACTGTTCACCGCGCCGACCGCCTACCGGGCGATGCTCGCGGAACTGGCGGAACCGGCCGAGCACGACATCGGGTCGCTGCGGCGCTGTGTGTCCGCGGGCGAGAACCTGCCCGCGGCGACCTGGCGGGACTGGCACGGGCGCACCGGGCTCGGCATCATCAACGGCATCGGCGCCACCGAGCTGCTGCACATCTTCATCTCCGCCGCCGACGGGGACATCCGCCCCGGCACGACGGGCCTGCCGGTGCCGGGCTGGCACGCGCGCGTGGTCGACGCCGACGGGGCTCCGGCGCCGGACGGCGAACCCGGTCTGCTCGCCGTACGCGGCCCGGTCGGCTGCCGGTATCTCGCCGACCCCCGGCAGCGGGAGTACGTGCGCGACGGCTGGAACATCACCGGCGACACCTACGTCCGCGATCCCGACGGCTACTTCCGCTATGTGGCCCGCGCCGACGACATGATCATCTCGGCGGGGTACAACATCGCGGGCCCCGAGGTCGAGGACGCGCTGATGCGGCACCCGGACGTTCTCGAGACGGCGGTCGTCGGGCGGGCCGACGAGGCACGCGGGCAGATCGTGGTGGCCTACACGGTGCTCAAGGAGGGCGCGCGCCGGGACGCCGAAGCGCTGCGCGCGTTCCTCAAGTCCGAGCTGGCTCCGTACAAATGTCCCCGCGAGATCGTCTTCCTGGACGCGCTGCCGCGCACCGCCACGGGCAAGCTCCAGCGGTTCAGGCTGCGGGAGGAGACCGATACTGGTGCTGGTGCTGGTGCTGGTGGCGGTGCGGGGGGCGATACCCCGTCGGCCTCCACGCCCGAAGGATCGGCATCCGTTCCCGGGCGCTCGGCCGCCGTGCCCGGGGGCGACTCGTCCACAGGCGGCGATCCCAAGTGATCTTCGCGCACTAGAGTGATCAACGTGTCAGAGCAACACGCCCCCCGTTCCCTCATCGTCACCTTCTACGGCGCGTACGGCCGGTTCGCGCCCGGCCCGGTGCCGGTGGCCGAGTTGATCCGGCTCCTCGCCGCTGTCGGCGTGGACGCGCCCTCGGTGCGGTCGTCCGTGTCCCGGCTCAAGCGCCGAGGGCTCCTGGAGCCGGCGCGCACCGCGGCGGGCGCGGCCGGATACGCGTTGTCGCCGGACGCGCGGCAGCTGCTCGACGACGGCGACCGCCGGGTGTACGCGTCGGCGCCTCCCGAGGACGACGGCTGGGTGCTCGCCGTCTTCTCCGTGCCCGAGTCGGAGCGGCAGAAACGGCACGTCCTGCGCTCGCGGCTCGCCGGTCTCGGCTTCGGCACGGCCGCCCCCGGGGTGTGGCTCGCCCCGGCGCGGCTGTACGAGGAGACCCGGCACACCCTGGAGCGGCTGCGGCTCGATCCCTACGTGGAGCTGTTCCGCGGCGAGCATCTGGGGTTCGCCGCGACGGCCGACGCGGTGGCGCGCTGGTGGGATCTGGCAGCGATCGCCAAGGAGCACGAGGCGTTCCTCGGCCGGCACGCGCGTGTGCTGCACACCTGGGAGGGGCGCGCGGACACCCCGCCCGAAGAGGCCTACCGCGACTATCTGCTCGCCCTCGACTCCTGGCGCCATCTCCCGTACACCGACCCGGGGTTGCCCGCCGCACTGCTCCCCGAGGACTGGCCCGGCGCCCGCTCGGCCGGCGTCTTCCGGGCACTGCACGAACGACTTCGGGACGCGGGAGCCGAGTTCGCCGGGGTGCCCCCGTGGTCCGGGCACCCCGACGCCGTGTGATCTCCGCCGCGGAATGTCCCGCGCGGCGGCGTGATCGCCCTCGGGCCGGGCTCCCCCGCGCTCACGCGGCGCGTCCGGGCTGCCGCGCCCACCGCTCCTGACTCCGGGGCGTCCTCAAGTCCCCAATGCGAGGCGGGGCTTGGGGGCGTCGGTGCGGCCGGTCTGCGGGGGGCGGCTGCCCGCCCGGTACGGCATCGGCCAGTCGGCGCCCGGCCCCTCGTAGCCCTGCTCGGCCGCCGCGTGCAGCGTCCAGTTGGGGTCGTACAGGTGCGGCCTGGCGAGTGCGCACAGGTCGGTCCGCCCCGCCAGGATCAGGGAGTTGACGTCGTCCCAGGAGGAGATCGCGCCGACGGCGATCACCGGGAGCCCGGTCTCGTGACGAATCCGGTCGGCGTAGGGCGTCTGATAGGAGCGGCCGTACTCGGGGCGTTCGTCCGCCACCACCTGGCCGGTGGAGACGTCGACCGCGTCGGCGCCGTGCGCGGCGAAGGCCCGTGCGATCGCCACCGCGTCGTCCCCGGTGGTGCCGCCCTCCGCCCAGTCGGTGGCGGAGATGCGCACGGTCATGGGCCGTTCCGCAGGCCACACCGCCCGTACCGCGTCGAACACTTCGAGCGGGAAGCGCAGCCGCTTATCCAGCGATCCGCCGTACGCGTCGGTGCGCAGGTTGGTCAGTGGCGAGAGGAAGCCGGAGAGCAAGTAGCCGTGGGCGCAGTGCAGTTCGAGGAGGTCGAAGCCACAGCGGGCGGCGCGGCAAGCGGCCGCGGTGAACTGCTCGCGCAGATCGGTGAGCTGGGCGCGGGACAGCTCACGGGGTGTCTGACTGTCCGGCCCGTACGGGAGGGGGGAGGCGGCCACGAGGGGCCAGTTGCCGTCCGGCAGGGGTTCGTCGATGCCCTCCCACATCAGCCGGGTCGAGCCCTTGCGTCCGGCGTGGCCGAGCTGGAGGCCGATCGCGGTGCCCGGTGCCTGCCGGTGCGTGAAGTCGACGATCCGCCGCCAGGAGTCGGCCTGCCGGGCGGTGTAGATGCCCGCGCAGCCGGGCGTGATGCGGCCCTCCGCGCTGACGCACACCATCTCGGTCATCACGAGTCCGGCGCCGCCGAGAGCCCGCGCGCCCAGGTGGACGAGATGGAAGTCTCCGGGAACGCCGTCCACGGCCGAGTACATGTCCATCGGCGAGACGACGACACGGTTGCGCAGGGTCAGACCGCGCAGCCGGAACGGGGTGAACATCGGCGGGGTGCCGGGCGGGCAGCGGAACTCCCGCTCGACCGCGGCCACGAAGTGCGGATCGCGCAGCCGCAGGTTGTCGTGGGTGACCCGGCGGCTGCGGGTGAGGAGGTTGAACGCGAACTGCCGGGTGGGCTGGCCGAGATAGCGGCCGAGGTTCTCGAACCAGTCCAGGCTGGCCCGGGCGGCCCGCTGGGTGGAGGCGACGACGGGGCGCCGCTCCTCCTCGTACGCGGTCAGCGCCTCGTCCAGTGACGGCCGCTCCTCCAGGCAGGCGGCCAGCGCGAGCGCGTCCTCGACGGCGAGCTTGGTGCCGGAGCCGATGGAGAAGTGGGCGGTGTGGGCGGCATCGCCGAGCAGGACCAGATTGCCGTGCGACCAGCGGTCGTTGACGATCGTCCGGAAGGTCGTCCAGGCCGACTTGTTGGCACGCAGCGGGCGTCCGCCGAGCGCGTCCGCGAAGATCTTGCCGCACCGCTCGACGGACTCCGCCTCGTCGAGGTCCGCGAACCCCGAGGCCCGCCAGACCTCTTCGCGCATCTCGACGATGACGGTGGAGGCGCCGCATTGATTCCGGGGCCCGGAGGGACACGTCGAGGGGTGGTGGTCGGGCGACGGGCGGGAGTACGGGTAGCCGTGCAGCTGCATCACGCCGTGTTCGGTCTCGGCGATCTCGAAGCGGAAGGCGTCGAAGGCGAAGTCGGCGGCGAGCCAGATGTAGCGGCAGCGGTGCTCCTCGACGGACGGACGGAACACCTCCGCGTACGCCGCGCGCGTGAGGCTGTGCACTCCGTCGGCGGCGACGACGAGGTCGTGTGCCGCCATCAGTTCGTCGACGGGCGGGGCCTCGGCCGTGAAGCGCAGGTCGACGCCCAGCGAGCGGCAGCGTTCGTGCAGGATCTCCAGGAGTCGGCGGCGCCCGAGCGCGGAGAAGCCGTGGCCGCCCGAGGTGTGGCGCACCCCGCGGTGCACGATGTCGATGTCGTCCCAGCGGACGAACTCGGCCTGGAGCGCCGCGTACACGACCGGGTCGGCGTGCTCGATGCCGCCGAGGGTCTCGTCGGACAGGACGACGCCGAAACCGAAGGTGTCGTCGGGCGCGTTGCGTTCCCAGACGGTGATCTCGCGGGCCGGGTCGAGGCGTTTGAGGAGGGCCGCGGCATAGAGCCCACCGGGCCCTCCGCCGATCACCGCGACACGCATCGCACCGCCGTCCCCGTGCATCCCGTGCCCGCTACCCGCGCGTCCTTCGGACCCGGCCCCGGCACGCTCATCGCGGCCGACCTCCGCACGGCCCTCCCGGCCGGCCTCAAAACGCTCATCGCGGTCATCGCGGCCCTCTCGGCCGGCGTCCACGTGCATCCCGGGCTCACCTCCCCCGCCACTTCGGGGCCCGCTTCTCCGTGAAGGCCGCGTGGAACTCCGCGTAGTCCTCACCGTTCATCAGCAGGGCCTGGGTCGCGGCGTCCAGTTCGACGGAGGCGGCGAGCGGCATGTCCAGTTCGGCGGTGAGCAGCGCCTTGGTCTGGGCGTACGCCAGGGCCGGACCGTCGGCGAGGCGGCGGGCCAGCGCCTGCGCGCCCTCGTCGGCGTGGCCCTCGTCGGTGAGTTCGCTGATCAGGCCGATGCGCTCGGCCTCGGGCGCCCGCACCGGTTCGCCGAGCATCAGCAGCCGGGTCGCGTGGCCGAGCCCGACCACCCGGGGCAGCAGATAGGCCGCGCCCATGTCACCGCCGGACAGCCCGACGCGGGTGAAGAGGAAGGCGAAGCGGGCGCTCGGGTCGGCCACCCGGAAGTCGGCGGCCAGCGCCAGCACGGCTCCGGCGCCCGCCGCCACTCCGTGCACCGCCGCGATCACCGGGAACGGACATTCCCGTACGGCCCGCACGACCTGCCCGGTCATCCGGTTGAAGTCGAGGAGCTGGGCGGTGTCCATGGAGAGGGTCGCCCCGATGATCTCGTCGACATCACCGCCGGAGCAGAATCCGCGGCCCTCGCCGGCGAGCACCAAGGCGCGGACGGACCGCTCACGGGACAGCTCGGCGAGCAGGTCGCGCAGGTCGGCGTAGGCGCCGAAGGTGAGCGCGTTGAGCTTCTCGGGGCGGGCCAGGGTGACCGTGGCGACGCCGTCGGTGAGCTCGTACCGCAGATGCTCCCAGTCGGGAGTGCGGGTGGCGGAGCCGGTGAAGGGACTCATGACGGGCGGCCTCCTCGGGCGGGGGCGACACGATGCGGCTGTTCAACCAAGTTATCACTCATCTGTGACTGTCGTCATGAGTGCGCGATAGGGCGGTCGTGATCGACGTCCGGGAATCGGCGGCGGCCCGACTTCCCGACCGGATGCGATGTGGCGCCACGCGATACGACATGACGTGATGTGACACAACGGGCCGCGATGACTGCGAGTCGCGAAGAGGCCGCCGCGCACCGTGAGGAGGCGGTGACAGGTCGTGAAGGGGCGGTCGCGCGGTGACCGTGATCCGTCACCGCGTCACGGATCATCGATAGCCGTGTAACGGCGGGAGCGGATACGGGAGGGGGACCGTTCGTCCGGGTACACAGCCCGTATCGGACCGAACGTCCCGAAAGGAGACCGCGGCGCTCCGGGGACACACCGGCCGATGTCCCGAGAAAGCCCACCGAGCGCGTTCGCCCGGTGGAGTCGTACCATTCCTTAGGTTGCCAGCAGGACAGCCTGCTCCATGAACGGACCCGCCTTGCACGACACCCCAGCACCCGCCTCCTGGCGCATCGCACTGCCGCACACCGTCGCGGCCGTGCCCGTCGCCCGCGCCCTGGTCCGCACGGCACTCGCCGAGCGGGAGCACGCGGCCGACAGCGACACCGCCGAGCTGCTCACCGCGGAGCTGGTCGCCAACGCCGTCGAGCACACCGCGGGCGACGGACCGATAGAGCTGGTCGTGGAGCTGATGCCGACCGGCTGCCGGGTCGAGGTGCACGACCCGGACCCGGTGCCGCCGCTCGACCTCACACTCCCGCACCCGCCCGGAGAGCCGGACCCCTGGCAGGAGCACGGGCGCGGTCTGCTGCTGCTCCGCGCCCTCAGCTCGGCCTGCGGGCACCGCCCCACCGACTCCGGCAAGGCGGTCTGGTTCAGACTGCCCGTGGTTCCCGCTCAGCGGCGTCCGGTGCTTTAGGGCCTGTCCGACCATTCCCGCCGGGCCCGCGACGCTCCCCCAGCTACCGCTGGGAGGTGCCCCCAGGCACCGCACTCCCCCGAGCTCTTCGAGCAGCGGGACCCCCACGCCGCGTTGTCGGGCACGCCCGAGTACGCCCGGTACGAGGGCGACCCTCCGCCTCGCGACGCACGGCACCGGACGCCGCGGCCCGATCCGACGTGAATCGTCAGACAGGCCCTGGCGGCCTCCACTCCGCCACGGGTGCCGGATGTCCCGGCCGGCCGGGAATCGCGGCGCCCGTAGAGGACGTACACCAGGAATCCGGCCGCGAGGAAGGCGGAGGAATCAGGACAGCGTGGCGACGAGGATCGCCTTGATCGTATGCAGCCGGTTCTCGGCCTGGTCGAAGACGACGGAGTGCGCCGACTCGAAGACCTCGTCGGTGACCTCCAGCGAGTCGAGTCCGTGCACCTCGTAGAGGCCGCGGCCGACCTCGGTGCCCAGGTCGTGGAAGGCCGGCAGGCAGTGCAGGAACTTGACGTCCGGGTTCCCGGTGGCACGCAGTACGTCCATGGTCACGGCGTACGGGACGAGGGCGCCGATGCGCTCGGCCCACACCTCCTTGGGCTCCCCCATGGAGACCCAGACGTCGGTGGCCACGAAATCGGCGCCCCGCACGCCCTCGCCGACGTGCTCGGTGAGGGTGATGCGGCCGCCGTTCTTCTCGGCGAGTTCGCGGGCCTGCGCGACGATCTCGTCCGCGGGCCAGTAGGCCTGGGGAGCGACTATCCGGACGTCCATGCCGAGCAGCGCGCCGGTGACCAGGTACGAGTTGCCCATGTTGAAACGGGCGTCGCCCAGATAGGCGAAGGTGATCCCGCCGATCGGCTTGGCGCAGTGCTCGGTCATCGTGAGAACGTCGGCGAGCATCTGGGTCGGGTGCCATTCGTCGGTGAGGCCGTTGTAGACCGGCACTCCCGCGTAGGCGGCCAGCTCCTCCACCGCGGCCTGGCTGTCGCCGCGGTACTCGATGGCATCGAACATGCGGCCGAGCACGCGGGCCGTGTCCTTCACCGACTCCTTGTGGCCGATCTGGGAGCCGGTCGGGTCCAGATACGTCGTCGAGGCGCCCTGGTCCGCGGCCGCGACCTCGAAGGCGCAGCGCGTGCGCGTCGAGGTCTTCTCGAAGATCAGCGCGATGTTCCTGCCGCTCAGATACCGGGTCTCCGCACCGGCCCTCTTGGCCGCCTTGAGCCCGGCGGCCAACTCGACCAGACCGCGGAACTCCTCCTCCGTGAAGTCCAGCTCCTTGAGGAAGTGGCGGCCGGCGAGGGCGGTCGGGACTGTCGCCATGGGGGCGCTCCAGGGATGACGGGGGCGAGGACGGGGACGGACGCTTGGAATTCTATACGACGCTCGGCATTTCTATGCGGCCTTGCGTTCGACTCCTCCACCCGCCCGGGAGCGTGGCCCACACGACACTCCGGCGCGGGGCCTACACGGGGTCCCGTTCGACGGGGCAGCTCATACAGCGCGGGCCACCCCTCCCCCGGCCCAGCTCGCTGCCCGGGATCTCGATCACCTCGATGCCCTGCTTGCGCAGATGCGTGTTGGTGGTGGAGTTCCGCTCATAGGCGATGACGACGCCCGGTTCGACGGCGAGGACGTTGCAGCCGTCGTCCCACTGCTCCCGCTCGGCCGCGTGCACGTCCTGCGTGGCGGTCAGGACACGGATCTCGCCCAGGCCGAGCGCCGCGGCGATGGCGCGGTGCATGTGCTCCGGCGGATGGTCGGTGACCTTCAGTTCCTTGTCCCCCACACCCGGTTCGATGGTGTACGAGCGGAGCATGCCGAGCCCGGCGTACTGCGTGAAGATGTCGCCGTCGACCATCGTCATCACGGTGTCGAGGTGCATGAGCGCCCGCCGCTTGGGCATGTCGAGCGCCACGATGGTGCGGGCCGAGCCCGCCGCGAACAGCTTGTGCGCGAGCATCTCGACGGCCTGGGGCGTCGTCCGCTCGCTCATGCCGATGAGCACCGCGCCGTTGCCGATGACGAGCACGTCGCCGCCCTCGATGGTGGACGGGTAGTCCGCCTGCCCCTGCGACCAGAGGTTGAAGCCCTCCTCGCGGAAGAGCGGGTGATGCCGGTAGATCGCCTCGAAGTGCACGGTCTCGCGCTGCCGGGCCGGCCAGCGCATGGCGTTGATGGAGACCCCGTCGTAGATCCAGGCCGAGGTGTCACGGGTGAAGAGGTGGTTGGGCAGCGGCCGCAGCAGGAAGTCGTCGAGGTCCATGACGTGGAAGCGCACGGAGGTGGGCTCCACGTGCGCGTCCAGGAACTCGCGCTTGGTCATGCCGCCGACGAGCACCGACGCCAGCTCCGGGGCGGGCAGGGTCTCGAAGGCGGCCCGGAGATGGTCGGTGGCGAGCGGCCCGTACTCCTTCTCGTCGAAGACCCGGTCCAGGACGAGTGACCTGGCCGCCCCGATCGCCACGGTCTCGGCGAGCAGGTCGCCGAAGAGGTGGACGGTGACCCCACGGTCGCGCAGCACGTCGGCGAACCCGTCGTGTTCCGCGCGCGCCCGGCGGACCCACAGCACGTCGTCGAAGAGGAGCGCGTCCTTGTTGCTGGGGGTGAGCCTTTTGAGCTCGAGATCGGGCCGGTGCAGGATGACGCGGCGCAGCCGCCCGGCCTCGGAGTCGACGTGGAATCCCATGCCTCCATCCTGACCATCCGGACGCGTGTTCACCCGCGGATCGCCCGAGCCGCACCGTATTCATTTCGTCCCCTTGACGATAAGCAGGTCGGGCTATTATCGTCCCACTGACGACAACAAGTGGCAGCACGTGGACAGGAACCGCCGGGACCGCCCGGCGACGAGGGGGTACTCATGGCCGACATCACGCGACGCCTCGGCTGGCGCCATCTGCGCGGGGCGCCCACCGCCCATGTCCGGCACCACATGTCGGGACGCCTGGTCCACGACGGCCCCGGACTCAGCTTCTGGTACCGCTCACTGACCGCGGCGCTCTCCGAAGTCCCGGTCGACGACCGCGAGTTGGCGATGACCTTCCACGCCCGCACGTCCGACTTCCAGGACGTCGCGGTGCAGGCGACCGTCACCTACCGGATCAGCGACCCCGCGGTCGCGGCCTCCCGCATCGACTTCTCCATAGACCCCGACTCCGGCGCCTGGCGCGGCACCCCCCTGGAGCAGCTGGGCTCGCTGCTCACCGAGACGGCCCAGCAGCACGCCCTCGACGTACTGGCCCGTACGTCCCTGGCGTCCGCCCTGGTGGACGGCGTCGCGGCGGTACGGGAGCGGATCGCGGACGGCCTCGCCGCCGAACCCCGGCTGCCCGCGACCGGCATCGAGGTCGTCGCCGTGCGGGTCGTCGCGCTGCGCCCGGAGCCCGAGGTGGAACGGGCCCTGCGCACCCCCGCCCGCGAGCAGATCCAGCAGGACGCGGACAAGGCGACGTACGAACGCCGGGCGGTCGCCGTCGAGCGGGAGCGTGCCATCGCCGAGAACGAACTCGCCAGCCAGATCGAACTCGCCCGGCGCGAGGAGCAGTTGGTCGACCAGCGCGGTACGAACGCGCGCCGCGAGGCCGAGGAGCTCGCGGCGGCGGACGCGGTGCGCGCCGGGGCGGAGGCGGCCCGCACGGTCCGGCTCGCCGAGGCGGAGGCCACCCGGTCGCTGCGGCTCGCCGAGGCGGAGGCCACCCGGAAGGTGCGGCTCGCCGGGGCCGAGGCACAGGCGGAGCGCGAGGTCGGCGCGGCGCGGGCCGAGGCGCAGGAGGCCTGGCTGCGGGTCCACGGCGACGTCGATGTCGCCACGCTGCACGCGCTGACCGGCACCCGGCTCGCGGAGAACCTGCCGCGGATCGAGAACCTCACCGTCTCGCCCGACGTCCTCACCGGGCTGCTCGCCAAGCTGGGCAACGGGGCCGCCGGAGACCCGGCGTGAGTCTCGCGCCCCGGGTCGTCCTCGTCCATCGGACCACCGAGTACGAGGAGTTGACGGCCCGGCACGGCACACACGGGCAGGCGGCGTTCTTCCTGTCCTCGCGCGGCCGGGACATCGCGGAGGTGGCCGAACGGCACCGGCGGGCCCGCGAGGCGCTCACCGCCGTGGTGTCGGCCATTCCACTGACCTGGCGTCAGGCATGGGTGGAGCGGGCCGACTTGGACCGCTTCCTGTTCGCGCCGGAGGACGTGGTGGTCGTGGTCGGTCAGGACGGGCTGGTCGCGAACGTCGCCAAGTACCTGGTGGGTCAGCCGGTGGTGGGGATCGACACCGACCCCGGGCGCAATCCGGGTGTACTGGTGCGGCACCGGCCCCAGGACGCGGGGGCGCTGCTCGCCTCGGCGCACGGGGGCTCCGCCGACGAGCTGACCATGGTCGAGGCGGTCGCGGACGACACCCAGCGGCTGGTCGCCCTCAACGAGATCTATCTGGGGGCCGCGGGCCATCAGACGGCCCGGTACCGTCTGGGGCTCGACGAGTACGGGGGTGCCGTCGAGCCCCAGGCGTCCTCCGGGGTGCTGGTGGGGACCGGGACCGGGGCCACCGGCTGGCTCCGGTCGGTGTGGCAGGAGCGCGGCGGGGGGCTGCCGCTGCCGGGGCCCACGGACGAACGCCTGCTCTGGTTCGTCCGCGAGGCCTGGCCGTCGCCGTCCACGGGCACCTCGCTCGTGGCCGGCGAGCTCACCGCTTCCGGCCGGCTGTCCCTCACCGTGGAGTCGGACCGGCTCATCGTGTTCGGGGACGGGATGGAGGGGGATGCGGTGGAGCTGATGTGGGGGCAGACCGTGCGGGTGGGGGTGGCTGGGGTTCGGCTCCGGCTGGTGGGCTGAGGGGCCTGGCGGCCACCGGCCCCAGCCGTCGCCGGACCCCGGCCGGGCCCCATGGCCCTGGACCGGGTCCTGCCCCGCCGCCCCGCCGCCCCGCCGCCCCGCCGCCCCGCCGCCCCGCCGTCCCACTGGGGGCGGGCGTCCGCGAACCCCGACCGGACATCGCCGGCCCGGATGGCGTGGTCGGCGTCCCCTGCCGGGGGCAGGCCGTTCGGGTGCGGCCCCGGTGGGGGCCGATCGCGCCGTTCCCCGCGCCCCTGACGGGGCTCCCTGGCCCACCCTCGGCCGAGCGGCGCACGGCCCACCGGCCCGCGCCCGAAAGACTCGTTCAGCTGCGGGCCGGCGGGGGCTGGACGCGCCGTTCCCCGCGCCCCTGACGGGGCGCCTTGGCCCGCCCTCGGCCGAGCGGTGCGCGGCCCACCGGCCCGCAGCCGGAGGACTCGGTCGGCTGCGGGCCGACGGGGGCTGATCGCGCCGTTCCCCGCGCCCCTGGCGGGGCGCCTTGGCCCGCCCCGGACCGAAAGGCGCACGTCCGGACAGGCGCAGCCTGGAGTCGTTCGGCTGCGGGCCCGGGGGCTCAGCGCGCCGTTCCCCGCGCGCGCCGGGCGGGGCGCCTTGGCCCGCCCTCAGCCGAGCGGTGCACGGCCCACCGGCCCGCAGCCGGAGGACTCGGTCGGCTGCGGGCCGGTGGGCGCTCGGCGCGCCGCTCCCCGCGCCCCCGATGGGCTCCCTCGGCCGAGCGGTGCGCGGCTGCCCGAAGACTCCCTCGGGCAGCCGCCCCGCTGGGGCTCGGCGCGCCGTTCCCCGCGTCCCTGACGGGCGCTCCAGCGTGCCCCGGGCGCATGGCGCCCTCGTCCGGGCGCGACCCGCGGGAAGTCCCGCCGCGGGCCCGTGCGGCTGGGCGCGTCGTTTCCCGCGCCGCATATGGGGGCTCCCCGCTACAAGCGGGGGTCGACCGGTTCGGATTCCAGGGAGAGGATGCCGAACACCGCCTCGTGGACGCGCCACAGGGGCTCGCCCTCGGCCAGGCGGTCCAGCGCCTCCAGGCCGAGTGCGTACTCGCGGATGGCGAGGGACCGCTTGTGGTTGAGGAAGCGGCCGCGCAGCCGGGCGAGGTTCTCGGGGCGGGTGTACTCCGGACCGTAGATGATCCGCAGGTACTCGCGCCCCCGGCACTTGATGCCGGGCTGCACCAGTCGCCCGTGACCGCCACGCACCACCGCGCCGACCGGCTTCACGACCATGCCCTCGCCGCCGCGGCCGGTCATCTCCAGCCACCAGTCGACCCCGGCCCGCACCGACTCCGGGTCACCGGTGTCGACGAAGAGCCGCCGGGTGGTGTGCAGCAGTCCGCTCCCGTCGTGCTCCACGAGCCGGTCGATCAGGGCGAGTTGCTCGTCGTGCGGCAGCGCGGCGAGGCTCCGTCCCTGGACGGCCAGTATCTGGAACGGGGCGAGGCGGACGCCTTCGAGGCCGTCCGTCGTCCAGCAGTAGCGACGGTACGCGTCCGTGAACGCCTCGGCGTCCGCGGCCCGTTCACGCTGGCGCGTCAGCAGGTCACCGACGTCGACGCCCCGCGCCGCCGCCCCTTCGAGCGCGGTCAGCACTCCGGGGAACACCGCGCCGGACGCGGCGCCGACAGCGGCGTACTGACTGCGCAGCAGCCCGGACGCCTTCAGCGACCACGGCATCAACTCGGCGTCGAGCAGCACCCAGTCGGTGTCGAGCTCCTCCCACAGTCCGGCTTCGGTCGCGGCGGCGCGCACCCGGCCGAGGATCTCCTCGGTGACGTCGGCGTCGTCGAAGAAGGGGCGGCCGGTACGCGTGTACAGCGACCCGGTCGGACCGTCGACACCGAACCGCTCGCGCGCCACGCCCGCGTCCCGGCAGACCAGGGCCACCGCGCGCGACCCCATGTGCTTCTCCTCGCACACGACCCGCGCGACCCCGTCCTCCTGGTACTGGGCGAAGGCCTCGGCGGGGTGCTCCAGATAGCCCTCGACGTGCGAGGTCGCCGTCGGCGCCATGGTCGGCGGGAGATACGGAAGCAGCCGCGGGTCCACCGCGAAGCGGCTCATGACCTCCAGGGCCGCTGCCGCGTTCTCCTCGCGGACGGCCACCCGTCCGGCGTGCCGGGTCTCGACGACCCGGCGGCCGTGCACGTCCGCGAGGTCCAGCGGACGGCCTTCGTGTCCGCCCGGCGCCTCGGTGGCCAGCGGCTTCGCCGGCTCGTACCAGACCCGCTCTGCCGGTACGTCGACGAGCTCGCGCTCCGGCCAGCGCAGCGCGCTGAGCTTGCCGCCGAACACGGCGCCGGTGTCCAGGCAGATGGTGTTGTTGAGCCAGGTGGCCGTGGGAACCGGGGTGTGCCCGTACACGACCGCCGCGCGCCCCCGGTAGTCCTCCGCCCACGGATAGCGCACGGGCAGCCCGAACTCGTCGGTCTCCCCGGTCGTGTCGCCGTACAGCGCGTGCGAGCGCACCCGGCCCGAGGTGCGGCCGTGGTACTTCTCGGGCAGACCGGCGTGGCAGACGACGAGCCGTCCGCCGTCGAGGACGTAGTGGCTGACCAGTCCGTCGACGAACTCCCTTACCGTGGACCGGAATTCCTCGCTCTCCGCGTCCATCTGCTCGATGGTCTCGGCGAGTCCGTGCGTGTGCTGGACCTGACGGCCCTTGAGGTAGCGGCCGAGCTTGTTCTCGTGGTTTCCGGGCACACACAGGGCGTTGCCCGAACCGACCATGGACATCACGCGGCGCAGCACGCCGGGCGAGTCCGGGCCGCGGTCGACGAGGTCGCCCACGAAGACGGCCGTACGGCCCTCGGGGTGCACGCCGTCGACGTAGCCGAGCTTGCCGAGCAGGCTCTCCAGCTCCGAGGCGCAGCCGTGGATGTCGCCCACGATGTCGAAGGGGCCGGTGAGGTGGGTCAGGTCGTTGAAGCGCTTCTCGGTCACCACCGACGCGTTCTCGACGTCCGTCACCCCACGCAGGACGTGCACCTTGCGGAACCCCTCACGCTCCAAGGAGCGCAGCGAGCGCCGCAGTTCGCGGATGTGGCGCTGGATCACGCGGCGCGGCATCTCGGCTCGGTCGGTGCGCGCCGCGTTGCGCTCGGCGCAGACCTCCTCGGGCACGTCGAGCACGATGGCGATGGGCAGCACGTCGTACTTCTTGGCGAGTTCGATGAGCTGGCGGCGGCTGTCCTGCTGGACGCTGGTGGCGTCGACGACGGTCCGGCGGCCGGCCGCGAGCCGCTTGCCGGCGATGTAGTGCAGGACGTCGAAGGCGTCGCCGCTGGCGCTCTGGTCGTTCTCGTCGTCGGCGACCAGGCCCCGGCAGAAGTCGCTGGAGATGATCTCCGTCGGTTTGAAGTGCCGTCGGGCGAAGGTCGACTTGCCGGAACCCGACGCGCCGATCAGCACCACGAGGGAGAGGTCGGTGACGGGCAGGGTGCGCCCCTGCTCGGTCTGCTCGCTCATGCGGCCTTCTCCTCCTTCGCGGTCGGGGTGGCGGTGGCTGTGACGGTGGCCAGGGTGAAAGCCGCCATCTGGGTGGGCGGGCCGACCTCGGGGTCGTCGAGGCCGACAGGAGTGAACTCCACGTCGTAGCCGTGCCGTTCGGCGACCGTGCGGGCCCAGGCACGGAACTCCTCGCGGGTCCACTCGAAGCGGTGGTCGCCATGCCGGGAGTGTCCGGCCGGCAGAGTCTCCCAGCGGACGTTGTACTCGACGTTCGGGGTCGTCACGAGGACGGTCCGAGGCCGTGCGGAGCCGAACACCGCGTACTCCAGGGCGGGCAGCCGGGGCAGGTCGAGGTGTTCGATGACCTCGCTGAGCACAGCGGCGTCGTACCCCTTGAGCCGACGGTCGGTGTAGGCGAGCGAGCCCTGGACGAGCCGGACACGCGCGGCCTGCCGCTCACCCATGCGGTCCAGCTTGAGCCGGCGCGAGGCGATGGTGAGCGCGCGCATCGACACGTCGACCCCGACGATCTCGGTGAACCGGGTGTCCTTGAGCAGCGCCTGCACCAGCTGGCCCTGTCCGCAGCCGAGATCGAGGACGCGGCTCGCACCGCAGGCGTGCAGCGCGGCGAGGATCGCGTCCCGGCGCAGCACGGCGAGCGGCACCGGTTTCTCCTCGGTGTCGGTCTCCTCGTCGACAGCGTTGTCGATCGCCTCGACCTCGGTGTCGTCGGTCTCGGCGAGCCTGACGAGTTCGAGGCGTTCCAGGGCCTCCCGGGTCAGCGACCACCGCCGGGAGAGATAGCGGCTGGTGATCAGCTTGTGCTCCGGGTGGTCCGGCAGCCAGCCCTCGCCCGCCCGCAGCAGCTTGTCGACCTCGTCGGACGACACCCAGTAGTGCTTGGCGTCGTCGAGGACCGGGAGCAGTACGTAGAGGTGGCGCAGTGCCTCGGAGAGCGTCAGCTCCTCCGACGCCAGTTCCAGGCGTACGTAGCGGGAGTCGCCCCACTCCGGGAAGCGGACGTCGAGCGGCACGGGCTCGGCCGTCACCGTCCACCCCAGCGGCTCGAAGAGCCCGCGGACGAGGTCGGCGCCGCCGCGTGCGGGCAGCGCCGGCACCTCGACACGCAGCGGCCTGGCCTCGGCCGGCAGCTCGGGCCGGGCGGTGCACTGGCCCTTCATCGCGCTGGAGAAGACGGCGCCGATCGCCACGGCGAGCAGCGAGGACGCGGCGTACGGGCGGTCGTTGACGTACTGCGCGAGCGCCGCGTCGGGGGCGCCACCGCGCCCCTTGCCCTTGCCCCGCCGGACCAGCGCCACCGCGTCGACCTCGAGCAGCAGCGCGGCCGTGCACCGCTCGACGGTCGCCTCGGGGTACAGCACATGCGCTGTGCCGTACGACGTCGAGAATATCTGCGCGTTGTCGGGATGCTTGTGCAGCAGAAAGCCGAGATCGGTCGCTGGGCGCTCTGGGGTACCGGTGGTACTGATCGTCAGGAACACAGTGGGTCTGCCTCGAAACGTCTTCTGAGCTGCGGAAACCCGACGGATCGCCCGACCGGTGCGCAGAAGCGCGCACCTTCCGGACGCCGATGGGCCACAGCGTGGGCGAGCGCGCCTCGGCCGTCGCCGCTCCCTGCTCTCCCCCGGCCCCCGCAGCCGTGGCCACGCCGCGCCGCGGCCGACCGCAGGGGCGACGCCTGTCCTCGGCGCGCCCCCACAACGTACAGCGAACGCCCCAGGTGGACCCGGGGTTTTCCGCCGCCCGCGGGGCCCCCGGGGGTGCGGCCCGGGGTCAGCCGGAGGTTTCCGACTCGCGCTGCGAGGCATCTCCGCGCCCGTTCAGGCCGGCGCTGTCGAGCAGGGCGGCGGCGGTCGCGAGGGCGAGGCCGTCGAGGCCCCGGCCCTGCATGACGGCCCGGACGCCCGATCCGTCGAAGGCGACGGTCAGTTGGCGTGCGAGGATCTCGGGGTCCGGAGCTCCACCGCGCTCCGCCTCCCGCCGGAAGAACGCGGTCAGCGCGTCCTTGCAGCGGCGGGCCACCAGGCTCGCGGGGTGATCCGGCGCCTTCAGCTCCGCGGTCACGGCCACGAAGGGGCAACCGTGGAAGTCCGGGCGGTCGGCGAGCTCTTCGAGGCGCTCGAAGACGTGCAGAATGCGCTCACGCGGCGGCCGGTCGTCGTCGGGGGGCAGCAGGAACGCCTGATAGGCGGGCGCGCCGCGTTCCAGGCTCGCCGCCAGCACGGCGTCCTTGCTGTCGAACAGCTGGTACATCGAGCGCTTGGACACCCCGGCCACCCGGCACAGCGCCTCGACGCCGACGCCGACGCCCTCGCGGTAGAAGAGCTCGGCCGCGGCGTCGAGCAGTCGGTCGCGGGTCGAGGAGCCGGCGGTCGCGGTCGATGTCGCCTGAGTCATACGCCCAGCCTACGTTCTTCGTTTGCCTCACGGAAACCGATCGGTTTACAGTACGGACAGGGATAGGAAACCGATCGGTTTCCAGGCGGCCCACAACAAAGCGGTCCCCAAGAGGAGAAGCTCATGACCAGCATCGAAGGTTCGGTGGCGCTCGTGACGGGCGGCAGCCGCGGCATCGGCAAGACCCTCGTGGAGGCCCTCTACGAGCGCGGCGCCAAGAAGGTCTACGCGACCGCCCGCGACCCGCGGACCGTCTCCCACCCCGACGCGGTGCCGCTGGCGCTGGAGGTCACCGACCCGGCATCGGTCGCGGCGGCCGCCGCGCAGGCCCAGGACGTCACCCTGCTGATCAACAACGCGGGCGCGACGGCCTCCACGTCCTTCCTCGACTCCCCCGTCGAGGACATACGGCGTGAATTCGACATCAACTTCTTCGGACCGCTGCTCACCACCCGGGCGTTCGTCCCGGTCCTGGAGCGCAACCGCGGCGGGCACATCCTGACCGTCCACTCGGTGCTGTCGTGGGTCACCGTGCCCGGGGCCGACGGCTACAGCGCCGCGAAGGCCGCCCTGTGGTCCCAGAGCAACGCCCTGCGGCTGGAGCTCCAGCCGCGCGGCATCAAGGTCACCGGGCTGCACGTCGGCTACGTCGACACCGAACTGACCGCGGGCCTCGACGTGCCCAAGGTCACCGCGCACAGCGTCGCCGAGCAGGCCCTCGACGGCATCGAGACGGACGCCCACGAAGTCCTCGCGGACGCGCTCACCCGCCAGGTCAAGGCCGGCCTCTCCGGTGAGCTGAGCGCGCTGTACCCCCAGCTCGCCGGACAGAAGTAGCCCGCCGCGGGCCTCACCGACGGAGCCGCCCCACCCGCAGCGGGCCCGCCGGCCGAGCTGCCCGACGAGCCCGCTGCGGGCCCGCCGGAAACGCCGCTTCCCGATCGGGAAAGGCGTGACAGCGGTTCGGCACGGGGCGCCTGTTGTGACCGGTGCATGATGGATACATGGATCTTCGAGTCTTCACAGAACCGCAGCAAGGCGCGACCTACGAGACGCTGCTCCGCGTCGCCAAGGCCGCCGAAGACCTCCATTACGGAGCCTTCTTCCGTTCTGATCACTATGTGCACATGGGGTCCGTCGACGGGCTCCCCGGCCCTACCGACGCCTGGATCACCCTGGCCGGCATCGCCCGCGAGACGAAACGTATCCGCCTGGGCACCCTGATGACCGCCGGAACCTTTCGCCTCCCCGGCGTCCTCGCCATTCAGGTCGCCCAGGTCGATCAGATGTCGGGCGGCCGGGTGGAACTCGGCCTGGGCGCCGGCTGGTACGAGGCCGAGCACACGGCGTACGGCATTCCGTTCCCGAAGGAGAAGTTCGGCCGGCTGGAGGAGCAACTCACCGTCATCACCGGCCTGTGGGGCACGCCGGTCGGCGAGCGGTTCAGCTTCGACGGGACCTACTACCAGCTCAAGGACTCGCCCGCGCTGCCCAAACCCTCGCAGTCGAAGGTGCCCGTCCTGATCGGCGGCCACGGGGCCAGGCGGACCCCGGCACTCGCGGCACGCTTCGCCGACGAGTTCAATATCCCCTTCGCCTCGGTCGCGGACACGGCGGCGCAGTTCGGCCGGGTGCGCGCGGCTTTGCAGCAGGCCGGGCGCAAGACCGACGAACTCGTCTATTCCAACGCCCTGGTGGCGTGCGTCGGGCGGACCGACAGCGAGGTGCGGCGACGGGCGGACGCCATCGGCCGCGATGTCGACGAACTGAAGGCCAATGGACTCGCGGGCTCCCCGGCGGAGGTCGTCGAGCGGATCGCCCAGTATCAGGCGGTCGGTTCGCAACGGATGTACCTCCAGATGCTCGACCTCGAGGATCTGGACCAACTGGACTTGATCGCTTCCGAGGTGACGCCGCAGCTGGGGTGAACGGTGGGGCGAGGCGTGCCGGGGCGGGATCGGACCGGTTCGCCGACCACTGCCGGCTTCGGCCGGAGGGCCGTGGGTACGGCCCGTGGGTTCGGCGGGGCATCGGGCCGCAGCTGCGGGGGCATGGACCGCGCGTCGGGGGCTGCGGTCGGCGCCGACGTCCGGCTGGGGTGCGGGTTCGAGAGCGGGTGCGGGTGGGCCGGCCGGCCCGACGTCAGACGGCGAGCGCCCTGTGCACCGGCAGCCTCGACTCGACGGCCACCTTCGGCACCGACATCCGGCTGGGATGCGGGTTCGAGAGCGGGTGCGGGTGGGCCGGCCGGCCCGACGTCAGACGGCGAGCGCCCTGTGCACCGGCGTCTGCCACCTCCGGGGGCGGTGCGGAACGAGCACGTGCGTCCGCCGTCACCCGGCGAGGTGGTCGACATGCGGCAAGGCGGGGCTCGACCACCTCGCCTACCCCGCAGCCGAATCCCGTTCCACCACACGCTTCTCGTCCCGCACCGCGAGCCGTCTCAGCATTTCCAGGACGCGGTCCCGGGACTCGTCCGCAGCGTCGATCGCCTCCATGCACTGCCAGTAGGTCCCCTCGTCGTC
This sequence comes from Streptomyces rhizosphaerihabitans, assembly GCF_025399795.1. Lineage (GTDB taxonomy): Bacteria > Actinomycetota > Actinomycetes > Streptomycetales > Streptomycetaceae > Streptomyces > Streptomyces rhizosphaerihabitans. The sequence continues at coordinate 68,791 of NZ_JAODTZ010000041.1, read as the reverse complement.
CGCCGCGCAGGCGATACCGACCAGGGCTATGCCGACCTCGGCCAGGAGGCCGCCGAGGCAGAGCAGAGTCTCGCGCGCGTCGCCCAACTCCGTGAGCTGGGCGGCTCGTAAGGAACCGACTCCGAGGGCGTGGTTGCCCAGCACTCCGCAGCCGCGGCCCGCCAGCTCGGTCAACCCAAGTGCCTCGCCCCGGAGTTCAGGGGGGCCGGACACGGCTAGGCGGCTGCCGATCGCCTGCGCCAGTGAATGTGCCTGCCACGCCTCCGCCATCACCTCCGGGGCGTCGCCGCTCTCCGCCAGGGCACGTCTGCTCGCCACGATGAGCCGCACCGCTTCCATGCGCTGCCCCCGTCTGTCCGACGCGCTCTCGCACGTCCGCCCGAACTCCCTTGTTCACTACCCAGAGTGAAGTCCCTTGAGACGAAAAACCAGAGGAAGCCCGAAATCTGTGGACACGGAATCGCATCGGAGCACCTTGACGACTACCCAGAGTAACAGGTTCCTCTTTTCGCGTCGTGTGGCGGTCACCCCGTCAGGGCGTTCTCCGGTGCCGGGAAGGCTAATCAGGGGCCCTCCGGTGCGGGAATGGGCGACCCGTCAGGGACTCCCCGGTGCCGGGAACCTCCGCTCGTTCCGGTCGATCTTCGCGTCGAGGGCCGCGAGCGGGTCGATGCCCAGCACCTCGCAGAACTGGAGCAGATACGCGAGGACGTCCGCGACCTCGTCGCTCACACGGTGCGCGGTGTCCTTGTCGTCCATGACGCGGGCCGACTCCTCCGGCGTCAACCACTGGAAGATCTCGACGAGTTCGGACGCCTCCACACTCAGGGCGGCGACCAGGTTCTTGGGGGTGTGGTACGGCTGCCAGTTCCGCGCGGCCGCGAACTCGGCCAGTCTGCGCTGCAGCGTCGCTACGTCCAGTTCACTCACGGCGTCAGGTCTACCACCGCGGCCCCAGTCGCCCCGAACGCGTGGGCCCCGTCGCTCACCGCGCCCATCAGCCGGATGTGCCCGCGCTCGCACATCCGCGCCGCCAGCCGCACCAGTTCTCGGGTCTGCCGGGCGTCCATCCCCCGGTCGAGGCCATCGGCCAGGACCGTCAGCGACTGGAACGCGGCCGGAACCTCGCCCGCCGGGTCGACCTCCAGGACGCCCGGCCCGGTGAGCAGCACCAGGGCCAGCGCCAGATACCTCAACTCGCCGTCCCCGAGCAGCCCGAGCGGAGTACGGACGCCGTCCCCGCGGTCGAGGAGTGCACGTACGGTGCCGTCTCCCAGCACCTCGGCCAGCACGTCCGTGACCGTGCCCGCGCAGCCGGCGCGGACCGCGGTGACCAGGTGGGCGTAGCGGTGGCCGCACTCCGACCTTGTGCGCCACAGCACTTCGGCGAGGTTGTCGCAGCCGCGCAGGAGCCGCCCGGAGCCGAGCGGAACAGGAGCCCGCATGGATTTCGAGCTCGGATCGCAGACGTAGACGGAACGCAGTGCGAGCACCATCTGCTCGGCCGCTGCCAGGACTTGGCACTCCCCGGCGGTGCGGCCCGCGACGCGCAGGGGCAGCAGCGCGGTGCCGAGGCGGTCGTCGGGAAGCGGGACCCGGGTCACCGCGGAGGAACCCCCGGTGTACCAGGCCGCCTGGACGGACGGGCGGCCCGGGTCGCGCAGCGCCGTCTCCAGCAGGGTCTGCCCGCCCGCCGACAACCGCTCACCCACGATGCGCAGTTCCGGTTCGGCCTGGACGGCGACATCGAGCCTGACCGGGCCTTCGGGGCCGTCCACCGTGCAGCCGATACGGAAGCCGCGGCGGCGCTGGGCGTCGGGCCGCGACCGCTCGGGCACACAGGTGACCGGATCCGGGAACACCTCCCGGAGCCGGTCACCGGCACCGAGCCGCGCCAGCGCCTCGTAGGCCCGCAGGGCGGCCGTCTTGCCGCTGCCGCTGGGGCCGGTGACGAGGGTGAGCGGTCCGAGCGGGAACCGGACACGGCGATGGATGGCGAAGGCCGCGAGCCGCAGCTCGGTGACGCCCGGACGGACGGGGCGCGCCTCCGCCGCCGCGGGAGCTTCCGGCGAGGACAGAGTCATATGCGGACGGTAGGCCTCCACCGCGAGGCGAACCGTTACACCCGGGGGACCTTCCTACGATCGGGGGACACAACCGCCCGATCCGGCAGCCCGGAAGTCCGGCCGTTGCACCCAGGGGCCTTCCTGCGATGCAGTGCCAGAGTCGATCCGGAGCCGGAGCCGGAGCCGGAGCCGGAGTCAGAGCCGGAGTCAGAGTCCGGGGACTCCCACCCCTTCCATCAGTCCCCGCACCTCGGTCCCCGGGGGCGTCAGCAGGAAGACGTTCCGATCGACCCGGTGCATGCCGCTGGCGAGGCCGAAGACCACACCCGTACTGAAGTCCAGGACCCGCTTGGCGACCTCTGTCTCCGCCCCGGTCAGGTCGAGGAGGACGGGGATGCCGGACATCAGCGTCTCGGCGACATCGCGGGCGTCCGCGAAGACATTGACCCGCAGGACCACGAAACGGCGCCTCGTCTCGGTCTCGGCCTCGGGTATCGACCGGTGGCGGACCGCCGAGGGCCAGGCGTCCCGGCCGCGCAACGGAACGACCTGGGCGAGCCCCTCCCACTGTTCATCGGTGACGTCGTGGCCGGTCATCGATCCACCCCGTCCTGGCTCGCACTCGTAGTCTGCACCGGGCAATTCTTACGCATGGTCACCCGTTCGGCCCAACAGCGACACGGCCCGCGACCCGGACGGGGAGACGACGCGTGCGGCAAGCTACTTATATACGCCCATATCCATCACGCCGCACAGCAATCGAGGCCTCCCCATGAGCCTGAGCATCCGCAATCAACTCCCCGGCACCGTCACCTCCGTCACCCCCGGTGAAGTGATGGCGACGGTGAAGGTCCGGCTCGACGCCGGACAGGAGATCACCGCGGCCGTCACCCTGGAGGCCGTACAGGAGCTCGGCCTGGTCTCCGGCTCCACGGTGCGGGCCCTGGTCAAGTCGACGGAGGTGTCCCTCGCGACCGGTCCGGTGAACGGGCTGAGCATCCGGAACCAGCTGCCGGGCACGGTCACCGACGTCACCACGGGTGGCGCCATGGCCCGCGTCAAGGTCCAGGTCGAGGGCGGCGAGCTGACCTCCGCGATCACCAAGGACGCGGTCACCGAACTGGGCCTCTCGGCGGGTTCCGAGGTCGTCGCGCTCATCAAGTCCACAGAGGTGTCGCTGTCCAACGCCTGACGCGCCGGACGGACGGCGGGCGTGCTCTTACTCGCCTCACACCCGACTCTTCACGTCCCGTCGAGCGCCGCTCACCTGCGGGAACTAGCGTCCCACAGCGTGTACTCGGCAGAAATCAAGCCGGCGCCCACCCGCCGGCAGGCCTCCCCGCAGGCCTCGCCCGGCGGACTGCTCGCACGGTGGAACCCGGACGAGACGCCCGCACAGTGGCACCGCGTCCTGACCCTCCTGGCCGACATCAGCCTCTTCATCGGTACGCGTCCACTGTGGGCGCAGGCCGCGAGCCACCGCCTCCTCGTGGCCGCGATCGTCTCGCTCTGCTACGCCTCGATCCTGGTCACGGGCGTACTGACCCTCGTGGTGCGCCGGGGACGCTCGCTGGCACGGCTCGACCTCTGCGTCCTCGTGACCGCGCTGACGCTCGCCGTGTGCGGGCTGGTCATGAACCACCAGGGCAGCGACGAGTCGCTCCTCACCACCCAGGCCGCCCACGAGTTCCTCGCCGGTCACCAGGTCTACGACCGTCCGTGGCCCTGGCTCTTCGGCCACGGCATCGCCCTCACCCCGAAGATGAACGGCGGTTACGACTTCACGTACGGCTATCCACCGCTCGCGCTGATGCTCACCGCGCCGCTGCTGTGGGTCGGGCACGGCGCGACCGCCGCGGTGATGGTCAGCACCGGAGCCCTGATCGCGGGCGCCGTCGTGATGTGGCGGATGCTGCCGGTTCCGTGGCGTTCCGCCGCGACGCTGGCCTGTCTCGGATTCGGTCTGCTGCCGGCATACGCGCGGCTCGGCTATCCGGCGATCCTCGCCTGCGCCCTGCTCATCCCGGTGGCGGTGGGCTGGCCGCGGATGGGCGGCGGCGGACGCGCCGACATCGCGCGGGCGGCCTGCCTCGGAGCGGCCTGCGCGGCACAGCAACTCCCCTGGTTCCTCACGCCGTTCCTGCTGGCCGGGGTGTACGCGCTGCGCCGCGGGGACCTCGGAGCGCGCGCGGCGGCGATCGCGGTGGGGCGGATCGTCGGCATCGCCGCCACCACTTGGCTGCTGATCAACGCGTACTTCATCGTCAGCGAGCCGCGCGCCTGGCTCTCGGGGATCGCGCTGCCGCTCACCCAGAACGCGGACATCCACGGACAGGGCCTGGTCGGCATCTCGCTGTACTTCACCGACGGCAGCGACCGCCTCGCCTGGTACGCGCACGCGAGTCTGCTGCTGGCCGCGGCTCTGCTGGCGCTTTTCGTGCTGTTCGTACGACGGCTGGGACCGGCGGCGACCGTGCTGCCCTGGTGCGCGTTCTACGTGGCGACCAGATCGCAGGACGGCTACTACCTGATGATGACGCCGCTGTGGGTGGCCGCGGCGATCACCGCGCCCTGGCAGTCCTTCAGAACCGCGTGGCAGCCCCGCCCCGCCTTCCTGCGCGGCCTGCACCGGCGCGGGGCCCAGGTGGCCGCGGTCACCCTGCTGCTGGTTCCGACCGCGGCGGCGGTGGGCCTGGCGGCCACCGGGGCACCGCCGTTGCGCATGCAGGTCGTCGACGCGCGCCGCACCGCCCGCACGGTGACCGGCCTCAGCATCGGCGTCACCAACCTCGGTACCGCGGCGCTGAGTCCGCACTTCACGGTGACCACGGGCCAGGGCATGAGCCGCTACTGGTCGGTGACGTCCGGCCCCGCCACGCTGGCCGGCCATGCCTTCGGCCGGTATGAACTCCGGCCCCCCGACGGGGTGTTCCAGCTCCCCCGGGCCGGCGTACGCATCCGTCTGCGCGCCGTCTCTGCGTCACCGATGACCCTGTCGAGCACGGACCTCCACCTGATGCCGGCCCAGCCCTGAGCACTCCGCCCCGCCGCCTCGATGCGCGCGCGGGCGGTGGATCGGTGCCTGCACCTGTTCGCGGGTACGGATACATGCTGGAATACCCCGTCGCCCGGCTGTACGCGGACGCGCGCATCACCCGGATCCACGCCGGGACCAGCGAGGTCATGAAGGTCATCATCGCCAAATCCCTGGGACTGTGATGTCGATGTCGAAGACGTCGGATTTCTCGCACCGGAAGGGTGTCGCGTTCGTCGCGGGCGGCACCGGCGGTATCGGCGCGGCGATCGTACGGATGCTGGCCGAGCGGGGCAGCGACGTGGCGTTCACCTATCGCTCCAGCGAGGCAGCCGCCGACGCGCTCACCGCGGAGATCGCGGAGGAGTTCGCGGAGCAGGGCCGCCATGTCACGGCACTGCGCCTCGACTTGGCCGAGGAGGAGGCCGTCGCCGCCGCCGTGTCCGAGACGGCCGCGGCGCTCGGCGGACTGCACACCCTCGTCCACGCGGCGGGCCCGCACGTGCCGATGGTGCACCTGAGCAGTGTCACGCCGAGCCGGTTCCGCGCCCAACTCGACGCGGACGCGGGAGCGTTCTTCAATCTGGTGCATCCCGCGCTGCCCCTGCTGCGGGAGAGCCGGGGCAGTGTCGTCGCCGTCACCACCGTGGCCACCCGCCGGTTCCCCGTCCGCGACGGGCTCTCCTCGGGCCCCAAGGGGGCGGTCGAGGCGGTCGCCCGCGCCCTGGCCGCCGAGGAGGGGCGCTACGGGGTCCGGGTGAACTGCGTCGGACCCGGCATGCTGACCGACGGCATCGCCGCCCGTCTGATCGATTCCGGCGAACTCGACGACACGGCACTGGAGATCACCCGCCGCAACACCCCGCTGCGCCGCTTCGGCACCGCGAGGGACGTCGCCGAGGCCGTCGCGTTCCTGGCCTCGGACCGCGCGGGCTTCATCACCGGGCAGGCGCTGGGGGTGGACGGGGGGTACAGCGTGTAGGGCATGCCCGACCGTGCGATCCGAGCTCGGCCGAATGGGCGTACGTACGAACGGAGTTGCCCGAACCGCCCTGCCGGCCAAGCCCCTACGACCCGTCGTGCGGTCCGTCGTGCGGTCCGTCGTGCGGTCCGTCGTGCGGTCCGTCGTGCGGTCCGTCGTGCGGTCCGTCGTGCGGCAGGATCCGCCCCCGCTCACCGTCCTGGGTCCGGGCCGCTCCGAGGGGTTCACCGGGCCGCCGGAACCGACCCGATCTCGACCACGCGCGCCCAGGCGGGCGGTGCGTCGGGGACGTAGTCGGGATCGTCCTCGTCCCATGAGTCGTCCGAACCCCCGCGCGGGAAGAGTCCCACGACCGTCCGGCACGGGGGCCGCGTTTCCGGCCAGGGGGTCTGTCCGTCGGTCAGGACCACGACGACGTCGGGGCGCGGCCGGGCCCGTAGCGCCGCGGTGAATCCCGAGCGGAGGTCCGTACCGCCACCGCCCAGGAGCGCAATGCCCTCGGCACGGCACAGGGGGTGCGCGATCCCGGCCGCCGCGTCGCACGACACCACGGTGATCAGGTCGCGACGGCCGCCCACGGCACGGGAGATGGCGGAGACCTCCAGGAGCGCGCTGCCCAGCTCCGCGTCGCTGACCGACCCGGACGTGTCGATGACCACCGAGACCCGCGGCGGTCTGCGGCGCAGGCTCGGCAGGACGACGCCGGGCACACCGGCCGAACGCCGCGACGGCCGGCCGTAGGTGTAGTCCTCACCCGCGCCGGGACCCGAGGCCGCGGAGCGGACCGCGGCCCCCAGCAACTCCCGCCACGGCTGCGGCTGGTGGAAGGCCTCCTCCGCCCACCGCTGCCATCGCGCCGGACTCTTCCCGGGGCGGGCCTTGATGCCCTGTGCCACCCGGAACCGGACCGCGTCGCGCTCCTGCGCGCTGAGACCGTGTGCGCCGTCCGGACCGAGGTCCCACTCCCGTTCGCGTCCGTCGGCGCCACTGCCGCAGTCCAGCCAGGCCAGACTCTGCGTGCGCGGCCCGAGCCGGAACTGGCGGAGATAGTCCTCCATGAGTTCCCCCGGGGGCAGTTGCAGGAACTGCGGCGTGACGGCGCCCTCGGGCCGGACGAGCCCTTCGCCGAACGCGTCGTCGTTGATCTCGCAGTCGGCGGCGATGTTCATCCGCAGCCGTTCCCCCGGGCCGGTGAGTCCGCGTTCGCGGGCGACCCGTTCGCTGCGGCCGTGGTGGTCGCGCAGCAGGTGCGAGACCTCGTGCACCCAGACGCCGGCCAGATCCTCGACGGGCGTGCGGTCCACGAACCCCGGCGAGACGTAGCACCGCCAGTACCGGTCGACGGCCATCGTCGGCACCCACCGGGACTCGACGGTGTGCAGAGCGAACAGCGCCGTCGCCAGGTAGGGCCGGACCCTCGCCGCGTGCAGGCGGGCGGCATAGAGTTTTTCGAGGTCCAGAGCCCCCGGCGCGCCCGCCGTCATCGTCCCGCCCTGCCGGCGACCGCGGTGCGGGCCGCCGCATCGTCGGCGCGCCGGGACAGCGTCACCGCTCCGGCCAGCCGCTCGATGGACGCGGGGACGTCCCAGTGCTCCCGGCGCAGCGTCGCGAGTGTGGTCGCGGGAACGACCACCAGGTCCGGGGCGCCGGTGTCCAGCGCCCGGACGAGCAGGGCCCAGGCGGCGTCCCAGCGGGCCTTCTCGGGCCGCTCGCGGACCGCGGCCACCACGCCGTCGAGGACGGCCTGGCGCAGATCTCCCCGTTCGGGCAGGACGGCAGCCGCCGGGTCGGCGAGCAGGGTCTCGGGGTCGGGCAGGTCCATCCGGTCCACGCTCGCCAGCAGTTCCAGTCCCGGGCCGTCCCCCACCGCGCCTCTGACGAGCAGCGAGAGCACCTCCCGGGAGGAGCCGGCGGCGGTCGCGAAGGCGATCAGGTTCAGGGTCATCTCCCAGCTCCGGGGTGAGGGCCAGGCACCGCCCCGGCGGGTCTCGCTGCTGGGCAGCCGGTGGACGAGTCCGGGGCGGGCGGTGAGGAGCCCGCACACCGCTCGGCGGGCGAAGTCCACGGCCTGGGGCAGTTTCCGCGGGTCGAGCCGTGGCAGGGTGGCGCGCGGCCAGGTGCCGCCGAGTCCGCGCACGACGACCTCGTGGTCGTGGGCCCACTGGAGATGGACGAACCGGTTGGCCAGTGGCGGGCTCAGTTCCCAGCCGTCGGCCGCGGAGGCGCGCGGGTTCGCGGCGGCCACGATCCTTACACCGGGCGGCAGTTGAAGCGTTCCGATGCGCCGCTCCAGGACGAGACGGAGCAGGGCCGCCTGAACTGCCGGGGGCGCGGTGGACAGTTCGTCCAGGAACAGCAGCCCCCGGCCGGTGCGCACGAGTCGCACCGCCCAGTCCGGCGGGGCCATGGGTACGCCCTGTTCGGCGGGGTCGTCGCCGAGAACGGGCAACCCCGAGAAGTCGGACGGCTCGTGGACGCTGGCGATCACGGTGGTCAGCGGCAGGTCCAGGGTTTCGGCGAGCTGGGTCAGGGCCGCGGTCTTGCCGATCCCCGGCTGGCCCCACAGGAGTACGGGCAGGTCGGCGGCGACGGCGAGGGTCAGGGCCTCCAGTTGGCTGTCGGGGCGCGGTTCGGTGCCGGTGTCGCGGAGCAGCATCAACAGCGCTTCCGCTACGTCGAGTTGGGAGTCATGGGCCGAGTCGACGAGGGCATCGGCTTCGGCAAGCGGGGTGCGTGTGGGCATGATTGATCACCTTTGGGTTCGTGGTGGGCCGCGTGGGCGTGGGGGCGTGGACCCCCGGGGCGGTCAACTGGCTTTCAGCGAGCGGTCGACGAGCGACCGGTTGCCGAGCGGTCAGCGGTCAGTGGTCAGTGGTCGACGAACGGTCAGCGGCCGACAAGCGGCCAGTGGTCGACAAGCGGTCAGCGGCCGGTCGTGTCACGCGGGCGGGAACGGTGGTTACGGGGGCGGGCGGGCCCCGGGCGAAGACGGTCGGGCCCGGGGCCGGTCAGGCCCGCCCTGAACAGTCCGTAGGTGACGCGGCGCAACGCGGCCGCCTGGAGTTCGTCCTGCAGGTCGCCGCTGCGCAGCACCGCGTCGGGGCCGAGCAGCCCCTCGACGACGGCCAGCGCACCGGCGGTGTCTCCGTGACGCAGACGTTCCCGCACTCCGGACAGGCAGTGCGGCTGCCGGTGCGCCTCGTCGATGGCCTGGAGGCAGGGAAGCGGTGTGCCCGTCAGTGCGACCAGCAGCTCTTCCCGGCGGATCTCGGCCGGGGCGTGGTCGAGCGCCGCGAGTACGCCGTCGACCAGACCGATCCGGTGCCGGGCTCCCCGGCATTCCACGAGGCGCGGTTGTCCCGCCGGGTCCGCGTTCCCGGTGTACGCGGCGGGGGTGTGTTCCGGTACCAACGCCGAGGCGACCAGCGGATGCAGCCGCTCGGCCTCGATCGCGCCGGCACGGACGAGTGCCAGGTCGGGCAGCACCCAGGTCGCGGCGTCGGGCAGGACCGGCACCGAGGGAACGCTGCCGTCGGCGGGCGCGGCGGCGATCCGCAGGGTGGGCCGCTCGACGCCTGCCGGGCCAGGGAGCAGCTCCAGGTGCAGCCACTGCCGGGTACCGAGCCGCACGGTCACGGTGCCGGTCGTCCGCCCCTCGTCCTGGAGCAGGATCGCCGCCTCGGCCGCCCACCGGTCGACGGCGCAGCCGAGGTCCTGGGGCAACGGTTCCGGTGGATCCGCGTCCCACGGACGGGTGTCGCCCGTAGGCCGGTCGGCCCCGGAGCGGACCCGCAGTTCATCGGTCCTGCGCGTGTCCCACAGATGGCGGTGCAGGTCGAAGCGGTAGCGCCGGCTGGGACGGGGGTGCGGATGGCGGCGGGCTCCGGTGTCGAAGGAGAACCGGTCGTGGGATCCGCCGTGAGTTCCGTCCCACAGGGCGAGACTGATCCGCTGGCCGCCGTCCGCCCAGGCCGGCGGGGTGCGGACCACGAGGTGCACCGGGTGCATGCCGTCGGACCCGGCACGTTCGTACCGGGCCAGCGTGCTGGTGAGGCCGGGGCGCAGCAGCCCGTCGGGGGTGACTCTCGGCATGTGCCAGCGCAGCAGGTCGGGCGCCAAATAGCGTAGATCGGCACGGACTTGGGACACCAGTGCGCGACCGTGCGTGCGTGCCAGGGAACGCAGATCGAGGTCGATGTCGAAGCCTGCGGCGGTGCACGCCCCCGCCCAGTCCCCGCAGCGACGGCGAGCGGTCGCGGTCTCGATCATGGTGGGCGGCACGGCGTAGTCACGCACGCGCGGCCAGAAGGAGAGGAGGGAATCCTCGTACGCGGTTCGAGTGAGCATCAGCACTCACCTTGCGCGGACGGGTCCCCCGATCTGATTTCAGAGGGAGTCATCATCGCGGGGAGCATAGCCCGAGGTCGGTGATCTGTCAGGTGCATTCGACCGCGGACCGATCCGGCGTCCGCCGACGAAGGTGGCACGGACCGCGTCGGCGGACAGCGTGTCGAGCGCCTCCCGCAGGGGTACGTGCAGCAGGCACAGGTCGGCCACCGAACCGACCGTCAACTCGCGGGCGCGACCGGGCTTTCGGGCCCGGGCCGACCGCCGGTCACACCGCCGGTCAGACCGAGCCCGTGACCATCGAACGGTCAGACCTGGCCCATGGCCGTCGAACGGTCAGACCGGGCCGGGCTTGTGGCCCTCGAACGTTCAGACCGAGCTGCCACCATCGAACGTTCAGACCCTGCCATGGCCATCAGCCGGTCAGGCCGGACTCTTGGCCGTAGGTCCCGCCGGGTCCGTCGGCGGATCCGGTCAGGTGCGGGGTGCCGTCGTCGTCGAGGAACTCGACCACCGCCAGGGCCAGCAGGGCCAGCACGGCGATCCAGATGGTGACCGCGGCCGTGGGGTAGCTCCAGACCAGCAGGATGGCGGCGGCGACCACGACCACGGTCCAGTTCAGCCATGTCTTGACCCGGTGCACCCACGCGCCGACCGCTCCGAGGTCGAACCCCGTCGCGGTGCGCACGGCACCGATGCCGCCGGTCCAGGCGGCCAGGACCCGCGAGGCCGCCCGGCCACTGCCGGTCAGCCAGGCCGCCAGGGCCACGACGATGCCGAGGGTGATCACCATCCGTACTGCCGTCCGCAGGTAGCGCACCAGGATGTCGAAGACCGACCCGGCGGCGGGCTGGGAGACACTCGACGGCAAGCTGTCGAGATAGAGCGCGCGGAAGATCCAGAGCGCGATGCCGAGGACAGCGGCCCCGGCCGCCACGGCGAGCGCGGCCGTGACGAGGGCACGGCGTCTGCGGACGGCGAGCAGCACACCGCCGGCCGCCAGCAGAAGGGTCAGTACCGGCAGCCAGAACCCGACAACCTCGAGCAGCCGGTAGATCTTCTTGGCCTTGCCGATGGACTTGGAGGTCATCACCGTGAAGTCGGTGTGCACCTCGGGGATCTTCGCGGCCACGCCGAGTCCCTGGTCGACGAGCGACTGCTTCACCTGGTCGATGACGGGGGCGAGGTCGATGACCACGGCGTCGTTGGTGAGCTTCACCGCTCCCCCGCCGCTTCCGGTCAACGCCTTGTCGACGGCGGCATGGGCCCTCCTGTTCAGCTCCGTCCACAGGGTGGCGAACGCGTCGCTGCTGACGAACCTCAGTGCCACGGTGTGCACGAAGTCTGTGAGGCCACTGGTGATCGGGCCGCTCAGCGGTCCCAGCACCTTGGTCAGCCGGGGCCGGTCGGCGGGTGCCACCGACTCGAGCAGCGTCTGGACGTCGATGTGTTGCATCACCGCGGCGGTCACCCGGTTCGCGACGGCGTTCTGGACGTCCGGGTCGGAGGCCAGTGGCTTCATGGTGGCCACGTAGCGATCGGTGTTCCCGATCAGGTCGCTCGTCCAGGCCGACACGGCGCTCAACGGGGTGAGCAAGGCCGCGAGGAGGATCAGCACGACCGCGAAGGACGATCGGACGCGGTGGTGCTCGACCCTCGGCCGACGCCGCTCCAGTTCGGCGACCCGGGCCCGCAGATCGGCGATCTCCTGTGCGCCGCCGCCGCTCGCACCGCCGCCGCCGTTCACATCACCGGCGCTCACGTCGCCTCCGGATCGCTGATCGTGTCTGCCCGTTTCCGGTCGCTCACGTCATCCATGGCGCATCTCGTTCCGCTCGGTGCGGTTCGTGCGACTCATGCGACTCATGCGCTTCGTGTGCTTCATGCGGTTCATGGGGTTCGACGGCATACGACAGCCCCCTTCTCGGCGGCGCTCGTTCGGCGACGGGATGAAAGGGGTGCGTCAGCGCGGCTGCCGGGCGTCGGGCCGGTACGAGGCCAGTGCCCAGATGATGAAGACATCGATGGCGATCATGATGACCGACCAGATCGGCGCGTACGGCAGGAACATGAACTGGAAGAGCATGCTCAGCGAGGCCAGCACGATACCCGTGACACGGGCCCACCCGGCGTCCTTGAGGATCCCCCAGCCGGTGACGACGGCGACCGCGCCGAGGATCAGCAGGATCCAGCCCCAGCCGGTGAGGTTGATGCGGTAGACGTAGTCGTGCACGCGCGCGTACACGTCGTCCTTGGCGATCGCGGAGATGCCCTGGAGAATGTTGAGAGCGCCGTTCACCAGCAGGAGCACACCCGCGAAGGTGGCACCGCCGGCCGCCCAGGCGCTGTTGCCCGAGGGCGGCGGCCCCATGCCTCCGGCGGCGGGCGCGGCACCGGACCACTGGTCTCCCCACAGCGGCATGTCGCCGCCGCTCGGCTGGGATCCCGTGCCACTGCCGGGCGGGGGGCTCGGAGGCTTCGAAGAATCCTGGCTCATGCTCGACCACCTCGATGCGCTGTCGGCCGCTGGCCGTCCCCGTGCCGGAAGCACCGGGGAGTTCGAGCGTCCGCCCACCGCGCCCTCCCCCGCCACGGGGGTTCCGCCGCCCGGGTGACGGCCGACCGCCGCCCGGTCGGCTTCCCGGGGCCGTCGGGCCGGGCACGCGGGGTTGCCCGCCTCCGATCAGGCCGACAGCCGTGGAACACGGACCGAGCGACGGACGCGGTCGCCCCTGATGGAGCAAGCCGCGTCGGTCCCGAGCACGGGCCCGTCAGGGCACGCCGCCCGTCAGAGCCCGCTGCCCGTCAGCCGGACTCTCCGAAGGTGACAGGCTTCTGGACCACGACCGGCTAATGGACCGCGGCCGGCTTCTCGCCGGTAGTCGGCTTCTCGGCCGTGACCGGATTCTCGGCGGATACGAGATCCAGTGCACGTCCCAGTGTCGCGAGCCGCTCGTCGAGGGTCTCGCCCGCGGGGTAGAGGCGCACCGTGTCGACTCCGGCGGCGCGCCAGACCCGGAGCCGTTCGCGAACCATGTCCTCGGTGCCGATCAGGGTCGTGCCGAGGACCATCTCGTCGGTCACGAGTTCCGCGGCGCCGTCCCGGTCCCCGGCCTGCCAGCGCTCATGGATCTCGGCTGCGATCTCCGCCCAACCCTGCCTGCTGTAGGCGGCGTTGTAGAAGTTGGTGGTGGCGGAGCCCATCCCGCCCAGGCTGAAGGCGAGTTCCTTCTTCCGGCCCGCGACCATGGCGCGCAGCGCGCCCTCGTCCTCGGCGAAGGCCACTTCGGCGCCCTGGCAGACATCGAGGTCGGCACGGCTTCGGCCCGCCACCGCGAGGCCCGAGTCCAGGTGGTCGAAGTACGCCTCCTTGGCGCCCTCGGGCACGAAGCTGGTGCCCAGCCAGCCGTCCGCCACCTCCCCCGTCAGCCGCAGCATCTTCGGTGAGAGCGTGGCGAGATAGACGGGCAGGTCGTGTTCGGCGCGCATGGACATCCTCATGGGCCGCGCCTCGCCGCCGGGCAGTGGGATCGTGAACTCCCTTCCCTCGTACGAGAGTTTCTCCCCGGAGACCGCCTGCCGGACGATCTCCACGGTCTCCCGCATCCGGGACAGCGGTCGCGCGAACGGCACGCCGTGCAGCCCCTCGATGACCTGGGGGCCGGACGGACCGAGGCCGAGAAGGAAGCGCCCACCGGAGATGTTGGAGAGCGTGATCGCGGCGCGGGCGATGGCCGCCGGGGTGCGGGTCCCGAGCTGGATGATCCCGGAGCCGAGCAGCATCCGCTCGGTCCGCGCCGCCAAGTAGCCCAGCGGAGAAGGGGCTTCGGAGCCCCAGGCCTCCGCCACCCAGCAGATGTCCATCCCGAGCTTCTCGGCCTCGACCACGAAGTCGACGGTCTCCCGCCAGTCGCCCGACGACGCCTCGATCGTCGTGGAGGTACGCATCACGCACCCGTCCCTTCCGCGCTCTCGGCCAGCTTCCGGATCGCCGCGACGGTGTCCGTCATGCTCCGCTCGAACTCCCGCAGTCGTACGAACACGATCTTCTGCTCCTTCTCCGGCATCCGGTCGATCGCGAAGGAGAGCCCGGAACGGCCGGGCCCCATCCGCATCCACTGGGTCAGCTCGGTGCCGCCGTCCGTCTCCTCCAGGCCGAACCGCCAGACAGCGCTGGGGTGTTCGGGGTCCTCGACCGCCCAGGCGAACGCCCGGTACGGCTCGCACTCCACCACGTACGAGGTGGTCTCCCACTCCCCCAGCGACTCGTGTCCGCTGCGCCCGACGAAGCGGGCGCCGACAGCCGGTCCCGTCGCGCCGTCGAGCCACTCGACCGACTGGAGCTCCGCGCTCAGCTCCGGCATCAGATGGATGTCGGACACGAGCTCCCACACGCGTCGCGGTGGAGCGTCGATCCGTATCCGCACATCGACCGTCGGCTGGTCCGCGTAGCGCGCGCCCGTCCACTCCATGGGTCTCCGGCCTTCCTCTCGTCTCCCAGGGAACACCTTGCTCCAGGCCCCTGACCTTGAGAGTTGCGTAGATAGACTGACCTGTCAAGGAAAACCGCTCCCGACACACCGGCCGGGAGCGGAAGTCGAAACGGAAGTCGAAACGGAAACGGAAGCCGAAGCAGGGCGGGACGGAGCGGAGGCGGGAAGCGGAGCGGGGCGGGAAGCGCGCGAAGCGGGAAGCGGATGGATGCGGAAGCCGCAAACGATCCCGCGTTCAGGCGGTGAAACGCTTCCGAATCTCCGGGCGTCCGGCGAGCTGGGGCGGGTAGCCGGGGCCGAGCCGCGGATGGGTGTCCTCGGCCTTCATCGGCTCACCGCAGTCGGCGCACACCACCGCGGCGTCGCTCTCGCGCCCGCAGCGGTCGTGGTGGAAGACGACCGGCGGCCCCTGCTCACCGCTCAGCCACCGGTTGCCCCAGCTGTTCATGGCGGCCAGCACCCCGAAGAAGTCCCGGCCCATCTCGGTGAGCACGTAGTCGTACCGCACCGGATCCGTCTGATAGGCCCGCTTCTCCATGAGCCCCTCGTCGACCAGTCGGCGGAGCCGGTCGGTCAGCGTGTTGCGCGCGATGCCGAGCTCCTGCTGGAACGCGTCGAACCGCTTGATCCCGTAGAACGCCTCCCGCAGCACCAGTGGCGTCCACCAGTCGCCGAGCAGATCCATCGTGCGCGCGATGGAACAGGGCCAGTTCGCAAAAGAAGTCCGCCTCACACGTCCAGCATACGAGGGTCTCGGAAATGGACCCAGCAGCTCGCACTGGGTCGGGCGCCTTGGCCGCAGGATCCGTGAGCGCCCGCGCCCACGCCCGCGCCGGTTCCCGTGACTCAGCGCTTCTGTCCGTCAGTGCCCCTGCCGCTCGGTGCCCCGCCCCGCCCCTCAGCACCCCTGCCGCTCCAAGTCGGAAAGCAACGCGTCGAGTACCACCTCCTCCTCGACCCGGACCCCGAGTTCGGCGAGGGCGACGGCCAGTGCGGGATCCCAAGGGGTGACGGCGGGCGGGCCCGTCAGCGCCTGGGCTGACGGGCCCAACCCGGCCGCCGCCGCCCGGTAGTGGGCGGCCGTGTAGCGCCACGGCAGCCAGGGGACACTGCGCCGGAGTGTCGTGGCGATCCGCACACCGCCCCAGTCGAAGTCTCCGTGATAGCGAAGGCCCGCTCCCTGGGTGGTCAGGCCGCGCAGCAGGGTGAGCGCGGCGGCCGAGGGCTGACCTTGGATGCACACCATGGGCGGGCAGGCCGGGCCGAACGTGTCGGCTGCGGCGGACAGCACGGCCGGGTTCTCGCAGACGTGGACGGTTCCCGTCTCCGGGACGGCGGGAGCCCGCGGGTGACGGGTGAGGAAGCGCAAGGTGAGGACAGCGGGTTCACCGGCATCGGCCATCCAGTCGAGGGACGGGGTGCCCCGCAGGTTGAGACAGAGGACCGTCGATGACACGTCGTCCTTGAGCAGACCGGCCGACGCCCACGCTTCCCGTCGCCACTGGGCACCGGCGCCGTCGGGGAATCCCGTGAGGGAACGCAGGCCCGACAGCACGAGAGCGGCGAGCGGTGTCCCCTCGTCCAGGGCATGCGCGCCCGAGAGGTTCCGCGCCGCGAATGTCGCGCGTGACGTCGGAGGTACGACGGGAAGCGAGCGCAGCGCCCGCACCGCGGCCTCCACCAGGGAGCCGGCGGCTTCCGGCGTGTGCGCGAGCCGCCGTACGAGCCCGTCCCTGCGAATCCGTTCCACCCAGTCGGCGAGTTCCGCGCCGAGGGTGCCCAGCGGGGCGTAGGCCTCTTCCCATGCCCGGGCCTCCGTGTCGCGCGCCTCGGCGCGCGGCGTGACGGGGCCGGTGAGGGTCACGACAGCGGCCGCCAGTCCGTCCCGGCAGGCACCGGAGCGGCGCAGGATCACGTCCACCGTGTCGAGGCGAACGGTCAGGGAGCGTCCGGCCTGCGGTGCCCGGCCCAACAGGCTTTCGACGGCCCGGCGTTGGGATTCATCGGGGTGGGACAGGGTGACCGGGCCGGTGAGCGCGCGACCGCGTGCCATCCGTTGCCGGGCCCGTTCCACGAGCCAGGCCAGGCCGGGATCGCCGAGCAGCCGTCCGAGGCGTTCGGCATCGGCCGGCTCGACGGCCTGAGGTGCCGTGGGTGGCACGGCCTCCACGGCCTCCACGGCCTCCACGGCCTCCACGACATCCGCCTCGTTCGCCGACCCCACCGGATCCCGAGGCACGACCGCTCGATCCGGCCGATCCCCTCGATCCGGTCGATCCGCCCGATCCGGTCGATCCGCTCGGTCCGGCCGCGCCAGTCGCGTCGGCCGGTCCGTCCCTGGCGGACTCCCGGTGGTCGAGGACGGCGGCACGGGAGGGTTCATGTCCACGGAGACTCCCGGTCTCCGGTGCCGCCCACGGCGGCGTCCCACCCCTGCCCGGCGGACGGCGCCATCGCACCACCCATGGCCTCGACCGCGACGCTGCCCGGGGCACCGCCCCCGGCTCCACCTGCGGCCCCGACTCCAGCTCCGCCCGGCGCCTTCGCCGGGCCGACGGCAGGCGAGAGCTCCCCCGGAGTGTTCACCCGTCCGTCGGGCTCCGCGCCGCGCCGCCGGTCGCGGCCGTCCCACTCCCACCGGGTCACCAGGACGGCGGCGATGTCGTCGACACGGGAGAGCTGGGCGATGGCGATCCCGGGCACCTGCGGGTAACAGGCCCATTCCCGTTCGCTGGTCATGACGACATCGAGGTCGAACGCGCGCAGCAGACCGAGGCACTTGGCGCGCGAGTCGTCGTCCACTCCGGCGAACGCCTCGTCCAGGGTGACCAGGCGCGGCGCGTGGGCGCCGCCCGCGCTCGCGTAGTGGGAGGACGCCGCGGCGAAGAGGGGCACGGACGCCGCGAGTACCCGCTCGCCGCCGGAGGCGGGCCCGGTGGCCGGTACCCACTTGCCGTGCTGGTGGCGTTCGACGCCGAACTCGTGCCAGGCGCGGTAGTCGAGGGCCGCGGTGAGATCCTCCAGCCAGCTGCCGGTGCTGTCGTCGGCCTGGCGGCGCGCGATCTGCTCCTGAAGGAACGCGCCGACCGCGTCCCTGTCCCGCGGTGACCAGGCGTCGGCGGACTGACGCAGCCGTTCACGGGCCGCGGCCAGTCCCTGCGGGGCCCGGCGGGACGACCGCCAGACCAGCCGCAGCTTCATCCCCGTCGAGGTCGGGCGCTCCTCCAGCTCCTTGTTCATGGCGCGCACCTGCCGTTCGGCGGCACCGATCAGTTCCTGAAGCGTGCCGGCGACCTCGGTGATCAGATGGGTCTGCAGGATCTCGCGTTCGTGCGCGGACAGGATGCGGGTCAGTTCGGCGACCTCGGCGGAAAGGGCTTCGGCGAGTTCAGGGACGGCGCGTTCGCGGCCCTGGTAGACGATGTCGACCCGCATGCCGTCCTCGCCCGTCCGGGCCGTCGCGGTGTGTCCGTGCCGGGACAGCGCGTCCTGGAGTCTGCTGAACTCCTCGCTCAGCCGCTTCTGTACGCGCTCCCAGGCCGCGTCCGAGTCGTCGGTGGCGGACAGTTGGGACTCGATGGCGCGGGCGAGGTTGACGGCCGGGGTCGCCGCCCACACCCCACCGTCGCCGTCGGGTACGACGGTGTCGGGAAGGGCGACCATGAGCAGTCCCGTCGAGGCGAACCGCTGCAGGGCCGCGACGGCCCGCTCGCGGGCGGCGGTCGCTTCCGTGACGCCCTCGCCGAGCTGCTCGATGCGTCCCTCGGCGTGGCTGGCGCGCCGGTCCGCCTCGCCGATGTCCTCCTGGGCCCGCCTTCGCTCGCTCCCGCAGTCATGTGCGGCCGCCGTCGTCGCCTCCAGTCGCCGCTGGAGGTCGGCGACGGCCGCTCCGACCGTGGAGCGGAGGGTGGTGAGGTGCTCGTCCGCGGCGGCGGCGAGCCGGGTCGCCTCCGCCGTGCGCTCCGCGAGTTCGTGGACCCGGAGCTCGGCCCGTTCGGTCTCCGCCTGTTCGCCTGCGACGGCGTGCTCGGCCTCCGCGCGTTCTCTCAACGCCGGCCAGAGCGCCGCGAGAAGGGCGGTGCGGTCGGCGAGCGCCTGGAGCACGGCACCCAGTCCGGCCCGGTCGGCGGGGAGATTCATGTCGGCCGCGGTCTCGGTGAGTTCGGCTGTGGCCCGGTGTGCGGCCGCGTCCGCGCGGGCCAGGTCCGCCATCCGCTCACGGTGCCGGGCACGGGCCCGGTGGGCGGCGTCGGCCGCGGCGGTGACGCGCGCGTGGGCCAGTCGCAGGGTGTCGTCGCCGGGCACCGCGGCGAGTTCGGCATCGAGGACGCGGCGACGCTCGGCGACAACGCGCTGCTCCTGGGCCAGTTGCTCCCGCTCGACCTCCAAAGCGCCGATTTCGATGCGCAGTTGACCGATCCGGGCCCGGCGTGCCTGCTCCCGGGCCTCCTCGCCCACGTACTGGGCGCAGTCCTTGGCCCAGCTGCCGGTCAGCGCGCCGACGCGGAAGCTGCCGTGCACGGAGACCCAGGTGTCGTTGCCCTCGACGCCCCAGGGGGTCGTCCCGGGCCCGCCGCCGTCCTGTCCGGCCAGCCCGATCGCGGCGAGCACGCGTCCGACCGTCCGCTCCCCCACGGCGGCGGCCCCCGTGTCCGTGTGGTCGACGGCCGGGCACAGCGCGTGGTCGAGGCCGGCTCCGCCGAACGGGTCGGCCGGGTCGAGCAACACGTCGTGGCCGTCCGCCGCCACCGCGGAACCGTCCGGCCGCACCCAGGCGTCGAGGAGTCCCGACGCCTCCAACGCGGCTTCCAGTCCCGCGCGTTCGGCTTCGGTGACATGGGGCCGGAAGTCGACGAGCCGCCACAGCGGGGCGCCGGGACCCCGCTCCCGGACATGGGGCGTGCGGGTGTACGGAGCCGACGGGCCGCGCTGCCCGCCCCTTTCGCGTTCTGCCAGCTCCTCGACCGCGAGGCGCTGCCGGTCCGCCCGTCCCGCCTCCCGGTGGGCCAGGTCGGCCGCTCGGTCTGCCAGTTCGGAGGCGAAGGCGCGATGGGTCCCGGCCGCCGCCGCGAGCGCCGGGTGGGGGCCGTCCAGACCGCTCACCCAGCTCTGGACCGCGTCGAGGATCCCGGGGAGGTCCGGCAGGCGCAACTCCGCGCAACGGGACAGGTGTTCCCGCACGTCCGCGATCAGTGCGCGCCCCGCCCCGGCGGCGTTCTCCTCGGCCTCGGCCAGCCGCTCGCCGCTGTGCACGACCTCTTCGTCGGCCTCGTCGGCGCGCAGCCCGGCCGCTCCGCGGGCCTCCTCGGCGCGTTCGGCCCGGGTGGCGAGTTCCTCCACATGCGCGACGGCGCGCCGTCGTCGCGCTGTCGCCTCCTCCGCCTCCCGGCGCAGGGCCGCCTCGGGGGCACCCTGGGTCCGGGGGGAGTCGAGGCGGGCTGTCGCGGCGGTCTCGTCGACCCGGTCCTGCAAGTCCTCCAGCGCCTTGAGCGCCGCGGTGCGCCGATGGCCGGCGGTGGTGAGCCGGCCGAGGGCACGGGTGTGGGCCTCGGCCGCCGTACGGCGGTCCTCCTCGGCGCGCGTCCGTTCTCCCGCCGTACGGGAGGCGTCGGCCGCCGCCTGTTCGAGCTCGCGGGCGTCGCGCATCTCGGGGCCGGTCCGCAGGGCGGCGTCCTGGGCCGCCAGCCGCGCGGCCCGCTCGTCGAGTGCGGCCGCCCGTTCCCCGGCCTCCTTCCGGTCCGTCACGGCCTGTTCGCGGTCGGCCTGCGCTTTGAGGAGTTCACGCTGGAGGTGTTCGTAGCGGGCGTGTTCGCTGCGGGGCAGGCGGGCCCGGCGCCGGGAGGCGATGCGGGCGTAGCGCCGGTAGTGGTCGAGGAACGCCGACGACGCCTGTTCCGCCTCGCGGGCCGCCCGCAGTTCCTCCTTCTCCTCGTCCAGCGACCTGAAGGCTTCGGCCGCGTCGGCGATGACCGCCTGGTCCATCGGCGGCAGCGCCTCGGTCAGTGCCCTGGACAGGGCCGCTTCGTTGGGCCGCTTGGACAGTTGCGGCTGGCGCAGCTGGATGAGCAGGTCGACCAGTGCTCCGTAGCGCCGCTCTCCGAGCCCGAAGAGCGCTTCGTCGACCGCTCGGCGGTAGGTCTTCGCGGTGTCGTAGACCATGCCGCGTCCGGCGACCGCCTCGGCGAGACGGTCCCTGGACAGGGCCGTTCCGGTGGCGTCGAGCAGGTCGAGGCCGGCGCCGATGCGCTGGTCCGTCACCCCGAACCAGTGGCGGGCGATGCCGCGCCCGGCGACCGCCTTCAGTCCGCAGAGGAGCGTACGGAAATGCGGATCGCCCGTGGTCTCGTCGAGCCGTCCGAACTCGATCCAGGTATAGCCGAGCCGTTCCGGGTGCGGGTGTTCGCCGCCCAGGAGCAGATTCCATTCCATGCGCTTGCCCGGGTCGCCGTCGGGCTCGACACGGCGGGCGGAGAGGTCTCCGTCCAGCAGGAACGGCAGGGTGAGGGCGAGCACCTTCGATTTGCCGGTGCCGTTGTTGCCTCGCAGCAGCAGGCGGCCGTCGCGGAACCAGAACTCCTCGACGTCGTAGTGGAACAGGTCGACGAGTCCGATGCGCAGGGGCCGCCAGCGGCCGGGCGCGGGGCTGGGGAGCACCGTCACAGCGCGGTTCACCTTTCGTCCTTCATGGTCGAGTCCGGTGCCGCGGCGGCATGACGGGCGCGCCCTGGTTCCCTGACTACGGGCTCTCCGACCGCGTACCTCGCGAGGGCCGGGCGCGGCACGACACCCTGTTCCGTGCGTTCGGCGAGTCCCAGTGCCACGATCTTCTCCAGGGCCTGCTCCACCAACTCGGTTTCCATTCCCGGCTCTCGCGCCGACTTGGACCAGAAACCGCCGTGTTCCGCGGCCAGTTCCCGCACTCGTGACGCGAGTTCGGCGGGAGTGACCGGCCCGTCCGCCCGTGCCAGATGCCCGGCGAGCAGCAGGGTGATGTGCCCGTGCGTGCCTTGTTCCGGCATGCGTACGTCGGTGAGTTCGTCGTGCGGGTCGACCATGGCTATGCCTTCGGCACGGACCTCGGCGACGAGTCCGGTCAGTTCGCCGATGCGCGCGGTGATGAAGCCGCGCTGCCGGGTGAGATAGGCCAGTTCCTCGTCGGTCAGGTCGTCGTAGTAGAGCACCGGGTCGTCGAGGAGGCGGCGGGTCAGCTTCCAGCGGATCGCGCGGAACCTCAGCTCGTCGCTGTCGAGCGCGGTCTGCGCCGTCATCTCCACGAGGCGTTCCTCGAACGCCGCGGATTCGATCAGGGACGGACCGTGCCGGGCGGCCGGCATCCCCGCCAGCACACGCCGCCGTACGTCGTAGAGCACGTCTCCGGATCCGCTGACGTACGCGTCCTCGTCCCCGGCCACCCTGCGCAGCACTCCCTGCCGCAGCAGCAGTCGTACGACGGCGGCGAGGTCGACGCGCTCGTCACGCCGCTCCAGGGTGAACGTGATCCCGGCGGCGACGAGTTCGGGGTCGGCGGCGGCCAGGACGACCTGTTCGGCGAGGCGTCCGAGTGCCACCTGCGACTCGCCCCGCTCCAGTGCGGCCAGGGTCAGGCACAGCAGGACGTAGCGGCGCCGGGTGAACGGCAGCGCCGCCCGGCCGACCTCGCGGGCCGGGTGCGTCGCGTCGGTGAGGGTGCCCGGCGTCTTGCGCAGCCGTGCGGCGTCGGCGTCCGTGCGCAGGGTCCAGCCGACGTTGCGCTCGAACCACTCCCGCAGTTCGGCGGAGTGCCGGCGCACCAGCCGGAAGGCGTCGGCGTGCGGTCCGTCGGCGGTGAGCAGGGGCTCCTTCAGCAGGGCTCGCGCGGCCCGTTGCAGGTCGGCCTCGCGCTGTCCGTCGAGGACCTCGGCCAGGGGGCCGGTCATCGGTCCTCCCCCAAGGGTGCGGCGGTCCGGGAGGACTGGTGGGGGATACCCGCCCGGGGGACGGACACGTTGGCCGCCGGACTCGATTCGGCCGGGGCGAAGATCGGTGGTTCGGCGGAGACGTCGGCCGGGCCCCTCTCCCGCGCCGTGAGGTCGACCGCCCCCGCCGTGAGGTCGACGATCTCGATCAGATGGTCCGGTCCGCTGAACACCCCGTCCGGTGTGCGCACTTCGGCGGTCGAGCCGTCGACGGGCGCGGTCAATCGGATCTCCATCGAGCCGTCCCCACTGGTCGCGGCGGTGCTCGTCATGCCCGGCCGCCAAGTGGCGAGGGCGTCCCCGAGCAGGCGCAGGAACAACTGGAAGGAGAGCGGGTCGAGTTCTCCCAGCCGGGACAGCCGGATCGGGCCGCCCGTCGCGAGTCGGGCGCGGGCCGCGCCCGTCTGCTCCGCCTGGCGGGCGGCGATCTCGGCGAGCCGGCGCTTCGCCTCACCCCGGTCCGCCACCCTGCGCGGCTTGCCGCGCCGCTCGTAGCTGCCGGTTCGGCGCAGGTGTGGGCTGATCCGCAGTGGTCGAGCCTGGCGCCACGGGGTCGAGGCCGGCTCCGGCGAGGCCGTACGTTCGTCGAGGGTGTCTGCGTCCACCGTCAGGTGCCGGGAGGAGTACAGCCCGAACGCCACCCGCCACAGCCGGTGTCGCGTCTCGTCGTCCGGTGCCTGGGCGAACCAGCGCGCCAGCGCGCGGAAGTCGGCCGAGCGGTCGGAACGGCCTGCCCGTCGTTCATTCAACTGACGTACGACCGAAAGCAGTTGAGGGATGGATCCGAGGGCCCGTCCACGCAGCAGCCTGGCCTGCGACGCCCGCCCTTCCGACGAGACGAACCACTCCGCGAGCCCGGACCACCGCGCGGCCCACTTCTCCCGCGCCGCCGCCTCGGCGTGCTCGGCGTCCTCGGGAGCGGCGTCGGCGGCCTCCCGGACCGCGGCGAGCCGCAGCAACGACCCCACCCGGCCCTGCTCCTCCAGCTCGCCGATCAGCAGGGCGATCCTCCCGCCGAGCGTGATGAGGTCCTGGATGAACCGCTCCAGGTACTGGATCAGCCGGTCCTTGTACGCGAGGAACGCCTCGACCTCGATGTCGTGCAGGTCGATGGTGCGCTGGAGGGACCCCATGAAGGCGCGGGCGTTGTCCGCGAGGTCGGTGAAGCGCGCCGTCAGCACGGACAGGGCGACGTACGCCTTGGCCGGGTCGGGCTCGTCCTCCGCCGCGATCACCAGCAGCGCCCGCACCTGCGTGACGATGTCGTGCAGCGCGACCGCCTGGAGTTCACCGCGCCGCCCCAGCACCTCGTCGTACGTCCCCAGCGCCGCCTCGGCCGCCTCGCCGGCCCGGGTGAGCTGGTAGATGTACCGCTTCCGGTAGAAGTCCTCCACCGCCGTCACCCGCGCGGTGTCCGGATCCGCCCGCAGATTGCCCCAGCCGACAAGACTGTCCAGCGCCTTCACCACCGACTCCACGTCGGCCGGCCTGCTCCCCGCCTCCATGGCGGCGTGCACATCCTCCGGCCGCAGATGCACCGCGAACCGTTCCTTGGCCGCGAGGAAGGCCCGCATCACCTGCCGATAGAGGGCGGAGTTGGGGACGGTGAGGTGGGTGAAGGGGGTGTAGTCGGCGGGATCTCGGCCGGGAGTCTGGACTGTCATCGTTGGCCCATCCTCCCGGACCGGCATCCCCCACCTTGCACGATGTCCGAATTTCGCCCGTCTTTTCGCCCAGCCGAGTACGCGGCGGGGATTGGGCAACGGCGATGTCGTGGGCGGGGCATGCTGGTAGTCGTACGAGGGGACCGGGAGGTACGGACATGCGGTGGTGGGCCGGAGGGTGGATGGTCGCCGGAGTGTTCGTCCTGGCTGCCTGCGGCGCGTCGACCGGTGACGGATCGGCGATCGGGCCGTCCGGGAGCCGCTCGGCGGGATCGCCGGGACCGTCGACAGGTGCGCCGACACGCTCCTCCGCGGCCCCGTCCTCGGCCGCGCCGGCGAGTCCGACGGGGCACAGCCCGTCCACGCCCGCCATCACGCCCTCCGCTTCGCCGGGGAAGTGCGCCGCCGGGCATGCGGAGGTCGGCGTCATCCCCGGCGACGCGCCCGAACGACACCTGTGCGTACGGCCCGGCACCACGGTGTCCCTGGTCCTCCGGCCGCGGAACGACGACAAACGGTGGACGGGCGCGCTGAGTTCCGCGCCTGCTTTCGCTCTGGTCTCCGGGTGGGAGACGGCGGCGGACGGCACCGCCCGGGTCTCGGTGCGCTGCGCCGGGACAAGGGGCGGCACGGCGGACGTCACCGTGTCTGCGAAGGCGCCGGATGTGGCCGGCGCGCCGCGCGTCGCCTTCACCCTGCACGTGAGGGTGGTGCCGTACACGACGCAGGGGTGACCCCGGAGACCCGGAATCACCCCTGCGGCTTCAGTGCGTCAGCCGCAGTCGCGCACCTTGATCGTGTAGATGCCGCGGCCGTGCGTGGCCGCGTACAGGGTGGCGCCGTCCGGGCTCAGCTTCAGCTGGAGCACGGCGACCGCCGGGAGCTGTCCGACGCGCTGCCACGTCGCACGGCCCGGCGCCCGGTAGACCACGCCCAGGTCGGTGGCGACGGCGAGACCGCCGTTCGCCGTGACGACCGCGGAGTTGGCCGGTACGTCGGGGAGGTTGGCGGAGATGTCCTTCCAGGTGGTGCCGCCGTCGGTCGACTCGAAGACGTGGCCGACCCCCGCGCCGGGTCCCTCGGTCCAGTGCCGGGAGAAGCCGTTGACCTCCAGATACACGTGGTCGGCGTTCTTCGGGTCGATGGCGAAGCCGCTGAGGTAGCGGTTGGGCACCGTGCCGTCCGTGCCCGTGGCCGGCAGGTTGATGTCGTGCCAGCCGCTACCTCCCCCAGACTTCGTCCGGGAGGTGCCCCCAGCGTTGCCGACGGAGATGCCGCGCGCGAAGCCCTGGTTGTTGCAGGGGCCGCACCACGCGGCGTACACCTTGCCGCCGGAGGCGGCGACGGCGGTCGCGGTGCGCCCGGCACCGAGGTCGCGGACGCTCGTCCACTCGTCGCCACTGCGGATGGCGTAGCCGTGTGTCTGCACCCAGACATGACGGCCACCGGCGATCCATGTCGAGCTGTTCTTCATGTCCGCCGCGAGCGGGGCGATGAAGCGGGCCTCGCTCGTGGCGTTGTCGGCCGGGGCGACGTTGTACGACGTGACCTTGCTGGGATCGGTTACCCAACTACCGTCGTTCACCGCACAGTTCTGGGTGACCTGGACGGAAAGGTAGACGTATTCCTCGGCGATGTTGCAACCGTTGGCCGGGTCGGTGAGGGTGTCGCCGCCGTCACCGCCGAAGTTGGAGCCCATCACCTTGTCGTTGCTGCGCAGAATCGACTGGCCGTTGTCCTGCAGGCCGCCGGTGACGGAGACTCCGCCGTACGTACGGTCCTTGCCGATGCCCACCGAGTAGTACTGGAGGGTGTCGATGGTGCCGTCGTTGAGGGAGGTCCAGTCGGTGGCGTGGCCCGAGGAGTCCTGGGAACCGTCGACCGGGCGCTTGTAGGCACCGCCGTCGTTGCCGACGTACACATAACTCTTGCCGTGGTAGCTGCCGATGGCGACGCCGTGCTGGTCGGAGTGGGTGGTCTGGTTGCAGTCACCGGTCTGCTTCGCCGGGTCGATGCTCCAGCAGGAGAAGCCGAAGTTCCAGTACGGGCCGACCGTCGACCAGTTGCTCCCGCCGTCCTTGGTCTCGTAGACCTCTTCGAGCCCCGCGTACACATGCTCCGCGTTCGCCGGGTCGACCGTCAGGAACTGGTTGTACCAAGCCTGTACGCCCGGCATGTAACCGCTGGAGGTCAGCGCCGAACCGTCGGCCGCCAGCTGCTGGTAGTCAGCGATCTTGGTCCAAGGTCCGGTGGGAGAGCCGGACTTGGAGACGTAGAAGCCCTCCAGACCGCTGTCCGGGTTGGTGTTCAGTTGCTCCGGCGACTGATCGATGGCGTAGTAGCGGGAGCCGTCGGCGGACCGGGCGAAGGTGACGTCGCCGACGTTGTCCGCGTCGGACGGCAGGTCGCCCAGGCCACTGGTGATCCGCGTCCAGGTGCCGTCCGTGCCCTTGGTGTAGAAGCCGTTGTAGTCGTCACCGCTGCGCCAGCCGACCGCGAGGACCACCTTGACGGGGTTCTTCGGGTCGATCGCGATGTCGTTGGTGATGTTCTTGTACGGGGCCGAGGCGTCGTCGGCCAGTGAACCGCCCGGCAGGTAGTCGGGGTTGGGCGCGAACTCCAGCTTCCAGGCGCCGCCGAGGGTCTTCGTGGAGTGGCTCCACACCCCCTCGCTGGTCGCCGCCCACACCTTGCCGCCGCCGAACCGCAGTTGGTGGACGGTGGTGCTCTCCAGCTCGTCACCGCCGACCCGGCTGCGGGACGAAAACGTACCGTGGTGCGGGTCGCTCAGCACGTACACCCCGCTGCCGAGGTACGCGTCCGCGTTGGTGTTCGCCTCGCCGGTGCCCAGCCATAGGCGCCCGGACCCGTCCAGCGCCAGCGCGCCGGTCGACTGGGAGGACAGCTTGTCGCTGATGGGCTGCCAGTGCCCGCCGCCTGACCGGGACCGCCATATGCCGCCGCCCGCGCTGCCGGCGTAGACGTACCCGTCACCATCGGCCGCCATCGCGGCCATCCGCCCGGTGACATTGCCCGAACCACCGCTGGAGTTGGAGTCGTAGTCGCGGTAGCGCGCGTCGTCCGAGCTGTACGGCAGATCGGTGACGTTGCGCCAACTGCCTCCAGTGGACGGCAGGTTGGCGAGACTGCTCCAAGCGGCACCATACGCGCCGGGTGCGACGACGCCGGGCGAGGTGCGGGCCTCGGCGTACTGGTCTGCACCCTCGGCTATCTCGTCGGCTTCGTTGCCGTCGTCGCCGCCGTCGTCGTCCGCCGTCACCTTGGGGGTGACAGCGCCCCCCGACTGCGCGCGTTCGGCGGCGAGTTGCTCAAGGGCACGAACCCCGAAGGGGCTGCCGCCCCGGCCGGGCGCCGCGCCCGCGGGTATCGCGGCGAGGGCGGCGGACGCGGTGATGGCACAGATCGTGAACCATCGTCTCTTGCGGGTTGTTTCTGACACCAGATCCTCCCGAACGAGCTTCGACAGAGCCGTCGCGGGAGACCCGACCACGCGGGCGGGAGGACGTCCGGCGCTTGGCCAATCTTTGAGCAGAACCTGTCATTCATTGCTTGCGTGCGGAAGATCGTCCGTACGGCTATCGGGGCGCCCTGGTCGCTTTCGAGAAGGGGCCCGGCCGAGCCGCGGCCACGGTGACGGGCTCTCACCCGGAGCTTCGGCTGTGCCGGGAGGCGCGGTCACTCGGTGCTGTTCCGACCGCGGGCGTTGAATCCGTTCCCTGTACCGGGGCCCCGGCCCGAGGGGCCGGGCGGCGGAGGTGGGGGTTCGACCCAGCCGGTCCGCTGCTGGTCGTAAAGATCCACCAGCCGCCGGTTCTTCTCGTACCAGCGCTTCATCCATCGGGGGATGAACGCCGCGGTCACGGTGAACGGGATGGCGAAGACCAGCAGCACGGCGAACGCCGCGCCCGGCCGGTCGCGCAGCACCCCGGCGACGATGAGGCTCCCGAGGCCTAGCAGCCCGACGAGGAGGGCGAAACCTCTTGCTCCGTGGGCTTCGTAAGCGATGAGACCTCGGCGCGCCGACGCCATTTCGACGGCCGTGACGGGACGGGTCGTGCCGGGCTGGGCACCAGGAGAGGGAGCGTTCCATGTCGGCAGGAGCGGGCCTCCCGCGCACAGTCGGTCCTGAGTCCGCTGGGCACGTTGGCGGGCTGTCGGGGAATCGTTCCGGACGAAGACCAGGCGTATGGCGCTCTTGCTGGGTGTCCCGGTTGCCTGGAGGTCGTAGCCGAACTCGAAGCCGATCGCCGTGATCGTGTCGGAGTCTCCGGCTTCGAAGCCACCGAGGAGGAACTCGGTGTGGCCTCGCCCGTCGAAACGGGACAGTATTTCCGGGACTTTCACCGTGCGACTCGCTTTCCCTGGCTGTGTCGACATCCCGTGAGACGGTCGTATCTCGGGTCACCGCGCACGGTCGGTGCCGTCGGGCCCGACCGTGCGGGGCTCATGGCCTCATCTGCCCGGTTCAGTCGTGCGGCACTTCCTCGATCACGGTCTCCTTGAAACGCCACGAACCCCGGTTGCCCGTAGCTTCCGCACGCAGGCCCGCCTCCCAGCCGATGCGGGCGGCTCGGTGCTGCGTCAGATCGGGGTAGTCCTCGGGCTGGACCTTTATGTAGCCGCGGCGGTCGGCAGGGTATGTGCGCAAGGCCTCGCGGAGACTCTCCTCCTGCTCATCCCGCGTGGTGTGATTGCCGGTGACGGCCTTGTACACCGTGCGCATGCCGGCCGACGGCTTTCTGTCGTCCCGCCGCCTCGCGGCGTCCGACGCCCGCCAGGTCATCCAGCCGACGGCGCCGAGTGCGGCGAGCGCGAAGGCACCCGATCCGATCACCTCGCCCGTCGCGTCCGCCTGGCCCGGTGTCCGGGGGCGGAGTTCACCCCGGGGGTCCTCCAGCACGGTCACCTTCTGACCGATGTCGTAGCGGTCGGACGGTGTCTTCATGGCCGGTCCCGGCACCCTGGTGCCGTTCTGACGGTCCAGCGCGTAGTTGTAGTCGCGGGCCTTTCGTCCTTCGGCCGGGTCGCGCCACTTCGTCACGACGGTGGCCGTAACCTTCTCCCCGCGCTGCTGCAGCGTGAGATCGTCGCGTGCCATGGTGGCGACGTACACGGACATCAGCGAGGTGATCACGATGAACAGCGCCGTGTACGTGCTGGACTCCTTGGCGCCCAGCTTCCGGATCAGCAGGGCGAGGAGCACGCCGTGCACGATCCACAGGGGCACCAGCAGGGCGGGACCGAAGTCGTCCGCCAGGAGGAACAACCCCACGATCGCGGCGAGCAGGTAGCAGCCGATGCTGAGCGGGAGCAGAGCGGCAACGGATACGACGGCGAGGCTGTTCGGCCTCTCTGCCGACCGCATCAGCCGCAACCCCCGGCGACGGTCGTCAGGGACACGTTCTTCCAGACGCCCTGCGAGGTCCTGTCCGGTCTCGCGCGGTACCGCAGCACGGACTCGGGTTTGCCGGATGTGGTGGTGACCTTGCCCGTCCTGCGGTTCTTGGTGGACGCCCCGCGCTCATCGACGCGGTAGAAGGGCACGCCCGAACCGCCGTCGTCGATGTGGACCTGGCGGTCGCAGGACGAGCCGTCGCCCCCTCCCGAGCCGCAGGCGGTCAGCAGCACGACCGTGGATGCGGTGAGCGCTACTTCGACGGGCCGGGCGGGGCGGTTCACTTGGGACTCCAGTTGAGGTGGGGATCTCTGAAGTAGAGCAACGCTATCCGTGCAACGTGTGGTGACACCAGTTGAGCTTCCATCAGGAAGCGACAACTGGCGATCAGTTACGCTCACTTGGGGCGGTCCGGCCACTGCGCCCCACGTCTTGCTGCGCGCTGCCCCGTGCTTCGAATGACCGAAGAAGGAACGCCTCCGCGCCGCACGGCGGAGCACGAGAGGATCCGACAATGCCCGAAGACCTCGACCGCGGCAGCTCCGTCGAGGAGTTGGAGGGCCTGCGTTGGCCGGTTCCCCCCGCGGATTCGACCCCCATGGTCAGGAACGTGTACGAGCTGCGCCGTCGGCCGGTCGCGACCCTGGAGCCACACGAGCTGGCCCGGCTGATCGGCCAGGATGTGGGGCTGCGCTGGCTGCTGCCCCTTGCGGTGGAAATTCTGCGGAGCGCCGCGCCGAAGCGAGCCGAGGGCGGCTGGTTCGACGATGACCTGCTGTATGCGGTCGTCACCAGAAAGCCGGAGGTCTGGGCCGCAGCCCCGGAGCCGGCTCACGAACTCAGGGAAACCGTCGCCGCCCTGACCGACGTCTCGCGCCACGTCCGTCAGGACATCGACGCGTTCCTCGCCGCGCTACCCAAGGGAGACGCCTGAAGATCCGCGTCACCGGCCGACTGCGTCAACGCGCTGGCGAGTGGGCCGGCACCCTCGAGCGGCTCCTCGTACCGCCCGGAACGGCCACACCGCACAGGCCCCCGAACCTGCAGGTCAGGCGCTCGTCTTCACCGGTTCCAGGATCACAACGCACTCCACGTGATGCGTCATCGGGAAGATGTCGGCCTGAGCGAGTCACGGAAAAGACCAGGTCAGAGCAGCTTTCTCGGCTCGCCGCGCAGCGTGAGTGCGCCCAGAGCGTCAAACGAGCGTCACGGTCGACGACAGCCCATCCCGCCCACTCGGGCCAGACCGAGCTGCCACGACCAGTTGCCCCAGCAGGCTCCGTCCCGCTCACTCCAGAGGCCAGCTGGCTCATCATGACCCGCGCCACTACTCCGGCCCCAGAATGGAGGCATGCCCTCCAGCCCACAACACCCCGCACCCATGCCGAAGAACCTCTCGGGGGCGGAGGCCGAGGACCTCGCGCTGTACCGGGAGAAGTTCCGGCGGCGTCTGCCGGAGTCGCTGGAGGAGTTGCACGGCCCGATCCAAGGGGTCGTAGAGCTGCCTCTGCACATGGCCTGGTCGGGGACGACCTCATATGACATGAGCAAGCCTCGCCAGCGCATGGGCCTGTACCGCACTGTCCTGCACGAGGGACTGCGCGACGACCTGCCCCGCTACCTCAACCAGGACCTGCTCCTCCAGTTGTGGTCGGTGCTGCACGCCCTGGTCGGTCGCACCGTGCGCACTGTGTGGGAGGACACCTTCCCCCAGCTCGCCTCCCGCACCCGGGCAGCCGCGTGACGGACATGCCAGAGCTGCACACGCGGCTCCTGGCGAATGTGATCGCCCTCGGCTCCCCATATCCGCTGGTCCTCACCGGCGGATACGCCAGGACCTCGATGTCGCCACCGAGAACCCGGTACTCATGGCCGATGGCCGCGCTGGTCGGCACCCCCGGCGTCCGGCGCCTGCGGGCTGGGCACCTGATCACCCCGCCCCACGAGGACGCGCGGAAACTCGGCGAGTTCGGCGCGTCCTCGCCGACGTGCTGGCCCGGCATGTCGAGGTCACGGGCATCGACGACGAGACGACATTCTTCAGCACCTTCGAGGACGAGATCCGCAAGGCCCGCGCCTCGGTCTGGCTGTGGGCGCCGTGGGTCGCGAACCGGGTGCGCGGCATCCTGCCACTGCTGCACGAGGCGGCCGGACGCGGCGTGCGCGTGACCGTGTTCATCCGCGACGACAGGACCAGCTCCAGGCCCGCCCGGACAGCCAGAGCCTCATCGCGGACCTGCGGGCCGTCGTCCACACGGTCGTCCCCGTCAACGTCATGCACCAGAAGATCGCGGTGATCGACGAGCGGACGGTGATGATCGGCAGCCTCAACACCCTGTCCCAGGCGTGGACCCGCGAGGTCATGGTGACGATGCGCGGCGGCCACTTCGCCCGCAAGCTCCTGGAGCACGAGCACGCCGAGCTGTTCACCCGCCCGCCGAAGTACGCCCGCTGCGGCGGCACGAGCATCGAGCTGCGCCGCCGCTCTGGCGCTGCTACGAGACGGTCTGCAAGACGGGGCCGAGCGGCCGGAGCAACGCCAGGAACCAGGACATCAGGGTGGAGGGGGGCAGGAGTTGAGGGATCGAACAATGTTCACCCCAGATCAGGATTCGTGAACTCACTGGCATTCCCGGCACCTTCTGTGGCAGGCTTCCGCGTGCCAGCAACGGGGTCTCGCTCGTAGCCAGATCACCAGCTGCGCTTCAGCCAAGGAGTCTGCGGACGCACCCGGACCACCGGCTTGTCTCTCACCTCATCTTTCACGTAGTAGGCACGAGCCTGCGGCGGTGTTCCCTGCCGTGCCCGCGCTCGATGCCCGCGCGCACCACTCGGAGGCTCAGCCATGCCGGCACGTTCCGCACCGTCGCATCTCTTCTTCCTGACCCAGCCCAAGGGCAACGGCGCCATCCTGTTCAGCTTGCGGGGGACACCCCGCGGACCGGAGCTCTCGAAGATCGGGACGTTCGAGGATCGCGACGAATCCCAGCTGCTCACCCTCACACTCAATGCGGCTCTCCAGGGAGGAACAGGCGCCCTCGCGAAGGTTCACCGGTGTTCGGCTTCCCTGCCTGGCCCCCTCAGGAGGGCAATCACTGACATCGCGGAGGAGATCGAGGACGCAAATGGTGACGCCCCACGGGCCCAGGCTGCGCGCAGAACCGCGCGGGCCGTTACGGAGAGCCTGGGACAGCGCAACGCGGCCGTGTTCTCGCTTTTCAGCGCTACCGACTGCGGGAGCTGCCGGAACTGCGGCTGCACTGTGGACGAGGACTGCGCAAAGTGCGCTGTCTGCGACTTGTCCCCCCGGGGGCGCGGCTGCGGGGACTGCGGCGGTGTCGGTGTAACGCCCAGGACCGCATTCGTTCTCCATCGGCAGCTGAAGGACCTTGCGGACAAGACGTACCTCGCCGCTTATGACCCCGACTTTTGGGAAGACAGCGTTCCGGTCAGTGCGGAGGCCCAGTCGAACTGGTTCCTGCTTCACTGCGCTCGCGCGTACGACGACCTCGCGGCCGATCTGCTCGCCGGTGGCATCCCGGAACCGCGCTGCCTGGCCGAGAGCGTGCTATTCGGCCATGCCGTGAGCAGCATCGGCGGGTTCAGTATCGAATCCGTCTGCGCGGACGAGGTCTACCAAACCCTTCCGGCCTCTCGGTTCGACTATGACTGGGAGTTCCTCGCTAATGAGAGCGGGCTGCTCGACGTCAGCGACAGGGCGCACGACTTCCTGGAAGCAGACGTAGCTGAAGACGACCTGTGGGACGAGTGGTTCAAGCCTTACACCGACGTCGAGCCCCGGGGCACGACCCACGGGTTCCGCTGCTGACGTTCGCCCGGACCCAAGCCATGGCCGGGACGGGCGTCCAGTCCGCTCGACTGAACGCCCGTCCACGGGGCCCGGCTCGACTGCTCCGTGGTGCCCTTGCCCGCCGGGAACGGGCAGGTCGGTCGCGACTCCAGCTGCATAACGAATCGAACAGGTGACCCGACGCACGGGATCACGGTAATTTCCCCGGCCACAGGACGGTTCCGCCTGGCCTCGATGGTGCCACCGCAGGATCTTCGCTAACTGGTGGGAGGGGAAGACCGGAGACAAGGTCCACGAACTCGGCCACGCATCACCCACGAGCAGATCAGCCTGCTGTAACCACACCTACAACGGCTGGGCCCGCTGGGTGGCTACGGGGCCTTCGACCTATGCCGCCAAACGGCATGCTCCAGTGCACCCTTGTCGTGCCCGAGAAGTGCGGCGGCTTCCTCATACACTGCGCGCAACTGGTCGTATGGGAGATCCGGAACACCAGCATCCACGGCGAAGGCGCGCAGATGTACGTCAACGGCGACGTGCGAACGGCCGACGAGATTGCCGATGTAGTCGATGCTCTTCGGCCCCACCCCCTTCACCGTGCGCAGAGCGGCGCGATTGGCCTGACGATCGAGCCACGTGTGGAGGTCCTCGCGGGTATCGACCCCGTGGGCAGCGAGGAGGTCGGTGATGGCGTGGGCCGTCGCGACCTTCTGTGCGTGATTGAACTTCATGGCAACGGCGAGGTCTTCCGTGACGAGCCGGCGCTGGAAGCCGCGGACTGTTCTCGCATCAGGCCAGCTCAATTGCAGATGGAGGAGCCGCGGTCGGAGAGTTTCCTCGTACTTGCACCGGGGCTGGAAGCTGACGTCGCAGATGACAGCACCCATGTGGGTCCATCCACCGGGCTGGGGAAACGGACCGCTGCCAAGTAGGTGTTGAACGTGGTCGGCGAGCCGCTGGGCAGGGCTGGATGCGGGCATGGATCAATGATGGCGCTGCGGTCTGACAATCTGGTTGGGAAGTTCAGAACCCTCGAATGATGGAGCGGGGTGCCGTTCCATCGGGCAGCCCCCTCCATGATGGGCAGGCTGCCCATTTCGTCTACCGGGTCTCCGTTGAGACCGGGGCTAGGCGGAAGACGCACTGAACCGTGTTGAACTCGATCACCTCGGCGACGAAGCGGAACTTGTCGCCAACTGCAACGGTGGCAGGGACCTGCTTGCCGGTCAGGTGCAGGTTGCCGGTGTTGACGTCTTCATACTTAAAGTTCGGGCCGTCCGTCGTCTGCGGTCCCTTGTCGCCCGGGCCAAGAAGGAAGTTGTAGCGCGTCTGATCATCCCCGTAGGCTGCCATGTGCCTGATTGACCCGTCGAAGGCGACTGTCCGCCCCTCGTGCTTGGTTGCGAAGTTCACGTTCGCTTCGTCACACGGGTCCGCCTTCAACAACGCTGCGAACTCGCGATTGTTCTGCGCCGTGATCACCTCAGCGGCAGTCGGCTCGTCTGCGGGCGGCGTAACGGAAGGCTTCTCGCTGCTGGCCGTCGAACTGGCTGACGCACCCTTCTCCTCGTCTCCGTCGCCGAGCGCAACGCCAGTGCCGATGATGGCGGCCAAGGCCACGAGGACGGCAGCCCCCGCCCCAATCAGACGCCACGGTAGTGGCCTCTTCGGCCGACGGAAGTTGAGGGTGGTGCGAAGTCTGCCTGGGAGCTGTTCCACGAGCTCCCATCCGTCCTTCTGCATCTTCGAGATCACCAAACCGTCGGTGCCCCGAATCGTCCGCACGGCCTTGTACTCGTACTTGATCTCATCGGCCATGCGGCTCCCCGCCCCCTGAAGCGAACTGGTCATACCAACTGGGCGCGAGCATAGATGACTCCACGAGGAGCCCGGTGTCACGAACTGTCGGCTCATCACCGGCATCCGCAGCACGCTGAACGCGTGTAACGGGAGACCGGAGTCGGCATGCACTACCGAGGGCACACCTCGGGCAACGAGTTGATCACCGTTGGTAGCCTCACGATCGGCGCAAGTGTTCGCCCAGCTCAATGGCCTGCTGATGCAGCTGGAGGGGCAGATGGAGGGCCGTATAGTTCCAGCCCGTCGGCCTGTGTCATCGACATACAGCGAGTGAAGACTTCCACCAGCCTCCCCACCCGGAGCCAGGGAAGCGACGCTGGCAAGACGGTCGTGGGGCCTTCGTCGGCCCGCCCCCGCTCTCCCGCCCGAGATGATCGTTGAGCTCCCCCTTAGGGCCCCTCGGCCACCAGCTTCGTCAACTGCGCCAGCAGAGCGCCCTCAACCGCCGACTCACTCGCACGCGTATTCTGCTTCATGCTGCTCTTCCCCGGAAGACTCACCAGTTCTAACTGATGGTCTCTGTTGGAGAGTTACACGAGGACTCACCGCACAGACCCTGCCTCGAACTTGGGTGAGCGCACGACCGTGCTGCGGTCCCCTGCAGGACGCTCACGCCGAACGGGCCCGGCCTCCTGCTGCATTTTCTGTACTCTCCGCCGCCGCGACAGCATGCCTTAGCGTGTGCGGCATGAGGATGCTGATCATTGGTGGCAGCGGGTTCTTAGGGACGGAGCTGCTGCGTCAAGCGCAAGTACGGGGCTGGGAGGCGGATGCTACGTTCCACTCCCGCCCCAGTGCCGCGCAGGCCGGCGCCTGGCACCAGCTTGACGTTCGTGATCCCACACAGGTGGAAGCGCTCCTGGCTACGGTGGCACCTCGCGCGGTGATCAACGTGACAAGCGGCGGTGCGGACTGGGCGATCACTGCGGACGGCTCCATCCACATCGCCATGGCCACCGCGAAGCTCGGAATCCGCCTGGTACACGTCTCCTCTGATGCCGTGTTCTCCGGCATCGGCAAGGCCCGTTACGACGAGACCTGCACCCCAGACCCGATCACCCCGTACGGGGCCGCGAAGGCCGCCGCTGAGACCGCTGTGCGACTGCTGTGCCCGGACGGCATTGTCGTCCGCACCTCCCTGATCATCGGCGACGGAGGATCCCACCACGAACGGGTGGTGCACGAGCTGGCTGCCAACGAGCGGGAGGGAGTCCTGTTCACGGACGACATTCGCTGCCCCGTCCACGTCGCCGATCTTGCGGCCGGTTTGTGGAAGCTCGCGGCCTCGAACGAGGCAGGCGTCTTCCACCTCGCGGGCACCGACGCCCTCAGCCGCTACTCGCTGGGTGTGCTCATCGCCCGCCGCGACGGCATCGCACCCTCCTTGCTGCCCGCGGGCCGTCGGGCGGACACCCGGCTACCGGGGGCGCTGGACGTACGCCTCGACAGCCGCGCCGCGCAATACCGGCTGGGCATCAGGCTCCGCGGCGCCAGGGAGTTCCTCCATACGAGGTAACACCCGCTGTCCGACCCCAGCCAGTCCGGGCGTCACCTGCTGTCAAACGTCTTCACCCCCGTCCGGCGCGGAGAGGAGTGAAGGAACGTTCATGCTGCGGCGGTGAGCGGGGCTTCCATCCGCTCCCATGCTCCGAGGACGGCCTTGTGCGCGTCGGGTTGGAGATGGGCGTACTGCTGGGTGGTCTGGAAGCTTTCGTGGCCGAGGAGGTGCTGGACCTCGTAGAGGGAGACGCCGTTCTGGACGAGCCACGAGGCGCAGGTGTGGCGCATGGAGTGGGGCGGGTAGTGCGGGACGAGGCAGAGTTCGCCGTCGGTGTCGAAGTGGTACGCGTTACCGAGGGTCGGCCACCAGGTCTGGCGGCGCCAGTTGCCGTCGTCGAGGCGGCGGCCAGCCCGGCCCTTGGTGAGGGTGGTGAAGACGAGCGCATTCCGCTCCAGCCGGTGGACGTGGCGTTCCAGCGCCTCCAACACGTGCGGAGGCAGGGGTACTTCGCGGCGGCTCTTGGAGCTCTTGGGGTATTCCTTGATGCCGCTCTTGGTGTTGACCTCCACCACGAACACGCGTGAGCGGCGCCGGTCGATGCGGTGGTGGTGCAGGCCGGAGAGTTCGCCCCAGCGCAGGCCGGTGTAGAAGCCGAGGAGGCACATGGTCCGCCAGGCCGGCGGCAGGGTGTCGAGGATGGTCTGCGCCTGGTCGAGGGTGAACCACTGAGGCGGCTTCACTGCGAGGGCGGGGAGGTCGATGCTGCGGCAGGGGCTCACGGCGATGATGTCGTCGTCCACCGCGGCGCGCATGATCGAGGATGTCAGGTTGTACGCCCTCTTGATCGCTGCGGCGCCCGCGCCCTTCTCTACCAGGCTGCGGATCCAGCTCTGGACGTCCATGCGGGTGATGGCGCGCATCTCCCAGTCCGCCAGGTAGGGCAGGACGTGGTTCTTGATGCTGGATCGGTCGCCGCGCAGGGTGTGCGGCTCGACGATGCGGGCGTTCCACCAACGGTCGTGCCACTCACGGAAGGTGATCTCGCCGGCTCGCGGGTCGCGCAGGGTTCCCCGGGCGAACTGGGTCTCCATGTCCATGCCCCAGGCGCGGGCCTGGGCCTTGAGGGGGAACGACTCGCTGAATCGGTCACCCGCTCGGTTGCGTACGGTTGCCTGCCACTTGCCGGACGACAGCTTGCGCAGGTACGTGGGATTCCTCCTTGGTCATCGGGTGGGCGGGGCCGGTTGCACTGTCAGCGGCGGCGTGCCGCCAGGGGAACGACTGCGCGGCTGCTGATGAACTCCTCCAGGCCGTCGGCGGGGATGCGCACGCGGGACCGTTCGGGGCCGGTGCGGAGGTCCACGACGGGAAGGTCGCCGGTGGAGATGAGGCGGTAGACGGTGCGCCGGTTGACGTCGAGGAGCGCGGCGACGGTAGGCACAGAGAGCAGGCGGGAAGGCACTGGCGGATCCTTCGGTGCTTCGGGCGGGAGGAGGACGGGGGCGCCGAACCACACGGCGTTCGCGGATCGGCGAGCCGGGCCGGTGCGCGTCGGTCGATGGCCGGCAACGGGTCCATTTCTGACATCGTCAGCGGGATCGAGAATTCGGCAACGGCCGGCCGATGTTCGGCGAGAAAGCTGCAGAGTTCGAATGTGCAGACGGATCGAGCGCAACGGCCAGAGAAATAACCGTAGGGCTTAGCAAGGAAATTCCGGGCTGTACCTCATTTGACGAATTGGACATGTTCGGGCGTACTGGGACGGAGGCCGCCCCAGGAGAATCAATAGTCCGAAAGATCGCCGGTTTGGCCAACCGGCCATCGTCGGCTATATTGCGCCCTCCTCGGCTGCCGGGTGGAGTTCCTCGGTATCGGCGAGGAGGGCCTGCGCGGGTACTCCGAGGGCGGCGGCGATGGCCACGAGGTCGTCGATGTCGCACCGCCTGACCTGGCGTTCCAGCCGGGAGAGCTGAGTGAAGGTCATGGGTCTGCCGAGGGCCGTCACGCGGGCGGCGAGCCGGCGCTGGGAGTAGCCGCGCTCGACACGGAGACGCTCCATGGCGCGTGCCGCAGCCTGTCCTGCAGGGCCGATTCCAACTGGTCGCGATGGCATTGTTGTGTTGTAGCTTGCTTTCTCAGACAGGGGAAGGTGTTTCCTGTCTGCCGTGAGCGATGCCCTCGCAAGATGAATCAGGATATCGATTTCTCCGGCGGCCGATCTGGGTCTACTGTCTTTCCGGCCCCACGAGCACTACAGAGTTTTAGAGGTAACTCTGGACTTTTGCGCCCGTGGTGTGACTGTGTTGTCCACGCCCAGGCGCCCGCCGCGCCAAACCCCGATTCGCGACGAAGGTGGTCGATCGACATCGCCCGTATCCGCACCATCAAGCCCGAAGCGTTCTCGTCCGAGTCCCTCGCCATGGTGTCCCTCTCCGCCGAGCGAACGTTCTTCGGGCTCCTGACCCAGGCCGACGACCGCGGCCGATTCCGCGACCAGGCCGCGGTCATCGCCGGCCTGCTGTGGTCCCTGCGCCCGGACCATGGCCCCATGGGCGTGGAGGACGACCTCGCCCAGCTCCAGGAGGCCGAGCTGATCTGCCGATACAAGGGTCACGGCGGAAAGCGGTACCTGCACATCGTCACCTTCGACCGCCACCAGAAGATCAACCGTCCCAGCGGTGTGCGCCATCCCGACTGCCCCCAGCACGACTTGAGCCTGCCACGTGAGCCCTCACCACCAACGCACGAAAGTGTCGCGGAGCCCTCACTGCACCCTCACGGAGCCAACGGGAGCCACGAAACGGCCGAGAAATCTGCAGGTCAGAACGTATTCCGTGAGTGCTCATCACAGACACAGGGAGGAATCACGGAACCCTCACGGAGCCCTCACGGTCCGGATCTAGGACCTAGGAACAGGGATCTAGGAACTACCCCTTCGGAGGGCGCGAGCGCCCCCGCACCCCAGCCGGTCTCGGCGGACGTCCTCATCGGCGAATACGTCGCCGCTTGCGCCCAACGCCCGCCCACTGCCGTCCTGGGCCACCTCGGACGGGAGGTCAAGGCACTCCTCGCCGAAGGCGTAGATCCCAAATACATCCGGGCCGGACTCACACGGCATCGGTCCAAGGGACTGCACCCTAGTGTGCTGCCCAGCCTCGTCCACGAGGCGATGAACGCGGCGCCGCGCGCCGTCTCCCACCAGGCGTGGACGAACCCCACCGACACCGCAGCCGCCTACGGAGGTGAGCTCTGAGCACCACGACCGCCCCGCGAAGCCGCCCGCCACAAGCCGCAGGGCCTCTGGTCGACCGCCTCGGCGCGATCCTGGCCGCCCGCGGCATCGCGCCAGATACCGTCGCGGCTCCCCCGCCCGCCGAACCGGCCGCCGCGCTGGAGACGGCAGCCGTCCGCATCCCCGCCCGCTACCGCGCCGCCCTCGCCGACCACCCCCAGGTCATGGCCTGGACCGACGAGGTCATCCGCGCCGCCCGCCCCGGCCCAGCCAGCACAGTCGGCATCTCGGAAGGGCCCTCACTGCTGATCGCCGGCCCTACCGGCACCGGCAAAACCCACCAGGCGTACGGCGCCATCCGCGCCCTCCTCACCGCCAGGGTCCGGCTGCGGTGGGAGGCCGTCACCGCCGCCGACCTCTACGCCCGGCTCCGACCACGCTCCGGCCACGACACCGAACGCGACCTGCAGTCCCTGGCTCGCAGCCCGCTGCTGCTCCTGGACGACCTCGGCGCAGCCAAGAACAGCGAATGGACCGAGGAGCTGACGTACCGGCTGATCAACCACCGATACGACCACCTCCTCCCCACCCTCATCACCACCAACCTCCCCATCGCCGAGCTGCGCGCCGCACTCGGCGACCGCGTCGCGTCCCGGCTCGCCGAGATGACCGAACGCGTCATCCTCACCGGCCCCGACCGACGACGCCAACGCTCAACCTGACGCCGGACCCTGCCTTCCAGCTACGGCGGCGAGCAGGCAGCACGCGACGCTTGTCGCCGATACAAGGACCGTCCAATCTCACGACCGGAGGGCCGGGACCGCACACCGGTTCAAGGAGGGGACCGGGGACCGGTCCCGTCTTTCAGACCGTGAAATCGGGGACCGCGGTCGCCTAGTTCGGGGACCGGTCCCCGAACCAACAGGCAACGGTCCCCGCGCAGTTCAAAGCACGGTCCCACCCCGCAACAGGCCGATCTTGGGGACCGGTCCCCAAGAAATAGCACGTCAGAGGCCACAGAACGCACGTACAGCACCACGGTCCCATTCACACATCTCAGACCCGGGACCGAGGAAACAGGGACCGGGGACCGGGGACCGGGGACAGGGGACCGGGGACCGGGGACAGGAGACCGGGGACCGGGGACAGGAGACCGAGAAACGGGACGCACGGTCGCAGAACGGGGACCGGGACCGCACGGCCCCTCGGCTCGCAAGCAGCTGACAGACGAGACCGCTCGCCCCACGGTCCCCGCGTCGTCAACCGTCCGCCAATGCCGCACTCCCGCGTACGCACCTCACGACCGCGCATCACACGCCCGATCGTCCGGAAAGGACACCCATGCCCCGAACACCACTCGAAGGACGTAACGACACCCGCCCGAAGGACCCCACCCGGCTTGCAGACGGAGCAAGTTGGAGGTTCGGACACTCCCCCGCAGGGGCAGCGTCCGAACCCGCCCCCGCGCCAGGGGCGGCGGGGCCCGACCAGCGCCAGGGGGCGCCGGACGGGAAGGCTGCGACCGAGGGCGGATCGCAGCCAGATAAGGCCGTCCGCAAGCGTCGGACCAGGGGGAAGTCACGCCCGCGTGACAAGAAGCAGCGCCCCGCCCAGAGCGTCCGCCTCAACGAACGCGAACACACCCTCATCCGGGCTGGCGCCGACGCCGTCGGCATGAGCATTGCCGGATTCCTCGCCCACTCCGCTCTGGCCGCCGCCCGCGACCAGACCCGCACCGCCGCCACCATCGCCGCCGATCACGATGTCCTCACCGAGCTGTTCGCCACAGGCCGCAAGCTCGGCTGGGCCGGCAGCAACCTCAACCAGATGGCCAAGACCCTCAACTCGGGCGGCGACATCGACAGCGCCCGTATCGAGGCAGTGCTCACCGACGTCCACCGCGCGGCCACCGCCACCAGGGTGGCCGTCGATCGGATCAACAACCGCCAGAAAGATGAGCCCGCTTGATTCCCCGCATCCACAAGCAAGGCAGCAACACCCGCGGGCTTCTCAACTACCTCTACGGCAAAGGCACCCGCGAAGAGCACGTCGACCCGCACCTTGTCGCCTCCTTCGACGGCATGGCACCCGACCCCGGCCGGGACCTCTCCGCGACAAAGGAAGACCTCCAGCGGCTTCTCGACCAGCCATTGCACCTCCTTGACCCAGACCAGCGGCCCGACCAGCACGTGTGGCACTGCTCCGTCCGCGCGGCACGAACCGACCGCATCCTGAACGACGAGGAATGGGGTGACATCGGCCGCCGCATCGTGGCCGCCACCGGCATCGACTCCGGCGGCACAGACGACGCCGGGTGCCGATGGGCCGCAGTCCGCCACGCCGACGACCACATCCATATCATCGCCACCCTCGTACGCGAGGACGGCCGCCGCCCCGACCACCACCGCTCCGGCCAACGCGCCCAGGCCGAAACCCGCCTCATCGAAGCCGACTACGACCTGCACCGCGTAACCCCCGGCGACGGCACCGCAGCCAAACGCCCCACCAGCGCAGAACGCCACAAAGCCGAACGCCAAGGGCGGGAGCGCACGGCGCGGGAGGAGCTGCGCGAGGCCGTGCGCGGCGCGTCGGCCGGCGCCGCCTCCACAGATGAGTTCTTCGACCGTCTGGCCGCCGACGGTCTGCTGATCCGCAAGCGGATCGCGCCCTCAGGTGACCTCCTCGGCTACAAGGTCGCGCTGCCGGGCGACCGCAACAAGGAAGACGAGCCGGTCTTCTATGCCGGCTCCACCCTCGCACCCGACCTGTCCCTGCCCCGCATCCGCGAACGCTGGCCCCTCCAAGCAGAGGCGGTCTCCGAGGACGGTTCTGAGCCGGTGCAGCCCGCCCTGCCGCAGGTGACCCATCCCGCCTTCGCTCGGCGCCGGGCTGCGGCCGCCAGCTGGCAGGCCCTGCTGATCATCGATCACGGCGACGACGGCATGGCGGCAGCACAGATCGCCGCAGCGGGTGAGGTCCTGGACGCGCTTGCTAAGACCTCTGCGGCCCACACCCGTGCAGAACTTCGGGAGGCAGCCTTCGTGTTTGAGCGGGCCAGCCGCTCCCACGTGCGCGCCGTACGCGGGCACGACAGCGCCCTGCGTCAGGCCGCCCACGATCTCGTCCACAGTGGCGCCGCACTCGGCCGCGGCGAAGACGGAGCCACCACGGCGATGGTCATCGATATGGCCGTCTTCCTCGCCATCGCCGCGGCGAACTGGCACGCCAAGAGGCACCACAGTCAGCAGGCAGCCGCAGCCCAGCAAGCCGCCGAGCATCTGCGCGCCGCTTACCAGGCTGCTGCGGCCCACTCCATCGCCGCCCTCCGCCGGCGAGGCCAGCGGATGACACCGCGTATTCGAGCGCGGCAAGCCGATCTCCTACGCAAGGCGCTTCCAGAACTCGCCGAGCGAATCCAGGCCGAGCCCGGCTGGCCCGCCCTGGTCTCCACCCTCGCCGACGCCCGACAAGCAGGCCACGACCCCGCCGCCCTGCTCGCCGACGCAGCTCGGCGACGCGAGCTCGGCAGCGCCGACTCCATCAGCGATGTCCTCGTCTGGCGCCTGCGCCGCAGCGCCCACCTGCCCGCAGCAGCACCCGAGAACCTCCAGGCCGCAGGCGCCCGAGACGGCTGGCACATCCCGACGCCGGCCCTCGCCACACCGCCTGCGGCTCAGGCGTCGAACCGCTCCAGCAGTCGGCACTGACCCGGGGAAACGGACGCAACATAGCCGACGATCGCCGGTTAGCCCAACCGGCGATTCTCCAGACGATCGATGCTCCCGACTCAACCCCGCAAGGAGCATCACTCCCGTATGACCCAACCCTC
Organism: Streptomyces rhizosphaerihabitans; assembly: GCF_025399795.1. GTDB lineage: Bacteria > Actinomycetota > Actinomycetes > Streptomycetales > Streptomycetaceae > Streptomyces > Streptomyces rhizosphaerihabitans. Next base: position 24,601 of record NZ_JAODTZ010000041.1, on the reverse strand, counting down.
ATCCCGACCCGACATCATTGCCCTCCTCGCCGACGCGGACTTCAAGTACCGGGCCGACACCAACACATGGAGTCATCGCGACGGACGCCCATTCAGCAAGAAGGAACAGGTTCGCGTCCTCGGGGCGACTCGCGACGAATTCTTCGACTTTGACGCGCAGTTCAAGCGCTTCGTGAAGTACCGACAGGAATGGGCTGACGCCCCGGAAGCTCTGCAGGGCTTCCTCGCCTCGTTCATGCAGCAGCTCACGATGAAGAACCTTGGCAACGCCCACGAGCTCATGAGCGAATAGGACTGGGCCGAGTTCAATCGCCTGCTCGGCCTCGTAGCCAAACCCCCTCGTCCCTTCACCGCCAATACCTTCTGACGAAGGGCCACGGTACTCACTAGCCCCGGCCAGGAACCGGTCCGGCCGGAGCGCTTCCCGGCCTCGACGGCCGGAGCCAGGCTAATGAGCTGAATACAGCATCCAACTCTGACACGGTCCCGCCCGGCAACCACAAGTCCGCAATGCGGAGGACCTGCCGAAGCAGCACGAAGCCGGGCCTCCCATGCGGGAGGCCCGGCTTCGTGGCGTGGGGCACGGTCAGCTGGCAGGGGCCGTAGGAGCTGATCCCGCTCGACGTAGTACCGGTGCGGTGGAGCTGAGCGAGGACGTTGGTCGTCCACCCGTTCTCGGCCTATCAGCTGCCTCCGCCCACAACCGGCACTCAGAGCAGTTGCGGTGAACTGTTCACTGCGTTTTGCTTCTGGCATGGCGCAGTCCCTACGTACTCAGGCCCTGGAACGTCAGCGCCTGTTCAGAGACATGAGCGTGGAAGAGTTAGCCGAGGCTGTGGGAGTTACTCCGCGTGCTGTACGTCACTGGGAGGCAGGAACACGGGCTGTCGGGGACCGGGCTTTCGGTCGGCTACTGGAAGTCCTGCAGTGCGGTGCACAGATCCTGACGGGGCGCGACCCGGGCACTGAGAGCCTGGCCGACTTGCGCCGTGACGCAGGCATGAGTACCGAAGAGGTCGCCTCGGTTCTGCGGAACAAGCGGGGCGCACATGACCTGCGTATCAGCGCCGAGAAGATCCGTGATCTGGAACGTGGCAGGCGTGTACGCGGCTGGGCGTGGGGGTCCCAAGAGACCCTCGGGCAGGTGGCCCGCATGCTTGCCCAGGTCTATCGGATTCCCGACCGGGTGGTAATGGATGCCTGGCGTCGCAGCCGCCCGGAAGATCCTCTTCCGCTGCTTCCTGCCCCACTCGTCCGTCAGCCGGCTGGGAAGCTGAATGCCTGGAGCTCCCTCAACGACCGGCAGCGCACCTATCTGACCTGCATCTTCCGACAGGATCAGGAAGCCGAGGAAGAACAGCGCCACGCCCGCCACCTGAGTACGGAGCGACGGCCGGCAGCCGAATGGCGGCGCATGACGTTGGCCCTCTCCGCCTCATCCGATGCAGTCGGCTACACCCGCATCCAGGAGCGGCTGCGCGAGGCTGGGGTGCACGACCCCGGCGCCGGGTCTTCCGTGTCCGCTTTGGAGCGGCGCGGCCTGATCTTTGTATACAGAGACCGGGTCTACGTCGACGGGCTAGGGGATCTGCCTCGTACCCGGGTGGAGATGACCCGGCCCGGCCGAGCGGTGGCCCGCGCGGCGCTCGGTGTTCCCCGCCCGGCGGGACCGCCCGCGCCACTGCTTTCGTCGTGGCTATGGAAGATCATGGTCCGCGTTGCGCGCGCTGGGACGCAGGGGGTGGACGGCAGCCTCGCGGGCCGTGGGCCGCATTACCTGGCAGTGGGGCAAAGCCCTGACGGACGCACCCCGAGCCGGGGCTTCATTGTGTTGCGCCACCCCGACGGAGTGACTCACGGGCCGTACCGGTGGTTCCTTACAGACTCCGGGCAGCACCACATCGACGATCATCTCGATGCATACCGCAGCTTGTATCCCGGCATCGATGCCGAGAGCGTCGACGGGAGCTCTGGCTAAGCGTTCTCGGCTTCATTGTCAGTGCCCTGCCGTAGGGTCCGGCGCGTGAAGCAAGCTGAGGACACAACCGGCATTCAGCAGACTCACTCGCTGCTGGAAATCGTCAAGGCATTCGCCGTGTGTGAGCACGCGATGGCCAACGAGGAACTGGATGGGCCGAGACGCCTCGACCGTCTCATGGAGGCCCACGGCATCCTGATGGCAGCCTGCGGTCCGGGCCACCTGATTCCGTTCGATGAACTGATGGGCAGGCTCACCGGCGACAGGGCCGGCTCCCTGGAGGGGCTGCTACCTGACTGGATCGACAGCGAGGCCCTCGCGGGTGTGCGCCTCATGGACAGTGAGGGTGTGGCAACCGAAGAGGGGTTCGATTTCCGGCACGAAGCCCAGCGCGTCATGCGGGCCGCGCAGAAAGTCGGCAAGTTCGCTGGCCAGGTGACGAAACCGAAGCTGGATGACGAGTACAGCCAGGAAGCCGTCTTCAGCTCGATCAAGGGCCCCTTCTACGAGAAGCACCGCTCCACGCTGGTGGAGAACCCGACGGAGCCGAGTGGCAACCTCGCGGAACTCAACCTTCCATCCCGGGCGAACGACTTCTACAAGCCGATCCCTCAGTACGCGCAGTACAACGGCTGGTGGTGGCCGTGCCCTGCCTGCAAGTGGCCTATGAAGGTAGCGGCTTCCCGCATGGGCGGACGCACCCGGGGCAGGGTGCGGTGCCTGTACCCCTGGCACGAGGAGACGGGCGCGTCGTACGAGTTCGTCGTGACTGCTCGGAAGAAGACAGCGCCGGTGCTGAGTCCGACATTTGAATGCCGGGTTCCGTCCGGAAGGTTCGCGCGCCTGTGGACCGGGGCCGTGCCACAAGTGCCGGAAGCAAAGCCAGCCACAGAGTATGTGGCGCTGGTAAGGCCCGTGTGGCGCTACACGGTTATCCCCGGTCTCCCCGAGCTGGCCCTGCACCGAGCCGCTGCTGCGGCCCTGGAGGGAACGGCCTGGGAGTCGCACCTGTGGCCCAACGGGGACCAGTGCGACCTGTGGATCACCCGCGAAGGCAGGGAGAAGCCACAGTTTCCTGCCGACTTCAAGGACTACACCTGGCCGAATCACCTGGTCAACAAGCTGCACATGGACGGCGGCGATCAGGGTGGCGCGGAGTATCTGGTGGTGCCCGACCATCGCCAGGAGCAGGTGGACCAACTCGATGCGGTGTGCCGCATCCACAGGATGAAGGCAGCGATGACCGCGACGGACTACCTGGAGATGGTCATCGGGCAGGTCAAGGAGGGCCGGGCATGATCGGGGAGATGACCGGGCAGGAAGCCGGCCTGGCCGGAGCACTCGCGCTGGCCGCGCACTACTTCCCCCGCAAGGACGACGATGGCCACGTCCTGGCCGGCTTCGAAGAGGCCACATTCTTTGCCTATCGCAAGCCGCAGGCATGGGCGGAATGGCCAAGCCTGCCCATGGCCGAGCGGAATCTGATCCGCCAAGTGATGTTCTTGATGGCTCAGGAATGGACGGATGAGAAGAGGATCAGGGCCGCGGTCCTCGCGCTGCTCGGCACTCTGACTCTCGATCCCGACTTTGCGGACAAGTCGGGCGGATCGCTTCGGTTGCCATCCGGGGATCCGCACTTGGCGACCGCGGTGATCCCTCGTGTGGGAGGGGACTTCCTCGCCTACGCGCAGCGTGTCACCGGCCCGTTCTTCACCTTCGGCAAGCGTCCTAAGGCGCAGGCGTTCGCCGGCCCGGGAACGCTCAAGACGAGGACGGCCTACCTGGGCAAGGAACATGGCACGACCAGCAGGGAAATCTATATCCAGGGGACTCCCGGCTTCTTTGAAGCACCCGGCCACGAGGTTCTGCCTCAAGTGCACACCCGCCCGCAGCGCGACCGAGTCGCGCCGACGGTGAAGCAACTCCTGGACGTCGCCAAGATCCTCAGCGGGCAGAACAAGAGCGTCGCCTACCTGCACCAGGTACTCAAGCGCTTCTTCAAGAGCATGAAGACCACCGACGGCGCGCTGACCGAACTCGACCTGACTGCCGGAGACCTACAGGTCCTCAACGCCCCCACGGGAAGCGGCAAGACAGTCCTGGTGCGGGTCCTGGCTTCCTGGGCGGCGATGAACGACCGGCGGATCGCCCTCGCCGTCACCGATGTCCGCGCCACCCTGGACATGGCCTGGGACATCAACAACGACCTGACCTACCTACACCGGAAAAGACATCTCGCCGAGCCCGCTCACTGCACTCCGCTGATGTCTCCGTCGAGCATGCACCGCCGAGCCATGGACTATGCCGCCCTTGGGTCCTCCACCCAGATCGACGAGTGGGACCGGCGTGCCAGGACCGACATCGGGCTCCTATCGACCGGCTGCGCGCAGCGGGCGTTGATGGACCCGCCCACCCTGTATCCGCACGGTGAGGAAAACTGCACCTCGCTGACCTCCGCGGCAACCGGGTCCACGCGGCTCGCCTGCTCGTTCGCCCCAGTATGCGGAAAGTTCCAGCAGTTCTATAAAGCCGCCGACGCGGCCGTCATCGTCACCAACCACGCCAACCTGCTGGAAGGCCAGACACGCCTCGGCGTCGTCCTGGACGGGCAGGAGTTCCGCGGCAAGGCACGCGGCACCAGAGGTATGAGCGTCCTGGAGATGACGCTGCGCGCCTGTGATGCGCTCGTGATCGATGAGATCGACGCATTCCAGACGGCTGCCATCAGCAGTTGCACCTCGGAAATCACTCTGGCCTCCCGGAAGCGGACGAGCGCGCTGCGGGAGATCGACTCCGATGCCAAGAATCTCCCCGTCGTCCATGAGATGGGCCTCGTCGCGCCGGTCAGTCACGCCCGGGTCATGGCCGAGATGCTGCTGCTGTGGCTCTGCTCCGGCAGCGGGCTGAAGATGAACCCGGGCAGCGAGGCGGACAGCCCCGACGGGGCCAGCCGCGACAACACCGGCTGGCGTTTGGCCCGGTCCAGGGACCGCGAAATCCTGCGCATCCTTTTCCCCGACCAGACCTCAGCTGAGGATGTTACGCCGGAGCTATTCGCCTTCCTCGACGAGATCATGCCCGCACCCTGGTACGACGCAGAACCTGCTGAAGAGATCGAGCTTCCCGAAGGAGCCGACTGGGACGCCGTCGAAACGGCCCTGACCACACTCACGGCGCAGCGCGGCCAAGACCACCTGACCGATACCCGCGACGCGATGCGCACGCTCCTGTGCGATCTCGTGCCCGATGCGCATCAGCGAGCCGCCGCGGTGAACCTGCTGGTCACACGCACCGTGCTCCGAGAGCTCGACGGTGCGCTCGACGAGGTGCGCATGCAGGCGCAGACTCTGCGCTACCTCGACCTGGGATCAGTTCGAAAGATCCTCGAAACCATGCGCAACAGGACGGTCTCCACCCTCTACCCCCTGGCCATGCTGGGCCGCCTCATCCATGGCTACCAGGTGAAGGGCATGGACAACAAGGAGAAGGAAGCGGAGCTCCTGTCCCGTTCCTTCGGCGGTGATCCCCACACCTTCGTCAGCGAACTCGGCGGACTCACAGCCCTGCTGACCGCCGGCGTGCAGCGCCCGGTCATGGGTCTGTCCGCCACCGCCTACTTGCCCCAAGCCGTACAGGAACACATCCACGCCCCGGTCCGCTGGTGGCTACCCGACACCCGCCCCGAGTCCATCGTCACCGTCGCCACCCCAGTACGGGGCAACAACGGGGACGCCATGAGGGTCGGAGGGCTCCCTCAGGAGCTGAAACCCAAGGCGCTCCGCGACCTTGGCAGGGGCCTGTACGAGCAACAGCTCGCCAGGCGCCTTGCCCGCCTGGAGAAGCAGGAACCGGAACGGGCCCGCGTCATCCTCGCCGTCAACTCCTACGAGCAAGCTGCGCACCTTGCCGCTGGGGTGGCACAGGCCGACGGGCTGAGCCACCGGGTCTGCCTACTGGTGAAGAAGCCGGAGAAACAGCGCTACGAGGAACACCTGCCCGCTCATGTGGACCGGATGGTCCGCGAGGAGCTCAAGGAGTTTCCTGACCGGGGAGAGATCCTCATTGCGCCTCTCGCTGTGATCGGGAGGGGCCTGAACATCGTCGTCGGTACGCGCTCGGCGGTCCGCGACATCTATCTGTGCGTCCGGCCCGTTCTCAGCATCGAAGACACCGACTGGCTGCACGCAAGCGTTAACGCCGCCGGATTCAACACCCTTCCTGTCGGCGGCAGCGACGAGCCCCTGGCCGTACTGCGCACAGCGAGCGAAGCCTCCTGGAAGCAGCTCACCAAGATCCTTCGCTCCCCGGCCCGGTTCTCCAACATGGACCACGACCTGCGCAAGGAACTCGTGGCAGGCATGCTCGTCCTGCTCATCCAGCTCGCCGGCCGCGCCCGTCGAGGCGAGACCGACATGACCCTCCACATCGTGGACCACTCCATTCACGACAAGAAGTTCAGCTCCGACCTGGCCACCATCATCGAGCAGATCTATCGCGACTGGACTCCCAAGCAGCGCGAAATCATGAATGAGCTCTACGGTCAAGCGCTTCAGGCATTCCTCACCTACGCGGGCCTGGACCAAGAGATGCTCTGAACTGACCACTACAGCCTCCGTTTTGCCATGGCGGAGACAGGCCCGCATTCCTCTCCCCCATGGGAGAGAACGAGAGACGAGGTACCCCTGCTCATGGGGCGAAGCAACACGCAGCGGGATCTCACCGCGCACACCACATCGATCCGGTGCACCCCGGCACTTCTGGACGACATGACCGCCCTGGTATGGGACTTCGGCGACTACCACTCGCCGATCCGCAGGGCCTGGCGAGAGCTGGGGAGCACGGCAGCAAGAAACGGAAAGTGGATCAAGGACGTTCAGGAGTCTGACCCGTTCCTGGTCCCCTATTCCATCGCTGTCACCGTGCTCCAACAGATCACCGACGGCTACGTCTACCTGGACAAGTACCTGGCCTTCATGGTGACGCTCAACCCCGTGGAGCCCGACATCCTCAGGAAGGTCTTCACCTACCTAGAGGGCATCGTCCGTAAGGTCCCTCTGGACGAGATCCCCTTCATGGACCAGCCCACCTTGGCCAGGCTGGTAGCCGACGCCGCGCCCCGGCGGCACAGCCTCGCGGAGAACATCCTTCAGCCAGAAGACGGCAAGCCCGCCAGCCCGGACAGCTGGGCATATGAGGCAGTGAAGTGGCACATCGCCAGGAAGCTGGCCTCGAAGACCTTCCTCGACCAGGAAATCGAGCCAGTCCTTGAGGCGTACAAGGCTGCGAACGGCGAAACGAAGCACCGGACCGCCGACTGGCGGCCCTCCGAAAACATCGCGGCAGTGCAGTACCGGCCGATCAGCACCGGTGACCTGATTGCCTGGGACCAGCCCATCGGCCCGGTTTTCGCCAGCCTCGCCCACCCGGTCGACCTCGACGAAGCGATCAAGGCCCTTCCCGAGAACCCCACCCGCAGCCAAGTCCAGTACGCGATGTCTCGTCTGTCGGTGAAGATGGCCACCTACACTGCCGAGCCGAACCCCGTACTGAATCTCGACGCACACATCCGACGCGTCAACAACACAGTGATCCATGCCAGCACCGTCCTCGTGGACCAGGGAGCGGACAGGCCCCTCATGTCCGTGTCCCTTGACGGGCGCGGCCTGCGGCAGACGAACAAGCACGCGCTGGAAATCCTGGCGAAGATGAACGCCGACCGGTCATCGCTCACCGCTATCGAGAAGCGCGTCACCGACGAGCGCAACCGGCTGAATGCCAAGGACGAGAACGGCAAGCGGATCGACATCCTGACGCCGCCACCTGGTGCGATCAGGCCAACCATGCCCAAGACAGACTCCTTCGCCGTCGGAACCGGCGCCGGCATCTACCACCTCTCGCTGCTGCGGAACCACGTCCAGCGCGTCTTCGGCGACACAGCCTCCCTGCTCGACCTCAAGTCGAAGGGCAATGTCTTCGGTAAGCGTGCCCACGAGCCTGCCACCGCCGCCCAGGAGAAAGAGAAGAAGCAGAAGAAGCAGGACGGCGAGTACGTCGATCTCATCGGCAAGCCCTCTCCCGAGGGCATCCACCGTTCCATCGAGGCGGCCGGGTACAAGAAGCTCCGCATCCTGTGCCTGTGGTACCGGGAAGCGACCCTCACCCGGATGATCCACGGCCTTGCCCACCCTTACGGCCTCGATCCCCACGACATCGACCCTGACCCCAGCGGAGAGAAGACGTTTCCGCTCGCCGATGGCATCGAAGCTGTCTTCTGCAACGCCGAAGCCCTGCTGGAGCACGGCTCCGGTGCTCAGCGCACCGCCGACGCCCAAACGATCATAAGCAGGTTCGCAGAGCCCGGGGTTCTCCTCGCCGCGTGGTGCGAAACGGAAATCCCGGTGCGCGGCGAGGAGCACGAGGGCATGAAATCCGCCGAGGTGAAGACCGCCCTTGCGGAGAACGATGCCAAGCACCAGGTCGTGCGAGAACTCGCCAAGGCCGCAGTGCCGTCTCAGTTCCTCGTCGGCCGCGAGTACGACTCCTTCACCAAGACCTTCAACATCATTAAGAAGCCCGCGAAAGCCTTCGAAGACCACCGCGTCTACATGGGTGTGCTGGACCTCTACCGTTCATGCGGCGTCGTGGACGACCGCTTCGAGCGTGCCCTCTACCCCGACGACGATCCGTACCCGCTGCCCCGCATGGCGTTCTGCGGCATCCACATCCGCAAACAGGCCACAGACCGCAAGTACAAGGGCGCACCCAAAAGGATCATCACGGCCAGTGCGATCATCCCGTCTCCTGAACCGGGCGGCCCCTGGCGCATGATCGGTTGGAGTAACATCCACCCGCGGTGGGAGCACTACGCCCTCGCGCAGAGCAACTTCCACGCCGCCAACTACCCCCTTCACACAGAGAACGGGGACAGCGACTTCCAGCGCTGGGCACAGGCCGGCGATAACGTCCGCACCGCCCTCCAAGAGCTCCACGACGAACTCGACGGCCTGCCCTACGCCCTGATGATCGACGGCCACGCGAGTCGCCGCGTATGGCCTGGCCTTCACAACAACAAGCAGGGCCTCGGGAAGGATCCCGATGACCCGCGCCTCTGGCTTCCCGCAAGCGGACTACCTCCGTCCTGGAACCCGGCCAGCATCATCCGCATGAACTGCGCGCAAGCAGAGATGCCCCGTCTGGTCGCCGTCACCGAGAAGCAGAAGAACGGCAAAACCGTCCCGCTCAAGACCTCCAGCGACCTGTACTACCCGGAGGACCGACCCGAAGGTCACCCGTGGTTCCTGTTCACCGAACCCCGCAACTACGGCAAGAAGCGACACGGTCAGTGGAAGACCCGCTGGCGGGCCAAACCCGGAAAGGCGTCGAAGAACGCCGACGAACGCAAGGAGAACGAACTCAACTCACCGTGGTACAGCATGACCACGCGGGAGATTACCCCCATGCACACGCGGGACGGCTACGACCGAGAGATTCTCGCGGTCGCCGCGGCACGGCTCAGCCACCAGGCGCTCTCCTGGGCGGACCGGACGCGATACCCCGCTCCCCTCCACGCCGCGCTCCAGATGGACCTTGGCCACCCCCAGTACCGACGCTCCGAGCCGAAGGATCCCGAGAGCATCGAGATCCTGAAGGAGGCCAGCGGGTACTGACTTGTAGAGCATCAGTGGCAGCAAAGGGGCCGACCGCCCTTCGTGCGCTGCACGACCGCATCGGTTGCACCTCGACCCACCATGGCTCGAAGATCAGCCGCTCGAGTCGCACAGATATGACCGCGATGGCGGGCAGCACGCACCGGACTCGAACATAGGGTCGCCCAACTGGCCGGAACGACGTGAAGCCGGGCCCCGTCCGGGAGCCCGGCTTCATAGCGCGGGAGTACAGCTCAGCTGGCGGGGGCAAGCAGGAGCTTGTCCCGCGTACTCTCCGGCAGCACCCTGCGCAGTACCGGTGCCGTGGAGCTGAGCGAGGAGGCGAAGGCGGCAACAAGGCCGTGCGGCACGCTGGCACTGAACGACGCAGCCCACAAGTACGAGGCACCCATCCCGAGCTCAGCCCACGCCTGCCAGCCCGTCGCACCCGGCTCTTCCGCCTCGACCGTCAGAGCGCGGGGGTCGGAGTCCTGGATGAGGGGCGGCACCTCGCCGAGGCTGAGGCGGGAAGTGAAGGTGGGATGCATTGCCGCCGCATGCGGTTGATCGGCGTCACGCAGCCAACCATGCGCAGCGACCGAATCGAGCACCACCTCAGGGCCGGCGGACACAGCGCTGGGCTGGCCGCATGCGTCGAGCGCCACAAGAAGGTCGGCGATGAATTCACCCGGGACGTCGCGGGTGAAGTAGGCGGACCAGTCCGCGAGCGGATTGCTCACATCCGAACGGGCCGACACCTGCCACGCGATCGGCAGCCCACCAAGATGGAATGGCTCGTCCGACAGGACCCACTGAGCCCACCGAAGGCCGTCGGGACTGATGTGCAGGACCGTGCTGCGCAGCACCTGATGGTCCTCCAGCGGCTCGTCGAGCTCACGGCGCCCGCGAACGACGGTCAGGCTCGTCCAGCCGATGCCGGAGAGACGGTCCGCGACGGCATCGTAGGGACGTCCGTCATCGCCGGCCAAGTGCCGGGGGCCGACCCAATACGCGGACGAAGCACCAATCGCAACGGATGGATCGAACGGGAAATCCGGACTCAGGAGCGCCTCCAAGGCATGGGAGTAGATCTTCTGCCCGCAGAGGACGCGGGCGGGGTGCCAGGGGGCGACACGGCAAAGTAATCGGCGGCGGAAACCCAGGGCTTACCGGATCCACTGCCATTACTCCGAACCACGTGACCTGAAGATCTCAGGGAAGGTCGTTTACCTTGACATGCCTTGCCCCGCGTGGCCAGTCTTTCTACGAGTATTCCTGTCTGCCGTCGGCGAACTCCTGTCCTGCGTCATCCAATCGAGGCGTTTGACAGCGAACCCAGTCGCTTCGACCTTTCTGACAGTGAATCCAGTCGGAGAGGTAATCACGCTGGAGGGGGACGAATGCCGGTGGTGGAGAGTGCTGCCCCGTACATCGAGGTGTCATGTCGTGTGGACGGCCAGCGCGGGAGCAAGCGGCGCCGCCCATTGTTGGACTGCGCGACGGCTAGGTTCGAAGATGCCGTGCCGGTCCGGCCGTTTCCGTGGTCGTGGGGCGGGCGTCATTTCCTGGGGTGGCACTGGGCGGCGACGACGGGCAGCACGTCGGCTTTGAGTCGTGGTTGGAGCGGGACCGGCTGGTTCTCATGGACTTCGATCCTGCGACCGGCCGCGCTCCTAGCTTCCGCGCAGGACGAACTACACACGTACTTGGACGCCAGCCGGGCCATTCGCACCTCACCAACAAAACGACGGCGGCCCAACCCCAGCCGCGCCCTTCCTGCCGGGCAGCTGAGTTCGCGACGTCCGCTCCCCCCGCACAGCCGTGCGCGCGCCGCCGCCTAAGATCGCACATCACGGTGGAGCAGTAGGCGGGGAGGACGGGGAAAGCCGTGCGATTCGGGGTAATTTATGGCGACCATCGCTGGGCCGAAGGTGGCGCCGTGGCGGAGGACCTCTTCGATGCGCTCCTCGTCCACGACGCCTGGGACGACTTCGGGTACCGCACCATGTTCACGTTGCGCATTCTTACGAGGGAGGGCTGGACCGAGGTCGGCACCGTGAAGATCGGCCACGTGGCGATGGACGGCGAGGATGGAGCCAACGTGCTGCTTCCGGAGCGCTTCAGCCGACTGGACAGCTCGCGGTACTTCTCAGTAGGCCAGGATGAAAGCTATTACTACACGCTGCGCGAGATGCCCGGCGCCGTCCGGGAAGAAGTGCTCACCGCGCTCCGGGACATCGCCTACGACGAGGACTCCTTCCGCCTCGCGCGGAACCAAGATGTGACCCGTACTTCGCTACTGCGCTTCGTCAAGATGTCGACCGTGCGCGGGCAGCTGCAGCGCATCGCACGCGGTGGAGCGCGCCGGGTGAACTTCGACATCGCCTACGAGCCGCCGTTGCCACCCACAACGGATCCCGTGCGGTTCCGGTTCAAGGTCGAGCCCGGCTCCCGGCCGGCCAGCAACGTGCACGCCCTGACCGGGCGGAACGGCGTGGGGAAGTCATACGTCCTTTCCCACTTGGCCCGCGCCGTCGCTGCGGTCGAGCCACAGCCGCGGGAGCTCGGGCAGGTCATCGAGTACGGCCGCGAGGGCCGCTCCTTCAACAACCTGGTGACTGTCTCGTTCAGCGCCTTTGACGACTTCCCCCTCGTCGAGGGCGACGAGATGTTCATCGCTTCCTACGTGGGCCTGCATGTTCAGGGTTCACGATCCCCCAGGTTCAAGACCCCTGGCGGGCTCAGGAAGGACTTCGCGCACGCCATGAAGGCATGTCTGACGCGCGAGCGCAGCCCACAATGGATCAGGGCATTGCGCACACTCGACTATCCCGGGAGTGGGCTCCTGGAGGAGGGCTGGCTGGAGAACTTCGAGCACACCGCCAGCCTGAACAGCCGCGAGAAAAAGGCCCGGCAGCTTTTCCGCCGCCTCAGCGCCGGCCACCGGCTCGTTCTGCTCACCATGACCCGGCTCATCGAGCACGTGAGTGAGCGGACCCTCGTCATCATCGATGAACCGGAAACCCACCTCCATCCGCCCTTGTTGGCCGCGTTCATGCGTGCGCTGTCCGATCTGCTCACCGAGCGCAACGGGCTGGCCATCGTCGCCACGCACTCGCCGGTTGTGCTCCAGGAGATTCCTGCCCACTGCGTCTGGAAGCTCTGGCGCTACGGCGGGCAGCTCGGAGCCGCGCAGCCTCGCATCGAGACGTACGGCGAGAACGTCGGCGTGCTGACTCACGAGGTCTTCGGTCTGGAACTCACCGAGGCCGGCTTTCTGCACGAGCTGCGGCGTCTGGTCGACGTCGGCTACTCCTACGACGCTGTCCTGGAACATTTCAGCGGACAGCTGGGCAGCGAGGCGCAGTTGGTGCTCAGCGCCTTGCTCGGCCAGCGCAACGACGTGGAGGGGCACAGCTGATGCAGCACATAGACCCTCCGCCCTTCGACGCTCGCGACGTCTACACCACCTGCATCGGCAACGCCCGCCCCAGCAGCCGAGAACGGCTGGAGTCGTTCACCGACGCGGTGGCCAATGCGGCAAGCGCGTACGAGGTAGCCGCTCATGGCCAGGCCCTTCACACCCTCCAGGGCCTCGCCGCCGCGCCTGCTGCCCCTCGCGACCGCAAGGCCCTGGAGGGGGTCTACACCGACCGGATGGTCAAGGACCGCGCTCCGGGCCGCCGCATCTACGAGGCGCTCAGAGGTACGACCGACGATGAAGGCCGTCGACGGGACAACCGGTGTCCCCTCTGTGGGGAGGGCCTGGTGACCACGCTCGATCACCACCTACCCAAGAACAAGTACCCGCTGCTCAGCGTGGTCCCGGTTAACCTCATTCCGGCCTGCCGCGACTGCAACACCGGCAAGCTCGCCACAGTCCCCGTCAAGGCGGGTGACCAGACCCTGCACCCCTACTTCGACGACTTCTCCCACCACCCCTGGCTCCGCGCTCGCCTAAGGAGGCCACGCGGCAACGAGCAGCCGTCCATGAAGTTCTTCGTATCCCCCCACTCCGATTGGAGCGACACACTCACCGAACGCCTCCAGACCCACCTAAAGGTGTTCGACCTGGATTACCGATACAGCCTTCTGGTCAGTAGCCATATAGCATCCACCAACCACGACCTCACGATGGCGCACACCAACGACATCGCCTTCTGGCTTGAGCGCAAGGCCGAGGGCTGGCGCTACCGGGGTAACCCCAACACGATGGGCTATGCCCTGTTCAAGGCCCTGGCTGCCGACGATTGGTACGTCGACGGCGGCTGGCGCAGCTCAAGCGCGGAGACGAACCTCGAATAATTGGCCCGACAGCCAATCTCCGAGAAGGCCGATATGAGGGGATGCCACCACTTCGGAGAAGAGGGTGCCACGGCTCACTGGGGCTGGACGTGACGCCGCCACCCTCCGAGTTGACCTCCAGCGGTATGAGATGTCTTCGTGGTCAGTCCGCCGCGGGACCGGCCGATGGCGTGGTCATCGGGTTCGCCGACCGGGGCCCCTTTTTACGGGCCCCGGCCACGTGCTGAGGTCGACGGGCTTGTCGTCGGTCCTCTCTCGTGTCGTGATTCTGAGCGCGCCAGAAGCGGCACGACTCGGTTCGATGGCAAAACGACTGGGTTCGATGTCAACGGACAACTCCGATTTTCCAGCCAGAGGTTCGGGTGTCGGTCGCGGTTCGGTGGTTAAGGTGCCAATGGCTATTTGATGCCTGCTCTTCGGAACCGATCGGGGGAACTGCCCCATGTGAGTGGCTCGATCCGTCAGGGATCTTCCGTCAGATGCCCAGTTCCTGCTCGATCGCCATGGTCACGGCTGGCCATGGAACATTCGGCTCACCGAACAGTCGCCAATAGCGGTACGACGCGCGAACCAGGGAGCTGACGCCCAGCCTCGCCGCACCGGGATCGACCGTTCCGATCGCCCGGCGGGTGATTCCACCAGCCCCTCGCGCGGCGGGACGGATGCCATGCGCGAGGAGAAGAGTGGCCGTGCGGACGGCATCCAGAGTCGGCGATGGCGCCAGGGACACGAATCCACCGAAGACAAGGTCGTTCCACCCCTGCCTCGTCCGTGCCCAGGCCAGGCGTTCCAGCCCGGTGCCCAGGTCTACTGCCATGCGCCCGGGGTTGTCGACGTTCCAAAGGAGGACGATGTCGCCGAGTGACAGGTCGAGGTGGTTGAAGCGAAGGGTGATCCCTTCGACTTGGCGGCGCCGCCATGCTGCAAGCTCGCCGTGGATGCTGATGTGGCGCGCGTGGAAGCCCAATTGCGACAGCACGCTGAGCCAGCCGTCCAAGATGGTTCCGTACTCGTCCAAGCGCTGAATCGGCTGGACACGGGAGACGTTGACGAACGAGGTCAGAAACCCATCCCGGAGGGCACCCGATGCGTCACGCTGCCCGGTGAATCGGACAACAGGCTGGGGCAGGAAGCCACTGCGGTATGTCAGAGGGCGCCCGTCCTTAAGGAGGGGGTCGAGGGCTTGGACAGCTGAGATCGTCAGCTCGGTCTCGCGGCCCCATCGAAGTGGCAGACAGGCGGCCTGTGGGACGCCCTGCGCCGCGAAGCCCGCCTTGAGCCCCGCCAGCAGTTCCTCCCACGACGGGGCGCGGCGAGGCGGACAATACGGAGATCCCCTGTGCACATGCTCGATCGTGATCCGCCCGTCGGAAGCAGAGAACTCCCATTGTTTACCGAGGACTTGCCGTAGCACTGCAGGTAAGTGGCCCTCCGGAGGGGCTGACGCCGCGAGCGCGTGTTCCCTGGTCCCATGCGTCAACATGACCGAGTCGACATCGCCGTGAAGTGGCGAGCCGGATCGAAACGATGCGTCCCGATCTCCTGGACCTCCGTGTGGTTGAGGCCCTCGGCCTGTTCGATCGCCAGAGCCAGAAGTTCCGCGGCTGGCTCGTCGCCTTGGTCTGGGTCGGCCACCGCAATCACCCCCGTCTGATCGCACAGGGCCGCCTCGGCGCAGGTTCCCTCGCGCCACGTGAGCGCGGCCATGGGGGTGCCAGCGCGGAGAGACTCACCGAAGACCGCGGCGCCGGCCTCCACATACGTACGGGCGTAGGTGTAGACGAAGACGGAGGCGTCGCGGATAGCGGCGGTCTTGGCGGGGCCACCGAGTTCGCCGACCCATTTTACGTGGCTTGCGCTGAAGAGGCGTTCGTGGCGTCGCACGTACGCCTCGTCGAAGACCGGGCCGACGATCTGTATTCGGCGGCCGAGCATCTGGGCGGCCCGGACTGCGATGTGCGGCGCCTTTTCCTGGTCTATGCGGCCGAGCCACACAAGGTCACTGCCTGCTACGGCCGGCGGCTCGTCCTCATCCAGGCCGAGGTGGACAGCGAGTTCAGGGATCGGCTGATGCTCTGCGTACCGCTCGATCATCTCGGGCGAGTAGCAGTAGAGCCGTGACCGCTTGCCGTCAAAGGCCGAGTCGGCGTGTCGGAAGACGGGTGAGTGCTGGAACGTGGCGACGTCGCAGTCCAGCTCGTTCCAGGTACGCGTCCAAGCCAGCAGCGACGGATACTCGTGCCCCACGACCAGCAGGTCGTATCCGGCGCTTCGAAGATCGCGCGAGGCGAGCGATCCGGTGGTGATCTCCTCCAGACGGACCGGCTTGCGGACCCAGTCGTGCTCCAGGTCCGTGAGCCAGCCCGGCCCAAGGAGGTGTACGTCGGCGCCTGCGGCTCGGGCGCCCACGGCGACCGCCCACAGCCAGCGTTCGATCCCGCCGTACCCGGCGGGTGGAAAGGCGTAGCTACCAGGGAAGTCGCAGACGCCGACGAGCACGTTATGCCTCCGGTGTTCCGTCCGCCGAGATACGGCGGAAGCCGAGGTACGGGAAGAGCGATTCAGGCAGGACGAGGGAGCCGTCCTCCTGCTGGGACTGTTCGAGAAGCGCGGCGACGGTTCGGCCGACGGGGAGACCGGAGCCGTTGAGCGTGGCGACGAGCTTGGGCTTGCCGTCCTCACCGCGGGTGCGGATGTTCGCGCGGCGGGCCTGAAACGTGCCGAAGTTGGAGATCGAGGAGATCTCGCGGTACGTGTTCTGGCTCGGGATCCAGACCTCGATGTCGTACGTGAGCTGGGCGGAGAAGCCCGTGTCGCCGGCAGGGAGGGTGACGACCCGATAGGCGAGGCCGAGTTCCTTCAGGCACGCCTCGGCATGGCTGACCATCTTCTCCAGTTCGGCGTCAGCGTCCTTCGGGTCGACGATCCGGACCATCTCCACCTTGGAGAACTGGTGCTGGCGGATCAGGCCCCTGGTGTCGCGCCCGTACGATCCGGCCTCCGAACGGAAGCAAGGCGTGTGCGCGGTGAGCGCCAGTGGCAGCTCGGCGGGAGGGATGATCTCGTCGGCGTAGAGATTGGTCAGCGGCACTTCGGCGGTCGGGATCAGGAACAGCTCTCGGTCGGCGACGCCGGTCTTGAACAGGTCCTCTTCGAACTTCGGCAGCTGCCCAGTGCCGGTCATGGTCTTGCGGGTGACCAGGTAGGGAACCGCGTGCTCGATGTACCCGTGCCGACGGGTGTGGAGGTCGAGGAAGAGCGTGGCCAGGGCTCGCTCCAGCGCTGCTCCGGCGCCGCGGGAGACCGCGAAGCGCGGGCCGGAGAGCTTCGTCGCCCGTGCGAAGTCGAGGATGCCGGTGGCCTCACCGAGGTCGACGTGGTCCTTCGGCTCGAACGGGAACGCGGGCGGTGTGCCGACGCGCCTGACCTCGACCGCGAACTCATCGGAGTCACCGTCGGGTGCGGCGTCGTCCGGCAGGTTCGGAATGCTGAGGAGGAGGTCGCGGAGCTGCTCCTGGACCTGCTCCTGCCCGGCCTCGATCTCGCGGATCTCGTCCTTCAGCTCGCGAGCGCGCTCCTTCAGCTTGGCGATGTCACCGCCCTGTTTGGCCGTCTGCTGGACCTCGCTCGCCACCCGCTTCGACTCCGCCCGCAACTCGTCGGCCGAGCGGATGTTCTGGTTGCGCCGGGACTGGAGGTCCTCCAGCTCGGGCAGGTCCAGTGTGTAACCGCGACGAGCGAGCCGACGAACCGCTTCGGCACCCATTTCAATCAGGGCGCGGGCATCATGCATGAGGAAGATCCTTCTGATCCGGCGAGTGGGATGCGGATTCGACGGTAGCAACCGCCGAGCCTCCGTCGATCCGCAATATGGACGCGCCACCGTGGTCGTCGGCTTCTTGGTGCGTGTCTCGGTCAAGATCACTCAGCAGCGCCGTGATCCGGACGGGCAGCTCGTCGTCAGCTATGGCGATTGGCTCGATATAGGGCGCCTCCGGAAAGAAGAGCGGCATGGCCTCGTTCGAGCAGCGGCTCTTGTGCCAGAGGAGTACGGAGATCAGCAGGCCATGCCCTACGAGCACACGGGGCCCTGGGTGCTCCAGGGCAGCGAGCACTCCCGTGAGCATTCTCCGGATGCCCTCTCGCTGGGATTCGGTTCCGCCCTCCGGGCGCTTGGCCGTGCCGTGGCTGTCAAGCCAGACCGCGTATTCCAGGAACGGGCTGCCTTCGAAGATTCCGTAGTCGAGTTCGTTCAGGTGAGGGTCGATGACGAGCACCGCTGCGGGAACACCCATCAACAGAAATGCTGTCTGCTGAGCGCGGGGGAATTCGCTGGTCAGCCACGTCCGCACGGTGTGGAGAGGGAGGGTCGACCAACCTCGGCTCAGCGACTGCCGCCCCTCCTCAGTCAACTGGATGGGCTTGGACGGGTCGCCATTGACCAGATACCGCCTGCTGTAGTTCGTCTGCCCGTGGCGGAGGATGTAGGTGGTCACGAGTCCCTCCTTGGGATCGACGGTGAAAGGCTGGAGAGCACTCCCGACATGCGTTGTGCCCTCGGGTCTCCGACCTCGATGTAGAAGAGGAGTCCGTCGACGGCCAGTGCTCTGCACCATGGCGCGAGTACCGGGACGGGGATTCTGGAGATGCGGGCGGCAGAGGCGAGCCGCCTGTCGGTTCCATGTCCGAGGTCGTAGTAGACGGTCCAGAAGGCCCAGTCGAACACCGCGTCGCCCACCATAGGCAGCGGATCGAGCAGGCGCGGGAGGCCCATCCAGTCGAAGGGCACGTTCTCGCGGTACAGGTCAGCGTGCAGGACCGTCGTGCGATCTGCGTCTTCCTTCAGGTCGGCAAGTGACGGGCATGCGGCTTCGACGAGGGGACGCCATGCACCGCGGCGGAGTGTCTGTATCCGTTGCTCGATCCGGGGCAGCATTTCCGTTCGGAGGTGGTCTGCGAGCAGAGGGAGGCCGGTGGGCCGGTTTCTGCGCCGGCCGAGGGTATGCAACCCTTGAAGGGCGGCAGCAACCATCTGCATTTCGCGTGCTGGCCGCTCCGCACCACCGGGGCGGCCCCCCACCAGTTCCAGGGCGGCAACCCCAAGATCGTTCGCCGTCTCGACAACGTCCGCAGTGGGGCCGCCAGCCCACAGTTGCAGCGCGCTGATCTCGTGCCGGTACCGAGCAGGGTCAGTCCATGCCTTGAGGAGCAGCGGACGGCCGTCGGAGGAGGTCGCCAACGCGATCACTGAGGCGTGTCCGGCGTCGTAGTAGCCGCCGAGGGACAGCTTCCAGCGCTCCGCGGCCTGTTCCAGCAGACCAGGCGCCGCGTGCAGCCAGGCTTGGACCGCTGGCCCGTAATGCGCGAGCAATCGCTGTCGGCACCCTGTGGAAATCTCTCCGAGCGTCCGCGTCCTCATCAGCTCAGCACGATCCCGTCAGAAACGAGCTCATCCGTGATGGCCGGGAACTCGCCGAGAGCCTCCGTGACCAGCGCCTGCACCTTGTCGAACTCGGCGTCAGGCGAGGACAGGCGGACGAGGATGCGCCAGGGTTGATCGAGCCGCTGCCCTGTGGTGCTCACCAGATGAACTTCGGCGTGCCCTCCGGTTGCCTCGTGAAGCTGGCTGGCGAGTCGCTGCGCAGCCACGTTGTAGAGCTTGCCGACGTGGTAGACGGGATTCTTGCCATTGGCACCCTCCAGGTTCATCGGCCGTAATGGCGTGATCAGCCCGTTTACGCGGTTGCCTCGCCCCACCACGCCCTCGTCCCCAGATTCGATCGAGCTGCCGGAGTAGGTCAGGTACAACTCGTCCTTCTCCGGGACGTCGCGTGCGTTCAATCGGAAGCGGGCCTTGGAGCCGGGCAGTCGAAGGTCGGCAAGCCGGTAGCACTCAGCGAGGACACTCTCGGTGTTTCCGACGTACTCCGCGCGGCTGCCGACGTGGCGCGACTTCTGGGGGACGCACAGCACTACATCCGCCTGCTCCCCGTCCCAGTACCCCATGAGCTTGACGTCCGAGCCGCACCACGCGCGGGGGAGGGTGAACTCGCTCTCGCCGGAGAAGTGGTCCACCAGCTCACGGACGAAGGACTCGAAGGGGTTCTCCGGCGCCCAGCCAGTGCCGAGGGAGGTGTCGTTCGAGAGCCGCACACGCCGCTCGCGAAGATCGTCTATGGAGCGTGGGTTGAACCAGCGGGTTCGGTCCGGCACCGCGTCGCCGGTGAGGACGGCGCCTGGACTCGAATTGCTGGTGATGTTGAAGGTGATGTCGAGGTGCTCCGAAACCTCGGCGAGCCGCTCGGCGAAGAACGCCCGAACCTCGGCTTCCACGATCTCCGTGACCGGGATGCGCTCGCCAGCGCAGGCTGGTGCCGCCCTCCCGTTGACCAGGACCCGCACCGGCGACGTCATCCCACCTCCCCCGTAGCGGACCTCGCTGGCCCCACCGAGGAGGGCGAGCTTGTCGAAGTTGTGGTGCAGCACGGCGCCGAAGCGCTCAACGGTGTAGCGGCTGTAGGCGCGGGACAGTCGCTCGGCAAGATGGTCGGCAAGGGTGTCCGGGTGGCCGAGTCCTTTGCGTTCCACGATGGTCGTCGCGTCCGGCTGGGCCATGCCGGTGTCGATGACGAGGTGGCTGTTGTCGATGGTCGTGCTCGTACGAGGCATCACGAACTCCCGTTCAAGGGGGCAGAAGCGGATGAGCACAGGCGTCAGCACGCCTGGACGAGCGATGAAGCGTGGATTCAGCGAGGAACGCCGACAGCGCGGAGGCGGAAGATGGCGTGAGATAGAGACTTGTACGCGGAGGCGGCCTGCTCTTCGGCAGCGACTCGGTATACGTCGTTGGCGGTGACGCGGCCGGTGTCGTCGGGTCGACGCCGGTCGAGCCAGAGGAGCAGTCGCCAGGCGAGAACCGGCCCGCTGAACGGCAGCCGGGTCACGAGATCGATCGGGACACGTCCGGGTGGCACGCCCTCGTACAGCAGGTCGCGTATGAGGTGGAAGACCACGTCGGTGTAGTCCAGGACGGCCGGCCCACGGGCGCTCGCCTCCCAGTCGACGACGTGCAGTCGAGCGCCATCGACGAGGAGGTGCTCGGCCTTGAGGTCACCGTGCAGGTGAACAACCGGGTGCGCATCAATGGCTTGAAGGGCCGTGCTCAGCACCGCCCACCAAGACAGTCGCTGACAGCGAGGAGAGAGCTGGTCCAGAAGGAACTGGCGGGGCGAATCGAGATCTGCACGCGTCGCTTCCCACCCGGATCCTGAAGTGAGACCAGCAGTGGACCGGTGCAGTCGTCCACTCACAGCCACGACGTGACCGATGTATTCCTCAATTGCCTCGTGCGTGCCTATCGAGCACGGCGTCCCAGCCACCGACCGGAAAGCTGTCCACGATCCGGCTTCGCCCCTCCCCGTGGCCAGAACGTGCGGAACCAAGATTCCCCGTAAGGCGGCGCGCTTGATCGTTGCGACCTCGCGCCGACGCCGGCCCTCGGGATCGACGCCCACGTAGACCTTCAGGAATGCACTGCCGTCCGTGGCGCGCCGCGTTTCGGAGTACGGCTTGAGGGCTGCCGGTCCAAACGGGCCGAGATCACGCTCGATCCACGGCTCCGCCATGTTTGCGCTGCCCATCCTTCTCACCTCCATCCTGCCGATGCCGCTGCGAGTGAACTGGTCGTCAGCGCCGCCGACGTGGCTGTGCCAGGTAGTCGCTGTTCGCAGCCGCTTGCTGCTGGGCTTGCGGAAGTGCCATCATCCTGGTCCGCCAAGTCCTATTCGAGGACTCTGACAGGTCGTCAAGAGGACAGCTATAGGGCTTTTCTGTTCGTCCGTGGATGATTTTGCGCCGTGGCGGGGACATCGCGTGGCACTCTCTGACGAGAGTTCATCCCCGAGGAGATCCATGTCCCGTCCCGCAGGCAACACCCGACTCAAAGCCGCCCGCATGGCTGCCGGATACAACTCCCAACAAGCCCTGGCTGACGCCATCACCAAGGCCGCACCCAAGCTCGGCATCCGAGGACTGGCCGTCGGCGTCCGACAGATCCGGCGCTGGGAATCCGCCACACCGCCCTGGCCCCAGCCCGACGTTCACCGAGTCCTGACCCACCTGTTGGGCCAGAGCATGGAGGACCTCGGCTTCACCCCGCCCTGGGGGGTTGAAGAGCGCCAGCCCGAAACGACAGCCAGCCATTCCTCACACCGACGCCTGCCCAGAGCGCGGCTGGCCTCAGTCCCCGCTCAGTCCACCATCGCGACACAACCAGCCACCGTTGGCAACGACTTCGAGGCCGTTACCCGATCCCACCGACACCTGTACTGGTCGGTGGCACCGGCCACCCTGCACCCAGCAGTCATGGAACACGCTCGGCTTGGCTGTGCTCTGTTGCCCGAGACAGCGAACCCCACCCGCAGGATCCTCGCCGCTGCCCTGGCCGAGTCCTACCTGCTCGCCGGCCGCATCGAATTCTTCGACCTACGCCAGCCCGACCAGGCATCCGAAACCCTCCTGCGCGCACTGCAGGCCGCAGGCGAAGCAGACGACTCACTCCTCGGATCGGCAGTCCTCGCTCACATGGCCTTCATACCTGGGTGGGCAGGAGATAGGGACGCAGCGGTCGAGCGCATGGTCGCTGCGCGCACCTACGCACGCCGCGAAGACGCCTCCGCGGAACTCTGGGCCTGGCTGGATGCCGTCGAAGCCGAGTGCGAGACCCGCTGCGGGAACCCGCGGACCGCACTACAACTGATCAGCCATGCGGAGGACACCCTCGCCGCAGGCTCCGAGCACCCCACCCCGGTCTGGATGGACTGGTTCAGCCCCGTCCGCCTGGCTGCCTTCAAGGGCAATACGCAGCTCAAGGCCGGCCACTTCCCCCAAGCGCGGGAAACCCTCGGCCAGGTCCTCAACGACCTGCCGCCTACATCCGACAAGCAGCGCACCGTCATCCTCGGCGACCTCGCCGCGGTCGAAGCTGCGGACAACCGACCGGAGGAGGCATGCCGGTACGCAACCCAGGCGCTCGACCAACTCGCCGTCACCTGGTACGCCACCGGTATGGACCGCGTCCGCGAGGTCCGGCGCACGCTCACTCCCTGGCAGAGCGAGCAGTGCGTCCGGGACCTCGACGACCGTCTTTACGACTGGGGAACGACAGTCAGCGCTCTCCAGCGTTGAATTTAGCGATCTTCTCCGGCAGCTCCGCCAACGAGTCGATCCGCATCGTCGTAATCGCGTCGGAGTCCGGATCACGCTGCTGAATCGTGCCCCAGGGCCCACGCCGGATCAGCGCTGTCAGCAGGCCGGCCTGCACGGCCGGGCGGATGTCGTTGTCGAGACGGTCGCCGACGTACAGGATTTCGCCCGGCTCGGCAGGCGTCGCCTCAATGACGTGCTCGAAGAAGGCCACATCTGGCTTCGAGGCTCCCCAGTCATCGCTGGTGGCGATGAGGTCGGACGGCAGGTCCAGCCCTCGCAGCAGACCGCCGGCCCGAACGGTCTGATTCCCGGCTATGCCTACCCACAGGCCAGCCGCGCGCAGTGCGGTCAGCGTCGGCCGCACATCCGGGTACAGGTCGTCCTCACCGAACCACTCCGGCTTCCCGTCCGCCGCGCGCTTCTCCCGCTCCTCGGCTAGATCGAAACCGGGCTGGAACTCCTGGAACGTCTCCCGGTAGTCCCGACCCTGCGCGATGACCGCCCCAAACATGGCCGCGAAGGTGTGCCGCGGCACCCCCAGCCAGTCCGCCCAGGTTCCGTATTCCCGGGTCTCATTGACGAGGCACTCACCGACGTCGAACACCACAGCACGAATCATGCTCGGAAGATTAGACGGTGCCAGCCGCGTAGAGGCGGAGACGGTCCTCTTACCGGGGTTACGCAGGTGCCTACAGACGGAAGCCTCTCGAGTGTCCAGAGTTCGGGGTCAAGGTCGGCCACTCGCGAGGAGAGACGACCGTGGGGCACCTTCTGGCAGCCGACGACTACGACTGGCCCCAGAGCCAACTCGCCACTGCCAAGGCCCACAACGTCTTCGCCATCCTCTGGGGGCGGCAGCGGGACCACCAGCGTCGTCTCAACCCTCGGCTGACCCCGGACACCACGCCGTGCGCCGCTTAGAGGTCCTAACAGAAGCTGTTGATCATGTGACCTTCGGCTTGGACGGTCGTTGGTCCGGGCGTGGGAACACGTCAGTCGCGGCCGTGGATCGTGTCGGATGAACTGTGGTCGCTCATCGAGCCGTTGCTGCCCAAGCCTGGGCCCAAGCTGGTCGAGGGCAGACCGCGGGTGCCGGACCGGCAGGCCTTGTGCGGGATCCTGTTCGTGCTGCACACCGGCATCCAATGGGAGTACCTGCCGCAGGAGCTGGGCTTCGG
The DNA here is from genome assembly GCF_025399795.1 of Streptomyces rhizosphaerihabitans. Taxonomy (GTDB): domain Bacteria; phylum Actinomycetota; class Actinomycetes; order Streptomycetales; family Streptomycetaceae; genus Streptomyces; species Streptomyces rhizosphaerihabitans. The sequence goes on along the minus strand of NZ_JAODTZ010000041.1, from coordinate 287 downwards.
CTCGGGCATGACCTGTTGGCGGCGCCTGGCCGCGTGGAATGAAGCCGGCGTGTGGGATCAACTGCATCTGGTGCTGCTGAGGAAGCTGCGGGCCGCGAAGCAGCTGGACTGGTCGCGGGCGGTGATCGACTCCTCGCATGTGCGGGCGGCCCGGCGGGGCCCAAAAGCGGACCCAGCCCGGTCGACCGCGCGCGGCCGGGCAGCAAGCACCACGTCGTCACCGACGCCCAGGGCATCCCGCTCGCGGTGTCGCTGACCGGCGGGAACCGCAACGACGTCACCCAGCT
>NZ_JAODTZ010000040.1 GCF_025399795.1 Streptomyces rhizosphaerihabitans | reverse complement strand
CCTGCCGCTCATCGACAAGATCCCTGCGGTTTCCGGCGTCGTGGGACGACCGCGTCGACGCCCCGATGCACTGCTTGCCGACCGCGGCTACGACCACGACAAGTACCGTCGCCTGCTCTGGAAGCGCGGCATCCGCCCCGTCATCGCCGAACGAGGCCAACCCCACGGCTCCGGCCTCGGCGTCTTCCGCTGGGTCGTCGAGCGCACCATCGCCTGGCTCCACGGCTTTCGCCGTCTGCGCATCCGCTGGGAACGACGCGACGACATCCACGAAGCCTTCCTCGGCCTCGCCACCTGCCTCATCACCCACCGACACGTCCAACGCCTTTGTTAGGACCTCTTAGCCAGCCACCGATGAAGGCGTTCGCCGGTAACAGCACGCATGAGGCCCGGATCCCCAGGATCCGGGCCTCATGGCACTTCAGTAGCGGGGACAGGATTTGAACCTGCGACCTCTGGGTTATGAGCCCAGCGAGCTACCGAGCTGCTCCACCCCGCGTCGGTAGGCCCAACCATACGCCACCCAAGCACCCCCCAGGACCGACGACGCGAGGGCCGCCACCGCGGCCGCAGCAGGTTCTGCCCTCCGAAAAGCGGTGACGACAGCTATCCCGAGGTTCACCGCGCGATGGCGGAAACCGTTACCGTCGGCCGACACGAGCGCACAGTGCGTATCAGCCGGCGTTTCGGTGGACTGGCGCCCTGGTGGCAGCACGCCTTCGCGTCTCCTGGATTGACGCGGGTAGGTCCAGTCCGGGGTAGACGAACCGTTTCGGTTCCTCGCCGTTGAGCTGCGCCAACTGATCGCGGGCGGCCTGCAACTTGTGCAGGTAATCGGCCAAGTCGCTCATCAGCTCGTCGATCTGTGGCAGGTCGAGCTCTGGCCATGCGCCATCGGCGGCGAATTCGAGCTGAGGCTTGTCGTCGTTCCATTGGATGAGGCTAAAACCGAGGATGGAACCCGCACGAGGGCCGGACCCAAGGTAACTCCCGCGGAGGGAGTGCTCGGGACCTCGGTGGATGTGCTCGCGTGGGTCGCTGTGGTCAAGGGGCTCTCCGAGACAATGTGGCTTCCCATCGGGACAGGCCACGGTTGTCGTCTGAATGGTGCCAACGGTGACGGATCGAACAGGCATCGGCAGCTCCTCGGCATGGGCAACAGGGTGGGCTCGGCCGGACCCCAAGGATGGGAGCCCCACGGCGACGCTGATACCTCTTCCCTCTCCCGCAGAGCCTTCCCTACCTGGAGGAGTGGTTTGGCGAGTGATCTCTTGACACCTCAGCTACGCAAGGCACGCTGCTGCGCGAGGCCACCCCGGGCTTGGCTCCCGCAGCGAAGAATCGGTCATAGCCCGTTCTGTGCCTCAGCAGGCCAGTAGGATTCTGATTGATTCTGGTGTTCCGGCGCGCGGTTACGCGGGCCTTTGGGTGTGAGGGAACGAGGCGCAGTGGCGACGACCACAACGGTGCACGATGTTATCCGGGCGATCCGTAACGGCGTCGATGGGAATCGCGACCGTGGTACTCGTTTCGAGGAGCTCATGCTCCAGTACCTCAGCACGGACCCAACATGGACCGAACAGTTCACCCGGGTATGGATGTGGGCCGACTGGCCGGGCGCCGAGAACGACAAGCGCGATACCGGCATCGACCTGGTAGCCCAAGACCGGGAGACTGGTGGCTTCTGCGCGATCCAGTGCAAGTTCTACGAGTCGAAGCACACCATCCAGAAGGAAGACATCGACTCATTCTTCACCGCCTCCGGCAAGGGCGGCTTTACCCGTCGCATGGTCATCTCTACCACCGAAAGGTGGGGTGTCCATGCCGAGGCGGCTCTGGACGACCAGCAAATTCCCGTGACCCGGCTCGGACTGTCCGACATCGCGAACAGCCCGGTCGAGTGGCACATGCCCACGGCTGGCGCCCCGCTCGAAATGTACCTGAAGGCCAAGAAGACTCCGCGCCCGCACCAGCGCGAGGCGATCGACTCGGTCTTCGAGGGCTTTACCGGGAACACCCGCGGAAAGCTGATCATGGCCTGCGGTACGGGCAAGACGTTCACGGGCCTGAAGATTGTGGAGCGGCTACAGAAGGAGCGCGCCACTGCAGGCGAGGGCGATCACACCACCGTCCTGTTCTTGGTCCCTTCCATTGCTCTGCTGTCGCAGACCTTGCGCGAGTGGTCATTCGAGGCCGAAGTTACGCTGCGTCCCTTCGCTGTCTGCTCTGACGTCAAGGTCGGCAAGGCGAAGCCTCAGGGTGACGACCAAGACATGGCCACCCACGATCTGGCTCTGCCCGCCACTACTGACCCCGACCGCCTGATCAAGCAGATGGCCAGCGTCGAGGCAGGCCCTGGACTGACGGTGGTCTTCTCCACCTACCAATCGATCGCCACGATCGCCGCAGCGCAGAAAAAGGGTCTGGGCAGCTTCGACCTCATCTTGTGCGACGAAGCCCACCGCACCACCGGCGTCACGCTGTCCGGCCACGACGAGTCGGCCTTCGTCCGTGTCCACGACAACGCCTACCTCGCCGCGGACCGCCGCCTCTACATGACGGCCACCCCACGCATCTACAACGAAGACACAAAGACCGACGCCAAGACCTCGGACGCGGTCCTTGCGTCGATGGACAACGAGACGCTCTTCGGCCCGGAGTTCCACCGACTCGGCTTCGGTAAGGCCGTCGAGCAGGGGCTGCTCACCGACTACAAGGTCCTCATCCTCACCATCGACGAGGGCGTTGTCGCCAAGACCCTCCAAGAGGGCCTCGCTGGTGGCGCGGGCGAGCTGAACATCGATGACGCAGCGAAGATCATCGGCTGCTGGAACGCCATGGCCAAGCGCACTGGCACGTTCGCCGATGGCTCCGGCTTCGCCGAAGGCGAGGCGCCCATGAAGCGGGCCGTCGCCTTCGCCCGTTCGATCGCCGACTCCAAGTCCATCGCCGAGCGGTTCAACGAAGTCGTTGATGCCTATGACGATGCCGACGACGACGTACTTCACTGCGAGGTCGACCACGTCGATGGCACCTTCAACACTCTGAAGCGCAATGTCCTGCTCGACTGGCTCAAGCAGGATCCGGGCCAGAATCAGGCCCGCATTCTGTCCAACGCCCGCTGCCTGTCCGAGGGTGTCGACGTCCCCAGCCTGGACGCCGTCCTCTTCCTGCACCCACGCAACTCCGTAGTTGACGTGGTCCAGTCCGTCGGCCGCGTGATGCGCCTGGCCCCCGGCAAGAACTACGGCTACATCATCCTGCCCGTCGCAGTGCCGGCCGGGACGCCGCCGGAGAAGGCCCTCGCTGATAACCAGCGCTTCAAGACTGTGTGGCAAGTGCTCCAGGCCCTGCGTGCCCACGACGACCGCTTCAACGCGACCGTAAACCAGATCGAGCTGAACAAGCACAAGCCCGACAACAAAATCGGCATCGGCAATATCGGGTCCAACGACGAGACGATCGGCGACAAGGACGGCTCCAGCACCTCAGACAGCGCCCAGGAGGCCAGGGACAAGGAGGCTCGGAGCGCCCAGCATGTCCAGGACGCTTTGTTCTCCATCAGCGACTGGCGCGACGCAATTTACGCCCGAATCGTTGATAAGGTGGGCGAGCGTCACTATTGGGAGGACTGGGCCAAGGACATCGCCCAGATCGCGGACCGGCACGTCACTCGCATCAGGGCCGCGCTGGCGATTCCGGAGAAGCAGGCCGCGTTCCAGGAGTTCGTCAGCGAGCTGCGCGCCACCATAAACCCCGGAGTCAGCGACCCCGACGCCATCGACATGCTCGCACAGCACATCGTCACCAGGCCGGTCTTCGACGCCTTGTTCAAGGACTACGCCTTCGCAGAGCACAACCCAGTCTCCAGGGCCATGCAACGCATGCTCAGCATCCTCGACGACCAGGGCCTGGATGCTGAGACCAAGACTCTGGAGGGCTTCTACCACTCGGTGAAGGTCCGCGCTGAGGGCATTGACAATCACGAGGGTCGTCAACGCGTCATCGTCGAGCTCTACGACAAGTTCTTCAAGACCGCTCTGCCAAAGACAGCCAACGCCCTGGGCATCGTCTACACGCCCATCGAAGTCGTGGACTTCATCATCCGTGCCACCGAGCAGGCGATGGCAAAGCACCTCAATCGCTCACTGTCCGACGCAGGCGTCCAGATTATCGATCCCTTCGTAGGCACAGGTACCTTCCCTGTCCGCCTTCTTCAGTCCGGGCTTATCCAGCCGAAGGACCTGCTGCGAAAGTACACAAGCGAGCTCCACGCTAACGAGATCGTGCTCCTCGCGTATTACATCGCCGCCGTCAACATCGAGGCTGCCTTCCATGACCTTACCGGGGGTGAATATCGACCCTTCGAAGGCATCGTCCTGACGGACACGTTCCAGCTTGCGGAAGGCACGGCGAAGCTCGACGGCATGGACGTGCTGGAGGGCAACAGTGAGCGCGCAAAGAAGCAACAGAAACAGAAAATCACCGTCGTCATGGGAAATCCACCGTACTCCGTGGGTCAGGACAGTGCGAATGACGCTAACCAGAATCTGAAATACGAGGCGCTCGACAAACGAATCTCTGAGACCTACGTGGCGCGCTCAACTGCCACACTCAAGAATTCGCTATATGACTCCTATATCCGCGCCATCCGTTGGGCCTCTGACCGTATCAAAGACGAGGGTGTCGTTGCCTTCGTTTCCAATGGCGGCTACATCGACGGAAACACGGCAGATGGCCTTCGCAAGTCTCTGACAAATGAATTCAGTGCAATCTACTGTTACAACCTTCGGGGAAACCAACGCAGCCACGACTGGAAGCGCGAAGGCGGAAAGATCTTCGGCTCCGGGAGCCAGAACACCGTTGCCATCCTGATCCTCGTCAAGGAAGGGCGGGGTGAAGGAAATGACTGCACCCTGCATTACTGTGGCATCGCGGACTCCCTCAGCCGCGAGGACAAGCTCCACATTCTGGGTGGCCAGGATCTGGAAACGGTGGCCTGGCAACAGATAATCCCGAATGCGTCCGGCGATTGGGTCAACCAGCGCGACGAGCGGTTTTCCACCTTTCAAGCCATCGGAAAGAAAGATAGGAAAGACTCCGCAACCTCCACCTTCAACGTGCATTCAAGCGGGCTTATGACGGGCCGTGATTCCTGGGTCTACAACTTCTCCGAGCAGCGCCTCACGGAGAATGTAGAGGCGACGATCAATTTCTACAATAGCCAGGTGGATAGTTTCGCAGACCACTGCAGGGCAACGGGGATCGCGGGCCCCAAGGCGCCGGACGTAGAAAAATTCATCGACCTCGACCCGAAGAAAATCAGCTGGGATAGAGCCGACAAGGCGCGCATCGCTAAGGGGGAGAAATATGCGTTCCAGGGGGAGCGGATTTTTACTGCCTTCTATCGCCCCTTCACTCGCGAGTTCGCGTACTTCGATCGGAAGCTCAACAACACGGTCTACCAGCTCCCCCAGATGTTCCCGACGCCGATGCATGAGAATTTTGGGTTCTACATCACCGGAACCGGAACGGACGAACCCTTTTCCGTCCTGATGACGGACGCGGTTCCCGATCGCCATGCCGTCGGCACCAAGAGCATCGGACCACACTTCTCCCGCTACACCTATCGCGATCTCAGCAAGGGGGGCGGCTTGTTCGCTGCCGTCGAAGTCGACGGCAGCGAGCGCGTCGATAACATCACCGACGCAGCGCTCCGCAACTACCAACAGAGCTACAACAACCCGGCGATTACCAAGGACGACGTCTTCTACTACACCTATGGGCTGCTGCACTCGCCGGAATACCGTGAGCGCTTCGCCGCAGACCTTAAGAAATCCCTCCCCCGGATCCCCAAGGTTCGCGACTTCCACAGCTTCGCCGAGGCCGGCCGCACGCTCGCCGACCTGCACGTCAGCTACGAGCAGGCCGAGCCCTACGCGGGCATCGTCGAGACGGTCTCCGGCGACACCTCCACCCCAATGAGCGAGTTGTACCGAGTCGGCAAGATGAAGATCCCGAAGACAAAGGGGCAGCCAGACCGCTCGACGATCGTCTACAACAACCGGGTCACACTCACCAACATCCCGGAGGAGGGTTACCGGTACCAGCTCGGAGCCCGTTCCGCGATCGAGTGGATCATCGATCGGTACCAGGTCAAGGTCGACAAGGCATCGGAGATCATCAATGACCCCAACGACTGGTCCGACGACCCGAGGTACATCATCGACCTTCTCAAGCGAGTCGTGACCGTCAGCCTGGCGACCATGAAGGTAGTCGACGGGCTGCCCACTCTGGACATTCTCGACTAAGAACTCGACGAGCAGCTGGAGACGGCGGAGCGCTGGTTGAATTTTCGCCCGTCCGGGGGCTTCCAGACGGCGGCAACCGCAATTCTCCGCCGCAGGTCAGTACAGGAATATTCCCCGTCGGAGGGCCACCCAAGCGGCCCTCCGACGGCGGCCGGATCACGTCATCCGGCGGTGCCACGCGGAAGAGGGGGCCAACTACCCCAACACCCACGACCACCCTTGTACCGTCGCCCCCTATCCCGCAACGCCGCCGTCTCCCCTTCATCCACGCTCCCTGGCTCTGCATCGACTGCGTCTCGCCAGTACTGCGGGTGGTCGAGGTCCATTCGCCGTGCCGCATGCAGGGGAACCGGGTAGCGGGCGCGGTCGGACCAGGGTCTGTACAGCGCACCGGCGTTCAGCTGGCGCACATTGCATGCATTCGTGCCTCTGTGCGCCCTTACATGCACCCTCCAAACGCCCCGCGCTCCCCTCCTACTGTCGTGGAACAGCGAGGGCCGGAAGGAAGTCCGACCCCGACAGGAGCAAGGTGCGGCAGGTGACCGCACCGACCTGACGTCGGCCGGCTCTGCCCGCCTTGGGGGATGGGGGCGGTATGGGTGCACGTCGCAGGACCCGTGACAGCTGCGAGGAAGTAGTCCAAGCCTCTGTGTCCGCGTTTGGGGCGGAGGTCACGCCAAAGCTGAGAGGCAGCGGGTGGCAGGAGGACCAGCTCCGGGGGCCGTTGGAGAACATGATCCGGTCCGTGTGCCATGGCCTGGGTCTGGACGTCACGCTCATCGGCGAAGTTCCACTCGTCGACATGGGAGCCCGCCCTGACTATGCGGTTGAGGTCGGCGGCGCTCTCGTCGGTTACATCGAGCTCAAGAAGCCGGGTACTCAGGCCGACCCGTCCGCCTACAGAGGCCGCAATGCCGAACAGTGGGCAAAACTGCGGCTGCTCAACAACGTGCTGCTCTGTGACGGGAACGAATTCTCTCTCCATCAACAGGGCAATCAGGTCGGTGAAGTGGCCTACATGCGTGGCTCGGTTCTCACCTCCGGCGCCCGACTTGCTCCGGCCGACGGAGCGCTTACGCGAGTCCTGTACGACTTCCTGACCTGGGAACCGCAGACACCCCGCACCACTAGCCAACTCATCCGAGCAGTCGCTGGGCTCTGCCAACTCCTTTCGGAAGAGGTCGGAGAGGCGATCGCCCAAGAGAAGAGCCGACGCCGTCCGCCAGCCTTTACGAGACTTGCCAAGGATTGGCGTCACTTGTTGTTTCCGGAGGCGACCGACGCCGAGTTCGTCGAACAATACGGCCAATCCGTTGTGTTCGCCCTTCTGCTCGCTCGAGTGGAGGAGATCGTTTTCGAGGGCGAAACCATACACGGAATTGCGACGAAGCTAGGCAAGAAGCACTCACTCATGGGCCAGGCGCTGGACGTTCTCGCCGGAGATTCGGTCGCCGGCCTGTCCACCACGCTCAACACGCTCCTCCGTGTCATCGGCGCCGTCAGATGGGACGTGCTGGACGACGGCACCGGGGACGCGTACTTCCTGCTGTACGAACACTTCCTCCAGATCTACGATCCGGACCTGCGAATACGCACAGGCTCGTACTACACGCCCCACGGCGTCGTCTCGGCCATGGCCCGGCTGGTCGAGGACGTCTTGAGACGGGAAGGCTTCGGTATTCCGTCCGGCTTCGCTTCTCCCGATGTGGTCCTTGTCGATCCGGCCATGGGCACCGGCACCTTCCTGCTCTCGGCACTGGAACTCGCTGCCGGGACCATCGCCGAGGAGGAGGGCCCAGGCGCGGTGGGTCCGCGTCTGCGAGAGATGGTGGGGCGCCGGCTGGTCGGCTTCGAGATGCAGGTCGGCCCGTTTGCCGTCGCAGAACTGCGCATGCACGCCATGCTCAAGCAGTACGGGTCTGCGGCCCCAGCCCAGGGCCTCAGGCTGCTGGTGGCTGATGCTCTGGACAGCCCGACAGCCGAGTTCAGCTGGATCCCCCACACCTATCGGGCGCTCGCCGAATCCCGCCGCCAGGCCAACCAGGTCAAGCGGGATGAGCGTGTCATGGTCGTCATAGGCAACCCGCCGCACGACGCTGTAGGCCGGGGCGCAGGCAAGTGGGTGGAACGAGGCGACCCCGAGGCGGGCGTCCCCGCCCCGCTGGGGGCATTCAGGCAACCTGGTAACGGTAGGTACGAGTCGAAGATCAGCAACCTCTACGTCTACTTTTGGCGCTGGGCAACCTGGAAGGTCTTCGACGCACACGCCGACGCGCCATTCGGTGTGGTCGCGCTGATCACGCCGAAGGCATGGCTCAAGGGACGGGCGTTCGCGGGTATGCGGCGCTACCTACGTAGAGCGTCCGACGAGGGATGGATCGTCGACCTCTCCCCGGAGGGCCATCGCGCGGATGTCGCCACCCGCATCTTCCCTGAAGTCGCCCAGGAGTTGTGCATAGCGATCTTTGTCCGATGGCGGGACAGCTCCGGGCCGAGGGCAAACCGACAGGCAGCAGAGGTAAGACACATCAAGGTCGGCGGGCGCCGCGACGAGAAGATCGAACGCTTGACGGCCCTTAGGCTCGACGACCCCGAATGGCGCGACTGCGCCAAAGGCGAAACGGATGCATTCCTGCCACCCGGCAGCGACCTGTGGGAGTCCTGCCCACAGTTGAGAGACCTGATGCCGTGGTCGTCGCGTGGCGTCACCCCGGGGCGGATGTGGGTCTATGCACCGGACAAGGACACGCTCCATGAGCGGTGGCGGCGCTTCGTCGCCGCGGACATCGAGCGACGCGCCGAGATGCTCGGACACTCTGGTGAGCGAACGCCTGAGGACAATGTGCCGCCTTTACCGGGGGTTGAATCTCACGGGCGGACACCCCTCGCCTCCGAGCGCAGGGTAGATCCCCAAACGGTACGTATCGGCTTCCGGTCGTTCGACCGTCAATATGTCCTGCCGGACAGCCGATTGATGGAACGAGGCAGGGCGGACCTTTGGCGAGTCAGCAGCAACCGCCAGATCTACACCATCGAGCAGAATGCCCACCCGCTGGTCAACGGGCCGGCACTGGTCTTCAGCTCCCTTATTCCCGACATGCACTACTTCAACAACCGCAGCGGTTGCGCCCGTCCGCTCTACCGCAACGCCGCTGGTACGCTGCCCAACCTCACGCCCGGCCTGCTCCCCTTACTTGCCGAGCAGCTTGGCATATCGGTCGTGACCGAAGACCTCCTGGCCTACATTGCCGCACTCGCCTCTCACCCGGAGTACACAGCTCGATTCCAGGAAGATCTCGAAGTCCCCGGCGCACGAATACCCCTCACCGCTGAGCCCTACCTGTGGGAGCGGGCGGTCGCGATCGGTCAGCAAGTCCTGTGGCTGCACACTTACGGCGAGCGGTACGCCGACGAGACAGCCGGGAGGCGGTACGGCAGGGTGTTGCTACCGCGCGACCGTCCCCAGTGCGTGGAGGAGATCCCGGACGATGCGGAAGGCATGCCGGAGAAGCTGGCGTACGACCCCGTGACACAGGACCTGTGGATCGGCGCGGGCCGGATCAGTCGGGTGCCTCGCCCGGTCCGGGAGTACGAAGTGTCCGGGATGAACGTTCTCGACAAGTGGTTTGGCTATCGCAGGAGAACTCCCGCCGGCAAGCGACGACTCGAGCTGGACCACGTGGTGGCCCGGCGGTGGCTTCCCTCATGGACAACGGAACTGCTGGAGTTGCTCAACGTCCTCGGCCTGCTCGTGCGGGAGGAACCGGCACAGGCCGCCCTCCTCAACGAGGTGTGCGCCGGCCCACTGATCACCATTGCGGATCTGACCACAGCGGGCCTCCTTCCCGTGTCCACAGAGGCAACCAAGGCGCTTAAGCCGGCGTCGGAAGCGGGCGGCGCACTATTCGACCTGTAGGCGAAGCGGTGGCTCTTCTCCACTGCCGTGCCAGTGGCCCCGTTGGAATCGGACAGGATGAGGGCATCCAGCATCGGGCAGTTCGCTATCGGCCGTAGCGCGCTCCGGGTTCCGGGCTTACGGTCAGCTGGATCACCGGGCGGGGCATCGGTAGCGTCGAGGCTCTCCTGAAATCTAGTTGTACGGCCTCCGACCTCTGGGAGCCATCTGGGAGCCAACCCGCTCCCCAAGCCCATCCGAGACCACTCGACACCACCCCACCCCAACGCCCTGACCAGCCAACTCAGCAAACCACCCGGTGACGATCACGCCCGACCCGCCCACCCGGTGACGATCACGCCCGACCCGCATTTGGGACGAAGAGGTCGCGAGTTCAGAGCCCGCCACTGCGACGAGGCAACTCCCAATCGGGGGCTCGGCGCGCAGGAGGGGGCACCACTCGGCCCGCTTCTCAACAGCTGCAGCCGCTGAACCATGCAACGCCCCCGGTCGCCCACATCCCGCCGAACGAAGCGGCACCCTCACTCTGCACCTTGCGACCATCTGACGCCTCATCAGAACGAGCGTCATATGAGCGTCAAGATGCCTCGGAGAGCGTCATTTCAGCGTCAAGATACCGCCCGTAACGCCCACACCGCACATGACGCGCACGCCCAAAATCGCAGGTCAGGCGTCCTTCTTCACCGGCTCCAGAATCGCCACACACTCCACGTGATGTGTCATCGGGAACAGGTCGAACGCCCGCAGCGTCCGTACCTTGTAGCCGCCGTCGCGGAAGTACGCGATGTCCCGGGCCAGTGCCGCCGGGTCGCAGGCCACGTAGGCGATCTTTCGCGCGCCCAGCGATGACAGGTGTTCGACCGTCTTCTTGCCGGCGCCCGCGCGGGGCGGGTCCAGGACGATGAGGTCGACCTCGCTGATGCCGGTGCGCGGAAGGATCGCCTCGACCTTGCCCTGTTCGATGCGAACGCGTTCGAAGCCGGCGAGGTTGTGCCGGGCGTCCTCCACCGCGCGCTTGCCCGACTCGATGCCGAGGACCGCTCCCTGGTCGCCGATCCGGTCCGCGAGGGCGCCCGCGAAGAGGCCGACACCGCAGTACAGGTCGAGCGCCATGTCGCCCTTGCGCGGCAGCAGACCCTGCATGACCGCCTTGACGAGGGTGTCGGCGGCCATCGGGTGGACCTGCCAGAAGCCGCCGCTGCCGACCCGGTAGGTGCGGCCGTCGGCGCGCTCGCGCACGAACGCGCGGCCGTGGACGCGGTGGATGCCGCCGTCCTGTTCGGCGACCCGCATCACGGAGACCGGCTTGTCGAGCTCGACGAGCGGCAGGCGGGCGCCGGGCCGGGGCTCCAGGATCACCATGCGGTCCTGGGAACCCGTCGCGGCGATCGCCTCGACGGCCTCCATGCCGGACCAGTCGCGCTCCTCGATGCCGAGTTCCGTGACACCCGGGGCGGCGATCATGCAGCGCTCGACGGGCTCGACCTCGTGCGAGCGGTGGCGGCGCAGTCCGGCGTTGCCGTCCGGGTCGACCGCGTACTGCACGCGCGTGCGCCAGGCCGGGACCTCGCCCGCGGGGAGCTTGTCGCCCTCGGCGGGCATCACCGTGCCGTCCCAGCCGGCCTCCTCGGGCGTGAGGCCCGCGAGGCGCTGCAGCTGCTCGGCGATGACCTCGCCCTTGAGGCGGCGCTGCGCTCCGGGCTTGGCGTGCTGCCAGTCGCAGCCGCCGCAGCGGCCGGGGCCCGCGTACGGGCAGGGCGCCTCGACGCGGTCCTTGGACGCGTCGATGATCCGCACGGCGTCGGCGCGCAGGAACCGCGCGCCCTCCTCGCCCTCGGTCACCCGGGCGACGACGCGCTCGCCGGGCAGTGCGTGCCGGACGAAGAGGACCTGGCCCTCGTCCGTCCGGGCGATGCAGTGCCCGCCGTGCGCCACGGGGCCGATCTCGACCTCGTGCTCGTCCCCCACCAGCGACTTCTTCGGTTCTGCCTGCATGGTGGGGTGACTCCAGATGAGAAGGGGGAAACGGCCGGACAACAGCCCACCAGTCTACGTGCTTCCGGCGTGCTTCCCGCGCCCGTCGTTCTCGGGGGCGCATTCCTTCGGCCGCCGGCTCTTCCGACCGCGCCCCTTCGGCCGCCCCTTCCCCGGACCGAGCCGCCCCGTCAGCCGCTAGTTCTTCGGGCTGTGCTCCTTGTGCCGGTCATGGGCAGGTCCCCGGCGCACCGCACCCGGCGCGTTCCAGTCCTGCCGCTTGCGGGCACGCAGCTTCGCGGCCTCGGAGGACTCCAGCTGGTAGGGCACGGAGGTGACCATGACGCCCGGCGTGAACAGCAGCCGGCCCTTGAGGCGCAGGGCGCTCTGGTTGTGCAGCAGGTGCTCGTACCAGTGGCCGACCACGTACTCGGGGATGATCACGGAGACCGCGTCGCGCGGCGACTCCTTGCGCAGGCCCTTCACGTACTCGATGACCGGCCGGGTGATCTCGCGGTAGGGCGAGTCGAGGACCTTCAGCGGTACGTCGATGCCGCGCCGCTCCCATTCGTCGCGCAGCGTCTTGGTCTCGGCCGGGTCCACGTTGACGCTGAGCGCTTCGAGGGTGTCGGAGCGCAGCAGCTTGGCGTAGGCGAGGGCGCGCAGCGCCGGGCGGTGGATCTTGGAGACCAGCACGACGGAGTGGACACGGGAGGGGCGGACGCTGTCGTCGGACGGTCCCTCGGGGGCGGCCAGCTCCTCCGAGACCCGGTCGTAGTGCTTACGGATCGCGGTCATCGTCGCGTAGAAGATCACCATGCCGAGCAGGGCGACCCAGGCTCCGTGCGTGAACTTGGTGACGAGGACGACGACCAGGACCAGTCCGGTGAAGAAGGCGCCGAAGGTGTTGATCGCCCGGGAGCGGACCATGTGGCGCCGCTTGGCCGGGTCGGTCTCGGTGGCCAGGTGGCGGTTCCAGTGGCGGACCATGCCGGTCTGGCTGAGAGTGAAGGAGACGAAGACGCCGACGATGTAGAGCTGGATCAGACGCGTCGAGTCGGCCCCGTAGATGATGACGAGCATGCTCGCCGCGCCGGCCAGGAGCACGATGCCGTTCGAGAAGGCGAGGCGGTCGCCGCGAGTGTGGAGCTGGCGCGGCAGGTAGCGGTCCTGGGCGAGGATCGAACCGAGCAGCGGGAAGCCGTTGTACGCGGTGTTCGCGGCCAGGAACAGGACGAGCGCGGTGGCGGCGGCCAGCACGATGAACAGGAAGCTGTCCTTGCCGAACACGGCCTCGGCCACCTGGGAGATCACCGGGTTCTGGACGTACTCGGCGCCGACCGCCACGCCGTTGTGGATCAGGTCCGTGGCGGGGTTCTCGGCCATGCGCACCTTGGTGGTCATGGCCAGGGCGATGATGCCGCAGAACATGGTGACGGCGAGCAGGCCCATCGCCGCGAGCGTCGTCGCGGCGTTCTTCGACTTCGGCTTGCGGAAGGCGGGGACACCGTTGGAGATCGCCTCGACGCCGGTGAGCGCCGCACAGCCGGACGAGAAGGCGCGCAGCAGCAGGAAGACGAGGGCGAAGCCCGCGAGCCCCTGGTGCTCGGCCTTGATGTGGTAGTCGGCGGTCGGCGCATGCATGGTTTCGCCGAGCACGAGTCCGCGGAAGGCACCCCAGGCGATCATGATGAAGACGCCCGCGACGAAGACGTACGTCGGAATCGCGAAGAGCTTTCCGGACTCCTTGACTCCGCGCAGGTTCATCAGTGTGAGCAGCACGATGACGGCGACCGCGCAGGCCACCTTGTGCTGCACCACGAAGGGAACCGCCGAGCCGAGGTTCTCGATGCCGGAGGCGATGGAGACGGCGACCGTGAGGACGTAGTCGACGAGCAGCGCGCTGGCGACGGTGAGGCCGGCCCGCGGACCGAGGTTGGTGGTGGCCACCTCGTAGTCGCCGCCGCCGCTCGGGTACGCGTGCACGTTCTGGCGGTAGGACGCGACCACCGTGAACATCAGCACGACGACCGCGAGCGCGATCCAGGGGCTGAAGTGGTAGGCCGACACGCCCGCGATGGAAAGGACCAGCAGTACCTCCCCGGGCGCGTACGCCACGGAGGAAAGCGGGTCGGATGCGAAGACGGGGAGGGCAATGCGCTTCGGCAGAAGCGTTTCGCCCAGCCGGTCGCTGCGCAGTGCGCGCCCGATGAGGATCCGCTTGGGCACGTCGGTCAGTTTGGACACAACAGGGAATCGTAGGGGTTCGAACTGGCAACCGCCCACCCGCCGTCCCACTTCGGCACATCATCTGCTCTCCGGGTGAAAACGGGGCGGGCTCCGGCTGCGGATTCCGCGGCCCAGGAGATCCACGTGTCTATATGACAAAACCCCGCTTCCCGACCGTCCTGGAGGACCCATGCACCTGAACGCGGAGTTCATCGGCGCCACCCTCGGACTGATCGGCCTCGGAATCCTGACTCTCGCCAGTGTTCGCAGCATCACACGGCGCTGAACCCCTGACCTCACCGCCGTTCCCGGAACGTTCCGCGAAAAACCGCAGGCGAACCTGCGCAAGCGTGCCCCCGGTCGACCGCGCCTGTGTAGCTTGGGCGGCGGTCTGAGACCCTGTTTAGCCTGAGCCGTAACCATTCACATGCGGAAGGACGGTCGTGCACATCGTCATCATGGGCTGCGGAAGAGTGGGTTCCGCGCTTGCCCAGAACCTGGAGCAACAGGGGCACACGGTCGCCGTGATCGACCAGGACCCCACCGCCTTTAGGCGGCTGGGCTCCGGGTTCGGCGGCCGTCGTGTCACCGGAGTCGGCTTCGACCAGGACACCCTGCGCGAGGCGGGCATCGAGGAGGCGGGCGCATTCGCCGCGGTCTCCAGCGGTGACAACTCGAACATCATCGCCGCCAGGGTGGCCCGCGAGATGTTCGGCATCGAGAACGTCGCCGCCCGCATCTACGACCCGCGCCGCGCCGAGGTCTACCAGCGCCTCGGCATTCCGACCGTCGCGACCGTCCGCTGGACGGCCGACCAGATGCTGCGCCGGCTGCTGCCCTCGGGCGCCGAGCCGCTGTGGCGCGACCCCACGGGCGGTGTGCAGCTCGCCGAGGTGCACGCCTCCGCCGCGTGGGTGGGCCACAAGATCAGCCGCCTCCAGGACGAGACGGGCGTGCGCGTCGCCTTCCTCACCCGGCTGGGTGAGGCGGTTCTGCCCACCTCGCAGACGGTGTTGCAGGAGGGCGATCTGGTGCACGTGATGATGCGCACCGACGAGGTGGACAAGGTCGAGGCGTCGTTCGCCAAGGGCCCTGAAGAGGAGGCGGGTCACTGATGAGAGTCGCCATTGCCGGTGCCGGTGCCGTGGGCCGCTCGATCGCGGGCGAACTGCTGGAGAACGGCCACGAGATCCTGCTGATCGACAAGGCGCCGACCGCCATCTCGGTCGAGCGCGTGCCGCAGGCGGAGTGGCTGCTCGCCGACGCCTGCGAGATCACCTCCCTGGACGAGGCAGCCCTGCAGCGCTGCAACGTGGTCATCGCGGCCACGGGAGACGACAAGGTCAACCTCGTGGTCTCGCTGCTCGCGAAGACCGAGTACGGGGTGCCGCGGGTCGTCGCCCGGGTCAACAACCCCAAGAACGAGTGGCTGTTCAACGAGTCCTGGGGCGTGGACGTCGCCGTCTCCACCCCGCGGCTGATGTCGGCCCTCGTCGAGGAGGCCGTCAGCGTCGGCGACCTGGTGCGGCTGCTCCGCTTCAGCCACGGCGACGCCAACCTCGTCGAGCTGACCCTGCCGCCGGAGTCCGCCCTGGCGGGCACGACCGTCGGCGACGTCGCGTGGCCGGAGGACACCTCGCTGGTGACCATCATCCGCGGCACCCGCGTCCTCACCCCCTCCCGGGAGGACTCCCTGGAGGCGGGCGACGAACTCCTCTTCGTGGCCGCCCAGGCCCGTGAGGAGCAGCTGGAGGACCTGCTGTCGGTGCGCCGCGACACGAACGCGACGAGCTAGCAGTTCCCCTGCCCGTCGGCGGTACGACGTCCCGCCGACGGGAGGACGCCCCACGGCGGCGGTACGAGGATGGGGGCGCCCGGAGAATCTCCGGGCGCCCCCATCCTCGTACGCAAGTCTTACGCCTCGCGGCGGTGCCGGGCCGGGGTCGCGGTCTCGCCGCGCTCATTCGCCAGGGCTGCCTTGCGCTCCTTCTCCGCCTGCTCCTCGGCCTCCATCTCCGCGAACACGTCGATGGGCGGCGGCGCCTTGGCCAGGAAGACCCAGGTGAGCCAGACGGCGAGCAGGAACGGCGGGATCTTCAGGGCGATCAGGACCCAGCCGAACTGGGTGGTGTCGCCCCACCAGTAGAGCGGGAAGAGCACCGCGCACTTGGCGAGCAGGATCAGGCCCCAGGCCCAACTGGCCTTCGTGTAGGCCTTCTTCCGGCCGGGGTTGCGGGTGCGCCAGGAGAGGTTCTCCTTGAAGACCGGGCCGAGCATCAGGCCGATCAGCGGGACGCCCACGAGGGTGGTGACGATGTAGGCGACGGCGAGCCCGAGCGTGTAGAGCATGCCGGGCAGGTAGAAGTCCTTCGCGTTGCCCGTCATCATCGCGAAGACCACACCGAAGGCGACGCCGAAGACACCGCTGAAGGCGTGCTTCACGGTGTCGCGCCGCACCAGGCGGACCGCGACGAGCAGCAGGGAGACGGCGAGGGCGGCGATCGCCGACCAGTGCAGATCCTTGTTGATCGTGAAGATGGTGACGAAGAGCAGGCCCGGCACCACCGTTTCGACCATGCCCCGCACGCCGCCGAACGCCTCGAAGAGTGCGGCCTCGGTCACCGCCCGTGCATCCCGCTGGGCGTCCTGGGCGTCTTCGGTCGGCTTGTCGAGCGACGTCACCGGCTACTCCCGTCCGAGGGGTCTGAGTTCGTACTTCGGATTGAACAACACCCTACGGCCCCGGCTCATCGAGATACGGCCCGAGGCGATCAGCTTGCGTCCGGGCTCGATGCCGACAATGGAACGGCGGCCGAGCCAGACCACGTCCAGGGCGGCCGAGCCGTCGAACAGCTCGGCCTCCAGGGCCGGGACACCGGCCCGCGGCCGCAGAGTGACCGTGCGCAAGGTACCAGTAACCGTGACTATCTGCCGGTCGTGGCAGTCACCGATACGGGTGCAGCCCGCGGTCGCGGCGTCCTCCCGCAGCTCCTCGGACTCCAGGTCCTCCTGGGACGAGGAGAGCCGGTCCATCATGCGCCGGAAGCGGCCCGCCGGCTTTTCGGAACGAGGAACAGCACTCATACCGAAAGCGTACCGGGGGCGCTGACAGCTACGTACCCGCGGCACCGTCACCCGAACCGGGCACGAACCCGGCTCGATCCGACGGTCGCCCCGCCCTCTCGAAACCCTTTCGAACCGGCCCTCACACCGTCACACGCACCGGTGACACACGTCATCCCTCGAACCGGCACGCGCACCCTCACTCGTGACACACGTCGTCACTCGCGAGACAGCGCGGCACACCCTCGCTCGGGCCGGTGCGCACGCCATCCCTCAGACCGGCACCCGCACTCGTACCGGGTACACGCACCCCCGCTCGTGTCGGGTGCACGCGCGTCGCCGTGGCCGGTGCACACGCGTCGCCGCGGCCGCGCATGTGCTGCGGCCGCACGCGTGCTCGCGTCATCGCTCGAACCGGTACCCCATCCCCGGCTCGGTGATGAAGTGCTTCGGGTGCGAAGGGTCCGCCTCCAGCTTGCGGCGCAGCTGAGCCATGTAGACCCGCAGGTAGTTCGCCTCCGTCCCGTACGACGGTCCCCAGACCTCCTGGAGCAGCTGCTTCTGGCTGACCAGCCGGCCCGTGCTGCGGACCAGGACCTCCAGCAGGTGCCACTCCGTGGGGGTGAGGCGGACGTCCCGCCCGTCGCGGTGCACCTTCTTCGCCGCCAGGTCGACGGTGAACCCGGCGGTCTCCACGATCACGTCGTCCTCACCGCCCCCGGTGGGCTCCGCGCGGCGGACGGCGGCGCGCAGCCGGGCGAGCAGCTCGTCCATGCCGAACGGCTTGGTGACGTAGTCGTCGGCGCCGGCGTCGAGCGCCTCGACCTTCTCGTCGGAGGAGTGCCGGGCGGACAGCACCAGGATCGGCACCCGGGTCCAGCCGCGCAGCCCCTTGATCACCTCGACCCCGTCCATGTCCGGGAGGCCGAGGTCGAGCACGACGACGTCGGGGTGACGGGCGGCGGCGAGCTGGAGCGCGGTGGCTCCGTCGGGGGCCGCGTCGACCTCGTACTTGCGTGCCTTCAGGTTGATCACGAGGGCTCGGGTGATCTGCGGCTCGTCGTCGACCACGAGGACCCGGGTCATGAGGCCTGCCTTTCTGCCATTGCTGATCGGACGGCCAGGTCGGGCCGGCGGTCCACCGCCCGTACCGTGAGCACCATGGTGAGTCCGCCGCCGGGAGTGTCCTCGGCGGTGAGGGTGCCGCCCATCGCCTCGGCGAAGCCGCGGGCGACCGCGAGGCCGAGGCCCACGCCGGTGCCGCGCGGGGCGTCTCCGTAGCGCTGGAAGGGCGCGAATATGCGGTCCTTGGCGTCGTCCGGGACGCCGGGGCCGCGGTCCACGACGCGTACCTCCACCCGGTCGGCGATGGCGCTCGCGGCGACCAGGACCCGTTCGTCGACGGGGCTGTACTTGACGGCGTTCTCGACGAGGTTGGCGACGGCACGCTCCAGCAGCCCGGCGTCGACGGCGACCATCGGCAGGCTCTCCGGGATCTCCAGGTCCACGCTGTCCTCGGGGACGCCACCGAGCGCCATCGGGACGACCTCGTCGAGGTCGATCTCCCGGATCAGCGGGGTGACGGTGCCGGTCTGGAGCCGGGACATGTCCAGCAGGTTGCCCACCAGGTGGTCGAGTCGGTCGGCGCCGTCCTCGATGCCTTCGAGGAGCTCGGCCCGGTCCTCTTCGGACCAGGCCACGTCGTCGGAGCGCAGGGACGACACCGCCGCCTTGATCCCGGCGAGCGGGGTGCGCAGGTCGTGGCTCACGGCGGCCAGCAGGGCGGTGCGGATGCGGTTGCCCTCGGCCAGTTCGTTGGCCTGGTCCGCCTCGTACTGGAGGCGCTGGCGGTCCAGGACCACCGCGGCCTGCGCGGCGAAGGCGGCCAGCACCCGGCGGTCGGAGGCGGGCAGCACCCGTCCGGCCAGGGCGAGCGCCATGTGGTCACCGACGGGCATGTCGACGTCGGCGTCCTCGGGGCGGGTCGAGGGTTCTGGTCCGACGCTGCCCGCACACGTCCACGGGTCGACGTCGCCGGCCCGCTCCAGGAGCGCGACCGACTCCATCCCGAACGTCTCCCGGACCCGCTCCAGCAAGGCTTCCAGGCTGGTCTCGCCGCGCAGCACACTGCCCGCCAGGAAGGAGAGGATCTCCGATTCGGCCCGCAGCCGCGCCGCCTGGTGGGTGCGGCGGGCCGCGAGATCCACCACCGACGCCACGGAGACGGCGACGCCCACGAAGATCACGATCGCGACGATGTTCTTCGGGTCGGCGATGGTCAGCCGGTGCAGGGGCGGTGTGTAGAAGTAGTTCAGCAGCAGGGAGCCGAAGGCTGCCGAGGCGAGGGCCGGGAGCAGGCCGCCGAGCAGAGCGGCCGCGACCGTCACCGCCAGGAACAGCAGCATGTCGTTGGCGAGCCCGAGGTCGATGGTGTTCAGCAGGAGCGCCATGACCACGGGGCCACCCACGCCGATCGCCCAGCCCCAGATGATCCGGGAGCGCCCGAGCCGTGCCCCGCGCGCCACCGGCAGGCCGCGCCCCTTGGCGACCTCTTCGTGGGTCACGATGTGGACGTCCAGGTCGGGGCCGGACTCCCGGGCGACCGTGGTGCCGACACCCGGCCCGAAGACGTACTGCCAGGTCTTGCGGCGGGAGGAGCCGAGCACGATCTGGGTGGCGTTGACTCCGCGCGCGAAGTCCAGCAGGGAGGCGGGTATGTCGTCGCCGACCACGTGGTGGAAGGTGCCGCCGAGGTCCTCCACGAGGGTGCGCTGGACGGCCAGTTCCTTCGGTGAGGCGGAGGTGAGCCCGTCGCTGCGGGCGATGTAGACGGCCATGACCTCGCCGCCCGCGCCCTTCTCGGCGAGGCGTACGGCCCGGCGAATCAGGGTTCGGCCTTCGGGACCGCCGGTGAGTCCGACGACGATCCGCTCCCGGGAACCCCAGATCTTGGAGACCCGGTGCTCGCTGCGGTACTCGGTGAGGTATTCGTCGACCCGGTCGGCGACCCACAGCAGCGCGAGCTCGCGCAGGGCCGTGAGATTGCCCGGACGGAAGTAGTTGGACAGGGCCGCGTCGACCTTGTCGGGCTTGTAGATGTTGCCGTGCGCCATCCGGCGGCGCAGCGCGGGCGGCGACATGTCGACCAGCTCGATCTGGTCCGCCCGCCGCACCACCTCGTCCGGCACGGTCTCGCGCTGCCGTACGCCCGTTATCGACTCGACGACATCGCCCAGTGACTCCAGGTGCTGGATGTTGACGGTGGAGACGACGTCGATGCCGGCGGCGAGCAGCTCCTCCACGTCCTGCCAGCGCTTGTCGTTGCGGGAGCCGGGCACATTGGTGTGCGCCAGTTCGTCCACCAGGGCGACGGCCGGGGCGCGCCGGAGCACGGCGTCGACGTCCATCTCGGTGAAGACGCCGCCCCGGTACTCCAGCTCCTTGCGCGGCACCTGCTCCAGACCGTGCAGCATCACTTCGGTGCGCGGCCGGTGATGGTGCTCGACGAACGCCACCACGCAGTCCGTCCCGCGTTCGACGCGGCGATGCGCCTCGGAGAGCATCGCGTACGTCTTGCCGACGCCCGGTGCCGCACCGAGGTAGATCCGAAGCTTGCCGCGTCCCATGAGGCCTATTGTCTTCCTGTCACCGCTGTGTACGCAGCGTCGACCTTACGGCCAAGATTCCCGACGAAAGGGACGAGTGGCCGGCCGGGGAACGTCTTTGACGCAACCCTGATGCCCCGCACGACCCCGCACGGTTCCACACGGCCTCGCGGGGTCCCGCACGACACCGCGCGCCTCTCCGCACGATCCTGGTATGGCCCCGAACAGCCTCGAACGGCCTGCACGGGAGCCGCACACCCCACCCCGGTACGCCACCCCGGTACGCCGGGGCGCCCCCTGGAGCCGGGCGCGGCCTCTGTGCTCGACGATCTCCCCGTCGCTCGGCTCCAGCACCCGGCCGGCCAGGTCTGCCAGGTCGAGCAAGGTCGCGTCATGAGTGGCGGCCAGCCCTGTTACCCGCTCACTTCGGACGTCGGTGCAGGGCAGTTCCAGCAGGGCAGTTCCAACGGGGCACGGCCGACCTCCGTCGAAGGAGACCCCGCGCAGCGCGTGCACTGCGGCGACTCGGGTGCCGTAAGAACGACGGACGTTCCCGACGCGCACCATGGTGTCGGTACTGATGCTGGAGCTGGTGTCGGTACTGACGTCGGTGCTTGCGCTGGAGCTGGTGTCGATGCTGGTCATGGTGGCGGCCTGGCTCATATTCTCTCCCCGTGATCCCTCGTGGACCGGGCGTCGGTGTCGCGACCGGACGCCCGGTCCCTCAATGGTTCATCGGATGGGACCCCGGGTTCGGTTCACGCGGGATTGTCGCCGTGCGTCAGCGTCTCCCAGGCAACGAAAAGGTTGTTGCTGCCGGCCGGGCGGTTCTGCTGGGTGAGCGTCTGGGTGTTGGTCATCGCGACGCCCAGGCGGTTGTGCAGCGCGTTGTAGCCGACCTCGGTGACCGGGCCGAGTCCGAGGGTCAGCGATCCGCCGCACAGCCAGCTCGGCACCGCCGTGCCCAGCTGGTATTTCGCCTGGAAGCCGAGTGCCTGGCGCAGCCGCTCGCCGACATCGGTGCCGTACAGGTCCTGCCCCTGGATGCGGCTGGTCTCGGCGATGTGCGAGATGGCCGAGATGCCGTACCCGGTGTGGGTGAGGTCGCGGCAGGTCTCCTGGGTGAGCCCGGTGACGAAGGTGGACTGCCCCTGCCAGTAGCTGACGATCTTCGCCGTGGTGTCGAGGTTCTGGCTCGGCACCGTCTTCGGCACGGCGCCGTCGGTGGAGAGGTAGACGTACGCCGCCGTACGCGTCCGGAACTTCGCCATGGCCTTGTCGTACGACGTCTTGTCCTCCAGGAAGACGGAGATGCCGACCGCGGCCTCCATCATCGACAGCTCCCAGTTGCCGTTGGAGTTGGAGCCGTTGATGATCTCCGGCAGGTAGACGTCGCGCAGCATGGTCGCGAAGCGGCCGGAGTTCGCCCAGGAGCCGGTGTACGTGTACTTGATGATCTCGGCGGCCTTGGGCCAGGAGGAGCCGGCCCAGCCGGTCTGCAGGGGCGCGTTGCTGTTGGTGTGCGCCTTGATCACCGCGGACCAGGCGTCCATCAGCTCGATGGCCTTCTTGGCGTACCGGTCGTCGCGGGTGACGTACCAGGCGAGGGCGTCGGTGTACGCGGCTATCGCGTCCTCGCGCTCGTCGGTGCAGCCGTAGTTCGGGTTGGAGTACGACCCGCACTCGACGGTCGCGCGGGGTGTGGGGGTGCGCGTGAGCGAGGCGTACTTGCTCGCCAACATCTGATCGTAGGCGCCCTTCCAGGGCTGGGCGCCGGCCAGGACCTCGGTCCGGGCGAAGTCCAGCTGCCCCCTGGAGACGGTGACTCCGGGGTGGACGAAGGTGGCGGGCGCCGCTTCGGCCGGGTGCGCACCGGGCCAGGACAGGAGGGTGGCCACGAGTGCGGCGGTCGCGGCGGCGACGGTGACGAGGAGAGCGGGGCGCCGTCTGCGGCGATGCCGAGTGGGGGTGGCGGACATGCAGAGCCATCCGTTCTTGTATGTGAACTACGCATGGGATACTGAACAGCTTCGCTGGCCGGTGACCATAGGTACGGACCAAGCTTCCGTCAAGGCCTGAAGAAAGACCCGCTGCTCAACTACTGTTCACATACAAGAACCTGGCGGGATGTCCGCCCGAAGGAACCTCCACACAGGAAAGGGCCGCACCCTCTGGGGATGCAGCCCGCCTGTTGTCTGCTTTGTTCGGCCACTTACCGACTAGTGGACTTCGGTGATTTCCGGTCCACGCTGCAGCTGTCCCATGCCGCCGGAGAAGCGGGAGCCGCTCTGGTCCTCCTGCTGAACGCCCTCGGGGACCATCTGCGCGTCGTTGGGCAGCTTCAGGACGATCGGGTCGCGCGGAGCCATCGGGCCCTCACCGCGGACGACGACCGTGTCCCGGAAGATCTGCTCCAGCAGGCCCGCGGCCTGCGGCTGCACCGCGCCCTGGCCGGAGATCACTCCGCGCAGGAACCAGCGGGGACCGTCCACGCCGACGAATCGCACGACCTGGAAACCACCCGTGCCGTCCGGCAGCTGAACCGGTACCTGCGCCCGCAGCTCCCAGCCCAGCGGGCCCTCGACCTCGTCGATGACACCGCCCTGCTGGGTGATCCCGGAGGCGATCTCCTCGCGCACCTCGCCCCAGATGCCCTCGCGCTTGGGTGCGGCGAAGGCCTGGAGCTGCACGGCGCTGTCGTTGACGACGACGGTCGCCGCGACGATCGCGTCGCCCGCGACCTCGACCCGCAGCTCCATGCCGTCGACTCCCGGCACGAAAAGACCGCCCAGGTCCACCCGGCCCTCGGCCGGGTCACGGACCTCTTCACTGTCCCAGGGCCCATCAGGACGCGGCTCGGGCTCGAGCCTCACGCGCTCGCGCTCCCCGTCCTCGTCCGCCTCAGTGTCGACGCCGTCGACGACCTGCTCGGCCTCGCCCGCCGCGTCCTCGGCGGCACTGCCCTTCTTGCGACGTCCGAACACGTCACTGTCCTTCCCGGTCGGATACGACCGACGCGTATCGATTCCCACCCGTTGTGCTGTCCACCGCGGCATGACCGCCGGTGGACCCGAAGCCCCCTGCGGCCCGCGCCGAATCGGGAAGTTCCGCCACCTCCTGGAAGCGAACCTTCTCGACTTGCTGGACGACCAGTTGAGCAATCCGGTCGAAGCGCTCGAACCGCACGGACTCGCGCGGATCGAGATTCACCACGATCACCTTGATCTCCCCACGGTACCCGGCATCCACCGTCCCCGGGGCATTCACGAGGGCGACGCCGCAGCGGGCGGCAAGGCCGGAACGCGGGTGCACGAAGGCCGCGTACCCCTCGGGCAGCGCGATGGACACGCCCGTCGGCAGCACGGCCCGCTCACCGGGCTTCAGCTCGCGGCTCTCGGTGGTGCGCAGATCGGCTCCCGCGTCACCGGGGTGCGCGTACTCGGGAAGCGGGACGTCCGGATCGATTCGCCGGATCAGCACATCGACTTCTTGACGGGGCTCAGGGGCCCCGGGACTACGGGTCACGGGTTCACCTCGAAGGCACGGGCTCGCCGGATCTGATCCGGGTCGTTCATGGCGGCCCGGATCTCCTCCGGGCGGCCGTTGTCGATGAAGTGGTCGACCTTCACCTCGACGAAGAGGGCGTCGGCGGTGACGGCGACGGGCCCGTCGGGGCCGCCGATCCGCCCGGTGGCGGTGGAGTAGATCTTCCGGCCGGCCACCGCGGTGACCTCTGCCTCCAGATACAGCACGGTGTCGACGGGTACGGGGCGCCGGAAGTCGGTCTCCAGGCGTCCCGTCACGGCGATCGTCCGCAACAGCCAGTTCAGCGATCCGAGTGTCTCGTCGAGCGCGGTGGCGAGAACGCCGCCGTGCGCCAGACCGGGGGCGCCCTGATGCACCGGCCGCACGGTGAACTCGGCCGTGACCCGGACCCCGTCACCCGCGCGGGCTTCCAGATGGAGTCCGTGGGGCTGCTCCCCACCGCACCCGAAACACTGTTCGTAGTGTGCTCCGAGGAGCTCTCCGGGGGCGGGCGCGTCGGGGTGCCGCACCGGCGCGACGGCGTCGGCGGGAGGCGTCAGAGCTGCGGAAGTACCACTCACAGCCGCAGACCTTACCCGCGCGTCCACCAAGTCTTCGCACCGTGCCAAGCTTGGCCTCATGCAGCTCTCCGCCTCCCCGTACGAAGAACGCCTCACCGCACCCCGGTCGTGGTGGGCGATCAGCTTTCTGGTCGGGCTCGCGCTGGCCCTGGTCTTCCTCCCGTTCGGCACGCTGCCGATGCTCGGAGCGCTCGTCGGCGGCACCGCGGTCTCGGCGGTCGCGGCCAGTGCGTACGGCTCGATCCGGATCCGCGTGGTCGGTGACTCGCTGATCGCCGGCGACGCCAGGATCCCGGTCTCGGCCCTCGGCGACACGGAGATCATGGACCAGGAGGAGGCGCGCGCCTGGCGCACCTACAAGGCCGACACCCGTGCCTTCATGCTCCTGCGCTCGTACATCCCCACGGCGCTGCGCGTCCAGGTGACGGACCCGGCCGACCCGACGCCCTACCTCTATCTGTCGACGCGGGAGCCGGAGCGCCTGGTGGCCGCCCTGGAGACGGCACGGACGTCGGCCCGCCCCGCACAGAACTAGGAGCCAGGAGCTACCGGCTACCGGCTACCGGCTACCGGCTACCGGCTACCGGCTACCGGCTACCGGCTACCGGCTACCGGCTACCGGCTACCGGCTACCGGCTACCGGCCAGGGTGCGGATCACGCCGCGGACGTGGGTCCGACACGCCCTCACCGTCAGGGCACCCGAGCACGGCACCCCGCGGGACACAGCAAAGTCGCCGGTGGCGCTTCGCCCGCGGGGACTGTTCGGCTCGCGTCCGGCGAGCGATACCCGGGCCGGACCACCGGCGAAGGGAAGCGGTCGGGCGCGGACGGACCGTCGCGGCCCCCGGCGGCGCGAACGGCCGCAGCGCCCCGGGCCCACCGCCTCACTGCCCCAGGTCTGTGGGGATCTCTCCGATCCGTACCGGATCCGTCGGCTTCTCCAGCGGAGGCAGCTCCGGGAGCGCGTCCCACGGCACCTGCATCTTGCGCAGGTCCTTGCGGATGTGGCCCGCCACGCGTTTGGTGTCGCGGCGGTTCATCACCGCCCCGACCGTCGCACCGACCATGAACGGCATCAGGTTGGGCAGATCCCGGACCGTTCGCTTCATGATCTGCTGGCGCAGCTCGCGCTTCATCTGGCCGCCCAGCGCGGCGTTGATCGTCACGGGCTTGGCCACGTCGATACCGCGCTCGCCCGACCAGGAGTTCAGATAAGCGGTGCTCCGCTGCTTGAGGTTGCCCGGTGGACGCAGACCGTAGACCTCATGGAGTTCGGCGATCAGCTTCAGCTCGATCGCCGCGACGGCGGTGATCTCCGCGGCCAGCTCCGTGGGCATGGCGGGCGGCACCGGCAGCATCGCGGCAGCGCCGATCCCGGCGCCGACGGTGGACGTCGCGGCGGCGGCGCCCGTGACGAGCTTGTCCGCGAGCTCCTCGGGGCCGAGGCCCGGGAACTGTCTGCGGAGGGTGGCGAGGTCCCTCACGGGAACCCGCGGGGCGATGTCGATGATTCGGTCGGTGACATACGCCAGGCCCGCCCTGACCCGGACACCGCTCTTCGTGACGCCCCTCCTGACCCCGTCGCGGACAGCCGCCGCGCGACGCCTTGCGACGGGCGCGGGAGTGTCCGTGGGGGCCGTCAGGCCGTCTGTGGCGCCCGCTCGGTCGAGCGAGGCTGATCCCTGTTCGGAAGAGCCCCGCTCGTCGTCACGCACGCCTTCAGGGCCCTTGAAGGACCCTTCGTCCGCCGCCCCGAAGGGGAGGCGGCGCTTCCAAGGTGAGGTCGAGCCAGTCACGGCCGACCCTGCCTCAGTCGCAGTCGCGGCAGATCGGCTGACCGTTCTTCTCGCGGGCCAGCTGGCTGCGGTGGTGCACCAGGAAGCAGCTCATGCAAGTGAACTCGTCCTGCTGCTTGGGCAGCACCCGGACGGCCAGCTCCTCGTTCGAGAGGTCCGCACCGGGCAGCTCCAGGCCTTCTGCGGCCTCGAACTCATCTACGTCGACAGACGAAGTCGACTTGTCGTTCCGGCGAGCCTTCAGTTCTTCAAGGCTGTCCGAGTCGACGTCGTCGTCGGTCTTGCGCGGGGTGTCGTAATCCGTTGCCATTGTCGCTCTCCCCCTCTGGGTATCTGCTGGTGTCTCCAGCGCACGTAACGCGTGAGAGGCCGGACTTGTGCCCGACCTGAGGCGGAGATTTTGCCTCACATCAAGGTCTGTTACTCAATCGACACCCAACCGGACCCCTCAAGAGTGATCGGCTTGGATGGCGAAGCGGACCGTACACGGTCCTGACGCCGCACTTCAAAGGCGCCCCACCGTGTACTTCCCGTGATCACGACCCCCGAAAACCCGGATTTTCCCGGCTTTCCGACCGTCTGCATGATCACGGAGAGTGGATGGACCAAAAATCGCCCTTGTGATCGATCACACACGGTTCACTCGGGCGGGTGACCAGAAAATTCAGCGCAAAGCGAACATCACCGCGTGTCCGCGACATGGTCTCAGATGGGAAGGGTGACGCGCATCACGAGCCCACCCCCTTCACGGGGCTGAGCGACGATGTGGCCTCCGTGTGCGCGGGCCACCGACCGGGCGATCGACAGGCCGAGGCCCACGCCCTTGTCGCTGCCCGTGCGCTCCGTGCGCAGCCGCCGGAAGGGCTCGAAAAGATTGTCGACCTCGTACGCGGGAACGACCGGTCCCGTGTTCGACACCTCCAGGACCGCCCGGCCGTGCTCCGTGTCCGTCGTGACCTCGACCCAGCCGTCCTTCGCCACGTTGTACCGAACGGCGTTCTGGACGAGGTTCAGGGCGATGCGCTCCAGGAGGACGCCGTTGCCCTGGACGACCACCGGGGACCGCCGCCCGCGGATCTTCACGCCCTTGGCCTCCGCCTCGGCGTGGACCTGGTCGACGGCCTGCGAGGCGACCTCGGCGAGGTCCACCGGTTTGCGCTCCACGATCTGGTTGTCGCTGCGGGCGAGCAGCAGCAGGCCCTCGACGAGCTGCTCGCTGCGCTCGTTCGTGGCGAGCAGCGTCTTGCCCAGCTGCTGCAGCTCCGTCGACACCCCCGGACCGGAGAGGTGCACCTCAAGGAGCGTGCGGTTGATCGCGAGCGGGGTGCGCAGTTCGTGCGAGGCGTTCCCGACGAACCGCTGCTGGGCGGTGAAGGCCCGCTGCAACCGCTCCAGCATGTCGTCGAAGGTGTCCGCGAGCTCCTTCAGCTCGTCGTCCGGGCCGTCCAGCTCGATCCGGCGGGACAGGTCGGAGCCGGCCACCGCGCGCGCGGTGCGGGTGATGTGGCCGAGCGGCGAAAGGACGCGGCCCGCCATCGCGTAGCCGAACGCGAAGGCGATGATCGCGAGGCCGAGCAGGGCCAGCAGCGAGCGGCTGAGCAGGTCGTCCAGGGCGTGCTGGCGCTGCTGGTTCACGCAGTCGTAGATCGCCTTGTTGAGCTCGTCCGACGAGGGACGCCACGGAAGGTTGCAGGTGCTGCTGCCGACCTGCCCCGAAATGATCTTGAAGGGGAGCTCGCTGCCCACGTTCAACGCCTGCGCCGCGAGCAGGTAGATGATCGACAGCAGCAGGATGCCGGCGATCAGGAACATGCCGCCGTACAGCAGCGTGAGCCGTATGCGGATCGTGGGGCGCAGCCAGGGGAACGGCGGCTCCGCCCTTCTGGGGTCCCAGGTGGGCTTCGGAGGCGCCGCGGGCGGCGCGGGGGTGGTGGCCACGGTGGATCAGATCCTGTACCCGGAGCCGGGCACGGTGATGATCACGGCGGGCTCGCCGAGCTTGCGGCGCAGCGTCATGACGGTCACGCGCACGACGTTGGTGAACGGGTCCGTGTTCTCGTCCCAGGCCTTCTCCAGGAGCTGCTCCGCGGAGACGACGGCGCCCTCGCTGCGCAGCAGCACCTCCAGGACGGCGAACTCCTTGGGGGCGAGCTGGACCTCCTTGCCGTCGCGGAAGACCTCGCGGCGGTTGGGGTCGAGCTTGATCCCCGCACGCTCCAGGACCGGCGGCAGCGGCACGCTCGTACGACGTCCGAGGGCACGCACGCGTGCGGTCAGCTCGCTGAACGCGAACGGCTTGGGGAGGTAGTCGTCGGCGCCGATCTCCAGGCCCTCGACACGGTCGCTGACGTCGCCGGAGGCGGTCAGCATCAGCACGCGCGTGGGCAGGCCGAGCTCGACGATCTTGCGGCAGACGTCGTCGCCGTGCACCAGCGGGAGGTCTCGGTCGAGAACGACCACGTCGTAGTCGTTGACCCCGATGCGCTCCAGCGCGGCCGCGCCGTCGTACACGACGTCGACGGCCATGGCCTCCCGGCGCAGTCCGGTGGCCACCGCATCGGCGAGCAGCTGCTCGTCCTCGACGACGAGTACGCGCACGTCGCTTGTCCTTCCCTCTGTCCACCGGCGGGGCACGTTTCAGGGCACCACGCGGGCAGGTCCGTCACGGATGAGAGCTCCATCCTGCCCGTTTCGGCCATAAACCGGCTGTAAGACGGGGTGAAGGCGCCAGGGAAGCCCGTCCTGGGGACCGGGAATGCGAGATTTTCTCGTCGGGTTGAGGTTTCCACGGAAGAGAGCGGGGGGAGGACGGCTTTACACCCCGCGATCACGCTCTGCATGTGGCAAACCACATTGTGGTACGTCCAACCGCTTCCGCAGAGCGGGCGTGGGTGTCCGGCACCGTCGCCGCCCAGACCGGGCAGCGCTGGGCACCCCTTCAGAGACGTGATCGCCCCTTCCCATCGGCACACCCCCGTGCCACCCGACCCACGACCCAGGACGAGGGGGCGCAGCATGGACGCTTTCACCGCAGGACTTCTGCAGCGCATAAGGGCGACCGAGTCCGACCTGACGCGGGCTCGCGAAACAGGCGACGACTTCCTCGCGGAGGTCGAGCAGGCCGAGCTGGACGACCTGCACCGCCTTGCCGCAGAGCACGGTGTGGAGGTCGGCGCCACGCGCGTCTGATCAGTACGCACGAGAGCGGGGCCCCGGTATCGATCCAGTACCGGGGCCCCGCTCCGTTTTTGCACTCCGCCGTCGTCCTACGCCGTCCGCCGCCTACGCCGCCGGTTACCGGTGGTCAGCCGTCGGCCGTGCCGTCAGTCGTGCCAGGCGCCGAGGTCCTCCAGGAGACGCTGGAGAGGTCCGAAGACACCTGGGGAGGCCGCCACCGTCAGCTCGCCCGCGGGGCGCTCTCCGGGGCGTCCACCGGTCACCGCGCCCGCTTCCCGGGCGATCAGGTCCCCCGCCGCGAGGTCCCAGGGGTGCAGACCGCGCTCGTAGTAGCCGTCGAGACGCCCGGCCGCGACGTCGCACAGGTCGACCGCCGCCGAGCCGGAGCGCCGGATGTCGCGCACCAGCGGGATCAGTCGCTGGACCACGTCGGCCTGACGGGTCTTGACCGCGGTGACGTAGTTGAAGCCGGTCGCGACGAGGGCCTGGTCGAGCGGCGGCGACGGGCGGCAGGCCAGCCGGCGTTCGCCGACCCAGGCGCCGGAGGCTCGGGCGCCCCGGCCGCGAACCGCGTGGTACGTCTCGCCGCGCATCGGTGCCGCCACGACGCCGACGACGGTCTCGCCGTCCTGTTCGGCCGCGATGGACACCGCCCAGGTCGGCAGCCCGTACAGGTAGTTGACCGTGCCGTCGAGCGGGTCGACGATCCAGCGGATGCCGCTGGTGCCCTCGATGGCGGCGCCCTCCTCGCCGAGGAAGCCGTCACGGGGGCGGTGCTCGGCGATCAGCGTGGTGATCAGCTTCTCGGCGGCGATGTCCATCTCGGTGACGACGTCGATCGGGCTGGACTTGGTGGCGGCGACCGCGAGGTCGGCCGGGCGGCCGTCGCGCAGCAGCGCGCCCGCGCGGCGGGCGGCCTCGTGCGCGAGCTGGAGGAGTTCGGTGTGCAGAGGCTCGGTCACGGGGCTCCTCATGCGTAGGGGCTGTCGGTGCCCGCGGCGGCGGGCTTGGGTGTGCGGGCCGGGCAGCAGCCCACCGGGCACAGGTCATGACTGGCTCCCAGCGCGCCCAGGGCACACCGTGTCACCCGTCGGCCGCTCTCGGCCGCGGCGCGCTCCAGCACCAGGTCACGGACCGCCGCGGCGAACCGGGGGTCGGAGCCCACCGTGGCCGAACGGCGCACCGGCAGCCCCAGCTCCTCCGCCTTCGCCCGCGCCTCGGTGTCCAGGTCGTACAGGACTTCCATGTGATCCGAGACGAACCCGATCGGCACCATCACCGCCGACTCCGCCCCGGCCCCGCGCAGCTCCTCCAGGTGGTCGCAGATGTCCGGCTCCAGCCACGGAATGTGCGGGGCTCCGGAGCGAGACTGGTAGACGAGCCGCCACGGGTGGTCGATCCCGGTCTCCTCACGCACCGCCTCCGCGATCAGCCGGGCCACGTCCAGATGCTGCCGGACGTACGCGCCACCGTCGCCGTGTCCCTCGGCCGGGCCCGAGGTGTCCGCCGCGGCGATCGGGATCGAGTGCGTGGTGAATGCCAGGTGCGCGCCCGCCCGGACCTCCTCGGGCAGTTCGGCCAGCGACGTGAGGACGCCCTCGGTCATCGGCTCCACGAACCCGGGATGGTTGAAGTAGTGCCGCAGTTTGTCGATCCTCGGCGGCTCCAGCCCCTCCCGCTCCAGAACGGCCAGCGCCCCCGCCAGATCCTCGCGATACTGCCGGCAGCCGGAGTACGAGGCGTACGCGCTGGTGGCCAGCACCAGGATCCGGCGACGCCCGTCGGCGGCCATCTCGCGCAGTGTGTCGGTCAGGTACGGCGCCCAGTTGCGGTTGCCCCAGTAGACCGGCAGATCCAGACCGTGCTCGGTGAAGTCCTTGCGCAGCGCGTCGAGCAGGGTGCGGTTCTGGTCGTTGATGGGGCTGATCCCGTCGAACAGGAAGTAGTGCTGCCCGACCTCCTTGAGCCGTTCCTTGGGGATACCCCTGCCCCGTGTCACGTTCTCCAGGAACGGGACCACTTCGTCCGGGCCCTCCGGACCGCCGAATGAAAGCAGGAGCAGGGCGTCGTAGGGGGTGGCATCGAGCGCTTCTGGCATGTGTCCGATCCTGCCACCCGCCGCTGACGGGCGAGAACCGGCGGGGTGACGAGGTGCGCGCGGTTCGTCGGAGCGGGGTGCGGAAGGGGTACGGAGGGGTGCGTTAGGTTCACCTAACACGTAAGCTGTATCGGCCAGCTTCACGCCTTACCGAAGTTCGGGCCGCCCACGGTGTCGGGGAGGGGCCGAGCCGAGCCGACGGAGACCCTCGTGCCCAGCCCGTACCGTGCCCTGTTCGCCGCCCCCGGCTCCAAGGGCTTCTCCACAGCGGGGCTGCTCGGCAGGATGCCGCTGTCCATGATGGGCATCGGCATCGTCACGATGATCTCCCAGCTGACCGGGCGGTACGGCCTCGCCGGCGCTCTGTCGGCGACCATCGCGCTGGCGGCCGCGGCGATGGGCCCGCAGATCTCGCGGATGGTGGACCGGCACGGTCAGCGGCGGATCCTGCGCCCGGTGACGCTCTTCGCGCTCACGGCGGCCGCGGGGCTGCTGCTCGCCGCGCACTTCGAGTGGCCGGACTGGGTGCTGTTCGTGTGCGCGGCCGGCATCGGCTGCGTCCCGAGCATCGGCGCGATGATCCGGGCCCGCTGGGCGGCCCTCTACGGAGGCACCCCGCAACTGCACACCGCGTACTCCCTGGAGTCCGTGGTGGACGAGATCTGCTTCATCTTCGGGCCGATCATCTCGATCGGCCTGTCCACGGTGTGGTTCCCGGAGGCCGGACCGCTGCTCGCCGCCTGCTTCCTGGCGGCCGGAGTCTTCTGGCTGACCTCCCAGCGCGCCACCGAGCCCCAGCCTCATCCGCGCGGGCAGCACAGCGGCGGCTCGGCGCTCCGCTCGGCCGGACTCCAGGTCCTGGTGGCCACGTTCGTGGCGACCGGGACGATCTTCGGAGCCGTCGACGTGGTCACCGTGGCCTTCGCCGAGGAGCAGGGCCACAAGGGCGCCGCGAGCATCGTGCTGGCGCTCTACGCGGCCGGCTCCTGCCTCGCGGGGGCCGTCTTCGGGCTGCTGCACTTCAAGGGGGCGGCCGAAGGCAGGTGGCTGCTGGGCATATGTGCGATGGCCGTGAGTATGATCCCCCTCCTACTGGTCGGAAACTTGCCGTTCCTGGCCGTGGCGCTGTTCGTTGCGGGCCTCTCCATCGCTCCCACGATGATCACGACGATGTCCCTCATCGAACAGCACGTACCTCGCGCGAAACTGACCGAAGGCATGACCTGGGTGAGCACAGGACTCGCAGTCGGGGTCGCGCTCGGTTCCTCCGTGGCCGGCTGGGTGATCGACTCCGCCGGCGCGAAGGCCGGGTACGGGGTTCCGGCGGTGTCCGGGGCCGTCGCGGTCGCGGTCGGTTTTCTCGGGTACCGCCGGCTCAGCAGGCCGGTTCCGCAGCGGGGAGGGTCTCATGAGCACCACAGTGAGCGGGAAGAGCGGCACGTGGCGTAACTGGGCGGGGAACGTAACCGCCCGTCCCGTACGGGAGGTCACCCCTGCCTCGGTCGACGAACTGTCCGCCGCCGTGCGGAAGGCGGCAGAGGACGGCCTGACGGTGAAGGCCGTCGGCACCGGACACTCCTTCACGGCCGCCGCGGCGACCGACGGCGTATTGATCCGCCCTCAACTGTTGACCGGGATCCGCAAGATCGACCGTGCGGCCATGACGGTCACGGTCGAGGCGGGCACCCCGCTCAAGAGACTCAACATGGCCCTCGCCCGCGAGGGTCTGTCGCTCACGAACATGGGCGACATCATGGAGCAGACGGTTTCGGGGGCGACCAGCACCGGAACACACGGCACCGGACGGGACTCGGCCTCGATCGCCGCGCAGATCACGGGCCTCGAACTGGTGACGGCGGACGGCTCGGTGCTGTCCTGCTCCGAGAACGAGAACCCCGAGATCTTCGCCGCGGCCCGCATCGGCATCGGCGCCCTGGGAATCGTCACCGCGATCACCTTCTCCGTGGAGCCCGTCTTCCTGCTCACGGCCCGCGAGGAGCCGATGACCTTCGACAAGGTCACCGCCGACTTCGAGGAACTCTTCACCGAGAACGAGCACTTCGAGTTCTACTGGTTCCCGCACACCGGCAACTGCAACACCAAGCGCAACAACCGCAGCGCGGGCCCCGAGAACCCGGTGGGACCGATTCGCGGCTGGATCGAGGACGAGTTCCTCTCCAACGGCGCCTTCCAGGTGGCCAATCTGCTCGGCCGAGCCGTGCCCGCGGCCATCCCGTCGATCGCCGGACTCTCCAGCCGCGCACTGTCCGCGCGGACCTACACCGACATTCCGTACAAGGTGTTCACCTCTCCGCGCCGCGTGCGGTTCGTGGAGATGGAGTACGCCGTACCGCGCGAGGCCCTCGTCGAGACGCTGCGCGAGCTGAAGTCGATGGTCGACAGCTCGACCCTGCGGGTCAGCTTCCCCGTGGAGGTGCGGACCGCGCCCGCGGACGACATCACCCTCTCCACGGCGTCCGGACGGGAGAGTGCGTACATCGCCGTCCACATGTTCAGGGGTACCCCCTATCAGGCGTACTTCACCGCGGCCGAGCGGATCTTCACCGCGCACGAGGGACGGCCGCACTGGGGCAAGGTGCACACGCGTGACGCGGAGTACTTCTCCAAGGTCTACCCGCGCTTCGGCGAGTTCACCGAGCTGAGGGATCGACTCGACCCGGATCGGCGCTTTGCGAATGACTACTTGCGGCGGGTTCTGGGGTCGTAGCGGTCGCGCTGGGTGCGGGAGCCGGGGTGCCGTCCCCGGTTTCCGGCCCCGAGGACGTGCTGTCGCCCGGCGTCGGCACGGAGTTCGTAGCACCGGCGTCGCCGCCCACATCACCTGAGCCGCCGCTGTCGGCGGACGGCGCCGGCGCCTCGGGAGAGGCCGGGGCCGAGGACGGCGAAGACCCGGTCGCCGGAGCCCTGCCCGGGTCCGGGCTCCCCGAGCCGGCGCCGTGCCCCTTGAAGGCGTCGCCGACCGTCGTGCTCGTGCCGTCGCCGCTGAAGCTCTGCCCCGACACCATTTCGTACGTGGTGATTCCGGCCATCGTGACGCCGAAGACGAGAGCGGTCGCGACCAGCGGCCTCTTCCAGCTCCTGACCCGCGCGCGGTAGACGGTCCCCTCGGTGAACTCGCCCGGGGGACCGGGTATCTGCCGGGGCTTCGGTTTCGTCTGCACCTTCACGTCACGGATCTGTTCGCCGGTGCGCTTGAAGAAGTGCTGGAAGAGCGTTCCTCCGCAGGTGGCGATGGCGCTGACCAGTCCGGCGCCCAGGATCGTCCCGTACACACCGAAGTAGGACGCGAGTTTCGCCGCGACCACCGCGGCCACCGCGCTCCCCGCCACTTGGGGGACGCTCAGGTCCAGCCGCCGCTTCCTCGGTTCCACGTCGGTACCCGGCTGCTCGCCGCCGACATCCGGCTTCTTACGCATTCCCGGACCTTGCCTGCCTTTCCCGTACTTGATCGACCGACTGCACGAGAAAGGGACGTACAGGCGAAACGATTAGTTCCGTTTCTGCCGATTACGTGAAGTGTGCCACGTTCCAGGACCGCCAAAAGGGCCTCGAGATCGGCCAACTAGCACCCCCCGCTCGAAGTTGGGCGGCGTGCCGATCCACGCAAGTGGCCCGAATGGAGTACTGTTGCGAGCCCTGGGTCCGGACTCCCGCCAGGGTGTCCGGGGCCTTGCAGGACCGCCGGGAGGGGGCTCGTTGCACAGGGTGATGGAGTTCGTCACTTAGCGTTGCGAACAGGTAACCGTGCCATAACGGCGACCCCGGGCCCGCGCCCGACACGCCGGGCAACTCGGCAAGGTTGTGGCAGGCTGCACCCGGGCAGGCCACACTCGACTAGCGGAAGCAGCGACGCACGTGACGTCGGCAGGCACCACCCGGGAGGTCCCCATGCCCGAACTGCGTGTCGTGGCCGTCTCTAACGACGGCACACGGCTGGTGCTGAAGGCTGCGGACAGTACGGAGTACACGCTTCCGATTGACGAGCGTCTGCGCGCCGCCGTACGCGGCGACCGTCCCCGCCTCGGCCAGATCGAGATCGAGGTGGAGAGCCATCTCCGCCCCCGAGACATCCAGGCGCGTATACGCGCCGGCGCTTCCGCGGAGGAAGTCGCCCAGCTCGCCGGAATCCCCGTCGATCGCGTACGTCGCTTCGAGGGTCCCGTCCTGGCGGAGCGTGCCTTCATGGCCGAGCGGGCCAGGAAGACCCCCGTGCGCCGCCCCGGCGAGAACGTCGGACCCCAGCTCGGTGAGGCCGTTCAGGAACGGCTGACGATCCGGGGTGCCGAGAAGGACACCGTCCAGTGGGACTCGTGGCGCCGCGACGACGGCACCTGGGAAGTCATGCTGGTGTACCGCGTCGCGGGTGAACCGCACGCGGCGAGTTGGACGTACGACCCGCCTCGGCGGCTCGTCCAGGCCGTCGACGACGAGGCGCGCTCGCTGATCGGCGAGTCCGACGACCTCGCGGCGCCCGAGCCGAGCTTCCCGTTCGTACCGCGGATCGCCCGGCTGCCCCGCGACCGTCCGCTGGACCGCGCCCTGGACCGGCAGATGGAACGGCCGAGCCTGCCCTCGCCCACCCCGGAACCGGTCGAGGAGACCGAGGACCGGGACTCGCTGACGAGCCTCCTGGAGGCGGTGCCCAGCTTCCGGGGCGACATGGTGGTGCCCGAGCGGCCCGCCCCCGCCGAGCGGCCCGCCGCCGAGGAGCCCGTTCCCGAGCCCGAGGAGGAGGAGCCCCCGGCTCCCGCCGCCTCGGCGGGTGCCGGTTCCGCGTACGCGGACGTGCTCATGCCCCGCTCGGTCGGCAGCCATCGCGACCGGCTCGTCGGGGCGACCGACCGCCAGGCCGAGGCCGACGGCGTCCGTCCCGGCCGCAGGGCGGCGGTCCCGAGCTGGGACGAGATCGTCTTCGGCACACGGCGGAAGAAGCAGGACTAGTCAGGTCTACGACGAGGGGGCCCGCACCGATCCGGTGCGGGCCCCCTCGTCGCGCACCGGGCGGCGAGGCAGGCGCCCGCGTCCGGCACTACGCCCGCCCCCGGCGCACGACGGCTCCGCCCAGGCGGCACACCGCAGGTGCTACTGCCGAGGGCACCCGCAGGTGATGGTGAGCGGCACCGCAGGCGCTCGTAGAGGCGGCACCACAGGTACTAATGCGGGCGGCTCCGCGGGTTCTACTGCGGGCGGCACGGCCGATGTTGCTGCGGGGACTGTCGCGGGCGCCGCCGTCGGTGTCACTGCGGGTCGGGGCCCACCGCGACCGGACGGTTCCCGTCCTGGGACCACTCCGACCACGAACCCACGTACAGCGCCGCGGGAATGCCGGCCACGGCGAGGGCCAGCACCTCATGGGCGCCCGAGACCCCGGAGCCGCAGTAGACGCCGACCTCGGACGCGGGTGTCACACCGAAGGACTTGAAGCGGTCGGCGAGTTCGGCCGAGGGCAGGAACCGTCCGTCCTCCGTGACGTTCTCGGCGGTCGGCGCGGAGACGGCGCCAGGGATGTGCCCGCCGACCGGATCGATCGGCTCGACGTCGCCCCGGTACCGCTCCCCCGCTCGGGCATCCAGCAGCAGTCCGGTGCGGGCGAGCGCGGCGGCCCCGTCCGCGTCGAGCGACGGCCGGGCGCCGGGCGCCGGTACGAACGTTCCGGGCACCGGCTCGGGGACCTCGGAGGACACCGGTCCGCTCCAGGCGGCGAACCCGCCGTCAAGCACGCGTACCGACGGATGACCCGAATAGCCCAGCAGCCACCAGGCGCGCGCGGCGGCCCAGCCCTGCCCGCCGTCGTACACAACGACGTCGCGGTTCTCGGACACTCCCGCGGCCCGCATCGCCGCGCCAAAGACCTCGGGGCCGGGAAGCGGATGCCGGCCTGCCGGACCGGCCGGACCAGCGAGTTCGGAATCCAGATCGACGAAGACGGCACCGGGAATGTGCGCGTTCTCGTACTCGGAGCGCAGGTTGGGGCCGCCCAACCGCCAGCGGACGTCGAGGAGGACCGGCGGGTTCGGCCCCGCCAGGTCACTCGCGAGTTCGGGTGCCGTGATGATGGCGTTCATGGACACCATCCTTGCGCACGGGGTGGCCGCTTCGTCCATGTCCGGCTACTCTGCTCCGCCGGACAGGTCCGATCACCAGGCGTATGGGATCGGGCACATGCTGTACAACCGATGGACACCACGCGGCAATCACTCCGAAACGGGTGAGAAACGGCGGACCGGGCGTCCTACGGCCGTGCACCGCTCAACGGCGGCGCGGCCCGGACACGCGGCACGACCGGTGGTGCGAACATCGGCACGGGGCGTGCACGCACGCGACTGAGTACGCGTGTTCGCAGGCGGAAGGTGACCGGCCACCGCGAGGGGCCGAGAAGAGAGTGACGATGACCGAGGCACGGGAATCGGCCGGCCCGAACGGCACCACGCACGCTCGGCACGCACCCGGCACACCCTGCTGGGTGAGCCTGATGGTGCATGAGATGGCCGCGACCCAGGACTTCTACGGAGCGCTGTTCGGCTGGGAGTTCCAGCCGGGCCCCCCGCAGCTCGGCCCGTACGCGCGGGCCCTTCTCGACGGCCATGAGGTGGCCGGGATCGGCCAGTTGCCACCCGACCGGCATCTGCCGATCGCCTGGACGCCCTATTTCGCCTCGGCCGACGTGGACCACACCGCCGAGACGGTACGGCACAGCGGCGGCACCGTGGGCGTGGGCCCGATCGACGCCGCCGAGGCCGGCCGGCTGGCGATCGCCTCCGACCCGTCGGGTGCCGTCTTCGGCATCTGGCAGGTGGCGGCCCATCTGGGCACGGGGATCACCGGAGTGCCGGGCACTCCGGCGTGGAACGAGCTCGTGACGCGCGACACCGAGAGCGTCGTCAAGTTCTACCAGGGGGTCTTCGGCTACGAACTGGAGCCGGCCGTCTCGGCCGACTTCGACTACGTGACCCTGCACATCGACGGCCGTCCGGTGGCCGGCATCCACGGCGTCGGCAACACCCTGCCGCGCGACCGGGGCCCGCACTGGCTGACGTACTTCGAGGCCGCAGAACTGGACGACACCGTCCGCCGCGTCACGGAACTCGGCGGGCACCTCCTGCGGGAGGCCCACGACTCCCCGTACGGCCGCGTGGCGACGGTGGCGGATCCGGAGGGTGCGATGTTCTCCCTGATCCATGCCGTCACCTGACGCGGTGAGCCGTCCTGCCCGATGATCCGGCGCCGGGAGCCGGCCGCGGGGGCGGGCATCGGGCTCAGGCGTCGGACCTCCGGCCGCAGGTCTCCGGGAACGGGCTTCAGGCCGAGCCGATCGGCAGGACGTCCGGGGACAGGGCGCTCGCATGGGCCGTGGCGGCAGTCATACGGCGGCGGTGATGCCGGCGGCACAGGACCTCGTAGCCGATGTTCTCGGGCTGGTTGACGTCGCCGACGACGACCTGGGCGCCCTCGACGACCATCTCGCCGCCCACGGTGCGGGCGTTGTGCGTGGCGCGGGCGCCGCACCAGCACAGGGCCTCGACCTGGAGGACCTCGACCCGGTCGGCCAGTTCGACGAGGCGCTGGGAGCCCGGGAAGAGCTTGGAGCGGAAGTCGGTGGTGATCCCGAAGGCGAACACGTCGACACCCAGGTCGTCCACCACGCGGGCCAGTTGGTCGATCTGCGGAGGCGCCAGGAACTGCGCCTCGTCCGCGATCACGTAGTCCGCCCGGCCGCCCTGCGAGAGGTGGTCGACCAGATAGGCGTACAGGTCCTGGTCGTCCGCCACCTCGACCGCGTCGGTGACCAGGCCGAGACGCGAGGAGAGCTTGCCCTCGCCCGCGCGGTCGTCGCGCGTGAAGATCATGCCCTGCAGACCCCGCGCCGAGCGGTTGTGCTCGATCTGGAGAGCCAGCGTGGACTTCCCGCAGTCCATCGTTCCGGAGAAGAACACCAGCTCGGGCATGGGGAGTTGAGTACCTTTCGGCAACGGAGGAGGGGGGAGGGTGTCAGGAGCGTACTTGGAGGAGGGGCACCAGCTGCTCGGCCGGGGTCATCGAGCCGTGGTTGCCGACCATCAGCGACTCCTTCGGCTCCCGCTCGGAGGCGGTGATCAGCACATCGTCCCGGGCGGCCGCGATCACGTCACCCAGCCGGGCGTACACCCGATCGTCGACCCGCGGGCCGAACCAGCCCGCGTCGATCGCCTCGTCACGGGAGGCGACCCAGAACTGCTCGCCGAGGACCTCGCGCCAGCAGGTCAGCACGTCCACCTCGGCGCCCGGGACCGCGTACACATGGCGGGCACGACCCTCGCCGCCCAGCAGGGCGACTCCGGCGCGCAGCTCCCAGTCCTCGTCGAAGTCGATGCGGTGCTGCTCGTCGAACGGGATGTCGATCATGCCGTGGTCTGCGGTGACGTACAGCGCCGAGCTCGGCGGCAGCTGCTCCGCGAGGCGCTGGACCAGGCGGTCGACATACATCAGCTGGCCGCGCCAGGGGTCCGAGTCGACGCCGAAGCGGTGGCCCTTGCCATCCACCTCCGCGTAGTACGTGTAGACCAAGGAGCGGTCCCCGGCCGCCAGTTGCTCGGCGGCGAGGTCCATGCGCTCCTCGCCGGACAGCCGGCCGTGGAACGTCCCGCCGCTCAGCGCGACCTTCGTCAGCGGTGTGCTCTGGAAGGTCGGCGAGGAGACCTGGGCGGTGTGCACGCCCGCGGCGTCGGCCAGCTGGAAGATCGTGGGGTAGGGCTGCCAGGCGCGCGGCTCGGTCCAGGGGTTCCAGCGGAGCTGGTTCATCAGCTCGCCGGTGGCGGGGTTGCGCGCGGTGTAGCCGGGCAGGCCGTGCGCGCCCGGGGGCAGGCCGGTGCCGACGGAGGCGAGGGAGGTCGCGGTGGTGGCCGGATAGCCCGCGGTGATCGGACGCCCCGTGCCGCCGCGCGAGGACGCGAGGAGCGACGTCATGAAGGGTGCCTCGTCCGGGTGAGCCTTGAGCTGCTCCCAGCCGAGACCGTCGATCAGGAACACGCAGTTCCGGTCGGCCGCGGTCAGCTCGGGTATGGCGGCGGTCGCGCCGGGCACGGACATGCCGGCCGCGAGCGTGGGCAGCAGGTCGGCCAGCGAACCGGTGCCGTACTCGGGGACGGGCGCGGAGTCGATGGCGAGGGGTTCCGGGTGGTCCCAGGTGGGCAGGGCCATCAGCGGGCGACGTCCGCGGTCGCCTCGGAGAGGGACTGCGCGAAGGCGAGGGCCTGGCGGACGGTCTCCGGACCGTCCCCCGCCTCGCTGACCCGCAGGCTCAGGTCGTCCGCCGTCGAGCTGCCGGTGTAGCCGTGATCCGCTTCGCAGTTGGGGTCACCGCAGGCGGCCGGCTCCAGGTCGATGCGGGAGACGGCGCCCCAGCCGATGGTCAGGACCACCTCGCGGGGCAGCGTGCCGGGCGTGTACGACTCCGGGTTCGCGACGACGCGGCTGACGACGACCGAGGAGATCCGGCCGAGCTTGACCGACTCCGTCGAGGTCGTGGCGTACGGCGTCGGAGACGTGGTGTCCGCGTTCTGTTCGTCGGTGTGGCTCACGATGAAACGGTTGCCGGTGAGGACGAGCACGGTGACGTGCCGCCGTACCTCGTTCGCGTCGAACGTCGTCTCCTGGTGGACCAGGTACGACCGGATGGTCTCGCCGCCGATCGCGGCCTCCACCGCCTCGGCCACGAGGGCCGGGTAGTAGCCGCTGCGCTCGATCGCCGCTCGCAGCCCCTGGGTCGTCGTACTGGTCTTGGCCATGATGTCCATCCTACGGGGGCCCACTGACTGCGAGGCACCGCTCGCGTGGGTCTGTCGTGGACGGAACAGATCGAATCACGCATGGCGGACGGTGCCACGCGGGCGCGGCAAGGGCCGCGGCGCGGATCCGACGGGCGGGGCGGGGCGGGAACGGGGGCGGGCACAGCGGCAGGCCGGGCGGGACGGCACCTGGCACTGGGCCGAGTTCCGGGCCGGGGTCATCGCCGACGGCGCCGCTCGGGAGACGGCGGGCGTCGGGTGCGGGATGCCTGCCGCCACGGAGGCAGCGCCCCGGAGCGGCCCGGACGACTCAGACGACTCAGACGACGGGCAGTGTCCGAGGGCCGAGGTCGCCCCGTAGCGGGGCGCGGGCCAGTCGTACCGTGGCGCCCAGCACACTCAGCCCGGTCGGGGCGACCACCACCGGCTCCAGCGAGACCGCGACGACCTCCGGGTGGTCGTCGACCAGCCGCGACACCCGCAGCATG
The DNA here is from genome assembly GCF_025399795.1 of Streptomyces rhizosphaerihabitans. Classification (GTDB taxonomy): domain Bacteria; phylum Actinomycetota; class Actinomycetes; order Streptomycetales; family Streptomycetaceae; genus Streptomyces; species Streptomyces rhizosphaerihabitans. Next base: position 50,869 of record NZ_JAODTZ010000040.1, on the reverse strand, counting down.
AGCTCTTCGAGGGCCGCGGTGTCGACCGGCGCGGAGCCCCGCCAGCCGAACAGGAGCGGTGCCGTCCGGATCGACCGCACCAGGGAGGCCGCGTCCCGGTCGGTGACCGGAATCAGCCGGTGCGCCGTGTCCCCGAGCAGTTCGGAGGCGGCTCCGGAGAGCCCGAAGGAGAGCACCGCCCCGGCCGCCGGGTCGATCACCGCGTGAACGACCGTGTCGACACCGCGCGGTGCCATCCCCTGCACGACCGGGCGCAGCACCGTCGGTGGCCCGAACAGCTCGGTCAGCTCCGCGTAGGCCCGGCGCAGCTGTTCCTCGTCCGCCACGTCCAGCCGTACGCCGCCGAGGTCCGCGCGGTGCCGCAGGTGCGGGGCGGTGGTCTTGAGGGCCACGGGGTAACCGATGGCCCGCGCGGCCGCCACGGCCTCGTCCGCAGTGGGCGCGGGCAGGGCACGGTGCACGTCGATGCCGTACCGCCCGAGCAGTGTCGCCGTCTCTTCGCCCGCCAGGGTCAGGCCCTCCCCGCGCGCGAGGAGGTCGTCGATCAGCCGGGCGGCGCCCTTCTCGTCGATGTCCTCGTACTCGGGCACCTTGCCGGGCTCGCCGGCGTCCGTGCGCCACTGGGCGTACTTGACGGCTTCGGCGAGGGCGCGGACCGCACGTTCCGCGGCGGGGTAGGCGGGGATGAGCCGGGAGTCCGGCACGCTTTCGGCACGCGCTGTGGTGGGCGACCGGTCAGAAGGGTGGAAGCGGGCGCCGGGCGCCGTCCCGGGGGCCTGGGGCGCGGTGCTCGCGGCGGCGGACAGGGCTTCGGCGAGCCCGCCCAGTTCGACGTGCACCACGAGCACCGGTTTCGCCGGAGCCGCCAGGGCGGAGGACCGGAGTGCCTCGGCGAGCGCCGCGTCGGCGGCCGAGGTCTCCCCCAGCGCCGGTATGGCCGTCACGACGACGGCGTCGCAGCCGTCGTCGGCGAGGGCCTGGGACAGCGCCCGGTGGAAGTCCTCCGCCGAGGCCGCCGTGGTCAGGTCCCGCGGCGGCAGCGGCCTGAGCCCCTCGGCCAGGCACGCGTCGTACGTGAGCAGTCCCAGTGACTCGGAGTTCCCGAGGATCGCCACGCGGGGTCCTCTGGGGAGCGGCTGGCGGGCCAGCAGCAGGCCCGCGTCGACGAGTTCGGTGATGGTGTCCACCCGGATCACTCCGGCCTGGCGCAGCAGCGCGGACACGGTGGCGTGCGGCAGCCGGGTGGCCCGTACGGCATGCCCCTGGGGAGCGGCTCCGCCGTGCCGCGCGCCCTGGACCACGACCAGCGGCTTCGCCGCCGCCGTCCGCCGTGCGAGGCGGGTGAACTTGCGCGGGTTGCCGATGGATTCGAGGTACATGAGGACGACGTCGGTGTCCGGGTCGTCGTACCAGTACTGCAGTACGTCGTTGCCCGAGACGTCCGCCCGGTTCCCGGAGGAGACGAAGGTCGACACGCCGGTCACGCCCGTGACGCCGCCGCCGCGCCGGTGCAGCCGGGACAGCAGGGCGATACCGATGGCGCCGGACTGCGCGAACAGGCCGATGCGTCCGGGGCGGGGCATCTGCGGGGCGAGCGAGGCGTTCAGGCGTACTTCGGGGGATGTGTTGATGACTCCGAAGGCGTTGGGGCCGATGATGCGCATCCCGTACGTGCGCGCGTGCCGCACGAGTTCGCGCTGGCGTTCGCGTCCTTCGGGACCGCTCTCGGCGTATCCGGCGGAGACGACCACGAGCCCCTGTACGCCGTGTTCACCGCATTCCGCGACGACCTCGGGGACGTTCTCGGCCGGTACGGCCACGACGGCGAGGTCGACGGGCTCGGTGATGTCGCGGACGGAGCGGTGGGCCGCGACTCCGTCGAGTTCCTTCTCCTGAAGTGCGGCGTTCACGGCGTACAGGCGTCCGGTGAATCCGGCTTCCCGCAGGTTGTCCAGGACGCTGCGGCCGACCCCGCCGGGGGTGCGTCCGGCGCCGATGACGGCGACCGAGCCGGGGGCGAGCAGCCGCTGCACCGAGCGGGCCTCGGCGCGCTGCTCCCGCGCGCGCTGCACGGCGAGGGACCGGTCGGTGGGTTCGAGGTCGAACTCCAGGCGTACGACGCCGTCCTCGAAGCTGCGCTTCTGGGTGTATCCGGCGTCCGTGAACACCTTGATCATCTTGTTGTTGGCGGGCAGCACCTCGGCCGCGAAACGGCGGATGTCACGCTCGCGGGCCACGGCAGCGATGTGTTCGAGCAGCGCCGAGGCGACACCGCGGCCCTGGTGAGCGTCCTGCACGAGGAAGGCGACCTCGGCCTCGTCGGCGGGCGCCGACGCGGGCCTCCCGTCGGCGTCGATGCGGTCGTAGCGCACGGTGGCGATGAACTCGCCGCCCACCGTGGCCGCGAGACCCACGCGGTCCACGAAGTCGTGGTGGGTGAACCGGTGGACGTCTTTGGCGGACAGCCGCGGATACGGCGCGAAGAAGCGGTAGTACTTCGACTCTTCGGACACCTGCTCGTAGAAGCTGACCAGCCGCTCGGCGTCATCGACGGTGATGGGCCTGACGCGTGCGGTGCCGCCGTCGCGCAGCACCACGTCGGCCTCCCAGTGAGCTGGGTACTCCTGCCGGTCCGACGAGGTCTGCATGGGGCCCAGAGTACGGCTCGCGTACGACAACGGCGCGAGGCAGTCTGAGGGTGACGGACGCCGGAGCGGGGCCGCGGACCGGCGCCGGCGTGGGCGGAACCCGGGTCCGTCCGGGCATGCCTCACCATATGGAACACTGGTCTAGACAACCTTGAACACCCGAAGGGCAGCATCACATGGCTGAGCGCCGCGTCAACGTCGGCTGGACCGAGGGCCTCCACGCCCGCCCCGCCTCCATCTTCGTCCGGGCCGCCACGGCCTCCGGCATCCCCGTGACGATCGCCAAGTCCGACGGCAACCCCGTCAACGCGGCCTCCATGCTCGCGGTCCTCGGCCTGGGCGCCCGGGGCGGCGAGGAGATCGTCCTCGCGTCGGACTCCGAGGGCGCGGACGCCGCTCTCGACCGTCTGGCGAAGCTGGTCGCCGAGGGGCTCGACGAGCTCCCCGAGACCGTCTGAGCCCACAAGGCACCCAGGACACACGGCTGAGCCGCGCCCCCTTCATCGGACGGCGCGGCTCAGCCGCTTTCCGCGACCTGTTCAGGAATTCCCCCGGCGACGACCGCGGCCCTCGCACCGCGGCCACAGGGAATAGCGCGCACCGAAATTCCGGACACGCGAATAAAAGGGCATCAGAAATGAGCCCCCGCCGAATATCCCTCTTTGTATACGGCGCCCATGTTAATGACGCGGGCCCATCATGTTTACGGGATGTTGCGAACTTCTCACACGATCCGGCCGGTCGCCGCCGGGAAATCGGAGCCGGTGCACGGTCGTCGCGCGCTCGGTGTGCAGGGCCGTGATCGCGCGGGCCCGCTCGCTGTCGCCGCGGGCGACCGCGTCCACGATGCCGCCGTGCTCCGCCCAGGACTCCGCGGGATTGGCCGGCGCCTCCACCGAGTACATCCAGGCGATCTTGTGGCGCAGCTGGGCGAGCGTGGAGGTCAACGCGGGGCTGCCGGACGCCTGTGCGAGCGTCTCGTGGAACCAGCCGCCCAGCGAGCGCAGATCCTCGCTGTGGCCTCTCCTGGAACGCTCCTGCCCCAGCCTGACCAGGCCTCGCAGCACCTTGAGGTGAGCCTCCGTACGCCGTTGGGCGGCCCTCGCGGCACCCAGCGGTTCCAGCAGCATGCGCATCTCCAGAAGGTCCGCGGCCTCCTGCTCGGTGGGTTCCGCGACGCACGCGCCCGCGTGCCGACGGGTGACCACGAAGCCCTCGGCCTCCAGGGTGCGCAGAGCCTCGCGCACGGGGACGCGCGAGACGCCGTAGCGCCGCGCGAGCAGTTCCTCGGTGAGCCGGCCGCCGCGCTCGTAGACACCCGCGACGATGTCGTCACGGATCGCCGTGCATACCGAGTGCGCCGGAATACGCATGACCGACCTCCGCTTTAATCCCCGCGAAACGCCATCGATTGACGCTTGTTCAGTGACTCTATTGCAGGAAGCCTGAATTTCCGATGGCGGGCCTGAATCCATGGATATTTTTTGGACAGACGGCCTCCGGAAACGACGATGCCCCGACTCGGTGAGCCGGGGCATCGAAAGCGGTGAAGAAGCCGCGAAGCGGTCGTCAGACGTTGACTCCGTGCGAGCGCAGGTACGCGACCGGGTCGATGTCCGAGCCGTACTCCGCGGTCGTACGGGCCTCGAAGTGAAGGTGCGGCCCCGTGGTGTTGCCGGTGGCCCCGGAGAGGCCGATCTGCTGCCCCGGTGTGACCGCCTGTCCCACGGACACACCGATGGACGACAGGTGGCCGTACATGGTGTACGTCCCGTCGTGCATCTTGATCACGACTTGATTGCCGTAGGCGCCGCCCCAGCCGGCCGTGACGACCGTGCCGGAGCCGACGGCGTGGACCGAGGTGCCGGACGCGGCGTGGAAGTCGACGCCGGTGTGGCTGCCGGAGGACCAGAGGCTGCTGCTGGCCTGGTAGCCGGTGGAGACGTAGGAACCTGTGATCGGTATGACGAACGTGTTCAGGCGCTTGCGCTCGGCCTCGCGGGCGGCGCGCTCCTTGGCCTCGCGGGACTTCGCGGCCTGTTCCGCGGCGTGCTTGCGGGCGAGCTGCTCGGCCTGCTTCCGCGCGGCGGCCTCGTCGGCGGCGCGCTGCTGCGCGAAGGCCTGGGCGTCGATCTGGTCGGCGACCGAGTCTCCGAGGGTGACGGCCTGGGTCAGCCCGGTCTGCTCGACGGAGGCCTCCGCCGCGAACGCGGGGGCGGCCAGGGTTCCGATCACACCGGTGGTGGTGAGCGCCGCGACCCCGACGGCGGTCGTGGTGGTGCTGTGCACCCGGCTCGGACGACGATGCTTGCCGGTGCCACAGGTGAACGCCATGTAGGGGCTGATCCTTTCCTTCCCTCTCGCCTACCGGGTTAGCTGACGGGTTCGGAGCAGGAAGGTCTCCTACGGACCCCCTCCGGGGAGGGCGTCCGATTCACCCCAGGGACTACGTGTGGGTCCCCGGCTCCCCTGACTCGCGCCATAGGGGACTCGGCGATGACTGTCCGGTTGCCGCGGGCGCGGCGCACTGCGTGACGAACAGCCGGACCGACGCTAAACGGGGTGTCATTCGAACAACAAACGGATCACGATTTTTGTAACGCATCCCACAGGGCAGAAGGGCAACCCCCGTACGAATGCGGACATCTTGGGGATCGCTTGCGGGAAGCAGGAGGGCCCTGACGACTCTTCAGTCACCAGGGCCCTCCTCGGTCGCACGGGCTCTACTCGGCTGCCACCACGCTGACTTCGCCGATTCCGAGAGCCTTGACCGGCTCCTCGATCTGCGCCGCGTCGCCCACCAGGACGGTCACCAGACGGTCCATCGGGAAGGCGCTCACCGCGGCCGCGGTGGCCTCCACGGTGCCGGTGGAGGCCAGTTGCTGATACAGCGTCGCCTGATAGTCGTCCGGCAGGTACTGCTCGACCTGGTCCGCGAGCGTGCTCGCGACGGCTGCCGCCGTCTCGAACTTGAGGGGCGCGACACCCACCAGGTTCTGCACGGCGACATCGCGCTCCGTGTCGGTCAGTCCCTCGGCCGCGAGGGTGCGCAGCACCTTCCACAGGTCGTCGAGCGCCGGACCGGTGTTCGGGGTGTCCACCGAGCCGCTGATGGCGAGCATCGCGACGCCCGTGCCGTCCGGCGCGGCACGCAGGACCTGGCCGAACGCCCGTACGCCGTAGGTGTAGCCCTTCTCCTCGCGCAGGACGCGGTCGAGGCGCGAGGTGAGGGTGCCGCCGAGGCAGTAGGTGCCGAGCACCTGGGCGGGCCACACGCGGTCGTGCCGGTCGGCTCCGACCCGGCCGATGAGCAGCTGCGTCTGGACGGCGCCGGGGCGGTCGACGATGATCACGCGGCCGGTGTCGTCGGCGCTCACCGGCGGCACGGGACGCGGCTCGGCGGACGAACCGGTCCAGGAGCCCAGCGTGTCGCCGAGCAGCTCGTCGAGGTCGACACCGGTCAGGTCTCCGACGACGACGGCGGTGGCCGTCGCGGGACGTACGTGCTTGTCGTAGAAGGCGCGTACGGCCGCGGAGTCGATCTTCTGGACGGTCTCCTCGGTGCCCTGGCGCGGACGCGACATGCGGGCGCTCGCCGGGAACAGCTCCTTGGAGAGTTCCTTGGCGGCACGACGGGCGGGATTGGCCGTCTCGTGCGGGATCTCGTCCAGCCGGTTGCGCACCAGCCGCTCGACCTCGCTGTCCGCGAACGCGGGGGCCCGCAGCGCGTCGGCGAGCAGGCCCAGCGCCTTGGCCAGGCGCGAGACCGGCACTTCGAGGGACAGGCGTACGCCGGGGTGGTCGGCGTGCGCGTCGAGCGTGGCGCCGCAGCGCTCCAGCTCGGCGGCGAAGTCTTCGGCCGAGTGCTTGTCGGTGCCCTCGGAGAAGGCGCGCGCCATGATCGTGGCGATGCCGTCCAGGCCCGCGGGCTCGGCCTCCAGCGGCGCGGCGAGGATGACCTCGACGGCGACGACCTGCTGGCCGGGGCGATGGCAGCGCAGCACGGTCAGACCGTTGTCCAGGGTGCCGCGCTGGGGGGCGGGAAACGCCCACGGCTTGGGCCGGCCGGCCTGGGGCTGCGGGTGGAAGTCCATGGTGGCGAGCTCGGTCACTTCGCCGCCTCCTCGTCGGTCTCGTCGGCGGAGTCAGCCGCGTCGGCGGCTTCGGCGGCTTCGGCGGCTTCGGCGGTGGTCGGCTCGTAGACGAGCACCGCGCGGTTGTCGGGGCGCAGGCGGGCCCTGGCGGCCTCCCGGACCTCCTCCGCCGTGACGTCGAGGACGCGCTGCACGGCGGTCAGGGCGAGCTGCGGGTCACCGAACAGGACGGCGTACCGGCACAGTTCGTCGGCGCGGCCCGCGACGGTGCCGAGCCGGTCGAGCCACTCACGCTCCAACTGGGCCTGAGCGCGCTCCATTTCCCCGTCCGTCGGGCCCTCCTCGGCGAACCGGGCGAGCTCCTCGTCGACGGCGGCCTCGATGACCGGGACCTCGACGTCGCCGGACGTCTTCACGTCCAGCCACCCCAGGGAGGGCGCTCCGGCGAGCCGCAGCAGGCCGAACCCGGCCGCGACGGCGGTGCGGTCACGGCGTACGAGCCGGTTGTAGAGCCGGGAGGACTCGCCGCCGCCGAGGACGGTGAGCGCCAGGTCGGCGGCGTCGCACGCGCGCGTGCCGTCCTCCGGGAGCCGGTAGGCGGCCATCAGGGCGCGCGCCGGGACGTCTTCCTCGACGACCTCGCGCAGCTGCTCGCCGATGATGTCGGGCAGCGAGCCGTCACGCGGGGCGGGCTTGCCGTCGTGCCCGGGGATGGAGCCGAAGTACTTCTCGACCCAGACGAGCGTCTGCTCCGGGTCGATGTCTCCGACGACCGACAGGACCGCGTTGTTGGGCGCGTAGTTGGTGCGGAAGAACGCGCGGGCGTCCTCCAGGGTGGCCGCGTCCAGGTCCGCCATCGATCCGATCGGGGTGTGGTGGTACGGGTGGCCCTCGGGATACGAGAGCGCGGTGAGCTTCTCGAACGCGGTGCCGTAGGGGACGTTGTCGTACCGCTGCCGGCGCTCGTTCTTGACGACGTCGCGCTGGTTCTCCATGGACTCGTCGTCCAGTGCCGCGAGCAGCGAGCCCATGCGGTCGGCCTCCAGCCAGAGGGCGAGCTCCAGCTGGTGGGTGGGCATGGTCTCGAAGTAGTTGGTGCGCTCGAAGCTCGTCGTGCCGTTGAGCGAGCCGCCAGCGCCCTGGACGAGTTCGAAGTGACCGTTGCCCTGGACCTGCTTGGAGCCCTGGAACATCAGGTGCTCGAAGAGGTGGGCGAGTCCGGTCCGGCCCTTGACCTCGTGGCGCGAGCCGACGTCGTACCAGAGGCACACCGCGGCGACCGGGGTCAGATGGTCCTCGGAGAGCACCACGCGCAGGCCGTTGGCCAGGCGATGCTCGGTCGCTGTCAGGCCGCCGGAGCCTGCCTCAGCTGTGGCCGTGTGACCCATGGGCATGTACGTCCCTTCGATCGCGGAACTGCGTCATTCCTGTCGGTCCTGCCACTGTATGCAAGCGCGCGGACAGCTGGCGAAGTTCCCGCACCGCGTACGCCGAGAGCGAGACTTACGCGTGTCCCTGACACACCCCGATGAACCCTCCAGGAACCACTGCGAACGCGTTCGGAGGCCGCCGGTACGGGGCTCGAGAGCAGCTCGGGAACGGTTTCGGGACCGGTCCCGAAGACGGCCGCGGAGCGCCCCGGAAGGGCGCTACGGACGGGTCGCGGTCGGCGTTGTCAGTGGGGCGGTCCACAATGGTGCGCGTCAGAACCCGCTCATGCCCCGGCAGAGACTGTGAAGGAGCCGCAGCAGCGATGGCCCGCCGCAGCACGAAGACCCCGCCGCCCGACGACTCGTACGAGGAGAAGATCCTCGACATCGACGTCGTGGACGAGATGCAGGGCTCCTTCCTCGAATACGCGTACTCGGTCATCTACTCGCGAGCCCTGCCGGACGCCCGCGACGGCCTCAAGCCGGTGCACCGTCGCATCGTTTACCAGATGAACGAGATGGGACTGCGCCCCGACCGCGGCTATGTGAAGTGTGCCCGCGTCGTCGGCGAGGTCATGGGCAAGCTGCACCCGCACGGCGACTCGTCGATCTACGACGCCCTGGTGCGCCTGGCGCAGCCCTTCTCCATGCGCCTTCCCCTGGTCGACGGTCACGGCAACTTCGGCTCGCTCGGCAACGACGACCCGCCGGCCGCGATGCGTTACACCGAGTGCCGGATGGCCGACGCCACGTCGTTGATGACCGAGTCGATCGACGAGGACACCGTCGACTTCTCGCCCAACTACGACGGCCAGGAGCGGGAGCCGGTGGCTCTGCCGGCCGCCTTCCCGAACCTCCTGGTCAACGGCTCGTCCGGAATCGCCGTCGGCATGGCCACCAACATGCCGCCGCACAACCTCGGCGAGGTCATCGCCGCCGCCCGTCACCTCATCCGGTACCCGGGCGCCGACCTCGAGACGCTGATGAAGCACGTCCCGGGACCCGACCTGCCCACCGGAGGCAGGATCGTCGGTCTCTCCGGGATCAGGGACGCGTACGAGACGGGCCGCGGCACCTTCAAGATCCGTGCCACGGTGTCGATCGAGGACGTCACGGCGCGCCGCAAGGGCCTCGTCGTCACCGAACTGCCCTTCACCGTCGGCCCGGAGAAGGTGATCGCGAAGATCAAGGACCTGGTCGGCGCGAAGAAGCTCCAGGGCATCGCCGACGTCAAGGACCTCACCGACCGTTCCCACGGACTGCGTCTGGTCATCGAGATCAAGAACGGCTTCGTGCCGGAGGCGGTCCTCGAACAGCTCTACAAGCTGACGCCGATGGAGGAGTCCTTCGGCATCAACAACGTGGCACTGGTGGACGGTCAGCCGCTCACCCTCGGCCTCAAGGAGCTGCTGGAGGTCTACCTCGACCACCGCTTCGACGTCGTGCGCCGCCGCAGCGAGTTCCGCCGCACCAAGAAGCGCGACCGGCTGCACCTGGTCGAGGGTCTCCTCGTCGCCCTCCTGGACATCGACGAGGTCATCCGCCTCATCCGCTCCAGCGACAACTCGGCACAGGCCAAGGAGCGCCTGATCGAGCACTTCTCCCTCTCGGAGATCCAGACGCAGTACATCCTGGACACGCCGCTGCGCCGCCTCACCCGGTTCGACCGCATCGAGCTGGAGTCGGAGCGCGACCGGCTCAACGGCGAGATCGACGAGCTGACCGGCATCCTGGATTCGGACGCGGAGCTGCGCAAGCTGGTCTCCGGCGAACTGGCCGCGGTGGCCAAGAAGTTCGGCACCGACCGGCGTACGGTGCTCCTGGAGTCCGCGGGCAGCCCCGCCGCGACGGTCTCGCTCCAGGTCGCCGACGACCCGTGCCGGGTTCTGCTGTCCTCGACGGGACTGCTGGCGCGCACGGCGACCGGTGACCCCTTCGGGGAGGACCCGGACGGCAAGCGCACCAAGCACGACGCGATCGTCTCCGCGGTGCCCGCGACGGCACGCGGCGAGATCGGTGCTGTCACCTCCCTGGGCCGCCTCCTCCGCCTGAACGTGATCGACCTCCCGCGGCTGCCCGAGACGGCGTCGGCGCCCAACCTCTCCGGGGGCGCTCCGATCTCGGAGTTCCTGTCCGCCCTGGAGCCGAACGAGACGGTGATCTGTCTGGCGACCCTCGACGAGACGTCGCCGGGCCTGGCGATCGGCACGGAGCAGGGTGTCGTCAAGCGTGTGGTGCCCGACTACCCCTCGAACAAGGAGGAGCTGGAGGTCATCACCCTCAAGGACGGCGACCGGATCGTCGGCGCCGTCGAGCTGCGCACCGGCGAGGAGGACCTGGTCTTCATCACGGACGACGCCCAGTTGCTGCGCTACCAGGCCTCGCAGGTGCGCCCGCAGGGCCGTGCCGCAGGCGGCATGGCGGGCATCAAGCTGACCGACGGCGCGAAGGTGATCTCGTTCACCGCGGTCGACCCGGCGGTCGACGCGGTGGTGTTCACGGTGGCGGGTTCACGCGGGACGCTGGACGACTCCGTCCAGACCACGGCCAAGCTGACCCCCTTCGACCAGTACCCGCGCAAGGGCCGCGCCACGGGCGGTGTGCGCTGCCAGCGGTTCCTGAAGGGCGAGGACTGCCTGTCGCTGGCCTGGGCCGGTCCGACGCCGGGACGCGCGGCACAGAAGACCGGTATGCCCGTCGACCTGCCGGAGATCGACCCGCGCCGCGACGGCTCGGGCATCTCGCTGGGCAAGCCGGTGTCGGTGGTGGCGGGCCCGGTGTAGTCCGCGGTCAGCCTTCCGGGTCCGGCTCCTGTACGTAGCGGAGGACGCCCCACATGCTGTGTTCGTCGGCATGCGGGGCGTCCTCTTTGCATGCCTCCAGCTCCTTGGTCAGCGTCACCGTGTCGATCCCGGAGCCGATGAGGACGAGCTGGGTGAGCCGCTCGTCCGCACCGGCCCAGGGTTCCGGATAGAAGCGCAGGAACCGCCCGACGGCGTGCACGGCATACCTGTTGCGGATGTCCTGGACGCCGAAGTCGACATACCCCTTGATCCGGTAGAGCCCTTCGGGCCTGCTGTCGAGGAACGCCATCAACCGCCTCGGCCCCAGCGGCACTTCGGAGCTGAAGGAAAGGGCTTCGTAGACGGAGTGCAGATGGCCGAGGTGGCCGTGCTCCTCGTGCCCCCTCTCCCCCGGGCCGTCTTCCTCGCGATCGTGCAGATCGTCGAAGGACAGCTGTCCGATGCGCTCCTCGCCCGGCCTGCAGTCGAAGAGGAACTCCGGATCGACACGGCCGTAGGTGGCGGGGACGACCGCGGCGCGGTCGGCGAGCTCCCGGACGACACCCAGCACGTGCTCGGCGTCGTCGGACCGGTCGATCTTGTTGACGACGACGAGATCGGCGAGGGCGAGGTGCCGGTCGATCTCGGGATGCTTCTCGCGTGTACCGACGAACTCGGCAGCGTCGACGACCTCGACGAGCCCTCCGTACACGATCCCCGGGTGCTCGCTGGCGAGCACCATGCGCACGAGTTCCTGGGGCTCTGCGAGCCCGCTCGCCTCGATGACGATGACGTCGATCCGGGCAGAGGGTTGAGCGAGCCGATCAAGATATTGATCAAGTTCACCGACATCGACCGCACAGCACAGACACCCGTTGCCGAGCGAGACGGTGGAATCGCCGAGCGCTCCGGCCACCGCCATCGCGTCGATCTCGATCGCCCCGAAGTCGTTGACGACGGCTCCGATACGGCTTCCACCACTGCGGTGCAGGAGATGGTTGAGCAGTGTGGTCTTGCCGGAACCCAGGAAGCCGGCGAGAACGATGACCGGGATCTGCCGGGGACTCGACTGGCTCACCATGCGCCCTCTCTGAACCTGTACGCGCACCGGCTCACGGGACCGGCGCTCACGCGGGGAATGAATGCCGACCAAGCATACGAGCGGGAGGAAACACCCCGAAGTGAACGATTGTTAGCGGCGCTCACGGGGCACACGTTGGACATGGCGCCGGTGGATGCGACCCGCACATCCCTCCGTGCGCCTCCTCTCCGCCTCCCTGCCGATCAGAGCCGCTCGGCAACACTGGGGGGCGGCAAGCGCGCCGCCCACCGCTCGCCGGTCCGCTCCCTGTCGCCCCACAACCGACGACCGGCGGACGGTCGCCTGATTCGGGGGTTGACATGGCCACACGGAAAGCCAAAGTGCGTGGGTTGGGCTCCGCTGCCGCGGCAGCGGTCGGCCTGCTGACGGGGGCCGCCGTCACCCTCGTCGCGCAGCGAACCACGCTTGACGCGTTGCACGCGCGGATCGAGCTGCTCGAGCAAGCCGCCCAGACCCAGCGACAGGCCAATCTCGCCCACCAACAACGGCTTCACTGGGAGCTGCTGAGCAAGGCCATGGACGATCCCGAACTGGCCGAGGTACTGGACGTGTACGAGGGGACCGTCTCCCCGAGGAAACAGCGACAGTTCCTCTTCACCAACGCCTTGTACACCAATGCGCTCTGCTACTACCGCATGGGCAACATCACTCGCGAGGAATTCTTCGGCCTGGCCCGCGGGCTGCTCCAGCAGCCCATCTTCCGGGAGTACTGGTACGCAACACGCCCTTATCGGGCAACTCTCATCAGCACATCCGACGAAGCCCAAATCGGACTCATGGTCGAAGATCTCCTCGCACAAGTGGAGGAAACCGACACGGACGAGTGGTGGGTGGTGGGTGAACCGCCGAGCGAGTAGCGCCTTTCACCTGCCGCACTCCGGCGCGGACCCGTTCACCTGCACCTCCCCGGCGGACAGATCACACGGTCGGGCGATAACGAACCAGTAAACCGTCGCGTTTCCCCTGATGCCAACAGGGTTGACTACTGCGCAATCACGTATTGGGTCGATCCCCATCGAACGTCGCTCCACGCCGCCCGGTCCGAGGTTGCGGCCCCACAGGGCCGCATCGCGCCGCGCAGCAACAGCGCGCAGCAATCCCACCTCGAGATCAAAGGGAATCAAGAACAGTGAGCCACATCATCCGTCGAATTGGCACCCCTCCAACCTTGCGAGGAAGCGTGTCCGGTGCCAATTGCCCAGACATTTTCGAACTGTCCGACGGAAGGTTCGCTGTGATCGGAACGGATGCGACAGAGACGCTCGACGCCGAACTTCCCCGTGACGCATCCCGGGCAGACTACGAGAGAATCGTCGTGGTCTCCCGCGAAACCCTTATTCACGCGAAGGCGGATATTCCCGACGCATAGGTGACCGAACGCCGCACCCTTACGGGAGTATCGGCACACCATCACATCGCTGTGCGTTCGTCTTGCCCTCGGTGACCCCGTTTCGCGCGCCGTCCCTGTCCGGTGGGCAGTCACAGGACGACCCGCACGTGAACGCAGGGTCACCGCGGGAAAGGCCGAGGCAATGACGGCTGTCGTCCGTCGCATGCCGTCCTCCCCCGTGCACGGGGCAGCGCAACCGGCCGGTCCTGTCCCGACACCTTCGAGCTCAGCGACGGCGGGCTTCGCCGTCATCGGGCGCGAGATCGCTCAGGAACTCGGGCGGGAGCTCCCGCCCGACGCCGCTCGAGCCGACGACGAACGGATCGCAGTCGTCACGCGCGGGACACCCGTCCGAGCCTGGGGCGATGGTGCCGGCGCGTAGCGGCAGCGGTTTCCGGAGCCACTGGCACCCCGGGCCCGGCACCGACCTGGTGCCGGGCCCGTTTCGGTCGGATCAGGTCGGGTCGGGTCAGGTCAGGTCAGGTCAGCTGCGAGCGGGCACCGCCACCGGCGGAACCGGCCCCACGTACCGAGCCGCCGGGCGGATGATCTTCGAGTCCTCCGCCTGCTCCATGATGTTGGCGCTCCAGCCGACCGCGCGGGCGGCGGCGAACGTGGGGGTGAACATCTCGCGGGGCAGCCCGCAGAGTTCCATGACCACACCGGCGTAGAACTCCACATTCGTGTGCAGCTCACGGCCCGGCTTGAGTTCGGCCAGGATCACCTCCACCCGTCGCTCCACCTCGACGGCGAACTCGACGAGCGGGCCGCCGAACCCCTGAGCTATCCCGCGGAGCATGCGCGAGCGCGGGTCCTCCGTACGATAGACAGGGTGCCCGAAGCCCATGATGCGATCGCCTGCGAGGACACGTTCGCGGATCCAGGAGTCGATACGGTCGGGTGTCCCGATCGCGTCGAGGGTGTCCAGGGCGCGACTGGGAGCACCACCGTGAAGAGGGCCGGAGAGGGCCCCGACCGCGCCCACCAGGCAGGCCGCCACATCGGCGCCGGTGGACGCGATAACCCGCGCCGTGAACGTTGATGCATTGAATCCGTGGTCAATGGTTGATATGAGGTATTGCTCAACCGCACGGGCACGGGCCGCGTCCGGCTCCGAACCCGTCAACATGTACAGGTAGTTGGCGGCGTACCCCAGGTCCTCACGCGGCTCCACCGGCTCCAGCCCCTGCCCGAGCCGGTACAGCGCGGTGAGCAGAGTCGGCACGGCCGCCGTCGCCACGAGGCCGTCGTCGCGGCGCCGCCCGGCGTCGATGTCGTACACCGGACGGAACCCCAGCGAGGCTCCGAGCAGCGACAGAGCGGTGCGCAGCCCGGCGAGCGGTCCCGACGGTCCTGTCGCCGCAGCGATCGCGGGCAACGCGGCGCGCACGTCGTCCGGCAGCCGGCGCAGCCGCGCGGACCGCGCGGTGAAGGCTGCACGGCGAGCCTCGTCGGGCAGTTCGCCATGGGCCAGCAGGTGCCAGACGTCCTCGAAGCCGCGGGTCTGCGCGAGGTCGACGGCCGAGTACTGGCGGTAGTGATAGAAGCCCTCCAGCCCCCTGACGTCACCCAGTTCGGTATCGGTGACGACGACGCCCGCGAGTCCTCGCGGCACGTCGACAGAGGTGGACGCGGCCCGGTTGATCGGCATGTTTCCTCCCTGGACTTGATTTGACTGTCCATGATTGACTCAATCGCTGTCAATATTGATCCAATCAATATACTGATCCACAGATACGGTGGCGCTCATGAGGGATCGAGAAGCGGCAACACCGGCACGCGAGGGCCGACGGCTCAGCACCAAGGAGACCGCCGAACTGCTCGGCGTGAAGCCGGAGACCGTGTACGCGTATGTGAGCCGCGGTCAGCTCAGCAGCAGGCGGGAGCCGGGAGGCCGCGGGAGCACGTTCGACGCCAAGGAGGTGGAGGCGCTCGCGCGGCGCAACAGACGGGAGGGCGGCGGCAGTTCGGGCGGTGCCGGCGAACTCTCCGTCCGCACCCGCATCACCTTGATCGACAAGGACCGGTACTACTTCCGGGGCGTCGACGCGACGGAACTGGCCGCGCGGTACTCCTACGAAGAGATCGCCGAATGGCTGTGGACCGGCGAGCTGCGCCCCGGGCTCACGTTCACGGCCCCGGAGGCGTCCGTGGCGGTCGCCAGGCGGAGCGTCGACGCATTGCCCGAGCACAGCAGCCCGATCGACCGGCTGCGCGTCGCGGCGATCGCCGCAGCGGCGGCCGACCCGCTGCGCTTCGACCTCTCCGAGAGCGCCGTACTCGGCACCGGACGCACCCTCATTCCCACCCTCGTCGCCGCGCTTCCCCCCGTACGGCACGACCACCGCGACGAGGGCCCGCTCGCTCATCGGCTGTGGGCACGGCTCAGCGGACGCGCACCCGACGACGCGTCACTGCGCGTACTGGACACGGCACTCGGGCTGCTCGTCGACCACGACCTGGCCGCCTCGACGCTGGCGGTCCGGGTGGCGGCATCGGCCCGCGCCCACCCGTACGCGGCCGTGTCGGCGGGCCTCGGCGTCCTCGAGGGGCCCCTGCACGGGGCGGCCAGCGGGCTCGCGCACCGGCTGCTGCTCGACGTTCTGGACCAGGGCACCGCGGCTCCCGTGGTCGCCGACGAGCTGCGCGCCGGGCGCCGTGTGCCCGGACTCGGCCATCGGCTCTACCCCGGCGAGGATCCACGCGCGCGTGCGCTGTTCGCCCTCCTGGAGGAAGTGCCCGGCGCGGCACCCGCCCTGGCTGCGGCCCATGACGTGGTGACCACCACGGCCCGCCACACATCCCTGCACGCCAATGTCGACCTCGCCCTGGCCGTCCTCACCGTCTCGTCCGGCATGCCGGTCTCGGCGGGAGAGACGATCTTCGCCGTCGCCCGGACGGCGGGCTGGATCGCCCACACCCTGGAGGAGTACGCGGAGCGCCCGTTGCGGATGCGACCGAGCGGGCACTACGTGGGCGAACGGCCGCCGCGGCCGCTCCCGCTCTAGACAGCGCACGCCGGGCGTGGGGAGAGCGCCCTGTACGCGCCCTCCCGGCACGCTCCCCCACGCACGCTTCCGCACAACCGACACACACCCGGACCATCCCTGACGCGCCCCCGTGTACGCGGCAGGAAGTCGCCCCGGGGAAGTCAGGTTAGGCTCACCTCTGTGAGTACGTGCACGACCGCGTCGCGGCACCTCGACGAGCCCCTCTCCGGGACCGCGGCCACCGCGACGACATGGCTGCTCATCGAGCAGCCCGGACCCTGGGGTGCCAAGGCGCTCACCTCGAGCCACCTGGACCCCACGCTCGGCCGCGCCCTCGAGGCCGCCGCACAGGGCACAGGGGTACGGATCGCGCTCATCCGCCGTCCCGGGCGCCATGCCGACTGCGGTACGCCCGCCGAGCGGCATGTGTACGCGGCCCACACCACCCCGGGAAACGTATGGCTGCACGCCGCCATGACGCGTGATCCCGGGCAGTTGCTCGATCTCGACTTCACCGCGCTCGGCACGGGTGATCCGCGCTCCTTCGACCGGGTTCTCCATGGGCTGCCTCATACCGACGATCCGCTGGCCCTCGTCTGCACCAACGGCAAGCGTGACCGCTGCTGCGCCCTGCTCGGACGCCCCCTGGCGGCGGAACTGGCCGCTTCCGGCGTCAACGGCGCCTGGGAGGTCACCCATCTGGGCGGTCATCGCTTCTCGCCCACGGTGCTGGTCCTGCCGTACGGGTACGCGTACGGGCGTGCCGAGGCCCACGCTGTCAAGGAGATCCTCCAGCGCGTCCGGGAGGGCCGTGTCGTCACCGAGGGCTGTCGCGGGAACTCCGCCTGGGAGCGCCCCGGCCAGGCGGCCGAACTGGCCGTACGGACTGCTTCGGGGGAGCACGCCGCCGATGTCCTGATGGTGATCAGAACGGACGGCGCGGCGCCACGCTGGGAGGTGACCGTGGCCCACGCCGACGGCCGCCTGTGGCGGGTCATCGTCGCGCAGGGCGCCTCGCTGCCGCCCCGCCCGGAGAGCTGCGGCTCGGCACTTGGTTCACCCGCCCGGATGGACGTGGTGGCCGTACGGCAGCTGGAAGAGACAGCCGCAGCCGTGGCCTGCTGACGGCCCGGGTCCCGCACGCGCCCGAACCGCGGGGCCGACACACGGGCCGAGTTCGCCGCCGGCCCCCCTACGGCCGGAACAGCGACGCCATGACCTGTCCGGCCGGACGCAGAGGGTCCCGGGCTCACCCGAACCGACCTGTGGCACGAACCAGGGGCCCTCGCCTGCTCCGTGCCACCGGATCAGCGACGCCGTACCGTACCCGTCGATGCCAGAGGCACGGGCGCCCCGCGCCGGCGCACCAACCGCAAGCTCCCGGATCCCTGTCCCGGATCTCGCGTCCCGAATCTCCTCCTCCCTCTCACCCGGGCCCCACGACCGCCTCACCCATTGATCAAGAGATCCACGCCACACTCTCTTCGGAGGGACGCGCACGCCCCCGTACCGTCATGGGCATGAGTCCCACTCCCCCCGCACGACGACTGCGCCTCGGTCTGCCGCGGCGGGCGTTCTCACAAGTGCTCCTGATGCAGATCGCGATCGCGGCGGGAGTCGCCGTACTCGCCACCGGACTGTTCCTGGCGCCGCTGAGCGCGCAGCTGGACGACCAAGCCATGCGGCGCGCCCTCGCGATCGCACAGACCACGGCCACCCAGCCGCAGATCGCCGTGGACCTCCAAAGGACAGCCCCATCGAGGACCGGCCCCGTGCAGGTCCAGGCCGAGCGGATACGGAAGGCGAGCGGCGCCGAATACGTCGTCGTGATGGACATGCGGCGCATCCGCTGGTCGCACAGGAACCCGGCTGAGATCGGCAAGAAGGTCTCGACGAGCCCCCGCCTGGCCCTGGCGGGCAAGGACGTCATGGACATCGACACCGGAACACTGGGGCGCTCCGCACGGGGCAAGGTGCCACTGCGTGACGGCACCGGCCGGATCGTCGGCGCGGTGTCGGTGGGTATCAAGTACGGCAGTGTGCGGGCCCGGTTGATCGACGCGATTCCCGGACTGTTCGCGTACGCGGGCGGGGCCATGGCCGTCGGCGCGCTGGCCGCCTATCTGATCTCCCGAAGGGTTCAGCGGCAGACCCGTGACCTGGCCTTCTCCGACATCTCGGCGCTGCTGGCCGAGCGCGAGGCGATGCTGCACGGCATCCGGGAGGGCGTGGTCGCCCTGGACCGAAGCGGTCGCGTGCGCCTTCTGAACGACGAGGCGCAGCGGCTGCTGGGGGTCGGCGCCGAGGCCATCGGGCAGCCGCTGGACGACGCTCTGGGACCTGGCCGTACGACGGATGTGCTGGCCGGGCGCGTCACCGGTACGGACCTGCTCACCGTCCGCGGCCAGCGCGTCCTGGTCGCCAACCGGATGCCCACCGAGGACGGCGGCGCCGTCGCCACACTGCGCGACCGGACCGAACTGGAGCAGCTCGGCCGCGAGCTCGACTCCACACACGGCCTGATCGACGCGCTGCGCGCGCAGGACCATGAGCACGCCAACCGGATGCACACGCTCCTGGGGCTGCTCGAACTGGAGATGTACGACGACGCCGTGGAATTCGTCGGAGAGGTGGTCGGCGACCACAGGGTCACCGCGGAACAGGTCACCGAGAAGATCCACGATCCGCTGCTCGCCGCCCTCCTGGTCGGAAAGACGACGGTGGCGGCCGAGCGTGGCGTGGCGCTGTGGATCTCGGACCGGACGCTGTTGCCCGATCGGTTGGTCGACCCGCGTGGGCTCGTCACCGTCGTCGGGAACCTCGTCGACAACGCGCTGGACGCTGTCGCGGGCACGCTCCACGCGCGCGTGGAGGTCGAATTGCGCTCCGAAGGGCGCACCGCCGTGCTGCGGGTACGGGACACCGGGCCCGGTGTCCCGGAAGAGCGGCGGGAGTTGATCTTCACGGACGGCTGGAGCACCAAGGAGCCACCCGCGCACGGCAAGCGCGGAATCGGCCTCTCCTTGGTGCGGCGCCTCGCCGAGCGGCAGGGCGGGAGCGCGGAGGTGGCCGACGCGGACGGCGGAGGTGCGGAGTTCACGGTCGTCCTGCCGGAGGCGCTGACGGACCCGGCGCTCACACCGAAGAACGGCGGAGCGCCGGACGTCGGGCTCGCGGCGGAGGACGGGCTCGCCCCCGCCCCCGGTCAGGAACCCGGAGCCGTACGACGGCTCTCGTCTCCGGAGACCACCGACGCCGCCCTCGCCGTCACCGGAGACACCGGGAACGCCCCGAACGCCGGGGAGAAGGAGCGATGATCGAGGTCCTGGTCGTGGATGACGACGCACGGGTTGCTCGTGTCAACGCCGCCTACGTGGAGAAGGTGCCGGGCTTCCGTGTCGCGGGCGAGGCGCACAGTGCCGCCGAAGCGCTGAGCCGGCTGGAGGCGCTGCCGCGCCCGGACCTGGTTCTCATGGACCACTACCTGCCGGACGGGACGGGCCTCGCGGTCGTCCAGGAGATGCGCCGACGGGGCCACCCGACCGACGTGATCATGGTGACCGCCGCACGTGACATCGCGACCGTCCGGGCGGCGTTGCGGCAGGGGGTCCTCCAGTACCTGGTCAAGCCGTTCTCGTTCGCCGGGCTGCGGGCCAAATTGGAGGCGTACGCGGATCTGCGACACACCCTCGACGGCGGCGGCAGGGCCGAACAGTCCGATGTGGACCGGATCTTCGGGACCCTCTCCACCGGCACCGTCCCCGATCTGCCCAAGGGGCACTCCCCGCCGACCGCCGAGCTCGTACGGCGCGCCCTGCTGAGTGCGGAGAGCTCGCTGTCGGCCCAGGAGGTCGCGGAGGAGACCGGACTGAGCCGGCAGACCGCGCAGCGCTACCTGAAGCTTCTGGAACGTACGGGAAGAGCGCGGCTGACCCTCAGATACGGCGATGCGGGCCGCCCGGAGCATCGCTACGCCTGGGCGACCCGTACCTGAGGACACGGCCGACGATGCGGGAACGGCCGCACCCGTCGCGCGTACGACTGCCGGGGGAAGCACAGTCGTACGCGCGACGGGGCAGCTCGCCGCGTTTCGGCAGCAGGAGGCGGTCAGCCGGCCGCCTTCTTCACGAACTCCGTGGTGTACGTCTTGCTCAGATCCACCTTGGCGTTCTTGATGTTGGGGTTGAACGCCTTGAGGACCTTCTCGACGGTCTCGGGACCGTTCTCGGGCATCACGCCGTCCTCGGTGAACATCGGCAGCGTGCTCTTGATGGCCCCGGAGTACAGCGTCTGGTTGCCCTGCGAGTAGTCGGCGGGCATCTTGGCGGCGATCTCGGAGGCGCTGTGCTTGGACATCCACCGGAGGGTCTTCACAAAGGCGTTCGCCAGCTTCTGGACCGTCTCCTTGTGACCGTTGACCCAGTCCGTCTGCATGTAGAGGCTGGACGACGGGTACGGCCCGCCGAGCGCCTCCTGCGAGCCCTCGGGCGTCCTCATGTCGATGAGTACCTTGCCGAGGTTCTTCTCCATGACCGTGGCGACGGTGGGGTCCGTCGTCATGCCGCCGTCGATGGCGCCCTGCTGGAGGGCGGAGACGAACGTCGGTCCGGCGCCGACGGCGACCGGCGTGAACTCGCTGACCTGCACGCCGTTATTGACGGCGAGGTACTTCGTGAGGAAGTCGGTGGAGGAACCCAGTCCGGTGATGCCGAGCTTCCTGCCCTTGAAGTCCTTGGGTGAAGTGATGTCGCCCGCACGCTTGTTGGAGACGATCTCGACCTCACCCGGAGCGTGCGAGAACTGCACGACCGACTCGACCGCCTTGCCCTTGGTCTGCAGGTCGAGCGTGTGGTCGTAGAAGCCGACGGCCCCCTGCACCTGTCCCGAGACGAGGGCGGTCTCGGCCTGGACACCGGCCGGCTCGCTGAGGAGCTGGACGTCCAGACCCTCGTCCTGGAAGTAGCCGAGCCGCTGTGTGAGCATCGCCGGCAGGTAGATGACCTTGTCCAGGCCGCCGACCATGATCTTGACGTGCTCCCCCTTGCCGCCACCCCCGCCGCTGCCGGAGTCGGCCGTCGTGCTCGCCGCGTCGTTGGCGCAGGCGGTGAGCGAGGTGAGAGCGAGCAGACCGGCGGCTGCCAGGGCGGAGTATCTGGCGGTCTTGCGCATGGTGGTTCACGTCCTTGTGCGTGGAGGGGAGGCAGTGCGTGCGTACGGCGGAATCGTGCGTACGGGCGGGTTCGTGCGTGCCCGTACGGCGGGGTCAGCGGTCGGAGTCCGACGGCTTCCAGCGGAAGATGCGACGTTCGCCGAAGGTCAGCAGCCCTTCGGCCAGCAGGGCGACGACGGCGAGGATGACCATCGCCGCGTACACCCCGGCCGCGTTGAAGGTGCCCTGCGACTGCGCGACGAGCAGGCCGATGCCCTTGGTGGCGCCGATGTACTCGCCGACGATCGCGCCGATGAGCGCGAAGCCGAAGCTGACGTGGAGGCTGGTGAAGATCCACGAGGTGGCGGACGGAATGACGACCTGAAGCGTCACCCGGCGGTCGCTCGCGCCGAGGATCCGGGCATTGGCCACCAGGTTCCGGTCGACCTCCCGGGCACCCTGGAAGGCGTTGAAGAACACCGGGAAGAAGACGAGCACCACGGCCGAGGCGACCTTGGAGGCCGGTCCGAGGCCGAACCAGATCACAAAGATGGGTGCGAGGACGATCCTCGGTATGGAGTTGAGCACCTTGATGTATGGACCAAGGATGTCTGCCAGCAAGGTGACCCGCCCCAGGGCGATACCGAAGAGCACGCCGGCGACCACACCGATGACCCAGCCGAGCAGCGCCTCGTGAAGCGTGTACCAGACCTGCTCGCCGAGAGAGCCGAGCGCGGTCCCGTGCATCACCCAGGTGTGGATCTGTTCCCAGATCTTCGAGGGCATCGAGAAGTTGAACGGGTCGATGACCTTGGCCCGCGAAAGCACTTCCCACAGGCCGAGCACGGCGACCAGGAGCAGCACCCGGGCGGCGCCCACCACGATCTTCCGTTTGCGCGCGGCACGGGCGCGGGAGTGCGCGCGGCCCGGGATCTTGGCCGTGTCGACGACGGGGGTACTGATGACCTCAGGCGACATGAGCGGCACCCCTCTCGCGGGTGATGCGGACCTCTTCGCCCAGGGACTCCCAGATCTCGCGGTAGATCTCGATGAACCGCGGCTCCAGGCGTACCTCTTCGACTTTGCGCGGCCGCGGCAGATCGATGTCGAAGACCTGCTTCACGGTGGCGGGGCCCGCCGTCATCACGACGACCCTGTCGGCGAGCGCGATGGACTCCTCCAGGTCGTGGGTGACGAAGACGACCGAGGCGCCCGTGCCTTCCCACAGTTCGAGCAGTTCGTCGGACATCAGCGCCCTGGTCTGCACGTCGAGCGCCGAGAAGGGCTCGTCCATCAGCAGGATCTCGGGGTCGTTGACGAAGGTGGCGGCGAGGGCGACGCGCTTGCGCTGACCGCCGGAGAGCTGGTGCGGATAGCGGTCCTCGAAGGCCGCGAGCCCGACCCGGGCGAGCCATTCCCGGGCCCGCTGCTTCGCTTCCGCCTTGGGCACACCGCGGAAGCGGGGCCCGGCCATCACATTGGACAGAACCGTGCGCCAGGGGAAGGTGGCGTCCTGCTGGAAGACGAAGCCGACCTTTTCGCCGACGCCGGCGACCGGCTCTCCGGCGACCAGGACCTCGCCCTCGGTGGGCTCCTCAAGACCGCTGACCAGGGTCAGCGTGGTGGACTTCCCGCAGCCGGTCGGCCCGACGACGGCCACGAACTCGCCCCGGCCGATGGTCAGGTCAAGCTCCCTGACGGCTGTGTGCAAACCCCCTGACGGGGTCTTGAAGATCTTGCTCGCACCCCGCAGCTCGATGGCGGGGCTGGTGTCTGTGCTCATGGCCGGGACCGTAGATGTGGTGCGGGCCACAGCATCAGTCTTCTGGGCGCAAGGGATTCTTCTGCTCGCAAGAGTCTGTTGTGCTCATTTTGCTCGCGCTACAACAGCGGAGCCGAAACACGGGCGCAACACTCGCCCAGGCCTTGAGAGAAAGAGGCCCGATGATTGACGTCCTGGTCGTGGACGACGACTTCCGCGTCGCCGAGATCAACGCGAGGTACGTGGGGAAGGTTCCCGGATTCCGGGTGGCCGCCCGCGCGCACAGTGCCGCCCAGGCCCTGGCGGCGGTCGAGCGCGCGCCCATCGACCTGGTGCTCCTCGATCACTATCTGCCGGACCGGACGGGCCTCGAACTCGTCCACCAGATGCGGGAGAACGGTCACGGAACCGACGTCATCATGATCACCGCGGCCAGCGACGTGGCCACGGTCCAGGCGGCGATGCGCCTCGGCGCCCTGCACTATCTGGTCAAGCCGTTCACCTTCACTGCCCTGCGCACCCGCCTCGACTCCTACGCCGCCCTGCGCCGCACCGTCGACCGCATGGGCGGCCGGGGGGTGACGGGCCAGGAGCAGGTCGACCGGATCTTCGGCGCCCTGCGCACCGCACCCGCTCTGTCCTCTCCCGGGCTGCCCAGCGGCCATTCGGAGCCGACAACGGACCTGATCTGCGACGTGCTGCACCGCGCTCACCACCCGCTGTCGGCCCACGAGGTGGCCGCCGAGACCGGCCTCAGCAGATCCACCGCCCAGCGCTATCTGCGACACCTGGAACAGGCGGGACGACTCCGCCTGTCCCTCAGGTACGGCGACGCGGGACGCCCGGAACACCGCTACGCGTGGGTGGCGCCCTGAGCCCGCACTCCCACGACCAGGGGTGTCGTGCGGAATACCGCCCCAGAGCGCTCACGTACGCCGCTCAGGGGCCCTCAGACGGCCCCGGCGCCCGTGAGCGCGCGGACCTCGATCTCGGCGTGCTTGGCCTCGTCCGGCGGCTCCGACGAGGTGACGGTCCCGAGCCAGCCGACGAGAAAGCCCAGCGGGATCGAGACGAGGCCCGGGTTCTGGAGCGGGAAGTACTGGAAATCTACGCCCGGGAACAGTGATTCGGGGCTGCCCGACACCACCGGCGACAGCAGCACGAGCAGCAGCGAGGGCACCAGGCCGCCGTATACGGCCCATACGGCACCGCGCGTCGTGAAGGACCGCCAGAACAGGGAGTACAGCAACACCGGCAGGTTCGCGGACGCGGCGACCGCGAAGGCGAGACCGACCAGGAAGGCCACGTTGAGATCGCGGGCGAGGAGGCCGAGGGCGATGGCGATCACGCCGATGCCGACCGACGCGACGCGCGCCACGGCGACCTCGCCGTGCGGCTTCGCACGGCGGCGGCGCAACGAGGCATACAGGTCATGGGCCACGGCGGCCGAGGACGCGAGGGTGACTCCGGCGACGACAGCGAGAATCGTGGCGAAGGCGATGGCGGCGACGACCGCGAACAGAACGGTTCCGCCCGTGGAGTCGGCTCCGCCACCCAGATCGAGGGCCAGCAACGGAACCGCGGTGTTCCCCGCTGCGTTCGATCCGCGCACCGCCTCGGGACCGACGACAGCGGCCGCGCCGAAGCCCAGCACGATCGTCATCAGGTAGAAGCCGCCGATGAGCCCGATCGACCACACGACCGAGCGTCGCGCGGCTCGCGCCGTCGGTACGGTGTAGAAGCGCGACAGGATGTGCGGCAGCCCGGCGGTGCCGAGCACCAGGGCGAGCCCGAGGCTCATGAAGTCGAAGCGCGCCGTCCAGTCACCGCCGTACTTCAACCCGGGCGCGAGAAAGGCCGTACCGTGCCCGCTGCGCCGCGCGGCCGAACGCAGCAGATCGTTGATGTCCCCGTGGAACCGCATCAGGACCAGCACGGTGAGCACGACGGCCCCGCCGATCAGCAGAACCGCCTTGACGATCTGAATCCAGGTGGTCGCCCGCATCCCTCCCATCGACACATAGATCACCATGAGCGCGCCGACACCGATCACCGTCCAGTTGCGCGCCGCGTCGCTCGTGCCTCCCAGCAGCAGGGAGACCAGGCTGCCCGCACCCACCATCTGTGCCACCAGATACAGAACGGACACCACCACCGAGGAAGTTCCGGCGGCGATCCGCACCGGCCGCTCGTCCATCCGGGCCGCGACGACGTCGGCGAGCGTGAACCGCCCGCAGTTGCGCACCAATTCGGCGACCAGGAACAGGACGACCAGCCAGGCGACAAGGAAGCCCACGGCGTACAGCAGCCCGTCGTAGCCGTACAGGGAGATGAGTCCCGTGACACCGAGGAAGGAAGCAGCCGACATGTAGTCCCCGGAGAGGGCAAATCCATTCTCCATCGGCGAGAACAACCGGCCGCCCGCGTAGAACTCCTCGGCCGAGCCATGCCGGTTGCGGCTCACCCACGTCGTGATCGCCAGTGTCACCGCGACGAACGCGCTGAACAGCAGCAGCGCCAGGGTCTGATGGTGGCCGCTCACCGCTCACCACCCCTGGCGTTCCGCGTCATCTCCTGGGTGTCCCAGCGCAGTTCCAGCGCGGCCCGGTCCCTGCGCAGCCGCGCGTGCCGTGCGTAGGCCCACGCGAAGAGAAACGTCGTGAGGAACTGCCCGAGTCCCGCGAGCAGTGCCACGTTCACCGCACCGGCGACGGGACGCGCCATGAACCCCGGCGCGGTGGTCGCGGTCACCACATAGCCCACGTACCAGGGGAAGAAGACGGCGACGGCCGGGATCACGAACCTGCGGTACCTGGCGCGCACTTCCCGGAAGGCGGCACTGCGCTGCACCTCCAGATAGACGTGGGCCGCCCCGCCCGTTCGTCCTTCGTGCTCCGAGCGGGCGGCCGGCACGGTGGGAGCGAGCGCACCCGTACCGTCCAACTCACCCCAGCCGGAAGCGAGCGCGTCGTACCAGGGATCGTCGAACCGGACCTCCCCGGTGTCGCCGCCGTCGTGCTTGTCCACCGAACTCTCCTTGTCCGCGACCCGTTTCGGCCGCGTGCCCAAGGATGTGCAGATCGGAAGGCTCCTGGACTCCTCTCTCCGCGCTCTTCACCCCATCAGGTGACTTCATCCCGCGGGCGGCCGTACGAGACCTTTGCCATAGGCGTAACGGACCGCTTGCGCGCGGTCCTTGAGACCCGTCTTGGCGAAGAGATTGTTGATGTGTGTCTTCACGGTGGCCGTGGACACATGCAGCTTGCGGGCGATCTCATGGTTGCTGAGACCCTCGGCGATCAGCAGGAGCACCTCGGTCTCGCGCGAGGTGAGCCCGTCCGGCGCCTCCGCGGGCGGGCGTGGCTCCGGTTCCGGATCCGACAGCCGCTCCAGCAGCCGTCGCTGGATGCTCGGCGAGAGCCCCGCGTCCCCGGAGAGCACGCTCTCCACGGCCCGCACGATCTCGTCGCCTCCCGCGTCCTTGGTCAGATAGCCACGGGCTCCGGCGCGGAGCGCGGGGAACAACGACTCGTCGTCCGCGTACGTCGTGAGCACGACGACCTGCGTCCCCGGGTACTCGGCACGGATGCGCCGGGTCGCCTCGACCCCGTCACAGCGGGGCATGCGCAGATCCATCAGCACGACGTCCGGAGCCAGTTCGGCCACCAGCGCCACCGCTTCAGCCCCGTCGCCGGCCGCTCCGACGACCTCGATCCCCGGCAGCAGCCCCAACAGCATCACGATGCCCTCGCGCACGACCGTCTGATCGTCCGCGACCACGACCCGCGCCGGCCTCCTGCCCTCCGCCTGCTCGGTCATACCGGCACCTTCAACGTCACCACGAACCCCTCTTCGCCCGGTCCGGCATCCAGCGAGCCGCCCAGCAGCTCGGCGCGTTCCCGCATGCCCAGCAGACCGTACCCGGCTCCCGAACCGCTGAGCTCGCCCGGTTTTCCACCCGAATCCCGTACATCCAGCGTGACTTCGTGCTCGCCGTAGTCCAGCCGGATGTGAATCCTGGCACCCGGAGCGTGCTTGCGTACGTTCGTCAGCGCCTCCTGCGCGACTCTGCGCACCGCCTGGGAGGCCTCCGCCGGCAGCGGCTGACGCTCGCCCGTCACGGTGACGTCGGCACCCTCGGCGGTAGTGACGAGTTCGCCGAGGAAGTCCTCCAGCGGAGACATCTCGCCCCGGAGCGCGGAGAGTGCCTGCCGCGTCTCCGCGAGCCCCTCGCGGGCCATTCCCCGTGCCGCCACGACCCGTTCAAGGATGATCTCCCGGTCCGCTCCCCTCTCGATGAGCAGCCGCGCCGCCTCCAGGTGCACCAGCTGAGCCGAGAGACTGTGCGCCAGGACGTCGTGGATCTCCCGCGCTATCCGTGCGCGCTCCGCGAGCGCCGCCGATTCCGCCTCGGCCACGCGGGCCGCGCGCTCCTGAGCCAGCAGCCGCTGCGCACTTCCCCGTGCTTCCGCGTCGAGACGCAGCACATACCCCGCGAGGGCGAGCCCCACGGTGGTGGCCGCGGTGGTCAGCCAGACGTCGTTGTTGACCGCCGCGTACGCGCTCAGCGCCACCGCGGTGGCGGGCAACGCCGCCGCGAGGGGCAGCCGTTCGATGGCGCTGACGGCACACCCGCACCACAGAACGACTGCCGGAACCCGGAAGCCCGCACTCTGCCCCACGGCCGCGATCGCCAGCAGCAGAGTGAGCAGCACCAGGGACGGCAGCAGGCGATGCTCCAGTGTGGTGCGCCAGAACCCCCAGGCGAGGAACCCGCACGCCACGATTCCGGTGATGCCTCCGGCGAGCGCCCAACCGTTCAGCTCCGTGTTCGTGAACGTCGTCGCGACGAGCATGGCGAGGACGATGGCGCGCGTGAACCGGCTGAGCGCACGGCGGGCCGTGTGCACGCCCATTCGGGAGAGGGCCTCACGGGAGGGCCAGCGCGTCCAGGCGTTGTCCGTCACAGACGCTCCTTCCGCAGGACCCGGCCCACGCCGTCACCGTACGCCGGGCCCTGTCCCATCGCCGTCGGCTGCAGGGACTGCGCCCGCCAGGTCACCACCCCGGAACGGACCAGCAGGGTGGCCGCGAGGCCGAGCATCAGGGCGGAGGAGTTCTGGTGCACACTGAGCAGGGCACCGATGCCGAACAGACCCAGGCGCAGACAGATGCCCGCGATCCAGATGGCCCCGCTGGCCTTGGTGCTCTTGCTCCACACGGCGCCGTCCGGCTCCGTCCATATCCGGGTCGTCCACGCCCATCCGGCTCCGAGGGCCAGCGCTGTCACCAGCTCCGTGCCCAGCAGGAGGGACGCCTCGACCCGGTGGTGCGGGCCGATCACTCCGGGGTCGCGCAGTGCCATGAAGCCGAGAACGGCGGGCACGATCCACCAGCGCCTGTCCGAACTGATCCGGCGCGCACGGAACTGGCGCGCGATGACCACAACGGCAACGGCGACGATCACCACAGCATTGATGAGCCCGGACATGCACGGCCTCCGTGAGCGAGAAGCGGGTGTCCGCAGCGAGCGCTGCCGACACCATCGACGCTACGGAAATCGCGTCCTCGGCAGATCGGAGCCCGGGTGGATCGTGGGTGGATCCCCCACGCCCTCATCCGTCCACCCACGGGTGGAGCGCCACCCCACACATCGAGCGGCGAGCGGGCTGCCCCCGAGACTCTCGCCCCCTTCGCCCCGGCCCTTCCCACGCCTGGGGCTCCGCGCCCCAGGCCCCGCTCCTCAAACGCCGGAGGGACTGAATCCTGCCCCGCAGTCGAAAACCGGGCGGGAGTCTCCGCCGGCGGCCGAAGCGTGGGCGGGAGGGGCTGAGCCCAAACCGCGATTCCGCCCGCGGGATCCGTCGGCGGAACGGGCCGTGCCGGTACATCTCGTACCCGTCGCCTACGTTCGGATCGAGCAGCCGTTCCCATGGAAACTCACGGAAACTCACGTCTGATCCGGCGGCGACGGGCGGATGCATCGGCACGGCCCCGACCCACAACGAACCGAGCGCCCGAAGACGCCCGGAGGGCTACGCGTCGATCCGCGACCGATCCAGCGTCGCAGCCGAGCTGGAGATGAACTCCTTGCGCGGAGCCACATCGTTCCCCATCAGGAGATCGAACACCTGCTCGGATGCCTCCAGGTCGGAGATGTTGATCCGGCGCAGCGTCCGGACCCGCGGATCCATCGTCGTCTCGGCCAGCTGATCGGCGTCCATCTCACCGAGACCCTTGTACCGCTGGATCGAGTCCTTGTAGCGCACACCCTTGCGCTGCAGTTCCAGCACCGTCTCCCGCAGCTCACGGTCCGAGTACGTGTAGACGTACTTGTCCTGCCCCTTCTTGGGCTGACTGAGCTCGATCCGGTGCAGCGGCGGCACCGCCGCGAACACGCGCCCCGCCTCGACCATGGGCCGCATGTAACGCTGGAACAGCGTCAGCAGCAGAATCCGGATGTGCGCGCCGTCCACATCGGCGTCGACGAGAAGAATGATCTTCCCGTAGCGCGCCGCGTCGATGTCGAAGGTCCGCCCGGAACCCGCCCCTATGACCTGGATGATCGCACCGCACTCGGCGTTCTTCAGCATGTCCGTCACGGACGCCTTCTGAACGTTGAGGATCTTGCCCCGAATCGGCAGCAGCGCCTGGAACTCGGAGTTCCGTGCCAGCTTCGCCGTACCCAGCGCGGAGTCTCCCTCCACGATGAACAGCTCGCTGCGCTCGACGTCGTCACTGCGGCAGTCGGCGAGTTTGGCGGGCAGCGAGGAGGACTCCAGAGCCGTCTTCCGGCGCTGCGCGTCCTTGTGCTGACGGGCGGCGATCCTCGTACGAGCGGCGGCGACGGCCTTCTCCATGACGACCCGCGCTTGCGCGGCCTCGTCCCGCTTCGCGGAGGTCAGGAACGCCTTGAGCTCCTTGGTCACCACGTTCGTCACGATGCGGCGGGCGGCCGAGGTTCCGAGGACCTCCTTCGTCTGGCCCTCGAACTGCGGCTCGGCGAGACGCACGGTGACGACGGCCGTGAGGCCCTCCAGCGCGTCGTCCTTGACGATGTCGTCCTCGGCGACCCGCAGCAGTTTCTTGGCCCGCAGGACCTCGTTCATCGTCTTGGCGACGGCCTGCTCGTAGCCGGCGACATGGGTGCCGCCCTTGGGCGTGGCGATGATGTTCACGTACGACTTCAGGTTCGTGTCGTAGCCGGTGCCCCAGCGCATCGCGACATCAACGCCCAGTTCACGGGTGACCTCGGTCGGAGTCATCTGCCCGTGGTCGTCGAGGACCGGGACGGTCTCCTTGAAGGATCCCTGTCCGGAGAAGCGGAGGACATCGCAGACCGGCTTGTCGGCGGCCAGATACTCGCAGAACTCGCTGATTCCGCCGTCGAAGCGGAACGACTCCTCGCCCTTGCTGCCGCCGTCGCCGAGTCCGTATTCGTCACGGACGACGATGGTCAGGCCCGGCACGAGGAAGGCGGTCTGGCGGGCGCGCTGGTGGAGGTGCTCCAGGGAGAGCTTGGCGTCCTTGAGGAAGATCTGGCGGTCGGCCCAGTAGCGCACTCGCGTGCCGGTGCGCGTCTTCGGCACCCGCTTGACCTTGCGCAGCCCGCTTGTCGCGTCGAAGGCGGCATCGGGGCCGTCGGCCTTGAAGGTACCCGGGGTGCCACGGCGGAAGCTCACGGCGTGGGTGTTACCACTGCGGTCCACCTCGACGTCGAGGCGGGCGGAGAGCGCGTTCACCACAGAGGCGCCCACGCCGTGCAGACCGCCGGAGGCCGCGTACGAGCCGCCACCGAACTTGCCGCCGGCGTGCAGCTTGGTCATGACGACCTCGACGCCGGAGAGGCCGGTCTTGGGCTCCACGTCGACGGGGATGCCACGGCCGTTGTCCCGCACCTCGACGGAGGCGTCGTCGTGCAGGATGACGTCGATGTGGTCGCAGTAGCCCCCGAGGGCCTCGTCCACGGAGTTGTCGATGATCTCCCAGAGGCAGTGCATCAGGCCGCGGCTGTCGGTCGACCCGATATACATGCCCGGGCGCTTCCGCACTGCCTCGAGCCCCTCAAGGACGAGCAGGTGCCGCGCGGTGTAGTTGGAACCGTCCCGGTCTGCTCCGGTCAGCAGCGCTGTGGACGGCACGGACGTCTCGGCGGTCACGCGGTTCGCTCCTCGCTGAATTTCATGGGAGACCCTTTTGGGTAAGGGCCCGGCTTCGGTCGCCGCTCAGAGGGTACCGAGGCCTGGTAGAGCCGTTGTAACACCACCCTCGCATGAACTCACACTAGTCCAGGGTCGCATGGGTGTTCGATCCCTCGATGGAGTGAAGTACATATCACGTTCCCTTCGAGGCATGAACCATTTAGGCTCCGGGCACGTCCTCATGAACAACCGGCAATCCAGCCGGGAGGACCGACCCCCGACAGACAGCGCGAACCCGTACAGACACGAAGACACGCAATACGGCTCATTCGCCGCCAACCGGCAGCAGACAGCCGGCTCGAAAGAAAATTTCGAGGAAAAGCCGCGAGCGGGAACGTTTTCGGCCTGGTTGGATGTTGACCCTGGTACGACAGCTCGTCGAGCTAGAGAAGAGGCGACGTGACTACTGTTCTGACCCCCGCGAGCCCGCTGACGGCCGCTGACCGCTGCGACCGTTGCGGCGCCCAGGCATATCTGCGCGTCGTCCTCCTGAGCGGCGGAGAACTGCTCTTCTGCGCCCACCACGGTCGCAAGTTCGAGCCGGAACTCAAGAAGATCGCCGCTGAGATACAGGACGAGACGGAGCGGCTCACGTCCGTTCCCGAGAGCGTCAACGACGAAGATCGCTGACCCTTCGCATCAACGACGAGCGGGTGCCGGCGACAGGCCGGTGAGTGGGCGGTCACCCCCTGGGCACAGGGAGTGGCCGCCCGCACTCGTACCGCATCGCCAAGAGCTCTCAGCGGCCCGCGTCGAGGGCTTGGACCACCTCCGAGACCCGCGTGTAGACACCCGGGCTCCCTGCACGCCCACAGCCGCTCCCCCACGACACCAGGCCGATGAGTCGGCCCCGGGCGACCAGCGGCCCCCCGCTGTCCCCCTGACAGGCGTCATGGCCGCCCGCCTGCTCCCCGGCGCACACCATGGACGCCGCGTCGTAGGTCCCGGCCTCGCTGCCGGGATAGGCCCGCTCGCACGAGGCGTCGGACAGCACGTGCACATCCGCGGCCCGCAGGCTGCTCGCGTAGTCGCCGCCGCCCGTCAGATCGCCCCAGCCGTAGACCACGGCGGCGGTCCCCGGCCCGTACGCCGGATCGCCGGAAGGGGCCATACGGATCACGGAGGCGGCCGGCAGCGGCTTCGCAAGCGTCAGCACGCCGAAGTCCCCGGCGTTGGTATCACTGTCGTAGTGCGGGTTGACCCAGATGTCGCGTACGGGGATCTCCTTGCCCTCGCCGGACATCAGATCCTCGCGCCCCGCGATGACCTTCAGATCGCCTGCCTGGTGCGGCGGCGCCCCCAGCACGTCGTCGCCGAGGCAGTGGGCCGCGGTCAGGACCGTGGTCGGACCGATGACCACTCCTCCGCAGAACTGCCCCGCGCGTGTTCCCCCGAACCGGTCACGGCTGGACAGCGCGACCGTCCACGGACTCTCGGAGATCCGGACCGGACGACTTCCGATGACAACGCTGTCGGAGGACGCCAGGGCAGGGGAGGTCAGCGGTATCACCGCTGCGGCGGCCGCAAGGGCCAGCGTCGGGACGTAGGGACGGCGCATGCGCGCTCCTCACACTGGGACGGTCGTGGAACACCCAGAGTGATCCAGTGAGCGAAGGCACGCACTCCGCGCATACGTCGATGGCCCGACCCCCCATGGGGAGTCGGGCCATCGTCGACGTGCGGCCGAGGCCTAGTCGAGGTAGTCGCGCAGCACCTGGGAACGCGACGGGTGACGCAGCTTCGACATCGTCTTGGACTCGATCTGGCGGATCCGCTCACGGGTCACGCCGTACACCTTGCCGATCTCGTCGAGGGTCTTCGGCTGACCGTCGGTGAGACCGAAGCGCATCGAGACGACGCCCGCCTCGCGCTCGGACAGCGTGTCGAGAACAGAGTGCAGCTGCTCCTGGAGGAGCGTGAAGCTGACCGCGTCGGCCGGGACGACGGCCTCGGAGTCCTCGATGAGGTCACCGAACTCACTGTCCCCGTCCTCGCCCAGCGGGGTGTGCAGCGAGATGGGCTCACGACCGTACTTCTGGACCTCGATGACCTTTTCAGGGGTCATGTCGAGCTCCTTGGCCAGCTCCTCCGGGGTGGGCTCACGGCCCAGGTCCTGGAGCATCTGACGCTGCACGCGCGCGAGCTTGTTGATGACCTCGACCATGTGCACCGGGATACGGATGGTGCGGGCCTGGTCGGCCATGGCGCGGGTGATCGCCTGACGAATCCACCAGGTGGCGTACGTCGAGAACTTGTAGCCCTTGGTGTAGTCGAACTTCTCGACCGCGCGGATCAGACCGAGGTTGCCCTCCTGGATGAGGTCCAGGAAGAGCATGCCGCGACCGGTGTAACGCTTGGCCAGGGAGACCACCAGACGGAGGTTGGCCTCCAGGAGGTGGTTCTTGGCGCGGCGGCCGTCCTCGGCGATGATCTCCAGCTCGCGCTTGAGCTTGGGAGCGAGCTTGTCGGCGTTGGCCAGCTTGTCCTCGGCGAACAGACCGGCCTCGATACGCTTGGCGAGCTCGACCTCCTGCTCGGCGTTGAGCAGCGGGACCTTGCCGATCTGCTTGAGGTAGTCCTTGACCGGGTCGGCGGTGGCACCGGCGGCGGCTACCTGCTGCGCGGGCGCGTCGTCCTCGTCCTCGTCGGACAGGACGAAGCCCTGGGCACCGTCCTCGGCGGGCTCCTCGGTACCGGACTTGCCCGGGGTCTCCTCGGCCGCCTCGTCGTCGACGAGCTCGGCGTCGTCCTTCTTGGCGCTCGTCTTCTTGGCCGCCGTCTTCTTGGCGACCGTCTTCTTGGCGACGGCCTTCTTCGCCGTCGTCTTCTTGGCTACAGCGGCCTTGCCTGCGGACGCGTCCTCGGCCGAATCGTCGGCGAGGGCAGCCGGAGCCGCGGTGGCAGTGGCCTTCTTGGCAGTCACCGTCTTGGCCGCCACCGTCTTGGTGGCGGTGCGCTTGGCCGGACTCTTCGCTGCGACGCTCTTTCGGGTGCGCTTGGGCTCCGCGGCACTGACCATCAGCGTCACACCCTCTTCCTCGAGGATCTGGTTGAGGCTGCGCAGTACGTTCTTCCACTGAGTGGCCGGAATCTGGTCAGCTTCGAAGGCCCGACGCACGTCATCGCCGGCGATCTGCCCCTCAGCCTTTCCCCGCTCGATGAGCGCCATGACAGAGACGGACTCGGCGATCTCCGGCGGGAGCGTACGGGATGTGCTGGCCGACACGAACAACCTCTCGGAACGTTGGAAAACGGCTTCCGGCCCCGTCCATTATGGACAGGAACCGACGACCGCCGACTGGGGATGGGCCGACGGCGCGGGCGGGGGCCGGGAAGATACACAGCGCCACACATGGCGTCTGTATTCCCTCCTCGGCTATCACCTCTTAGGTCATCGCGCTGCCCCGAAGAGCGTTACGCCCAATCTGCGTGGCCCGAGTCACACCCCGTAAGCGCCCAAAAGATGGCAGATCATGTCAGACCAGGTCAGATCATGATCCGCCGCCCGGTCGCGCCGTCGGGACCCCACCGAATCCACGAGGGATTCGGTGGGGTCCCGACGAGCGTTGGTTCGTCGGCCGGGCGACGCCACGGACGCGCACACACTCCGGACCGCGTCCCCCTCGGTGCGCGATCAGTGCTCGCGCGGCGCGGGCACGACACGCTCCACCTCGGGGTGGACGGTGAGGAGCTGGCGCATGGCCGTCTCGGCCGCCGCGCCGTCGGCGGCCGCAAGGGCGTCGACGATGCGGGCATGGTGTCCGAGCGAGGCGTCGTTCGGCCGGTCACAGCCGGTGACCGGGCCGCCGGAGACCTGGAGCGCCGCCGACACGATCCCGGAGAGGTGCTCCAGCATCCGGTTGCCCGCGAGCTGGATGAGCAGCGAATGGAACTCGGCGTCGGCCCGCGAGAAGGTGAGGGAATCACCCTGCGACATGGCGTGGCCCATGATCTCGACCATGTCGCCGAGCCGCTGCTGGATCTCCTCGCGCCCGTGTCCGGCCGCGAGGCGGGCGGCGAGCGGCTCGATGGTCCAGCAAAGCTCGCTCAGCTCGCGCCGCTGGTCGTCCCGCTGCGGTCCGAAGGCCCGCCATTCGATGATGTCCGGGTCGAGAAGATTCCAGTCGCTGACGGGACGCACACGCGTGCCGACGTTCGGGCGGGCACTGACCAGCCCCTTGGCCTCCAGGACACGGAGCGACTCACGGACGACGGTCCGGGAGACCTCGAACCGCTGGCCGATCTCCTCGGGCACGAGCGGGCGGTCCGCGCCGAGGTCTCCGGAGACGATCATCTGGCCCAGCTGCTGGACGAGCTGGCCGTGCAGCCCGCGTCCGCGGCTGCCGGCGCCGCGTCGGCCGACGCGGCCGAGCTCCGGCTCGGCGCTCTCCCACACAGGGGGGCCCACGCGGTCGACACCGGAAGCGTCGGTGTAGGGGTAACGGTCGAGTTCACCCGGTCCGGCCAGGCCGGAGTCTGAGGAACGGGCGGCGGTCATCATGGTCTGCGCAAGGGTACTCACGGGTCTTTTGTCGGCGTCGACTCCAACTCCCTTGAGGTCTTTGGTGAAAAGCACACGAAAGGGTGATCGCTCACCCCGTCGCAATTGACGCCTTATCGGAAAGAAATGGGCGTTCTTCGGGGAGTTGTGCGCACAGGGGGAACGGAAGGTTGCGGACGGTCGTCACGTCATCGGACCCGGCTCCGCAGGGTGGTGAGCAGATATGCGCAGAGCAGGGCGGCCAGCGACAACATCAGGGCCCCGCCCACAGGTTGGGCGAGCACGCGCACACCGGCCGCCAGGTAGCGCTCCCCGCCGAACGGCCACTGCATGAGAACCAGTTCCCGAAGCCGCTCCGGGAACCCGGCCGCCGACCGCACAGGCGGCCCCTGCAAGACCTTTTGTACGAGCGGTACGACGGCGACCGGCACGGCGAGCACCGCCGCGAGCCCGGCGGCGGTGGACCGGAAGATGCCGGCCGCCAGCACGCCCGCCCACGCGCAGCCCACCACGAGGCCGAACCAACTCGCGCTCAGCGAAAGCCAGTCCGATGGAACTCCGGTGAGCTCCCGCCCGTAGACGAGGTAGAGCATTTCGAGGTCGCATCCCACCGCGAGGAACGCCAGCATCAGCGCGGTGGCCGAGGCGACGAGGAGCTTGGCGGTCAGCAGCCCCAGCCGACGCGGGACGGTGCCGCGGTCCGCGGCCAGGGCGGGGTGACGGAACTCCTCGCCGAAGGCGACGGCGCCCAGCAGCCCGGCGCCGAGCGCGGCGGGCGGCAGCGGGAGTTCCCGCGGCCACGCGGCCAGCAGCCGCGGCTGGGGCGTGTGACCGATTCTGGCCAGGAGGACCGACAGGACGACCGAGGTGATGAGAACGGCGGCCGCGGTGAGGTAACCGGTGCCGACACCGGCGGCTCTGCGCAGTTCGTAGCGCAGGGGGCGCAGCGGGCTCCGGGCCTGGCGTACGGCGATGGGCGGCGGAAGGGCGGAAAGGTCGTTCGCGGCCGGTGTCCCGGAGGGGAGCGGCTCATCGACCGGAGGCTCCGCCTCCTCCTCGGACGTGGTCGGCGCGGGCCCCATGTCACCTGTCTCGTCCGCGAGTTGGTGTACGAGGATGCCGTGCCGGAAGGCCGTCTCGCCGACGTCGGCGCAGGTGCTGCCGTACACCGAGAGCCGGTTGCCCTCCTCGCGCACGACTTCGACGGAACGCTGCGCCGTGCGGGCCTCCTTGGTCAGGAGGGAGCCGAGACGCGCGGCGTGCGGACTGCGGACGGCGACCCGGGGCCGGAGCCGGGTGCGGGCGAACTCCGCGGCCTCCTGGTCGGCGACGAGGCGGCCCTGCTCCAGCGTGACGACCCGGTCGGCGGTTCGCGCGGCCTCTCTTGGGTCGCCCGTGGCGAACAGCACCGTGCCGCCCTGTGTCGCGTGTGCGCGCAGAATTCCGTGCAGCCAGCGGCCCTCCCTGACGGACAGTCCGTCCGCGGGGTCGTCGAGCACGAGGGTGTGCGGGTCGGACAGGAGCGCGCAGGCCAGTCCGAGCCGCCGGTCCATGCCGCGGGAGAGCGTGCCCAGGCGCTCGTCGCGGAGGCCGACGAGCCCGACCACTTCGAGGACCTCGTCCGCCCGGCGCACGGGTACTCCGGCGGCGGCGCACAGCATGCGGAGCTGGCCGCGAACCGTGCGTGCGGGATGTCCCGGCACCTCGCCCATGAGCACGCCGACTTCACGCGAGGGATGGGCGGTCCGATGCAGCGGCCTACCTCGGAAGTAGGTGATTCCACGACCCTGTTGGAGTTCGAGCATCAGCTTCAGCGCCGTCGTCTTGCCCGCGCCCGGGGCTCCGAGAAGCGCTGTGACGCGACCCGCGGGCGCCTCGAAGGACACGTCGTCAACGGCGGGCGGACGCGCCTCGCGGGTATTGCTGGTCAGTCCGATGGCCTGGATCACTCAAAGCAAGATAGCGCGACATTTACGATTTTTCGGGCACCATGCGGCTTGTCTCCGACAGGCCTCGCGGCTCTCGCGAACACGCCAGGGTTCCGGGGCCCGGAACCGCGTCCGCCGCCCCTCTCAGACCTCGGGGCGCAGCATCGGCGGGTTGAGCAGCGTGGCGCCGCCCGCGCGGAACAACTGGGCGGGGCGGCCGCCCTGGCGTGTGGTCGTGCCCCCGGTGGGCACCAGGAAGCCCGGCGTGCCGGTCACCTTGCGGTGGAAGTTGCGCGGGTCGAGCACAACACCCCACACGGCCTCATAGACACGGCGCAGCTCGCCCACCGTGAACTCGGTCGGGCAGAAGGCGGTCGCCAGCGACGAGTACTCGATCTTGGAGCGGGCGCGCTCCACGCCGTCCGAGAGGATCTGCGCGTGGTCGAAGGCGAGGGGCGCCGCCTGTTCCCCGTCACGCCCGTACCCTCCCTGCTGCAGCAGTTCCTCGACCGGTGCCCAGCGTGCACTGTTCGCGTCGCCGCCCGCCCGGGGCGCGGGCAGGTCGGGGGCGAGGGCGAGATGCGCGACGCTGACCACTCGCATCCGGGGGTCGCGCTTGGGGTCTCCGTAGGTCGCGAGCTGCTCCAGGTGCGCACCGTTGTCCTGCGCGGGCACGGAGGGGTCGTGGGCGCACAGGCCCGTCTCCTCGGCGAGCTCGCGTGCCGCGGCCTGGGCGAGGTCCTCGTCGGTCCGCACGAAGCCGCCGGGCAGTGCCCATCGCCCCTGGAACGGCTGCTCGCCCCGCCGTACCGCCAACGCGCACAGGGCATGGCGGCGCACGGTCAGCACGACCAGGTCCACGGTCACGGCGAAGGGCGGAAAGGCTGACGGGTCGTAGGGCATGCCGCGATCATAGTCGTCTGCCTGACGATAAACACCTCCTTCAGGCCCTGTCCCTGGTTGATCGACTTCCGTCCGGTACGGCACCCCGCCGCCGAGGGCCCTCGGTCCGAGACGCTCACCGCGCCGTCACATCCCCAGCTGCAGTCCGTCGTCGGCCTCCTCGACCATGGCGAGACCGAGTCTGCTGACGCGGACGGAGAAGGGGGCGCCCGAGATCCGCAGGCCTGTCAGCGCGATCTCCCCCAGGGGCGCAGCGCGGAACGGGCGCAGCGTCACGGTTCCCGCGGGGGCATCGGGGCGGATCCCGGCCAGGGAGGTGAGCAGCGACACCCCGGCGGCCGCGGAGGTGGCCGCCGGCCGGGAGGCGGCCGGATGGGGAAGCGGGGCGCTCCCCCGCGTGCGCTGCTCCCCCGCGTACATCTCGGGCAGCCG
This sequence comes from Streptomyces rhizosphaerihabitans, assembly GCF_025399795.1. GTDB lineage: Bacteria > Actinomycetota > Actinomycetes > Streptomycetales > Streptomycetaceae > Streptomyces > Streptomyces rhizosphaerihabitans. The sequence continues at coordinate 11,556 of NZ_JAODTZ010000040.1, read as the reverse complement.
GCTGCCGAAGGAGTCGGCCGCTGCCAGAACGCCGCGCAGCAGGGCGCCGGCCTCCTTCTCGTAGCCCGCGGAGGCGAGTCCGGTGACGGCGACGGCCGTCTCCTGGACGCGCACGGCCCCGCTGCGATGGCCGAACGGGTTGTACGCCGCCTCCTTCGCCCCGAGGCTGCGCAACCCCCAGCCCGAGTCCATGGCCGGGCCGCCGAGCAGCCGCGCGAGCTGTTCGGTCCGCGCCTTGTCGAGCAGACCCGGGGCCAGCTCTCCGGAACCCAGCAGTCCGGTGTCGAGGAGATGGGCGGCGCTCGAACCGAGCTGGGGCACGAGGCGCCCGTCCGGGGTGCGGGCGCCGGCCGGTCTGCCACCGGCCCGGTCTTCTACCCAGAAGTCGTCACGGAATGCCGTCCGCAACGCCCAGGCCCACTGACGCAGCGCCGTACCACCCGTCCGACCGTGCGCGTCGAGCAGATCGGCGCCGAGCAGGGCCGCACGATGCGCGTGCGCCTGTGTCTCGCAGCGGAGCGGTCCGCCCGGCTGCGGATCGGGCATATAGGTGCTGTCGCCGACCGTCGTCCGCAGCCAGTCCAGACACCGGTCGGCCGCCGGCAGCAGCTCCTCGACCTCCCGCTCGGCCAGTCCCCAGCGCCGGGCCTCCGCGAGAAGCACGGGGAAGAGCAGCGTCGCCTCGGTCGCCGTGCATCCCGGCGGCAGGTGTGGCCCGCTGTCCCGGAGCGGTCCCGGAATCAGTCCGGAGCGCGGTCCCGGACCGGCGAGTTGGGTGCGGGCGAGGGTGCGCAGCGTGCCCGCGGCGAGACGCGTACCGAGCGGCAGGGTCATCCGGGCCGCGGCCAGTGCCTCGGCCGGCGCCAGTCCGCAGCGCCAGGGCGCTCCCGCCGCGAGGTGCGTGTCGGCCGGATGCCGGGGGTCGCGCAGGAGCAGGGCCCGAAGGTCACCGACGCAGGTGCGCAGGAGCGCTTCGACCCCGGGCCGGTCGCTCAGCACCCGGGCCTCGGCGAACGGGCTCGCCGAGCCACTGCCCACCGCTCTGATCGGTCCCTGGCCGTCGGGCCGGACGCGCAGTTCCACGGTGACGGTGCCGCCCGGTGGCAGTTCGAGTTCCCAGCGCAGCAGTCCCGCCGAGGCCAGGGCGTCGGTGGGCGGCGGGTCGGCGGTGACGGTCACGTACCCCGTGGGGCAGGACCAGCGCAGGCCGGCGGCGTGGACGCTGGCCGGCAGCTCGGGCCCGGCCCGGCCCGAGGCGACGTCGCCCAGTTCCGCTAGATCCGTCCCGAGGGCGGCCTCGACGGGCAGGCGCAGTGCCCGGGGGGCCGAGCTGCGCAACGTGATCAGCTCGGTGCCGTCCGCGTGGCGCGTTCTTTCGACGACCAGGTCCGGGTCCGGGCCGGCGTCGGGGGAAGCGCGCAGCGTACCCACGAAGCGGGCCCGGTCGGCCGCGAGCATCCGGGCCTGCATCACGAGTGGTTCCCGGCCCGCGACCCGGACCTGGCAGCGGGACAGTATCCGCCGACCCGCCATGTAGAAGCCCTCCAGCCCACGGCCGTTCAGCTGTCCCTCCTCCGTGGAGATCACCAGTCCTGGGAGAGCGACGCAGATGAGGGTGGTGTGGGCGGGCGGCAGGTCCCCCGGACGGCCCGGCACAGGAAAGGACTTCCTGGGAACGCTGGGGCCACGCCCTCCCGGGACGGAGGGCGCACCGGCGTCACGGCCCGCTCGTGGGGCCGCCGACGGGTCCCCGCGCCTGACGGGCTGGGCGGACTCGCGCCCGGACGGACGGCCGCCGTCGGGGGCCGAGGACGGATGGGGCAAGGACATGGGGTGGCTTCCTCCGCGCTCGGTGCGCCTGGAGCGCGCTCGGCTCCTGGTGGGGGATCCGCAGGGTCGCGGTCGTTGCGGCGGCGCAATCCGGCCACGGATTCCGCCACTCAGGTGAACGGGGCAGCCCTGTCCGGGGTCACGCCTTGCCCCGGGAAGCCGACCGAATGGCGGTGGGGCGGCCGACCTGTCCCACGAGCACCCGCCGAGCGGAGACGTACTGCACCGAAGGTGTCGTGACCGCTGGGAAAACCCGCAGGTCCGCAGCGTAAGGACGGGGCGCGGCCCGCCCTCGGGGCGTCGGGAATCCCGTCCGGCCTCGGCCGAGTGGGCCGACCGGTCTTCGTCCCGGCCCGTCCCGCCGTGCTGTGCTGTGCACCAGCCGCTCACCCGTCCTCCCCCGCACCTCGCCGACCGCTGTCACCCCGCGCGCGCAGCCGGCCGTCCGCCCTGTCAGCCGCGCGCCCCGGCACGTCACCGCCCGGCGAGGCATCGCCGGGCGGGCGGTGACCATGGGCACTCGCGGTCCCGGGGCCGCGTCGGCCCGGTCGGCCTCCGCCGTTCGCGGCCGGACGGGGCCTGCGGCGGCGCCGAGTGGCAGGTGTCGAGGGTGTTGTGTCCGGCGCGTCGGCGGAGCTCGCCGGGTCGGCCACCGGAAGCGGTGCGGCGGAATCGGTCGGCTGCTCCGCGTCCGCCGAGCCACCGTCTGTACGCTCCGCGCGCAGGCAGCGCCGGACGGATTCCGGGTCCAAGCCCTCATTGCACGCCTGGTGGAGAAGGCGGGCGAACAGATAGTCGGGATCGGCCCCGAGGGCCATGGCGAGGGCTTCTCGTGCCTCCAGTTCGTCGCCCATGGACCAGGCGACCCACCCCGCGAGGGTGAGGGGTGCCGCGGCGTGCTCGCGGTAGGGACCGACACACCGGCGGGCCAGGGCTCGCCACAGGCGGAGCGCCGGGGCGGCCTCGTCGCCCTCCATCCACTGGGCGGCACGGTCACGGGTCGTGCGGTCCTGGAGACCGAGGATCAATGTGGCGGCCTCGTCGTTCTCCAGGAGTCCGTCGTCGCGCAGGTCCGACGGACGCATGCCGGACACGGCGGGGGCGGCTGCGAGCCGGTCCCTGATCCGCCGGGCCAGCGCGAGGGCTTCCTCGGCAACCTCCGCCCGGCTGTCGTCCCCCAGGATCCTCGGTACGAGGGCCATGCTGGCCGTGTCCAGCGCCACCTCCTGGCCCAGCGCGGCGGTGGACTCCCAGGGAAGGAGCCTGGCTGTCAGGTCCTTCAGGGATCCGCGCACCTGAAGGCCCGCGTACGTCGCGGCGGCGGCGAGGACGGACGTCCCCGGGAGCCCCATCGACGTGCCTTCGACCGGACAGCACCCCTGTCCCGGACAGGTGTACGACCAGAAGCGGCCGTCGGAGATGCAGAGAGCCTCGATCACCGGAACGTCGAGGCGTCCACAGGCCGTCCGCAGCAGTTGCGCGAGCGGCCGCAGACGCTCCATCACCTCGCGCCCCGATTCGCCACTGCCCGGTTCCTGACAGAGGTACGCGACCATGCTCTCGGGGCGGGCGCCTCGGCGCTCGCTCCCTTTCACCAGCCCTTGTGCCAGCTGATCGGAGACGGACGGCCAGTCCTCCGCGTGGCCGGGGATGCCGAGGCGGGCCCGGCCGCCGAACCGGCCGCGCCGCTCCCCGTCGTGCAGGGCGACCAGGACGACGCTGTCCTCGGGGCGGTACCCGAGGAGATAGGGCAGCGCGTCGGCCAGCTCTGCCGGGGTACGGAGAGTCACCTGATGCTCCCCACCCGGGAGGCTCGCGAGGCCCGCATGGTGGTCTTCGCCGGCACGGCCCACGCCGCCCCCGTGGTGCAGCCCGCCGGGAATGGCCGCACCTTCAGGGATCTCCGGGTCGGCCTGCCGGCCCGATTGGTCCCGCCCCTCGCGTCCGGGCCGGCCGCCCGGGCCGTCCCATCCGTCGCCCGGTCCGCCGCTCCGACCGTCCCACCCGTCGTCGGCGTGGGCGCCCGGACCGCTCCGGTCGCTGTGATCGCCTGCGTCACCGGATCGGTCGCACCCGGCGTTCCAGCCGCATCCACCGACCGCGCTGATGTTCTCGTCGCCGGACGTGCCGGTCGCTTCGTCGTGATTCGTCATGCGGTGACCATCCCGCGGATCGCAAGATTCCGGTTGAGCCTGTGGATAACCGTCACCATGATCACGACAGAAGTTGTCCACAGCTCGACGGCTCGTTCGCGCTATGTCAGACCCATCGGGTTGCATGGAGCCATGACCAACGAAGACCCGCGACCCACAGCCACTGACCACGCACACGACACCGCCCGCGGAGACCTCCGGGCCGCGGCCGATGCCGTCCTGGCCCGTCTGGTCGGCGCCCGGGCGGGCGAGGCGCGGCTGCGCGAGGACCAGTGGCGCGCCATCGAGGCGCTCGTGGCCGACAAGCGCAGAGCGCTGGTCGTGCAGCGCACCGGCTGGGGCAAGTCCGCGGTGTACTTCGTCGCCACCGCACTGCTGCGCGAGCTGGGCGCCGGGCCCACGGTGATCGTCTCACCGCTGCTCGCGCTGATGCGCAACCAGGTGGAGGCTGCGGCCCGAGCCGGAATCCGCGCGCGGACGATCAACTCCTCCAACACGGAGGACTGGGAGACCATCCAGGCCGAGGTGGCGGCGAGCGAGGTCGACGTCCTCCTGGTGAGTCCGGAGAGGCTGAACAATCCCGACTTCCGCGACCAGGTGCTACCGAAACTGGCCGCGGCCACCGGCCTCCTGGTCGTGGACGAGGCGCACTGCATCTCCGACTGGGGCCACGATTTCCGGCCGGACTACCGCCGCCTGCGCACCATGCTCGCCGACCTCCCGCCCGACACCCCGGTGCTGGCCACCACCGCGACGGCCAACGCCCGCGTGACGGCCGATGTCGCCGAACAGCTGGGCACCGGAGTCAGCACCGACGCGCTGGTCCTGCGCGGCCCGCTGGACCGGGAGAGCCTGAGCCTCGGCGTGCTGCGGCTGCCGGACGCCGCGCACCGGATGGCCTGGCTGGCCGAGCATCTGAACGACCTGCCGGGCTCCGGCATCATCTACACGCTCACCGTGGCCGCGGCCGAGGAAGTCACGGCGTTCCTGCGCCAGAGCGGGTACACCGTGGAGGCCTATACCGGGAAGACGGAGAACGCGGACCGCCAGCAGGCCGAGGAGGACCTGCTCGCCAACCGCGTCAAAGCTCTGATCGCAACGTCGGCACTGGGCATGGGCTTCGACAAGCCCGACCTGGGCTTCGTGGTGCACCTGGGCTCCCCTTCCTCCCCGATCGCCTACTACCAACAGGTGGGACGCGCGGGCCGCGGTGTGGAGCATGCCGAGGTGCTGCTCCTGCCGGGCAAGGAGGACCAGGCGATCTGGGAGTACTTCGCCTCGATCGCCTTCCCCCCGGAGGAGCAGGTGCGACGCACCCTGGACGTGCTGGCCCGCGCCGAGCGCCCGCTCTCCCTGCCCGCACTGGAACCACTGGTGGACCTGCGCAGATCCCGCCTGGAGACCATGCTCAAGGTGCTCGACGTCGACGGAGCCGTGCACCGGGTCAAGGGCGGCTGGATCTCCACGGGCTCGCCCTGGACGTACGACACCGAGCGCTACGCCTGGGTCGCCAAGCAGCGGGCGACGGAACAGCAGGCGATGCGGGACTACGTGTCGACGACCGGCTGCCGTATGGAGTTCCTGCGACGGCAGCTGGACGACGAGGGAGCCGCGCCGTGCGGGCGTTGCGACAACTGTGCAGGCGGCCGGTTCCAGACGGCCGTGTCCCCCGCCGCGCTGGACGCGGCGAACGGCGAGCTCGGCCGCGCGGGCGTCGACGTCGAGCCCCGCAAGATGTGGCCGACCGGGCTGGCGGCGGTCGGCGTCGAGCTGAAGGGACGCATCCCGGCCGGCGAACAGGCCGCTCCGGGGCGCGCCCTGGGACGCCTCTCGGACATCGGATGGGGAAACAGGCTGCGGCCGATACTCGCCCCGCAGGCCCCGGACGGGCCCGTTCCGGACGATGTCGCCAAGGCCGTGGTCGGCGTCCTGGCCGACTGGGCGAAGGGCCCCGGCGGCTGGGCCTCCGGGCAGCCCGACGCGCAGCCGCGCCCGGCCGGCGTGGTGACCATCGCCTCGCGCTCGCGGCCGCAGCTGATCCAGTCGCTCGGTGCGCGGATCGCCGAAATCGGCCGCCTGCCGCTGCTGGGTTCCGTGGAGTACGTCGGCGAGCCGGCGCACATCGCCCGGAGCAACAGCGCTCAGCGGCTGAAGGCGCTGGACGGGGCCCTGACCGTGCCGCCGCAGCTGGCCGAAGCCTTGAAGGAAGCGGATGGTCCGGTGCTGCTGGTGGACGATGCCACGGAGACGGGCTGGACGCTGGCGGTGGCATCGCGGATGCTTCGCAGAGCGGGCGCCCAGGCAGTGTTGCCGCTGGTCCTCGCCGTACAAGCGTGACTCGCGTGTCGCGATTCGAAACACCGGGCAGGTATATAGGACGCTAATCGCCTGAAAACGGTCTGTGGCCCCAATTGCTCGTTGCCGCAACCCAATTCGACAGGAAGAATTGAGGTCCGCTCCCCGCACGGTTCGCCCGTGGTCCGGTAGGGCTCCGCTGCGGCGTGCCATTCCCCCAAGTCCGACCCCCGCCCACCGTATGGGCACGTAGCCGAAGGGAGGACCGTGACCTTCGGATTCGCTCCGTCCTCGGCGGCATCCATGTCGACGTCTCCCGACCTGTCCGCCGCTTCCACCAATCCACTGACCCGCATGCTGGAACCCGCCGAATGGGCCTCGGCCGGAATTCCGCTTCTGCGCGATCCCCGAGAGGTCGTGAGCGGCCTCCACGCTCGGCACCGGCCAAGACCGTCGACCGCGGTCGTCGCGGTGCTCGACCACGACGAGCGGCTGATGGCGAGCGCCTCCTTCACGCGGCGTTCGGCACCGGCCGACGGCTGGATGTTCCGCAACGCGCTGCTCGCGCAGCTGCGCCGGGTCATCCCGCACGACCTGCGGCGCCGCTCTCCCGCGCGCACGGCCGTGCTGCTGTACTGCCGGGACGGCGACGCGCGCTGGACGGAGGAGGACGGGGCCTGGATGTGGGGGCTGCGGGATGCCTGCACACTCCACGGTCTGCGGTGCGGGGCGTACATCACCCTGACACGTGACGGCTGGCAGGTCCTCGGCGAGGGCCGCGGCGGACGCCGCCCCAACTCCGACTCACCGCCGGAGTTCTTCGTGGGCGAGGTGCTGCCGCCGCTGCCCCGTACGGGAGGCGTCGCGTCGGAGGTCATGCGCCGGGCAGCCGCGCGCTGACAAGCGGACGAGTCGCGAGGCACCGGCCCGCCCCGGGGGGGGAAGGCGGGCCGCGCACGTCCGGTGGTCCACCGCGGGACCGTACGACTCAGGCATAGGTATGCCACGGACGCGAAGCTCGGGTGTGGGGCGTGCCCAGGCTCCGGTCATCAGCGGGCGCCCGCCGGGCACGGCGCGCACGCCCGGTGGACACGCGCTCGCCAGGCGACGCGCCGATGTCGTGCCAGGACCAGGCGGCGGACGCGGAAAGCGGGCACGGAAGGAAGTCGATCTCCGCCCGTGGCACCCACCGGAGCAGGGAATTCCGCAGGCGAAGGACAAGCGCGCAACACGCCACCTCGCACCACACGAACGAGTGGCAGACAGAACGTCTGCGAGCGTGCACGCATTACGGGTACGCCGAAGCGACCGCCGTGCAGGTGCCGCCGTGGCGGCACCCTCAGCGTCCCGCCGGGCGCGTTCCGGACCGGGTCCGGAACGCGCTCAGACGCCTGCGGCCAGGACCGAGTTGATCTGCTGCGGGTCGCCGCAGACGATCAGCAGGGCACCGGCCCGGCCGAGGGCCAGGGTGATGGCGGCGGCCTCGCCGGAACCACCGTTGACCGCGACCACGACCACGGGCCGGGATGCGGCCCGGCGCGCGGCAGCGGCGTCGGCGTAGAAGACATCGTCGCCGGCGTCGTGCTGCGCCCAGTACGCGGCCTCGCCGAAGGAGAGTTCGTGCGCGGCCCACGGGTGCGGATCGCCGGTGGTGATCACCAGCACCTCACCGGGAGCACGGCCCGATTCCAGCAGCAGGTCGACGGCTTCTTCGGCGGCGTCCAGCGCGCCCTCGGCCGAGGCCGGGACAAGCTGGATCTGCGGGGTGGCGGCAGCGGGTGCGGCCGCCTTGACGGACGGCCCCGGCGTGGCCACGAGCGGCTCGCGCGGGGTGCGTTGGGCCGGCATCGGCCGGACAGGACCCGGACGGCCGGGACGCGGCGGAGCCGCGGGACGGGGACCGGGTACGGGGCGAGGGGTCGGCGCGGTACGGCCACTGGCCGGAGTGACGCGGGGACCCTGGGCACTCTCGTGAATCTGAGACTCCTCGGGAAGGAGAGGCATGAGTTGATATCTATCAAACGCCGGTGCGACTCGCCTCGGCGGGTGGCACATGAGCGAGAACGGAATCGTCAGAAGTCGAAGCCGAGCTGACCCTCGATCTCCGGAACGTTCCCGTCCGCCCAGCTGCGGGCTTTCTTGAGGTGCCGCCACTGGGGCAGCGCATCAAGATACGCCCACGACAACCGGTGGTACGGGGTGGGCCCCCGCTCCTCCAGCGCGGCTTTGTGGACCGGCGACGGGTACCCGGCGTTGGCCGCAAAGCCGAAGTCTGCATGGTAGATGCCCAGTTCGGCCATCATTTTGTCGCGCTGAACCTTGGCGATCACCGAGGCCGCCGCGACGGCGACGCAGGACTGGTCGCCCTTGATCACCGTACGGACCCGCCAGGGAGCGCCGAGATAGTCGTGCTTCCCGTCGAGGATGACCGCGTCGGGGCGGACCGGCAAGGTCTCCAGCGCGCGTACCGCCGCGAGGCGCAGAGCAGCCGTCATGCCCAGCTGGTCGATCTCCTCGGGGGAGGCGTGCCCGAGGGCGTACGCCGTCACCCATTTCTCCAACTCCACGGCGAGCGCGGTCCGGCGCTTGACGGTCAGGAGCTTGGAGTCGGTGAGCCCTTCGGGCGGGCGGCGCAGTCCGGTGACGGCGGCGCAGACGGTGACGGGGCCGGCCCAGGCACCGCGTCCCACCTCGTCGACGCCGGCAATGACCTTCGCTCCGGTCGTGGCGCGGAGGGAGCGCTCGACGGTGTGGGTGGGGGGTTCGTACGGCATGGCGTCCTCAGACTACGCCGCCCGGAACCCCTCGCGACACCCAGGTTCCCCGATCCGCCGTGGAGCCTGCCCCGGAGCCGGTCGACCGACCCGCGCAAACAGGTCGGGCGACCCGCACACGCCGGTCAGCCGACCCGCACACCCAGCAGCGGAACCATCATCTGGTCGATCATCTCCTGGAGATCCAGATCGCTCCATTCACTCGCGCACACCTTGGAGCGGTACATCATCATCGCCGGGACGGCGTCGAAGACATACGAGTTCGCGGCGTCGGGACGCACCTCACCCCGCTCGATACCGCGATGAACGACCTCGCGGAGCAGGTGCAGGGTGGGTTCGACGACCCCGCCGACGATCACCTGACTGAAGCGTTCAGCCTGCGTCACATCGCATTCGTGAAGAACTGAGCGAAGCGCGATTCCCGGCGGCGAGAACATCGCCTCGCGCACACGTCGGCACACTTCCAGCAGATCCTCCCGGACGGTGCCGAGGTCGGGGGCCTCCGTCAGATCCGGCAGCCCGGCCTGGAGCGCGTCCGCGACCAGATCCTCCCTGGAGGGCCAGCGACGGTAGACCGCGGCCTTGCCGGTCTGGGCGCGGGCGGCCACGCCCTCCATGGTGAGGCCGTTCCAGCCGACCGCGCCGAGTTGTTCCAGCGCGGCTTCCAGGATCGCGCGCTCGAGCACGGCACCGCGCCGGCGCGAGGAGGGCGCCTGAGCGGGGGCAGCCGTCCAACGCGAAGTAACCATCAGAGTGTCTCCGTCGTACAGGGGAGCGGAATTCGGGGAGTTCAGGCTTTCACCGGGAGGAACGGGCGATCGGATTGACGTCTTCGGGCAGCGACTTCAGTGAACGCTTGCGTTCACTGACGGGGACTCACTACCGTTGACGCGAAAGTGAACGCGCGCGTTCACTAACGCACTTGTGGGGGAAGCATAGTGACAACCTCTCAGTTGATTCAGGACACCAAGCCAGGTGCGGCCCGCCGGGAAGGGCATCCCGGCATCGCGCTCACCGTCATCGCGGCCTGCCAACTCATGGTGGTACTCGACGCGACGATTGTGAACATCGCGCTCCCGCACATTCAAGCCGCCCTCGACTTCAGTACGACCGACCTGACATGGGTGATCAGTTCATACACCCTCACCTTCGGCGGCCTGCTGCTTCTCGGCGCACGGGCCGGTGACATCCTCGGCCGGCGCCGGGTCTTCATGACCGGCATCCTGCTGTTCACCTTCGCCTCGCTGCTCGGCGGACTCGCCCAGGAACCCTGGCAGTTGCTGGCAGCACGCGCCCTGCAGGGGGTCGGTGGCGCGATCGCTTCGCCGACGTCACTGGCCCTGATCACGACCACGTTCCCCGAAGGTCCGGAACGGAACCGGGCGTTCGCCGTCTTCGCGACGGTCTCGGCCGGTGGTGGCGCCATCGGTCTGCTCGCCGGAGGCATGCTCACGGAGTGGCTCGACTGGCGGTGGGTCCTCTTCGTCAACGTACCCATCGGCATCCTGATCGCGGTCCTCGCGCCGATGTACATCAACGAGTCCCGGCGCCACCCAGGACGTTTCGACATCGCGGGCGCGCTCACCTCGACAGCCGGCATGGCGTCCCTGGTGTACGGCTTCATCCGCGCCGCCGAGGACGGCTGGCGGGACAGCCTCACGATCGGGTCGTTCGGCGCGGCCGTGGCCCTGCTACTGGCCTTCGGGGTCATCGAGACACGGGCGAAGGAGCCCATCACCCCACTGAGGATGTTCGCCGACCGCAACCGTTCGGGCACGTATGTGATCATGCTGAGCCTCGCCGCGGCGATGTTCGGCATGTTCTTCTACATCGTGCTCTTCGTGCAGAACGTGCTGGGGTACAGCCCGATCTCGGCCGGTGTGGCCTTCCTTCCGGTGACGGTCGCGATCGCGGTCGGCGCGGGTCTTTCACAGCGGTTCCTGCCGGTGCTCGGCCCCAAGCCGTTCATGATCACCGGCTCGACACTCGTCGCACTCGGGCTCGGCTGGCTGACCTTCATCAGCCCCGACGACTCGTACGCGGGCGGAGTCCTCGGCCCGATGCTGCTGTTCGGCTTCGGTATGGGCCTGAACTTCGTGACGCTCACGGTGACCGCGGTCTCCGGTGTCGCCCAGCACGAGGCGGGCGCGGCTTCGGGTCTGCTCAATGTCACGCAGCAGGTGGGCGGTTCGCTCGGCCTGTCCATCCTCACCACGGTCTTCGGTGCGGCGAGCCGCGACGAGGCGAAGCAGCAGATGCCGAAGTTCCTGGCGGACGGCTCGGCCGGGCAGAAGGCGGAGTTCACCAAGACCCACCAACTGCCCGCCCCTTGGGGCCATGACGTGCTCGCCCACGGCATCTCGACCGCCTTCGTGCCGGCGGTGGCGATGGCCCTGCTCGCTCTGATCACCGCGACACTGGTGATCAGGGTCCGCAAGAGCGACCTGGACGCTCTCGCCGGTACGGCGGGACCCGCCGCGGGCTGAGGACGGCCACGCGGACGG
>NZ_JAODTZ010000039.1 GCF_025399795.1 Streptomyces rhizosphaerihabitans | reverse complement strand
CGACTCCGTGGGTCCGCGGGCTCCGTGGGTCTGCCGAAGCCTTCCGCCCGCCCGATGACACGACGACACCACCCCCGACTCCGACGCCGGGGCGGGGCCCCTGACCGCTCCCATCGGTCACCGGCCGCCCCGGCATCGGACTCTCAGGAACAGCGAGGCCCGCACCGGCAGGTGGTCGCTCGGGAACCGGCGACGCAGCGAGAAGGCGGTGCCGCGACCGTCGACGCTCCGCACCGTGGTCATACCATCGCAGCTCAGCGCACGCGTCCCCGTGGCTTCAACGCGACCGGGGGCAGTTCCGGTGCGGACAGCGGCGCACCGTCGTACCCCTTCACCTCACCGAAACGCGCGCCCTTGGCCCAGTCCTGCCGGGTCTGTTCGATGTCCTCCTGAGTGCGGCCGATGAAGTTCCACCACACGTTTTCAAGGACTACGATCATCCCCGTCCCGGTGGTCCAAGTGCCCCCACGAGTAAAGGATTTGATACCGGAGCGCGGCTGGGAAGCAGACCGAGGAGTCCGGGTTCGCCGCTGGATGAACACGTTCGACCACAAGGTCGTGGACGGCAACCCTCGGGGGATATCAAACCTCCCCAGTACGACCCGACACGTGCCGGTGTCAGGCGCGCTTCCTGCACGCAAGAGGGCGAACCAGGGAGCGGGATCGTGCGGCGCCGATGCGCGGGCGGGGGCGGAGCGTCTCCGCAGAGGTCGGCCCCCGATGGGTCTGCCAGTGCCCGGGCATCTTCCGCCCGGGCACACTCAAGGAGCTCATCGTCGCCGGCCCAGGTACCGGGTTCGGCTGATTGCACTTTATGCAGTCACCCTCGGTATGGCCAAGCCTGTCCCCCGGCACCGCCGGTGTGCCGGGGGACGGCCCAGCCGATCAGCAACAGCGGGCCAACCGCGTCGAAGGCCGCCCGCAAATGTTCTGCGCTTTGTCTGTCTCCGCGTTCCGCGCGCAGACACGCAGACACGCAGACACGCAGACACGCAGACAGGATCGCCCGTACCGACACACGCTGCGCAGGGGCGCCGCAGCGGGCACAGCGACGGATCCTGACAACATCGGCCTGTCGGTCGCGGACGCCTCCCACCTCCTGTGGATATCACGCCCTGTTGAGCTCGTTCAGACGTATTCCGCCGCCGCGTCCAGCAGCCAGTCCGTCAGGTAGTCGGCAAAGGACGAACGGACCAGTACCCAGAACCCGGCCTTGGGCTCGTCCCTGGCGACCAGCACGATCTGTGTGCGGGCCAGGGTGGTCTGGGCGCAGCACCCGGCCCTGAAGATACGCGGGTGCAGATCCAGGGGGCAGCCATGTGCCAGCAGGTCACGGGCGCGTGGACCCGTGATGAGGAGGGTGGTGCGCTGGGCGGAGACGTCGGTGACAGCCACGGGCTCGTCGCCGCTCGCCGCCCTGATCCGGCTCTCCAGATCCCGCTGACCGCCGGTCGGACCCACCACCAGCCATTCGTCGGGGCCCAGCCACACAGCGGTCAGCTCGCCGGCGCGTACGACGGTGTTGGGTTCGAGGGGCAGCTGGAGGCCCAGCGCGAGCCCGACGGCGTCCGCTGCCGCTCCCTTGGCGTCGAGCCGGACGTTGACCTGTGCCAGGAAGGGAAGTTCGGCCAGCCGGACCGCGCCCCCGGAGGTGCGCGTCGCGGCGGCCAGGCGGTCGGCGGCATGCGACAGGGGACTGCGGCGCGGGATGGTAAGGGCGGTGTCAGCCATCGCGGCGGGCTCCCTCGGGGTCGTAGAGGACGGGGCTTGCGACGGTCACCGGAACCAGCCGGTCGCCCACGGGGGCGTAGAGCCGCTCGCCGATGCGGTCCCGGCCGCCCTTGACCAGGGCGAGGGCGAAGGTCCGGCCGAGCGCCGCGCTGCGGTAACTGGAGGTGACGTGGCCGAGCATCGGGACGGGCGGGGCGGGCAGCACGCTGTCAGCAACCAGCTGCGTGCCTTCGGGGAGGAAGGCACCCGGATCCTCCGGGAGCAGGCCGACCAGGTGCTTGCGGTCGGGGCGGACGGCGTCGGCACGGGCGTAGGAGCGCTTGCCGATGAAGTCGGGCTTCTTCTTCGACACCGCCCAGCTCATGCCGAGGTCGTGCGGAGTGACGGTGCCGTCGGTGTCCTGGCCGATGATCGGGTAGCCCTTCTCCGCGCGCAGGACGTGCATGGTCTCGGTGCCGTACGGGGTGATGCCGAACGGGGCACCGGCCTCGTACAGCGCCTCCCACAGGGCGAGCGCCTCCCACGGTGACACATTGATCTCATAGGCCAGTTCGCCGGAGAAGCTGATCCGGCACACCCGGGCCTCGACGCCCGCGACGGTCGTGTCCCGCCACGCCATGAACGGGAAGCTGTCGTTGTCCACCGCCAGCGCCGGCGCGAGCGTCCCCAGCACCTCGCGGGAACGGGGGCCGACCAGGGCGACGGTGGCCCACTGTTCCGTGACGGAGGTGCAGTGGACGCGCAGCCCGGGCCATTCGGTCTGCAGCCATTCCTCCATCCAGTCCAGTACGGCGGCCGCGTTGCCCGTCGTCGTGGTGACCAGGAAACGGTCCTGGGCGAGGCGGATGACGGTGCCGTCGTCGAAGATCATGCCGTCCAGGTGGCACATGACGCCGTAGCGGATCATGCCGACCTTCAGGGTGCTCATCATGTTGGTGTAGAGCCGGTCCAGGAAGACGGCGGCGTCCGGGCCCTGTACGTCGATCTTGCCGAGGGTGGAGGCGTCCATGAAGGCGACGCCGTCGCGGGCGGCGGCGCACTCGCGCAGCACGGCGGTCTCCATGTCCTCGCCGTCCTGCGGGTAGTACCAGGGCCGCTTCCACTGACCGACGTTCTCGAACAGGGCGCCGTGCATGACGTGCCAGTCATGCAGAGCGGTCGTACGGATCGGGTCGTGCAGTGCGCCGCGGTCGCGGCCCGCGAGGGTGGCGAAGGAGACGGGAGTGTAGGGCGGCCGGAACGTCGTCGTGCCGAGGGCCGAGACGTCCACCCCGAGCAGTTCGGCGACGACGCCGCCGGCCAGAACTCCGGAGGTCTTGCCCTGGTCGTTGGCGGTGCCGGCCGTGGTGTAGCGCTTGGTGTGCTCGACCGAGCGCAGGCCGGCGCCGGTCGCGCGGGTCAGGTCGTCGACGGTGACATCGCGCTGGAGGTCGACGAAACGGGGTGCGCCGGCGGGGCCGGGGACGAGGAAGACCCGCATGGCGGGCGAGTGCGGTTCGGCGGTCACCTCGGGGAGGCGGGGCGCCTCGGAGGCGTAGCCCTCGGCCTCGATCGCTCGGGCACCGGCGGCCGCGCCCTGCGCGAGGACCCGGGCCAGGTCGAGGACGCCGTTCGCGCTGCCCGCGACCTCGACGGCCTGGCGGCAGGTGCCGGGGACGAAGGAGCCGAGTGTGTCGTCGTAGCGCAGCTTTCCACCCGCCTGGCTGAACAGGTGCGCTACGGGGTTCCAGCCGCCGGAGACCAGCAGCAGGTCGGCGGCGAACTCCCGGGTCCCTGCCGACTCCCCGTACGGAGCGGCCGTCACGGCGGTGAGCCGCGGGTCGCCTTCGGTGCCGACCACGGCGTGTCCGCTCAGCACCTCGATCCCGGACTCCCGGGCACGGCGCGCCCACTCCCCCGGCTCGGGCCGGGTGTCGACGATCGCCGCGACGTCCACGCCCGCCGCCGCGAGATCCAGCGCGGCGGCGTAGGCGCTGTCGTTGGTGGTGAAGACGACGGCGCGGCGGCCGGGAAGGACGCCGTGGCGGTTGACGTAGGCGCGGGCCGAGGCGGCCAGCATCACACCGGGGCGGTCGTTGTCCGCGAAGGCCAGCGAACGCTCGTGGGCGCCGGTGGCGAGCACGACGCGACGGGCGCGGATGCGCCAGACACGCTCGCGGGAGACATGCTCCGGGGCCTCGGCGCCAAGGTGACTGGTGCGGCGCTCGACGGCGAGGAGGTGGTTGTCGTCGTAGTGACCGAAGACCGTGGTGCGACGCAGCACGCTCACCTCGGGCGCGACTTCTAGGAGCGCGCCGATCTCTTCCGCCCAGTCGAGGAGTTCGCCCGACCCCAGCAGACTGCCGCCCAGCTCCGGCCGGTCGTCGGCGAGGATGACGCGCGCTCCGCTGCGCGCGGCGGCTGCCGCGGCGGCGAGTCCGGCCGGTCCGGCGCCGACCACGAGCAGGTCGCAGTGCGCGTGGACGGCGTCGTAGCGGGCAGGGTCCGGTTCGGTGGCGAGGCGTCCCTGACCGGGCAGGCTGCTCGCCACCAGACCGTCGTACAGTTCGACGGTCGTCGCGGGCAGCATCGGCTCGGGGAAGGGTGCCTCGATCTGGATGACGGCGTTGGGCTCCTCGACACCGGCCGAGAAGATGCCGCGCGGGCGGCCGAGCTTGATGCTCGTGCCGGCCTCGATGACGCCGTTGGCGAGGAGGGCGGAGGCGAGGGTGTCGCCGCGGAAGCCCTCGTACTCCGTACCGTCGAAGGTGAAGCGGAGGCGCTCACCGCGGTGGACTCGGCCGCCGGTGGGCAGCCGGAACGGTTGGGTGGCGACGGGAGTGGTTTCTTCCCCGAGCCCGCCCCTTCCCGAGACTGGGGCTGCCGTCCCGGACCCCGCGGGGTCCGTCGAGGACTGCGGGGCCGTGGGTGGGTTGTGCCCACCTGATCCGCCCTGCAGAACGCCTGCCCACAACCCGGGCCGGGTGGAATTGTCCGGCCTCGGCTCGCCCGAGCGGTACACGGAGAGAATCTCGTTCGTCGCCGTGTCGCGCACCGCGTTGAACCAGCGGCGGCATCCGGCCGCGTGGCTCCAGCGTTCGGCGAACGGGCCCTTGGGGTTGTCGCGGAAGAAGAGGTAGCGCGCCCACTCCTCGTCGGTCAGGGCGGCGGAGTCCTCGGGATAGGGCACGTGTGCCTGGCCGCCGTAGTGGAACTCGGCCTCGTCACGGGGCCCGCACCAGGGGCATGGGATGAGCAGCATGGGTTCGGCTCCCTAGTGGGCCACCGCGGCCGCGCCGTGCTCGTCGACGAGCGCGCCGGTGGTGAAACGGTCGAGCGAGAAGGGGGCGTTGAGGTGGTGAGGGGTGTCGTGGGCGATGGTGTGGGCGTAGACCCAGCCGACGCCCGGGGTGGCCTTGAATCCTCCGGTGCCCCACCCGCAGTTCAGGTAGAGGTTGTCGACCGGGGTGAGTCCGACGATGGGTGAGGCGTCGGGGCTGACGTCGACGATGCCGCCCCAGGTGCGCAGCACATGGGCGCGGGCGAAGACCGGGAAGAGTTCCAGGGCGGCGGACATCTGCTCTTCGATGATGTGGAAGGCGCCGCGCTGGGTGTAGGAGTTGTACGAGTCGATGCCCGCGCCCATCACCAGCTCGCCCTTGTGGGCCTGGCTGACGTACACATGGACCGCGTTGGACATGACGACCGTCGGGTGCACCGGTTCGAGGAGCTCGGATACGAGCGCCTGCAACGGGTGGCTCTGCAGCGGCAGTTCGATGCCGGCCATGGCGGCGAGCACCGAGGTGTGGCCGGCCGAGCAGAGCGCCACCTTCCCCGCCGCGATCGGGCCGAGCGTCGTCTGCACTCCTACGACCCGGCCGCCGACGATGTCGA
Source organism: Streptomyces rhizosphaerihabitans (assembly GCF_025399795.1). Classification (GTDB taxonomy): domain Bacteria; phylum Actinomycetota; class Actinomycetes; order Streptomycetales; family Streptomycetaceae; genus Streptomyces; species Streptomyces rhizosphaerihabitans. The sequence goes on along the minus strand of NZ_JAODTZ010000039.1, from coordinate 88,580 downwards.
GGCCCGTGACCTCGCAGTTCTGGATGATGTCGATGCCGGCCGCGTCGGCGGAGCGGGCCAGGCCCCAGGCGACGTGGTCGTGTTTGGCGATGCCGGCGCGCGGCTGGTAGGTGCCGCCCATGACCGGATAGCGCACGTCGGGCGAGATGTTGACGATCGGGCAGACGTCCTTGACCTGCCGCTCGTCGAGCCATTCGGCATCCACGCCGTTGAGCCGGTTCGCCTCGACGCGGCGCACGCTGTCGCGGACGTCCTGGAGGCTGTGGGCGAGGTTGAGCACACCGCGCTGGGAGAAGAGGATCGGGTAGTCGAGTTCCTCCTCCAGTCCCTCCCACAGCTTGAGCGCGTGCTCGTAGATCCCGGCGCTCTCGTCCCACAGGTAGTTGGAACGGATGATCGTGGTGTTGCGGGCCATGTTGCCGCCCGCCAGCCAGCCCTTCTCCAGCACGGCGACGTTGGTGATGCCGTGGTTCTTCGCCAGATAGTGGGCGGTGGCGAGGCCGTGGCCGCCGCCGCCGACGATCACCACGCCGTAGGACCGCTTGGGCTCCGGCGTGCGCCACAGCCAGTCGGGGTGCTCGGGGAGCTCGGCGCCGGGGGTGCGGGGGCTCATCGGACTTCTCCGACTTCTTGTGCTTGTGCTTGTGCTTCTGCTTCTGCTTCTGCTTCTGAAAGGTGCGGGTAGAGCGGGTGCTTGGCGGCCAGCGCCTCGCTGCGGGCGCGCAGGGCGGCGATGTCGGGCTCGGGCTGGAGGGCCAGGGCGATCACATCGGAGACCTCTTCGAAGTCGTCATCCGTGAAGCCTCGGGTGGCCAGCGCCGGGGTGCCGATACGCAGTCCCGAGGTGACCATGGGCGGGCGCGGGTCGAAGGGCACGGCGTTGCGGTTGACGGTGATGCCGATCTCGTGGAGCAGGTCTTCGGCCTGCCTGCCGTCGAGCTGGGAGTCCCGCAGGTCGACCAGGACGAGGTGGACGTCCGTACCGCCGGTGAGGACCTTCACCCCGGCGGCCGCCGCGTCGACCCGGGTGAGGCGTTCGGCGAGGATGCGGGAGCCGGCGAGCGTACGGGCCTGGCGCTCGGCGAACTCGGGTGACGCGGCGACCTTGAACGACACCGCCTTCGCGGCGATGACGTGCTCCAGAGGGCCGCCCTGCATGCCGGGGAACACCGCCGAGTTCATCTTCTTCGCGAGGTCGGCCTCATTGGTGAGGATGACGCCGCCGCGGGGACCCCCGAGCGTCTTGTGCGTCGTCGTGGTGGTGACGTGGGCGTGCGGTACGGGGTTGGGGTGCAGCCCGGCGGCGACGAGACCGGCGAAGTGCGCCATGTCGACCATGAGGAGGGCGCCCACCTCGTCGGCGATCCGCCGGAAGGCCGCGAAGTCCAGCTGCCGCGGGTACGCCGACCAACCCGCGATGATCATCTTGGGGCGGTGTTCCTTGGCGAGGCGTTCCACCTCGTCCATGTCGACGAGGTTGTCCGCCTCGGCGACGTGGTACGGCACGACGTTGAACATCTTGCCGCTGTAGTTGATGCGCATGCCGTGCGTGAGGTGCCCGCCGTGCGCGAGATCGAGGCCGAGGATGGTGTCGCCGGGCTGCAGCAGGGCGAAGAAGACGGCGGTGTTCGCCTGGGCGCCCGAGTGCGGCTGGACGTTGGCGAACCCGGCACCGAAGAGGGACTTGATCCGCTCGATGGCGAGGCGCTCGGTGACGTCGACGTGTTCGCAGCCGCCGTAGTAGCGGCGGCCGGGATAGCCCTCGGCGTACTTGTTGGTGAGGACCGAGCCCTGGGCCTCCAGCACGGCGGAGGGCGCGAAGTTCTCGGAGGCGATCATTTCGAGGGTCGACTGCTGGCGGTGCAGCTCGGCGCGGAGTGCGGCGTGGACCTCGGGGTCCAGTTCCGCCAGGGGGGTGTTCAGCGCGTTCATACGGCGTTCGCGTTCCTCTCGGCGGCCTCGACGACATTGGCGAGCAGCATCGCCCGCGTCATGGGTCCTACGCCCCCGGGCATCGGCGCGAGCCATCCGGCGACCTGGGCGGCGTCCGGGTGCACATCGCCGACCAGCCCGTGGTCGGTGCGGGTGATGCCGACGTCCAGGACCGTGCCGAGCCCGGGCGGGCGACCGTCGGTGGCCGTCGACTTGGTCACGCGTTCGGCGAGTTCGCGGCGGATCGCGGCGGCGGTCGCCTTGCCGTCGAGCAGCTGTGCGGTCACCGGCGGTACTCCTTCCCTCGAAGCCGACGATGTCGTGCTAACCACGGAGGCGGGACATGGTCGGGTCGAACAGGGGCTCCTCGGCGACGACCGCCTCGACGCGCTGGTCGAAGTAGCCGATGTGCACGGTGGTGCCGGGGGTGGCGAGTTCCGCCGGGAGCCACGCGTAGGCGATGCCCTTGCCGATCGTGTAGCCGTAGGCGGCGCTGGTGACATAGCCGACGGGGCGGTCGCCGTCGTACACCGGCTCCTTGCCCAGGACGACGGCCCCCGGGTCGTCGATGGTGAGGCAGGTGAGCTTGCGCCGCACGTCGGCCTTGCGCCGCTCCAGCGCGGCCTTGCCGATGAAGTCGTCCTTGTCGAGCTTGACGGCGAAGCCGACCCCGGCCTCGTAGGGGTCGTGTTCGTAGGTCATGTCGGTGCCGAAGGAGCGGTAGCCCTTCTCCAGGCGCAGGCTGTTGAAGGCGCCGCGGCCGGCGATGACGCCGCCGAGCGGCTCGGCCGCCTGCCACAGGGTGTCCCAGAGTTTCCGGCCCTGGTCGGCGGTGGTGTAGAGCTCCCAGCCGAGCTCACCGACGTACGACAACCGCATGGCGGTGACGGGCACCGAGCCGATGTAGGCGCGCTTGGCGCGGAAGTACTTCAGGCCGTCGTTCGAGAAGTCCGCGTCGGTGAGGGGTCCCAGGACCCTGCGGGCGAGCGGTCCCCACAGGCCGATGCAGCAGGTGCCCGGGGTGATGTCACGGACCTGGACCGTGCCGTCGGCGGGGAGGTGGCGGGTGAACCAGTCGAGGTCCAGGTTGCCGTTGGCGCCCACCTGGAAGAGGTCGCGGGCCAGGCGGGCGACGGTGATGTCGCTGCGGATGCCGCCGTCGTGGTCGAGGAGCAGGGTGTACGTCACCGAGCCGACCGACTTGGCGATCTTGCCGGTGCACAGGCGCTCCAGGAAGTCGGCGGCACCGGGGCCGCTGACCTCCAGGCGCTTGAGGGCCGTCATGTCGTACATCGCGACGGTCTCACGGGTGGCCTGTGCCTCGGCGCCGACGATGGGCGACCAGTAGCGCGCGGCCCAGTCGTTGGGCGTGGGGATGGAACGGCCCTCGACCAGGCCCGCGTTGGCCTCGTACCACTGGGGGCGCTCCCAGCCGTTCGCCTCCAGGAAGAAGGCGCCCAGTTCCTGCTGGCGCGCGTAGAAGGGGCTCGTGCGGATCGGGCGCGGGTCCCCCGACGGCTGGAGGGGGTGCAGGATGTCGTAGACCTCGACGAAGTTCTGGCAGTCGCGGGCCAGGACGTACTCCGGGGCGAGCTGGTGCGGCTCGAAGCGGTTGACGTCGCACTCGTGCAGGTCGAAGGACGAGCAGTAGCCGTCGACCAGCCATTCGGCCATGGCCCGGCCGACGCCGGCGGAGTGGGTGACCCAGACGGCCTCGGCGACCCAGAAGCCCTTGACGTCCGGGGATTCACCGAGGAGCGGCTGGCCGTCGGTGGTGAAGGAGAACAGGCCGTTGATGCCCTCCTCGACCTTGGCCTCCCGCGTCGCGGGGAGCAGGGACTGGGTCTCGGTCCAGGCGTCCTCGAAGTCGTCCTCGGTGAACTTCAGGACCGACGGCATCGCGTCGGCCTCGTCCACGGACAGGATGTCGTCGACGGAGACCGGCATCGGACGGTGGCCGTAGTAGCCGATGCCCAGGGTGTCGAAGCGGTCGCGGTAGTAGAGATCGGCGTCCTGGTGGCGCAGGATCGGGCGCACCGCCTCCTCGGTCTGGCCCGCCAGCGCCGGTACCGGCCCGGTCCAGGCCAGTTGGTGGCCGAGGGGGGTGAGCGGGAGGTTCATGCCGACCATGCGGGCGATCTTCGGGCCCCAGATGCCGGCGCAGCACACGACGATGTCGGCGGGGATCTCGCCCTGGTCGGTGAGGACGCCGATGACGCGGCCCTCGCTCTGCCGCACGTCGAGGACTTCGTGGCGGGCGAGGAAGCGCACACCGCGCTCGGTGGCCCGGCGGATCTGCGCCTCGACGGCGAGGACGGCCTTCGCGAGGCCGTCGGTCGGTACCAGGAGGCCGCCGAGGACCTTGTCCGGGTTCACGAGCGGGTGCTGCTCGACGCACTCTTCGGGGCTCAGCAGCCGGGCCTCGATGCCCCAGGCGGTGATCCAGCCGTGGCGGCGGTGCAGCTCCGCGACGCGCTCGGGGGTGGTCGCCACTTCGAGGCCGCCGACCTGCAGGAAGCAGGGCCGGCCGTCGACGTCGAGGGAACAGAACTTCTCGACCGTGTAGCGGGCCAACTCGGTCATGGTCTTGGAGGAGTTCGTCTGGAAGACCAGGCCCGGGGCGTGCGACGACGATCCCCCGGTGGCAGGGAGCGGGCCCTGGTCGACCACGGTCACTTCGGTCCAGCCTCGCGCGGAAATCTCGTCAGCGAGCGCCGCTCCCACGACGCCCGCTCCGATGATGACCACTCGGGGTCCCGCCATCGCCGCACCTCCGACTTGAAAGCAATCGAGTTGCTGTCTGCGCAACATGCTTCAGGTTGCGCAACTCAATGTGCCTGTCACGAGGAGTGGGTGTCAAGGGGTCCGTGACGTCGGAAAACAGCCCGAAACGCGACGAGGCCCGGCAGGCTGCCAGCGCAGCCTGCCGGGCCCGTCCGGCGGGTTTCCGGGTCGCTCGTGCGTCGACGGTCCAGCTCCGGAGGGGTGCCGGAGACGGAGCCGTGTCGCGCCCTACTTGATCCAGGCGTCGGCCTTGTCGGGGTTGGCCTCGACCCACTTCTTCGCCGCCGCCTCGGCCGACATCTTGTCCACGGCGATGTACTTGGCCACGACGTTCTGATCGTCGTTCGTCCAGTTGAACTTCTTCACCAGGTCAAAGGCCGGACTGCCCGACTTGGCGAACTTGGCGCTGACGATCTTGTCGAGGTCGTACACGGGATAGTCGCAGGCGACCTTCGCCGCATCGGCGTCACAGCCCGTCTTGTACGTGGGCAGATTGACCTTGACCAGCGGCACCTCGGACAGGAACCACTGCGGCTCGTAGAAGTAGCCGATCACCCATTCCTTGTTCTTCTCGGCCTTCCGGTAGGCCTGGATGAGCGCGGTCTCGCTTCCCGCGTACACCACCTTGAAGTCCAGCTTCAGGTTCTTCACCAGCGCCTCGTCGTTGGTGACGTACGACGGGTCGCCGTCGAGCAGCTGGCCCTTGCCGCCCGACTCCGAGGTCTTGAACTGAGACGCGTACTTGTCCAGGTTCTTCCAGTCGGTGATGTCCGGGTGCGCCTTCGCCAGCCACGGCGGCACGTACCAGCCGATGATGCCTTTGTTGCCGGTCTGACCCGCCTCGACGGCGGTCTTCTGCCCGGTGATGTACTTCTTCTTCAGATCGTCGTGACCCCAGTTCTCCAGAACGGCGTCGACCTCGCCCGTCCCGAACCCCTGCCAGGCGATCTCTTCCTTCAGGTCCTTCTTGGTGACCTTGCAGCCGAGCTTGTGCTCCGCGACATAGGCGACGACCGCCGCATCGGCCTCGTAGCCCACCCACGGGTTGACCGCGAGGTTGAAGGTGCCGCACTTGCCCGAGCTGTCCGAGTCGGCGGAGCTGTCACCGACCTTCGCACCGCCGCAGGCGGTGAGGGTGAGGCCGAGGACCGCAATGCCGGCCGCGCCGACTCTCCACTGTCTTGCTTGCCTTGCCATGGTCAGTGCTCCTTATGCGCTCGCGCGTCGCGCCGCTGCCTGAGTGATCCGGTCGAACATGACACCGAGCAGTACGATGGCGAGCCCCGCCGCCAGCCCCTTGCCGTACAGCTCTCCCTGCGAGAATCCGGCCACGACGTCGTAGCCGAGGGCGCCCGCTCCTACCAGGCCGCCCACAACAACCATCGACAGCACGTAGATCAGGCCCTGGTTGGTCGCGAGCGTCAGGGCACTGCGTGACATCGGCAGTTGAACCTTGGTGATGATCTGCCAGGTGTTGCACCCGGCAGCCGTGGCCGCCTCGACGGTGGTCTCGGGCACGGCCCGCACTCCGTCCGCGATGATCTTTATGGCGACCGGAACCGCGTAGACGACGGCAGCGACGATCGCCGTGAAGCGTGTCGCGCCGAACAGCGCGAGGAACGGCACGAGATAGACGAACGGCGGCATGACCTGCGCAGCGTCCAGGGTGGGCCGCAGCAGCCGGTCCACGAGCAGGCTGCGCCCCATCCACACCCCGAAGGTGAGACCCAGCACCATCACCAGGACCGTCGCCACCACGGTCGACGCCAGCGTCGTCATGCTGTCCGACCACACGCCCGTGCCGACCAGCAGTCCCACGCACACGGCCGTGGTGACCCCGGCGCGCCATCCGCCGAGCACCGCGCCAAGCGCCACCAGGGCCGCACCGACCAGCCACCACGGGGAGTCGGTCAGCAGCGTCTGGAACGGATTGAGAAGGCCGTTGGTGATGGCATCGCGGAAGGCGTTCGTGATGCCCGACAGATTGTCCTGCGCCCAGGTGGTCACATCGTCCGCCGCGCTCGCGATGGTGCTGCCGGTGCTGCCCTCGCCGGGGAACTCGGCCGCCCACACGTACGTGTGGGACAGATACACCAGCACCGCCGCCGCCACTCCTCCTCCCACCAGCAGCGGTCGCCGCCACTTGAGGAAGCGGTTCCCCGAGCGCCGGGCCGCCTCCGCCCGTCCGCTCGCGGCGGTCGTGACCCGGTCAAGGACGATGGCCATGACGACAATGGCCAGGCCCGCGTTGAACGCCGTGCCGACGTCCAGCGACTGCAGGGCCTGGACGACGGTCTTTCCGAGGCCGGGTGCGTCGATCAGCGCCGCGATGGTCACCATGGCCAGGGCGGCCATGATGGTCTGGTTGACGCCCATCACCACGGTCCGCTTGGACATCGGCAGCAGGACCTTCAGCAGCGTCTGCCGCCGCGTCGAGCCCAGCGAGTCGGCCGCTTCGACGGTGGTCTCCGGTACGGAGCGGATGGCGTGCGCGGTGATGCGGATCGCCGGCGGTGCCGCGTAGATCAGGGTGGCGATCGTGGCGGAGGCGGGACCGATGAGGAAGAACAGCGTCAGGGGAGCCAGGTAGACGAAGGTCGGCATCGTCTGCATGAAGTCCAGGAAGGGCGTCATGATCCGGTTGAACCGGTCGGACAGCCCCGCCCACACACCCAGCGGGATCGCGAACAGCAGCGCCACGAAGACCGCGGAGAGGGTCAGCGCCAGGGTGTCCATGCTCTCCTGCCACAGGCCCTGCATCCCGAAGAAGGTGAAGCCGGCCACGGCCAGCAGGGCGACCCGCCAGTTGCCCACGGCCCAGGAGATGTAGCCGGCGATGCCGACGACGCCGAGCCAGCCGATCTGCGGCAGCGGTCGGCCGTCGGAAGGCTGGGAGATCAGCGACTGGATGAAGGTCACCAGGTTGTCGATGACCAGACGGATCTCGTTGAAGAAGTACAGGAAGAGCGGGTTGGAGTTGCGGTCGGCGCCGATCGTGTCGTTGACGTCGTTGAACCAGCGGTGCAGATCGGTGAGGTCCGCCGCCGCCAGCGTGAGGGTCTGCTTTCCGCGCAGCAGGGCGAAGAGCACCAGCCAGGTCACCAGGATCGCGGCCACCACCATGCGGCGGCTGACCCTGCGCACACCCGCGACGGGCGCGGTCTTCTCCGCTGGCTCCGCCGTGTCGGCGTTCTCCGGCTTCTCCAGGGCGACGGTCATCACATGTCGCCTTCCTGCCCGGCCACGACTGCGAGGATCTCCTCGTCACCGACGATGCCGAGCAACTTGCCGTTCTCGACGACCTTGACCGGCTTCTCGGCCGCCAGCACCGCCCGGGTGGCTTCCCGCACCACGACGTCCGGGCCCAACTCGGGACCGTCCAGGGCGTCGCCGTCCACCACCGGACGCATGATCCACCGCAGAGTCAGTACGTCGCCGCGCGGCACGTCCTTGACGAACTCGCGTACGTAGTCGTCGGCCGGGGCGCCCACCAACTCGTCGCCGGTACCGCACTGGACCGTCTTGCCGTCACGCATGATGAGGATGCGGTCGCCCAGCTTGAGCGCCTCGGAGAGGTCGTGGGTGATGAACACCATCGTCTTGCCGACCTCGTGGTGCAGACGGATGACCTCGTTCTGCATGTCACGGCGGATCAGCGGGTCGAGCGCCGAGAACGGTTCGTCGAAGAGCAGCACGTCCGGATCACCGGCCAGCGCCCGGGCGAGACCGACGCGTTGCTGCATACCGCCGGAGAGCTGGTCGGGGTAGGAGTTCTCATAGCCGGAGAGGCCGACCAGTTCGACGACCTCCAGCGCCCGCTTGGTGCGCTCGGCCTTGCCCATGCCGCGGATCTCCAGACCGAAGGACACGTTGTCGACGACCCGGCGGTGGGGCAGCAGCCCGAAGTGCTGGAAGACCATGGAGAACTTGCGGCGCCGCAGTTCACGCAGACGCTTGTCGTCCGCGTCGCGGATGTCCTCGCCCTCGAAGACGATCTCCCCGGCGGTGGGTTCGATCAGCCGGGTCAGACATCGCACCAGGGTGGACTTGCCGGAGCCGGACAGACCCATGACGACGAAGACCTCGCCGGGCGAGACCTCGAAGTTCACGTCGCGCACGGCGGCGGTGCATCCGGTGCGGTCCATCAGCTCGCGGCGGGTGAGCCCGCACAGCTCCTCGGAGTCCGGTACCCGGTCTGCCTTCGGCCCGAACACCTTCCACAGCTTGCGCACGGATATGACCGGGGTGGGGGCCGAGTCCTGTGGCGTGCCGCGCCGCTGCGGCACCTCGGTCTGTGCTGGGGTCACGATCGACCTCTTTTCGGCGTTCAGCCGCGGAACCAGTGCTGCGGCCGGGGTTGGATGTTCTGCCAGATGTGCTTGGGCTCTCGGTACTCGTCCAGGCCGGTCGGTCCCAGCTCCCGGCCCACGCCCGAGTGCCCGAAGCCACCCCATTCCGCTTGCGGCACGTAGGGGTGGTAGTCGTTGATCCACACCGTGCCGTGGCGCAGCCGCCGGGCGACCCGCTGGGCCTTTCCGGCGTCCTGCGTCCAGACGGCGCCGGCGAGTCCGTACTCGGTGTCGTTGGCGATGCGTACGGCGTCGTCCTCGCCGTGGAAGCGCTCCACGGTGAGCACGGGGCCGAAGGACTCCTCGTGCACGACACGCATGTCCTGCCGGCACTCGTCGAGCACGGTGGGCGGATAGTAGTGGCCGTTCGCCAGTGCGGGGTCGCCGGGGCGTTCGCCGCCGCAGCGCAGTACGGCGCCTTCGGCGAGGCCCGCCGCGACATACGCCTCGACCTTCTCCCGGTGATGCGCGGAGATCAGGGCCCCGGTCTCGGCCTCGGGGTCGAAGGGTCCGCCGAGGCGGATCTGCCGGGCGCGGCGGACGACCTCGTCGACGAAGGCGTCGTGGAGGGAGTCCTCGACGATCAGACGGGCGCCTGCCGAGCAGACCTGGCCCGAGTGCAGAAAGACGGCCGTGAGGGCGAAGTCCACGGCCGTCTCGAAATCGGCGTCGGCGAAGATGACGTTGGGGTTCTTGCCGCCGAGCTCCAGCGCCACCTTTTTCACGGTCGAGGCGGCGGTGGCCATGATGCGCTTGCCGGTCTCCAGGCCTCCCGTGAAGGAGACCATGTCGACGGCCGGTTCCTCGGAGAGCGGTGCGCCCACCTCGGGGCCCGTGCCCAGGACGAGATTGGCGGCGCCGGCCGGGAGCCCGGCCTCCTCAAGGGCCCGCATCAGCAGGATCGAGGTGGAGGGGGTGAGCTCGCTGGGCTTGAGGACGATCGTGTTGCCCGCGAGCAGGGCGGGCGCGACCTTCCACGACGCCTGGAGCAGCGGGTAGTTCCAGGGGGTGATGAGCCCGCACACGCCGACCGGTTCGTAGACGACGCGGCTGACGGCGTCGTCGCGGCCGGTGTCGATCACCCGGCCGGCATCGGTGCCCCCGATCCCGCCGTAGTAGCGGAAGCAGGAGACGACGTCGGCGATGTCGTACTCGCTCTCCACCAGCCGCTTGCCGGTGTCCAGCGATTCGGCGCGGGCGAATTCCTTGGCGTCGCGCTCGATGAGGTCGGCGGTGCGCAGCAGCAGCGCACCGCGCTCCCGCTCGGGGGTGTGCGGCCAGGGTCCTTCGTCGAAGGCCCGCCGGGCCGCGGCGATCGCGGCCTCAGTGTCGGGACGCGTCCCCTCTGACACGGTCGCCGCGAGCGTGCCGTCAGCGGGACAGCGGACTTCCCGGTGACCTCCGGCCACCGCGTCGCGCCATTCTCCGTCCACATACAGGTCTGCCACGTGTGGAGCCCTTCGAGCGAATTCCGTTGCGCATCGTGCACCGTATTGCTTGTGGTGGAACACCCTGGCGAATGTGCGGACATACGTCAAGGGGTTGGCAGATGACGATTTCGCCATGCGGGCAGTTGCGCGGCCACTCTTGACCACGAGCGGCGCCAAGCCCAACCATGTTGCGTATTGCTCACCATGTTGTGCAATACGCACCGACGGAGGCTGCACATGTCCCCTCGACCGCATCCTGGCCGTGAGTACGTCCTCACCCTCTCGTGTCCGGACAGCGCCGGACTGGTCCACGCCGTGAGCGGCTTTCTCGTCAGGAACTCCGGCAACATCCTGGAGAGCCAGCAGTTCGATGATCGACTCCAGGGCCGTTTCTTCATGAGGGTCCACTTCGACGTTTCCGATCCAAACGCCGATTTGAAAAATCTGCGTTACCGATTCGGTCCGGTCGCCGAGGCCTACCGGATTTCCTGGACCCTCTGGGACGCCTCGACACCGACCCGGACGCTCATCATGGTGTCCAAGTTCGGACACTGCCTCAACGATCTGCTCTTCCGGCAGCGCACCAGCGCTCTCAACATCGATATCCCCGCGATCGTCTCCAATCACCGGGACTTCGAGGGACTGGCGGAGACCTACGGCGTCCCCTTCCACCACATCCCGGTGACCAAGGACACCAAGGCCGACGCCGAGGCGCGCCTGCTGGAGCTCGTGCGCGAGCTGGACATCGACCTGGTGGTGCTGGCCCGCTACATGCAGGTCCTCTCCGACGACCTGTGCAAACAGCTGGAGGGCCGCGCCATCAACATCCACCACTCCTTCCTCCCCAGCTTCAAGGGCGCGCGCCCCTACCAGCAGGCGTACGCGCGCGGGGTGAAGCTTGTCGGCGCGACGGCGCACTATGTGACACCGGACCTGGACGAGGGACAGATCATCGATCAGGACGTGGTCCGGGTGGACCACTCGCTCGATCCGGACGAGCTGGTCACGGTCGGGCGGGATGTGGAGGCGCAGGTGCTCGCACACGCGGTGAAGTGGCACAGCGAAAGCCGCGTCATGGTGGACGGCAACCGCACGGTTGTCTTCCGCTGAGCCGAGCACGAGCGATGGGCGGGCCGGAATCCGGCCCGCCCTTCGCTGTATACGGCCTCTGACGCCGGCTCTTGGGGCGCAGGCCGACACAAACAGCCCGTCCGGCGTTTGAGGACGAGGCGTTGAGGCGACAGGGAGGTCTGGGGGCGCAGCCCCCAGCGAGGCCCGCTGCGCCCCGGGCGCCAGTGAGGCTCCCCCAGGGCGCCCCTGGCTAGCCTCCCAACCGGTCAAGCACAGCGCAGCGCCACCGCTCGGTCTCGGCGATCTGGTTGAAGGTGAAGAGGTGCAGGCCGGCGACCCCCGCCGAGGGAGAAGAGAGCGCGCCCGCGGAACGGGCGAGCAGCCGCTCGGGCGAGTAACCGCCGGGTGTCGCGAAGCGCAGGAACCACGAGGCGTGCCTGGTCAGAAAGCGCGTCGACTCCCCCACCCCGATCTTCGCCGCCATGGACAGCAGCTTCGCCCGCTGCACCGGCCCCGCGACGCCCACGTGGACGGGCAGGGTGATATCGCGGCGGCGTATCCGGCCGACCCAGTCACCCAGTACGCGCGGGTCGAAGCAGAGGTTGCTCACGATGTACGTGGCGTGCGCCTGCTTGTCCCACATCGCCTGGATGGTGATGTCGTCGTGGATGAGCGGGTGGCTCTCGGGGTAACCGGTGATGCCGACATGCCCGAAGGGGCTGCCCAGCTCACTCAGCCTGCGCAGCACCGGCAGTGCCCCGTCGTAGGCCCCGGCCGGCGGATCGGCGTCGCCGGCCGGGACGAAGACGTCGTCGACGCCAGCCTCCCGGAGCCGGTCGACGACATCCTTCAGGTGCGCGTCGTCCCGCAGCAGCCGCGCGGGCACGTGCGGGACGACGCGACAGCCGTGCGCCGTGAGCCGGGTGGCGAGGTCGAGCGTCGGTTCCAGGCCCTTGACCGGTGACGCCGTCACGGTGACGACGACGTCGCGCGGGACATGGGCGAGGACCTTGTCCTCGGTCGCCTTCGCGGGCAGCACCTCGTAGCGGACGTTGCGCAGCAGCGCCCGGAAGCGTTCGCCGTCCAAGGTCTAACCGGCCTGCTTCTGGGCGTCGCGGTACCGGTAGTACGCGGCCTTGGAAGGGGCCAACGGGTCCTTGTCCAGGATGAGGTCGGCCGCCTTCTCCGCGATCATCATCACCGGCGCGTAGATGTTGCCGTTGGTGACATAGGGCATCACCGACGCGTCGACGACGCGCAGTCCCTCCACACCGTGCACGCGCATGCTGGTGGGGTCGACGACGGACATCTCGTCGGTGCCCATCTTGCAGGTGCACGAGGGGTGCAGGGCGGTCTCACCCTCCTTCGCGACCCAGGCGAGGATCTCCTCGTCGCTCTCCACGGACGGGCCCGGTGAGATCTCCCCGTCGTTGTACGGGGCCAGCGCGGGCTGGTTGAGGAGCTTGCGGGCGACGCGGATCGACTCGACCCACTCGCGGCGGTCCTGTTCCGTGGACAGGTAGTTGAAGCGCAGCGCCGGGTGCTCGTTCGGGTCCTTGCTCCTGATCTTCACCGAGCCGATGGCGTCGGAGTACATGGGACCGACGTGCACCTGGTAGCCGTGCCCGCCGGCGGGCGAGGAGCCGTCGTAGCGGACCGCGATCGGCAGGAAGTGGAACATCAGGTTGGGGTAGTCCACGTCCTCGTTGCTGCGCGCGAAGCCGCCGGCCTCGAAGTGGTTGGTCGAGGCGGGGCCCTTGCGGAAGAGCCACTGCAGGCCGATGAAGGGGGCGCGCCACTTCGCCATGTACGGCTGCATGGAGACGGGCTGCTTGCAGGCGTACTGGATGTACACCTCCAGGTGGTCCTGCATGTTCTCGCCGACGCCCGGGAGGTCGTGGACGACGTCGATACCGATCGCGCCCAATTCCTCGGCGTTGCCGACGCCGGAGAGCTGCAGCAGCTGAGGAGAGTTGATCGCGCCGCCGCAGAGGATGACCTCGCGGGCTCGCACCTGCTGGACCTTGCCGCGCCGCCGGTACTCGACACCGACAGCACGCTTGCCCTCGAAGAGGACGCGGGTGACCAGGGCGCGGGTGGTGACGGTGAGGTTGGGCCGCTTCTTCGCGGGCTTGAGGTACGCCTTCGAGGCCGACAGACGGCGTCCCCTGTGGACGTTGCGGTCGAAGGGGGCGAAGCCCTCCTGCTGATAGCCGTTGACATCGTCGGTGCGGGGGTGACCCGCCTCCTGGACGGCCTTGAGGAAGGCGGTGAACAGCGGGTTGGAGGCGGGGCCGCGTTCGAGGACGAGGGGGCCGTCGTGGCCGCGGAACTCGTCGTCGGGGTCGGCCGCGAGACAGTTCTCCATCCGCTTGAAGTACGGCAGACAGTGCGCGTAGTCCCAGGACTCCATGCCGGCATCGGCGGCCCAGCGCTCGTAGTCCATGGGGTTGCCACGCTGGAAGATCATGCCGTTGATGCTGCTGGAACCGCCCAGCACCTTGCCACGCGCGTGGTAGATGCGCCGGTCGCCCATGTGAGGCTCGGGTTCGGACTCGTACTTCCAGTCGTAGAACCGGCTGCCGATCGGATAGGTCAGCGCCGCGGGCATGTGGATGAAGACATCCCACGGGTAGTCGGGCCGGCCGGCCTCCAGGACCAGCACCTGGTTGCCCGGGTCGGCGGAGAGTCGGTTCGCCAGTGCGCTGCCGGCGGATCCACCGCCGACGATGACGAAGTCGTATTGCAGGGGAGCCATGGTGCCTCGTCTCGCTCGCGCCGTAGATACGCGTGGCATGCTAGTACGGGTATCGCTATACGCACCAGGTTGCGAGCAACGCAACTTGCAAGGTCTACGTTTCGACGCTGTTACTTGCCATGCTGTTGTTTACTGCGCGTATAGTTTCGCTATGAGCAACTACGGTCCAGATACCGAAACGACGGGTTCGCAGTCCGGCGGGGTACAGTCCGTCGACCGCGCCATCAGCGTGCTGGAAATCCTGGCCCAGCGCGGCGAGGCCGGCGTCAGCGAGGTGGCCGCCGAGATCGATGTTCACAAGTCGACCGCGTTCCGGCTGCTCGGCGCCCTGGAGGCGCGCGGTCTGGTGGAGCAGGCGGGCGAGCGCGGCAAATACCGCCTCGGCTTCGGCATCGTACGCCTGGCCGGCGGGGTCACGGGACGCATCGACATCACCCAGCAGGGCCGCCCGGTCTGCGAGCGCCTCGCCGAGGAGATCGGCGAGACCGTCAACATCGCCGTGATGCAGGAGCACTACGCGATCAACCTGTACGAGGTCCGCGGCCCGGGCGCCGTCACCGCGCACAACTGGGTCGGTGAACTGACCCCGTTGCACGCCACCTCCAGCGGCAAGGTCCTGCTGGCCCACATGCCGGCCAAGGACCGCGCCGCGCTGCTGTCGGAGGCCGGACTGAAGAAGGTGACCCCGCACACCCTGACCTCGAAGACGAAGCTCGAGAAGAATCTCGCCGAGGCTCGGGAGCGTGGCTACGCCTGGACCCTGGAGGAGCTGGAGATCGGGCTCCACGCCATGGCCGCGCCGGTCCGCGACCGGGACGGAGAGGTCATCGCGGCACTCAGCGCCTCCGGCCCCGCATACCGGTTCACCGAGGAGCGCATGCACGAGCTCGCTCCGGTGCTGGTCAAGGGCGCGGAGGAGATCAGCCATCGGATGGGTTACCTGGGCTGAGTCATCCCTGCCGGGTCCCCAGCCGCTCGTGCACCCAGTCGTGGAAGGCACCGATGTGGTGTTCGCTGGGCACCAGCACCCCACCCTTGGCGTACATCCGGGAACTCATCCCGGGCTGCGTGCGCTCGCAGGCCTCGAAGTCCTGGCGGTTGACCCGGTCGAAGAGTTCCACGGACCGGCTGACGTCCTTGCCGCTCTCGACGACGTGCGGGAGGTAGAGCCAGTCGCACTCGACGATCGTGCGGTCGACGGCCATCGGGTACATCCGGTGGAAGATCACGTGGTCAGGGACGAGGTTGATGAAGACCTGCGGCTTGATGGTGATCGCGTAGTAGCGGCGGTCCTGGTCGTCGGACACCCCGGGGATTCGGTCGAGACCCTCGGAGCCGTCCACGGTGAACCCCTGGACCTCCTCACCGAACTCGGCGCCGTGGCCGACGTAGTACTGGGCGGCGTAGCCGTCGGCGAATTCGGGGAGCACCTCGGTGAGTTCGGGATGGATCGTGGCACAGTGGTAGCACTCCATGAAGTTCTCGATGATGAGCTTCCAGTTCGCCTTGACGTCGTAGACGATGCGCTTGCCCACCGAGAGGTTGTCGATGTCGTAGTGCTCGAGCGGCTCCACGTCGCCGAGCCGGGCGACGACCTCGCCCAGGACGTCCTCCTCGAAGGACGGCGGGTTCTCGGCCAGGCAGACCCAGACGTAGCCGAGCCATTCACGGACGGCCACGCTCACCAGGCCGAACTCGGTGCGGCCGACGTCGGGCATCTTCGTGAGGTTGGGCGCCGCGACGAGCTTGCCGTTCAGGTCGTACGTCCAGGCGTGGTACGGGCACTGGAAGGCGCGTTTGACCTCGCCGGCCTCCTCGGTGCAGAGCTTGGCTCCACGGTGGCGGCAGACGTTGAAGAAGGCGCGTACGGAGTTGTCCCGTGCGCGCGTGATCAGGATGCTCTCGCGGCCCACCTCGACGGTCCGGAAGGCGCCGGGCCTGGCCAGATCCGAGGAGCGTACGGCGCAGAACCACATCGTTTCGAAGATGCGCTCCTGCTCCTGGGCGAAGGTCCCCGGATCCGTGTAGGAGGAGCCGGGCAGGGTGGCGATCAGGCTGTCCGGCAGGCTGGTCGAGGTCACAGTGCACTCCTCGGAGAACGTCGTGGATCGGTCATTCACGCGCCGGGAAGAGCGACTCCGGACGGCGTTTTGTATGGAGCAACGCTGCGTGCTATACGCAACAGGAGCATGAAATGCCGCATCGATGATGTCAAGATGTCGCGGCGGTGAGCTGCTTGCGCCAACGCATGAAAAGCCGCGGCTGGTTCATCGCGAGCACGGCGACCGGATGCCCGGCACGACGGTAGACGGCCAGAAAACTGCGGTCGCCCGGGACGCCTTCCTCGACCGTCACACTGTCGGCACCGGCTGAATGACCGGCGAACTGGATCTTCACGCCGTATTGGTCCGACCAGAAGTACGGCGGCCGGGGCACACCCGGTTCCACCGCACCCCACGACAGCAGCGTGGCCACGGCCACGTCGGGCCGCTCGCGCGCACCGGTCCAGTGCTCGACGCGGCGGTGGATCCCCGCGTGGGGGTCGTACCAGGAGGCGCAGTCACCGACGGCGACCACACCGGCGAGGCTGGTGCGGCCGTCCGCGCCGCACTTGACGCCGTTGTCGAGCGCGACGCCGGATCCTTCCAGCCACTCGACGCACGGACGCGCGCCGACACCGACGACGACGGTGTCGGCGGGGATACTGCGGCCGTCCTCGAGCAGGACGGCGTCGACCCGGCTCTCCCCGCTCAGCCCCTTGACCCCCACGCCGCACAACAGCCGTACGCCGTGGTCCGCATGGAGGGCGGAGACGATGCCGCCCATGGTCTCGCCGAGCGGTCCGGCGAGCGGCGTCGGCGCCGCCTCGACCACCGTCACGTCGAGTCCGAGAGCGCAGGCGGTGGAGGCGACCTCGGCGCCGATGAACCCGCCGCCGATCACGACCAGCCGCCCGCCCAGGGCCAGTTCGTCCCGCAGGGCGCGGGCGTCGTCCAGGGTGCGCAGTCTGTGCACCCCGGCCAGGCCGTCGGTGCCGGGCAGCGTCCGCGCGGCCGCGCCGGTC
Source organism: Streptomyces rhizosphaerihabitans (assembly GCF_025399795.1). Taxonomy (GTDB): domain Bacteria; phylum Actinomycetota; class Actinomycetes; order Streptomycetales; family Streptomycetaceae; genus Streptomyces; species Streptomyces rhizosphaerihabitans. Next base: position 71,192 of record NZ_JAODTZ010000039.1, on the reverse strand, counting down.
GCGATGACGAAGCCGTCGGCTCGGACCTCGCGGCCGTCGGCGAGCCGCACGGCGCGATCCGCGCTGTCGAGTCCGGCGGCGCGGGCGCCGAGCAGCCACTCGGCCTGCAGGTCCTCGTCGTCCGACTCCAGCGCGAGATCGGCTTCGCCGATGTCACCGGCCAGGAACTCCTTGGACAGCGGCGGCCTGTCGTACGGGCGGTGCGGTTCGTCGCCGATGATGACCAGCCGCCCGTCGTACCCCCGTTTCCGCAACGAGCGCGCCGCCGACAGACCGGCCAGCGAGGCACCCACCACGGCCACTGTCCTCACGCGGGACCTCCGGCGAGCCGGGACGCAACACAGGGCGGCAGGTCGGGTGCCTCCGTGGACGGCCGGACGTAGATCATGCCGTCCTCGATGAGGACCTCATGGGTGCGGACCGGACGCTTGGCCGGCGGAGCGTCGACGGCTCCGGTCCGGAGGTCGAACTTCGAAGCATGCAGCGGGCATTCCACCTCGCAGCCCTCCAGCCAGCCGTCGGCGAGCGACGCGTCCTGGTGGGTGCAGGTGTCATCGATGGCGAAGACCTCGCCGTCATCGGTGTGGAACACCGAAACCGGCGGATCGATGTCTAGCCGGTAGGCCTCGCCTCGCGGCAGATCCACGAGAAGGCACGCGGGAATCATCATGACACCTCGGTGCGTATAGCGAAACGGATTGCGGTAAGCGCAACGTCAGTTTGAGGGCGGTCCCAAACCCTTGTCAAGGCATCCAGAGGACAGGCCGACCCCTCGTTCAATGTTGCTTTTTACGCAACGCTTTGCGCCATAAACAACACACCATATGAAGGAGCCGGCGTGGCGATCAGCGTCTTCGACCTGTTCAAGGTGGGCATCGGACCGTCGAGCTCCCACACCGTCGGGTCCATGAAGGCCGACCGGTTACGGCTGCTGGGCCGCCGGGAGGTGGAGTTCCGCGAGCCCGAGCACCTGGTGCTGCACCGTCGCCGCACGCTGCCGTTCCACCCCAACGGCATGGTGTTCACGGCCCGGGACCACGATGACCGCGAGGTGAGGGCGCGCACGTACTACTCGGTGGGCGGGGGCTTCGTGGTGGACGGGAGCGCGACGGGTGCCGACCGCATCAAGCCCGGCGACGCTCCGGTACCGCTCCCCTTCGGCTCGGCATCCGAACTGCTGCTGCGCGCCTACGAGACCAGCCTGCCGATCAGCAGGGTGATGCTCGCCAACGAGCTGTCCCGGCGGAGCGAGAGCGAGGTGCGCGTCGGCCTGCTGCGGATCTGGAGGGTGATGCAGGGGTGCGTGGAGCGCGGCTGTTCACGGACCGAGACCACCCTGCCCGGGCGGCTGCAGGTGCCCCGCGATACCCCGCAGCTGCTGCGCAGCCTCGCCGAGGACTCCCAGGATGTGGATCCGCTGCACATCATGGACTGGGTCAACCTCTTCGCGCTGGCCGTCAACGAGGAGAACGCCTCGGGCGGTCGCGTGGTCACCGCGCCCACCAACGGTGCGGCCGGGATCGTGCCCGCGGTACTGCACTACTACACGCGCTTCGTTCCCGGGGCCGACGAGGACGGAGCCGTCCGCTTTCTGCTCGCCGCCGGCGCGGTGGGGGCGCTGTTCAAGGAGAACGCGTCGATCTCCGGGGCCGAGGTGGGCTGCCAGGGCGAGGTCGGATCCGCCTGCTCCATGGCCGCCGCCGGTCTCGCCGAGGCGCTCGGCGGCACGCCGGAGCAGGTCGAGAACGCCGCGGAGATCGGCATGGAGCACAATCTCGGGCTGACCTGCGACCCGGTCGGAGGCCTGGTCCAGATCCCCTGCATCGAGCGGAACGCCCTCGCATCCGTCAAGGCGATCAATGCGGCACGAATGGCGCTGCGCGGCGACGGCACCCATGTGGTCTCGCTCGACAAGGTCATCAAGACGATGCGCGAGACCGGTGCCGACATGAAGGTGAAGTACAAGGAGACCTCGCGCGGCGGCCTCGCGGTCAACGTCATCGAGTGCTGAGACGTCAACAAGTGCCGAGCGTCTTCGAATATCGAGACGAGGCTGCCGCCGCGCGGTCGGCAGCGGTCAGAATCCGCGGTCGATCCATTCCTGAAGATGCGGGGCCTCGGCGGCGATGGTGGTCGTCTCCCCGTGACCGGTGTGCACGACCGTGTCGCCCGGCAGGGTCAGCAGCCGGTCCCGGATCGAGTCGACGATCGTGCCGAAATGGCTGTACGACCTTCCCGTCGCCCCCGGTCCGCCCGCGAAGAGCGTGTCACCGCTGAAGAGTGCCTTCAGGCCCGGCGCGTACAGGCACACCGCGCCGGGGGCGTGGCCGGGAGTGTGCAGCACGGTCAGCTCGACACCCGCCACCGTGACGACCTGCCCGTCGGCCAGTTCGCCGTCGGGTGACCGCTCCGGGTGGGTCTGCTTCCACAGCGGCAGGTCGTCGCCGTGGAGCAGGATCTGAGCACCGGTACGGTCGGCGAGTTCGGGGGCTGCGTCGATGTGGTCGTTGTGGGCGTGAGTGCACACGATGGCCCGCAGCGTGCGTCCGCCGAGGGCTTCGGCAATCGCCGCGGCGTCGTGCGCAGCGTCGATGACGACGGCCTCGGTGTCGTCACCGATGATCCAGACATTGTTGTCGACGTCCCAGGTGCCACCGTCCAGGGAGAACGTCCCCGAGGTGACGAGGTGTTCGATGCGCGCACCCGCCATGCCGGCCATCAGAAGACCACCACCGAGCGCAGTACGTCGCCGCCGTGCATCCGCTCGAAGGCCTTCTCGACCTCGTCCAGTGCGATGGTCTCCGTGACGAAGGCGTCCAGATCCAGTCGGCCCTGCAGGTAGAGATCGATGAGCATCGGGAAGTCACGGGAGGGCAGGCAGTCGCCGTACCAGGAGGACTTCAGCGCGCCGCCCCGGCCGAAGACGTCCAGCAGCGGCAGTTCGAGCTTCATCTCCGGGGTCGGTACGCCGACGAGGACGACAGTGCCGGCCAGGTCGCGGGCGTAGAAGGCCTGCTTGTACGTCTCCGGGCGGCCGACCGCCTCGATGACGACGTCCGCGCCGAAGCCGCCGGTCAGCTCGCGGATGGCCTCCACCGGATCGCCCTGTTTGGAGTTGACGGTGTGGGTCGCGCCGACCTTCTTCGCAGTCTCGAGTTTCCGGTCATCGATGTCGACCGCGATGACGGTGGCCGCCCCGGCGAGCCGGGCGCCGGCGATCGCCGCGTCCCCCACACCACCGCAGCCGATGACCGCCACGCTGTCACCGCGTCCGACGTTGCCGGTGTTGATGGCCGCGCCGATGCCCGCCATCACTCCGCAGCCCAGCAGTCCGGCGGCGGCCGCCGATGCCGCCCGGTCGACCTTGGTGCACTGCCCCACCGCCACCAGCGTCTTCTCCGCGAACGCGCCGATACCCAGGGCCGGGGACAGCTCGGTGCCGTCGGTCAAGGTCATCTTCTGCTTGGCGTTGTGGGTGTTGAAGCAGTACTGCGGCCGTCCACGCAGACAGGCCCGGCACTGCCCGCACACGGCACGCCAGTTGAGGATGACGAAGTCACCTGGAGCGACGTCGGTGACGCCCTCCCCCACCGACTCCACGACACCCGCGGCCTCGTGGCCCAGCAGGAACGGGAAGTCGTCGTTGATGCCACCCTCGCGATAGTGCAGATCGGTGTGACAGACCCCGCAGGCTTCGATCTTCACCAGCGCCTCGCCCGGGCCGGGGTCGGGCACGATGATCGTTTCCAGGCTGACGGGGGCGCCCTTCCCCCGCGCGACGACAGCACGGACCTGGTGAGTCATGGCCACTCCTCAGCTGGTACGAGATCTGATTCAAATGTTGCTTATTACGGCACGTATCTCACGTGTCGCAACACAGCATTATGGAGGGCCGAGCGGGGGTCAAGGATCCGAACACACAGAACGCCGACTGGACAGGGGCGCCCCTGCCCCTCATCGGCACCCGTGCGCCCGCAGGCGGCCCTGAAGGTCGGCCCGACTCAGGTCGACGACGGTCAATGGTTCGACATGCTCGCCGACCAAATCCGCAGCAAAGACGGCCCCCCTCGTGTCCGGCCTGTTCATCTCGCCGCACTCCGATCCCGAACCAGCGAATCAGCCAAGGCCGTTGATGACGACCGAGGCACCGCACGCCGGGACCGTCCGCCTCATCTTCGACTGGAGACCATCCTGCCTCCTCTCTCAATCCAAGATCCGGACCAGTCGCGGGCCAAAGCACCGCGCAGAACCTCTGGCGTACGCCATCTGCGCAGGTCAGCAGGCAGCACACCCGTGTACCACCAGCAGACGAAGAATCTGCTGACTGCCACTCACCCGTTCTGAAGCAGAGCCCGACTTGCCGACAAGCCGCTTCCGGGACCCGCCGCTACAACTGCACTCTCCCCATGGCGGTCCGCCCAAGGGGTGAGTAGGGCAGCAGCAGCACGCCGGGGCATTGGCGGATTCCCACAAAGCCCCCTCGTCACGAACCTCTCCTCAGCATCGCTGCCCAGGCACGTGGTGGTGCCTTGCCCCAGCACAAGGCACCAAGGTCAGCATCGGCCTGGCCAACACGCGAGCGGCAGCTCCGGGGCGGGTGCTCCAACAGCTGCGACAGCAACACAATAGTGCTGACGTTCCGTCAGGAAAGTCAGCACTGGGTCAGCATCAGGCTGACTAAACCCGTCTACAGATGGCGAGACATGCGAACGCAGCTTTGTCCCTCGATGTGTTCCCGAGGAGCGATCGCCCCTCGGGAACACCGGGTGCCGAGCGGGGACAGCCGCCCCGCGGGAGGCGTGCGCTAGAGCTGGAACCCCAGGTCAGCGCACCCTTCCGCGCGGTTTCAGCGGGCCAGGCGGGAGTTCGGGAGCGGTCAGTGGTGCCCCGTCGTACCCCACCACCTCACCGAATCGGGAGCCCTTCATCCAGTCCGAACGGGCCTGGGCGATATCCTCGTTGGACCGCCCGATGAAGTTCCACCACATGATCAGCTCTTCCTCGAACGGCTCACCGCCCAGGAGCATGAGGCCGGCGTCCGTCGTGGCGCGCAGCGGGAGCTCGGTGCGGCCGCAGCCGAGGTAGAGCATCGAGCCGGGGACCACCGGCACTCCGTCGACATGGGCCTCACCGGACATGGCGAGCACGGCGTACTCGAAGTCGGGCTCCAGCGGCAGGCGTACGTCCGCACCGCTCGCGAGGGCCAGGTCGGCGCCGACGATCGGCGTGTACGTCGTGCCGGGCGAGGCCGTGCCGTCGAGCGTGCCCAGCAGGAGCGTGGCCCGCAGGCCGGGGGCGGTGACGACGGGCAGTTCGGCGTGGTGTTCGAACCGCGGGTCGGTGTGCCGGTGGGTGTCCGGCAGGGCGACCCAGAGCTGCGCTCCGTGCAGCAGGCGGGAGTGCTCGCGGGGGCTCTCCTCGGAGTGGCTGATGGCGTGACCCGAGGTCATGAGGCCGAGTTCGCGCGGGCGGATCGTCTGGAGGCTGCCCGTGGAGTCGCGGTGCAGCACTTCACCCTCGTGCAGCCAGCTGACCGTCTGCAGGCCCATGTGCGGGTGCGGCGGAACCTGCATGCCGGGCTCGTCGGCGATGTCGTCGGGCCCGTAGTGATCGACGAAGCACCACGCGCCGACCATCCGCCGGCCCAGGTTGGGCAGCAGACGGCGGACTTCGGTGGACTCGCCGAGCTTGACCCGGCGGGGGCTGAGGAGTTCGCGCACCGGCTCGGCCACCACGAACCCGCGGCCACCGCAGGGGGCGGGAACCGCCTCCCGATCAAGATTGCTCATGGCGCCCAACCTAGCCCGTCGGGGACCTCTCGTCAGGCTATCGATCCGCCCATTGAGGGGCACTTGGCTCAGAACCGGCACTGAGGCCCGGGAGACGGGCCCCAGGTCCGTACGCCATACGGCGGGCCGTTCGAGGAAACAGTAGCCATGTACATAATAGCCATGTACTGTTTCTTGTATGAGTTCAGCGAAGTCGGTATCCGAGTACGCGACGCCCGGTTTCCTCGTCTGGCGCCTGTCGATGAAATGGCGTGTCGCGGTCGACCGGGCCGTGGGCCCGCTGGGCCTGACGCACGCGCAGTACTCGCTGGTGGCGTCGCTGTACAGCATGAACCGGGACGGACATCGGCCCAGTCAGCGCCGGCTCGCCGACCACACCGGACTCGAACCGCTCTACGTCTCGAAGCTGGCCCGCTCCCTGGAGACGGCGGGCCTTCTCGACCGCACCCGGGATCCGGCGGACCCCCGTGCGGTGCGGTTGTCCCTCACCGAGGACGGGCGCGCGACCACCCTCCGTGCGATCACCGTGGTCCAGGGCCTGCTGGAGCAGCTTCTCGAACCACTGGGCGGTCTCGGCGGTGAGCGCACACGGGCGTTCAGCCGCGAGGTGGCCGCCCTGCTCGACGTACAGCTCGATCCGCACACCGGAGCCGAGCCGCGTTCCGGCGAGGCTCCCCTCCCTTCCGATTCCGAAGAGGCTTCACCCGAGGAGTAGTCATGACCACCCCTGTTCCCCCCGTCAACGGCCAGGTCATCGGCCTCGCCCACTACGCGAGCCGCGCCGCCCTGGAGCGGGTGCTGGCCCGCAGCGGCACCACCTTCGAGCAGTCCGTGGCCCTGCGGGCCGTATCCGACAACGGCGGCACCGTCGAGCGCGCCCGGCTCGTGGGCCGGCTGACCGGCGGACTGAAGATCGAGGAGTCGGCGGCCCGGCGGACCGTCGAGGAGATGACGGCACGCGAGCTCCTGGTGGAGCCGACGCCCGAGCAGGTGTCCCTCACGGACGGCGGCCGGGAGCTGTTCGAGTCGATCCGCACCGCCGGCAACGCGATCGCCGCCCGGGTGTACGGCGGGATCCCGGCCGAGGACCTGGCGACCGCCGGGCGCGTGCTGGCCCTCGTCACGGAGCGGGCCAACGCGGAACTCGCCGACGCGTAGACACCCCGGGGCACCCTTGGGCGCTCCCCGACGGTTCGTGGAATATTCAACCAACCGGCCTGGTTGTGGCCCGTCGAAGGAGGTCAGTGGTGGACATGACGTACTACGACCACGGGACGGCCGCGGAGCGCTGGGATCGGGCGCAGCTGTTCTTCGAGGCCAAGGACTACGCCGCGGCGGCGCGGGTGCTGGGCGGACTGGTCGAGGAGGTGCCGGAGCAGACCGGACCCCGGCTGCTGCTGGCGCGCTCCTACTACCACTCGGCCCAACTGCGCCGCGCCGAAGCCGAGTTGCGCGCGCTCGTGGAGCTCGACCCGGTCGAGCACTACGCCCGGCTGATGCTGGGACGCACGCTCCAGCGCCTCGGCCGGCCCGACGAGGCGGCGTCGCACCTGCGGATCGCGTCCGCACTCGCGGGCGACTTCGACCTCGACTCCGAACGGGCTTGATCCGATCCGAACCCGGGTGATTCCGGGTTCGGGGCCCCTGCCGGGAAGGCCGGTCACCTCGGTGACCGGCCTTCCCGCGTGCCGGGCGACCCGACAGCCCGGGCGGCGGGTGCGGGCTAGCCCGAGGGGAGCGCCTGCGGCGGGTGTGGATGGCCGAGGGGCCTACCTGCGGTGGGTACGGGTGGGGTCGAGAAGGGTGCCTGCGGCGGGTACGGGCTGGGCCTAGGGGGGCGCCTGCGGCAGGTACGGGTGGGCCCGAAGGGGGCGCCTGCGGCGAGTACGGGTGGGCCCGAGGGCGTACCCGCAGCGGTACGGACCGGACCGAACAGGCCACCGCCGCGTGCCGGTACGGACCGGACCGGACCGGACAGGCGACACCGGGTCAAGGTTCGCGTCAACCCGCCGCCACTGTGCGCCCGCTCCTCCGGTGTGCGATCTCTCCGAGGAGCACGTCGACGGCGATGAACACGGTGAGCGGGATGCCCAGCAGCGGGACGAAGTAGCCGAGGACGGCGACGGCCGCGAGCGCCGGGACCAGGATCTGCGGCGGCACGTGCTGCCAGGCTCCGCGCGGGATCGGCCGGCCGAACGCGGAGGCACGGCCGCGCAGCCACCACATGCGGTAGCCCCACACGATGAGCAGGATCAGCGAGAGCGCGAGCGCCATCAGGGCGATCTGGTTGACCAGGCCGAAGAGCGTTCCGGTGTGGGCGTCGATGCCCCAGCGGGTCAGTTTGGCGAGCAACGGGTAGTCGGCGAAGCGGAGTTCGTCGACCACTTCGCCGCTCGCCGGGTCCACGGCCACCGCGTCCTGCTTCTCGGGCCAGCTGCGCTGTATCTGCTTCACGACGTACGCCGAGGACGCGTCGGCGGGCGGAACGATCTCGACGGGGTCACCGAGGCCCTTGGCGCGGGCGGCCGCGAGGATCGTGTCGAGGCCCTGCGAGGCCGCCTTCTTCCCTTGACCGGTTCCGGCGCCGGTTCCCGAACCGCCGTGGCCCGCATGGTCGCCGCTGGTCGTCGCCGAGATCGACGGGGTGGCCTGATGGAGCGAGGTCCGCAGGGTGTCGATGTTGGCCCCGGCGTACGTCGACCAGGTCAGGCCCGTCGCGGAGAGGAAGACGAACCCGACGGCCGCCCAGACGCCGACCGCGCCGTGCAGTCCGAGGGTGCGGCGGCGGCCGCTGGTTCCGCGCACCTTGCGGCGGTCCCGGCGGCGGCCGAACCACAGCACAAGGCCGCCGCCCGCGATCACCCAGAGCCAGCTCGCGGCGAGCTCGCTGTACAGCCGGCCGCTCTCGCCCAGCCGGAGGTTGCCGTGCAACCCGTCGAGCCAGGTGCGCAGCGGCAGCGCGCCGGTGGAGCCGTACTGCTCCAGTGAGCCGCGCACCTTCGCCGTGTACGGGTCGACGAACACCGCGAGGGTGCGGTCGGGGTCGACACCCGGGACGCCGGAGAGCAGGACCCGCGTGGTGGCGCCCGCCTCCGGGGAGGGGCGGACGGCCGAGACCGTGCCCTCGGGGTGGGCTGTGCGGGCCGCCGCGACCTGCTCGGACAGCGACAGTCCGTGGTCACCGACGGGGACGGTCAGTTCATGCGCGTACACGATCTTCTCGGCCTGGAACGAGGCGGCGTAGAGCAGGCCGGTCGTGGCGGCCACCAGCAGGAAAGGGGCGACGAGCACGCCCGCGTAGAAGTGCAGGCGCAGGATCAGCGGGCGCAGGACGGACCGGACGCTTCGCACCGGTGCGGGTGCGGCGGGCCGCGGGGTCGCGTCCGTCGCCGGGGAGGGAGTGGTGGACATCGGCGGTGTTCTCCGGTCGGGCAGGGGACGGAAAGGGGCCGTGGGCCGGGGAGTTGGGCTCCCTTCGCCGGTGGCGGTCCAGTAGTCGGGGCGCGCGGGCGGCGAGTTCCCGGGCCTGCGTGTGGCCTGCGTCACACGGTGAAAGTCACGGGACTCGCCCTGCGCCGCCTCGATCGGCTCGATCCGGCTTGGCATCCTGGCGCGATGGCATCCGAACGCGACCGCAGCGCCCCGCGCATCACTCTGAGCGACCTGGTCGAGGAACTCCTCGGCCATGAGGGTCCGTTGCCGATCGTCGCGGCCGGTGACCCGGTGCTGCGCCGGGGCGCGGAGCCGTTCGACGGGCAGTTGGATCCGGGGCTGCTGGCCCGGTTCGTGGCCGCTCTGCGCGCCACGATGCACGCGGCGCCGGGAGTCGGCCTCGCCGCGCCCCAGGTCGGCGTGCCGCTGCGGATCGCCGTCGTCGAGGACCCGGCGCCGGTGTCGGACGAGGTGCGCGTCGTACGTGGGCGGGTGCCGCAGCCGTTCCGGGTGCTGGTCAATCCGTCGTACGACGGGATCGGTCCGGGGCGGGCCGCGTTCTTCGAGGGCTGCCTGAGCGTTCCGGGCTGGCAGGCCGTGGTGGCCCGGCACACCGAGGTGCGGCTGACGGCTCTGGACGAGTACGGGCGAACGGTCGACGAGGTGTTCAGCGGCTGGCCCGCGCGCATCGTCCAGCACGAGACGGATCACTTGGACGGCACGCTCTATCTCGACCACGCCGAGCTTCGCTCGCTCTCCTCGAACCAGGCGACAGCGGAACTCTGGGCCCAGCCGACGCCGCAACTGGCAGCCGAGGCACTCGGCTTCACCCTGCCGGGCTGACGTCCTGGCAGGACGTCACGGGCAGGACGTCACGGGCAGGACGTCACGGGCAGGACGTCACGGGCAGGACGTCACGGGCCTACCGGCCGGACGCCATCGAGCCCCACCGGCCGGACGCCGTCAGGTCACCGGCGGGACGCCGCCGAGCCCACCGGTGGACGCCACCGGGTCGCCGGGCGGACGCCAGCGGCCCACCCGGCTTGTCGGGCGGGCCGCTGGACCGATCAGCCGCCGAACCGTCGGACCGCCACACCACCGAACCGCCGCGCTGTAAGACAGCGGAGTGCCGGAGACCTTCCGCCTGCCGGGTCACCAGATTCGCGCTCACCCGGTCACCGGGGCACTCGGTGACCCGGTCGCCGGGGCACCCGGTCACCGGTCGGTGCGGCGGGATGCCCGCGTGGCAGGCGCTCGCCGGGATGACCCGGACGGCAAATCGGAGGCGGTCCGGCGTCGGTCCGGTTAGCCTGGCCGTATGTCTACGCCCCGCGTCTCTTAGCTCGAGGACCCGCTTCCACGCCACCCGTGTGTCCTTGAGCCGATTGACTTCTGGAGCGTTTTCCCATGATCACCGTTCGCGGTGTCGACGTGCGCGTAGGCGCCCGTCTGCTGCTGTCCGGCCTCTCCTTCCACGTCTCCCCCGGCGACCGCATCGGCCTGGTCGGCCGTAACGGTGCCGGCAAGACCACCCTCCTGAGCACGCTCGCGGGGCAGCAGCGTCCCGCCGCCGGATCCGTCTCCCGCACCGGGGCGGTCGGTTACCTCCCCCAGGACCCGCGCGCGGCCGACCCCGCGGTGACCGTCACCGACCGGATCCTGTCGGCCCGGGGCCTCGACCGTGCCGTACGGGCCCTGCGGGCGGCCGGGACCGCGATGGCCGACGGATCCGAGCGCGCGATGAACGCCTATGCGCACGCCGAGGCCGAGTTCCAGGCGCTCGGCGGGTACGCGGCCGAGGCGGAGGCGGCCCGCCTCGCCGCGGGCCTCGGGCTGCCCTCCCGGGTGATGGACCAGCCGATCGGCACGCTCTCCGGCGGGCAGCGACGCCGGGTCGAGCTCGCCCGCATCCTGTTCGCGGACAGCGGCACGCTGCTCCTCGACGAGCCGACCAACCACCTGGACGCCGACTCGATCACCTGGCTGCGCGGTTTCCTGAGCGGTCATCAGGCAGGGCTCGTCCTCATCAGTCACGACACCTCCCTGTTGGCCGACGTGGTCAACCGCGTCTTCCACCTGGACCCGCACCGCGCGACGCTCGACGTCCACAACACCGGCTGGGCGGCCTACCTCGCCCAGCGCGACGCCGACGATCGGCGGCGGGTCCGGGAGCGGGCGAACGCCGAGCGGAAGGCGGCGGCGCTGCACGCACAGGCCGACAAGATGCGCGCGCATGTGTCGACGGCCGTCGCGGCGAAGAACATGGCCCGCCGTGCCGACCGTCTGCTCACCGGACTGGAACCGGTCCGGCAGGCGGAGAAGGCCGCCCGGATCCGGCTGCCCGAACCCGCCCCGTGCGGACGGATGCCGCTCGGCTCGGTCGCACTGACCAAGTCGTACGGCGATCTGCGGGTCCTTCGCGGCGTCGACCTCGCCGTCGACCGGGGCAGCCGCCTCGTGATCCTCGGCCCGAACGGCTCGGGCAAGACCACGCTGCTGCGTCTGCTCGCCGGTCACGACAGCCCGGACAGCGGGCGGGTGGTGCGCGGGCACGGTCTGCGCCTCGGCTACTTCGCGCAGGAGCACGACACGCTCGACCCCGCCGGCACGGTCCGCGGCCAACTGGCCGCCGCCGCGCCGCATCTCACCGACGGCGAGGTGCGCCGGGTGCTCGGCTCGTTCCTGTTCACGGGCGACGACGCCGACAAGCGGGTCGGTGTCCTCTCGGGAGGCGAGAAGACCAGACTCGCCCTCGCGGGGCTCGTCCACTCCGGCGCGAACGTGCTCCTCCTGGACGAGCCCACCAACAACCTCGACCCCGCCTCCCGCGCCGAGGTCCTCGCCGCGGTGGCCACGTACCCGGGCGCGCTCGTGATGGTCACGCACGACGCGGGAGCCATCGACGCCCTGCGGCCGGACCGGGTGCTGCTCCTCCCGGACGCGGACGAGGATCTGTGGAGCGAGGAATACCGGGAGCTGGTGTCACCGGCCTGACACCCGGGAGTACGACGGCACACGGGGCGGCGCACGACGCTGTGCCCCGTGTGCTGCCCCGTGTGCTGCCCCGTGTGCTGCCCCGGGTCGCGCGGCGCGCGTGGCCCCGGCGTCCCCGCTCGGGGCCACCCGAGCGGGGACGCCCGTGTGCCGTAGGCGTCGGCGCGTCACGCGTCCCGGTACGCCTCCAGGAGCCTCAGCCACACCTCGCTGACCGTCGGGTAGGACGGGACGGCATGCCACAGGCGGTCGATCGGCACCTGACCGACGACGGCGACGGTCGCGGAGTGGATCAGTTCGCCCACGCCGGGACCGACCAGGGTCAGACCGAGGATGATCCGGCGGTCGAGGTCGACGACCATACGGGCCTTGCCCCGGTAGCCGTCCGCGTACAGTCCGGCGCCGGCCACCGAGGCCATGTCGACGTCCACGGCCCGGACCCGGTGGCCGGCCTGCTCCGCCTCCGCGAGGGAGAGACCCACGGCCGCCGCCTCGGGGTCGGTGAAGACGCACTGCGGGACGGACGCGTGGTCGGCGGTCGCGGCGTGCGCGCCCCAGGGGTCCGTCTCCAGCAGCGGAACCCCGGCGGCGCGGGCGGCGATGGCGGCGCCCGCGATCCGGGCCTGGTACTTGCCCTGGTGGGTGAGCAGGGCACGGTGGTTGACGTCGCCGACCGCGTACAGCCACTCGCTGCCGATGACCCGGAGGCTGTCATCGACCTCGATCCACTTGCCCGGCTCCAGGCCGACGGTGTCGAGGCCCAGGTCGTCCGTGCGGGGCGCGCGGCCGGTGGCGAAGAGGATCTCGTCGGCCTCGATGCGGTCACCGGTGTCCGTCAGGGCGACCACGGTCGAGCCCTCGCGCGAGACCGCGGTCACCGACGTCCCGGTACGCACGTCCGCGCCCGCCTCGGTCAGCGCCTCGGCGACCAGTTCCCCGGCGAAGGGCTCCATGCGGGGCAGCAGGCCCTTGCCGCGGACCAGGAGGGTGACCTGGGAGCCGAGGGCCTGCCAGGCCGTGGCCATCTCGGCGGCGACCACACCGCCACCCACCACGATCAGCCGTCCGGGCACGGCGTGCGCGCTGGTGGCGTCGCGGCTCGTCCATGGCTTGACCTGGGAGAGTCCCGGCAGATCGGGGAGCAGGGCGCGGGTGCCGGTGCAGACGGCGACCGCGTGCCGGGCGGTCAGCACCCGGCGTTCGCCGTCGGGCCCGTCGACCGTCACGGTGCGCGATCCGGCGAGCCGGCCGTGTCCGCGGTAGAAGTCGGCTCCGATGCCGTCCAGCCAGGCGAGCTGGCCGTCGTCCTTCCAGTTCGAGGTGTAGTAGTCGCGGTGGGCGAGCACCGCGGGGGCGTCGAGGGGGCCCTGCACCGCTTGGGAGAGGCCGGGTACCCGGCGGGCGTCGGCGCGGGCGATGACCGGGCGCAGGAGAGCCTTGCTGGGCATGCACGCCCAGTACGAGCACTCGCCGCCGACCAGTTCGCTCTCCACGACCGCGGTGGAGAGGCCGGCGGCGCGGGCGCGGTCGGCGACGTTCTCCCCCACGGGTCCGGCACCGAGCACCACGACGTCGTAGGCGATGGATTCCGTTTCCGTCATGGGGCCAGTCTGGTTGCTGGTGTGCGCCGTGGCCACACGGGTACGGGCGCGGAATACGCCCCCTACGGGTGGCGTTGTGGAAACCGGCATGACCCGGACATCAGGAAGAGGGAAAAGGAATGAGCAGCACCGTTGAGCTCACCAAGGAGAACTTCGACCAGACGGTCACGGACAACGGGTTCGTCCTGATCGACTTCTGGGCGTCCTGGTGCGGGCCGTGCCGTCAGTTCGCCCCGGTCTACGAGAAGGCCGCCGAGGCCAACCCGGACCTGGTCTTCGCCAAGGTCGACACGGAGGCGCAGCCGGAGCTGGCGGCCGCCTTCGACATCCAGTCGATTCCGACCCTGATGATCGTCCGTGACCAGGTCGCGATCTTCGCCCAGCCCGGGGCACTGCCCGCCGCCGCCCTGGACGACGTCATCGGACAGGCCCGGAAGCTGGACATGGACGAGGTCCGCAGGTCGGTCGCGGCCCAGCAGGCCAAGGGCACCGAACAGGCCCAGGGAACCGAGCGGGTCGACGGCGCCGAGTAGGCCCCGAACCACGTACGCGCGAGCCCGGGGCCGGGTGCGCCCGAGCCCCGGGGTCTAGAACGGGTACGCGGCCACGTCCCCGCGCACCGTCGTCCACCGTATGTCGGTGAAGGCCTCCAGATTGGCCTCGCCGCCGAAGCGGGCGCCGGTGCCGGAGGCGGCGGTACCGCCGAAGGGCGCGACGGCCTCGTCGTTGACGGTCTGGTCGTTGATGTGGGCGATACCGGTCGGGATGCGCTCGGCGAGGTCCAGGCCGCGTGCGGTGTCCCGGGTGACGATGCCCAGGGAGAGGCCGTACGGTCCAGCGGAGGCCAGGGCTGCCGCCTCGTTGAGGGTGTTGAAGGAACGCACCGGCGCGACCGGGCCGAAAACCTCCTCCGCGTACGCCGGGGTCGCGTCGTCGACTCCGGCGAGCACCGTCGGCCGGTAGAAGAGCCGGTCGTGCGTGCCGCCCGCCGCCAGCTTCGCGCCACCGGCCGTGCTGGACTCGACCAGCCCCCGAATCTTGGCGAGTTGGGCCTCGTCGATGATGGGGCCGAGGTGCACCTGTTCGCGGTGCGGGTCGCCGACGGCCAGCGAGTCGGCCTTGGCGGCGAGCCGTTCGACGTACTCCTCGTACAGCGAGGCGTGGACCAGATGGCGGCCGGTCGTCATGCAGATCTGGCCCTGGTGGAAGAACGACCCCCAGGCCGCCGTGGAGATGACCGCGTCGAGATCGGCGTCCTCCAGGACGACCAGGGCTGAGTTTCCGCCCAACTCCAGGTGTGCGCGCTTGAGATGGCGGCCTGCCGCCTCACCGACCGCGCGTCCGGCGGCGGTCGAGCCGGTGAAGGAGATGACCGGGACCAGCGGGTCGGCGACCAGGGCCCGGCCGGCCTCGGGGCCGCCGGGCAGCACCTGCAGCAGCCCGTCGGGAAGCCCCGCCTCGGCGAAGACGGCGGCGAGCGCGAGGCCGCCGCACACGGCCGTGCGCGGATCCGGCTTCAGAACGACCCCGTTGCCGAGCGCGAGCGCCGGGGCGACCGAGCGGATCGAGAGGATCAGCGGCGCGTTGAAGGGCGCGATCACGCCCACGACACCGACCGGTACACGGCGCGTGTACGACAGGCGCGGCGCCTCCGAGGGCAGGACCTGGCCCGTCGGGCGCGAGGCGAGGGCGGCCGCCTCGTAGCACTCCTGGGCGGCGACGTGCAGCTCGAAGTCCGCCTTGCCCGGGATGGAACCGGACTCCCGCACGATCCAGTCGCGCAGCTCGTCGGCGTGCGCGGCGAAGAGGTCCCCGGCCCGGCGCAGTACAGCGGCTCGCGCGAAGTGCGGGGCCTTGGCCCACTCGCTCTGCGCGGCGCGGGCGGTCCGCGCGGCCGTCGCGATGTCCTCGGCGGCGGCGAGCGTGACGGTGCCGAGGCTCTCGCCGGTGGCGGGCTCGGTGACGGTGTGCTCATCGCCCGAGAGCGGGCGGGACTGCCAGGTCGTGGGGTCGAGCAACGGCATGTCGGCTCTCCGATCGTTCACTGATCACCAGCGGGACTCAGCAGGCCCCTGCGGCTCTGGGCGAGCGGAAGTCCCGTGTAGTTCGCGGCCAGTTCGGCGGCGGCGGGACGGGATGCCGTGATCCGGCGCAGCCGCGCGAGCTGCATCCGGTGTTCGAAGGCATCCCCATCTGGTTGAGCGTGCAACATCCTAGTCATGTCGTACGAGAAGCGCGTGGCCTGCCACACCCGTTCAAGGGCCAACTCCGAGTAGATATCCAGGAGTTCGACCGATCCGGTGCGGTGCAGCTCGGCGAAGCCGCGCGCCAGGAGCCGTACGTCGGACACGGCGAGGTTGAGTCCCTTGGCGCCGGTCGGCGGCACGATGTGGGCGGCGTCCCCGGCGAGGAACAGCCGCCCGTGGCGCATCGGCTCATGGACCCAACTGCGCATCGGCGTGACCGACTTGGCGGTGACGGGGCCGCGTTCCAGCCGCCAGTCCCCGTCGACCGCGAAGCGCGCGGCCAGTTCGCCCCAGATGCGGTCGTCGGGCCAGTCGGCGGTGTCGGTGCCGTTCGGGACCTGGAGGTAGAGCCGGGACACCGACGGGGAGCGCATGCTGTGCAGGGCGAAGCCGGTGGCACCCCGGGCATAGACCAACTCCTCGCAGGAGGGCGGCACATCGGCGAGGATCCCGAGCCAGGAGTACGGGTAGTCGTGCGCGTACGAGCGGCTCGTGCCGGCCGGGAACGCGGCGCGCGCGACGCCGTGGGAGCCGTCGCAGCCCACCACCCAGTCACAGCCGAGCGTCCGCTCCCGTCCCTCGTGCACGAACCGCACGACGGGCGAGCCGCTCTCCGGCTTCTCCACGGCGAGCGCCTCGGCCTCGAACAACAGGGGTGGTCCACCATCGAGTTGGAGGGCGACGAGGTCCTTCACGATCTCCGTCTGGGCGTAGATCGTGACCGTGCGGCCGCCGGTGAGCCCGGGGAAGTCGATGTGGTGGCGCTCGCCCTCGAAGCGCAGCTCGATCCCGTGATGGACCAGGCCCTCGGCGTCCAGCCGCTCCCCCGCCCCGCAGGCGCGCAGCGCGTCGACCGTGCCCTGCTCCAGCATCCCGGCCCGCTGGCGCCGTTCCACGTACGCGCGCGTCCTGCTCTCCAGCACGACACAGTCGATCCCCGTCCGGTGCAGCAGCCGGGCCAGCAGAAGCCCTGCCGGGCCGCCGCCGATGATGCCGACCGTGGTCCGCATGACGCACCTCCGGTGTCCGATGCCGCCGGGGCGAAGCTCCGGCACGGGGACCGGCCCGACCGCGCACGGGCCGGGCGAACAGGCCCAGCCTCTCTCAGCTCGACGCGCGGTGCACGATCCGCGCTCCCAGCACCTCGTGCGTCTCGGGCTCGCGGCCCGGTTCGCGGACCGCGCGGTCGACCAGTTCGGCGAGGTCGCGGCCGGAGGGCAGCTCGATGTGGACGGTGCTCAGCCGGGGCCGGAGCAGCCGGCCGAGCATGAGGTCGTCGGCGCCGACGACGGCGGTCTCGTCCGGTACGGCGACCCCTTCGTCCTGAAGGGCGCGCATGAGGAGCATCGCGTACTCGTCGTTGTACGCGAAGACGGCGTCGAGGCCCAGCTCACGCCAGCGCGCCGCGAGCCGGGCGGCGTCCTCCTCCTCGTACGCCAGGGGCAGTTCGGCCACCGTCGCGTCCGTGCCGCGCAGGGCCCGCCGTACGCCGTCGAGGCGGGGCCGGGCGAAGATCTCCAGGCCGCTCTCCTCGGGCATCACCACGCCGATGCGGCGGCGGCCCCCGGACAGCAGATGGACGCCCGCGCAGTGGCCGACCCGGCCGTGGTCCATGAGCAGCGCGTGGGCACCCTCCACCCGTTCGGGGCCCAGCGTGACCACGGCGCGGGCGCCGGCCCGCTTGAGGACCGCCACACCCTGCGGGCCGAGCCCGCTGCCGGGCACCAGGACGGCGACCGGCCGCAGCTCGGCCCAGGCGCGGGCGGCCTCGTCGCCGCGCAGACCGACGCTGCCGTACTGCACGACGGTGTAGTCGAGCCGGCCGAGCGCCGACTGGAGTTCGGTGAAGAACTGGTGGTAGAGCGGGCCCACGGGCACGGTCGGGGCGGGCATCAGGACCATGCGGCTGTGTCCGGCGCGCAGGCTGCGGGCGGCCGCGTGCGGGACATATCCGAGTTCCTCGGCGGCCTCGCGGACCCGGAGCCGGGTGGGTTCACTGATCCGGACGGCGCTGGTGTTGTTCAGGACGTACGAGACGGTCGCGCGCGAGACACCCGCGAGGCGTGCCACATCGGCACTGGTCGGCACGGGTCGCTGTGCGGGCGCCGGCTGGGCGGACTGCTTCGGTATCTGCACCATGACGTACCGCATCCTTCCAGGGGCCCGAACGCCGCTGTGTGCCGGGGCCGTCCGGGCAGCTCCCCGGATCACGGAACTACCGCTTCCGCAAAGGAGGTTGCGTGTCCCGTACCGGTGAACCTGCCCAGAGGTTACCGTTCGGTAGACAACGTCTTCGGAGGTGACCCGGATGGCTCCCGACCGTGCCCCAGGACTGACGGAGAGCGCGCGTGCGCTGGCCGCCGGTGAGGTGAGTTCGCGCGAGCTGGTCGAGCGGACGCTCGCCCGGATCGAGGCGGCCCGGCCCACGGTGAACGCCTTCCGGCTGGTGCGCGCCGAGGCCGCCCTCGCGGAGGCCGACGCGGCGGACAGGGAGCTGGCGGCGGGCCGGCGGCTGCCGCTGCTGGGGGTGCCGCTGGCGGTCAAGGACGACATGGACGTGGCGGGCGAGCCGACCGCGTTCGGCTGCCCGGGCGACTTCCCGCCGGTGGCGAAGGACGGCGAGGCGGTACGCCGGCTGCGCGCGGCCGGCGCGGTCGTGATCGGCAAGACCAACACCTGCGAGCTGGGCCAGTGGCCCTTCACCGAGGGCCCCGCCTTCGGCGCGACCCGCAATCCCTGGCACCACGGGCACACTCCGGGCGGCTCCTCGGGGGGCTCCGCGGCGGCCGTGGCCGCCGGTCTGGTGCCCGCCGCGCTGGGCTCGGACGGCGCGGGCTCCGTGCGCATCCCGGCCGCCTGGACCCATCTGGTCGGCATCAAGCCGCAGCGCGGCCGGATCTCGACCTGGCCGCGCCCGGAGTCCTTCCACGGCATCACGGTCAACGGCACGCTCGCCCGCACGGTCGCGGACGCGGCCCTGCTGCTGGACGCGGCGAGCGGCAGTCACGCCGGCGACCTGCATCGGCCCGCCACGCTGCGCGTCAGCGACGCCGTGGGCCGCAATCCGGGCCGGCTGCGCATCGCGCTGTCGCTGAAGCCGCCCTTCACCGCGGTGCCCGCACGGCTCGACCCCGCCGTACGCGCGAAGGTCCTCGCGCTCGCGGAGCGGCTCGCCGGGCTCGGTCACACGGTGGAGGAGGCCGAACCGCGCTACGGGCGGATCGGGCTCACGTTCGTCCCGCGCGCCACGGCCGGCATCGCGGAACGCGTGCGCGACGCGCCGTTCCCCGAGCTCCTCGACCGGCGCACCCACGACGCCGCGCGCCTTGGCCGGCTGCTCGGCGGGGCGCCGCTGCGGGCGGCCCGCCGTGCCGAGGCCGCGCTGCAACAGCGTGTCGGCGCGCTCTTCGACACCTACGACGTACTGCTCGCGCCGACCACCGCCGCTCCCCCGCCGCGGATCGGCGCGATGCTCGGCCTGAGCGGCTTCGGCACCGACCGGGCCATGATCGCCGCCTGCCCGTACGCCTGGCCGTGGAACATCCTCGGCTGGCCGGGCGTGAACGTGCCCGCGGGCTTCGTCGGCGAAGGGCTCCCGGTCGGCGCGCAGTTGCTCGGCCCGGCGGACAGCGAGCCGTTGCTGGTGTCGCTGGCCTCGCAGTTGGAGGCGGACCGGCGCTGGCACGAACAGTGGCCGTCATACGAAGCCGCCGCCGACTCCCCGGCTGTGTAGGGGAGTTCCGGCCTTACCGGGGCTCTTACAGAAAGCCCCGGCGTTCACGCCGGGGATGAATGCATCTCAAGGCTGCTTTGGCATGCGCTTTGGAGCGGGTGTTTTTGCTGCTCGATGTACTGGCGAACGCTCGCCGAAGGTGTTTCGCCGCACGATGCGGAGAAATAGGAGGGCGACCGCAGGTGCCCGTGCATGATGGCGCGGTTGATCCGGCCGGTGAACTCCTGCCGTATCCGGCGAGCGGAGACGCTCTAGGATCGTGGGTGTGCAGCTTCGCTACAACTACCGGGCCTACCCGGAGGCCTCCCAGCGCCGCGCGCTGGCGAGTGCGTTCGGGTGCGCCCGCGTGGTGTGGAACGACTGCCTGCACGACCGGAAGGAAGCGCACGCGGCAGGACTGCCGTATGTGAAGTCGGCCGAGCTGTCCCGCCTTCGCATCACCTTGGCCAAGCGCACCGAGGAACGCGCCTGGCTCGCCGAGGTGTCCGCGGTCGTCCTGCAGCAGTCCCTGCGGGACCTGGACACCGCCTACAAGAACTTCTTCGACTCGGTCAAGGGCAGGCGGCAGGGCCGCAAGGCCGGCCCTCCCCGCTACAAATCGAAGAAAGACACCCGGCAGTCGATCCGCCTCAACGCCAACGCCTTCCGCCTCCAGGGCGACGGCACGGTGTACGTTGCCAAGGTCGGCAGCCTCAAGGTCACGTGGTCCCGTCGGCTTCCGGCCGCACCCACGTCCCTGACCGTCACCAAAGACAGCTGCGGCCGGTACTTCCTCAGCTTCGTCGTGGACACCGAGCCGGACATCCTCCCTTCGCTGGAGGCCGACACCGGTCTCGACCTCGGCCTGTCCGCCTTCGCCGTCCTGTCCGACGGCAGCAGGATCGACAGTCCCCGCTTCCTGCGCCGGGCCGAGAAGAAGCTCAAGCGCCTTCAGCGGGAGCTGTCCCGCAAGACCAGGGGATCGAAGAACCGGGCCAGGGCCCGCATCAAGGTCGCACGCCAGCACGCCAAGGTGGCGGACCGGCGCCGGGACTGGCACCACAAGGCATCCACACAGATCATTCGCGACAACCAAGCGGTGTACGTGGAAGACCTCGCGGTGTCCGGCCTGGGACGCACCCGGCTCGCCAAGTCCGTGCACGACGCGGGATGGTCCGCGTTCGTCGGCATGCTGGAGTACAAGGCGGTCAAGCACGGCCGCACCTTCGCCAAGGTGGACCGGGCCTTCCCGTCCTCCCAGGTCTGCTCGGCCTGCGGATTCCGGGACGGCCGCAAGCCCCTGCACGTGCGGGAGTGGACGTGTGGCGAGTGCCACGCCGTCCACGACCGCGACCACAACGCAGCACGCAACGTCCTGTTCGAAGGACGCCGAATCGTCGCCGCCGGACGGGTGGAGACGCTAAACGCCTGTGGAGTGCCGGTAAGACGGGCACACGTGCCCGCACAGCGCGTTGAAGCAGGAAGCCCCCGGACGGGTCAGACGACCCAGGCCGGAATCCCTGGACTTTAGGCCAGGGAGCACGTCAACCTGTGACCATGGACGATGCGTCGATGGTCGGTTTGATGGGACGGGTCACCGGCACGGTCGGACCCGGGCTCGTCGGCGAGGTGATCGTCCGGGTGCGCGGCGGCGCCGAACACTTCCTCGCGTACGCGGCCGCCGCACAGGACCGCATCGAGCGGGGCACCGTGGTGATGGTGGTGGAGTACCTGCCGCCGCGCACGGTGTACGTCTCGGCCGCCTACGACAGCTGACGGGCGCGCCCCGGACGACGCGCGCTCCCCACCGTCGGACGGTCGTGGGCGCTCACTGCCCTCGCCCGCGTACGCCGCGATCCGGCCCGGATCCGGCGCGCGCGACGGCTCCCGAACGGCCCCCGACGGCTCCGCGGAACGCGCCCGGCGGAGCTACGGGACGGCGGCCGACGGAACTTCGCGACAACGGCCGACTCACGCCGCCCATACGACAGTTGAGCTGCCCTCGTCCCAGGTGAGAGCCGTATGCGTCAAGAACGCAACAAGGATTCGCTCACCTCTGTACCCAGGTGTCGGCGAGGAGCACACTCCCTTCGTTCGGTGCCGATAGGGCACCATCAAAAGGGGGCGTATGCCGATGGTTGTCGGCGTCGTGGCGGGGGCGGTTGTCCTCGCACTGATCTTCATCGTTGTGGTCTTCAAGCTCATGTGGCGTGTCGCGGAGCCCAACGAAGCACTGATCATCTCCGGTTCGAAGCATCGGACCGAGGGCCTTGAAGAGGGCATGGGTTTCCGCATCGTGACGGGGCGCGGCACGCTGGTGCTGCCGGGTGTGCAGGCGGTGCGGAAGATCTCGCTCGACCTCAACGAGACCGAGCTGCACGTGGACTGCGTGACCACCCAGGGCATTCCGCTGAAGGTGCGGGGTGTGGTCATCTTCAAGGTGGGCGACGACTTCGTGTCGATCGCCAACGCGGGCCGCCGATTCCTCGACCAGCAGAAGATGATGGCCGAGCGGGTGCACAACGTGTTCGCCGGTCATCTGCGGTCCATCGTCGGCGGGTTGACCGTCGAGGACATGATCCGCGACCGGGAGAAGCTGACCGGCCAGACCCGGGCCGCGTGCGGTACGGAGATGGAGAAGCTCGGTCTGATCGTCGACTCGCTGCAGATCCACGAGATCGAGGACCCGACCGGGTACATCAAGAACCTCGCGATGCCGCACGCCGCCGCCGTACAGCGGGACGCGCGCATCGCGCAGGCGGAGGCGAACCGTCTGGCCACCGAGGCCGAACAGAAGGCCGCGGCAAGGATGTCGGAGGCGACCCGGGACAGCGAGATCCTCCAGGCCGGCTACCAGGCCGAGCGCGACAAGGCGGCGGCGAAGGCCCGGCAGGCCGGACCGCTCGCGGACGCCGCCGCCCGGCAGGACGTCGTCGTGCAGGAGACCCGGATCGCCGAGCTCGACGCCCTCCGTCGCGAGCAGCAGCTCCAGGCGGACGTCCGCAAGCCGGCGGACGCCCAGGCCTACGAGACTCGGGCCCGTGCCGAGGCCGAACGTGACGCGCGGATCTCGGCGGCACAGGCCAAGGCCAAGGAGACCGAGCTCGCGGCCACGGCCGAGGCGAACCGGGTCAAGACGGCCGCCAACGCCGAGGCCGAGGCGACCAAGGCCCGGGGTGCGGCCGCCGCGCTGGCCACCAGGGCCACCGGTGAGGCCGAGGCGGCAGCGGCCCAGGCCAAGGGGCTCGCCGCCGCCGAGGCGACCCGCGCACAGGGCCTCGCGGAGGCGGAGACCATCAAGGCGCGGGCCGCCGCGCTCGCCGAGAACCAGGAAGCGGTGGTCGCCCAGCAACTCGCCGAGAACTGGCCGGAGATCGTCCAGGCGGGCGCGAGCGCGTTCGGCAACGTGGATCACATGGTGCTGCTCAACGGGGCCGACGGCATGTCGGAGATGTTCGCCAAGGCGCTCACCATGGGCGGCACCGGCCTCGGCCTGGCACGCCAGTTGCTCTCGACGATGAACCCGGAGGGGAGCACGGCCAAGAACCCGGCGGCGGAGCTCAACGGGGTCGTCCCGCCGGCCGGCGGGAGAGTGCCCGTGGACAAGGACAAGGGGTGAGGTCGGCGTGCTGAGGCGCACAGGCACCAGTGGTGAGGCGCACAGGCACCAGTGGTTCTGAGTGATGAGGCTCGGGTGTACGGGAGTTGAGCCACAGCTCCGGTACGCCCGACGCCGTGCGTCGGGCACTGCGCGGGAGTTGGACCAACACCCCGGCACGCCCGATCCCGTACGGCCGCGGACCCGCCCGCCGCGGCGCGCGGCGCAGGCTCTACCGTGGCCCGCGTGACTGCCTTTACCGAAGACGACGTTCCCGGCCGCTACGGCCCCTCCGCGACCTCCGAGGCCGAGCCCCGCGAGGTCGGCGCCGTGAAGACCGAGTACTCCCCCGCGCACGACGGCGACCCCGATCCCGGCGAGATCGTCTGGACGTGGGTGCCCTTCGAGGAGAACGACGGCCGGGGCAAGGACCGCCCGGTGCTGGTCGTGGCCCGGGAGGCCGCGGGGACGCTGCTGGCGGTGCAACTGTCCAGCAAGGAACACAACGACGACCGCGAGTGGGTGGCGATAGGTTCCGGCCCCTGGGACAAGTCCGGCCGCGCCTCCTGGGTGAACGTCGACCGGGTGCTCCGCGTCCACGACCAGGGCATGCGCCGCGAGGCCTGCGCCCTGGACCGGGGACGCTTCAACCTCGTCGTCAACCGGCTCAAGGAGCTCTACCGCTGGAGGTAGCCCGGTCAGGGCACGATCTGGTGACGGTTTCCCGCAGCAGGCGGTCGCACGATCATGTGATGTCAGTCGGCCTCGCTACCCTGCAGTGCTCTTGTTCACGTCGATCTGGGGAAACCTTTTGAGCACACCGCCATCCCCCTTTGGCTCTCCCACTGCGCCGCCGCCGGCAGCGGCGCAGTTCGGTCCCATGCTCGGCCAGCTCCCGCCGTACGGGTACGGTCCGGCCTGCCGTTTCTGTGGTTCCGTTCCGGCTGCGGAGGCCACTGTCCGCGGTCACCAGGGCTTTCTGGTGATCATGCGGTTCCTCAAGCTCCACGGGCCGTTCTGCCGCCGCTGCGGTATTGCCGCACATCGAGAGATGACGGCCAAGAGCCTCTGGCAGGGCTGGTGGGGCATTGCCTCAGCGATCATCAACCCGATCACCATGCTGATCAACATCCCGCAGCGGATGAAGATCAACCGCCTGGCCGAGCCGATCCCGGGGGCCCCGGGCCAGCCGATGGACCCGGGCAGGCCGGTCTTCCTGCGCCCGGCCATCCTCGGGCTGCTGCTGCCCGTTCTCGGCCTCGGGCTGCTGGTCGTCAGTGGGGAGAGCGACCCGGAGTTCGCGGACATCGGCGAGTGCGTGCACGTCAGCGGCAGCGACAGCAACCCGGATGTCTCCGTCGTCGGGTGTGGTGACGCCGACGCCGACTACAAGATCATAGGCAGGCTCACCGGCAGCACCGCCTACAAGAAGTGCGAGCGGTACCCGGGCTTCGAAGCCGCGTACACCGAGGAGTACGACTCCACGAAGTACACCCTGTGCCTTGGGTCGAACCGGGCAGAGTGAGCTGACGCCGCTGCTGTTCGAACCGGAAGCCGGGTCCCCTGTGCGGGGGGCCCGGCTTCCGGTCTGCGGGACGTTCGGTCGCGGAACTTTGCTCCGTGCCTCCCGGGGTGCATTCGAGTAGTCCTCGTCGCCGTTGAGGAAGTACCGCGCACGCCCGTCGCCGCCACGGAGGACGTCGTCGTCGAAGTCGTGCCGTACATGCCCGCCGACGCTGATGAAGGGCGGGAACGGGGCGAACACCGCCTGGTCGACACGGTCGAAGTCGGGCCCGTGCGCCCGCCCTTGTGCGAATCGACTTTGGGGTAGAAGCCGGAGCCCGTGTGGGCGGAGGTGGCGCCGGTGGCGATCGCCGCCAGGGGATGCCCTGGCCCGGCCGCAGCGGACCCTCCGCCACCACCGAGGCGGACCTGTACGACATCGGCCCCGTCCGCACCGAGTACGCCCCCGCCCACGACGGCGACCCCGACCCGGGCGAAATCGTCTGGACCTGGGTGCCGTTCGAGGAGAACGACGGCCGGGGCAAGGACCGCCCGGTGCCGGTCGTCGCCCGGGAGACCGCGGGCACGCTGCTCCCCGTTCAGCTCTCCGGCAAGCGGCACGACGGCGACCGCGAGCGGGTGGCCATCGGCGGCGGGCCGTGGGACCGGACCGGGCGGGACTCCTGGGTGGTGCACCGACTGCGGGAGCGGTACGGGTGGCGCTGAGCGCCACGCGGTGACGGCCGCGCCGTGCGGCGAGGACCGCGAGGCGCGGGTGCCGGAGTGATGGCCGCAGGGTGAAGCCCGAGGGCGCGGGCTGCCGGGCGAGGGCTGCCGCGTAGAGGTTGCCGGGCCAGAGCCGACGGGGGACCGGCCGCCCGGCGACGGGCGTCGCGGGCCGGTGGGTGGAAGTCGACGGGTGAGGCGCCCCGACGAGGGCGCGTCACGCTTCCCGGGGCCCGAATGCGAACGCCTGCTCGAATGCGAGGTATGTGGTCCGGCCCGGAGTGCGGTCCAGGATCCCGAACACCACGTGATCGAAGTACCCCTCGAAGCGGCCCTCGACCAGCAGCCCGCGGAAGGCCGCTGCCACCTGCGCCGGGTCGTTCCGGAACACCCCGCAGCCCCAGGCGCCGAGGACCAGCCGTCGGTAGCCGTGGGCGGCGGCCGTCTCCAGGACGCGTTCGGCGCGGATCGCGAGCGCGCCCGGCAGGTCGGCCGCCCGCTGCGGGGTGGTGCGCAGGACGACGCCCGCGTTGGGGGCCGCCGAGGTCAGGAATCCGGCCGGGAACGGCTCGTCGAGGAGCCGTCCGCGGTCGTCCCGGAAGACGGGCACGCCGGGTGAGTGAATGACACGGTCCGTGTAGAACGCGTCGCGGTGGGCGCGGTGATGGTCGTAGAAATCCCGGGCCCGCAGCAGGCAGGTGTACAGCGCGGAGGCCCGGCACAGGGCCTCCTCCTGGGCCTGGGCGCCGTTCAGATAGCCGCCGCCGGGATTGCGCGCCGAGGAGAAGTTCAGCACGGCGACCGGGTCCCCGCCCAGGGTGGTCAGCCGGTGGGCCGCCTCCAGGCTGCTCTCGCCCGTGACCTCGAACGATGTGCGGACGGAGGTCACCGACGGTGTCTCCACGGGTTCCGGGCCGTGCAGGCGCGTCCCGGCCCGCGCGGTCCCGACCGCCGCGGCGATGGACACCGTGCCTCCCGAGGGGCCGCGATAGTCCCCCGCCGCCACGATCTCCTCGGTCTCCCGGGCGATCGCACGCAGGCGCGCGCTCATGGCGCGACCCCCGTACGCGCCACGGTCACGGCCTGCGTGCGCTCCCCCGTCGTGCCCATGAACGCATCGTGAGCGATGCTGGTCCTGCGGCGCAACAGAGTTTCGCGGCCCCGCAAACAGTGGCTCCCGGTCCCGAAAGCGAGCATTTGCACCCTTGTGCGAACCGCCGAGAGGGTCTTGGGTGGACAGGTGATTGTCGGCCCGACCCACCAGACCCCGGGCCGGCGGCATGGTGGAATCTCAGGAGGATCCCGACATGTCCGATTCGGTGAGTGACTGTACGGAGCGCCGACGCTCCGCCGTCACCGAGGCCGAGGTGGAGGCACTGGTCCGCGGCATCTGCTTCAAGACCGGTCCGCCCCGCCTCCTCGGTGTCGAAGTTGAATGGCTCGTCCATGAGCTGCGCAGGCCGCGGCTCCCCGTACCACCTGAACGACTGGAAGCGGCATATGCCGCACTGCGGACCCTCCCCCTGCGTTCGGCGCTCACCGTCGAACCCGGTGGACAGCTGGAGCTCAGCTCCGTTCCCGCCACCTCCCTGATGGAGTGCGTGGGGTCCGTCTCGGCCGACCTCGACGCCGTACGCGCCACCTTGCGCGAGGCGGGTCTCGGCCTCAGTGGTTACGGCCAGGACCCCTGGAACCCCCCGAGCCGCTATCTCCGTGAGCCCCGGTACGACGCCATGGAGCGTTACCTCGACCGCGCGGGACCCGAGGGCCGCGCCATGATGTGCACGTCGGCCTCGGTCCAGGTGTGCCTGGACGCCGGGTACGAGGAACCGGGCCCGCTCGGGCACGGGCGCCGCTGGTGGCTGGCCCACCAGCTCGGCGCGGTCCTGGTGGCTGCGTTCGCGCACTCCCCGATGGCCCGGGGACGGCACACCGGCTGGCGTTCCACGCGGCAGTCGCTGTGGGCGTCGATGGACCCCGGGCGCTCCGACGCGCCGGCTCTGGGCGGCGATCCCCGTGCCGCCTGGGCCCGGCACGTGCTGGACGCGCCGGTGATGTGCGTACGGGCGTCCGAGGCACCCTGGGACGTCCCGGAGGACCTGAGTTTCCGGGACTGGACCCGGTCCGGCGCGCCACCGGACCGGGCGGACCTCGACTACCACCTGACGACGCTGTTCCCGCCGGTGCGGCCGCGCGGTCATCTGGAACTCCGCATGATCGACGCGCAGCCGGGCGAGAACGGCTGGATCGTGCCCCTCGCGGTGACGGCGGCGCTCTTCGACGACCCGGAGGCCGCCGAGGTGGCCTACAGGACCGTCAAGCCCCTCTCGGAGCGGGCGGGCCCCGCTCCGGCACCCCGCAATCCGCTGTGGCGGGACGCCGCGCGGTTCGGCCTCGCCGATCCGGAGCTGCGCGAGGCCGCGGCGGTCTGCTTCGCGGCGGCGTCCGAGGCGCTGCCCCGGCTCGGCGCCACCACCGAGGTCCTCGACGCGGTGGCGGAGTTCACCGAGCGCTATGTGGCACGGGGCCGCTGCCCCGCCGACGACCTGGTCGGCGTGGTTCGTTCGCAGCACGACGGTCGATCCGGGCGCCGTTCCGACGGCCGCCCGCAGGGTCGGTCCGACGGGAAGGACATCAGCACATGACCGGCACGACGACCCCCGATCCGCTCACGGATCCCGAGTCGCTGAGGCAGCGCGCGCTGGACGCGCTCACCACCGCCCGCGACCGCACCGCCCTGCTCACCTCGTGCGTGGAGGACCCCGATCTGACCGCGCAGCACTCGCCGTTGATGTCCCCGCTGGTGTGGGACCTCGCGCACATCGGCAACCAGGAGGAGCTGTGGCTGCTGCGGGAGGTCGCGGGGCGTGAGGCGATGCGGCCCGAGATCGACGGACTCTACGACGCGTTCGAGCACCCCCGCTCCGCACGGCCCTCGCTGCCGCTGCTGCCGCCCGCCGAGGCCCGTACGTACGCGGCCGAGGTACGCGGCCGGGCGCTGGACGTCCTGGAGGGCGCCGCGTTCCGGGGCACCCGGCTGACCGAGTCGGGATTCGCCTTCGGCATGATCGCGCAGCACGAACAGCAGCACGACGAGACCATGCTGATCACCCACCAGCTCCGCCGGGGACCCGCCGCCCTCACGGCGCCGGACCCCGCGCCCGTGCCGCCGTTCACCGGTCCCGCCGAAGTCCTGGTGCCCGGGGGCCCGTTCGTGATGGGCACGTCCACCGAGCCGTGGGCGCTCGACAACGAGCGTCCCGCGCACCGGCGTACGGTCCCGTCGTTCTTCGTCGACACGACTCCCGTCACGAACGCCGCGTACCTGGCCTTCATCGAGGACGGCGGCTACGGCGAGCCGCGCTGGTGGACCCCCGAGGGCTGGGACCACATCCGCGAGCACGGCATCGAGGCGCCGCTGTTCTGGCGGCGCGAGGGCGGGCAGTGGCTGCGGCGCCGCTTCGGCGTCACCGAGGTCGTGCCGCCGGACGAGCCGGTCCTGCACGTGTGCTGGTACGAGGCCGACGCGTACGCGCGCTGGGCGGGGCGGCGGCTGCCCACCGAGGCCGAGTGGGAGAAGGCGGCCCGCCACGACCCGGCGTCCGGCCGTTCCACGCGCTACCCGTGGGGCGACGAGGACCCGTCCCCGGCGCACGCCAACCTGGGCCAGCGCCATCTGCGCCCGGCCCCGGCGGGAAGCTATCCGGCGGGCGAGTCGCCGCTCGGCGTACGGCAGTTGATCGGCGACGTGTGGGAGTGGACGTCGAGCGATCTGGAGCCCTACCCCGGATTCGTCGCCTTCCCCTACCGGGAGTACTCGGAGGTGTTCTTCGGCCCGGAGTACAAGGTGCTGCGCGGTGGTTCGTTCGCGGTGGACCAGGTGGCCTGCCGGGGCACGTTCCGCAACTGGGACTACCCGATCCGGCGGCAGATCTTCTCCGGGTTCCGCACGGCCCGCGACGGGGATTCCTGATGTGCCGTCATCTGGCTTTCCTGGGAGACGAGGAGAGGCTCGGCGCGCTCCTCGTGGAGCCGGAGCACAGCCTGTTCCGGCAGTCGTGGGCACCCCGGCGGCAGCGGCACGGGACGGTCAACGCCGATGGTTTCGGGGTGGGTTGGTACGCCGAGGGCGACCCCGTTCCGGCCCGCTACCGGCGCACCGGGCCCATCTGGGGCGACCAGTCGTTCGCGGACCTGGCCCGGGTGGTCGGGACGAGAGCGCTGCTCGCCGCGGTGCGCGACGCAACCGTGGCGGGCGCGGACGGGGAGGCCGCGGCGGCGCCGTTCGCCGCGGGCCCCTGGCTGTTCAGCCACAACGGCGCGGTCTCCGGGTGGCCGGACACACTCGCGCCCCTCGTATCGGGCCTGCCCGCGGCCGAGTTGCTGTCGCTGGAGGCCCGGTGCGACTCGGCGTTCGTGTGGGCGCTGGTCCTGCGTCGGCTGCGCGCCGGTGACGAGGAGGGCCAGGCGCTGGCCGACACGGTCCTTGAGGTCGCCGAGGCGGCCCCCGGGTCCCGGCTCAACCTGCTGCTCACCAACGGCGGGACGATCACCGCGACCGCCTGGGGCGACACCCTCTGGTACCTCCTCGAACCGGGCCGTCGCACCC
This sequence comes from Streptomyces rhizosphaerihabitans, assembly GCF_025399795.1. Lineage (GTDB taxonomy): Bacteria > Actinomycetota > Actinomycetes > Streptomycetales > Streptomycetaceae > Streptomyces > Streptomyces rhizosphaerihabitans. The sequence goes on along the minus strand of NZ_JAODTZ010000039.1, from coordinate 40,982 downwards.
TCGTGGCCTCCGAGCCGCACGACGACGACCCGCGCTGGCGGGAGGTCCCCGACCGCACCCTCCTCACCGCGAACCGCACCGAGGTCCTGCTCACCCCGCTCAAGGACATGAGCGACGACATGGCATCCGCACAGCGCAAGGAGCCCCGTACGTGAGTCCGTTCCTGCTGACCCGCACCCTTCCCGAGGACGCCACGGACGCGGCCCTGCGCGCCGACGTCCTGCACGGCCTCGGACACCTGCCCAAGACGCTGCCGCCGAAGTGGTTCTACGACGCCCTCGGCAGCGAGCTCTTCGAGAAGATCACCGAACTCCCGGAGTACTACCCGACGCGCGCCGAACGCGAGATCCTGCTCGCGCGGGCCGGGGAGATCGCCGCGGCGAGCGGTGCGCGCACCCTCGTCGAACTCGGTTCCGGCTCGTCGGACAAGACCCGCCATCTGCTGGACGCGATGGCGGACCTGCACACCTACGTGCCCGTGGATGTCAGCGAGAGCGCCCTCACCCAGGCCGGGCACGCGCTGATCGCCGAGCGGCCGGGCCTGAACGTGCACGCGCTGATCGCCGACTTCACCGGCGGTCTCACGCTCCCGGGCACCCCCGGGCCACGGCTCGTGGCCTTCCTCGGCGGCACCATCGGCAATCTGCTGCCCGCCGAGCGCGCGACGTTCCTGGCGTCCGTACGGGCTCTGCTGTCGCCCGGTGACGCCCTGCTGCTCGGTACCGACCTGGTCAAGGACGAGTCGGTCCTCGTCAAGGCCTACGACGACGCGGCCGGTGTGACGGCCGAGTTCAACAAGAACGTGCTGAGCGTCGTCGACCGCGAACTCGGCGCCGACTTCGACCCCGCCGCGTTCGAGCATGTCGCGCTCTGGGACGCCGAGCACGAGTGGATCGAGATGCGGCTGCGGTCTCGGATCGAGCAGACCGTGAAGATCCCCGCCCTCGACCTGGCCGTCCACTTCGCGCAGGGCGAGGAGCTGCGGACCGAGATCTCGGCGAAGTTCCGCGAGGACGGCGTCCGCGGCGAACTGGCCGCGGCGGGCTTCGGTCTGACCCACTGGTGGACGGACACGGAGGGCCGCTTCGCGCTGTCGCTGAGCAAGGCGGCGTAGTACCTGGCCGTCCCCGGCCCGACTGTCGCCGAAGCGGTCTCCGAGGTGGAGCGACTTCCCTCGGAGACCGCTTCGACGCGACCTGCGGTCCGCTGCCGACCGGACTGGTTCCGGCCAACGGCCGGGCAGGTACGGGGCACCAGCCGCACAGGGTCCGGACGACAGCCGCGCAGATCCTGGGCAACATCCGCACAGGTCCTGGGTGCTGGAGAAAACGTCCTTCACCCGCCGTCGGGCGCCAGGATGGTCGTGATGCGGTCGGAGGCGCGCCGGGCCTCCGTCGCCGGATCGGCTCCGCCGAGGATCTTCGTCATGCAGTCCTTGATCGGGTTGTTCGCCTCGACCGCGGCCCATTGGGGTGACGACGGGGTGGCCCGGCCCTGCGCGGCGCCCGCCGCCATGGCCGCGGCCCCCGCCTCGCTCGCCACGGCGTGGGCGAGCGTCGTCTTGTTGGGCACGTAGTTCATCGTCCGGGCCAGCTCGGTCTGCCATTTGGCGCCGGCGAGGGCGGCGACGACGGCGGTGGCGCCGGGGCGGTCGTCGGTGTTCTCTGGCACCACGAGGTCGGAGCCGCCGGTGAAGACCGCGCCGGGCTTCGCGGCCGTCCTGCCGGGGACCGGGAAGAAGCCCAGCTTGCCCTTGAGGTCCGGGTTGACCTGCTCGATGGCCTGGACGAGTCCGGGCACGGCCACGATCTGGGCGACCCGGCCCCTGGCGAACACCCCTGACTGTGGCGGGTGTTCCTCGTCGGCGCCCGCCGGTCCGTCGCCAAGTCGCTGAAGGTGCCGGTAGAAGTCCATGCCGCGCAGGGCGGCCGGTGTGTCGAGCGTGCCCTCCCAGTGTCCGGGGCTCGACTCCTCGGCGAGGTCGCCGCCCTCGTCCCAGATGAACCCGGAGAGGGTGTACCAGTCCTGTCCGGCCAGGTAAATGCCCTGGTTGCCACCGGAGTTGAGCCGCTCGGTGTCCGTGAGCCACTGTTCGCGGGTCTTCGGCGGCTGCTTGATGCCGGCCCCCGCGAACAGGTCCTTGCGGTAGATGACGACGCGGTTGGCGGCGTACCAGGGGATGCCGTACTGATTGGATCCGAACCGGCCGGGTACGGCGAGGCCCGGCAGCCAGTCGTCCATACCCAAGTCGCGCATCGACTCCAGGGTCATGTCGCTCAGGCCGCCCCGGTCGACGTACTGCGCGACCTGGGTATTGCCGACCTCGATGACATCGGGCGCCGCCCGGTCGTCCCGCTTCAGCGCCGCCTGCACCTTCTCACCGATCCCCGTCCACTCCTGGATGCGGATGTCGAGCCGGAGGTCACCGTGCCTGCGCTCGAAATCCTCGGTGAACCGCTTCAGGAAATCCTTGGAGGCGCTGTCCTTCATCAGCCACACCGTGACGGTCCGCCGGTGCGTGCCGCTGCCGGGGAGGGTGCCGCAGGCGGTGAGCAGGGAGGCGGTGACGCAGACGACGGCGAAAAAGCGGCGTTTCACGTTCACGAGGGTCCTGTTCTGTCTTGCGGACAGGGGCAAGGGCCCGACGTGGGGGACGAGCCGGTCGCTCGAACGGGCGTCTGGAGTTTGGTATGGACCAATCAACTCCGTCAAGGGCCCACCGTCACCCGGTCACCCCGCCGTCTCGCGGAGCGCCACACCCTGGGGCACCGTGGAATGACGCCTGGCACTCGCGCCACGGCGGAGAGGAGCACCCGCATGTCCGACCACACCTACCGGGTCACCGAGATCGTCGGGACCTCCCACGAAGGCGTCGACCAGGCCATTCGCAATGGGATCACCCGGGCCTCACAGACCCTGCGCAACCTCGACTGGTTCGAGGTCACGCAGGTCAGGGGCCAGATCGAGAACGGGCGGATCGAGCACTACCAGGTCGGCCTGAAGCTCGGTTTCCGGCTGGAGGACGCCGACTGACCCGACCCGCACCCACGGATCCCGTCACCCGCCTGGACCCCTCAGGTCCGCCCCTCCCGCCCCTGCGCGTCCTTCAGCGCCGCTGACGCGGCCGCCCACCGTGCCCGTACGACCGTGAAGCCGGCCCGCTCCGCCTCCTCGCAGACGAATGCGTCGTCATCGACGAGGACGCGGATCTCCCGGTCGCGGGCGAGCCGGCGAAGGATCTCCAGCTTGGTGCGGCGGGCGGGCCTGCGGTCGTCGTTGCGCCGCATCCAGATGCGCCCCTCGGGCAGGCCCCGCGCGGCCAGCCAGTCCACGGTCGCCCGCCGGCACCGCTCGGGACGGCCCGTCAGATAGACGACCTCGCACTCCCGCGCGCTGCTCAGCGCCAGCGCGACGCCCTCCGCGAGCGGCGGGTCCTCGGACGCCGCCGCGAAGAACCCGTCCCAGTCCCGGGGCGCGCGCTCCAGGAACCGCTGCCGGTGCGCGGTGTCCGCGAGGGTGCCGTCCAGGTCGAACACGGCGAGTGGCCTGCTGCTCTGCTCCTTCACACGGACCAGCCTAGAGAGCGGCACCGACACCGGGCGCGCCACGACACCCGGCCCAGGCGTCAACACGCTCAACTTCCGTCTCTACGGGCCCTGTTCACACCACCTAGCAAGCCCTTACCGTAATGCCTCGCACAGCATGTCGCACACCATTCGGTATTTCGAACAAGAGGGCGGTGGTGGCGGGACCCCACCGCCGCGCTCTTCGGCATGCGGGAGGTCCAGGTGACCCCCCCCCCGCCCTTCTTGGCGAGCCCCCTCTCGCCGGCCGCGTGACCGATCCGAGGAGAGCCGCACATGACCACACCCGACACGGCGTCGCCCGCACGACAGCCGTCCCGCCGGAGTCTGCTCCGCGCGCTGGCCGCCCTGCCCGCGACCGCCCTCGTCCTGGGCGAACTGCCGGGGCTGCTCGGCACCGCCGTGGCCGCCGCGCCCGCCCGCGGCTACGCAACCCGCTACACCATCGTGCCGTTCCTCAACAGCGACGACGGCACCGTCAACGTCTACGAGTCGGACGACGCGACCGACTTCCGGCTGCTGAAGGCATCCGCGTACACACCGCCGGCCAACCGGATCCGCGACGCCAGTGTGTTCAAGCACACCGACGGCTACTACTACGTCACCTACACCACGCACACCTGGCAGGACGTCAGCACCACCATCGGGTTCGCCCGCAGCTCGGACCGGGTCAACTGGACGTTCCTGTACGACTACACGGTCCCGGTCACCGGCCTCTCCCGGGCCTGGGCACCCGAGTGGTTCGTGGACAGCGACGGCAGCGTCAACATCATCGTGTCCTGCTCGGTCACCAGCGATGAGTGGATCTTCACGCCGTATCTGCTCAGGGCCACCGACTCGGCGCTGAACAGCTGGAGTTCGCCGGTGGTCCTCACGGGCATCGGCCCGAACCACATCGACACCTTCATCGTGAAGGCGGGGTCGGCCTACCACGCGTTCACCAAGAACGAGACGACGAAGTACATCGAGTACGCGACCGCCTCCGCCCTCACCGGCCCGTACACGATCCAGCGGACGGGCGACTGGGCGGGCTGGGGAGGTACCCGTGAGGGACCGGCGCTGATCCAGCTCGACAACGGCGGCCGGCGGATCTTCTTCGACGGTTACGGCGACGGCAGTTACTACTACAGCGACAGCTACGACACCTTCGCCACCTGGAGCGCGCCGAAGAAGCTGCCGGGGATCTCCGGCACCGCACGCCACTTCACCGTGGTCAAGGAGACGGTCTCCGGAGGGCCGAGCCTGCCCACCGACGTCGCCCGGTCCTTCCGGTCGGCCAACTACACCACCCGCTACTGGCAGGAGCAGTCGGCGCTCCTCAACCTCCCGGTGGTGAGCGCCTCCAGCACCGGCGCCGCGAAGCAGGCGTCCTCCTTCACCGTCGTGGCGGGTCTCGCCGACGCGAACGGCGTCTCCTTCCGGGACGCGGCCGGCAACTATCTGCGGCACTACGACTTCCGCGGCCGTTTCGACGCGAACGACGGGACGGCGGCGTTCGCGAAGGACGCCACGTTCGTCGTCCGGACGGGCACGTCGAGCGGCTCGCTGCGCTTCGAGTCGTACAACTACCCGGGCCACTACCTGCGCCACTACAACTACCAGCTCCGCGCCGAAGCGGCCGACGGCACCGCCCTCTTCCGCCAGGACAGCTCGTTCGTCCCTGTCACGGCCTGGGCCTGACCTCCGTATGAGGATCGAGGAGACCGCCATGAACGACAGTCCCCTTCAACCGTCCCGGCGCGTCGCTCTGGGGGCGATGGCCGGCCTCACCGCCGCCGTCGCCCTCGGCGCTCCGGCCGCCCGCGCCGCGGCCGGAGGCGCCTATGTGATGGGCTACTTCACCGAGTCCCCGAACGGCGACGGAGCGGACTACGGCCTTCATCTGGCCGTCAGCGCCGACTCCCTCCAGTGGACGCCGCTGAACCAGAACAAGCCCGTCGTGACCCCGACCGGCGGTACCGGCGGTCTGCGCGACCCGTTCATCCTGCGCAGGCAGGACGGCACGTTCGTGGTCCTGGCCACGGACCTCAAGGGCACCGACTGGAGTCTGCAGAGCCAGTACATCCACGTCTGGGACTCGGCCGACCTGCGGTCCTTCACCAGCTACCGCCGGCTGAAGCTGCACGACATGGCCACCCACAGCTGGGCGCCCGAGGCGTACTGGGACGCCGGGCGGGGCCAGTACGGGATCATCTACTCCGCGGTCGACTCCAGCGGCCACAACGTCATCATGGTCAACTACACGACCGACTTCGTGACGGCGTCGGCGGCGCAGGTCTTCTTCGACCCCGGCTACGACGTGATCGACGGCGATCTGGCCGTGGGCGTCGGCGGCGTGAACTACCTGTACTTCAAGAAGGACCAGACCCTGGTGGGCGCCAGGTCGACGACCCTGAACCCCGGCAGCTTCACCGTGTTCAGCACCCCGGTCGCGCACGGCGGCACCGAGGCCCCGATCCTCATCAAGTCCCAGTCGACCGGGACTTGGTTCCTCTGGGGAGACACCTACACGCCGAATGGGGTTTTCTACGCCTGGCAGTCCGCCGACCTCGCGAGCGGCACCTGGACGGCGGTCGACCAGCGCCTGTACACACAGCCGCTCAACTCCAAGCACGCGGGCATCCAGCCGATCTCCACGACGGAGTACGCCAACCTCCTCGCGAAGTGGGGCGCTCCCGCCTGGAACCGGCTCAAGTCCTACAACTATCCGGCGCGTTACGTCCGGCACTCCAACTACGTCGGCCGGATCGACGAGTACCCCTTCGACCCGTACACGGACTCGCAGTGGACGCTGGTGCCCGGACTCGCCGACACGGCGGGCGTCTCGTTCCGTTCGGTCAACTACCCGACGCGCTACCTGCGGCACAGCAACTACCAGATGGCGCTCGACGTCAACGACGGGACGACGACGTTCGCGCAGGACGCCACGTTCTACCGGACAGCGGGCCTGGCCGACACCTCGTGGTCGTCCTTCCGCTCCTACAACCACCCGGACCGTTACCTCAGGCACGCAGACTACGTGCTGCGCATCGATCCGATCTCCACCTCCACCGACAAGGCCGACGCCACCTTCTCGGTCGGTTCTTGACGTCCCTTCGTCCCCAGGAGACAACCCCCGATGTCCCCTCTCCGCAGACTTCTCGCCGGTGCGGCGGCGGCAGCCGCCGCACTCGGCGGCCTCACCGCGGCCGCGTCCCCCGCCACGGCCGCCGACTCGGGCACGTTCAGTGTGCTCAGCTACAACGTCGCCGGGCTGCCCGACGGCATCTCCAGCGCCCCGACACCCCGCGCGTCCAGTACCACGGCGATCGGCGGGCTCATCGCCCCCTACGACATCGTCCATGTCGAGGAGGACTTCAACTACCACGCGGCCCTGTACGCGGCCGACACCGCGCACGCCTACCGCACGCCCACCAGCGGCGGCGCCGGCATCGGCAGCGGCCTCAACACCCTCTCGAAGATCTCCTACGACACCGACGACTTCGAGCGGGTCGGCTGGAACTCCTGCCAGGTCGACTCCGGCGACTGCCTCACGCCCAAGGGCTTCACCTTCATGCGGGAACGCCTCGCCGAGGGCGTCTATGTCGACTTCTACAACCTGCACACCAACGCGGGCACCAACGACGGCGACCTGGCCTCCCGGGCCGACAACCTCAATCAGCTCACCGCGTTCATCAGCACCCACTCCGCGGGCAACGCCGTCGTCGTCATGGGCGACACGAACACCCGCTACACCCGCTCCGGCGACACCATCGCTGAGTTCGGCGCCGCCAACGGGCTGACGGACGCCTGGGTCCAGGTCGTCCGCGGCGGCACCCCGCCGGCCAAGGGAAGCGACGCGCTCGTCTGCGACCAGAGCGGCACCACGGTGCCCAACACCTGCGAGGTCGTCGACAAGATCCTCTACCGTGGCAGCAAGCTCGTCACACTCGACGCGACCAGTTACAACAACGAGCACACGCGGTTTTTGACCTCGGACGGCCTGATGCTCTCCGACCACGACCCGATCACCGCGTCGTTCACCTGGTCGCGCAACACGGCCTTCCAGCTCAGCGACCAGTTCGGTGGGCCGCACGGCGACTACTTCAACGACATCGCCGGAGTGCCGGCCGGCGCCCGAGCGACCACCGTGTCCCTGAGCAGCGGCGCACGGATCGACCGGATGGGGCTGACGCTGAGCGATGGCACGACGTTCACGCACGGCGGCACCGGCGGCACCGCCGCCTCACTGACGCTGGGCAGCAGTGAGTACGTGACCTCCGCGCAGCTGTGCGAGGGCGTGAAGGACAGCCACACCCGGATCTTCTACACGAAGTTCACCACGAACCTCGGCCGCACCCTGGCCGGCGGCACGACGACGGCGGACTGCGTGACCCGCACCGCTCCGGCCGGCCGGCAGATCGCCGGCTTCCACGGCCGCGCGGGCGACGAGGTCGACAAGATCGGCTTCATCTACACCCAGCGCTGACCGGACGGCACCGAGCTCCTTCCCCGCCGAGTCCCCGGACCCGGCAGGGAAGGAGCCGGCCGTCGGCCCGTCAGGAGGCGTCGGACAGCCACGGCCTGACCTTTCTGCGCGCCTCGTGCAGACGGGACTTGAGCGTGCCGAGCGGAATGCCGACCCGCTCGGCTACCTCCGCGTACTCCAGCTGACAGATGTCGCGGTAGACCAACGGCGCGACCAGATGCGGGTGTTCGCGTTCCAGGCGTTCCAGCGCCTCCAGGAGGTCGATCCGGGAACCCGCGATGACACTCGTGGTGCGCGGATCGACGTACTGCGCCGCGTCGATCGCCTCAGGCCGCTCGGCGGCGCGCCGCGTCAGCTCGCGGTACTTCTGCCGGGCGCAGTTGGCGACCACCGTGTACAGCCAGGTGCTGAAGCGGCTGCGGCCCTCGAACGTCGTGATCTTCCGGGCCACTTGGAGGAGCACGTCCTGAGCCGCCTCCTCCGCGTCCTCGCGGCAGGGCAGAAAGCGTCCGCACCGCCGTACGACCTCGGGCCGGACCTGCTGGAGCAGGACGTCGAGTGCCGCCCGGTCACCGGCGGCCGCCCGCAGGGCCAGCTCCTCGGTCTCCGCCGCGTCCCCCACCGGGCGCTCCCCTCGCTGTCGATCAGAGGCCAGGCATGATAGTCGAACGCCCTGTCCAGCGCGTTTCCGGCAGCACGGACACCGCGGTACCCGGCGCTCCGCGGTGGCCCGGCAGTGGCACTCCGGGACGGGTCAGGGCCGGATGTCGAGTACGTCCGACACCGGACGGCGCGGTGCGCCCGGACCGTCGGGGCCGTATCCGAGGCGCAGCACCATCTGTACGTTGCCCTTCCCCGACACCGGGTCGCGAAGCGGCCAGCGCAGGTCGGTCCACTCCAGCGCCTGAGTGGCGAATGAGCTGGACAGGCCCTCCAGGGTGGCCAGCAGCAGTACTCGCTCCATGGCCTGTCCGGCGCGCAGCCAGTCGGCCGGACGGTCGTCGGCCGTGCTGACGAGGGCGAGTTGAGGAGAGCGTTCGAACTCGCGCGTATCGCGCCGTGCCACGGGTTCGTTCCCGGCGAAGTCGCGCATGGGAGCCCTGCCGTCGTGCCGGAGCGGACCGAAGGCCTGCTCCGGGACCCCGTCGGAAGCCGTGGTCCCGGCAGGGGAGTCGAGACGGGTCCAGGCGGCCAAGTCCTCGTTCCTGCCCCGATCGGTCAGGTTGCGCGCCTCGCCCTCCTCGATCAGTTCCAGTACTTCCTCCAGCCGCCATACGTCGGGAAAATCCAGGGCGGCTCCCTCGCGGTGGGCCGCGTCAGCGAGCGCCGTACGAATGGCCCCGGGAATCTCGGTCGCGTCGAACGGGAAGCGGCTGGTGTGCCGCCGGTGTATCGCCGGGTACAGCGCGGCGAGGTCGCTCGGGCCGGAGTCGGTGAGCCGCACGGCCGCGAGCAGTCCTGGATCAGAGGGGTCGGGCAGCAGGCGGGTCTCCGGGGACCAGCCCCCGTGCACCGCCGCGACCCGCAGGTTCAGCAATGCCGCGCCACAACCGATGTGAAGGCCCCGGGTGTCCGGGTCGGCGTGCGGCATGGCGCGGTCGAAGTCGGCTCGCACGTGTACCGTGCGGCTGCCCCGGAAGTAGGCGAAGCGCCAGGGCTGTGCGTTGTGCATCGACGGGGCGGCGGCGGCATCGTGGACCAGGGCCGCCATCCACTCGTCGGTCGGTGTCCGAGGGCTCACGGGAGCCTCCCTTCGTGAGTCGGCGGCCCCGGGGACGGAACCGTTCTTCGGTTGTCTCGTGGTGGCCGTGGGCATCCCGTGCGCGCGGCGGGCTCCTGGGAGCGACCGTCCCGCGACCCGTCAGTGATCGGCCGCGGTGATGCGCCGCCCGGTGATGCGCTCGGGCCGGATCGACACCCACATCTGACGGTCACCGCCCGCCCATGACTCGGTGTGGGCCCGGTCGGCCAGCCGTTGCACAGCCTCGGGTTCCGTGACGCTCGACGCGGCACCGACGACGAGCACGCTCCAGCCCTGGCTCATCGCCTCGTCCAGATGGTCGACCTCGAAGGCGACCTCCGTTCCGACCGCCTGCGCCACCACTGATCCGGGAGCGGTCCGGAGGGTGATCGCGTCGTCCACGACCTCGTAGTTCACCGGGACGACCGATGGGCCTTCGGGGCCCGACACCGCGATACGGCCCACACCGTGCGTGGAGAGCCGGGCGCGGCATTCGTCGGGTCCCAGGTCCCGCAACCGGGGATGAAGGAGCGCCTGCCCCTGGCCGGGCGGCAGGTCGCCGCCGCCTCCGCGCAGTGCCTCGACGCTGACGCCGAGCGCGTCGGCCAGTCTGATGAGGCTCGCCAGGCTCGGATCGGCCTGACGTTCTTCGAGGTACGCCAGGTAGTCCGGCGCCATCCTCGCGCGACGTGCCGTTTCCGTCCGGGTCATCCCCTGCCGCTCTCGCTCGGCGGTCAGGCGTCGGCCGATGTCACCGGGGTTGGGGGGTGCGTGCGGCGGACTCGTGGCGGCCCGGCCACTCGTTCCCTCCCCCCGGGAGGTGTCGGGGGACCCGGGCGCGTGCTCGACGGGACGGACATGCGCGTCCGGTCCCGGGAACACCAGCGTCACCTCGTCCGTGTCCGACCAACGTACGTCGTACGGAGGTGTGCCGTCGGAGTGGTGGAGGGCGACGATCTCTCCGTCGCGCCGGGTGCCTCCCGACGTCACACCGTCGATGACGAGGTGATCCCCAAGATGAGCTCTCATGATCGCCTCCGCTTCCTGAGGAGAGGGTGGTGAAACCAACGTGGCACGCACGGGATACCGCCGCACGCGGCGCCCCGCGAGCGTGTCTGTCCCCGGGGAGAGCCCACAGCGCGTCGCCGTGAGCACGCGACGTGCGCCCTCTGCCCGGCGGCGCGACTCGACCCGGTCGGGCCGACGCCGCGGCGGGTCCGCGCTCGGAGAGGAGTGGTCCTGGTGCGGTGGACGGGCGCGGGACGGACGCCTGCGCTTGCCGTGTGCGCTCATGACCTGGCCTCCAGAAGGCGCCGGTCGGGTTCCTTCCACGATCGGACGGTCCATGGCTCCCGGTCAAAGGGCCGAAGGTCCCGGGACCGCGGCCACCCGGGAAATCCTCACTCCGCTCACTCCGCTCACCCGGTCCTCGCGACGGGACTCCGCGTCGGCGTGAGCCCTGCTCCGGCAAGGGCCGGCAGGTGCCGCACGGGGTCTTGGGGGTGCCTCCTCGCCTTGTCGAAAAGAGGCCGTACGCGGCATACGGGCGCAGGCTGGACGAGGGGACGGATTCACGGATTCATCGTCACTCCAGCTTCGTACGGGACGGAGGCAGCCGCCATGGAGCCGGCCATCACCGTGGGCCTCGACGGCTCAGCCGAGAGCCTTGCCGCCGCCCACTGGGCCGCCGAAGAAGCCCAGCGGCGGAAACTCACACTGCGCGTGCTGCACGCATGGCCCCTGCTGGTGCCCGAACCGGCCCTTCTTCCGGCGGAAGTGGATCAGAACTACTGGGCCAAGCGGATCGTCGACAACGCGCTGTCGGAACTTCAGGCACGTCACCCGGGGCTCTCCGTCGTCGGCGAGCTGGTCGCGGACGACGCCCAACAGGCACTGCTGAAAGCTGCCGCGGAGTCCGAGATGGTCGTGCTCGGCTCGCGTGGGCTGGGATCCGTCGAGAGCTACTTCCTCGGCGACATCAGCATGCCCGTCGTGGCACGGGCCGAGCATGCGGTGGTGCTGGTCCGCGCGAAAACGGGCGAAGCGAGCCCGCGGTCCACGCCCCGTACGGCAGACCCCGTGGTCGCGGCCGTGCAACTGCACGGCCCGTGCGAGGACGTGCTCTCCTTCGCGTTCGTCACCGCCGCGGCGTGGAGCGCGCCCCTCCGGGTCGTCCACGGCCGGAGCCTGCCGTTGCACGCACACGTTCCCTGGGGCACTGACCACGGCGTGGCCGAGGAGATCGCCCAGGAGGCGCAGGAGCAGATGAACCAGGTGCTCCGCGGATGGCGCGAGAAGTTCCCCGGAGTAGCGGTGACCGATGTGGTGCGGCTCGAAAGTCCCGCCAAGGCCGTCCTGCGGGAGGCCGAGAGCGCCGGGCTGCTGGCGGTCGGCCGACGCCGTCACCATCCTCACCCGACGGCCCGGCTGGGGCCCGTGGCCCAGGCCGCCGTCCATCACGCCCGCTGCCCCGTCGCCGTCGTCCCCCATGACTGAGCCGGACCGCGGCGGGGAACCGGTGGAGGCAGCACGTCGGACCGACGCGTCCCTGCTCCGTACCGGCACGGGCATCGGCGTTCCGCCGCTCCCCCGCGCGGAGGTGCGCGAGACGCACTCCGCGATCGTGTTCTTCTTCGGCGACCGCGCCTACAAGGTCAAGAAGCCGCTCGATCTGGAGTTCCTCGACTACACGACCGTCACGGCTCGACGGACCGCGTGCGAGCGGGAGATCTCGCTCAACCGTCGCTTCGCTCCCGATGTCTACCTGGGCATGGGGGAAGTCCGCAGCCCGGACTCCGACGTGCCCGAACCCGTCGTCGTGATGCGACGCATGCCGGCGGAGCGCCGCCTCTCCCGCCTCGTACGAGAAGGGGCCGATGTCGATGACGCGCTGCGCGCCGTCGCCAGGCAGCTCGCAACCTGTCACGCCGATGCGCAAGGCGCCCCTGAGGTGGGCCGACAAGGCACGCGCGACGCCCTGTCGGCACGCTGGGAAGCAGGATTTTCCCAAGTCCGCGCGTCGGCCGACGACGCTCCGGTGCCCGACGGAGTGGCGGAGGCCGAGCTGCGGGTACGCCGCTATCTGGCCGGCCGCGAGCAGCTTTTCGAGACGCGCATCGCGCAGGGGCGGATCGTGGACGGTCACGGCGACCTGCTCACCGAGGACATCTTCTGCCTCGACGACGGTCCCCGCCTCCTGGACTGCCTGGAGTTCGACGATCATCTGCGCTACGTCGACGGCCTCGACGACGCCGCGTTCCTGGCCATGGACCTGGAGCAGCTCGGCGCCCCGGACGCCGCGGCGTACTTCCTCGCCCAGTACACCGAGTACTCCGGCGACCCCGCGCCTCCTTCCCTGATGCACCACTACGTCGCCTACCGTGCCTTCGTCCGGGCGAAGGTCTCCCTGATCCAGGCTCGCCAAGGCGCACCGGGCGCGCAGGCGGCCGCGCGCCGGCTGGTGACGACGGCGCTGCGCCACCTGCGCATCTCCGCCGTCGGCCTCACACTCGTCGGCGGGCTGCCCGGCAGCGGCAAGTCCACTGTCTCCGGCGCACTGGCCGACCGCCTGGGCGTCACGCTGCTCAGCAGCGACCGTCTGCGCAAGGAACTGGCCGGCATCCCGGCGGAGAAGTCGGCTGCGGCCGGATACGGCGAAGGGCTCTACACCCCGGAGTGGACCGCCAAGACCTACGCGGCCCTCCTGGACCGCGCGTCCGCCCTGCTGTCCGCGGGCGAGTCCGTCGTCCTGGACGCCAGCTGGTCCGATGCCGGCCTGCGCGAAGCCGCCCGGCACACGGCCGAGCGCACCAGCACCGACCTGATGGCCCTCCACTGCCAGGTGCCGAAGGACGTCACCGCGAGCCGCCTGAACACCCGCGGTCCCGGGGCGTCCGACGCCGACCTCGGAGTCGCCGCAGCGATGGCAGCGACGGAGCCGCCGTGGGACGACGCCGTCGCCATCGACACCGACGGCCCTCTGGAGGCCGCGGTCGCCCAGGCCCTCACAGCCGTACGGCCGTACGGCACCCGGCAGGTACCGGTCTTCCGCCGCCCCTACATGGAGCCGGACTGAGAACCGGTCCGGCCGGCAGGCCGACGGGACCGACGGCAAGGACGCACCACCGGCTCGACGGCCCCGGCCGCCCTCGACTCCCGTAAGCCCGGCCGCGGGGAGCAGGTGGCCGCGGTGACCGCCGACCGGACCACGAGACCGAGGGAACCTCCTTCACGCCGAGCGGCGTCTTCGTGACGAACGTGACCGGTACGCTTCAGTGGTCCGAGCGCCACCACAAGCAGCCGTCCGCACACGGACCGCAGCCACGGCCTGGCGCTCGTGGCATCCGCCCCGCCCTGGAGAGCACATGCCCGTCGGTGAGCACAGGAGGCGCAAGCCTTCACGGACACGGCCAACAGGACCCGACCGCTGTGAACACCCCTCCCGGCATCGAGCGACCGAGAACACGTGCCGACGCGCGCCTCGGGGGTGTTCGTCCGGCGTCACCGGCAGCGCGACGACGGAGAACCACCCCGGCCGTTGTCGATCCCACCGGTCGACGGGCCGTTCGGCAGGCCGTTCGATGGAGCGTCCGTGCTGAGGGACCCCCTGGAGCGGATCGGCCGCTACCGCCTGGAACGGCGCCTGGGCGCCGGTGGTTTCGGCGTGGTCTGGCTCGCCCATGACGACGTCCTCGACGCGACCGTCGCGGTCAAGGTGCTCTCCGAGAACTGGATCGACCGCCTGGACATCCGGGAACGCTTCCTCTCCGAGGCCCGGTTGCTGCGCAAGGCCGACTCGAACCGGGTCGTCCAGGTCTACGACATCGGTGAACTCCCCGACGGCAGGCCCTACTTCGTCATGGAGTACGCCGACGGGGGCACCCTCGCCGACCGGATCGAGGCCGGAGTGCTGCCCGTGGCCGAGGCGCTGCGCCTGACGGCCCTGGCGGCCCGGGGCGCGGCCGCGCTGCACGAGGCCGGGATCGTGCACCGTGACATCAAGCCGTCCAACGTACTGCTGCGCACCACCCCCGGTGGAGCCGACCGGGTCCTGCTGGCCGATCTCGGGCTGGCCAAGAGCCTGGCCCAGGCCTCCGGACTCACCATCGCGGCGGGTTCGGCCGGCTACACCCCGCCCGAGCAGGCCCAGCCCGGCTCCGGGATCGACGCGCGGGCCGACGTGTACAGCCTGGGCGCCCTCGGTCACCACCTCGTCACCGGTTCGGTTCCGGGCCCGCCCGGCAAGGTCGAACGCCCCGACCGGCTCCGTACGGACGTCGGCCCGGACGTCGGGCGGGCGCTGCTGCGCGCCATGGAACCCGACCGGGAGCGGCGCTGGCCGACCGCGGCCGCCTTCGCCACGGAGCTCGACCGACTGGCCGAGGAGGCCTCGGGCGGGCGCGTCCCCGGGCCCCGGCGGCGTCGGCACGTCGCGCTCCTGACACTGACGGGCCTCGTCGTGGCCTGCGCCGTCGCTGCCACCGCCGTCCTGCTGACCCGCGGACCCGCCCCGAGGACCCTCCGGGTCGGGGACGGCACAGGCCGGATCACGGTGGAGGTACCGGCCTCCTGGGGCGGGCAGTTGCGCGACTCGGGGTGGAATCCACGGGCGCTCGGACTCCAGGACGGCAAGGAACCCGGTCTCGTCGTCGCGAACCACCTGGCGCGCTGGCAGAACCTCGGCTCCGGCGTCGACGGAGCCTTCATAGGACTCAGCGAACACGGCGACGTGACCGGCGAGGTCCGCGCCATCACGCACCCCGGATGCCACTACGCCGGCAGTCGCGCCTACTCCGGCGCACGCTGGCACGGGCTGGTACGGACCTGGGACGGCTGCGCGGGCGAGGACGGGCCCCTCATCGAGGCGGCGCTGACCGCGGCGGGCGGCGCCGGGCAGCCCCAGGTGTACGTCCAGATCCGCCAGGAGAGCGGCGACGACGACACGGCCGACGGCGTCATCGGGTCCGTACGCCTCAAGGCCTGACCCTGGGCGGGCGGTCCCGGCCGAATTCGTCGGCGGTCCCGCGAACTTTTCGGCCTCCGGGCGCATCCGAGAGTAGTGACGGGCACAACGCGCCCTGCGCACGGGCGACGAACTCGTGCCGAGATATCCAAGGAGTGGTGACATGTCGACCTTCCCGCGCTGGGTGGCGAACCCGGACCGGCCCGACCCGGTGTCCACACACCACGCTTCACCCGCCGCACGACGGGCCGCGCTGCTCGTGGGTGTCGCACTGCTGAGCCTGCTCACCGCCTGCGGCAACAGCACCCCGCAGAGCACTCCGAAGACCCTTCCCGGCACGGCCGGACCGGCCTCCGGCGACACCGGCACGAAGGCGGGCTCCACCGGAGCGGCCACCCCGGCCGCGAGCGCCTCCTCGAAGAAGACGGGAACCGGGACGGGAACTGGGACGGGATCCGCCCCGGCCTCGGCCTCCGCGGGGAGCGCGGCCGGCGGCGGCCGCTGCCACACCTCGGAGCTGCGCGCCTCCGTCGGCCGCAACGACCCGGGGGCGGGGCAGGAGAACTTCCCCATCGTCCTGACGAACACCTCCGGGCGCACCTGCACGGTGCGCGGGTATCCCGGAGCGGCGTTCGTCGACGCGTCCGGCAAGCAGCTCGGCCCCGACCCGCTGCGGTCCTCGGGCGCGCCGACGACGGTCGCACTCGCACCCGGGCACAGCGCGTGGTCGGGTCTGACCTTCTCCAACCCGGAGATCAGCGGGGCCCATACGGCGACGCCCGCCTCGCTGATCGTCACACCGCCCGACGAGAGGGACTCCCTCACGGTGACGTGGACGGGGGGCAAGGTGCCCGTGTCCGGCAACGCCTCGTCGGTCTCCCTGACGGTCGTCCGCCCCGGGAGCGGCGCCTGACCGCACGCCCACGACGGCCGTCCCGCTCCCCCGGCCCCGCCACCCGTCCCCCAGGTGGCGGGGTTTGTCACGGAATGGCTACACGTCCAGGTTCGCGCGACCTTCTCCGGAATTTCGCGCATCCCACCGTTTGACGCACCCGGTGAACGGCGCGTCGTACGGATGAGGGCGCCGGCCGCACGACCCGGGCCGGTACCAAGAACGACGGGGGAAGAATCATGAGCGGTGTCTCACGCAGGCGGCTGCTGGCCGCGACGGCTTCGGCGGGCGCGCTGGGAGCCCTGTCGGCCTGCTCGGCCAACGACTGGTCCGTCGGAGGCAGCGGCAACAGCCAGGCGCGGCTCCGGCCGGTCAAACCGATCGGCGACGGCTCCACAGCGGACACCGGAGCCCAGCCCAAGCAGCCGAAGGCGGAGCGCCTCAAGCCCGGCGAACGCCCCCCGCAGTTCGTCGTCTTCTCCTGGGACGGCGCGGGCGAGCTCAGCAACAAGCTGTTCTCCCGCTTCCGCAAGGTCGCCGCCGACCACGGGGCGTCGATGACGTTCTTCCTCAGCGGCATCTACACCCTGCCCGAGTCGAAGAAGCACCTGTACCAGCCGCCGCAGCACCCTGTCGGCGCCTCCGCTATCGGCTATCTCTCCGACCGGCACATACACGCGACGCTCCAGCAGATACGCGCGGCCTGGCTGGAGGGCCACGAGATCGGCACCCACTTCAACGGTCACTTCTGCGGTCCGGACGGGGTCCGCCGCTGGTCGCCCGCCGAGTGGCGCAGCGAGATCGAGCAGGCGAAGAAGTTCGTCACCGAGTGGCGGACCAACACCGGCTTCACCGACCTGGAACCGCTGCCTTTCGACTACGAGAAGGAGCTGACCGGCGGCCGCACCCCATGCCTGGAGGGCCAGTCGAACCTGCTGCCGACCGCCGCCGCTCTCGGCTGGAAGTACGACGCCAGCTCGTCCGGCGGACTCCAGATGTGGCCCGGGAAGGTACAGGGCGGCAAGATCTGGGACTTCCCGCTCCAGTCCGTTCCCTTCCCCGGCCATTCCTTCCAGGTCCTGTCGATGGACTACAACCTGATGGCCAACCAGTCGAACGCCAACCCTCTCGGCGACCGCACCCGGTACGACGCCTGGCGCACCCAGGCCCGCGACAGCTACCTCGCCGGCTTCCGGCGTGCCTACGAGGGCAACCGGGCCCCGTTCTTCATCGGCAACCACTTCGAGCGCTGGAACGGCGGCATCTACATGGACGCCGTCGAGGAGGCCGTCTCCCGGATGGCCGCCCACGACGACGTCCGCATGGTCTCCTTCCGCCAGCTCGTGCAGTGGCTGGAGGCCCAGGACCCCGCGGTCCTGCGGAAGTTGCGCACGCTCGGCGTCGGGCAGTCGCCGCTCGGCGGCTGGGCCGAGTTCCTGGGCACGGCCGGTTAGGATCACGCCGCGTGCTGGGCGGCAAACGCATGGGGGCGTTCTGGGCGCCGCAGCCCTGGTGTCCCGGGTCCCGCTGGACCAGTTCGAAGAAGACGGCCGAGTACGGGACGGTGGAAGCCATGCCGGCCTGCGACGGCACCCCCAGCCGCCGCAGGCCGGCACCCGACTCGAGTCGGCCCGCGGTCTAGCAGGTCTTGCGCACGTAGCCGCTGCTGCCCGCCGGTTTGACGTCCAGGTCGCGCTGGACGATGCTCAGCGTGCCGCCCCACCCGTTGCAGGCCTTCGACCTGCCGGAGTTGGTGTACTCGATCACCATCACGTTGTTTCCGAAGGCGCTGGTGTAGTCGCCGCACTCGTCGTACTGGCCGCACTCCTCGGCCACGGCGAAGTCCAGACCGTTGGCGGTGTGGTTGCCTGCCAGCTCGGGAGTGTTCTTCTGGCCGATGGCCAGGCCGTCCGCGTGGGCGCGGGCGGAGAGCAGCTTGATGAACGCCTGCGCGTTGCCGGCCGTCAGGCGATTCCCGGAGCGGGTGTAGCTGTCGTAGTTGTCGGGCTCGATCGCCTGGAAGCCCTTGGCCCTGCAGTTGTCGATGAGGCTTCCTATCTTGCCGGCGATCCGCTGCCGCTTGCCGTCGGTGCTGATGTCGAGGAAGGCCTCGCCCCAGTCCTCGTCGTAAACGACCTTGCCGGACGAGTCGCGCAGGAGCAGGTCGGAGTCCCACTCGCTCTCGGCACCCGGCTGCGCCTGGAAGGCGTTGACGTAGCAGATGTTGTACAGGCCTGCCGCCGGGGAGGCGGCGTTGTCCCGGGTGACGACCTTCACCCCGGCCGGCGGGGTGTAGGCACCGCCGATCTGATAGTCGAAGCCGACGTGGGTGGGCGGCAGGGGCACGGCTGCGGCCTGCGCGGAGGCCGTCGGGGCGACCAGAGCACCGACCAGCGCTGCCGCGCCGATGACGGTGCCCATGAGCTTGCGGGAAGGGGGGCTGAAACGGCTCATGTGGATGAGCTCCCAGGGGGGAGAGGGCACGTCCCCGCCTCGGACGCGTAAGGCCGTCCTGGCGACTCGGGCCGGGCTCGCGGCGCGGGGCCTGCATACCGGCTGGGCGTGTCTCTGAACACGGAGCACGGCTCCGGTGCTGTCCCGGAGTAAAGCGACTGCCCGTAAAGATGTCAACGCTGGAACTTCTCGCCGGCGAATTCCCGCGTTTCGTCGCTCGCGGCAGCAGGTCGGCCCACGAGTCGACGGACTCGCGACAGCCGTCGTTGATGGCGATCGGTTCGGTTTCGGTGCACGGGCCGGGCAGGGCAAGCCGGCGTGGGGGTTTCGCGGCCCGGACTCGGTCCGGGGCGAGCCTCATTGCTGCGCTTGCCCGGTCGCCGGGCGGTCCGGTTCGTTTATCTTCCCAAAGGGGATGTGCACGCTGGGCGTGCTGCGGGCGGTGCCGGTCAGGTGTCCGACCTGGTCGTCGAAGAAGATGTGGGGCTTGAGGACCTCCATGATCGTGCTCTTGTCTATGCCGCCGAGGAAGAAGGCGTCGTTGACGGCCACACCCCAGTTCTTCAGGCTGCGCACCGGGCGTTCGTGAGCGGGTGCGTTGCGAGCGGTGACGAGGGAGACGTGGACGCGGATCTTGTAGTTGGCGTCTTCTGCCCGTTGTTCTTCTTCGCGCCGCTGGAGCCGATTGACGCCTGCGAGGAAGTCGCGTAGCGGACCCGGGTCGTGCGGGGTGGCGGCGTTCGCCGCTTCGTGGAAGCGGAAGTCCTCGATGCCGCCGGCCTGGTAGACCCGTTCCGCGGCGTCGTCGGCGAGGACTCCATCGAAGTCGAAGGCGATCCGCAGGTCCTGGTCATCGCTCTCGTCGGCCATCGCTGGGCCGAGCACGCGGCCGGCGGGCAGCCCGAGCGCGACGGCCTCGCGAACGTCGTCCTCGTTCGCGGAGAGGAACAGGGACATGTTCAGGGCGGGCATGAAGTGGTAGGGCGAGCGGCCCTGCATGAAGATGGCCCGACTGATCTGCAGGCCATAGGACTTGATGGACCGCATGACCCGCAACCCGGTGTCGGGATCATTGCGGGACAGGATGATGACCTCGACCAGAGGGTCATCGGGTGAGAGGTCGTTCAGGGACAGCAGCCTGCGGATGAAGGGGAAGGCCACCCCTTTGTCCAGCGTGTCGTCAAGGTGCTCCTCCTGGTAGGCGCGATAGGCCTCCTCTCCCTGATCGCGGAAGACGGCATCCGCCTCCGCCAGGTTGAACAGTGCGCTGGAGGCGATACCGACGACCAGACGGTTCTTTAGTTCGTAGACGGCCACGGCGTACCCCCGGCATTAATTCGCACACATATCCCAATCAGGTTAAATCACCGCGCGCCACGAGGGCGACTAACGCCGGGGCTCCCTCATGCGGGGCAGGGAGTGGAGTCGCTCGCCGCTCAGGTCGATCTGCTCTGTCCGCGACCGTCCGTGCAGGGGCCACGGTCGGCACCCGGCCCGCGTTGAGGTCTGGGCATGTTGCCTTGTTCGGGCTGCTGCTGACCGCCGGCGCACTGTTCGAACGACTTGGCGCTTGGAGGAGCGGCCGCCAGCAGGTGTGCGAACTTCGCGGGCGCGCCAACGGCCACCGGCAAGAAGGGGGTCAGCGGCCCGCACGATCGAACAGCGAGTAGCCCTATCCGGCCACAGCTCCCGCGATCGCGCCGGTCGACGCAAAGAGCAGGGCCGCGATCAGAAAACCCAAAATCGTCATCCAGCCTGCGCGCACGCGTGCGCGGACGGTCAGGACGATACCGATCAGCACCGCGGCGCCACCCAGCGCAGCACCGAGAGAGGTCACGGCGAGCCAGCCGAAGAAGGCCGCGATCCCCGCACTGGCGTAGGTGCCGTCCGGCGCACGCTGGACCGCCAGCGCTGTCCCTGGAGCCAGGGGCTCGGAGATCGCCGCATCCGGATCCACCGTCTTGCCGTCATCCGACCGAAAAGACCCCGAACATCGTTGATGTCGCTCTTTGGGAGACCCCACCTCGCTGCACGAGCGAATCGACATCACCCCCGAGGTCCCGTCCCAATGCGCCGCGAGAGCCAAGTTCGGCACGCTGGTCCAGAGCACTGCACCGGCCGTCGCGAGCAACACGGCCACGAACACCGTCACGGCCGCTATCGCCCCAAGAGGGGACTCCCCGTTCCGCCCCCGCACGACCACCCCTCAGTCGATTGACCAACTCCCCGAGGGGACACGGTATTCCAGCCCGACCGTCCAAAGGGGCCGTCGCACCCGTCGCCTCACCGGCGGCCTCCCTGGCCTCCTCCGTCGAACGATCCGTCGCCGCCGGCACCGGAGCCCGTGCCGTATCCGCCGTCCCGGACCGAGCCGTTGTGGCCGTCCCCCGGACAGGAGGCGGAGAGGGAGGAGCAGGAGCCGTCGGACGGAACCGCGGTCGACGTGGTCCGGCCCGCGGTCGACGGTGCCGCGGTGGGCGTCGGGGTGGCGGTGGGTGCCGGGGCCGCCGAGGACGTGGACCGCTCCCGGGCGGAGGAGCCCTTCCCGTCGCCGTCGGTGGAGTCCCAGTTGACGACTTCCAGTTGGAGCGACGGCGCCGAGGCGTCGAGCGTCCAGTGCTGGATCGGCTCGTCCGTACGGAGCTTGAGGACGAGCGCCGACTCCCCCTCGGCCGACGCGGGGGCGAGGGCCAGATCCTGGTTCCAGCGCGGCACCAGCATGCCCTGGAGGGTGAAGTCGTAGCGGACGTTCTTGGTGCCGGGCTGCGATGCGCCCGTACAGGTGGCCAGCTGGACGGAGTAGCCGAGGTGGGAGTCGAGACACAGGTCGGGGTGGGCCGCGTCGCGCAACAGCCCGTCCGCCGCATACGACCATTCCGTGGCCGCCTCCGACGAACACGGGATGAGCCGGGTCTCCACACCGCTCGCGGCCGTGGTTCCGGCGATACCGACACACAGCCCGGTCGCGGCGTTGCGCAGCCGGCCGTGCACGGTGCCGTCCTTCTGCTCGCCGGTCCCGACCCAGGACGGGTTGTCACGCCGACTCGGTACCGCCGAGGAGCGGCTGCCGTCGGCCGTACCGCTCTGACCGCCGATGCCCGAGTCGGATGCCCACAGAACCAGCGGGATCAGGACCAGCGCGCTGACGGTCAGCACGGCGAGGGCGACGTTGCGGCGCCCCGGAGCACGCCGTGGGGCCTTGTGCCCTGTGGCCCTGCGGGAGGAACGCGGGCCGAGGCCGGAGAGGGGCGTACCTCGGCGGCGGGAGCCGCGGGTGCCTCCACCGGATGCGGGCGCGCCGCGTCGGGAGGGGGCGGCCGGTTGCGCGGCGGCCTCCTCGTGGGCCGTGGGCGGGGCGTCGGCGTGCGGCGGAGCGTTCGGGGGGGTGCGCGGGGGGAGGCCCGGTGGGCGTACGGCGTCGGCCTCGGGCTGGAACTCGACGATGCGGGCGGTCTCGATGCGGGCGGTCTCGGGGGCCGGCCCGCTCCCGGCAGCCGTCGGCCCGTCGGCGAGAGGCATCCCCTGGTCCGCGCGGCCGGTCCCCGGCTCTCGGGACGCCTGCGCGCCGGCGGCGGACCGCGCCTGCCGGGAAGCCACGTAGGCGCGGGCACCCCAGCCGAGCACCGCCTCGGCGAGCGGGACGGCGAGATCACCGTTGAACTGGCTCAACTGGTCTGCTGCGTAACGGCAGTGGCCGCATTCGTCCATGTGGCGCCGCAGGTCGGGGTCGAGGTCGGTGCCGCCGCGCCGGAAGGAGACGTCGAGCATGCGGTGATAGCGGCGGCACTCGTCCCCCGGGGCGAGTTCGTGGTGGATCTCCAGGCATTCCTGGCGCAGGCGTTCCCTGGCTCGTTCCAGTTCGACGACCGCGTCTTCCGGAAAAATTCCCAACAGGGCGGCGGGCACGTCCGGTTGTTCGGCCTCCACCTCCCCGTGCCACAGCAGGCAGCGGGCCGGTTCGGGCAGCCGCTGGAACGCCCGGGAGATCAGGCGCCTGCCTTCCGGCGGAAGCAGTCGTGCCGCCGCCCGGTCCTCACGGCCCTCCCGCTCCGCTTCGGCGAGGAGTTCGGGATCGAGCAGTTCACGCCGCGGGTCCGCGAGCCACTCGGCCGCTATGCGGCGGACGGCGACGAGCAGTTGGGGCCGCCACGCGGCGCTGGGCCCGCTCTGGTGCAGCGAATCCCCGAACAGGCGCGTGAATGAGGCTGTGGTGAGCATTCCGGCGGGACGTACGCCATCGGTGCACAGCCTCGCGTAAGAGAACACCGCCTCCCAGTGGCGGTCCAGAAGCTCTCCGACGGGATAGTTCGCGGGCGTGCCTCCCTGGCTCTTCAACTCGGCCGCGAGCCGCTCATCCGACACCTCGAACAAGCGGTCGGGGTCAGAAGAATGAGACAGCGTTCCGTCATTCACGTCCGCTTTCCTCCCAAAGGTAGCGTGGTAAATAGTCCATACCAATGGGTATGTAGACCGCCCGACGGAGCCGGAGAGTCTGCCCATGGGGGGTAGCGCGGCGAACCACCACCTCTGACAGCCCTTTCGGGCGAGGGGGAGTGGGCGCGCCGCACGCGCGCAGAACGAAGCCAATATTGTCTGCACGCCGACAACGCACACCTTTGCACAGGGCGGCGAGCGGGAACAAGCGATCCCTGATTTTCCCTTAATGCGGCGCCGCCCGGGATATTGACCAAATGTCAGTCGAGCCCACGCTAAAAGGAATTCGGAAACCCGAAGGATCCACCATCCGTCCGAAGTCTCCACAATGGGAGCGCTCTCATGCGCTCATCCGAGCGTCATTCCGCACGGAATTCCTGTCGCTCGGCGCCGATCTCCGAGGTTCCGACGGGGCGCGCGGAGCCTTCGCGGCAGGACGGCCACCGTGACGTGCCACCCGTCCCGGAGACGTCGGCCGTCGTGGGCCCGATGGGGTGACGGGCGCCATGACGGCGGGCGCGGTGACGGCGGGCGCGGTCGTGGCCGGCGCCGGGTGCGCGGGCGCCGCGACAACCGGGTCGGTGACGGCCGACCCGGTCGTGGCCAGGCTCGGTCTCAGTCGGTGCCGTGGCCGCTCCGGCCCGTCAGTGACCGCTGATCGCCCGGGGCGTGTACGGCTGTTCCAGCTCCTCGGTCTCCTTGTCCGAGAGTTCCACGTCGAGGGAGGCGACCGCGTCCTCGATGTGCGGCGGTTTGGTGGCGCCGACGATGGGCGCGGTCACCGTGCTCCGCCGCAGCAGCCAGGCGAGCGCGATCCTGGCACGCGGCACCCCGCGCTCGGCGGCGATGCGCGCGACCGCGTCGACGATCTCGCGGTCGCCGTCCTGGTACAGGTTCCGGCCGAACTCATCGTTGCGGCTGCGTTCGGTGGCCGTGTCCCAGTCGCGGGTGAGCCGGCCGCGGGCGAGCGGACTCCACGGCAGGACGCCGACACCCTGGTCGGCGCAGAGCGGCAGCATCTCGCGCTCCTCCTCGCGGTAGAGGAGGTTGTAGTGGTTCTGCATGGCGACGAATTTCGTCCAGCCGTGCAGCTCGGCCGTGTACTGGGCCTTGGAGAACTCCCACGCGTACATCGAACTCGCCCCGATGTAACGGGCCTTGCCCGCCTTGACCACGTCGTGCAGGGCCTCCATCGTCTCCTCGACGGGGGTGGCCCGGTCGAAGCGGTGGATCTGGTAGAGGTCGACGTAGTCGGTGCCGAGGCGGCGCAGACTGTTGTCGATCTCCGTCATGATCGCCTTGCGGGACAGACCGCGGCCGTTGGGGCCCTCGTGCATCGCGCCGTTGACCTTGCTGGCGATGACGATCTCGTCGCGGCGCGCGAACTCGGCGAGCGCGCGTCCGACGATCTCCTCACTGGTGCCGTCCGAGTACACGTTCGCCGTGTCGAAGAAGGTGATCCCGGCCTCCAGTGCCTGGCGGATCAACGGGCGAGAGGCCTCCTCGTCGAGGGTCCATTCGTGGACACCTCGGTCGGGCAGGCCGAAACTCATGCAGCCCAGGCAGATCCGGGAGACGTCCAGACCCGTCGAACCGAGCTTCACGTACTGCATGCTCACTCCTGCTCTCGCTGCTGGTGGGGGTAGGGGAGATCCGAGGACAGATCCCTGCCCGCCCCGGGCGCCCGACAGCCCTACTCCACGGGGGCTTCCACGTCGTCGTACACCCGCGCCGACGCGATCAGGCCATCGCCGCCCCGGGCGCAGACCGCGAGGCCCGGCTGCGGCGGCAGATCGGCGTCGCCCCAGCGGTCGCAGATGTACTCGAACGCGCTGCGGGTGCCGTCCTCGGTCACGGTGCACAGCTTGAGCGGGATGCCGCCGCCCGCGGAGAAGAAGGCGTCGTAGAGCTCGGTCAGCTCCTTGGTCCCGGTGTGCCGGTGCGCATCACCGGTGGGCCCGCGGAACGAGCCGTCCGGCGCGAACGCGGCGACGACGGCCGCCGTGTCCCCCGCGTCGAGCGCGGCCTTGTAGGCGCCGACCACGCCGGAGGCGTGGGCCTGCGGGTCCGGCAGCACCATCGGGCGGCGCACGACATGCCGGCCGAGCAGCGGCAGGCGGGAGTGGTGGATCCGCACCGGCAGCGTGGAGGCGGGGTCCACGGCGGCGGCCACGGGCAGCCCGACGCGGTCGCCCTCCGGGCCCTCCAGGTGCACGACCCATTCACCCACGGCCCGCCCCTCACCGAGCGTGGTGGCGACCTCCTCGATGTCCACCTTCCGTTCCGCCCGCCAGGTGTCCTGCACGGTCAGCCAGGCGGCCAGGACACCGACACCGCTGATCCGGCCCGCCTCCGGGTCGTCCAGGGCGACGGGCACGGTGGCCGACGCCGGGTCGCGCAGCGCGTCGGCGAGCTCGGCGGCGCCGAGCCGGTCGACGAGGTCGGAGATCTGCGGGATCCAGACCATGTGGACTCCTGGGCCGTGCGGAGTGGTCGACTTCGATCGTGTGCCCGTACCGTCCCCGGCGCGACCCCAACAGGTGGGGACGGTCTCCCGTACGACGTTCCCGGACCGCCCGCTCAGCGCTCTGTCCGAATCCCGCCGGACGGAATGCCGCGCGGGGCGCACTGTTGAGGGTGAACACGCTGTGAGACCTCGGAAAGGACCCGACCGATGACGGTCTACACGACCATGGACAGCCCGCTCGGCCGACTGCTGCTGGTGGGTGAGGAATCGGCCACCGCGAAGGGCGGCACCGCGCTCGCCGCGCTGTCCGTGCCGGACCAGAAGTACGGCGCGGTCGTCCAGGACGGCTGGCGCGAGGACGCGGACGCCTTCCGGGAGATCGTCTCCCAGCTGCGCTCGTACTTCGACGCCCGTCTGACCGCCTTCGACATCGAGTACGTGACGAGCGGCAGCGACTTCCAGCAGCGCGTCTGGAAGGCCCTGGAGACCATCCCGTACGGCACCACGCTCAGCTACGGAGAGATCGCCGCGCTGATCGGCGCGTCCAGGGCCGCGGTCCGTGCCGTCGGTACGGCGATCGGGGCGAACCCGCTGCTGATCGTCCGCCCCTGCCACCGCGTGATCGGCGCGAGCGGGGCGCTCACCGGCTACGCGGGGGGCCTGGAACGCAAGCGACAGCTCCTGGACCTGGAGAACGTGCCGTCCTGACCGGCGCGGGCAGGTCCGTGCCGCCCGTCGTCATGACCGGCCCGAGCATGCCCCTGCCCACTGTCATGACCGGCCCGGGCGCGTCCGTGCCGGTCGTCCGGGCTTCTGGGGCCCGCCCGTCGCGCCCGGGTAGCGGAACCGGGCGCGGCCTAGAATCGTGGGGTTTGCCCCCTGCCCCCGACGGCCGGGCCCCGGACCCCGGTACCGGGCCGTCCACAGGAGTCCCGCCGATGCACAGCCCCGACAGCCGCCCCCACGACTCCCGCGTCCGCGTCCGCGGTGCCCGGGAGCACAATCTGCGGGGTGTGGACGTCGACATCCCCCGGGACGTCCTCGTGGTGTTCACCGGCGTGTCGGGGTCCGGGAAGTCGTCGCTGGCCTTCGGGACGATCTACGCGGAGGCGCAGCGGCGGTACTTCGAGTCGGTCGCCCCCTACGCGCGGCGGCTGATTCACCAGGTGGGCGCGCCGAAGGTCGGGGAGATCACCGGACTGCCGCCCGCGGTCTCCCTCCAGCAGCGCAGGTCGGCGCCGACCTCCCGCTCGTCCGTGGGTACGGTCACCAACCTGTCCAACTCGCTGCGGATGCTCTTCTCGCGCGCGGGCGAGTATCCGGCGGGGGCCGAGCGGCTCGACTCGGACGCGTTCTCGCCGAACACGGCGGCCGGGGCGTGCCCCGAATGCCATGGTCTCGGCCAAGTGCACCGTACGGCGGAGGAGTTGCTCGTCCCCGACCCGTCGCTGTCGATCCGTGAGGGCGCGATCGCCGCCTGGCCGGGTGCCTGGCAGGGCAAGAACCTGCGGGACATCCTCGCCACGCTCGGCCACGACGTGGACCGGCCCTGGCGCGAACTGCCCGCCGAGGAGCGGGAGTGGATCCTGTTCACGGACGAGCAGCCGGTCGTCACCGTGCACCCGGTGCGCGAGGCCGAACGCATCCAACGCCCCTACCAGGGCACGTACATGAGCGCCCGACGCTATGTCCTGAAGACCTTCTCCGATACGAAGAGCGCCACCCTGCGGGCCAAGGCGGAGCGGTTCCTCGCCGCCGCTCCCTGTCCGGTGTGCGGCGGCAGCAGGCTGCGGCCCGAGGCTCTGGCGGTGACGTTCGCGGGGCGGAACATCGCCGAACTGGCCGCGCTGCCCCTGGTCGAACTCGCGAAGTCCCTCTCGGGCGACTCCGAGACCGCCCGTGTCCTGACAGAGGACCTCACCTCCCGTATCGCGCCCGTCGTCGAGCTCGGACTCGGCTACCTCAGCCTCGACCGGGCCACCCCCACCCTCTCGGCCGGCGAACTCCAACGGCTGCGCCTGGCCACCCAGTTGCGTTCCGGACTCTTCGGAGTGGTGTACGTCCTCGACGAGCCCTCCGCCGGACTGCACCCGGCGGACACGGAGGCTCTGCTCACCGTGCTGGAGCGGCTGAAGGCGGCGGGCAACTCGGTGTTCGTCGTGGAGCACCACTTCGACGTCGTGCGCGGCGCGGACTGGCTGGTCGACGTGGGCCCGCAGGCCGGGGAGCACGGCGGTCGGGTCCTGTACAGCGGCCCGGTCGCCGGCCTGCAGAGTGTGCGGGAGTCCGCGACGGCGCGCTTCCTCTTCGACCGCTCCCCCGCTCCGGCGCGCCCCGTCCGCCCGCCCCGCGGACAGGTGTCGGTCGGCCCGGTGGCCCGGCACAATCTGCGCGGGATCACCGCAGAGTTCCCGCTCGGCGTGTTCACCGCCGTCACCGGGGTCTCCGGCTCGGGGAAGTCCACGCTGATCGGCGAGGTGACCGAGGACCTGGCGGGCGTCGGCCGACTGGTCAGTGTCGACCAGAGGCCGATCGGCCGTACCCCCCGCTCCAATCTGGCCACCTACACGGGGCTGTTCGACGTCGTGCGCAAGGTGTTCGCCGGTACCGAGGAGGCAAGGGCCCGCGGCTACGGCGCGGGGCGGTTCTCCTTCAACGTGGCCGGGGGTGCCCCCTCCGGGGGAGGGCGCTGCGAGACCTGTCAGGGCGAGGGATTCGTCAGTGTGGAGCTGCTGTTCCTGCCCAGTACGTATGCCCCGTGCCCGGACTGCGGCGGCGCGCGCTACAACCCCGAGACCCTCGAAGTGACGTACCGGGGACGGAACATCGCGCAGATCCTGGATATGACGGTCGAGGCGGCTGCCCGGTTCTTCGCCGAGACGGACACCCCGGCCGTGGCGCGGAGCCTCGGCACACTGCTCGACGTGGGCCTCGGCTATCTGCGACTCGGCCAGCCCGCCACGGAGTTGTCGGGCGGTGAGGCCCAACGCATCAAATTGGCGAGCGAGTTGCAGCGGGTTCGCCGGGGCCACACGTTCTATCTGCTCGACGAGCCGACGACGGGACTGCATCCGGCCGATGTCGAGGTGCTGATGGCCCAGTTGCACGGTCTGGTGGACGCCGGTCACACCGTCGTGGTGGTGGAGCACGACATGACGGTCGTGGCGGGTGCCGACTGGGTCATCGATCTGGGCCCCGGCGGGGGTGCCGAGGGCGGCCGGATCGTGGCCGCCGGGCCACCCGAGCGAGTGGCGACGGCCGCCGGCCGAACGGCGCCGTATCTCGCCCGAGCACTCGGGGGGCTCTGCTGACGGGCCCCCGGCGGCCCGGGCGCGCCCGGAGCGTGAATCGGCGAGCACCCCGGATCCCGGGGGTGCGCCGTGGAAGGCGGGCCGGTGGCACCCCTGGATCCGGGCGCGCGCCCGGGGAAGTGGGCCAGGGGCGGCTCCCTGATCTCGGACGCGTCCCGGTAGAACGGGCCGTGGCGTCCCCGGATCTCGGATGTGCACCCCGCAAGGTGGGCCGGCGCCGCACCCGGGGATCCCCGGCACACGCCCGGACGGTGGGCGGGTGCCACCCCCTGACACCTGGCATGCACCCGGCATGCACCCGCAAGGTAGGCCGGAGCCACCCCCAGATCCCCGGCATGCACCCACAAGGTAGGCCGGAGCCACCCCGGGACACCCTGCGTGCGCCGCGGAAGGCGAACCAGGGCGGCCACCCGGTCTCAGATGTGCGCCCCGGCACGTGAGCCGGGGTGGCGTCCACCTCCCTGTGCCGCCTCGGCGAGGGTGCGCCGGTCCGTGTGGGGGCCGGGCGTGAGCGCGGGGCGCAGAACCACCTCGGCCACCAGCCCGCGTGCCGAAACCACCCGCCACAGCGAGGCGAGCAGCGAGTCCTCGCCGACGAAGGCGGGAGCCGTGCTCGCAGCTCCCTCGGCGGACCGGTACACGGACCGGTACTGGATGCGCACCGGCTGGACCGGCACACCGGCGTCCAGCGCGGCCTGGAAGAGGGCCCGGCGGTAGCGCCCCTGGGCCCGGCCGCACCAGGTACTGCCCTCGGGGAACGCGGCGACGGCCGAGCCGCCGCGCAGGGTCCCGGCGATCCGCTCCACCGTGCCGGGCAGGGCGCGCAGCCGGTCGCGGTCGATGAAGAGCGTGCCGCCGCGGGCCGCCAGCCCGCCCACCACGGGCCAGCCGCGCACCTCGGTCTTGGCGACCATCCGCGCCGGACGGACGGCGGCGAGCAACGGGATGTCCAGCCAAGAGACGTGGTTGGACACGATCAGCACTCCGCCGGTGGGCAGGGCGGTTCCGGTGATCCGCGTGCGGACCCCGGCCGTGTGCACCACGGCGAGGCACCAGCGGCGGATCCACCGGTCCCGCCGCTCCGCCCGCAGCCGTCCGGCCAGCGGGATCAGGGCGACCCCGAGGACGACCACGACCAGGAGCGCGGTCAGCCGCAGGACGGCGCGCGGCACGCCCGTCCAGGGGCGCCCGGACTCCACGCAGCCGCGCGGTGAGCAGGGAGCGGTGGGCAGCCAGGCGCTGGTCGTCCGGATGGGGCCGGCGGCGGGCCGCCGCGGCGCGGGGACGGCTCCAGGGAGCACCGCCGCTCCCGGGCCTCCGCCGGACCGGGGACGGCGGACGACCGTGAGGCGCGGCGCTCCGGTGCGGGGCGTGCTCATCAGGCGGGGACGAGCGAGAGGAAGTGCCGGAGGTAGCGCGGGTTGACCCGGCTCATCGACAGCAGCACGTACATGTCGGCGACGCCGAAGTCCGCGTCGAGCGCGGGCTCACCGCACACCCAGGCGCCGAGGCGCAGATAGCCGCGCAGCAGTGGAGGCAGTTCGGTGCGCGCGGGTCGGGCGACGCCCTCCGCGCTCCAGGGCAGCAGCGGGCGGACGCGGAACTCCTCGGGCGCCAGGTACTTGGTCCGCACCCGGTCCCAGGTGCCCGCGGCGAGCGTGCCGCCGTCGGAGAGCGGTATGGAGCAGCAGCCGGCGAGCCATTCATGGCCGCCGTCGACCATGTAGCGGGCTATCCCGGCCCAGATCAGGCCGATGACCGCGCCGTCGCGGTGGTCGGGGTGGACGCAGGAGCGGCCGACCTCGACCAACCCGGAGCGGATTCCGGCCAGCGGTCCGAGGTCGAACTCGCTCTCCGAGTAGAGCCGTCCGGCGATCGCGGCGCGCTCGGGCGGCAGCAGCCGGTAGGTGCCGACGACCTGGCCGGTCTCCGTGTCGCGGACCAGCAGGTGGTCGCAGTACGCGTCGAACGCATCGATGTCGAGACCGGGCTGCGGGGTGTTCAGGAGGGCGCCCATCTCCCCGGCGAAGACGTCGTGGCGCAGGCGCTGCGCGGCCCGGACATCGGCCTCGTCGCGGGCCAGGGTGACGGTGTAGCGGGTGGGGGTGACGGGCTGGGTCGGGCTGTCGAGGGTGGAAACGCCGGTCATGGCACTCTCCTGGTCACGGGCCGGTTCGGCGGAGGGGGTACCCCCTGCTCGAACGGAGTCGGTAGCTCGGGGGAGGCAGGCCGGATCCGAACGGTCTGCGCGCTCCTGTTCTTCCGACGCCGGTTGGCGTGCGCGTGACCAGTGCCAGGAGGGCGGATGTGAGGTTGTTGAATGACAGGGGTGACCCGAAAAGCGAGACGGGACCGGGGGTTGAGCACCACACCCGGTCCCGCCCGTCCGCACCGTACGGCGAACGACTTCGTGCCTAACGCTTGCCCGACCTGCGGGTGGCGCGCAGCCACTCCTTGTTCATGCTGGTGATGGAGAACAGCGGGATGCCCTTCGGGCAGGCGGTCGCGCACTCCCCGGTGAGGGTGCAGCCGCCGAAGCCCTCGTCGTCCATCCGCGCCACCATGTCGAGCACCCGGGTCTCCCGCTCGGGGGCACCCTGCGGCAGCACGTTCAGGTGGTTGACCTTGGCCGAGGTGAACAGCATCGCGGCGCCGTTCGGGCAGGCCGCCACGCAGGCGCCGCAGCCGATGCACTCGGCGTGCTCGAAAGCGAAGTCGGCGTCGGGCTTGGGGACGGGCGTGGCGTGTGCCTCGGGCGCGGCGCCGGTCGGGGCGGTGACGTAGCCGCCGGCCTGGATGATGCGGTCGAAGGCGGAGCGGTCGACGACGAGGTCTTTGACGACCGGGAAGGCGGCGGCCCGCCACGGCTCGATGTCGATCGTGTCGCCGTCGCGGAAGGAGCGCATGTGCAGCTGGCAGGTGGTGGTGCGCTCGGGTCCGTGCGCGTCTCCGTTGATGACCAGGCTGCACGCGCCGCAGATGCCCTCGCGGCAGTCGTGGTCGAAGGCGACGGGGTCGTCGCCGCTGAGGATGAGTTCCTCGTTGAGGGTGTCGAGCATCTCCAGGAAGGACATGTCGGCCGAGATGCCGTCCACCTCGTACGTGGACATCGCTCCGTCGGCGTCGGCGTTCTTCTGCCGCCAGACGCGCAGGGTGAGCTTCATGCGTAGCTCCGCTGGGTGGGGTGGACGTACTCGAAGACCAGGTCTTCCTTGTGCAGGACGGGCGCGGCACCGGTGTCGGTGAACTCCCAGGCGGCCGCGTAGGAGAACTCCTCGTCCCGGCGGGCCGCTTCGCCGTCCGGGGTCTGGGACTCCTCGCGGAAGTGGCCGCCGCAGGACTCGGCCCGGTTCAGCGCGTCGAGGCACATCAGCTCGGCGAGTTCCAGGTAGTCGACGATCCGGTTGGCCTTCTCCAGGGACTGGTTGAACTCCTCGCCGCTGCCGGGCACCTTGATGCGCCGCCAGAACTCCTCACGGATCTGCGGGATGCGCTCCAGTGCCTTGCGCAGCCCGCTCTCCGTGCGGGCCATGCCGCAGAACTCCCACATGACTTCTCCGAGTTCGCGGTGGAAGGAGTCGGGGGTGCGGTCGCCGTCGACGGCGAGGAGGAGCCGCAGCCGGTCCTCGGTCTCGGCCAGCACCTCCTGGACGGCGGGGTGTTCGTCGCTCAGGTCGTCGTCGGTGGAGCGGTGCGGGTTGCGGGCGAGGTAGTCGTTGATCGTCGCGGGCAGGACGAAGTAGCCGTCCGCGAGCCCCTGCATGAGGGCGGAGGCGCCGAGCCGGTTCGCGCCGTGGTCGGAGAAGTTGGCCTCGCCGATGGCGAACAGGCCGGGGACGGTGGTCTGGAGGTCGTAGTCGACCCACAGTCCGCCCATCGTGTAGTGCACGGCGGGGTAGATCCGCATGGGCACGGTGTACGGGTCCTCGGCGGTGATGCGGGCGTACATGTCGAAGAGGTTGCCGTACTTCTCCTCGACCGCCTCGCGGCCCATGCGCCGGACGGCGTCCGCGAAGTCGAGGTAGACGCCCTGGCCGCCGGGGCCCACTCCCCTGCCCTCGTCGCAGACGTTCTTGGCGGCGCGGGAGGCGATGTCGCGGGGTACGAGGTTGCCGAAGGACGGGTAGATGCGCTCCAGGTAGTAGTCGCGCTCGTCCTCGGGGATCTCGTTCGGCGGGCGGGTGTCGCCGTGCGCCTTGGGCACCCAGATCCGGCCGTCGTTGCGCAGCGACTCGCTCATCAGCGTCAGCTTCGACTGGTGGTCGCCGGTGCGCGGGATACAGGTGGGGTGGATCTGGGTGAAGCAGGGGTTGGCGAAGTACGCGCCGCGCCGGTGGGCCCGCCAGATGGCGGTGGCGTTGGAGTTCATGGCGTTCGTCGAGAGGTAGAAGACGTTGCCGTAGCCACCGCTCGCCAGGACCACGGCGTCCGCGTAGTACGTGTCGATCCGGCCGGTGACCAGGTCGCGGGCGACGATGCCGCGGGCCTTTCCGTCGACCACGATCAGGTCGAGCATCTCGGTGCGCGGGTGCATCTCGACGTTGCCGGCCGCGATCTGCCGGGACAGCGCCTGGTAGGCGCCGAGCAGGAGCTGCTGGCCGGTCTGGCCGCGGGCGTAGAAGGTGCGGGAGACCTGGACGCCACCGAAGGAACGGGTGTCGAGCAGGCCGCCGTACTCACGCGCGAAGGGCACGCCCTGCGCGACGCACTGGTCGATGATCTCGACCGAGATCTGCGCCAGCCGGTGGACGTTGGACTCGCGCGCCCTGAAGTCTCCGCCCTTGACGGTGTCGTAGAAGAGCCGGTGGACGGAGTCGCCGTCGTTGCGGTAGTTCTTCGCGGCGTTGATGCCGCCCTGCGCGGCGATCGAGTGGGCGCGGCGCGGGGAGTCCTGGAAGCAGAACTGGACGACGTGGTAACCCTGTTCGGCGAGCGTGGCGCCCGCGGAGCCGCCCGCGAGACCGGTGCCGACGACGATCACGGTGTGCTTGCGGCGGTTGGCGGGGTTGACCAGCTTGGCCTCGAAACGGCGCTTGTCCCAGCGCTCGTTGACCGGACCGGCGGGGGCCTTGGTGTCGCCGACCGGCTCCCCGGTCGTGAAGTGGGCGTATTCAGCGGTCATTTCAGCTCACCACTCCGGTCATGACGCCCACGGGCACGGCGATGAAGCCGGCCGTGAGCAGCAGCGCGAGGACATTCGCGATGGTCTTCAGGGCGCGGTCACGGCTGCGGCTGCCGGCCCCGAGGGTCTGGGCCGCGCTCCAGAAGCCGTGCCGGATGTGCAGACCGAGCGCGAGCATCGCGACGATGTAGACGACGTTGCCGTACCAGGTGGAGAAGGTGTCCACGACGTTCTGGTACGGGTGGCCCTCCTGGAAGCCACCGGGGTGCACCGTGCCGGTGGTCAGGTCGAGGAGGTGCCAGACGATGAACAGGCCGAGGATGATCCCGCCCCAGCGCATCGTGCGGGTGGCGTAGCTCGCGCCCCGCTTCTTGTGCACGTACTTGCTGGGGCGCGCCCTGATGTCACGGCGGCTGAGCTGGTAGGCGGACGTGGCGTGCGCGACCACGGCGACGACCAGCACCACGCGGACGAGCCACAGGGTCCACTCGTAGTGCATGAAGGGTTCGCCGACGGTGCGCAGCCAGTGGGCGTAGTGGTTGAACTCGCCCGCGCCGAAGTAGATCTTCAGGTTCCCGATCATGTGGGCGACCAGGTAGAGCAGCATGATCAGGCCGCTGACGGCCATCACGGTCTTCTTGCCGACGGAGCTGTCCCACACGGTGCGTGCCATGGACGGCCGTCGGTCCGTCCGCGTTGCCAGAGCCATGGGACAGAACGCTAGGTCGCGGGATCCGATCAGTCCAAGACATGGTACGGCTGGTTTCCATAGGCATGAGCTATCGTCGAGGGGTGCAGTTCCAACAGCTCCAGTACTTCGTGGCCGTCGCGGAGACCCGGCATTTCACCCGGGCCGCCGACCTGGTGCATGTCGCGCAGCCCTCGCTGTCCCAGCAGATCAAGGCGCTGGAGCGGGAGTTGGGAGCGGATCTGTTCCTGCGGGCGCGCGGGAACATCACGCTCACCGACGCGGGCGAGGCGCTGCTGCCGCTGGCCCGGCGCATCCTCGCCGACGCGGACACGGCCCGGCACGAGGTGCAGGAACTGGCCCAGCTGCGCAGCGGCCGGGTACGGCTCGGGGCGACCCCGAGTCTGTGCACGGGCCTGCTGCCGGACGTGCTGCGCGCCTTCCACGACCGCTATCCGGGCATCCGGCTGCTGATCGAGGAGGGCGGCTCGCACGATCTCGTACGGGAACTGGCGCGCGGCGCCCTCGACCTCGCCCTGGTCGTCCTGCCCCTGCCGACCCCGTCCCCCGCGCTGACCACGGTGGAGCTGCTGCACGAGGACCTGGTGGTGGTGTCGTCGCCGGAGGCCCCGGCGCCCGGCGGTGGCGGCAGCCGCCGCACGGTGCGCGTCGCGGATCTGGAGGGCGAGCGTCTGGTGATGTTCCGGCACGGCTACGACCTGCGGGAACTGACCGTCGCCGCCTGTCGCGCCGAGGGCTTCGAACCCGACTTCGCGGTCGAGGGCGGCGAGATGGACGCGGTCCTGGGCTTCGTCCGGGCGGGCCTCGGTGTGGCCGTCGTACCGCGCATGGTGGCCGCCCGGTCCGGGCCGGGTCTGCGGGTGACCCCGCTGGCCCGGCCCGGTCTCGAACGGACGATCGCGCTGGCGCACCGCAGCGATGTGGCGCCGCCCCGGGCGGCCCGGGAGCTTCAGCGGATGCTGCTGGAACGCTGACGACGGGCCGTCCCGGGCGCGCGGCCCGGCACGGCGGAACCGGCCCGGTTCACCTCGACGGGTTCACCACGTCGAGGCTCACCACGCCGGGCTCACCAGGTCGGGATGAAGCCGCCGTCGATGACGAAGTCGCTGCCGGTGATGTTGCCCGCTCGGTCCCCGGCGAGGAAGAGAACCAGGTCGGCCACCTCGGACGGCTTGGAAAAACGGCCGGTGACGGTCGCGCCCGACGCCTTGGCGACCACGTCGTCGGGGGTGAGCCCCGCGGCGGCCGAGACCGTCGCCGCCACTCCCCCGCCGCCGAGCCACAGGTCGGTCTCCACCGGGCCGGGGCTCACGGTGTTGACCCGGATGCCCTTCGGGCCGACCTCCTTCGACAGCGCCTTGGAGAACGCGACGAGGGCGGCCTTGCCCGCGCTGTAGTCGATCACGAGGGGGTCGGGCAGGGTCGCGTTGACCGAGCCGATCGTCACGACCGAGCCCTGCCCGGCGGCCAGCATCGACGGCAGGGCCGCACGGGTGACCCGTACGGCCGTCAGCAGGTTCAGATCGACGGTGCGCCGCCACTCCTCGTCGGTCACCGAAAGGAAGCCGCCGGTGCGGGCGGGGGCCGAACCCACGTTGTTGACCAGCACGTCGATCCGCCCGCCCGCCGCCTCGACGAGCCGCCCGGCTGCGTCGGGTTCGGCGAGGTCCACCGGCACCCAGGTGACGCTCCCCTTCTCGACCAGGGCGTCGAGGCCCTCGGACGTGCCGCGGGAGCCGGCGATCACCGTCGCGCCCGCGCCGGCCAGCGCCTCCGTGACCGCGAGCCCGATGCCCTTGCTGGCTCCGGTGACGACGGCGGTCCTGCCCTGAAGTTCCGTACTCATCCGTCTCGGCTCCATCTGTGAGAGGTGCGTTCCGTCAGTGAGGCATACGGCCAGTGAGGCATACGGAGGACCGGGCGCGCGAGCCGTCCCGGGAGCGGATCCCAGGCCGGCCGACGCAGGCCGTACCCGGCATGGCCCGCCGGATGTGGCCGACGGCCGCGCAGGGGGCTGATCGGGGAACGGCCCGATCCGGCCGGGCCGGACGGGCGCGGTGACGCCCGTACGCCAGGTGGGCCGCGGCGCAGCCTGTTCGCCGAGCGAGTCCCGGTAGGGCTTGTACGCCTGGCGAGTCGTAGTAGGGCTGCACGCCGGGTCGGTCGCGACACCCGGCGTGGGTGGCGGATCGCCCGGCCGGGGACAAGCCGTACGGCCTGGGGCAGGCCGACTGCCGGACGGCACGCCTGCGGTCCGGCACCGCGGCACGGCGCGGCGCAAACCGTACGGCCTGGAGGCAGACCGACTGCCGGGCGGCACACCATCGGCCGGGCACCGCAGCGCTGCGCGGCGCAAACCGTACGGCCTGGAGGCAGACCGACTGCCGGGCGGCACACCATCGGCCGGACAGCGCGGCACGGCACGGCACAACCGTACGGCCTGGAGGCAAGCCAGCAGCCGGGCGGCACGCCGTCGGCCGGGCAGGGCGGCACGGCGCGGCGCAAACCGTCCGGCCCGGCAGCGCGGCGCGCTCTCCGCTTGCGGAGGCCGCGCCGCGCGAAGGCGTTCAGCCGACCGCGTCGACGAGCGCCAGCTCGTGCAGCCGCTCCGGCGGTCCCGGACGGGCGTAGTACCAGCCCTGGGCGGTGTCGCAGCCCAGTATCCGCAGCTGTTCGGCCTGGGCCCCGGTCTCCACGCCCTCGACCGTGACCGCGAGGCCGAGGCTGTGGGCCAGGGAGACGATGCCCTCGACGATCTTCAGGTCGACCGGATCCGCCGGGAACTGCTGCATGCCCCGGGTGAAGGACCGGTCCAGCTTGAGGATGCTGACCGGCAGGCGACGGAGGTTGGCGAGATTCGAGTAACCGGTGCCGAAGTCGTCGAGGGCGATGTCGACGCCCATCTCAGCGAGCCTGCGCAGCGGTTTGAGCAGGTCGTCGTCAGCGCCGATCAGCGCGGACTCGGTGACCTCAAGGCACAGCGCCTGGGCGTCGAGGCCTTCGCGTTCCAGGATGTCGACCGTGTCCTGGACCAGGCCGGGATGGGTCAGCTGGCACGGCGAGAGATTGACGTTGACGCGGAGCGGGCCCGTGCCGGAGTGCCGTTCCTGCCAGGTGCGGGCCTGGCGCACCGACTGCTCCAGGACCCAGCGGCCGAGCGGCACGATCAGTCCGGTGTGCTCGGCGAGCGGGATGAAACGGTCGGGGCCGAGGACGCCGTGCTGCGGGTGCAGCCAGCGCACCAGCGCCTCCGCGCCGCGCACGCTGCCGTCGCCGAGGTTCACCAGCGGCTGGTACTCGATGAAGAACTCGCCCCGGTCCAGGGCGGCGGGCAGCGCGGTGGTGAGTCCGTTGCGGGTGATGGCGCGGGCGTCGGCCTCGGGGTCGGCCAGCTCGAAGCGGTTGCCGCCCGCGGCCTTGGCCCGGTACATCGTGATGTCGGCGCTGCGCAGCACCTCGGCGGCGCCGCGCTCCCCGGCCGGGCCCTCTACGATCCCGACGCTGCCGCGCACGGTCAGGTCACGGCCGTCGATGCTGATCGGGGTGACGAGCGCGTTCATGATGCGCCCAGCCAGTTCGTCGACCTCGCGCTCGGTGTTCGGGCCGGTGGTGAGGGCCACGAACTCGTCGCCGCCGAGCCGGGCGACCATCTCTCCGGGGGCGGTCGCGCAGGACTGGAGGCGGTCGGCGACCTCGACGAGCAGCCGGTCGCCGGCCGCGTGCCCGAGGCTGTCGTTGATGGTCTTGAAGCCGTCGAGGTCGAGGTAGCACAGCCCGAAGCGCTGTCCCTCGCCCGCGGCCAGCGCCTTCTCCAGACGCTCGAAGAACAGGGTCCGGTTGGGCAGTCCGGTGAGCGCGTCGTGCGTCGCCTCGTAGCGCAGCCGCAGATTGAGCAGCCGCCGCTCGGTGGTGTCCTCCATCAGCGCGAGCTGGTACTGGGGTTCACCGTCCGCGTCGCGCAGCAGCGAGACCGTCAGGTTGGTCCACAGGGCGGTGCCGTCAGGACGGTAGAAGGCCTTCTCGACGTGGTAGTGCTCGCGCTTTCCGCGCACCAACTCCTCGTACAGCCGCCACACTTGGGGGGCGTCCTCGGGGTGCGTCCACTCGGGGACCTTGCGTCCGCGCATGGACTGTTCGGAGCCGCCGAACATACGCAGCAGGGCTCCGTTGACCTGGAGGATGTTGCCGTCGAGGTCGGCGATGCCGATTCCTATGGCCGCGCCCTCGAAGACCGCGCGGAAGCGGGCCTCGCTGTCGTGCAGCGCCTCGGCGACGGCGCTGCGCGCGGTCAACGCGGCCTGCGAGATGGCCTGTTGTTCGGCGAGCGTCCGCTCGCGCAGCGCCTCGGCGTACCCGGCGGCCATCGCGTGCTGGAGTCGTGCGGAGCGGGTCCGCAGCGCCTCCCCGGGCCCGTCCTCGCCGCAGTAGAGCACCAGGTAGGCGTCGACGCAGTCGAGGGCCCGGCTGAGCGCCTCGGGGTCGGTGCAGTGGGCGGCGACGAGTGCGGCGCCGACGGTCCGTCCCGCGGCCGCCTCGAAGTTCCTGGCCCGCAGGGCCTCACTCAACCGCCGGGCGAGCGGCAGCAGTTGTTCCTCGAACTCGGGCCGGGTCAGCGAGGTGGAGGTGACCGGGAAGACCGCGCGGCTCCAGATCGTCGCGAACCGGCGCAGTCTGTCTTCCGGCCCGTCCGGCTCGGCGGTCACGCCGTGCGTCCCACGCCGCCGAACGCGGAGAAGGAATAAGGATCCTCGTCCTCGGGTGCCGTGTCGGGCCGCCAGTTCGGCATCGGCACCAGTCCGGGTTCCACCATGTCGTACCCCTCGAAGAACCGCGCGATCTCCTCGCGCGTGCGCATGATCAGCGGGTTGCGGATGTTCTTGTAGACGTCGACCGCGCCCTCGGCTTGCTCCCGGGAGAGCGGAATTCCCTCGAACGCGGCATGCGTGACGACGAGCATGCTTCCCGGCGCGAGGGCGTCGCGCAGTTCGGCCACCGCCCCGTACGGGTCGTCCGCGTCTTCCACGAAGTGAAGTATGGCAACGAGAAGCAGCGCGACCGGACGGTTCAGGTCGATCAGTCGCTGAACCTGCGGACTCGCCAGGATTTCCCGGGGCTTGAGCAGATCGGCGGCGACCACGTCCGCGTCCTCGTTGTCCCGCAGGACGGCTTGGCTGTGTGCGACGGCAACCGGGTCGTGGTCGACGTAGACGACCCGTGCGCCGGGCCGGGTGCTCTGGGCGATCTCGTGGACGTTGCCGAACGTCGGGATGCCGGAACCGATGTCGAGGAACTGGTCGACGCCCTCGCCGGCCGCGAACCGGACGGCCCGGCGCATGAACGCCCGGTTCGCCTGCATGACCTTGGGAAGGCCCGGCATGAACTCCATCGCCTTGCGTGCCGCTTCCCGGTCGACCTCGAAGTTGTGCGAACCGCCCAGGTAATAGTCGTAGATTCGGGACACGCTCGGCACTGAGATGTCAATGCTGCGAGGGGCCCAGGCGGGACGCTCCATCTATCTCTCCAAGGCGTAGGCGACGACATAGACGATCCGGTGTTCGAGCAGAGGCTACTGATCGCCCGCCAAAGGGGCGAGCCCAAACGGAAATTGACCGTCCGTTCCCGGTCACTGCCTCGGGCAAGTGCCCAATTGGCATATGCAAACGTATCCCGCGGACGCCACTCACCGCCCCTGCGAAATCACTCCGAAGCATTCCAAAAAGCTCCGCGGGGTCACGAAGCGTGGCCAAGTCGCCGGTCGGGCCGCGGCGTTCTTTCACATCCGGGCCGACGCCGGGATCTTTCACGTTCTGGCGACGGCCGGAACGCTTCGCCCGCGCC
>NZ_JAODTZ010000038.1 GCF_025399795.1 Streptomyces rhizosphaerihabitans | reverse complement strand
GAGCAGGAGCAGTCGGAGGGCGAAGAGCCCGAGGGCGATGCCGAGGAAGGTGCCGACTCCGCGTACGAGGACGAGGACGAGGACGAGGACGAGGGCGACGGCGACGGCGACGGCGCAGAGAGGGCGGAAGGCGCGTACGAGGACGAGGAGGACGGGTACGAGGACGAGGGCGAAGAGGGGGCGGAGGACGCATACGAGGACGAGGGCGAGGAGGGGGCTGAGGAGGAAGACGAGCCGGAGGGCGAGGAAGAAGCTCCCAAGAAGAGGAGAGGGCAGAGGCGACACCGTGACTGACGTCGACTTCCGGCAGGGCTCCTACCCCGTCT
Organism: Streptomyces rhizosphaerihabitans; assembly: GCF_025399795.1. Taxonomy (GTDB): domain Bacteria; phylum Actinomycetota; class Actinomycetes; order Streptomycetales; family Streptomycetaceae; genus Streptomyces; species Streptomyces rhizosphaerihabitans. The sequence goes on along the minus strand of NZ_JAODTZ010000038.1, from coordinate 95,323 downwards.
CCGGTCCTCAGACCACCAACCTCGCCGACATTCTCGAACGCGTTCTGGACAAAGGAATCGTGATCGCCGGGGACATCAAGATCGATCTCCTCGACATCGAACTGCTCACCATTCGGCTCCGCTTGTTCGTGGCATCCGTGGATACCGCGAAGAAGGCCGGAATCGACTGGTGGGAGAACGATCCGGCACTCAGCTCACGGGCTTCGCGCAACGCCTTGAAGGACGAGAACCGTGAATTGCGTGAGCGGCTGAAAGAGCTCGAGTCCGAGGCGTCGGAGAAATCGCTCGATTCCGAGAAGGCGGAGAAATAGCCTCAACGACGGCCACACAGCAACGTCCCGAGTCGGCGAGGAACAAGGAGGTCCGAGTACATGACGGAGCGCGGCCCTGAGCTGTCGGGCGTCAACGCAATCTACGTGTTCGCTGTCTGCCGGAAACCGGACCTTTCGGCCGTGGTCGGGCTGCCAGGGGTCACCGACCAGGCGTCCGTGAGCTCACTGTCGCTGGGGGCGCTGACAGCGATCGTCCAGACGGTTCGGGCGAGCGACTTCACTGACGAGGTCTGGCAGGCGCGCCTGTCGGACCAGCGGGAACTCGAGCGATACGCACGCGCCCACCACGATGTCGTCGCCGCGGTCGCGGCTCGCTGTCCGACAGTTCCCCTGCCGATGGCCACCCTGTACCACGGCGAGGAGAGGGCGCGGGAGGCACTGGCCAAGGAGGCCGATCGGTTCGATGCCGCGCTCAAGCGCATTGCGCACCACGCCGAATGGGGGGTGAAGGTCTTCGTGCCGCCCTGCCCGCAAGACGAGACGGTGCCGACGCCGGTCCGGCACGTCACGCCGACGGAGCGGTCTCGCCCGGCGCCCGGAGCCGGCCTCGCCTACCTGAACCGCAAGCGGGGCGCGCAGGAGCGCCGCGAGCGGATCCAGGACGAGGCCTTGAGGACCGCCGAAGCGGTGGATACCGAAGTCCGGGGTCTCGCCACCGCGTCCCGTAGGTTGCGGCCGCACGCCCAGCCTTCCGGGGAACACCGGGTCCAGGTCCTCAACGCGACGTATTTGGTGTCAGCACGCCGCGCTGAGGAACTGGCCGTGCTGACACGGACATTGCGGGAACGCACCGGGGTGGATATCGAGCTGTCCGGGCCGTGGGTGCCCTACTCATTCGTTGGCGAGGTGTAGACCGTGACGCACGACGTGGTGCCCTGGGATGCCCCCGGGCCCCTCAGCGGACCCATCGGGGTACCGCTCGTCGATCTGTTGGACCGTGTTCTGGCAACCGGCGTGGTGATCAGTGGGGATCTGGTCATCGCCATCGCTGACGTCCCGTTGGTGCGGCTCTCCCTTCACGCGCTGCTGTCGTCCGTCAACGAGCGCGTACCGGCTCCCTGGGCGGACGGCGGCCCGCTGTGAGCGGCTCCCGACTCGACCTGGACTCCGAGCAGATGGGGCGCGATCTGGTAGCGCTGGTACTCACTGTGGTCGAACTCCTCCGGCAGTTGATGGAGCGCCAGGCGATTCGCCGTGTTGAGCAAGGTGACCTCAGCGATGAGCAGGTTGACGAGATCGGGACCACGCTGATGTTGCTCGACCAGCGGATGGCGGAACTGTGCGAGCAGCACGGAGTGCGTCCGGAGGATCTCAATCTCGACCTCGGCCCGCTCGGAAGTCTTTTGCCCAGAGGCTGAAGAACGTTGATCCAGCTCTACTCGATCAGCGACGGTCCTCACCGTGCCTGCCGCGGGGCCGCGTGAAAACTCCATCGGATCGCAGGGCCTTTCCTGAACTGGTCCGCGATGTTCCGGGTACTCGCCGCCTCACCAACTACCGGAACGAGTCTCGGTGCTTTGGCCTCAGCAGGAAAAGAGGGGGAGGTGATCGGTCTGAGGGGGAAAGAAGCAGATCAGCCGCCGGGCAGCTCCCCCGTTTGCCCGAGCAGGTGATCGAGAACGTGAAGGCCGACGTGGCCCAGATCAAGGAGAGTACCCACCGATGAGCAACCCGTCAGACGATGAGCAGACTGCCGCCACTCCCGGAGAGCTGCGGGAGCAGGTCGAGCAGACCCGCGCCGAGCTGGGGGAGACGGTCCAGGCGCCGGCCGACAAGGCCGATGTCAAGGCCCGGGCCAAGGAGAAGGGTTCTGAGGTCAAAGAGAAGACCGCCGAGGTCGCGGAGCAGGCGGTGGCCAAGGCGGAGGAGCTGAAGGATAAGGCGGCCAGGACCGCGCACTCGGTCCGGGACAAGCTGCCCGACCCGGTCAAGGACAAGGCCGCCCAGGCCGCTGTGCAGGTTCGCGACAAGGCCGCACAGGCCGGGAGTGTGTGGGAGGAGAGGGCTCCCGAATCGGTACGGCAACATGCGGCTGAGGGCGCGCGCATGGCACGGAACAACCGCAAGTTGTTGCTCGGAGTCGCAGTTGCAGCGGTGATCGTGTGGTGGGTGGTCCGTCCCGGGAAGGGATGAGCGCCGGATGACGCCGGTGGGCTGCCACGCGTCACGAGCCCATCCGCGTCGTCGCTCAGCGGCTTCCGTACCCGGCCGCTGAGCCGTCCGGCTGGCCGAGTAGGTCCTGGCCCAGTCAGGTCCGTATCCCGCCGCACACCGTTTCGCCGGGGACGAGAGCCCGGATGCGGGGGCGACGCAGGCCGTCGTTGTCCCAACGATCAGCGCCTGGGTCCGGATGGTGTCAGGGCCCACCTCCGGGTGCCCCTGCTCGGGTCAGGTCAAACAAGTACATCGGCGGATCACCGACCGCACGGGAGCAGCAGGTTGGTGCGCGTCGTCGGCGGGCAGCCGGCCTGCCGGGGAGCCTCGGATTCCCATCACGGCGGCGTCCGGCGGCCGCCCAGTTCGGTGCCACTGGCTGTGAGCGGAGGCACGCGTCAACACTGATCTCCACGATCTTTGAAATCGTGCCGTCCTTCGCCGACCGGAGTCGCCCGCGGCCCTGGGCGACCGGGATCGCGGCCGCCGACGCCCTGCCGCTGTGGCTGCGTGGTCGGAATCTTGGGCGTGCTCGGCCTGTTCCGGACCAGCCCTGAACGCCTTGCCCCTCAGGGCATCAGCCTCGTCCGGACCCGGCGTCTTCGGCCAGGGATATGTGCGCAGTGACGCGTTTGCCGGCCGGTTCCACGTGGACCTGGAACTCCCGGGCGACGGCCAACACGATCTCCAGGCCGTGCTGACCGATTCGGTGTGGATCGACGGCGCAGGCGACGGGCCGGGCGCGGCGGCTGTCTCGCACGGTCACCTCCACGGCGGCTTCCGCGATGCGCAATTCCATGTGTATGGGCCCTGGGGCGTATTTGCTGGCGTTGGTGACCAGTTCGCTGACCACCAGTTGGGTCAGGTCCATCACGCGGGCGGAGACGACGACGTCCTGATCTGCCTGGGCACGGGTGAGGAAGTCTGCCGCGAAGTGACGTGCTTCGGCGATGCAGGAGTTGCCTCCGGCCAATGGGACAGCGGTGGCTGTGGGGCGAGTGTTCGGCGGCCCCGCACAGCCCTTACCAGACGACTCCATTTTGCCCACCTTCATTCCTGTTGTCCGCACATGTACCCCGGGTGGCACAGAAGATGCTGCTCCTGCTCACACGCATCCGCTGTTCGGCATACCGCCCTGTAGCGTCGGGACTGGGTGGGGTACACGCTCCGTCCTCGGCGGCCCGGCGAGCGCATTCGAGGACACGGTGACAGACGTACAGTCGGCGCAGACCGGCTATTTCTCCGTGAACCACTCCGCCGTCGGCGGTGTGCGGGTCGTCACGGTGTGCGGCGAGTTGGATCACCTGGTACGTGAGCGTCTCGACGAGGCGCTGAACCAGTCGGCCAACAGCAGTCGGTGCTGCGCGTGATGCAACTCATCGGCATCGATGAGCTCATTCCCTGCCACCCCACCATGTTCCAAGCGATGGAGGGATGACCTCGCAGGATGGCGCGTGCATGGCGAGAGCACTCGGGGGTTCGGCACCCTACGAGAGGCCGTGGAACGGTGAGCGGCTGCCTCACTCCCGGCCCGGCCTGCGAAAAGGCCAGGACCTCGTAGTACGTCAGCGCCTCCGCCCGGTCGGCCGGCTCGCCAAGCGCACGGACCGTGACCAGGTCGTCCCTGGACGCGCCGCGCGGGATTTCGGCGAGCCGGCGGTGGCGTCCTCGACTGACTCCGGGCGGGCTGTCCAGCGTTCATTCAGAAGGAGGCCCTGGTCGGGTCCATGCTGCCGCGGCCGCCTGCGAGGTGGGCTGGATGGAGAAGACCCGTTCCAGACCGACCAGGCGGAAGGTCCGGATGACGTCGTCCGGTACCGCGGTCAGAACGACGGACGCCCCGGCTGCCAGCGCGTGGTTGCGGGCGGCGATGAGAACCGTGATGCCGGTGGAATCGCAGAAGGTGAGCCGGTCGAGGTCGATGACGAGTTGCTGACCGGGGGAGAGGGCGAGGTGAGGGAGCACAGTGCGGACGTCCGGCGCGCTGTGATGGTCCAGGACGCCGGCCAGTTCGATCACCGGGCCGGCCGGTGTGGTGCGGGTGCGGACGGTCAGTTCGTGGTTCACATCTGCTCTTCGCTGCTGTGTCGGGGCACGTTGAAGGCCAGGACTGCGGTGTCGTCGTCCACGCCGGTGCCGAAGGTGTCGAGCAGGTCCCGGATCGCGGCTACGGTGTCGCGGGCGGTGGTGGGTGCCAGCTCCTGGGCGAACTCCAGCAGGGCTTCGTCGCCGTAGCGTCCGTCGGCGCCGACGGAGTGGGCTTCGGTGAGACCGTCGGTGTGCAGGAACAGCGTGTCGCCGGGGTCGAGGCGGACGCTGGTGGTGGCGATGTCGGCATCGGGCAGGACGCCGATCAGCTGGCCGCCGGGGGTCGGCAGGTAGTCGGCATGGCCGTCGGAGCGCATCAGCAGGGCCGGTGGGTGGCCGCCGCTGGCCAGGGTGACCTGAAAGCCGCCCTCGTCTCCGTCCGGGGTGAGCAGGCCGAAGATGACGGTACAAAAACGCGGGTCCTGGCCGTTGTACTCGTGATTCAAGACAGTGTTGAGATTGGCGAGCACGGCCGCGGGGTCGGGGTCGTACACGGCCGCCGCGCGCAGTGTGTAGCGCGCGAGGGAGGTGACGGCCGCGGCGGCCGCGCCCTTGCCGCAGACGTCGCCCAGGAAGAATCCCCAGGTGCCGGAGGCGAGGGGGAACAAGTCGTAGAAGTCACCGCCGACCTCGTCGGCGGAAGCGACGTGGTAGTACGCGGCGACGTCCAGGCCGGGCACGTCCACCAGGGTGGGGGGCAGCAGCGTCTTCTGCAGGGTGGCGTTCAGTCGTTTCAGACGTTCACGTTCCCGGTCCGATTCCTGACGGGCACGCAAGAGCTCGGCCTCGTACGTACGCCGGTCCCGGGCATCGAAGACGGTGGTGCGGATCAGCAGCGGCTGTCCGTCACTGCCTGTGCGAATGATGGAGGTCACCAGAACCGGCAGCCGGTCGCCGTCAGCGGTCTTGAGTTCCAGGGCGATGCCGCTGATCGTGCCCTGCATGCGCAGCAGCGGGCCGAAATGGGTCTCGTGGTAGAGCCGGCCGCCGACGGTCAGCAGATCGGAGAAGTCCCTCCGGCCGACCAGGTCGCTGCTTTCGTAGCCGAGCCAGTCCAGCAGAGTCCGGTTGATCTTCGCGATGCGGCCGTCGAGCGTCGTGGAGAGGTAGCCGCATGGCGCGTGTTCGTACAGGTCCTCCGCACTGTCCTCCAGCAGCGCGGAGAACATGGCCTGCTCGTCACCCGGCTGGGAATCCGGGGGCGAACCCCCGCTCTTCCCGTTGCCGTCGGTTCTGCACATCAAAGGCCCGCACCGGCGAAGGCCGCGATCGCGGCAGCGGTTTCCTCGGGGGCGGCGAGCTGCGGACAGTGCCCGGTGGCGTTCAGCGTGATCAGGCTGCTGCCGGGAATCCGCGCCTGTACGAAGGCGCCCACCTCCGGCGGTGCGATCGCGTCCCTGGAGCACTGCGCCACCAGGGTCGGCACCCGCACATGGGCCAGGGACTCGCGATTGTCGGACAAGAATGTCACCCGGGCGAAGACCCGGGCGATATCCGGATCGGTGCGGCAGAAGCTGTTGGTCAGCTCCTCACCCAGCTCCGGACGCTCGGGATTGCCCGTGATCACCGGTGCCATGGCACGCGACCAGCCCAGATAGTTGGAGTCCAGGGACTCCAGAAGCTCCTCTATGTCCGCGGCGCTGAACCCGCCCCGATAGCCGGATACCGGATCGTCGATGAAGCAGGGAGAAGGGGCGAGCAGAAGCAGACCGCTGAACGCACCCGGCTCCTGTGTCGCGGCCACCACTCCCATCATGGCGCTCACCGAGTGTCCGACGAACGTCACGGGACCCAGCGCGAGCTCGTGACAGATCTCCAGCACGTCCTCGGCATAGCCGTCGACGGTGGAGTAGCGCCGCTCGCTCCACGATGCCAGATCGGAGTTCCCTGCCCCCACATGGTCGAAAAGCACCACCGTGAAATCGGGCTCCAGCAGCGGTACCACCAGCCGCCACATGTTCTGGTCACACCCGAATCCGTGCGCGAGCATCACAATGGGGCCACCCGTCCGGCCGGTCACCCTTACATGGTTCCTGCTCCGCACGTCCATGCTGACCATCCTCGCAGACTGCCCCGGGGTGCCGACCGAACATTGTGGAGAAGATCGCCCACCTCCATGGCAAGGTCCGCCGCCAGCAGCTGGACCACGCGCACAAGACCGCGCTCGGCCTGGTCCGCGCGCACGAAGACCTCAAGATCCGCAACATGAGCCGGGCCCCCGCAGCCAGGCCCGACCCCGGCCGGGCGGGCGCGTTCCTGCCCAACGGGGCCGCCGCCAAGGCCGGGCTCAACAAGTCGATCAGCGATGCCGGTTGGGGGGTGTTCCTGACGATCCTGCACGCCAAGGCTGAAAGCGCCGGACGGGAAGTGATCGCCGTGGACCCCCGCAACACTCCCCCAGACTCCGTCCGGGGGCACCCCCACCCGCACCTGCCCCCACTGCGGGCACACCGCCAAGGAGAACCGGCCCACACAGGAAAAGTTCCACTGCATCGCCTGCGGACATATTGCGCACGCCGACACCGTGGCAGCCACCAACGTTCTACGGGCCGGGCTGGTCCGTCGCAACGCCGACCCGGCGTAACGAGAAGCCCCCGGCTCCAGCCGGGGGAGGAGTCACCAGTGGTTGTCACAGGACGCGTACTGGGCCCTCGGTCGCTCGTGGTGGCTCTGCGACGTCCATATCGCTCCCTCCGTACGCGGCGAAGGCCTGGGCACAGCTTTGGTGGCCGCCGTCAAAGACCACCTCGCCCCGTACGGGCTGCGCCGCATTCTGCTTGCCACGGCGGATGCCCACGCTGTCTACGCCGAAGTAGGCTTCGCACCGCTTGAAAAGCCGGAGAGGTGGATGACGCTCGGCGAGCAGTGAGTCGTTCCGCGCCCGGTCTGATGTGAGGCTGCCGAACTGACCGTGTGTGCGGACGCGTGCGTGTCTTGTCGCCGCCTCGGAGTCTTTGGGGGTCTTGACCTCGCATACGGGGGTGCCCGTCAGCCATGAAAGCGACAAGCTGGGAAATTGCCCTGCCGGAGAATGCTTGACCGAAGCGGTGAGCGGGCCCGTTTCTCTCAAGGAGACGGTGGGCCGTGCCGTGTCTCTTCCGGCGACCGGGCTGATCCGGCCGACGAACTCCGAGAGCCTTGATGCGGCTGGGGATTCATGGAGGGCCGCGCCGATAAACTGCAGGCGTGCCGATCGGCCGGGGTATCGGCCACGAATCGTCGCCGTTGATGGTCAGGTGAATGCCCGGGCAGTGGCGGCAACTACCAGTAGTGCCGTCGTCCGCCGACCTCATGTCCTATGGCTCCCAGAATCCACAGCAGAATTCCGATCGCGACCAGGATGACCCCGATGGTCCAAAGAATTCCAATACCCGCGACGAGGCCGACAACGAGCAGAATGACTCCGAGGATGATCATGGCTTCCTCCGATGACGGGACGTCGTCTGCGGGCGTCCCCATCCTTTGTCACGGGTCCCCGTCCTAGCGCGGGACAAACGAGTCTTCGGCCCCTCTTTGATGGAACGAGTTCTCGCCGGCCTGGTCGTCACGGCCGTATACGTCCGGCTGATTGCGGTGTCGGTCAAGGGCGGGCGGGATCGGCGACGAGGCGTCGGCAGCCACGGTCTGCCTATGCCGCGGGATTCGCTCCTACGGCCTGTCGATAGGCCACGTGACCGCCCAGCGCACCGCTCACAGCGACGGCTGCCAAGCCGCCCAACGACCACAGCTTGCCCTTCGTCGGGTGATGGCGGAGCCGCGCGGTCAGGGACGCGGCGTAGAAAGCCACTGCGGCCACGTTCGAGACCGCGTGGGCCAGTCCGACCCGGGCCTGTTCGGGCGGCAGGTCCGCCCAGTCGGCCCAGCCCGCGACCGCTGCCGGGGCGACCCCGGCCAAGCCGACGGCCGTGAGGGTCGTAGGCGCATGTCCTCCTCCTGGCACGATGTCCAGTACGGCGGCTGACAGCCAGCAACCGATCGGGACCTGTACCAGAAGGGGATGGACAGGGTGGCCCATCGGCCGGCCGCGCAACAGTGCGCGTACCTCACCCAGCGGGAGAGAGCGGATTCCGCGCTGGAGAACCCGGATCGCCGGATCCGCAACCGTCGACCGTTCCATGCGGTCCAGGGTCGTCAGCCACCATGTCGACGCCGGGTGCAGGGAGGCGGTCGTCCTGCTCTGCGTGGAGGTGTCGAAGGCGTGTGTGTTCATGTACAACGGTTACCCGCCATCGCGCTGCTGTCTCACCACGGCCTCGACTGCACCCGAACGGTCTGCTTCCCAACGGTGGAGTCATGGCCGGTACGTTCACGGCGGCGCATGAGCAGGTCAAATGCGCTCGTCCGGACGAGGTCGGCCCTTGGCCCGCAGGGTCACATTCCGAGCGGACCGGTGAGTCTCTCGGCGGTCGGGTGAAGACCGCGAGCAAAGGGCTGTCCCGTAATCCCCGGTGGATCAGCGCGCGGCGTCAGATGCTGGGGGCCCCTCCCACGCCTTTCGGGCCGTGGGGGAGCATCGCAAGGCGGAGGGTCGTCCTCATACTGGGCGTATTCGGGCGATCCGACAACGCGGCGTGGGGGTCCCCCCTGCTCGAAGAGCTTGGGGGAGTGCCGTAGCTGTCGTCGTGCGCCCGCCGGGGATTACGGGACAGCCCTAAGGCATCGCTCCGCGAGCCCAAGTCGGCGTCGCCGCCTTCGGACGGCTGAGGTGGTGTGCGGGCCGTGGCGGGACGGATCGGTTCGCTGCGGTTGCGGACCGAGTGGTCATGGTCGTGGTGTTCGTGATCATCGTGGCTGCGGTGGGCGTGATCACCGTGGTGATGGCGGCCGCTCGCGTTCCCGTCGCTGTGATGGGGGTGGCCGTGATGCGGCTTGTCGCGCGGGGCCGCGGTGAGGACCTCGCCACCCACGTCCTGTCCGCCTGGAAGCGGCGGCTCACTGCGCTGCGCATCCCATTCGGGGCGGACAACCGATGTCCGAGTGAGTCAGCTTTCACGGCTCGACAGAACTTCCTTGACCTTGGCGATGGCGAAGCCCCAGCCCTGTGACACGGTCGGCTTGCCCGGCACGGCCACCTCCTGCGGGTTGGTCAGCACGTCGAGCACGACCGGTCCCGGTGTGTCGAATGCCCGGCGCACGCTGCCGTGGAGTTCGGCAGGGTCGGTCACCCGGATTCCGGTGAACCCGAGAGCGGTGGCGACCGCGGCGAAGTCGGGGTTGTCGAGTTCCGTACCGAACTCGGACAGGCCCGCTTGTTCCTGTTCCAGCTTGACCATGCCGAGGCGGCGGTTGTCGAAGACGACGAGCTTCACCGGCAGCTCGTACGTCTTGATGGTCATGAGGTCCCCCAGCAGCATGCTCAGCCCACCGTCGCCGCAGAAGGCGACGATCTGGCGGTCCGGCGCCCAGAGTTGTGCCCCGAGGGCCTGTGGCATGGCGTTGGCCATGGAGCCGAGGTTGTAGGACCCGATCAGGCGCCGGGTGCCGCTCATGGTGACGAAACGGGAGAGCCAGACGGTGGCCATGCCGGTGTCGGAGGTGAAGACGGCGTCCTGGTCGGCGAAGGTGTCGACCGCGGCAGCCAGCGCTTCAGGGCGGATCTCGTGGTCGCGGTTGTCGAGCGCCGCACGCAGTTTCCCGGTCCAGCGGTGATCGTGGGCGGGGCGCGCCAGGCGCTGCTGTCCTTCCTGCCAGTGGGTGAACCGGTCGCGAGCATCGTCCAGGTGGGCACGGTCGGGCGTCGCCTTCAGCAGCGGGAGCAGGCCGCGCAGCGTGGCTCCGACGTCGCCGGTGAGACCCACTGTCAAGGGGACCCTGCGGCCCAGATGCTCCTCACGGGCATCGACCTGTACGACTTTGCAGTCCTTGGGATACCAGTCGCGGTAGGGGAAGTCGGTGCCCAGCATGAGGAGTGCGTCGCCGCTGTCGAGCGCGTGGGCGGCGGCGGGATTTCCGATGAGGCCGGTCTGGCCGACCTGGAAGGCGTTGTCTTCCTCGAAGCCTTCCTTGGCTTTGAGGGTGAGCACCATGGGCGCTGCGAGCAGCTCGGCGGTGCGGAGCACTTCGGCCCGGGCGTCACGTGCGCCGCGGCCGACGAGCAGGGTCACCCGGGAGGCGCTGTTCAGGAGTTCGGCCGCCTCGGCGAGCGCGGGGTCATCGGGCCGGGTCACCGCGCGGCCGAGAGCAAAACGCGTCGGCCGGTCCTCGTTCAGTTCCTGGTCGCCCAGATCACCGGGGACTGTCAGTACGGCCACACCGCTCTGGCTGACGGCCACGCGTACGGCCGATTCGAGCATGCGCGGCATCTGCTCCGGAGAGGTGACGGTGGCGCGGTATACGGCCACGTCGCGGAAGAGCAGGTCGTTGTCCACTTCCTGGAAGTACTCGCTGCCGATCTCGGCGAGGGGCACCTGACCACAGATCGCAAGGACCGGCGTCCGGCTCTTGGCGGCGTCGTAGAGTCCGTTGAGGAGGTGTACGGAGCCCGGTCCCACGGTTCCCATGCACACTCCGAGGGTGCCCGAGAGCTGCGACTGGGCCCCGGCGGCGAAGGCGGCGGCCTCTTCGTGCCGGCAGCCCACCCAACTCAGCTCGTCCGTGGTGCGGATGGCGTCGGTCAGCGGGTTCAAGGCGTCTCCGACGACTCCGAAGACGTGCCTTACGCCAAGTTCCTTGAGTGCCTCGACGATCACTTGGGCGACAGTGCGTGCCACAGGTATGTCCTTTGCTCCGGTGGGGCCCCATGGCGCCGGGGCCCCGGTCAGGGGGTGAAGCGGTCCGGGTCGGCCGCCTGCCAGTCGGTTGCCCAGTTGTCCGGGACCGACGCGAGCAGTTGTCCGGGCGTGAGCCATGTGTGGAGTTCGGCGTAGGAACGGACGGTGTTCGGGTCCACCCGCTGGAGCAGCATGTGGGGGCGCAGGCCTCGCGGATCGTCGACGCCCATCGCCGCCATGATCTGGAGGGCACTCTTCACCGTCGCCTGCTGATAGCGGTGAACGCGCCGGGACTTGTCGTCGACGTCGACGGCGCGGCCGCGGCGTTCGTCCTGCGTGGCGACTCCGACCGGGCAGGTGTTGGTGTGACAGCGCTGCGCCTGGATGCATCCGATCGCGAACATCATGGCGCGGGCGGAGTTGGTGTAGTCGGCGCCCTGGAGCAGACGCTTCACCAGGTCACTGCCGGTGGCGACCTTGCCGCTGGCGCCGACGCGGATCTGATCCCGCAGCCCGACGCCGACGAGGGCGTTGTGCACGGTCATCAGTCCTTCGCCGAGCGGCAGCCCTACGTTGTCGGCGAACTCGAGGGGCGCCGCGCCCGTTCCGCCCTCGGCGCCGTCGACGATGATGAAGTCCGGCGCGGTGCCTTCGGCCAGCATTGCCTTGCACACGGCGAGGAATTCACGGCGCGAACCGACGCACAGCTTGAACCCGACGGGTTTGCCGCCGGCCAGTTCACGCATCCGGCCCAGGAAACGCACAAGTTCGCGGGGCGTGCCGTACACGCGATGGAAGGGTGGCGAGATGACCGTCTCTCCCTGCGGAACGCCGCGGACCCGGGCGATCTCCGCGTTCACCTTGGCAGCGGGAAGCACCCCGCCGATGCCCGGCTTGGCTCCTTGGCTGATCTTCAATGACACGCATTTGACCTGCTCATGTGCTGCCTTGTCGGCGAACTGCCGCTCGTCGAAGCCCCCGTCGTCCGTCCGGCAGCCGAAGTAGCCGGTGCCTATCTCCCAGACGAGATCGCCGCCCGGCTGCAGGTGGTACTCGGACAGGCCGCCCTCGCCGGTGTCGTGGGCGAAGCCGCCGAGCTGGGCTCCTGTGTTGAGGGCAAGCACGGCATTGGCCGACAGAGAGCCGAAGCTCATCGCCGAGACGTTGAGCAGAGCCATGTCGTAGGGATGCCTGCAGTCCGGGCCGCCGATCCGGACCCGGGGTGGGCCGTCGGGCACGGCTCTGGGGGCCATGGACGGGGTGAGGTATTCACTGCCCGCCTGGTAGAGGTCGAGTTCCGTGCCGAACGGCTCCTCGGCGGCGGTTCCCTTGGCCCGCTCGTAGACGATGCTGCGGGTGTCGCGGTCGAAGGGACGGCCGTCGTAGTTCCGCTCGATGAAGTACTGCTGGAGTTCCGGCCGAAGTGCCTCCAGCGCGAAGCGAAGATGTCCCAGCAGCGGATAGTTCCGCAGCACTGAATGCCGCCGTTGAACGAGGTCGTGCACGGCCACCACCACTGCCAGGAGCAGGGGGACGGCCGCACCCCAGTACCAGGGGGAGACGAGGGCAGCGGCAACCAGACCGCACACGGTCAGCAGGGCGAGGAGGGCGACCAGACATTTCTTCAGCACCACACTCTTGTGTCCCCGAGCCGGGTCACTAATCGCGAGTGCGGGACTGACCGATCCTGGTCACTGCAAGGAAGTCGAGGTCGAGTCGGTGTCCCGGTGTCCCGGTGGCGGGTGGTGAACACTCCTGGCGCCGTGAGCGGAGCCTGCCCGAGGTGAAGATCAAGACCACCCGGGAGAAGCTCCGCGAGGAATACACGCCGAGCAGCCTGATCGGTCGGACCGCGGAGTTCGGGCCTCTCCGGGCGGAGATGCCGGACACCTCAAGGAGAGCGCGGCTTCGGGCCGGCACCCGTGGGTGTCTCGCGATACGGGGCCGCCCGGCCGCCGGTGCCCTCGTGTCAGCCGAATCCGATCCCGATGAGCAGCGTGCCGATGGACGCCAGCGTGAGGCCCAGCGGGATCAGGCTCACGCCGATTCCCACGCCCAGGCTCTTCCTCCTCGCCGGGTACCACGGCACGCCCAGGGAGAGCAGCGCCAGCAGGAACAGCACCAGGGACGTGCCGATGGCGGCCTCCGTGCGCCCGCAGGGGTTGGCGGTGCTGCACGAGTCCAATGCCATGGGGGATATCAGCAGCAGCAAGGCGGCGACGAGCTGGACCGCCAGGGCCACCAGCACACCGACCAACGGGGCGATCCACCACTTCCGCCGGGGCTGTGCCCGGTCGGCGGGGAGGGATCCGGCCGCGGACGGCGACGGTGAGGGAGAGGGCTGAGTAGGGAACTGCGGTCTGGCGGATGTGCTCATGGGCGCAGTATGGCGTCCTGGTGAACGTTCGGTGAAGGCTGGTCCGTTCTGGCGACGCGCCGGTGTGGCGCCGGACGTCGTGGTTCCGTCGGACGGTCCTCAGGGTGATGCGTATCCGGACGATTCGGGCCGATGTCCGCCCGTACGGTGATCTCTTGGGCGTTTCGAGTCCTTTGGTGTGGCCCGTCGGTGAAGCCTGAGCTCCAGCGGAGCGTGAGTCCAACGGTGACGGCCTCGAGGCCCTGGCGGAGGAAGTCGGCGAAGCCGCCCATCGGTTTGGGGTTCCCCCGGTGTGCACCTGGAAGGCGGCACGGGCCGAGCAAGAGGCCCCGGTCGGCCTGCGGGGCAACGGCACCAAAGAAGAAGAGGAGCGTCGGGTCCGGCAACTTCCGAGCCCAGGGCGTGAGTTCGGAATTTCGCACCCGCCCCGGCGGATTTCCGCACCCGGTCCGGCGGAAGGCATCGGTCGAGCAGCCCAGGGCCACCGCGCCGTCCGGACCCGGCCGCGCGTCGCGGATCCGGAGAAATTCCTGCTCACAGACCTTACGCGCGACCTTCGAACTGCCCTATCTTCTGCACCCATGCTCCTTGCCGATGATCAGCGCGGCCGCCGTCGGCTTGCCCGCACAGCGTCCCTCACCACCGCGGCCGTACTCGCGGTTCTCTGCGTCGCCCTCGGCTATGCCGACGGGACCGGACTGTTCGCTCCGGAGAACTGGCTGGACGCGGGATTCGTACCCGGCAACGCCACGAGCCCTGCCTGGGCCACGGTGGTGTTCATGCCCCTGCTGATCGGTGGCAGCGCGGTGGCCGTCCACCGGTTGGTGCGCGCCGCGGCCCCCGGGGCGAGGGCGCGATGGGTCTTCGGCGCCGTCTGGTCGAGTCTGATGCTGGTGGCGTTCCTGGCCAAGCTGGCCTACAGCGCGCTGCTGCTGGTGATCGCCGGACCGGGCGGGCTGCATCTGCTCCCGACGGCCGGGGCGCTTCTCGCGGAGTGCGGTCTGACCGGCGCGAAGTACGCCGTGTTCGGGCCGCTCGTCGCGGGTTTGACGGCGGCTGCGTACCGGATCGGCGTGTGGAGCCTCCGTGGCGAGCGCGCCGCAGGGGATTCGGACGGCGGCATCGACGAGGGCGCCGGCGTCGACGGGATCGGCGGGTTCGCGTGGCTGCCGGCCGGTGCCGCAGTGGCGCTCCAGGCGGGTACCGGCGCGTTCGCCTGGGCCGCCGGCCCGATACCGGGCGGCTCCGGGGTGGCGATCCTGGTCGCCGGGGGCGCGGCGGTGTGCGCCGGTGCGGGGCTCTGGCGCCGAGTGGTGTCGCCGGGCCTGACCCGCGCCGGTTTCGGGGTGAGACTCTGGTCGCTCGCGACGACGCTCACCGCGGCGGGCGCCCTCGGGTTCGCGCCGCTGTGGGTTCTCGACGGGTGCCTGAACGGTTTCGGCGGAGCGCTGTTCCCGGTCGCGTCCGTGCTCGTGCGGGTCGCGGAAGGTGTGACCGCGGGCGTGTGCGCGAGCGTCGTGGCCGTGCCCTGGGCCGCCGAGCGGGCGTGGAGGCGCCGGACGGAGCCCTCGGCCGAGCGCCGCGGCCTCGCCCGTGCCGTCGGATGGGCGCCGCCGGTCGCGATCGCCGTCCTATTGGCTCTCGCGGTCGGCACCGTGTCACCGGCAACCGCGGCGGGCTCCGGCGGCACCTCGCCGCGGGCCGCGGGCCGCGACCGGAACGGTCTGCTGCCGCTGACCGTGCTGCGCCGAAGCGGACAGCCTCCGGTGATCGGAGACAGCGCGGGGCGGCAGGTGCTGCTCCGCGGCGTGAACGTCAACCAGCTCATCGACTACGGGCAGCCCGACCCGGCCAAGGGCACGGTGTGGCCGCTGGAGGACTCCGACTACGCCCTGATGGCCCGGTACGGGTTCGACGTCCAGCGGCTGGCCCTGTCGTGGTCTGCCTTGGAGCCGAAGCGAGGCGAATTCGACGAGGGGTATCTGGCGCGGGTGCGCACCGCGGTCGACCAGGCCGCCGCGCACGGGATCCACACCGTCCTCGACATGCACCAGGACACCTTCTCCAAGTACGTCAGCGCGACGCCGGGGACGCACTGCCGCCCCGGGGCGACGCCCGAGTTCGGCAACGACGGCGCCCCGGACTGGGCGACGCTCACCGACGGCGCCCGGGCCTGCGGCTTCCTCGGCCGCGACCTCGCGCCCAACGTGCAGCAGGCGTTCACCAACCTCTACGACGACACCGACGGCATCGGCACCGAGCTGGCCCACGCCTGGGGCCGCCTCGCCGCGGAGTTCGCGGACGACCCCGCCGTCGCCGGCTACGACCTCCTCAACGAGCCCGGCCCGGGCGACGCCCCCGGCGTCACCTCCTCACTCCTCCTCGGACGCCTCTACCAGCAGGCGATCACCTCGATCCGGGCAGCGGAGTCGAAGGCGGCGTCGAAGCCTTCCGGCGGCTTCCACCACCTGGTGTTCTTCGAGCCCTCGATCCTTTGGTCGGGGCTCGGCTTCGACACCACTCCACCGGTCGGGTTCGCCGACGACCCACTGCTGGTCTTCTCGCCTCACCTGTACAGCGAGTCGATCACCATGGACCAGGGCCTGGGCGTCACCCTGACCTCGATCGAGCAGGGCTACACCACCGCCGAGCGCACCGCCCGGGCGTACGGAGCACCGCTGTGGTCGGGCGAGTGGGGATGGTTCGGGGACCCCGACGACTTCCGATCCCGGTTCGACCGTTTCCTGGCACGGCAGAACACCGACGTGCTGGGCTCGGCGATCTGGGTGTGGAAGAAGGCCTGCGGTGATCCACAGAACGACCCCGCAGCCACCACCTCGGGTGGCGGCGTGGTGTTGTACACCTGCCCCGACGGCAAGCCGTTGCCGAGCCCGGCCTTCGAGACCACGGAGCTGTCCCAGGCGTACCCTCGCAGCGCCCCCGGTCGCCTGAACTCCCTGCGGTCCTCCGCCACAACGCGGGACCTGCGGCTGTCGGGCTCCGGGGTGGGCACCCTGGACGTGTGGGTCCCCGGCCCCAGCCGCCCGGAAGCCACGGGGAGCGGCCTGACCGGCATCGGGCTGGTGGAGCAGCCCGGCGGCTGGCGGTTCACCGCGCACACCTCCCGTCGGTACACCCTTCACGTGACGTAGCGGTTCCTGTCGGCCTGCCCACCTCGGAGGTGGGCAGGCCGACGACACCGATGATCCAGCTGCGGAGTGGAGGGCGTTCGGCGAGGTCCGTTCCGCCGTCGACGGAAGGCCTCTCCCGAACGGCTTCGGAATCGGGCATGATGGGTCATCCGTACCGGTCAAACGACGCTGATCCGTCGTCAAAACTGATCCATTGCCCTTCGGACACATCGAGCGGACACCCCTTTTCCCAACCGTCAAACGCTGCCCGGTCACGCCCGCGCAGCGGTGCGTTCCGGTGGCACCGCGGCAGCGGCCATGTCTTCGATCCCGGAAGGAAGTGCCGTGGCACCGGTGCTTGTTGGACGCGTAGGACTGCTGGCCGGAGAGCGCATACCGGTGATAGGGACCAGGGTCACCTTCGGACGTAATCCGGAGAACACCATCGTCATCTCCAGCTTGAACGTTTCACGCTTCCACGCGGAAATCGTCCTCGACGACACTCAGGGCTACGTGCTGCGCGACTGCGGCAGCAGCAACGGAACGCTGGTGAACGGCGAGGAAGTCGATGACCGGCTTCTCAAGCCCGGGGACGACATCACCATCGGTGACCAGGAGTTCCGCTTCGAGGTCCCGGACGCCATGGAGACCATCATGGCGCTCTCCCTGCCGAGGTCGCTGACCCACGGCGACGAGGAGGTCGAACGCGGGCCGGTGCTGCGGGTCACCATCGCGGGCGGGGGCCCGGTGGGCCTGTCGCTCGCCCTGCTGCTGGAGCGCTTCCTCGGTACCCAGGTGAACATCACCGTCTACGACGGCCGGTGGCGCAAGCAGGGCCGCAAGGTCGTCTGGAAGGACGCGAGTCAGGGCAATGTCCGGCGCCAGCAGGTGGTGACCGTCCAGAGCCGCCAGTACCTCAGCCTGCCCGAGGAGGTGCAGACCCGGCTCTTCGATCCGGACAACTACACCGAGATGTGGCCCTCCGGCCCCGACTCGATCGGCGATCACCACCCGCGCAACATGCGCATCGCCTATATAGAGGACCGGCTGTTGGAGGTGGCGAACGAGAAACCCGGCCGGATCCGGCTCGTGCCCGCCCGGTTCGGCATCGATGAGCAGCAGGAGGCCCTGGCCACCCAGCACGTACTGGCGATCTGCGACGGCGGACGGTCGCGCACCCGCGAGCACTTCGCCGCCAAGTTCGGCAGAGCGGACGAGTCCATCTACTCGCTGAACGACCGCCATCTCCAGGACGTGGTGCTCGGCCTGCGGGTGAAATCGGGTCTGAGCGACCCCATGGCGGTACTGCTGACCGTCGGGCAGAACCGGTTCCTGCTGAACTCCCTGCGCGGAGAGGGCTTCCTCAACATGCGCCTGACGGACGCGGAGGCCGCGGAGGTCGTCGGCATCGATCCGGTGCGCCGCGTCTTCGAGGAGTGCATCGCCTCGCGCCCCTGCCTGATGGGGCGTGACGAGTACGGCGACTTCCAGTGCTCCACGCACAGCACCCTGTTCCTGCCGGCCCTCGTCAAGGGCTCCGCCCTGTGGAAGCGGGTGGGGGAGGGGCTGCGCCTGTTCGGCGTCGAGCCGGACGACCTGAGCGCGGTCACCTCCTTCCGCCTGGACATGGTCCAACGTCCCCGCTTCACTGCCGAGTTGCTGCCGCCCACGGCCAACTCCACCGGTACGTACGGCTTCCTGCTGGGCGACGCCGCCAACGCCATCCACTTCTGGCCGGGGCGGGGACTCAACAGCGGCCTGGCCTCCGCGATCTCGCTCGCACGGTCGCTCAACGCGGCATGGAACGGCAAGCCCTTCCGGGACGCGGACTTCCTGCGCCACGAGGCCGCCATGTCCATGCTCCAGTACCGGCACAAGAGCCGCGCCTGGAAGGCGATGGTGACCACCGACGATCAGGGCGCCACCTGGGCCATCAAGGACATCATCGCGCACGGCATCGACGGAATCGCCGAGGAGCCGGATCGCGAGGCGGACACCGCGACGCTGCTGGATCGGCTGCGCGAGATCCGCACCCGGCTGGCGACGCGCATGCCCGGTCTGCCCGACGACGAGGCGATCCTGGAACGACTGGGGACCCTGGAGGGCAGCACGCTGCGCATGCTGGTGCTCAGCGGCGCCTGGGACACACTCACCATGGGCGGCGAGGAGGTCGACATCGACATCTTCTACGGCCGGGACTCCGCCGCCGCGGCAGCCGCAGTCGAGGCCCTTGAGCCGGCCGCCCTGCTCTGAGAAGCGCCGACCCCCTCCGCACGCGCGAGCCCGCGGCCGGGCGTGACCTGCGGCTCGCGCACGTGTGGTCGGTCACTGGTGGTTGCTTGTGCCGGTCGAACGCTTCGGCGCGCTGGGGGAGTTGCGGTCGGCGGCGACCGGGTTCGAACGCAAGGATGAAAGCCGTTATGATCTCCGCGGCAAGGCCGTAGCGCAGAGGTCGTCGCGCCCAAGCATCGAGCTGGAGGACGTCGGTTCGAATCCGGCCGGCCTTGCCGCCTTTGTCGTGGAGGAATGTCGATTGGCGTCGGTTCGTCCCGGGCGGTCGCAGGGCGATGCCGCCCTCGGCGGGCCGGGCACCGGCGATGGACCGGTGGAGTGGTGATGACGCAGCCGACACCCGTACGCTGCCCCGCGATCGAGCACCCGGACATCCCGCTCAGTGACCCCGTCGCTCTGCAGCCTCTGCTGGACCGGCTGCGGTCCGCGCAGCCGGTCGAGGCCGACGAGATCTTCCCGCTCGGCACCGTGCGGGCGGACGGGCGTATCGACCTGTGCAAGCAGGGACTCGGAGCGGTGGGTGCCGCGCGGCTGATGCCCGTCGCCGCCGCCTGCGCGTACGCCGCGCACGTCCTGCTCGGCACGAACGCCATCGGGAACGACGGAGCCCGTGCGGTCGCCGACGCGCTGGTCGACGGCCATGGCCTGCGCACGCTCTACCTCGGCTGCAACCGCATCGGCCCCGAGGGTGTCACCGCACTCGCCGACGCGCTGACGACGGACGGCACCGTCCGCGCCCTGTGGCTCAAGCGCAACCCGGTCGGTGACGACGGCGCCCGCGCGCTCGCCGCGATGCTGCGCCGCAACACCACGCTGCGCACGCTCGACCTGGTCAACACCGGTCTGACCACCGACGGTCTGCGGACCCTGTTCGACGCTCTCACCAGCCGGACCAGCCCAGTCGAACGCCTCTTCCTCGGCGGCAACGGCCTGACCGCCGACGCGGCCCCCCTGCTGGCGGCGCTGATCCGCGAGGCGGGTGTGCGCGAGCTGTATCTCCCCGCCAACCACCTCGGAGACGAAGGCGCCGCGATCCTCGCCGCCGCGGCCGACCCTGTACGGCCGGTGCGCCTGGGCCTGGGCGGCAACGGGATCGGTCCCGCCGGTGTCCGGGCCCTCGCCGACCGCCTCGACGGGATCGAAGCACTCGACCTGGGCCGGCCCATGTCGGAACGCAGCCTCGGAGCCACCGCGAACACCCCCGGCGACGAAGGCGCCCACGCGCTGGCCGCCGCCCTGCCGGGCAGCCCGCTGCGCCGGCTGGACCTGTGCCACACCGGCCTGACCGGGCGGGGCGCGAAAACACTGCTGGCGGCCGTGCCCGACAACTCGCCCCTGGAGTACGTCGGTCTGGGACCGGGCCTGCCCCGCAACGTGAAGCGGTCCTTCACCCGGCGTCTGCGGCCCGCCGCCGGGGCGCATCCCGATCTGCGCGCGATAGGGAGCGTCTACCGTTGAGTTCTCGTGGCGACCTGCGTTGCTTCCTCCCGGACGAGGTGTCGAGCCGGCGCCGGATCCGCCAGTACGCGGTGCCCCGCTGGATGATCGAGCGCGCGAGCGCATACCGTCTGGCCGGCGACTGGCGGGGTGCCTGCGCGGCGGCCGACGTCGACGTCACCTTCGACCTGTCCGACATCGCCGGCCGCTGGGGCGAGGACATCGCAGCCGTGCTGGAGGACGACCTCCGCCACTTCGCCCCGGACCTGCTGCGCTGGCACCTGCCGCGCGCACTCGGCGGGCGGACCACACTCGCCAAGAACACGACCGTCGTCCTCGCGCGCTACCGCCCGAGAACACCTGACGCGGGCCGCCCGGCCACGCCGTACCTGCACGTCACCACTCCCGCGATGATCGACGGACCGCAGCGGATCACCCTGCGGTTCGCGGCCGTCAAGGGCGAACGGGCCGCAGGCGTCTTCGGGCAGACCCTCCAGGACTGGCGCGAGGCGCGGCACCTTTGGGATGTCCGGCACACCGCCGAACTGCGCGAACGGTGTGGCGGCGGCACGGACCGGCCGCCGTTCTTCCACGCCGACGCCACCGCGCGCGACACGGACGAGCTGCCGACGGCCGATCCCGGCGACGGCGACCCGGCGGCGCGGGCCGAGTGGGCCACGCTGCTGCACCAGAGGGGCGAGACCCGGGCCGCGTGCGCCGCCGTCGGCATAGAGCTGGATCTGACATCCGCGCAAAGGTCTTGGTACCGCGAGGAGCCGGAGCGGCTCCTGGACGGGATCGCACTCAACCTCACTCGCCTGGAGCCGGAGGTCCGTCGGCAGGTGGCCGAGGGCGTCTCCGATCGCTTCCTCGTGGCCACCACGCACTGGCGGGCCTTCCTCCTGCTGGAACCCTCCGACGCCGGCGGCCTGCTGGCGCGCATCGTCGACCGGGAAGAGGCCAAGGGTGAGCCCACCCTCGCCGAAGCCCTGTGGCGCAGGCTCCCCGACCTCGATCTGATGCGCGCCGGAGGCCTTGCACCGGAGCATCTGCATCCGCTCGTCCGTGCGGCCCTGTTCCCCGCTCTCCAGGTCCCGCAAGGCCCGGTCGGCCCGCCGGGTCCGACGGCGCCCGCACCCGTACAGGTCAGATGCCGAGGGCAATGGCACGAGGTGGGCTTCCGGCCCGGATCGCTGCTGCGCATGCCGCACAGCGACGAGGAACAGCAGCGTGAACGCGCCCTGCGCGCCTTCGGCGGTGCCGTCGCCGGATGCTTCGCCGTGGAGCAGACGTGGACATCCGGAGCAGGCCGCCTGCCGAAGGAACTGAGGGCGCAGCGCAACGACCTGTTCCTGCGCGCCCAGCACGGTGACACCCCCGGCGTGCTGGAGCTCCTGGACGCCGGTGTGGACCCCCGGGTGCGGGACGCCGGCGGCCGCACCCTGCTCCACGTACTGAACCTGCTCGACCACGAGACGCTGCTGCCCCGGCTGCTCGCGGAGGGACTGGACCTCGAAGCCCGCGACCGACGGCAGCGCACGCCGCTGTTCGTGGCCGTCAACGACCTCGGTACGACGGCGCTGGTGGAGGCGCTCGTCGCCGCCGGGGCGCGGCTCGACGTGACCGACGAGTCGGAGTTGTCGCTCGACCAGCTCGTCCGCCGGTACAAGCGGCCCGACCTGGCCTTCCTCCAGGACCGCGTACGCGAGGAGCATCCGGGCACTGGTGCCGAGTGGTGGGACGAATGGATGGAGGAGCAGGCGGAGTACCACGCTGACGAGTCCGACGAGGAGGAAGAGCCCTTCTGGGGGGACGAGCCGATGGAGGAGCCGGAGCCGCGACACGCGGATGACCCTGGCGGGACGGCAGAGCTCCTCTGGGGGGACGAGCCGATGGAGGAGCCGGAGCCGCGACACGCGGATGCGCCCGATGACGAGGAGGAGTCCGCGTGAGTTCCGACCGCACAACCGCCCCCACCGCGTCGTCCGGCCCGCTGGCGGCCGCGGACGACCTGAACCGCAGGCTGCGCACGACACGGACCGAGCCCGCCGCGAACCCGCAGCTGGAGGCGCTGGCCCTCGCCGTGACGGCCAATCAGCCCGTACTGCTGTGGGGGGAGCCCGGTATCGGCAAGTCGGCGGCCCTGGAGCAGTTGGCCGCCGGGCTCGGCCTGCCGCTGGAAACGGTCATCGCCAGCGTGCACGAACCCTCCGACTTCGCCGGACTGCCGATCGTCGGTGACGACCCGGCCGTGACCGGAGTCCCGATGGCTCCGCCGGACTGGGCGGTGCGCCTCGCCCGGGCCGGACAGGGCTTGCTCTTCTTCGACGAACTGTCCTCCGCGCCGCCGGCCGTGCAGGCGGCGCTGCTGAGGGTGGTGCTCGAACGACGGGTCGGCAGTCTGGTCCTGCCGGAGGCGGTGCGTATCGTCGCGGCCGCCAACCCGCCGTCCAGCGCGGCGGACGGCTGGCATCTCAGCCCGCCGCTCGCCAACCGGTTCGTCCATCTGCAATGGACCCACGACCCCCGGACGGTGGCCCGTGGCATGGCCGGCACCTGGCCGGAGGTGACCGTGCCCGTCGTCGGTTCCGCCCGGGTGCCCGGTGCGGTCGCACGGGCCCGCGGCGCGATCTCCGGCTTCCTCACGGCCCGGCCCGGCCTGGTCCACCACCTCCCCGGCGACGCCGAGAACCGAGGCCGGTCCTGGCCGTCCCCCAGGACCTGGGAGATGGCCCTCAAACTGCTCGCCACCGGGTACGCGGCCGGGGCCGGCCGCGAGGCACTGGCCGCCGCGCTCACCGGCGCCGTCGGCGACGGCGCCGGCCTGGAACTGCTGTCCTACCTCGAACACCTCGATCTGCCCGACCCCGACCGGGTCCTCGCCGACCCGGACGCCTTCGCCCTGCCCGACCGCGGCGACCGGCAACTGGCCTTCCTCATCGCGGTGGTCGCCGCCATCCAGAGCGACCTCACCCGGCCCCGCTGGGAGGCCGGCTGGACGGTGCTGGCCAAGGCGGTGGACGCGGGCGTACCGGACGTGGCCGCCCGGGCCGCCACCGACCTCGCCGCGATGCGGCGCCTCGACTGGCCCGTACCGCCCGGCATCGACGGGTTCCTGGACCTGCTGCAGATGTCGGGGGCGCTGCCCGGCGGCGGCCGGTGAGCCGCGCGGGGACCACGGGAGACGCCCGTAGCGCCCTGGACATGACCAAACTGCTCGCCGCCCGCTACCGGGCGGCCGGCGACCGGCCGTATCTGGCGGCGGCGTTGTACACCCTGACCGTCGTGCCGAGCACCGAGGTGCCGACGATGGGGGTGGACCGGCACTGGCGCTGCTATGTGTCCCCTGCCTTCGTCGAGGCGACGCCGGTGCCCGAGCTCGCGGGTGTGTGGGTGCACGAGGCGGCGCATCTGCTGCGCGACCACCACGGCCGGGCCGACCGGCTGCCCGCCGCCGTCCAGCGCGACTGGCATCGCGTGAACGTCGCTCAGGACTGCGAGATCAACGACGATCTGCTCGCCGACGGCCTGCGGCTGCCCGAGGGGCGCATGGAACCCCGCCGGTTCGGTCTTCCCGAGGGCCGGCTGTTCGAGGAGTACGTGGACCTGCTGCCGCCGCAGGTGCGCACCCCGGACTGCGGATCGGGCGCCCACGGCCGGCCCGCACCCTGGGACCTGCCGGGGTCCGCCGGGACCGCACGGATCGGCGAGGTGGAGGCGCAGGCGCTGCGGCGGCAGACCGCCGAGGCGATGCGCGCCCATCAGCGCAGCCGTGGTTCCCTGCCCGGGGGCTGGCAGCGCTGGGCCCAGGAGATCCTGGAACCCACGGTGGACTGGCGGCAGGCGCTGTCGGGCGCGGTCCGGGAAGCCGCCGCATGGGCGGCCGGAGCCGTCGACTACACCTATCGCCGCCCCTCGCGCCGCACCCCGGCGATGCGCGGTGTCGTGCTGCCGAGCCTGCGCCGGCCGCTGCCGCGGGTGGCCGTGGTCATCGACACCTCCGGCTCGATGGGTGACGGCGAACTGGCCGCCGCCCTCGCGGAGGTGACGGGCGTCCTGCGCGAGGTGGGTGTACGGGGCAATCGCGTGACCGTGCTGGCCTGCGACGCCGATGTGCAGGCCGTGTCCCGGGTGACGGCCACCGAGCAGATCACCCTGGGCGGCGGAGGCGGCACGGACATGCGCGTCGGTATCGAGGCGGCGCTCGCGGGTCCGGACCGCCCGAACATCGTCGTGGTGCTCACCGACGGGATCACCCCCTGGCCCGACGAGAACCCGCCCTGCCGCGTCATCGCGGCTCTGATCGGCTCCGCCGCACCACAGCCTCCTGGCTGGGTGGAGGCGGTACGCATCCCGGATCCCGGGCCGACGCAGTGAGCCCTCCAGCGGTAGGGACAGCTGTCCACGCCATCCATACTGCCCGCCCCTCTGCGGCCTTCCCTGTCGTCCGAGACGCGCGCGGCCGGCCAGTTCATGTCTCCCGAGCAGCTGACCGGCGACCC
Organism: Streptomyces rhizosphaerihabitans; assembly: GCF_025399795.1. Taxonomy (GTDB): domain Bacteria; phylum Actinomycetota; class Actinomycetes; order Streptomycetales; family Streptomycetaceae; genus Streptomyces; species Streptomyces rhizosphaerihabitans. The sequence continues at coordinate 70,300 of NZ_JAODTZ010000038.1, read as the reverse complement.
CGTGACGCCCGCCACCGACGTGTTCGCGTTCGGCGCGGTACTGACCTACGCGGCCACCGGCACCGGACCGTTCAGTACGGGCTCCGCGCAGTCGCTCAACTTCCGTATCGCGTACGAGGAACCGCGCCTGGACGGGCTGCCGGAGCAAGGCCTGGAGATCGTCGCCCGCTGTCTGGCCAAGGATCCGGAGCAGCGCCCGGACGTGAGCACACTCATCAGGGAACTCGCCGACACGGCGGGCGACATGAGCCGCACCCCTACTGAGATTGTCACCAACACGGCTGTGTGGCTGCCCGATCAGGTCGCCGCCGCCGTATCGGCCACGGTCACGGCAGCCGCCGTACCGGCACCGGCCGTTCCGCACCGGCCCAAGAAGGCACCCGCACCCGTCTCCCCTCGCAAGCCCGCCCACCCGAAGCCGGCGGCTGACGCTCCGGTGCCCGCACGCCCCGCGGTCTCCGCCGAACCACCGCACCGCCCCTCGGCGGGTACGTCGCCGACCCGGCCGCGGAAGGCAGAAGCGCCTGCCATCCGTCCTGCGCTCACCGGAGAGGTCGAGGTCCCGACCACGCCGGTCACACCGGCCGCTCCGCCCCACCCCTGGGCAGTGCGTCGCGTCCTTCTCCTTTCGATCGCCTGTATCGCGTTCGTGCTGGCGATGTGCCTTCCGTTCAGCTATCGCGCATCCGTATTCGCGTTCCTGTTCGTTGGCTGGTGGCCGTGGTGGTCGCCCAGTTGGCCGTTCGGCGGCACCTGGCCGTTCGTGCTCACCGCCGGGCTCGCCGTCACCAGCTGCGCCGCCGTCATGGCCATGCTTCGCCGCTTTCCCACGGGTCCGGTCCCTGGTCCGGTCCGGCGCCTTCACTACCTGGCGACCACGCTCGCCGGAGGGCTCCTCTCCCTCCATGTCGCTCTGGGCCTTGGAGCGCGGGGGGACCTGTCCTTCCTCGAATCCGGCGCGTGGTTCTTCGTCCTGGGTTGTGCGGCGTTGGTAGCCGGCACGGTCCGGCTGTCGGGTCCGAAACCCTCCGCCGCACCCATTTCCTGACGAAGGGGTGTATCCAGCGCCGGCCCGCAAGGCCGGTACAGGGGCGGTGAGTTCCGGAGCGAGGGCCCTCGGCGTCGCCGACGTGCGTGGCCCTATCGGCCGCGGCGTCCCCTCGGCCGGTGGGACGGGATGCCTGGACGGCCTCACGGGTGGCCGTATCCGATCGGTGCGCGGTCGAGATGGCCGACCCTTCCGGAGGCATATTCGCCCAGGGTGCCCTGCTCCCGGCCTTGCGCCGGTCATGCCGTGCCCCTTATAACCGTCCGAGCAGGCATCGGTGGGGATGGCCGGAAATGGCAGTTGCCGCCGACCAGGGGGATCCTCAGCTCCGCCGGGATCAGACAGCAGCGCACGCAGACCCACGCAGACCCACGGAGACCGAGGACATGACCGACAACGCCTTTCGCGATGCCATGACCCGCCTTGCCGTCGACCCGGCCTTCAGGGCCGAACTCGACGGTGACACCGAGGAGGTGGCCCGAAGACTCGGCCTGACACCCGCGCAGGTCGGCGAACTCCGTGCCCTCCGCGTCGAGTCCGGCACCGCCGGGGGACCGGCCGCACTCGACCCGCGGCTGTCCAAGTCGTCTCTGTTCTTCGGGAGCGCGGCACACGCGCTGGCGCACCATGACGTTCCGGATGTCCCGGCCGACCACGTCTCCGGTGACCACGCCTCCGTCGACCACGCGCCCGACCTCTCCTTTCCCGCTGACGGCCACGAGGGCGCCGGCGGCTTCGACGTCTCCGCCACCGGCGCCCAGAGCCTGCTCGGCGGGGGGCTGGTCCAGGAGTCGCCGGTTGATGTGAGCGGCGGATTCGGTGAGTTCGGCGACTTCGGAGGGTTCGGGAACGAGGACGGGACGGACCTCGGCGGGCTCGGGGGACATGTCGGTGGGGGTGCCGAGGGCGGCTCCGACGGCGGCTTGGGTGACTTCGGCGGGTTCGGTGCCGGCGGTGCCGATGGCGGTTCGGGCGGGTTCGGTGATGGCGGGTTCGGTGCCGGCGGTGCCGATGGCGGTCCGGGCGGGTTCGGCGATGGCGGCTTCGGAACCGGCGGTGCCGATGGCGGTCCGGGCGGGTTGGGTGATGGCGGCGCCGGTTCCGGTTTCGGTGACGGCGGTGCCGGATCCGGTGGCGACCTCGGCGGGTTCGGGGGTCACGGCGGTGGCTTCGGTGGCGAGGGCGGCGGCGACGCCGGTCACTTCGGGCACGGCGGCATCTACGACCGCGGCGAGGACGGTGACGGCGGCGGGGACAGCGGTGGCGGTGAGGGTGGCGGCGGAGACAGCGGCGGCGGGGACAGCGGCGGCGGCGGTGGCGGCGACCAGGAGAACACCGGACGTCGGCCCGGCGGCGGTGAGGGCGGCGGTGGCGAGGGCGGTGGCAGCGGCGGTGAGGGCGGCGGTGAGGGCGGCGGCGGAAGCGGTGACGGTGGCTCCTCCGGCGGCGAAGGCGGTGGCCACGGTGGTTCCGGCGGCGGTGAGGGCGGCGGTGGCGGCGACGGCGGTGGCGGCGAAGAGGGCGGCGGCTCCGGCGGCGGGGGCGAAGGCGGGGGCGGCGGTGGTGACCAGGAGAACACCGGCCGACGCCCCGGAGGCGGCGGTGAACCCGGTGGTGGCGACGACGGCAGCGGCGGCGGCAGTCAGGAGAACACCGGACGCCGGCCCGGCGGCGGTGGAGAGCCCGGTGGTGGCGAAGGCGGCGGTGGTGGCCGCGCGGGCATCCTCGACGGCGCCGAGAGCGTGCGCGGCGGTGTGAGCGCCCCCGGCCTCGGCGGCATCGCCACCCACCTCTCGCCCTCCGCGCCCGGCGCCGCCACCGACGGCGGCTTCTCCGGCGGAACGACTCTCAGCGGCTCCGGCGCGGGCTGAGCCGACGCATGCTCTGCCACGCCTGCCGCATCCACGTGCGGCGCGACTTCCCGTACTGCCTGTACTGCGGCACGCTCCGCCGCGGCGCGGCACCGACGTCGTACGCCGCGCCGCACCTGCGTGGCGTCGACGACCCCACGCTGCTCGTCCCGCTCACCGGCCCGGTCACCACACTGGGCCGGGGCGCGGACAGCGACGTCGTCCTGCCCGACGCCAGCGTGTCGCGCCGCCACGCCCGGATCGTCCGCACGGAGTCGGGCTTCCGAATAGAGGACCTGGACTCGTTCAACGGCACGGCCGTCGCAGGCGCCGACCTGCACGGCGGCGCCGCCCACCTCGCCGACGGCACCGAGTTGTCCGTCGGCGACGTACGCCTGGTGTTCGAACAGCCCCGCGACGCCCACATCGGCCAGCGCACCCAGGTCGTCGGCACCCAGCTCACCCAACTCCCCACCGCAGTGCAGGAGGCGGCACCGGAGGCGAACGGCCCGCTCACCGCACGTCCCCGCCGCCGCTCCGGCTGGGCGCTCAAGCAGGTGCCCACCGACCGCGGCGAAACCCGCTGGGTCCTGAACAACACCCGCACCGGTGTGTATCTGGAGCTGGACGAGCGCGAGGTCTTCCTCTGGCACGCCGTCGACGGCGAGAACACCGTACGGGACCTGCTGTTCACGTATGCCGACCGCTTCGGCGAGCTCGCCCTCCCGCGCATCGAGGCGGCGCTCGCCGCGTTCGCGAACGCGGGACTGCTGCGCGGCCTGCCCGGCCGCACCGAGGAGACGGAACGGACCGGCTGGCGCCGTGCGGGACGGGCGGTGTACCAGGCACTGCTGAAACTGGAGATATCAGTCCCCGGCGTAGACTGGACCGTCACCCGCCTCTACCAGGCCTTCGGCTGGCGGTTCTTCACCCGGGCCGGTGTGACCCTGGTCTGGCTGTCGGTGATCGGCGGCCTCGCCGCGTTCTTCGCCGCGCAGAGCCGGCAGCACCTGCTGGACTTCGGCGGGGCGGGCGTCTGGGGCCCGGTGCTCCTCGCCGTCGGATACGTGTCCGCCCTGGTCGTCCACGAGCTGACGCACGCGCTGGCCGTGAAGTCGTACGGCCGCAAGGTCAGGCGCGGCGGGTTCCTGCTCATGATGGGCATGCCGTTCGCGTTCGTGGACACCAGCGACATGTGGTTCGGCACCCGCTGGTCACGCGTCGTCGTCGCGCTGTCCGGGCCGCTGTCGACGGCGGCGCTGGCCGGCTGGTGCGCGGCAGGCGCGGCCTTCCTGCCCGCCGGAGCAGCCTCGGCAGTCCTCTTCCACCTGGCCTTCGGCCTCTACCTGAACACGCTCTACAACTTCAACCCCCTGATGCCGCTGGACGGTTACCAGGCCCTGACCGACGCGCTGCGCGTGCCGCGGCTGCGCGAGGAGGCAAGCGCGTACTTCCGCAAGGGGCTCTGGCAGGACCTGCGCGCGGGCAGCCGGCCCGGCCCACGGCAGGCGGGCATGGCCGCGTACGGGCTCGCGGTCGTCGTCGGCACGTACGGCTTCCTCGTGCTCGCCCTGCTCGCCTGGCGCTCCCGGATCGGCGACCTGCTGGACGGGTGGCTGTCCCCGCCGTGGACCACGGTGATCGAGGCGGTAGTGGTCGCCCTGGTGGCCTTCCCCGTCTGGTCCGCGCCGGTGCGGTGGCTGACGCGCCGTGTACGCCGCCGCCGTGAGACGAAGGGTGCGGCGCCGGCGGTGGGCGCGGCCGTGGAGGGGGCGGCATGACGCAGGGTCCGGGAAGGACCGAGGGCGGCGACTGGGCCGTCCCCGGCTACGAACCCGTACGCATTCTCGGCGAGGGTGCGGGGGGACGGGTCGTACTGGCGCGGCACACCACGACCGGCGTGCCCGTCGCGATTAAGTACCTGAGCGGGCGCCTGCGCGGCGACCGGGAGTTCCTCACCCGTTTCCGCGCGGAGGCCCGGCTGCTGGGCGGGCTGCAACACCCGTGCGTGGTGCGGCTGTACGAGTACGTCGAGGCGCGCGGCGGTGCCGCCATCGTGATGGAGGCGGTGGACGGAGTCAGCCTCCGCCGGCTGTTGCGCCGACACGGGGCGACCGGCCCCGAGGCCGCCCTGGTCCTGCTCAAGGGCTCGCTGCTGGGCCTCGGAGCGGCCCACGCGGCCGGGGTCGTGCACCGCGACTACAAGCCGGAGAACGTGCTGGTCCGCGCCGACGGCACGAGCGCGCTCGCCGACTTCGGCATCGCCGTACGCACCGGACGCGAGACCGAGGCCGCCGGCACACCCGCCTACATGGCGCCCGAGCAGTGGCGGGGCGAACCGGCGGGACCGGCGGGCGACGTGTACGCGGCGGCGGTCGTGTTCCACGAGTGCCTGACCGGGCGCCGCCCGTTCACCGGCGACGACGTGACCGCGTTGCGCCTGCAGCACCTGCGGGCTCCCGTCCCCCTGGACGACGTACCCGACCCGGTGCGCGGGCTGCTGCGCAGGGGACTGGCCAAGGACCCGGCGGACCGGCCGGGCATCGAGGCTTTCCTCGCCGACCTGGAACGGTCCGCCACCGACGGGTACGGCGCAGACTGGGAGGAGCGTGGCCGCCGCAGACTCGCCGAACTCACCGCGCTGTTGGCCCTGTTGTTCCCGTTCACCGCGACGGCGACGCTCGACGCGCCGGCCCGCGCTCTGACCCTGCTGGGACGGGTGAAGCGCAGCGGATGGAAGGCCGCCGCCGGGGCGGCCGCGCTGGCGGTCGTGGCGGGCGGGGTGACGTCCGTGGCGGCCCGTCCGCGCGACACGGCGACGACGGTGGCCAGTTCGGTGCCATCGGGGACCAACTCGCCGATGCCACCCGCCTCTTCGTCCTCCGATTCTCCGACTGCCGTCCCGGCCACGGCCGACGTCACGCCCTCGGTCACCCCTTCGGCCACGCCGGAGAGCCCGTCGGCCCCGCCCACGACCTCCGTGGGTACGGCCCCGCCGGCGGAGCCGCCCGCACCGACGACCGTGCCCCCGGCCGCGCCCACGCCCGGCACGGTCACGATCACCATCGGTTCCTGGCGGCGGGGGCAGACCCCGGGGACGCTGATCGCCGATGTCACCGTCGACACCACCGGGACCGGGCCCCTGACCGTCACGGCGGACTACTACGTCGACACGCCCGCCGATCCCTATGGAAACCGGACCATGGAGCTGTCCGGCGGCACGCACTACCCCGTGACCTTCGAGGCGGACTTCTCCAACCACCCGTGCCGGGGCACCTGGATGGTCACGCTCACCAGCACTCCGGCCGCCGCGAACGGACCGCGGACGGCCTCCCTGGACGCTCCGCCGTGCTGAGCGGTGACGAGCGACGGCGAGAACGGATCGACATGACGACAACCACCACGGTCGCCGGGCGCCCCCTGTCGGGCTGGACGCGGGACGCACGCCACGGCACCTGGCACGCGCTGCTCCCGGGCCGGTCCGGCGAGTCCGTGCTCGGCGCGCTGCGCATCGACCGTGCCCTGCTCGCGCCGGAGGGTGCGCGCGAGCGGCTCGCGGCGGCCGTGCTCGCCGTCGCGAAGCTGCGGCTGCCCGGGGTGCTCGGCACGGTGGACCTCGTCGCGGAGGCCGGGGAGGTGTGGCTGATCACCGCCCGGCCACCGGCTCCCACCGTTACGGACCTGCTCGTCCGCGGGGGTACGGGCCCCGACGCGGGCAGCGCGGCCAGTGTCCTGAACGAGACCGCGCAGAGCCTGCTCGCCCTGCATGCGGCAGGCCTCGCCCACGGGGCGCTGGACGCGGACACCGTCGTCCTCGCCCCGGACGGCGTCGCCCTGCTCGCCGAGGCCGCGCTGGGCACGGTGCTGGGCGACGCGCCGGACTCCGGGCGCCGCGAGGCCGACATCGCCGCCTGGGCCGGCCTGTCCCGCACCCTCGGCGAGGCCTGGGTGGCCACCGGCACCCCCGCGGCAGCCCTGTTCGCTCGCTCTTCCGCCATCGCCGGTTCCGAGGGGCTCGCGGCGGCCCGAGCGGCACTGGTCGCCGGGCGCGCGGCGCTCCCGGCGGGTTTCCTGCGGCGTACGGAACTCCGCGCGGCGGTGGCCGCGGCGACCCCGGAGATCACCACGGCACCGACGGCGGACGAGACGGGGGCGGACGCCCGGCGCGTGGGCCCCCGGGAGGGGGACTGCGAAGCCGCCGGTTCCGAGGCCGCTGGTTCCGAGACCGCCGGTTTTGAAGCCGCCGGTTTTGAAGCCGCAGATTCCGAGGGCGCGGGTGTCGGGGACGTGGGTTCCGAGGGCACGGGCCCCGGGGACGTGGTCCTGGAACTGGACAGGCCCAGGCACGTCGTGCCGGACGGGCAGCTCACCATGCCCAGCCGCACCCGCTCCGCCCCGCGCCAGCCCCACTCCGCACCCTCGGACGACCAGGCCACCCTCCTCGGCAAACGCAACCGCACCCCCGCCGGACCCCCGACAGCGACACCCACCGAGGCAACGACGCCACCCCCGACAGGGGAAGACGACGGCGAGATCCTCCTGCGCTTCGGCCCCGGCATCCCCGTCGAGGCCCAGGACGTCCTCCGCGCCCAGTGGCGCACCGCACCCGTACCGTCTGACAGCCGCCCCCACCGTCGAAGACGGCGGGCCTGGATCGCCACGACCGCCTTCCTGACCGCCGCGGCCGTCCTCCTCTGGCTGCTGCTGCGCCCGTCCCCCGCCCCGACGGTCACGGCCGTCGAAGTCCGGGCGCCCGCCGGGCGGTTGCACTGCGGACAGACCGCCGATCTGGTCGGCGTCGTGACCACCGACGGCCGCGGCGGCCCGGTGATGTACCACTGGCTGCGCAGCGACGGCCACGACTCCGGCGAGCTGGTCCATATGGCCCAGCGGGGCGACCACAGGGTCACCGTGCACCTCCGCTGGACGGTCCGCGGCCCCGGGAGCTTCCAAGGAACCGCCCGCCTGCGGATAGCGCACCAGCGCAAGTCGCCCGAGGCGGAAGCGACCTTCAGCTACGCCTGCTCCTGACGGACCCGGCCACCGGCGCGACAGACGGACCGGCGGCGAGCAGCATCGCGAGCGCCGCGAAACCGTACGTCACTGTCGCCGCGACCGGGTGGACCAGCAACGGACCGCCCGCGTAGCCGAGTTCGCGCCCCAGCCCGGCCGCGCCCATGCTCTGCCCGAGCCGCTCCTCCGGAGTCGCGGACGCCAGGGCGGCGAAGCCCAGCGGTGTGATCGGGCCCGTGCCGATGCCGATCAGGGTGGTGGCGAGCAGGACACCGGCCAAGCCGGGCAGCATTGCGCAGGCCGGTCCCGCCGCGGCGAGGAGCAGCCCGCACCCCAGGCCGCCGCGGGCCGTGAGTCGCCCCGAGTCCAGCGCCCGCCCGGCGCGGGGCCGGACCACCGCCGCACAGAGGCCGCGAGGTCCGCCGCCCGTCACGCGCGACCCCATCGAGCGCGACGCCGGGTGCCCAGATCGGTGTTTCCGACCGACCGGGGCACCCGGCGGGTTGAGTGGTGGAGCGACGCAGCGGCAGATCAGCACCAGAACCGTGGATCAGCCGTGGATCAGCCGCGTGGCAGGACCAGCGACTGCACGTCCGGCAGGCCCCGCCAGTCGTTCGACGCGACCGTGGCATGCGCCTTGGCCAGCAGCGCGACCCGTGCAGACGCGTCGGCCGAGGACGGGCTGACGTCGTCGAGAGCCGGCGACACATTCTGCGAGTCCGTCATGAACAGAAGGTAGTGGTTGACGTCGTACCAACTCGTGTCGATGCCGTTGTTGACGAATGCGGCCGCGTCACCGTCGAACGCCACGAACCAGGGCCGCAGCGTCGTGTCGGAGTAGCGGGTGCGCGGGTCGCCCGACGCGGCGTTGTGCACCGAGGGGAAGATGTTCGCCTGCGCGGTGGTGCCCGCGGTGTGCAGGTTGCGCAGGTAGGTCGCGTACTCCCTGTCCGTCCACAGGGTGTCGGTCGGGTTGTTCTCCTCGACCGTGCCGGGGATGACCTCCAGCAGCACCTTGCCCGCCAACTGCGCCCGGGTCGGCCAGTTGCCGGCCTTGGCCGCGTCGTCCAGGGTTGCGTACTGACCACCGCCGGGCTTGTTCAGCAGGTCGTTCGGCTTGTAGACCAGGCTCCCCAGGTGCGCGGTGATCGACTGGTCCAGCTTGGCCGGGCTCATCCCGAGGCTGGCCTGGAAGCCGGCCTTCATCTCCAGCTTGATGATCAGCGGCCCGTGGCCGGGGTGCGCGCCGAGCCACACCCGGACGTCGTCCAGACAGCTCTCCAGATCCTTGTTGGCGCTGCCGGTGTACAGGTCGGCGGCCGAGGAGGCGTTGACGCAGTTGTTGCTGTTGCTGGTCAGGCTGCTGTGGCTGACTTTCCACTCCTGGGTGAAGAAGTCGTCCCAGACGTCCAGCTCGATCATCGAGGTGCCGGTGTCGAGGCTCTGCGCGAGGTAGGTGAACGCGCTGGGGTCGTAGGTGTTGTGGATTCCTGACGTGGTGGTGCCGGACAGCTGCAGCGAGTTCGTGTCGACGGCGGTGGCGGAGGCGGTGGCGCCTCCGGCTCCGGCGGCGCCCAACGCCAGGAACAGACTCAGCATGCCGAGCAGCGCGGTACGCGGTGCCGCGAGCGGGCGGAGGGAAAATCTACGGCGGCTCATCGAACCGGTCACGGTTCCTCCATCGTGGGGGTGACTCTCCGTCTGGACGGTGACGGCTAGGCATGAATCGACGGAGACATGACACGTAACGCGATCTAGAATCCTGCTGTCAGCTACGATTCCGGCCGATCTTTCCGGCCGTCCGCAGGCCGCTGAGCATTCGTTTTCTTCTGTACGTGGTCGGTCCGCAGCGGACACCGCCGACGAAAATGCGGACGAGTGCGGCCGAACAAGGGAGTTCGGCAGGTGGCCGGGGCAACGTGGCGGCGCCGCGGCCGGCCTCCGCGCACCGGGCGGAGGGAATCAGGCGTGACCGGAACCGGTCCCACCGAAGTGGAAGGCCTTGGTCCGATGCCGGTGACTTGCAGGCGAAGCCGTCGCTGTTTCGGCCCCGGCAGCGCGGTCGGGGTCCGAGCCGCTGCGGGTGCTGTTCGCCGCGACCGCGAAGCCGATGGCCACCGAGACGACTCCCGGGGCCTTCCGGCGTGGCCTGCGGGTGCTCGCGGTGGACTGGACCTGATGGAACGTCACCGACACCGAGACCGCCATGTCCACCAGGTGGGACACCGGCGGGACGAGGGCGACGCCCCTGACTCTGCGTGATTCGCACAGGAACCCGATCGGATCGGCCAGCGGCCGCACCAGTGGGACCGGCTCGTTTTCCCCCAGCGGCGCCCTCTGTCCGTTCAAGGCCGGGACGAGAACGACGGCTCGGTGATGACCACGGCGTTCCTGATCGCCGCCCTCGGCTGGGAAGTCGACCTGATGCTGTGGGCGGACGCTGCCGAACGCGGCCCGTGCCACCCCGGCGACGACTCGCACCGACACGGTGAAGGACCTCGACGGGGCCGGTGACCAGCACCGGCGGCAACGACACAGCGCCACGCCCACCCACAGCCTTCTGCAACAGCCTTCGGGTCTGTTCGGACAAGTGGCTCACCTTGTGCGGACTTCCGGCGTCCTCGGCTTCGTCGATCGGCCGACCGGATGAAGTTGTCCCACACGCTGTCGGCACGGCGCCGAGCAGCGGAACGTGCGCGGTTCGTGTTCTTACGATGCGGCCAGGAGCGCCCCGACGAGTAGGGCCCGTGCGAGTCGGCCCCGTGCGATGCGGGCTTCTTCGACTCGGCTTCTTCGACTCCAGAAATGGCGGAACGCATGAGACCGATGATCTGTGGCCGGCGCCGGACCTGGGCTGCTGCTGGTGCGACACTCGTGCTTTTGGCGGGGGCGGCTGCCGCCGGTCCCCCTGCGGCGGCGCACGGGGACGGCCTCGGGCCCGCCATCGAGGCGATCATGCACAAGCCCGGTTACGAGCACGCGCAGTGGGGCGTGCTGGAGACGGATCCGGAGAGCGGCCGGGTGATCCACTCCCAGTTCGCGAACCAGTTCTTCGTCCCCGGCTCGACGGTCAAGCTGGTCACCATCTCGACCGCCTGGCACACCCTCGGCCCGAACCACCGCTTCACCACCCCCGTGATGGCGACCGGCACCCGCACCGGGTCGACGCTGCACGGGAACCTGGCGCTGGTCGCCCAGGGCGACCTGACCATGGGCGGGCGCACCAAGCCCGACGGGTCGGTCGACTACACCGACATCGACCACACCGAGGCCGCAATCCCCGGCGCGACCCTCACCCCGGAGAACCCGCTCGCCGGCATCAACAAGATCGCCCGACAGATCCGCGACGCCGGCATCACCAGGGTCGACGGCAACGTCATCATCGACCCCCGTCTGTTCACTCCTCCCGCGCTGAGCCCGCAGCCCACCCCGCTGATCCTCAACGACAACCTGATCGACCTGCTCACGACCCCGACCACGCCGGGGAAGCCGGCAAAGCTGTTCTGGCGCCCGCAGGTCTCGCCCTACCACGTCACCTCCACCGTCCGGACGGTCTCCAGCGGCGGGACCACCTCCGTCAACGTGACCGCCTCGCCCGACGGCACCCAGATCCACCTCTCCGGTACCATCGCCGCCGGTTCACAGCCGCTGCTGCGGGTCTCCAACATCCAGGACCCCAACGCCTTCGGCCGCACGGCGCTGATCGAGGCCCTGGCCCGTGCCGGCGTCACCGTCACCGCGCCGCCCACCGGCCCCAACCCGCAGAAGGAGCTGCCCACCTCCTACCGCAACACCCCCCGCGTCGCCGCGTACGTCTCCCCGCCCTACAGCCAGTACGCCAAGCTGATCCTCAAGGTCAGCCACAACCTCGGCGCCAACCTGGCCCTGTGCAACATGGCCGTCGCACGCGGCAGCAAGAACTGCTTCGACGCGTTCCCGATCGAGCACGACTTCCTCACCAACGTCGCGCAGATCGACCCGAAACAGTTCCAGCTCGCCGACGGGCGTGGCGGCGTGCCGGCCGAGAGGGTCACCCCGAACGGCCTCGTCGAGCTCCTCACCTACTGGCTGCACACCCCCGACGCCGAGGCCTTCCGGAGTCTGCTCCCGATCCTCGGCGTCGACGGCTCGAACGGCATCTCCTGCACCACCGACTGCCCGGCCAAGGGCAAGGTCTTCGCCAAGCCCGGCACGATCATCGGTGACGACGAGCTGAACCAGGAGCTCGCGGCCACGGCGCAGAACGAGGCGGGCTATCTGCAGACCGACGACGGCCGTCTGCTGACCTTCTTCGTCGGCGTCAACGGCGCCTCCACCCCGGACCTCCAGAGCTTCATCGGCATCTTCAACGACGTGAACCAGATCACCGCCCTCCTCCAGGAGCAGGCCTCGGCACACGAATAGCGCGCCGCCAAAACCGCCGCGCGACCGCCGCACGACCGACCGGAGTACTGGGGTCCGGTTCGAAGGTGAGGCGACCCCTGTCCTGTGGACACTCTGGCGGTCAGTGCGGTGCCCGGCCGGCGGGCGGTGACCCCCACCGGGCAGTACGGCCTGAATGCGAGTCAACCCGTCGGCAGCGTGGGATCCAACGCACGCCATGCTGCCGCCGGGCTCCATCGCGCCGGAGCCGCGCCCGCGTCTCGCGCAGCCGATCGGCCGGGCGACGAAGGTGCCGTCGTAGCGCGGGGTGTACAGCGGCCAGCCGGTCTTCTCCCTGTGGTCGGTCGACGCGAGCCGGGATGGGGAGGTGCCTTCGCCCATCACCGTCGGCGGCAGGCGGATCCTTCCACCGCCGCGCTGCGGGATCGGTCTGCACACACCGTCCGTCGGCCACCCCGTCACCACCTGGACGGAACGCGCCCTGGAACTCTGCCGCGACCATGGCAAGGAGGACGCAGGCACCGGACGACCACACGGAAACAGGCCCGTCCCGTTCGAGTCCGGCCGAGGTCGAAGTCTTCCCCGGCCGGCCATCGGGCGGGTCCGCAAAGGGGCGCCCGCTCCGTTCGGCCGGCGGCACCGTTGTCCTCCGTCAGCCTGGTACCCGGACCCGCCACCCCGCCACCCCGTCGCCCGGTCCGGAGGGAACGTGGTGCGGGGACTCCTCGGTACGGCGTGCGGCGACCGCGTGCGCCTCGCGGAAAAGGTGGAAGCGCAGGCGGGCTGCAGCCGGGTCGTCACACCGGTCGGCTCGATCGGACGTTTGACCCGGCGCCGTGCCGTCAGCCGGACGAGCGCAGCGACTCGTACGGGGCGGGCACGTTCACGAAGGCTGGCGGCGACTGCCTCACCAGGTGTGCGCGACGTCGACCACCAGTCGGTCGGAGAGCTGGGACACCCGGAACGGCAGCCGGGCCCGCACACCGAGCCCCACCTGCGTTACTCCCTCGAAGCTGGCCCCGAACTTCGCGTCCCGGAAGGTTCGGTAGCCGGTCAGGTCGACGCCCGGAAGCGGTCGCCCGCCCCGGCCGGGGTAGGTCTCGGAGTGGGTCTCCGGGTCGTAGGCGGGGGCGGACACGATGATCTCGATGATCGCCCCGCCGGAGATCGGGATGCGTATGCCGGACGGGTCCTGGTAGAACGCGTCGACGTAGTGCACGGTGTACCCGATCGGCTCGGTGCCCGCCGTGGGTACGTCGAAGACCATGCGGTCGTAGCAGTCGTGCTCGCCCGTCCTGATGTCGGTCAGGGACCCGTCGGCGGCGTCCGCCGCGGTTTTCGGAAGGCTGCCCCAGCCGGTCGGGCATGCGACAGCCGTCGTGGCCGCGCCCGCCGCCGTCGGCGCTGCGACTCCCACGCCCACACTGGCCATCGTGAGGGCGGCCAGCACCGCCCCGTATCGTCTCGTACGCATCAGGTCCCCTTGTTTTCGGCTCTTTTACCTGTGATGTACGACATGCCGGTCAGGGGTTTGGTTGTACGGGTCGCCCCGGAATTGACCTGAGGTCCGAGCGCTCGTAGAGGTGTCACGTCCGGGTGCTTGCCCCGCGGACTCCCTCACGGGCAGCCGACTTCGGCTGCCCCGCGAAGGCAACCTGGTGAGCGAAGGGGCCCCGCGGGTCGACATCAGTGCCGAAGGGCGCTCTGACGGCTGTGGCGCCGTGCCCGATTCCCCACGGACACAGCGCCACACCGGGCGGCCAGAAGGCCACACCACCGCCTCCCAAGAGGCATACAGAACACGTGAGTTGTGACGAACGCCGGTGAACTCCCCAGCCCTGCTCCAGGCTTCCGCTACTCGTCGATCGCCGCACCGAACCGCGCATTGGCCACCGATGCCCCGAGGCTCGCCCCGTCGTAGGTCCACGAACCGTTGGCGGTCAGCCCCGACGACGAGCCGGGAACGACCCATACGATGCCGTCGTTGGTGTTCTCACCGGGCGCCGCCGCCAGCAGACCGAACAGACCGTCCTTGTCGGCGTCGATCAGCCGCACCTGGCCACCCCACCGGTCCGAGGCCTCCGCGACGCCGGGAATGCCGGCGGAGTTCTGGTCGAAGCTGCGCGCCCCGGTCGCCGTCAGCCCGTCCGGTGCGCCGCGCAGCGTCCAGACCGCACCCGCGTCGGACACGGAACCCACGTCCTCCCCGGGCGCCCCGATGGCGAGATCCGGGCGGCCGTCGCCGTCGGTGTCACCGGCGGACAGCTCGGCACCCCACCGGTCACCGGCCTCGGCTGTGCCGGGGACACCCGGGGAGTCCTGCGTCCACGTCTGTGCCGGGGTCGGGTCGAGTCCGGAGAGATCGCCCTTGCCCAGGTAGAGGGAGACGGATCCACCGACGGGTGAGCCGACGCCCGTGTTGCCGATGACCAGGTCGTCCTGGCCGTCATGTTTGAAGTCGCCGGAGACGATCGCGGGACCACCTTCGAACGTGCCGCCGTCGCCCAGCGCCTCGACGCTGGGTGCGCCGTACAGCACCTGGGTGGCACCGATGCCGGGCTGGTCGCCGGTGGTCACACCGGAGATCGCCAGGTCGGCCCAGCCGTCCTCGTTGTAGTTGCCGTGGCTGAGGCTCCGGAAAGCGAAGCCGGTCTCCAGCGGGCTCACGTCCCGGGCCCGGACTCCCGTGTCCACCGCCTTCATCTGCCGTGCCGCCGCCTCCGGTGCGGCGGTGAAGAACAGCAGTGTGTCGTTCTCCAGGAGGGCGATGCTGTCGCGGGGGTTGGCGTCCGGGTTCGCCGGGTCCGGGGCGAAGTACCGGGCCGCTTCGATGGCCAGGCCGAAGTTCGCGCCGGCCCGCAGCCGGTCGGGGTTCTGCAGCCAGGTGCTGTCGGTCCCGTGCAGCCCGCTCGGCGAGCCCCAGAAGACGACGGCACCGCCCGCGTCGGACAGTCCGGCCAGGTCTTCGCCGGGGATGCCGACGATCGCGTCGTCGTAACCGTCGTTGTCCAGGTCACCCGAGGCCACGGCGCTGCCGAAGCCGTCGCCGGCCTCGGCGGCGCCCGGGACGCCGGAGGTGTTCTGGTGAAGGACGCTCTTTCTGGTCGTGCTGAGACCTCTTGACGAGCTGTACTGCACGGTGACGTAGCCGGCGGCCTTGGCGCCGCTCACCGTGGCGCCCGGGGCGCCGATCAGTACGTCGTCGAACCCGTTGCCGTCGTAGTCGCAGTTGTGCTGCTGCCAGCCGATGGACGGAAAGGGCACAGGGGCCTGTGCCGCAGGGGCCGCGGCGATCGTGCCGCCACCGAGGCTGAGGAGTGCGGCGGCCGTCAGGGCCGCGCTTTTGATGTGACGCACCGGAGAAAATCTCCTTCTTTTCTGGATTGGCCTGCGGGTTCCTGCTCGGTCGCGGCGCCCTGTGCGCGGGGCGCCGCAGGTGCGCGGTCGGTTCTCCGGCCGACGGCGAGGCACGTTTCAGGGACAGGGAGGGGGCAGGGGCGTGGCAGGTGGTCGGGGAGGGCCACAACGCCACCGCGCCCGTCGTGAACCGCAAGGAGTCACGCCTGGCCTCCCCCGTCGGGCAGTGCGGTGAGGGCAACGCCCCCTTGTACTCACTGAGAAGACATCCCAAGTTCATACGGGGTTGTAGTCAGCGCGCCGGAGAGTTGACGGATTCAGGCCTGCCGATGCGGACGGCATCCGTCGTAGGCGTACCCGCCTGTCCGGAGGAGCACAGGAAAGCGGCCGTGTCCCGTTCGAACTCCTCCGTGTACCGCCGGCTGCGGTTGCTCCTGCTTCCCACCTCGCTCAAGTGGGATCTGTGACGGGGGGCGATGACGGGTGCGGAAGGGGAGGGGCAGGGGCGTACTGGGCGGCTTGGGCGTCGAACATCGCGGCGTAGCGGCCCTGAGCTGCCACCAACTCGTCGTGGCTTCCCTGCTCGGCCAGTCGGCCCTGGTGCAGGACGTAGATGCGGTCTGCATGACGGACGCCCGACATGCGGTGGGTGACCAGGACAACGGCCCTGTTGGGGGCTGCGAGGCAGCGGATGCGGTTGAAGGCGGCGATCTCGGCCTCCGGATCGAGTGCGGAGGTGGGCTCGTCCACGATGAGGACACTGTCCGCCGTGGATGTGGCACTGCGCCAGTGGGTGCGGGCCAGACCGACCTTCTGCCATTCCCCGCCCGAGAGTTCGCTGGCTCCGCGGAACATCCGTGCCAGCAGGCTCTGCAAGCCGTCCGGCAGTTTCGCGATGACCGTGTCGGCTCCCGCATAGTCGACGGACGGTTGCAGGTCCCCAGTTGTGGCCTCCTGGGCGGGCCGGCCGATCCGAATGTTCAACGCGGCTGTCACGGGCCAGCGTTGAAAATCCTGGGTGAGCAGCGCGACCCGGTCGAAGACTTGGGCGCGGTCCAAGGACGCCACATCGGCATCGCCCCACAGCACGCTCCCGCTCTGCGGCAGCAGCAGGCCCGACAGCACCTTCATCAAGGTGCTCTTGCCCGAGCCGTTCTCGCCCACCACGGCCGTGACCGAGCCCATGGGCAGGGTGAGTGAAACCTCGTCCAGGGCAGCTGTCTCGCGGTCGGGATAGCGGTAGGTCACCTGGTCGAGGACGACTTGCTTGACCTGTGGCGGAACGGTATCGCCCCCGCAGGGGATGGCACGTTTGGCCGCCTCGTCCAGAAAGCGGGAGTGATCGCGGATGTAGAGGGATTCCTCGTGCAACTGGTTCACGTTCATCACCAGCGCGCCCAGGCTCGCCGAGCCGGAACGGACGGCAATGACCGCAGTACCTGCCACCGCCAGGCCCATGTGCCCACTCATGACCAGCCAGAACATCGTTCCGTACGTGGCGGCCAGGGCGAGCCCCGACAACGCGGCGGCGACCCACTCGGTCACTGCCTTGCTGGACGCCAGCCGCCCCTGCTCGGCCTCGGCACTCTCGGCCATGCGTCGATACCGGCTGAGCAGGAACGGGCCCACGGCGTGGATGCGCACCTCCTGGGCGGCGGTGCGCTCGGTCAGCAGGTTGCCGATGAGGCGACTGGCCCGTACGTGCTCGATCCAGCTCATCACCGACACATAGCGCTCCTGCGCCACCCGCATGGCGCCCCAGCCGCGCGGTGCCGCGATCAGGATCAGCATCGGCAGCAGGGCCGGGTGCAGGACGGTGAGGACACCGGCCGTGGCGATCAGGGAGATGGTGCCGTTCATAGCGGCCACGCAGGCACCGATCATGTGGCGAGCGGATACGGCACCGTACTGGGCGACGTCGATCAGCCGCCGGAAGTCCGGGTCCTCGATGGCCTCCAGCTCGACCGCTGTGGCCGCGGTCAGGTACTGGGTGGTGGCGATCCGCTCGACCAGTGGCTCAAGGCGGCCTGCCCGTGAGGTGGACCATCCGGCCAGAGCGGAGTTGACCACCGCGATTCCGGCCGCGGCCAGCAGGCCGGGCAGGACTGCGTGCAAGCGCTCCACCGGCGTGCCCGAGCCCAGCAGAGCGTGCATGACGGCGTTCACCGCGAGCAGGCTTACCGCAGCAGCGATGCCCTGCCCGATCTCGCTGATCACGACCGCCGACAATGCTCGCCGGTCCGCGTTCCACGCCATCCGCAAGGTGGCACCGACCAGAGTCGGCATGGAGCGCAGAGCGGACATCATGGTCAAGTCGAGTCGTGCACGCTCGTGTTCGGACCAGCCCATGTCGTAGCGCAGCGGACCGCCGAACAACTCCCGCTCCGCATCGGAGACTTCCGGCTCGGCCATCCGTATGCGACCCAGAATCCTCTTCACAGGATGCCTCCCCGCGCCGGCCGCTCCAGCGCCCGATCAGCGGGCCCCCGGGTGCGCGTTGAACAGGGCGGTGATCCGACGGAGAGCAGGGACCGTTCACTGCCACTGAGTCGGCTGTAGCGGCGACCATCGGCGTAACTGGAATTCCAGTCGTCCTGTGTCGTGGCCATGTGAAGCGCACGTCCTTCCTGGAAGTGACGGACTTCAAGGGCAGCAGCGCGAAGGGGGCGCGCGGTAGGGGGCCCCTACCGCGCGCGGGGTGAACGGGGACAGGCCGAGCCCTTCACGTGCAGGCCGTGACGAGGCAGCTAGGACACGACAGCAAGCCCGGCAAGTCCGCCACCACAGCGGCCGCCGTGCCCAGCGCCCAACGAGCGCCGCGGACAAGGCCGCTGACCTCCCGTCGGAGTCGACCGGAGCTGGCCGCGCAAGGCCGCTCCGCGCGCTCGCAGCCGCGATCCCGGACACCGTGCGCCACGAGGCCAGGGCCGTCGATGCCGCGCGCAACCAGTGCGCGCACCACCAGCGGACCTGGGTGGGTTTGGGGTGACTCCCTTCGGCGGGACTCGTTCCGGGCCGCGCGCCGAGGTGACGGGCGTGGCGCCACGGCTACCTTCGACGATGTCAGCGGGCGCGCAGCCGCTGTCGGACGCCGGCCGCGTTCCGGTCCCGCAGCCGCCGCCGGCGCGTCATGCTCGAGCCGAACCCCAAGTCCTTCGGAAGGCAGTCCCACTGGATCCCGGTGTGCAGCACGTACAGGATCCCGAACGGAGCACGTCCCGGTCCGGCAACGGCTTGCGGCCCGGATGCCGGAAGCGCCGCTCGTGTCGCGGGAGGAGCGGCTCCAGGTGGTCCCAGAGTTCGTCCGGCACGATGCACGGTGATGTTCCGACACCGGACCGAAGGCCCAACTCCCGTGTCAGACGCGGTCATCGGGGCCGATTCACCTGTGTCAGCCCTAATCAGTAGGGTGTTGGCGTGCCGTCTTCCACTGCTCCGAAGCAATCCATGTCTCGGGGTGTGCTCTCGTCGCTGCCGCGACCGCGTACACGTCGCCAGTGGCTCACCACCGCTCTCGTCGTGATCGCCGGTGGTACGTGGCTTCTGCTGGGCACCGGACCCCGACCCGGCGACCACGCCCCCATGGCCATATGCGCCGTCGACGGCTTCACCCTCACCCTGCGGGCCGACGTGGACGCGGACGGGCACCTGGACGAGATCAACGAGGTCACCAGCTCAGTGGTCTTCCAGAAGGACGATCACCGGACCGTTGTCAAAGTCGACGCTGCCCGCGGGTTCTGGCAGAAGCTGCGAGGCGCGTCGAAGAAGGACATGAAGACGCGGGGAGCCTTCGGCGACTTCGACGGCGACGGTTACCTCGACCTGGCCTTCTTCTACAGCCAGCGCAACAATGGCGACTCACCGCAGGACAACATGGTGGTGCACGAGGTGCACTACGGGCCCCTCGCCCGCGACCTGAGCAGCGACCGGACCGGCACCATCCGTATTAGGTCATCGTCGTTCGTGTACGAAGCACGGGCCATCGACACCGACCACGACGGCCGCGCCGAGCTGGAGGTCTTCCAGTCGGCCGGGGACGGCGGCGTCTCCCGCCGCATCGGCCGGCAGGACAGGGGCGGCGTGTCTGTGAGCCGTGAGGAGACCGGCTTCTACGGGGAGTCGGACTTTCCCTCCCGTGACCCCGACGCCCTCGGCTACGGCGCCTGCGAAGATCGCTAGTGCCCCAGGTCGCGGACTCCCTCATGGGGAGCTGCAGCGAGCAAGTCCGTCCTGCCCATGAGCACCAGGTGAGGATTCCGGGCCTGATGCCCCACCCGCGTCGCGGTTGTTCATCCGTCATGGCCGGATCGGACTTTTACGGCGGTGGACCGGGAATCATAGTGAGGTGCCCCACTCGCATGTTCCGCCCCTCGCAGCCGACGGCCGCGGCAATGACCTGGTCTCCTTCGCACGCGGGACCGAAGGCGCGCCACCGTGTGACGCGCCGCTGCCGGCGGCGTTGGTCGCCATCTGGCACGCCGACCGTGTCCTCGTGGTCTTCGACCGATTCCGCCAGGCGTGGGAACTGCCCGGCGGCTGCATAGAGGAAGGCGAATCCCCTCGCCAGGCGGCCGCGCGCGAATTACTGGAGGAGAGCGGCCAGATACCTGACGGGCCGTTACGGTTCGTCGGCTACGCGGGTTTTGTACTCGCACCCGACCGGCGAGCTGAGAACGCGGCGTTGTTCGCAGGCCGTACCACCGACATTCGGGACTTCCAGGCCAGCGAGGAGATCGCGGCCATCCGCTGGTGGAACCTCCGGGAAGTCCTCCCAGGACGTGTTCAATCCCTGGACGCCTACCTCGCGCGCCTCACGTGCGAGTCGGGCTCCGGTCCCTCCCACGATCCACCGTGACGTCAAAACTCAAGCTACGGCGTGCTCTAAAGTGGATCAAGGTCGTCAGTGACGGCCGGCCGTCGTCCGGGCCTGAGATCACTGGCCTGACGCCGATCTGAGGAGGGGTGAATTGCCCGCTGTGGTGCTCGTTCACGGCCTGTATCACCGTCCCGAGCACTTCGCCGTGGTGGCAGAGCGTTTGCGGACCGCGGGAAGCGAGGCTGTCGTTCCCGAGCTCCACCGGGGCTCATTGCCCGCTGATACAGCCGCGGTTCAGGCTGCCGTCGACGCACTACCGGAGCCCCCGATCGTGCTCGGTCACTCCTACGGCGGGTCGGTGATCACCGGGGTCCGCGGAGCAAGCCACCTGGTCTACCTGGCGGCCTTCGTGCCGGACGTCGGCGAGAGCGCGGCCGGTCTGGGCGGGACGTCCCCGCAGCTCCAGGACGCAATCAGCCCTGAACCCGACGGTTCGACCAGCCTGTACGCCGACCGGGCCGCTGCCACTCTCTATGGCGACTGTCCCGAACCTCTCGCCGCATGGGCGGTTGACCTACTGCGTGCCCAAGCCCCCGGCTGCGGACGGGGAGTCCCGGAGTGCCACAGCTGGAAGCGCACGCCCTCCACCTACGTCATCTGTGCACAGGACCGGGCCATCGACCCTGGCCTGCAACGGAAGATGGCCTCGCGCTGCACCGACGTGCGCGAGTGGCAGACGGGCCACTCCCCGTTCGTGGGACAGCCCGATCTCATCGTTGAACTGCTGCGGGAACTGCTCGCTACCAACGCCGCGCACAGGCGAGATGAAGGGGCAACACCTACTCGTTGACCTCAACGCGCTCGGCCGCCACAGCTTCCGTGCCTCCAACCCGGTCGACGACGGCCTGCGCCCGCCGCGCGACACGGGTGCGGGCGATCTCGACGAGGACGAGGCGGAATGAGATCGGCCAACGGTTCAGCAGGCGGCTTCCAGGGTGCTGATCGGTTCGCCGTGAGCAGGGGGACGTGAGCAAGGGGGACGTGAGCAGAGGGAGAGGGGTCGGGGCGCTGCGGTCCAGGTACGGACTGAACGGTGCCACCAACCCATCGCCCACGGTCTCGGTCAGCCACTGGGCTTCACCGACTTCCTGCTGGGTCAGCCGTACATCGCCACGCGGTACAGAGTCACAAGCGCGTCGTCGATGGGATGGGGCTGCGGCCTGCCGGAGGAGTCGAGTCTGTTCCACCTCTGCAGGTTCACCGCGACGGACATCTGCCGTTTGCCGTCGGCACGGGTCATGGCCAGCGCTCCACCACCCCAGACCGTACCGCCGTGGCCCCAGAAGGTGCCCTGACCGGGAGCCTCCATCGGGTGCAGGCCGAGGCCGTAGTCGATCGTCCTGCCCTCCTGGGAGACGACCGGGACGGTGCGTTGCATCTGCGCCAGCGACGACGGACTGACGATCTCGCCGGCCAGCAGCATGCCGAAGAAGTGGTTGAGGTCCGTGACAGTCGATATCAGCGAGGCGGACGGCCCCACCCATGACATGTCGTAGACGCTGTAGTCGCGCGGCGGGTCGATCATGCCGAACCACGCCTCGTAGAGCTGCGAGTGCGGCCCGTCGACGTACGGTCCGGTGGGGAGTTCGGTGTCCCGGAGCCCGGCGCGCTCGATGACGTTCCGGGTGATGTACCGCTCGGCCGGAGTGCCGGTCACCTGTTCCAGAAGGTGGGCGAGGAGCAGATAGTTGGTGTTGGAGTACACCCCCGGAGTACCGCCCGGAGTACCGCCCGGGGTGCCGACGGCAGGTGCGGTGACCCCCATCTCGATCAGGTCGGCAGGGTCGAACCGCGTGAGCCGGTGGTCGTCCAGGCTCTGGGGTCCAGTGTCCGCGAGAGCGGGATACGCCTTGAGGGAGGGGTAGGCGTACGGGAGGTACTCGGCGAGGCCGCTCGTGTGGTTGAGCAGCATCCGGACCGTGATCGCGTCACCGCGTTCTCCGGGAACCAGCTTCGGAAGGTACCGGCCGATCGGTGCGTCGAGGCCGATCCGACCGCTCTCGACCTGCTGCAGAACTGCGGCGGCGGTAAAGGTCTTGGTGATGCTGCCGACGCGGTGCCGCATGTCGGCAGTGACGGGACGGCCGGTGACAACATCGGCGACCCCGGCGGCGCCGCGCCAGACCTGGTCGCTGTCTCGCACCTCGGCGAACAGTCCCGGCATCCCGGCGCGGTGGACGTTCTCGATGGCTGCGTTCAGTGCCGCGCAATCCAGTGGGCTCTTCACGTCATGCGTCCTTTCGTGTTCCCCGGGGTGAGCTCCGCATCGGTCGCCTGACCCGGGCAACAGGGCACGAGTGGCATGCCGGCCCGCCCGGCATGCTCATGCACTCATTATGCACGCGGTGCGTGCAACGCCAAGTGCATAGGCTAGGCTGAGATGTGGCGAGAGGAGCAAGATGGCAGGCCGAAGGCGTTGGTCAACCGAAGAGATCCTGGACGCGGCGGCGGAACTGCTGCGCACGAGCGACGCGGATTCGTTCAGCGTGCGCAAGCTGGCTGCGGCCCTTGGCACCGATTCCTCCAGCCTCTACCGGCACTTCCGTAGCAAGACCGAACTGCTGCGCGCGGTCGCCGACCGGATTCTTCTGGCCGCGATGGACGGCTACCGCCCCGAAGGCGACTGGAAGCAGCGCATCACGTCCCTGGCCCTGCATGTGAGAGAGGCGTTCGGGCGGCAGCCGCAGCTCGCCGCGGTCTGGGGACGCTACGCATCAAGCGGCACCGGTTCCCGGCTGGTCATGGAAGAGGTGCTGCAGGCCCTGCGCGCGTCGGGGCTGCCCGACGAGGAGATCCCGGCGCGCTACCACCGGCTCGTGGTCCTCGTCGCGGCGTTGATCGCCTCCGAGGCCGGGGTCAGCACCGTCACCCCCGAAGAGTACGAACAGGGCATGGAGCTGTTCCGCGTGGCGGTTCTGGGCGCCGACCCCGAACGCTTCCCGGCCCTGGCCCACTTCGCCCGTGACATCCGTCCCCTCGGGGTGGATCGCCGTGCCGCGTTCGAAGAGATCCTCGCCGCCCAACTCGCCCACATCGAGGCCGAAATCCGCCCGAGCCGGCCGACGGGCTCGGTAGACGATGGCACCCTCAAGTGACCAACGCACCAACCGCGAATGATCATGTGGTTGCGTCGGTGACGGCGATGCGGATGGCCTGGTAGGCGGTGAGCGGGGCGTAGATCTCCTCAGGTCGGACCGGCCGTTGACCACCAACCCGTACGCCTGACTTCACGGCCTTGTCCACATGCCAGTGACGTCACGTCAGCGACCAGCGCACGGAACTTGTGCCAGACCCTTGAAGTGGTTCCGGCTGTCGGTGCGAGGCGGTCCCACCGGTGTCTCGTGGTGGCATGATCGCGGCATGACTGCAGTGCTGCCGCGGACGATCCGGGCCGTCGACACAGCGCGGCTCGTGCGGCTGGGGGAGGAAGCGGCGCGTCTGGGCTTCAGCCAGCGCCTCCCGGCCGATTGGCTGCGGAAGCACGCGGCGGCCGAGGCGGTTCACCATCTGTTCCCGGCGATGGAGCATCGGCTCGGCCATCGACCGGAACTGTCACCACAGTGGCGGTGCGAGCTGTTGCTCATGGTCCGGACCGGCGAGGAGGTGTTGGGCCTGCTCGATGTCCTGCCTGCCGCTTTCCAGGAGCTGCCGGAGACACTGGACGCGACAGCGAAGTCTGCCATTGCGGCCCGTATGAAGCGTGCGCTCGCCGTACGGGAATGGCTCGAGCAGGAGCGGTGATCCTGCTCCGGCGTGGGCGCCGACGCGGTCAGGTGACGGCCTTGGGCTGTTGCTGGGCCTGGGTGCGAGCGAGGCGGCAGACCTGGAAGCGTTCGGCGGGTCGGCGCCGCGGCCGGCCGTCTTTGACGACGTGGAGGGCCAGGCGCAGGCAGCCGGTCTCAGCCAGGGTTGCACTGCGGTGTGGTTCGAGGGTCCTTCTGTCGCTGGTGCAGATGTCGCGATCCACACCAGGCCAGAAGGCCCTCACCCGTCTTCAAGACCGATCAGCAGCGCACCCTGTCACCAACCGCCGTGGACAGTCCTTAGGGCGCTGATGAGGACTCGATGGCTACGGCCGTCCCTGTGATCGCGATGCCTGTCTCTGGATCTTCCGGGACGGTGACGGTGATGGTGCTGGGTCGCCCCATGTCGTCTCCTTGGCGGACCGTGATCTGAGCGGGTAGCGGAGCGAGGCCCAGTTCTCTGACATAGCCTCCGAGTGCTGCGGCGGCGGCCCCGGTGGCCGGATCCTCGAACACGCCCCCGGTGGGGAACGGGTTGCGTGAGTGGAAGACCTCCGGGGATTCTCGCCAGACGAGGTCGATGGTCACCCATCCGTGCCGGTCCATGAGCTCGGCCAGTTCGTGCATGTCGTAGTCAAGAGCGGCCAGGCGGGCGCGGTCCGCGGCGGCCAGTACAGGATGCCAGGCGCCGGCGTAGGCGACTCTGGGCGGCAGGGCGGGATCGAGGTCGGGCAATTTCCAGCCCAGTACGTTCAGCAGAGCGGTGAGCTGTTCGTCCGACATCGCGACTGTGCGGGGTGGCACGCTCGTCAAAGTCGCGGTGATGCGGCCCGACTTGTCTCTTGTGGTCCGCACGGGGACGAGGCCGGCCCGCGTGTGGAAAGTGAGCTCACCGACCCCATGCAGATGGGCGTGGACGACTGCGGCGGCAATGGTGGCGTGACCGCAGAAAGGCACTTCGGCAGTCGGACTGAAGTAACGCACGGACATGTCATCGCCTTCGCCGGGAACGAGGAAGGCCGTCTCGGAGTAGCCGACGTCTTTGGCGATTCTTGCCATCTCGTCGGCGCTCACACCCGTGGCGTCGAGCACCACTCCGGCAGGGTTGCCACCCTGAGGGTCGGTCGTGAACGCCGCATAGCGCAGAACTTCCACAGTCACATCTCCAAAATGGGCATCTTGTCGTTCGGGTGTCAAAAGCCCTACGGGAATGGGTGATTCACCCCTGTGCCGGCAATTCACCGTTGACAGTGGGTCCGAGGGAGAATCCGAGTGCGATGCGTCGATCACCGAGACTTGGTCGCACCGCATGATAGTTGCGGGAGTTGAACAATAGTGTCACCCTCTCGCAGCGTGAAAGACCCTGCCTGCAGGGGAAGTCGGGCGTCAGGGCGGAGAAGCGGCCGAAGTGCGATTGGGTGAAGCAGTCGTGGCGGACCGGCTCAAGTGGTCGGGGTGATCCTCCGCATCAGGCCTCGGTCAGGGCGGTTGCAAGTTCCGGGGTCGTGCGGCTGGTCGGGTTGTGACCGGTTGGGGCGCACAACAAGGCAGGCACGGGCTTCGTGATCATTGTGGTGTCTAAGCCAGATGATCATGAGGTGGCCCGTGCCTGCTGCTGCGTCCTCTCCCACTACCTGCCGTGCTGGTGAAACTGGGCCCGCTGGACAGCGGCCGGATCGCCGACCTGCGCCCCTACTTCGACTCGGTGCCCGACCCGCGCGCACGGCGGGGCCGGTGGTACTCACTCACAGCGATCCTGCTGGTGTGCGCCTGTGCGCCTGCGCGGCTGTAGGGATGTCACCTTCGCCGAGGACGCCTCCACCGTCCACGCCGGGACCGCACTACGGGCCATGGCGACCCTCCGCAACCTCGCCATCGGCGCGCTGAAAACCCTCGGAGCCGACAACATCGCCAAGACCACCCGGGCGATCCGCGACGAGCCCCAACGAGCACTCCCCATCCTGGGCATCACCAACAATCCGGACGCCCATGGAACTTGATCAAGCCCTGCACCAGTGCAGCACCACGAGAACATCGACTCACGGACAGCCGGCAGACTTCACCTCACCGCGTGAAGATCACCAACAGCATCCAGAAATTGAGTCAGAGCCGAAAAGCGTGACCGCCACGGCTTCTCACTGCAAGCGACGTCACACCGACCTCGACTGAACCCTTCACCCAGATGATCCGTCAGATCGCCAAGTGCAACTGGAGTACTGGGGCACCAGCACCCGAACGGGCGACCCGGTCCCGCCTGTCGCCGCACCTCAGGTTTCGCTCAACCGTGCGAACGGAGGTGGGAGTCGGCGCTAGGGTCTCTCCTCGGCGGCTGTAGAGGCCGTTGTCGACCAAAGAAAACCGAGGGGAACGCGTGCGCCGAATTTCGCGAATCATGTCGGCAGGCTGTGTCGCAGCGGCACTGGCCGTCATCAGCTCCACACCTGCGTCCGCCGCTGTGCCCATGAGTTGCCCGATGACCAAGGGCTACGATTTTTCCGGCAGTCACAATTACTACCGGGACCTGGAACCCCGTTCCGGCGGCGACAGCGGTACGACAATCAGCATCACCTTCCACAAGGGAAAGACGACGACGTCCACCGTGGGCGGAGCGATCACGGGCGAAGCGAAGGTGGTCTTCGTCAAGGCGTCGGCGTCGTTCGACTACCACTTCGCATGGCAGTGGACGAACAGCTCGACCTACACGTGGTCGTGGAAGGTGCCGAACAACATGAGGCACGGTTACCTGCACGCGGGTGTGAAGCTCAGGTACACGAAGTGGAACTACAACCAGACGCAGCCCAACTGCAGCACCAAGGTGCTGCGCAGTGGATCAGCGCGGCTGCTCTACAAGGGTCGCGAAACCTGGCACGGAAAGAGCTGATGCGCAGAAGACATCTGGCCGTACTGCCAGTCATCGTCATCCTGGCCGCCGGGTGTGGGGGAGGGGGAAATCGGGCTCCTGTGGGCAGCCCGTCGAAATCAGTGCTGGTGTCTGATCCGGACCGTCCTGACAGCGGAAAGGAGACGCCGGGCCATCTCGGACCCGGGACGGTCAAACTTCCTGTTTCTGCTGACCTGATCGCCGAACTAGGCGTCCGCTACGACTGTCTCGGACCTGGCGGTCTCACTGTCACTAGCGGAACCGGCCTCAGCGCCGAGGTCGGTGGCTGCGACGACAGCGCCACGTTCGGCGCCCGCATCAAGGCGAAGGATTTGCGCGGCAGAAAATTCGCGGACACGGTCACCGTCACGGTTGGCAAGCGTACGAGGTGGCGTATGTCCGTGGACATCACCACCAAGGACGGTGTGAAGCAGACCGTCCACGGCTGATCGCGTGGCGAGACCCCCGCTGATGCTGATCTCTGACTACGGGCTGACGCGGGGGCGACAAGTTCCAGGCCGGTTCCGGCCAGGAAACCGATGAGGAGTTCGGGGTGGCGCTGGGCGTAGCGCAGGGTGCTCTTCGTGGCCCAGTACTCCAGTCGTACTTCGTGATCTGACGGATCAACGGGGTGGTGGGTTCAGTCGAGGTCGGTGAGGCGTCGCTTGCAGTGAGAAGCCGCATCTCAACCGATCTTGAAACCTGCAGGTCGAACGGAGTTCCTGGTCGGGTGATCTTCCGGCCGTACGCGCATGAAGGCAGGGCCTCCTGGTAGCTCGGGGGTGCGACCCCATTCCGAGCGTTCCGGGAGGCCCTGTTGCAGGGCGGTTGCAAGTTCCGGGGTCGTGCGGCTGGTCGGGTTGTGACCGGTTGGGGCGCATAACAAGGCAGGCACGGGCTTCGTGATCATTGTGGTGTCTAAGCCAGATGATCATGAGGTGGCCCGTGCCTGCTGCTGCATCCTCTCCCATACCTGCCGTGCTGGTGAAACTGGGCCCGCTGGACAGCGGCCGGATCGCCGACCTGCGCCCCTACTTCGACTCGGTGCCCGACCCGCGCGCACGGCGGGGCCGGTGGTACTCACTCACAGCGATCCTGCTGGTGTGCGCCTGCGCGGCTGTCTCGGGAGCCAGGAGCATCGACGAACTCGCCGAGTGGAGCCAGCGTGCCTCGACGGCACTCCTGACGGCGATCGGGATCCGCCGCCACCTGCTCAGATGGCGGCGCACTCCGCCGGCCACGATCGGCCGTGTGCTGGGGGCTGTTGACGGTGACGCCCTGGACCGGGCGGTCGGCGCCTACCTGGCCGACCGGCACCGCGCCGCCACCGAACCCGCCCAGGCTTCGTCGCCCTCCGGGTTCGGGCCGTCGCGTGTGATCGCTGTCGACGGCAAGGCACTCAAGGGATCAGCCCGTCTCACCGCGACGCGCCGACATCTGCTCTCCGCGGTCACCCACGGCACCGTCGTGACCCTTGCCCAGGTAGAAGTCGGCGCGAAGACGAACGAAACCACACACTTCTGTCCACTGCTGGCACCGCTGGACCTGACCGGCACCGTCGTCACCTTCGACGCCCTGCACTCGGTCAAGTCGAACATCTCCTGGCTGGTCGAGACCAAGAAGGCCCACTACATCGCCGTGATCAAGACCAACCAGCCCACCGTCCACGCCCAACTCGCCGCCCTGCCCTGGCAGTCCATCGCAGTCCAGCACACCGCCTCCGGGGCTGGACACGGACGCCGCGAGTCCCGCTCAATCAAGACTTGCTCGATCGCCGACAAACTCGGCGGAATCGCCTTTCCCCACGCCCGCCTGGCCATCCGCATCCACCGCCGCCGCAAGCAGACCGGCCGGCGTGAGACCCGTGAGAGTGTCTACGCCGTCACAAATCTCGACGCCCACCAAGCCGGTCCCGCCGATCTGGCCGCCGCGATTCGCGGGCACTGGGGCGTGGAGAACTCCTCGCACCACATCAGGGATGTCACCTTCGCCGAGGACGCCTCCACCGTCCACGCCGGGACCGCACCACGGGCGATGGCGACCCTCCGCAACCTCGCCATCGGCGCACTGAAAACCCTCGGAGCCGACAACATCGCCAAGACCACCCGGGCGATCCGCGACGAGCCCCAACGAGCACTCCCCATCCTGGGCATCACCAACAATCCGGACGCCCACGGAACTTGATCAAGCCCTGGGCCTCGGTGCGGCCGGTCAAGGCAGGATCTCGACGTACCCGTCCGTTCCGTGCACGCGGATCCGCTGCCCGTCCCGGATCAGCCGGGTGGCCTGCTCCACCCCCACGACGGCCGGCAAGCCGTACTCCCGGGCGATCACCGCGCCATGGGTCATCAGGCCGCCCACCTCCGTCACCAGACCCGCGACTCCGACGAACAGCGGCGACCAGCTGGGGTCCGTAAAGGTCGTGACCAGGATGTCGCCCGCTTCGAGATCGGCCTCCGCCATGTCAAGGATGACGCGGGCCCTCCCCTCGATGGTCCCGGCGGAAACCGGTAGGCCGATCAGGGCGCCGGCCGGCACGCCGTCGCGCCGGTACGCCCCGGTGACAGCCTCGCCATCCGACGTGAGGACCCGGGGCGGTGTGAGCGCGTGGTGCGACCCGAACGCCTCCTTGCGCTGCTGGACGAGCTGGTCATCCACCTGGTGCGAGCGCACGACGTCGTGGAGTTCCTGGAACGTGAGGTAGAAGATGTCCTCCCTCTCAGGAAGCACGTCGGCCTGCACGAGGCGCTCGGCCTCCTCCAGCAGGGCCTGCTTGTAGACGAAGTAGCGGCTGACGATGCCGTACTTCGGGTATTCCCGGTACCCGATGAAGGTTCTGACCCGGTCGATCATTCGCTCGGCCTCGTCGGCTTTCCGGTCCCCGTCAGGCAGGGTCCTCAGCCGTGACAGCACGTCCTCTTCCTTCTTCAGCGACTTCTGCCGCCCTTGCTCGAAGCGCCGCCCGGCGGCGCCCGGCTCGAAGTTCCTGACGTTGTCGAGGATCACGGGCACGAGTGTGGCGGGGCGTTCGCGCCAACGTGGCCTCGTGATGTCGATCTCGCCGACGCAGCGCATGCCGTACCGGTCGAGGTAGGTCTCGATGGCGTCGCGCGCTTCGGTCCCGCCCGTGAGCTTCGCCAGCTCGTCCAGGAAGTCCTCGTCCTCGACGCCCTGCAGGAACGCCACCACCTCCGGCTGCGGGCGGATCACGTCCGCGACGTCGAGCAGCGCCAGTCCCATCTCCGAGGTGATGTTGTCGGGGGCGGACAGCGTGAGCGTGTCAGCCGCGTTCTTCTCGCCCAGCCACTCCTCCAGCTTGTCGTTGAGCCACCACGTGGCCTCCATCCCCGCCATGATCGCCTGCACGCTCAGCGGATCACTGAGGACTCGCTTGTGCTCCTCGAAGGCCTCCAGCAGGAAGTCGAACAGCGCCGGTCCGCTCTTCGTCCGGATGCCGCGCTCCAAGGCGGCGAGGGATACCCGGGTGCGCTCGATCAGCTCGGTGACGATGGCCGGATCGGTCTCGATCGGGGCGGACGCGCCGCCGACCGGCGGCCCGCCGCGGCCCGCGTCCGGGAGCGAGGGGACGAAGTCGTCGCGGTCCAGGACGGTCTCCAGAGCGTCCCTGACCAGCGGATCGCCTCTCCCCATGATGTCCAGGAGGGCGGCGCGGCTCGCGGGCGAGGCCAGGCGCCGGGTGACGTCGACGAACAGCCTCCCGCCGGCCTCGTGCATCGGCACCATGGCCGTCAGCTGCCACATGGAGAACCCCAGGGGCTTCATGGGGTCGGTCATCATCTGCTGATGCCCCACGGAGACGTAGACGTGATTCTCCTGGTCATCGGCCTCGGGGATGGGGAACAGCGTCGTGATCGGCCGGCTCTGAACGATCTGGAAGCCGTCATCGGCCAGGCACCATTCGATGTCCTGAGGGCGGCCGAAGTGTGCTTCGATCCGCCGGCCGAGCTGCACGAGCCGCACGACCTGCGCATCCGTCAGCGCCGGCTGCTCCTGCCGCTGCGAGTCGATCGCCACTTCCTGCGTACCGCCGGCCGGAAGGGCGTGAACGGCACGCTGTTTGGCGGCGATCGCCTTGGCGACGACTTCGCCGTGCCGCACCTTGAAGACGTCCGGGTTCACCAGGCCGGAGACCAGAGCCTCGCCGAGGCCGAAGCCGGCGTCCACGGTGGCGACCTTCCGGTTGCCCGTGACGGGGTCGGCCGTGAACAGGATGCCGGCCGCATGCGGGAAGACCATCTGCTGCACGACCACGGCCATGTGGACCGTGCGGTGGTCGATGCCGTTCCGCTGGCGGTAGGTCACGGCCCGCTCGGTGAACAGCGAGGCCCAGCACCGGCTGACGTGCCGGAGGATCGCCGTCGGCCCCACGACGTTCAGGTACGTGTCCTGCTGGCCGGCGAAGGAGGCCGTCGGCAGGTCCTCTGCCGTCGCGCTGGATCGGACGGCGTAGGCGGCTTGCTCGCCGAGTCGGGCGAGTCCGCTGGTGATCGCCGCCGCGAGATCGCCCGGGATGGAAACCTCTTCGACGGCCGAACGAATCTGCGCGCTGAGCGTACGGATCCCCTCCCGGTCGTCCGGGTTCAAGCGCGACAACCGGTCGAGCCGATCGTCGATCGACGGCGCTTCCGCCATGATCCGACGGAAGGCGTCCGTCGTCACGCAAAAGCCACCCGGCACGCGGATGCCCTCGATCCGCGACAGACCGCCCAGGTGAGCGCCCTTTCCACCGACGGCCGCGACCTGAAGCTCGTCGACCTCTTGAAGATCCAATACGTACTGCTCGATCATTCCGATACCTCCGATACGGCCGTGCTCCCTTGCACTGCGGTGGCCGATCGAATCACCGGCGCCTCCGACTCCGTCGAACTTCTTGTCGAGCATGTCCTCATCCCCGGTTGCCTTACCTTCGACGAGTCGGCCGGCCGCTCCGCCCGGTCGGGCGGCACGCACCCCGTACCTCCGCGCCGAGCACCCGCAACTGCACTGCCGGTTCCCACGACTGGTTCGACGTCACCACGTTCCCCCCCCCACACGTCGACTCCATACGTCGACCCCACATGTCGACAACAACACGTGCACGTCGTGCCGCCTTTTCCGCAGTTTGTGGCATCGGCCGACGATTCTGCGCCGTGACCCGGGTCTTGCGGCAAGCCCCCCAGCGCGCTATATGTTGAGAGTGGCAAGGAGAGAGAGCTCTCCTTGCCTTTGCCTTTTGCCGTCCGGGGGAACTGGAAAGCGTCTCTCCGAAGTGATGGCGCGGCGCGTACGGGTACGCGTCGTCGGCCCAGGCGGATGCCCCCTCGGCCTACGGATGCAGCCGCGGAACCAGATGTTCTTCCCCTTGTCGGCAAGCCCGAACGCCGAGCGCGCCGCATTCTCCCGGAGGCCTTCGCGCCACGCGAGTGCTGCGCCAGGTTCGCCGGACGGACGCCTCGGGTGAGCGCCCATTTCTGGAACCGTTTGCAGGTCGGAGGCTTGTCGCTGCTGGCCGATCGGTCATAAGTCGGTCGCGCTTTCGCCGTGCGTGGTGGTAAAGACTGCGGGCGTGACTCCTCCTCCCGGATAAGCTCGGGGGGCTTCTCCTGTCGGTGGCTAGGCCACGTCGGGAAGGACCAGCCCGGCCCTGACAGCGACGTTGAGTGCGCCGACCGTGTCGGCGTTGGCGGTGTGGCCGCACTTCACGCACTCGAACTTCTCCTGTGTGGCGCGGTTCTCGCTGGACACGTGCCCGCATGGGGGGCAGGTGCGGGAGGTGTTGCGGGGGTCCACGGGAACCAGCATGCGACCGGCGCTTTCAGCCTTGTGCGCGAGGATGCCCAGGAACACCCCCCAACCCGCGTCGTGGATGCTCTTGTTCAGCCCGGCCTTGGCCGCCGTGCCGTTGGGCAGGAAGGCGCAGGGGGCGCCGGGGTCGGGCCTGGCCTTGGGGGCGCGGACCATGTTCGCGATGCGCAGGCGTTCGTGCGCGATCACGTCGTAGGTGTGGACCATCGTGAGGGCGGTCTTGTGGGCGTGGTCGGCGCGCTGCCGCTTGACCTTGCGGTGCAGTTGGGCGACTTTCTCCACGGCCCGGCGGTGCTTGGCCGACCGGTTGTCCCGCTTCCTTCGTGGGAACGCCTTGAGGGCGCGCTGGGCGTTGGCCAGGGCT
Source organism: Streptomyces rhizosphaerihabitans (assembly GCF_025399795.1). GTDB lineage: Bacteria > Actinomycetota > Actinomycetes > Streptomycetales > Streptomycetaceae > Streptomyces > Streptomyces rhizosphaerihabitans. The sequence goes on along the minus strand of NZ_JAODTZ010000038.1, from coordinate 36,980 downwards.
GCGGCGTTACGCTTGCCGTGGCGGGGGTTGGCGATGTGCTCACCCTGGGACGTGGTCAGGAAGTGGGCGACGCCCATGTCGATGCCGGTCACCGCGCCCGTCGCGGGCAGCGGCTCGGCGGGGACCTCGTCGCAGGCCAGGACGACGTACCACTGCCGGCCCTCACGCTTCACGCCGACTGTCCTGACCCGGCCCTTGACCGTCCGGTGCTGGTGCACGCGGACGTGGCCCACGCCCTGGAGGCGTACCCGGGTGACCGGGTCGTGGGGGGTGGAATCCCAGCGGCACCCGTCACCGTCCTTCGGGAACTGAACGGTGTCGAACCAGTTCACGCCCCGGAAGCGGGGGTAACCCGGCTTCTCGCCGGCCTTGACCCGGCGGAAGAACGCCTGCATCGCCTTGTCCAGACGGCGCAGCGTGGCTTGTTGGGAGGAGAACGACCAGCGTCCCTGACGCTCGGGGTCGAACGCCCGGATGTCCTTGAGCTGGGCCGACTGGTCGCCGTACTTCACCGAGGTCTTCGAGACATGCCGATAGGCGTCCTGGCGTTCCTGCAGCGCCCCGTTGTAGAGCGAGCAGTGATCCCGCAGCATCTCGCCCAGCGCCTGCTCCTGGCGCACAGTGGGACGGAGGAGGAACTTATACGCACGGTGCACGGTCCTCCTCATTCTTCCGCTTGTTGGTCCAGGGGCGTTCCCACTGGGTGTTGATGTACTGCTCGACCGTGTCCGCGCTGACCGCGCCGACCGAGGCAACGAAGAACGACGACGACCACAGGGTGGGCATCTGCGACTTCAGATGCGGAAACTCCTCGCGCAGGACGCGGGAAGTGAAGCCCTTGAACTGGTTCGCAACGTAGGACGCGGAGGCCTTCGGCCCGTGCTTGACGAAAACGTGGACGTGGTCGGGCATCACCTCCAGGGCGATGATCTCCCAGCCCCTCTCCACCGCCTTCGCTTCGATCAACTCACGCAGCCGGACCGCGACCCGGCCGCCAAGGACCCGACGGCGGTACTTCGGGCACCACACGACATGCAGACCCAAGTCGTACACACCGCCGGAATATCGGCGAACCTTCCGAGGCACGGCCATAATCACCAATATATGCACGGCATGTGTCTAGTGTCCGCCGATATCGGCACCCCGAGGCCGACAGGACAGATCCATGGACAAAACTGAGGTCAAAGCAGCACCGAGAAGCGATTCCCCCCACGCCTGAAGGCGCGGGTCCCCTCGCTAGGTCCTGATGGACCGGTACGCGAAGGAGATGATCGCCTGGGCCCGACCCTCACCGACGACGGCGACACGCCCACCGGCAGCGTGCACATCGTTGACCTGCCAGATCCCGCCTCCGCCCGCGCGTTCGCCTTCGACGAGCCCGGCTATCAGGCCAGTGTGTACCGGGACGTGCTGCTGCGCCGGTGGCGCAACACGCTGGGACGCACCATGTGGGATTTCCCCGGCGGCCGGACCGGGGGCAACCGGTACCTGGTGCTCGGCCTCGGCACGGGGCAGGCCGCTGACCTCACGGTGCCGCCCGACCAGGACGAGCTGATCGCATACGGGCCGCTGCTGTCCGACGACCGCGCCGTCTGGCTGGGTACGGAGGCACTGGTCCGGGCACCGGACCCGGACACGGCACGCGCTGTCCTGACCCCGGACCGGTACGCCGACATCGAGGTCCACAACTGGCAGTTCGGCGGCCGACCGTCATGAACCGAGGGTGTGGATTCAGTGCTGAAGTGCGTACGGTGACGGCATGGGCAGGGACGGTGTTCCCCGGCTGAGGCTGAGACTGTTGGTGCCGTTGTCCCGACGGCAGCCCGTCCGCCTACTGGGCCGCTCTTGTTGTCGCCGGAAGACTCATGCCGGACGGTGGCGGTATGGAGGAGGCGCGGCAGCACTGTCGTCGGATGGCGAAGCATCCCGGCGATTTGAGGGACGCCTCAGTCACCAGCATCAGCCCGCCTTCAGATGCCTCTGAGTCTGACAAGCCGTGCTCTCGGCTCAGGTAGGCGATGGCTCGTCGAATGCCGGCGCCTTCACCCGACCGCCGGCCCCGGCCTGCGGGAGCTGCACGACCCGAGCCGCGAGGCCCGGAAGGACGTCAGCGAGGACGGATAAAACCCTCTATCGGTCCTGAGCAGGGCTTTTATGTTCCGGCATATGCCTGGGGCCAGGGCGTGTCTCCTTGATCGTCGGCTCGTTGTTCTGTGGACGGGCCGTCGGGCCCGCCCCAATCTGCTTTCCAGTACGACGCCGGGCCTGGCGTTGCGGAGCTCTCACCGCGCGTCGAGCCGGCGTTGTTGGACGGCAGGGGGACTCAACTGCCGGAGAGGATGCCATGAGCGACAAGCGCGATCAGTTCGCGGAGTTGACGACGGTGAAGATGTGTTTTCGCGACGAGGGGAACTCGGAGGGGGAGCCGCTGCTGCTGATCATGGGACTCAGCTCGCAGCTGATCCACTGGCCGCAGGAGATCGTCGACGCGCTCGTCGAGCGGGGCTACCGGGTGATTCGTCCCGACAACCGCGACAGCGGTCTCACGGAATGGAAGAGCACACCGAGCCAGTACTACCTGAGGGCGCTGGCGCGTGACACGGTCGAGCTGCTCGACCATCTCGGCATCGAGCAGGCGCACGTCGTCGGCGCCTCGATGGGCGGGATGATCGCCCAGCTGCTCGCGATCGAGCACACGGCGCGCGTGCTCAGCCTGTGCTCGATCATGAGCACGCCGCACATCAGCATCGGCATGGCCGACGGCAATGTGCTGGAGGAGCTGACCAAACCGCTGCCACCCGGTCGCGAGGACGCGATCAAGCAGATCGCCGGCCTGTACGCCACGATCGGCTCGAAGACCTACGCGGACAGCGAGAGCGAGCGCCGCCTCGCGCTGGCGACGCAGGCATACGACCGCGCGCAGCATCCCGAGGGCGGAACACGCCAGGTGACTGCGGCCTTGATCGCGCCTGACCGCACGAAACGCCTTCAGCAGTTGAGGCTCCCCGCGCTGGTGATCCACGGTGGCGAAGATCCGCTGATCAAAATCGCCGGCGGCGAGGCCACCCACGCCGCGCTCGCCGACTCGACCTACCTGCCGCTCGATGCGATGGGCCACGACCTGCCTGTGCCGCTCCATGACCAGATCGTCGCGAGCATCGCCAAGAACGCCGCGCGGGTGACGAGCCGCTTCTGATCCTCAGGTCTTGGCAGGATGCCGCCCCATGGGCTCCTTCCTCGCTGCCGATACTCAGGACCCGAGTATCGGCGGGCGGCATCCAGGACCTGGCCGAAGATCGGCGAACCGACGAAATGTGGTTCCGGGCGATGTGAGTCCACTCGGCATCGGGCACAAGATCGCTGTGCAGGTCCAGAAGCACGGCGGAAGTTCCCGCCTGAGGCGCACCGATTGGGCCGGTGAACTCGCCTGACGAGTCAGAGCGGGGGAGCCGTGACGGAGGCCGTGCCCCTCAGCCGCCGCGCCGGACCATTTCCTCGGCGTCCCCCTCCTCGAAACCACGCCGGGGGGTTTCCACGGCCCGCTCCGGCTCGGGGTGTGCTTGGCGTACCCGTAGGTCCGCGACGGCCAGAAGCAGTGCGATCAGGCTCATGCCGACGGCGGTGAGCAGTCCGAGCTGAATGGCTGTGACGGAGCGACCGTGGTCGGCCTGATGCGCGAAGTACACCGCGCCCACCACGGCGATACCGGCCGCCGAGCCGATGCGCTGCCCCGTCTGCAGCACCCCGCCCGCCGCGCCGGCACGGAGAACGGGGACGCGGGTGAGTGTGAGCGTCGTGTTGGGGGAGACCGTGAGGCCCGAGCCGATCCCGGCGATGACCATGGGCAGGGCCGTGGCCCACCCGACACTCTGCAGGGGTACCAGCTGGACCGCCACGATCACCCCGAGCAGCCCGACCACCACCGCGAAGAGACCGAAGACGACCAGCTTGCGGCCGTGGCGCATCACGAGCCGGCCCCCGATGGCGGCGCCGACCGCGGAGGCGGCCGCGAAGGGCAGCACCGAGACACCGGCTGCCAGCGCGCTGTATCCGGCCGTGTTCTGCAGGAACAGGGAGTAGACGAAGAAGACCGTGGTGAAGCCCGCGAAGTAGGTCAGGCTGATCAGGGAGCCGAGCGTGAAGGAGCGCAGGGAGAACAGGTTCAGATCGACCAGCGGAGCCTGCCCGTGCCGTCCTTGGCGCCGCTCCCACGCCCAGAACGCGGCCAGCAGCAGCGCGGCCACCGGCAGCATGGCCCACTTCAGCCGCCCGGTCCACTGCTGCATCTGCACCAGCGGCAGCATGAGCGCGAGCACGGCGGCGCCGAGGAGCAGCACACCGAACGGGTCGAACTTCTCCCGCTTGCCCGTCGCCGCCGGGAATCGGGGCAGCAGCCGCAGTCCTGCGGCGAACGCGGCGACCCCGATGGGCAGGTTGACGAAGAACACCCAGCGCCAGCCGTCATCGGTGCCTACGGCGTCGATCAGCAGACCGCCCGCCAGCGGGCCTGCCGCCGTCGAGATCCCGATGACACTGCCGAGCAGACCGAAGGCCTTGGCCCGCTCGGCGCCTTGGAACATCTGCTGGATCAGCCCCGAGGTCTGCGGGGCGACCATGCCCGCCGCTGTGCCCTGGACCAGGCGGAACAGCACCAGCCAGGAGGCACTGGGAGCGAGGCCGCACGCCCCCGAGGCCAGCGTGAACAGGGCCAGCCCCAGCAGGAAGGCCTGGCGTCGCCCGCGCATGTCGCCCAGTCGGCCGGCCGGGACGAGCACCAGCCCGAAGGTCAGGGCGTACCCGGAGACCACCCAGGACTGGGCGGCCTCCGAGGCGGCCAGCCCGTGCTCCATCGAGGGCAGCGCCACGTTCACGATCGAGGTGTCGAGCAGCGAGATGAAGCCCGCCGTCAGACAGACGGCGAGCGCCTTCCACCGCCGGGTGTCGGGGGCGGGCCGGTCTTGGACAGTGGTCATGGGGTCACGCTAAGCAGTCACCCCGCCCAACGCGCGCGGAAGGGGCCCTTCCGCGCGCGTCGCGGTCGTCAGGAGGCCGAAGCGGTGCGCCAGGTCGGCGGCATGCCTTCTCCGCTCCTGGCGTTCGACCCGGTGTCGGCCGACCGCACCGTAAGCTCACTCCTCGGCGTCGACACAAACCGCCAGCCCCCGGGCCCGTCACCTGCCAGGTTTCGAACGAGGGGTCTGCCGGGCAGGTGAGATGCAGTCCGTTGTCGAAGACCAGCCGCAGTGAGCCCGTCTTGAAGGCCACGGCCGACAAGACCTTGGCGCCGAACAGGGCCAGAGCCGCCGCCACGTCCTGGCGTCCCGGATCCGACAATCCCTGCAGATCGTCGCTACGGGCCAACCCTTGTCCGATTCGGGATGGTCGTTCCAGAACGACCCAGGCTTCCGAGCCGAGCAGAAGCGTCAACCGGAAGTCGATGATGATCTCAGTGACAGCCAGACCCCGAAGACCCAAGACCCAACGGTCCTCGTGCTCGGCAAGGGCAGAATCGTTCACCACCGCACGATGCACTGCCACATGCCGACCATGCCACTCAGATCTGTCCCTGAACTGGTGATCGAGAACTGGTGATCGAGCCCTGCGCCGCGCACAGGTGGGGCCCGGTGATCAGGACGGTCTTGCTCATGGTGCTCACTCCTCTGACACCGGCCACTGCGGGTCGGGGGTTCGTTTCTCAGGCTTCTGTACGTGGCCTGGCGAAGTCGCGTACGGAGGCCTCGCCTTCCGCAGGCGTGCGGCTGTCCTGCCGCGCGCCGGGCTAGCGGAGGAACGCCTGTGGACCGTATCCGAGGCCTTCCTCCGCCGGCGATCTACCTGCGCGCATGACCTCGCGATACGGGGAGTGGGCCGGGCTGCGGCGTCAGCTGTGGCGGCCCCCTCGGCCTCACGGCGAGCAGCCGCCGGAGCGGTCGGTCGGACCGCTCGAGCTCTTCTACGACCTGGTCGTGGTCGTCCTGGTCGGCCAGGCGGCCCACCACTTCGCCGAACACCTCACCTGGCACGGCCTGTTCGAGTTCACCGTGGTGTTCGCGCTGGTGTGGGTCGCCTGGTTCAACGGCAGCCTCCACCACGAACTGCACGGCCACGACGACGCGCGCAGCCGGGTCGTGTTCCTGCTGCAGATCCTCGTGCTCGTGCCGCTGGGCGCGTTCATCCCGGAGGCAGGCGGCGAGCACGGAGCGGCGTTCGCCGTGAACGCGGGCGTGATGTTCGCGGTCCTCGCACTGCTGTGGCTGTTCGCCTCACGCGGTGACAGCCCCGAGTTCCGGCGTTCCAGCGGGCTGTTCGTGGGCGGGACGGCCGTGTGCGCGGTTGTCCTCGCCGCGAGCGCCGTCCTGCCGGAGGATGACCGCATGACCGCATGACCGCATGACCGCATGACCGCATGACCGCATGACCGCCTGGGGCCTGCTGGTCCTCGCCTACCTGGCGGGCTTCGTGTTCATGATGGGCTGGGCCACCCCGGTGCGGGCGGTCGCGCTGAGCGTGACCGACCTGCTCGCCGAACGGTTCGGCCTGTTCATCATCATCGTGCTCGGCGAGACCGTGGTCGGCGTCGTCGAGGGCCTGTCCCACGAGCCGACCAACGCGCTCACCATCGCCGTCGGACTCGTCGCCGTCGTCGTCAGCTTCGGTTCCTGGTGGACATACTTCGATTTCGCCGGACACCGGCTGCCGCGTCCGACCCGTGCGAGCACCGCGCAGTGGCTCCTGGTCCAACTGCCGCTCACGGCCGCCATGGCGTCCATGGGCGCCGCGAGCGTGGGCTTCGTCGAGCATGCCCACGACGGCCGCACCCCCGCCGCCGTCGCCTGGACGCTCTGCGGGGGCGCGGCCTTGGTGCTCGGTACAACCATGGTGCTCGCGACGTCCCTGCGTGTCTGGCGCGAGGACCGCGAGCTCTACCGGCCGCTGGCCGGGACCTGCGCAGTCGCCGCACTGATGGCCGTGGGCCTGGACGCCGTACGTCCCGCACCGCTGGTTCTCGGACTCGTTCTTGTCGTCCTCCTCGGCATCCCCTGGCTCCTGGCGATGGCCGGTCGGCCGGCGCGGGACGAGCCGGTCGAACTGTGACCGAGGGCCCGGAGCGACGAGGAACTCGGTCCCGTTTCCGGTGACTGCCCCTGTCCGTAGGACCTCGCCGCCCGCCGCCCAAAGCATCAGGTCAGGAAGAGGGCCGCCCCGTCGCGCCTGCTTCTGCGGGCCCGTAGCCCCAGTACGGCGAGGGCGGCGGCCAGCCAGCACGCGCCGATCAGCGTCTCCCATCCGGCCAGTCCGGCCGTGTGCGCGCCGGCCTCGCCCGCCAGCACCTCGCGGATCGCCAGCAATCCATGGGTGAGGGGCAGCAGGTGGCCGAACCCGGCGAGGACGGGGCCCACGGCATCCGACGGCACCTCCGGGCCGCAGACGATCAGCATGACCGTGAACGCCGCGTTGGACACGACGTTGCGCAGGTCGACGGCGGTCAGCACCAGGGAGCCGAGGAAGAGGCCGAGGCAGTAGCTCGTCACCGCGACGAGGACCAGCAGAACGGTGAGCAGGGCGACCGACGCCGCCGTCAGAGGCAGTCCGGCCACCGGACCGAGGATGAGGACGGCGCCCAGCCCGCAGGCCACCCCGTCCGGCAGCCAGAAGAGGCTCCGCCCGACCAGGACGAGCGCGGGACTGCTGGGCGAGGCGACCAGCAGGGGCAGGGTGCCGTTCTGGAGCTCCCAGGTGGTGGAGGCGGTCGCGAACACGCCGTGCAGTGCGACGAGTGCCACCGCGTTGCCGACGAGGAGGTAGCGGGCCTGCCCCGGCCCGAGCAGGTTGCCGATGGTGGCGAAGAACAGCACCTGGGCGAGCATGCGGACGAACCAGCCGAGCAGCCAGGTCTTCCAGGTGAACACCGTGCCGTAGTCGGCGGCCCCGGCGCGTGCCGCCCAGCCCAGCACCCGCGTCCGGCGGCCCGTGCGCGGGTCGTCCGCCGTGCGGCTCACCGCAGCCCCACCGTCCCGTTCTCACGTACCAGCCGTACGACCCTGCCGAGCAGGAGTCGTCCGCCGGCCCCGGTGAGGAGGCCGAGACCGAGGATGGCGCCGGTGCGCGCCGGGGCGGAGGTGACCGCCGCCGGGGCGAGCGCGTCGCGCAGCAGGTCGGAGCTCCAGGAGAGATAGACGAGGCGGCCGATGGGGTGCGTCCACTCCGGCAGCCGGTCGAGGGGGGCGAACACTCCGCCGAGCAACAGGACGGGGTAGCTCAGGGAGTTCTGGAACGTACGGGCCGTCCGGGTCGCGACGAACAGGGCGGCCATCAACGTGGCGGCGCCCGCGGTGGCGACGGCGGTGGCCAGCAGTCCCACGGCGAGGACGCCGGGATGCGGCACATCGGGAACGGTGCCGAAGCCGAGGATCGCGACGGCGGCGACCTCCAGCACCGTCAGCAGGCTGATCGCGGTGGTCACCCAGACCCGGCTGAGGACCACCCGGGCGAAGTCGGCCGGCGCGGCGATCTGAAGTTCCAGCGTCCCGAGCCAGCGGTCGTTGTCCACGACCTCTCCGGAGATCAGCATGGCCATGCTCCACACCCCCATCAGCACGGGGGCGAGGAGACCGTTGGCGAGGAGGTCGGGACGGTCGTTGTGCCGGATCAGGAGCAGGAAGACAGCGGCGAGCAGCGGCGTACGCACCAGGTCGATGAGGTAGTCGCGGTGGGTCAGCACCAGGCGTCCCTGGAACCTGCCGGCGGCCGCGAGCAGGCTCACCGGTTCACCACGCTGCGCGTCTCGCCCCGGTGCACGAGTTGGAGGTAGACCTCTTCCAGGCCGGGCAGTTCGGTGCGGACCTCGGTGACTCCCCGCTCGACCACGAAGGCGAGTACGCGGCCCACGGCTTCCTTGCTGTCCACCGTGACGACTGTGGTCCCGTCGTCGGCGGGTTCCGTGCCGAGGGTCCCCGGGAGCGCGCGTACCAGGTCGAGCAGGGGTTCCTCGGCGCGGATACGGACGCGTTCCTGGCGCGGGACGAGCCGGGCGAGGGTCCTCGGTGCCTCCGCGGCGACCACCCGCCCGTGGTTGATCATGGTGACGCGGTCGCAGAGCGCTTCCGCCTCGGCCAGGTCGTGCGTGGCGAGCAGGACGGTGCGGCCCTCGCCCGCCAGCCGCAGGATCAGTTCGCGCAACTGCCGTGCGGCCAGCGGGTCCAGGCCGTTGGTCGGTTCGTCGAGCAGCAGGACGCGGGGGTCGCCGATGATGCCGCGGGCGAGGTGGAGACGCTGGCGCATGCCCACGGAGAAGGTCTCCACCCGGTCGTCGGCGCGCTCGGCGAGCCCGAGTTCGTCGAGCAGCGCGTCGGTGCGGGCGACTGCGTTCCTGGTCGTCAGACCGTACAAGGCGGCCCAGTAGCGCAAGTTCTGACGTGCTGTCAGCCGAGGATAGAGGCCGCGCTCGCCGCCGAAGACGATGCCGAGCAGGGGGCGGATCCGCCGGTGTTCGGTCGCCAGGTCGTGGCCGAGGACCCGGCCGTTTCCCGAGGTCGGCAGCAGCACCGTGGAGAGGATCTTCATCAGGGTGCTCTTGCCCGCGCCGTTCGGACCGAGCAGTCCGTGCACCTCGCCCTGTTCCACGGTGACCGAGACGTCGTCGAGCGCGACGACCGCCGGGCCGCGCCGTGTGCGGTACTCCCGCCGCAACCCGCGTGTCTCGACCGCCGGTTCGCCCTGGCCCGGACGGGTAAGGCCACCCGTACCGTTTCTGCTGTCCGTCATCGCGCTCCCGTTCCCGTGCGGGTCGTCGGGTTTTTGTCTGCTGGGTGGCGCAGGAGCTTCACGTGCCGGATTCCGCGGCCGCCAGGCCACCGTCGGCCGCCTCGTCGAGCCACTCCCGCCGGGCGGCGCCGGTCACCAGCAGGAACGAGCCCAGCGGGGTCCGCGCGACGAGATGACGCCCGACGTCGTCGAGGCGCAGCCGGTCGGTCGGCTCGTCCTCCAGGGGTACGCCGAACAGCGGCAGCCCGGCGTCGAGCAGCCGCCTGGCGCCGATGCCGCGGTGGGCGAGATCGGAGGCGAGGTCCGCGAGACGGCCGGCCTCGCCCTCGATGCCCGACTGGGCGACCAGGGCGGGCGCCCGGACCGGGCTGCTCCAGCGTGCCGTCGCGCGGGCCGCCCGCAGCAGCCGGGCGCGTACCGCGGCCGTCCGGGTGTGCGGCAGCGTCACGGCGGGCCGCCAGCCCAGCCGGGCCATGGCGCGCAGGGCCTCCCGCCACTCCGGCCACAGGCCGGTCCTGGCGAGGTCGGCGCGCAGCTGCTGCACGCCGGTGCCGTCGAGGTGCTGGAGCAGCAGCGCCAGGTCCAGCAGGTCGCGGGTGCGGAAGGGGCGCTCCCAGCGCTCCGCGACCAGGGCGACCGCACAGGCGGCGAGGGGGGAGCGGGAGGGGCGGGTCAGCTGCCACGCCGGGGCGCGCACCTCGGTCACGATCTCCGCGGTGAACAGACCGACGGCGTAGGGGTCGGGGGACGGCTCGGGCGCCGGGCTGCGGAACTCGGCTCCCAGGTGCAGAGGAACGGAGTCGCCGGTCCTGGAGGGGCTCACGGTGAAGGCCGCCAGGTCCCAGCCGTTCGCGGCCAGATGGCGGGCGCAGTTCCACAGGTCCGCGTGGCCGGGGCAGACGACGTCGAGGTCACCGGCCGCTCGGAGGACCCCCGGCGGGTAGAGACCGGCGATCGTCATGCCCTTGAGCAGGGAGACACCGGGCGCCGCCGTCTGCAACTGCGACCAGATCCGGCGGTAGTGGTCGATGCGCTCCCGGTGCAGGCGCAGTTCCGCCGCCTCCGCCCCGGTGAGGGCCCGGCCGTCCTCGGCCCACAGACTCAGCAGGGTCGCGGCGAGTTTGTGGCGGCTGTCGCGGGCGGTTCGTACGACGGCCTCCCGCGACACCCCGGGCCCGGCGTCGAGCAGGGCGAGGACGGTCGCGGCCGACACCTCGACGTCCGTCGCCGTTCCGGTCGGTGCATCAGTCAACGCCGGCTCCGCCCTGGTGCACGAAGGTGGACGGAGTCCGCGGGCCAGGGGACTCCGAGGTGGCCGAAGAAGAACGCGATCAGGACCGCTGGCGGGCGAACAGGCCCGGATCCGGATCCCGATCGCATCCGGCGGACGACTACTTGCCCGGCTTCGGGCCAGGGCTTCGGCATAGTCGGTCCTCGTCCTTTTTGATCATATGAGGCCGAGAAGGGCGAGGGTGCGGGTTTGATCCCGGGCTGTCCGGCGGAGGCCGGCGGCGATGTTGCGGACGCCGGCAAGGCGGAGGGCTCCGATCGCGAGGTTTCTGCAGGTCGCCATCGCCCGGGGTGCGTTGCCCGTCCGCAGTTGTGAGGCGTCCTCGGCAAAGGTGACGTCTCTGACGTGGTGCAGGGCCTCGACCGTCCAGTGCCCGCGGACCAGTTGGGCGAGCCGGGCCGATGGAGCCTGTTCCGCGGCGAGGCTGGTGACCGCGTAGACGGTCTTGAGACTGATCTTCCCAGTTGTGCGATCCACACGGCGGCGGACGATCTGGACGGCCTGGCGGGCGCCGGGGAAGAGCAGGTTGCTGACCGTGCAGACCTTCAGACGGCGGATCTCGAAGCGTCCGTGACCGGTCGTGCGGGACTTGTCCTGGAGTGGGATCTGGTTCCAGGGCGGGGACTTCAGCTGCTTGCGGAGCTTCTTCGTGTTGCCCTTCACGATCGCGATGTAGTGGGCGTCGCGCCCGCGCAGATAGGTGGCATGGCCGTGCTGGGTGTGCATGGCATCGCTGGTCACGACGGTGTCGGACAGGTCGGGCAGCGTGTCCAGGAGGGGCTGGAAACGCGTGATCTCGTTGGGCTTCTCACCGACGTCCATCTGCGCGAGGACCAGGCCGCCGACGTGATCGCAGGCGGCCAGAAGATGAATCTTCCGACCATGCGCGCGGGCGGCGCCCCGCAGGGATTTCCCGTCGACGGCCAGCCCCCGCAACCCGCCCGTATCCTCCTGCCGGTCGGAGAGCCAGGCCCCGACAACCTGGTCCAGGGCATCCGCGTCGATTCTGGCAAGGAGTCTGCGGATCGTTGATTCCGCAGGCCAGGAGCGTTTCGGGAAGAGCGGGTCGACATGAACGCCGAGCCGCTCGAGGACTTCCGCCGGGGCGTCGGCCACCCATTCACTCACGGCCAGCAACGACCTCGCGCCGGCGAGGACCGCGCAGGCGGTCAGGGCCAGCACCGTGATGAGTGGATGCCGTACTCCGCGGGGATTACGCGGGTCAGGGACCTGCGCGAGGCGTTCCAGCAGGTCAGGAATCTCGCTGTGCGCGGCTTCCGGGTGGGGGTCGAGTTGGTGAAAGACGGAAGAGATCAGAGATGATGCGTCGGCAGGCACGGACTTCCCAGGATCACAGAGCGTAGAGAACTCCATGATCACGGACGTCCGTGCCTGTTCTGCGTCGGACCCCGCCCAGCCCGGCCATCCGTCAGGAACCGGACGTCAGCCGACTACGCCGAAGCCCTGGGCTTCGGGCGGACCTTGACCTGCTTGAAGCCGACGCTCATGGGACTCTCCTTGATGTGGTCGGTCATGGAAAGTAACCTCAGCGTATTGCCCTCGAATGGTTCATGACAATGATGCAACTTGCTTTGCATACAGCTGACTTGGCGTGCCGCGCGGGTGCTGTGCCGGGCCCGGCGGACGAGTGGAATGCCGGAGGAGCATGACGGTCCACGAGTGGTTGAGGGCTCCCCGGACTCATGATCCGGTAAGGCGCCGCACCTATCCCGATGACGTCTATTTCCGGGAAATGGCGGCTTTGCTGGACGGGTGGGAGACGGACACGGCCGACCGGGCACTGCTGCGGTCGACTTTCGTGATGTTCAAGCCGGACGCCGTCGTCGGCCGGCGTGTGGAACCCGCGCTCGCCTTTCTGGCGGGGCATGACTTCGAGCCCCTCGGCGCCCTGACCGTACGGGTCGACGCGAGGGTGTGCCGGGAGCTGTGGCGCTACCAGATCAACGCGGCGCCGCTGGCGGTCATCCGGGCCGTGGACATGATTCTCGAGTCCGGCCCGCCCTGCCTCTTCGTCGCCCTCCGTGACACCCGGGTTCCGGAACGGACGGGTACGACCGCGGCGGAACGGCTCGCCGAGCTGAAGGGGTCGTCCAAGAACCGTTCGGTGGAGGGCCGTTCGCTGCGCGAGGCGCTCGGATGCGAGTTGATGTGCCTCAACTTCCTGCACGCGCCCGACGATCCCTCCGACCTGATCCGCGAGGTGGGTGTTCTGCTGCCCGGACGGCGGGAGGAGGCACTGTCCCTGCTGGCCGCCGACGCGGCGCCGCGCGAGGCCGCCGAACCGGCCGCCGTGGCAGGCGAGTTGTACGCCGCCCATCCGGCCCACTCGCTCACCCGGCCCGCGTCCCGGGGCACCTCGCGCCGCCCGGCCGACCCTGCCTCGCTGCTGGCGCGGGTGGAGGAGCTGGCCGCCGGGGAGGACGGGCTTCCGCTGTGGGATCGCATCGTGATCGCCGCGGAACTGGTGGAGGGCCTGCCCTCCGAAGGCCGGCCGCTGATAGGTCCGCCGCCGGGCAAGCGCCTCACCCACCCGCGCGCCGTCCGTCCCGCCGGACCTCCGGCTGCAGCGGCGGGACCCCCGGCCGCTGCCCCGGCGGACCGCTGAACGCACCTGGCCCCGCTCGACCGAGGAAGCCCCAGCCACCAGGAGGAATGGCATCGATGGCCGACCACGACGTCGAAATGCACGGTCCGGCGCACTGGGAGGGACCGCCACGCCGGTACGGTCCCGTCGCCCGGGTCGCCGTGCTCTCCGATGTGCACGCCAACATTCCCGCCCTCGACGCGGTGCTCGCCGAACCGGACGTCGCCGCGGCCGACCTCGTCGTCCTGTGCGGCGATCTGACCTGGGGGCCGCAGCCGCAGGAGACGTACGAACGGATCGTCGCGCTCGGTGGACGTGCCCTGTGCGTACGCGGCAACGCCGACCGTTACGCCGCCCAGATCGGCACGGCCGCGCGGGTCGCCGACACCCCGCGTCAGTCATGGATCGCCGCACAGCACTCGCCCGAGGCGATCGCCTTCCTCGACCGGCTCCCCTTCGGGGTCGTCGTCGAGATCGACGGGCTGGGACCGGTGCACTTCTGCCACGGTTCGCCGCGCAGTGACCACGAACTGGTCACGCCGGGGACACCGCTCGAACGGTTCGTGGAACTGTCCGGGGCCATCGACGCGCGGGTCCTGGTCACCGGACACGCGCACCTCCAGTTCGACCGCGCCGTGGCGGGCCTGCGCAGCGTGAACCCGGGCAGCGTCGGGCTGCCCTACCACACGGGTGAACCAGGCACCGCGTACTGGGCGTCGCTGGGCCCCGATGTCCGGCTCAGGACCACTCGCTACGACGTCGAGGACGCCGTCGCGCGCGCCCGCCGCGCCGCCGACCCGGACGCGGAGCGTTACGCGGACACCCTGTCGAACGCGCCCGACCCGGAACAGATCGTCGTGGAGGCGGAGACCCGGATCTTCGTGAATTGACCGCGCGCCGACGTCCCCTGTCGGCCGTGCGCGGAACGCCTTATCGATCGGCCAGGGAACGCGCATTGATCGTCCACGGAAACGACGTAATGATCGTCCACGGGTAGGGCGTAATGATCGTCCTGGGGTAGGGGGAAATGATCGCCCACGACCGGGGTGAAATGATCGCTGTCCGGAAAACGGACCGCGCGGTCGACGGAATTTCTCGCTCCGTCAAATACGAGAAACAAAAGCATAGTTGAGGGTTGATTCCCGGCACGTCGTTGACATGCAGGCTCGCCATGTGTTGACCTGTTCACGCAAAAAATGCAAGTTGTTTGGCACTTTTCTCTGGCACCGTTCCCGGCAGGAGGAATCCATGCAAACAGCTCCGCTTCCCACCGCGAAAACCCCCACCGAAGTCACGCCCGCGTCGACCCCGGCGCCCGTGATGCTGCTGCCTCGCCTGGTCGAGCGCATGATCACGGACCGGCAGGCCGCGCATATCGTCAAGTTCCGTACCACCTGCACCGACTGCGTGCCGAACTTCTGAGCACAGCGTCGCGTGTCGGCGGACAGCCGGCAGCGTCCGCCGACCTGCGCGTGGTCACCGAAGTCGTCGCGGGAAACCTGCGTGCCGCCTCTCGGGGACTGTGCGTCCTGGCGGTCGACGGCCTGTCGCTCGAAGTGGCCGAGTCCGCGTTCGTCCACGCACATGTCCGGCCACTGCGCTCCACTTTCCCGAGCACGTCGACGACGGCCTGGCTCACAGCGGTCACCGGCACGGATCCCGCTGTCCACGGCGCCGTCGGCATGGTCTACCGGGCACCCGGCGCCGAATGCGTCACCCACCTCGTCACCGGGGAGACGTACGCCTTCGGCTCCTGCCGTCCGCCCGGGAAGGCGCTGCTGCACGCGGGACCGACCCTCTTCGACCGCGCGACCGAGTCGGGCCGGCCCGCCTTCGCGATCGGCGCGGAACTGGAGCGGCTGACCGGTGAGTGGGTGGGCGCCCTGCTGCACGGCGCCCGGATCGTGCCGTCACCGGCTGCCGCCGCGACCCTCACCACCGATCCGGTGGCGGTGGCCGAGCGGACCGTGCGCGAGGTCGGGGCCGTCCTCGGGAACGCCTTCGACGCCCCGCCCCTGGTGTGGGCGTACGTGAACCTCGACGATCACATCCACAGGGCCGGCTACGACGCCCGGCTGCGCGAGGCGCTGCTGCTGCTCGACACGGCGGCCGCCCGTTGGGCCGACGCCGGCTGGAGCGTCCTCGCCCACGCCGACCACGGCCAGGTGGAGGTGACCCCGAGCATGGCCCTCGTCGACGCGTGGGCGCGCCTCGACGCCCCCGCCCACTGCCGCATGCCCGGGGGTGGCGCCGGCCGGGTCCGCTGGCTCTACCCGCGCTCCGGGCGCGAGGAGAGAGTGGCGAACGCGCTGCGCGACATGCTCGGCGTCCACGCCCTCGTCCTCACCCCGGACGATCTGCACGCACGCGGACTCCTGTCCGCGACACCCGTCGTCCGCGACCGCATCGGCGAGGTGGTCGCCCTGGCCGCCTCCCCGTACTTTCCCGTACCCGACCCCACCGTGGCCTGGGAACACGGATCCGTCTCCGACGGCGAGACGCTCGTACGCGGCGTCGGGATCGATGAGGCCGACGGTCCCGCGCTCCTCGGGCACAACTGGTACTGCTACGACACCCGCGTACCCGTACGGGCTACCGGCCCCGCACAACAGGTCCGCGTCCTCGGAGCCGTGCTGGACGCCTTGCGCGAGCTGGCGGACGCCGACGGCGCCCGGACCGCGGGACTCGTCAGCGTCCCCGAGGGCGACCCGGTCCTCGACGTCGCCCGGAACAAGGGATGGCGGGTGGAACCGATCGTCACCCGCTTCCAGCTCCCGCTGCACGGTCCGGCGGGGGACGCCTTCGACTCCTACGACTCCTATCTCGCCACCCTGGGCAGCCGCACCAGGCGCACGATCCGCCAGTACCTGCGGCGCGCGGCGGACGCGGGCGTCACCACCGCCGTCGAGGCACCCCGCCCCGGCTTCCTGCGGACGGTGGGCGACCTCACCCGCCGCACGGCAGCCAAGTACGGAAGTGCCGGCATGTATCCCGAGACTGCCTTCACCGACTTCGTCATGGCGCTGGGCGACAGCGCCCGGGTCGTGCGTGTCGACCGGGGCGACCGGACGCTGGCCGCCGCGGTCGTCCTCCTCGACGAGGAGCGACTGCACATGTGGGCGGGCGGCACCAGCCACGCCACCCTCGATGGTTTCAGCCCCAACTACCTTCTGTGGGCCACCGAAATCCGTACCGCCATCGAGTGGCGAAAGCGCTGGGTGGAGGGCGGCCGCAGCAACCAGCCCATGAAGACCCGCCACGGCATGATGCCCCTACGCCTGTTCGCCTGCATCGCCCCACCCGATGCCTGATCGGAAGGGCGTACGGGTCAGCCGCCCTGGCCGGCGTTTCCGACCGGGCCGACCTTGACAGGGGAGCCGGTGCCCTCTGTGACGGGCAGCGTGGCGGCGCCCGGCCAGGTGAGGGTGACCGTCTTCGTCTCGTTCGGCGGCGTCACCAGCAGTCCCGTGATGCGGACGCCGGAGCCGCCCGACTTGTTGAGCGGGTAGTTGATGCCGAAGGCCGTCGACTCGCCGTTCTTGAGGATGGCCTGGCCCGCCCGCTCGCCGGTCCGCTTCGCGGACAGTGACCCCGCGCTGGTCTTCAGGTCGACGCCCGCGTACCCGAAGATCGCGCAGTCCCGGCCGCCGCCGTTCTTCAGCTGCACCGTGACGGTGCCGTCGGGGTCGCCGTCGATCGTGCTGTCCTTCGCCGTGATCTCCAGCTCGTCGGTGCGGCACTTGCCGACCTTGCCGTTCTTGTCGGACCCCGTCCCGGCGGTGGTGCCCTTCCCGTCGGAGCCGGTGCCGTCGGAGTTCGTTCCGGCGGACTCCTTCGCTCCGCTCTGATCCGAACCGCCCGAGTCCGAACCGCCGCCCGAGGTGGACGCCGACGACGCGGTGGATCCGGACGACGGGCTGCTCTGGTCCACGCCGCCATCGTCGTTCTGGCAGGCGGTGAGCGTGAGACCCGCGGCAACGGTCAGGGCCGCGAAGGTGAGCTTGTAGGCGCGCATCGTTTCTTCCTCAGGATGGGTTGCAGGCCGGCCGCTCGGTGCGAGTCGTTAGAAATCGGCATGAGCGGACGTTACTGACCACCAAGAGCCGCCTGGCCGGCCCACCGTTCCGCCCAACTGCCCCCTAATACATTCCTGTTACGCACGGCCGGGTCCAACGCGCACCACCACCGGGTCCTACGCGCACACCGCCGGGCGCCCCGCGCCGGAACACGCCGTCCGCCAGCGGGGACGGCGGCTCCGGCCGGCAGGAAGAGGCGGTTCCCGTCACCGTCCCGCACCTGGCCGCAGTCGCCGTCCACTGGGACAGACCCGTAGCCCGGCGGATCTTGACCGCAACTGGTACATGCCTTCCTCGACCCGCCTCGCCCGCTGCCGCCCGCGGGCGGGGCGGGTCGAGACCCCCGTTCGACGCGCATCTCTCAAGGGCGAACGACAACAGGTGCCGAGCAGTGAGTCACGATGCTTCGGTTGGCCGGCCCGGTCCGACCGGCTCCCCTACCGGACAACTGCGCGGGAATCCCACCGGCTCCACACGGGGATGTCTTCGCGGGCTTGCCGCCAGGCGGCCGGGACGCCACCCGTGCCGGTGCGGGCCGCGACGACGCCTCCCGCGATCGCGCAGGTCGTATCGCGGTCGCCCCACCCGGCGACGGTCTGCCAGAGCGCCTCGGACAGGTCGTCCAGTCGCCCTGCCGCAGACCACAGGGCGAACGGCACCGTGTCCGGAGCCGAGATCAGCGTCCCCGAGCCCAGCACGGACGCGGCGTGGCGCACCGAAGTGCGCTCGGAGAAGTTCGCGGCCACCAGCAGCCCGGAGCGGACGTCGCTGTCCGGCACGTGCGAGGCGACTTCTCGCAGGAACTCGGCGCGCGGCGGGGCGTCCTGACCCTCGCCGGAGGCTGCCAGTGCGGCGGCGACCGCCACGGCCACCGCCCCCGCGACAGCTTCTGTGTGAGCGTGGGTGGTCAGCGCCGACAGCCGGGCCTGCTCGCGGGCAGCCGTCAGGTCGTTCCGGAACCAGGCCCCCAGCGGGGCAACTCTCATCGCGGCTCCGTTGCCGTAGGAACCCTGTCCGCCGAACTGTCCCGTGGTGACGGCCTGCCAGTCCTCGCCGTCGCTGATGCGCCGCAGTACACCGTGCATGGAGGGGCCGTACTTGCGCCCCGGGTCGCGGCCGTACTCGGCGGCGAACTCCCGTGCCAGGTCGTCCGGACGGATCTCCCCATGAGCCATCAGATGGGCGAACAGGACGAACGCCATGGCCGAATCGTCCGTCCACAGCCACGGCACAGGACGCAGGTTCCGCGCAGCCCACAGTTCCTCGGCGCACTCGTCGGAGCGCGTGAACCAGCTGTCACCGAAGGCGTCGCCCATCACGAGCCCGTCCAGGCTGGCGTGGGCGTGCTGCGGACTGCTCATGGCGAAGCTCCTCTGAAGGATCGGTGGCCATCTGATTCTCGCCGTAGGCCGGTTGAGCGCGCGAATGGATTGTCGTGCTGGGGCGAAGCCGCGGGGCAGCGGTCGACGGGCTGCGCACACGCTCCGAGATCGGTTGAGATTCGGCTTCTGAGCGCGACCGGGTCCGGAGGGACGGCGGGGCCTGCTCCGAGCCCCGCCCCGGGCTCGCCCCCATCGGATCTCAGGGACGTGATCAAGCCACCGTTGCTTCACTTGAACGGCGCAAGAGGACCTAGAGTGTGCGCGTGACCGAGCAGAACTCCGAACTCGTCGCCAGCCGGTACCAGCTGGTCGAACGCATTGGCCAGGGTGGCATGGGCCGGGTCTGGCGTGGCCTGGACCAGCAGCTTTTCGGACGCGAGGTCGCCATCAAGGAGATCCTCTTCCCGCCGGGGATGGGCGAGAGCGACCGCGCCACGCTGCTCAGGCGCTTCACCGACGAGGCCCGTGCGGCGGTCACTCTCAGCCATCCCGGGATCATCACGATCCATGACGTCGCGGAGCACCACGGCGCCCCCGTCATCGTCATGGAGTTCATCCGCGGGCAGTCCCTGGCCGCCGCGATCAGCAGTCAGGGCCGACTGCCCGTGCGGCGGGTGGCCGAGATCGGCGCCGCCATGCTCGACGCGCTCGCCGAGGCGCACGAGGCGCGGATCGTCCATCGCGACATCAAACCGGACAACGTGCTCCTGACCAAGGACCGGGTTGTCCTCACCGACTTCGGCATCGCGCACCTCGCGGACGCCACGACCAAGCTGAGCCACAGCGGGATCGTCATCGGCACGCCGCAGTACATGCCCCCGGAGCAACTGGACGGCAAACGCCCGACCCCCGCCAACGACCTGTGGGCCCTCGGCGCCACGCTGTACCACGCTGTCGAGGGGCAGCCGCCGTTCGAGGCGACGGGGCTCCACGCCCTTGCCGTCGCCGTCTTCACCCGACCGCACCGGCCGCCGGTCCACGCCGGACCGCTCGCGCCCGTACTGGATGCGCTGCTCACCAAGGACCCGGCGCAGCGGGTGGGCGCCGCCGAGGCCGCCGGGATGCTGGCATCGGTCCTGCGCTCCTTCCCGGCCCAGGACGAAGTGTCCTCCCCGCAGGAGCCGGAGCAGGAGCAGGAGCAGGAGCAGGAGCAGGAGCAGGTTCCGGAGCGCGATCCAGCGCCGGAACCGGCACCGGACGCCGCAACGGAGCAGGCACCACTCCCTGCGCCCCCGCGGCCGCCACACCCGCCCACGGCCGTGGACTCCGGGGCGACCCCGGCCGACCCCCGGCGCCCCGCCCCGGAGCGGCCGACCGACCCGCCGGTACCCGTGCCCGCGCCCGTACCCGTCCCCCCGACCGAGGACTTGGTCTCCCTGGGGACGACGGCCAAGATGGAGACAGCCGAGCGGAGGCCGGTGCAGGCGCGCGCCCTCACCCGGCGTTCCGTGGTCCTGGCGGCGGCACTGGCCACGCTCGCGACCGGATCCGTCCTGTCCTGGACTCTCTCCGGGGAGGACGGGACACCCCGCGGCGGCGGAGCGGCCGGCAGCGGGGCCACGGCTGCTGCCGTCACGGTGGTGATCGGAGTGGACGCACCGCTCAGCGGCGGTTGGTCCGGGATGGGCCTCGGCATCAGGAACTCCGCCGAACTGGCGGTCCGGACCGCGAACGAGAAGGGTTACGTCCCCGGCGTGACCTTCGAGATCAAGGCTCTGGACGACGCGGCCGACCCTGCCAAGGGCAGGCCGAACGCCGCCCGCTTCGTGTCCGACGCGAAGGTATTGGGTGTCGTCGGACCACTGAACTCCGCCATAGCCCAGACCTTGGTGGAGCCCTTGGCCCAGGCGGACCTGGTCAACGTCTCACCGGGCAACACCGACCCCGTGCTGACGCTGGGCCCCGACTGGGCCGCGGGCACCAAGTCCCGTCCGTACGACACGTATTTCCGCACCCTGACCACGGACGTCGACCAGGGGCCGTTCGCCGCCCGGTACCTCCACGCCGAGGCCGGGAAGCGCAAGTTGTACGTCATCGACGACAAGAGCGCCTACGGCACCGGCCTCACCTCCGGTTTCACGGCCGAGTTCGAGAAGCTCGGCGGGACCGTGGTCGGTACGGAGCAGGTCGATCCCGCGGAGCGCGAGTTCCCCGGCCTCGCCGCGAAGGTCCGGGCCTCGGGCGCCGACTCCGTCTACTTCGGCGGCTACTACGACACCGCCGGGCCGCTCTCCAAGCAGCTCAAGAAGGCCGGGGTCGGCATCCCCCTGATGGGCGGCGACGGCATGTTCGACCAGCGGTTCCTCACGACCGGTCCGAAGGCCGACGGCGACCTGGCCGTCAACATCGGCGTGCCCGCCGATGACCTGGCGGGCGGGGCTGACTTCCTCGCGCGGTACCGCAAGGCGGCGTATCCGGAGGCGGCCGGCTGGTACGGACCGTACGCCTACGACGCGGCCTGGAGCCTCATCGAGGCCGTGAAGTCCCTCGTGACGGCCAACGGCGGCACCCTCCCTCGGCATGCCCGCGCGAAGATGCCACAGGCGGTGGCCGGGCTCGCCTTCGACGGCGTGACGGGCCACGTCGCCTTCGACGGGTACGGCGACACCCGCAACCGGCGCCTGACGGTGTGCTCGGTGGCTTCCGGCCGGTGGACCACCGTCACCAGCGGCCCTGTCACTCCTTGACGCCGGGGGACAGGGCGAGGCGGCCGTAACCGGCAGTGGCGCAGGCCCTGGACGGCCTTGAAGCGCGCGGGGTGTCGGCCGGGTCCAGACATCCCAGGTGCAGGGGAGCGGAACGTGCTCCCGCTGCTTGCGATGCCCGTGGGCCGGCCGAAAGGCCCAGGCGGGGGCGCCGAACTCCAGGGAACGACGGTCGTATGACGTTCCGCCGACAGTGATCGATGGGGAGGGGGCTTGCGGTGCCCTCGCTCACGAGACCACCGCGAGCCTTTCGGGGCCTGTGTATCGGCATGCGCTGAATCCCTCCCTGTTCAGAGGGTTCGAGATCCAGCCGGTCGACTGTTCGTACTCACCCGGCAGGTCTTCCATCCGGCGGTTGGCCACCTCGCGCCGGCCGTCGAGGCGTATCGCATACCGGCCGAGCAGGACCTCAACGCCGCCGCCCCCGGGCCGAGCCTTGGAGAGTGTCAGGTCCATCATGCCTGCTCGAAGGCTGTTTGCGGTAGGACGGAGCGCACGTCCTGTCGGGCTTGTCGCCGGTGGTGGTCCGCCCGCAGACTCGTCGTCATCCACTCTCCGGCGTTCGTGTCGGCATCCGTTCTCGGCTGCCGGCGCGTTCGCTGTGCTGTCTCGTCGTGGGACGGGCGCGGATCGGGAGTGAGGGAACGAAGGGGGATCGGTGGATCAGGACATGGTCGTGCTGGCGAGGGTCAAGCTGCTCAGTGCCAATCGACGAGTGGTGCGCGGTGCGGAGGGGCTGTGGATCTACCGCCTGCTGACCCAGGTCGAGCCGGAGGTGTACGGGTCGAAGTTGGCATACGTCCTGGTGGAAGCCAGCACCTCGCCCCTGGTACGGGAGTTGCCTGAGCGACGGCTGGCCCTGTTGGACGAGGCGGTGACAGTGGCGAAGGCCCTCGGTACCGCGAACCCCTACCGGGCGAAGATGCTGGCGAGGGCGCTGGCCGCCAGGCAGCGGGAGTTGGAGGGCCGCACGGCCAACTAGCTTTCTAGCGGCTCCGCGTGGCCAAGTCCCTTACCAGTCATGTCATTTGGGTGCTGCTCGTAGAGGGGGATCACGGTCGAGCGGTCAGGCGGTATTGCCGCTGGTCACTGGTCGCTGGTCGTGCGCGGGGCAGAGACACTGGTGCTTGTTGCAGAGGCCTGTCGGTCGGGCTCTGTCCGAGATGCCGGGCAGGGGGCGTGAGAGACATCGTCTTCTTTCACGCCCCCTGATGAGTGTGCCCCGGCCCGTCGTGGTGAGGGCCGGGGCTACGTGGGCTGTAGCGGCGGCGCGGTCGCCCGCTTCTAGGACTGGCCGTTGAGCCCCTGGGCGGCCTGGGCGGCCTGGGCGATGACGGCGGCCACGACCGCCGGGCGGGAGACGTAGACGGCGTGGCTGCCGGGCGTCTCGGAGACGATCGCCCCGGCCCGCTCGGACATGGCGCGCTGGGCGGGCGGAGGGATCATGTGGTCGTCGGTGGCGACCAGGTACCACGACGGCTTGGTCTGCCAGGCCGGTTCGGAGACCGCCCCTTCGAGGGCTTCGACGCCCCAGGGGACCTGGGAGTCGGCCATGAACGCCGCCAGCTTCCCGGGGACGTCGGCGGCGAAGGCGGCCGCGAACTTGCCCCGGTCCAGGAACAGGAACCCGTCCTTGGGCGGCAGGATCGGCGGGACCGGCGCCCCGGGCGGCGGGTGGGCGATCAGGGAACTGACCGACTCGCCCTTGTCCGGCGCGAACGCGGCGATGTAGGCGAGGGCCGCGACTGCGGGGTGGCTGCCGGCCTCGGTGATGACGACACCGCCGTAGGAGTGGCCGACCAGCACGGCCGGGCCGTCGAGGCTGTCGAGGACCTGGTGGGTGGCGGCGACGTCACCGGCCAGCGACAGGGGCGGGTTCTGTACGACGGCTACCCGGTAGCCGTCGGCAGTCAGGTGGTCGTAGACCCCCTGCCAGCCCGATCCGTCCACGAAGCCGCCGTGTACGAGCACGATGTTCCTGATGGTTGCCATGGCTGCGTCCGATCTGGTTGGGCAGGCCCGATGCCTGTCGGTGCGTTCCATCCAAGCCATGTGAAGGGAAAGAGAACACGCAGAGCAGCACGCAGAATTCCGCGAACATCGGCCCCCTCTGCGGGGGTCAGGATGCGGCGGTGGCCAAGGCATGGCAGCGGCTGCTCGCCGCGCTGTCACCGATCGCCTCGAACACCTGCGCCGCGAGCGCGTAGGTACGGCGGCTCTCGTCCGTCCGGCCTTCCTCGGCCAGCAGGGCGGCCAGGGCCTCCAGGGCCCCGGCATGCCGGAAGTCGGACACCTGGAGCGCGCCCAGGAGGGCGATCCCTTCGCTGAGCGTGGTGATCGCTTCGCTGCGGCGGCCGAGGTGTCCCAGGCACTGGCCGATTCGGACCAGCGCGAAGGGCCGGCTGTGCGTCGCGACGCTCGGGGTCATCCCCGAGCCCTCACCGTCCATCAGCGCGAGCGCTGTGCGGAATTGCTGCAGGGCCTCGGCGTATCGTCCCTCGTCGCGAAGGCAGTTGGCGACGTTGGCCAGGGTCTGGACGTAGCTGTCGATGTCGCCGAGGGTCTTGAACGTCTCCGCCGCACGGAACGAGAGCGGTATTGCCTCGTCGGACCGTCCGAGCAGGAGCAGCGCTCCCGCGGTGTACTCGTGTGACCAGGCGACCTGCGCCTCGGCGCCGCCTTGGGTGGCCAACTTCAAGGCCTCGGCCGAGTATCGCAGCATGGCCTGAGGATCTGCCGGCGGCACCGAGTGGACCCAGGCCAGGTAGTTCAGCTGGGTCGCCTGCTGCTCCAGGTCACCGAGGGCGGCGGCGGACTCCGCTCCGAGCGTGAAGACCTCGTGCCAATGCGGGCCGTGCACCCACCGTTCGGAGAACCAGTGCATCGACTCGGCGCAGTCGAGGACGAGAGAGTGCCGGTCGCTGCCGGCCGCGGCCCGCATCGCGCCGAGCCAGTTGTCCACATTCACCCGAAGCCACCAGTCGGCCTTTTCCTCGGAGGACGGGACGGAATGGTCGGGTTCGGACCGGCCCGGGGGACCGTAGCCGGGTTCGAACCACCGCCCGGAAATCGTGGCCATCCGCAGCAGCCACGGCGTCACCCGCTCCGTCACCGCCTTCCGCCCGCCCGGGGGCTCCTCCTCCTGAAGACGCTCACGGGCGAACAGGCGGACCAGGTCGTGGAAGCGGTACCGGCCCGCGGAGCTGTCCTGCAGCAGGCCGAGATCGACGAGGTCGTCCAGAGCGTCCCAGGCGTCCTCGATCGGCACTCCGCCGGCGACGGCCGTCAGAGCGGCATCGAAGTCCCGGCCAGGTACGACGGCGAGACGCCGGAACAGCCGCCGTGCGGAGTCCGCGAGTTGCTCGTACGACATGCCGAACGCATGGGCGATCTTGAGATCGCCGGCCGTGAACTGCTCCAGCCTGCGTCCCTCGTTCGCCAGCCGGGCGGCGAGTTCGGCGGCATCCCATTCGGGCCGGCTCAGCAGACGGTTCGCGATGATCCGCAGCGCCAGAGGCAGGCCCCCGCACAACTCGGCAAGCCGGGCGAGAGCCGACTTGTCGTCGGACGCGGAACGTTCGCCCAGAATCCCGGTCAGCAGCTCCAGGGACTCCGGCACCGGCAGGGGTCCGAGGACGAGTCTGCGGACACCCTCCAGCCCTGCGAGTACCGCCTGGTCGTGATCAGTGTCCTGCTCGCACCTCCTCCCGACAGCAGCGGGCGCACCTGCTCCTCCGACGCGGCGTTGTCGAGGAGCACCAGTACCTGTTTGTCCCGCAGCAGTGACCGGTACAGGGAGGCACGCTCCTGGATGTCGCCAGGGATGTGCTGGTCCGTGATACCGAGCGCGCGAAGCAGCAACCGCAGAGCGTCACTGGCGCTCAGCGGCTGCTGGGACATGCCGAACAGGTCGAGGAAGAGCACCCCGTCAGGAAAACTCGGCCGCACGGAATGAGCGGCACGGACGGCGAACGTGGTCTTCCCCAGGCCGGCAGAGCCGGTGATGAGCCCCACCACACCGACCCCCGGCGAACTCTCCGCGTACAACAGTTCGCTCATCCAGGCCAGTTCCGCGGCGCGACCGGTGAAGTCCTCGACCGACCGGGGCAGCTCGCACAGACCACTCGGACGCGTCCAGTGATCCCGCAGTCGGCCATCGCGCGCCAGCTCGACCAACTCCTCGCGAGCCTCCCCCTCGAGCGCAAGCGCATCCGCCAAGGCGGTCACGGTCCGGTGCTGGGGCCCCTTGCTCCGACCGCGCTCCATGTCCGACAAGGTCCGAGCGCTGACCCCCGACACCTCGGCCACCGCTCCAACGTCCAACGTGCCGCGCGCCGATGGCTCCGCAGCACCTCCGCGAAAGCGAGACGCCCAGTGATGGATCCACACTCCCTATCAGCCGCGAAAGCCCGCCGCAGACCGAGCCCGCGAATCCACTCAGACCGTCCCTGATCGCGCTGTTCTATCACGTCCGCCTCCGTCGGGGAACATATCGGCAGCTTCGGCAGAAATGGACGGATGAGGTGTGGCCGACTCGTTCTGGAACCGATGGGCGATATCGAGGGGATGACAGATGGCTTGTATCACCTGAACCGCGCCCGGTTTACCGGACGGACCCGATCCTGAAGTGCTGAAAGCGCCGATCGGGCTGATCGTGACGGACGGCAGGAACACCGCCGGACGGTCGACTGCGCCGGAGCCGGCGGTCGTGACGAGTGGCCCGGAGCCGCGGGCGGTGCCCTTCCGGGCGATCTCCGGGCTGCCGCCGCGGCCCGGAGAAATCGGCGGTACTAGCCGTAGCCGTAGCCGTAGCCGTAGCGAAGTGCCATGCCGGTCGACGATCAGATGGTGCCTTCTGCCGGACCGGGCCGGGACCGGTGGGTCGCGATCGGTCCCAAGATGCCCTGGACCACCGCCGAAATTTGGGGAGCAGACCCGGAGCGATCGTCAATTACAAGTTGACGATCGCTGATCGTCAACTTAAGATTGACGCATGAGCCCACTCGACATCAGCCTCGCCGACCTGATCGCCCGTCTCGACGAGGAACTCCCCGGCGCCGACGAACTGGCCCGCATCAGCGAGGCGCGACTGCGCGCCCAGACCCTGTCCGACCTCGGTGACCAGCTCATCGACCACTACGTCAGCAAGGCCAAGCGAACCGGCGCGTCGTGGACCGAGATCGGCGACGCCATCGGGGTGTCCAAGCAGGCCGCCCAGCAACGCCACGCACCCGGCCCCTTCGAGCGGTACACCAACCTGAACCGGCACAGCATCGTGCTGGCGCAGGAGGCCGCCCGAACGCACAAGCACGACTTCATCGGCACCGAACACCTCCTGCTCGGCCTGCTCGGCGAACCGCAGGGCCTGGCGTACGAGGTGCTGATCGCGAAAACCGAGTCGGAGCAACGCATCCGCGACGCAATCGAGGAAGCGATGCCGCCGGCCGGGGAGAAGGCGCTGCGGGGTCACATCGCGTTCCGGCCGGAGAGCAAGGAGGCCATCGAGCAGGCACGCCGCGCGTCGGCCGACCTCGGTCACGACTGGGTCGGCACGGAACACACACTGCTGGGCCTGATCCGCGTCGAGGAGAGCCCGGCCGCGCAGATCCTGCGCAACCTCGGCTTCACGTCGGACGGGCTGCGCGAGACGATCTCGACCGAGATCACCAAACGGTCCGCCGCGCGCGACAAGCAGTAGCGAAACGATCGCTCGCCGCAGAGGACGGGGCCGGCACAGCCTTCCGACCCGTCACGGGACGGTGCGCTCGTGCCGCCAACCCCCACCCGACGTCGCCAAAAACCTTGCAGTGCACGGTGGGTGAGAGGCGGCCGTGCACTACGACTCCGCTCGAAGCCGTCAGTAAGACTTGTCCCATAACAATCTTTTGGCCGAAGGCCGGTGAGGCTTTGCCTCACCGGCTTGGGGCTTGCTGCCCTCGCCCGCTGGGTATCGCAGGCGCATGCAGGTATGGGGAAGGCCGTGAGGACGGGACCCCGGTGGGAGACTTTCCTGCGGGGCGTGGTGCGGCGGGTGCCGGCGAGGAAAGTCCCGCAGCCGTGGTGGATCCCGCGGCGCCTGCTGACAGTGGTATCGGCGGACGTCGACGGCACTGCCGGTGTCGGGGCGGTATGGATCGTGTGGCGTCCGAAGTCACCGCGCATGCGTGAGCACATTGCGCTCCTGGAGTGGTACGAACAGCAGTGGCGGTACGTGGGGGGTGGCAGCGGCCCCGGAGAAGATCCTTTCAACGTCGATGTGCTCGACGTTCGCAACGGCGGCGGTGTCCTCAGCCTCACCCGCAGCATCGACCCCCCACGCTCCATCACCGCAGCCCCGTGGATCAGTTGTGTCAAAGTGAGCCTCGGGCAGGACGTGGATCACGTTCTCGTCGGAGCCCGCCGGTTCGAGAAACCCGAGCGCCGCAAGCTCATCGCTGTTTGGACGTCCCCCTGCACCAGCCGCGGAGCCCGTCCCGTCATCGTGGCCGTGGGACGCGACGGCGCCGAGCTCTCCCGCATCGGCCCCCATGACAGCCTGGACACTCATACCTGGGCGCGGTTGAGAGAGGAGTTATAAGCTCCTTCTTTATGGTTTGACCTGGTCACGTTCGGCGATGGTGCCGGGGCGTCTGGTCGCTTTGCCCACGTCGTAGCGGGTGGCCGGGTGCCGGTTCTT
Organism: Streptomyces rhizosphaerihabitans; assembly: GCF_025399795.1. Taxonomy (GTDB): domain Bacteria; phylum Actinomycetota; class Actinomycetes; order Streptomycetales; family Streptomycetaceae; genus Streptomyces; species Streptomyces rhizosphaerihabitans. The sequence continues at coordinate 8,480 of NZ_JAODTZ010000038.1, read as the reverse complement.
CGAGCCGAGCGGCCTGCCAGTAGCCTCAACAACCCCAGTTACACCGTTGATTGGTTGATTGGACAGTCCCATCCGAAGCGGGCGAGGCGCTTACGACCGGTCCGCGATCGAGGTCGCGGTGGGATTGGCTGGTTTCGGGTCGAGATGCCCATGTGCTTGTTCAGGCCAGGCGGACTGGGATACTCCGGCTATGGATGCTGGGGTGATGTGGAGCGGTACGCGATCGGACACGGCAGTACCTGCACCGACCACGTCGGCGCGCGCCGCGGGCTGGGTGCTGCGTTCTGTGGTGGCAGCAGACATCGAGGTGATCGCGGAGTTGCGGGCCACGGTTATGCGTGCGGACTTGGAACGCCTTGGACGCTACGACGAGCACCGGGTACGGCAGCGGCTGCGGGACTCTTTCTCCCCGGAACACACGTCGATCATCACGGTCGACAGCGAATTCGCAGGATGCGTCACGGTCCGGCCAGCCGAAGGCAGGCAGTGGCTGGAGCACTTCTACCTTGCTCCGCACTGTCAGGGCCGAGGGCTCGGATCGGCTGTGTTGCGCACGGTGCTGGAGCGAACGGATGCGCAGGGCATGACCGTGGGCTTGAACGTTTTGCAGGGCAGTGCTGCCCGTCGACTCTATGAGCGCCACGGATTCGTCGTGGAAGCCCAGGACCCGATCGACGTCTTCATGATGCGCCCACCGGGGTGATGGCGAGCGCTCCTGCGAAAGCCTGGCCGGTGCCGGCCCGAAGTGGCTTGCGTACCTGATGGCATCGCGGGCAGGGATGGACAGGTAGCCGTTCCCGGCGCACGCATGCCGCACTGCCCGAGTCGGCTGAACTGCGAGCACGCCGCACGGACTGGACCAGTCGGGCGCACCCTGAGTCGGCGCGGCAGGTCGGGCTTGGCCTGCCCGCGAGCCGGCCGCACCATTGACTTTCCGGATCCACCCTCGTCGCCCACGCGGTGGCGGAACTCCAGGCCACGCCGTGGCCCGGCATCGAACTCAAAGGCGCGGAACAGCGCTGGGCCTCCTGCGCCGGATCCTGCGACGTCGGTCTGCTCGCCGGTGACACGCTCTTGCACACCGACCTTGCACCCCACAACGTACTGATCAGCGACCGCGCGCACATCATTGACTGGGCGTGGCCCACGCGAGGCGCGTCATGGATCGATCCGGCGGTGATCATTCTTCGGCTCATGGAAGCCGGGCACAGTGCCGAGGGCGCCGATACCTGGGCCCGCGCGTTCCTCGCCTCCCGGGTGTCCGCCCCCACGGCCGGGGTGACGGTCTTCTCCAAGGTCAGCGCCGCAGCCCGGGCCGAGATCGCCCGTAACGATCCGCAGGACCGGAAGAAGACATGGCCCGGCACGCCCATGACCGGGTGACCTATTGGTGCAGCCGTACCTCCTGACCCGAGTGCAGATGGCGCCCCCACCGAGGGCCGCAGGTGCAACTCGCGGCCGTTGACGTTCGCAGTGACAGGGGGCGTGCAGGTATCCACCCCGTACTCGGTCCGGAGAGACGGAAACGACTGCGGTAGTCCTTCTTCGCCAGAAACCAGCCGCTCCAGCTGCCCTTCAAGGGAGCCCGGAAGAGCCTTCGTGGACGGACTACCAGGCCCTTCTGGTCTGTGCGCGTCCTCAACTCGGTCCCCGGTGGTGATCGTCTGGGACAATCGGAACGTCCACAGGACAGCCGGACTGCGTCAGGGCGCGGCTGACCACAACTGGCTCACCATCTTCCAACTCCCGTCCTATGCACCCGATATGAACCCTGCCGAGGATGTTTGGTCGCTGCTGCGGCGAGGGCCCCTGGCCAACACCGCGTTCACCGAGCCCGAAACACCTCGAGCGCGCCTTCCGTCGCGGACTGGCACACATCCAACGACACTCCGACCTCATCAACAGCTGTCTCACCGAAACCGGCCTGGACATCACTGCACATCCGACACCAGAGGTCAGTACTGGTCCTCGGCCTCGCCCCATCACCTCTGCCAGGTGGGTCCCGATGCCGTCCACTGCCCGCTCAGCCTCCGCTGCCAAGAGGGTGCCGATGTCGTACCGTTCCTCAACGCCCGAGCCGGTGCAGACCTCGACCACCCGGGCAGCGCCTTGTCCAGGATCAAGCAGTTCCGATCAGCGAGGGCTGACTTGAGTCGGCGTGACCACCACCGACCGCCGGGCAGCTGCTCCCGCTCGTCCTGCTCTCCACGAGTAGAAAGCTCACCACGTGATCCATGAGAAAACGCCCGCGTTTGTCGACGAGCCACGGGAGGGGGTGAATCGCCGGCCAATCTCCTGGGAGCGGCGGCTGCGTCACTTCGGGTACGTCGAGCGCCCGCGTACGTCCGTGCGCGACCGCCTGGTCGTGCCGTTTCCCGAACCCACGTCGCGGCTTTGGCGCATGCTCGGGCTGTCCCCAGTCGCGGCGTGCCGGCTGGCGCGCTGGTCGCAATGGGGCGGGCCGCTGCTGGTGGCGCTCCTTGCAGGGCTGCCGCGCTTTTGGCGTCTGGGCAGCCCGGGGGCGGTCGTGTTCGACGAGACGTACTACGCCAAGGACGCATGGTCCTTGCTGCGGCTCGGCTACGAGGGCACCTGGCCGAAGGGCCAGATCTCCGACCCGCAGATCCTGGCCGATCCCCAGGTGATCCCGCTCTCCGACGCCGGGTCCTTCGTCGCGCACCCGCCGACGGGCAAATGGGTCATCGCCCTCGGCGAGTGGATGTTCGGCCTCACCCCCTTCGGCTGGCGCTTCATGACGGCACTCCTCGGCACGCTGTCGGTGCTGATGCTGTGCCGAATAGGACGCCGCCTGTTCCGTTCGACACCGCTGGGCTGCCTGGCCGGAGCACTGATGGCGGTGGACGGTCTGCACTACGTGATGAGCCGTACCGCTCTGCTCGACCTCGTCGTCATGTTCTTCGTACTGGCGGCGTTCGGCTGCCTGCTCATCGACCGTGACAGTGCGCGAGGCCGGCTCGCGGCAGCTCTACCGGTCGGCGAGGACGGCCGGGTGCGCCCGGACGGACACACTGGCGACCGTGTCGGGACGGGAGCGCGTCCCTGGCGGCTCGCTGCCGGCCTCTGCCTGGGACTGGCGGCCTCGACCAAATGGAACGGCCTGTACTTCCTCGTCTTCTTCGTGATCCTCACCCTGCTGTGGGACGTCGGCTCTCGCCGCGTAGCGGGGGCGCGCCGTCCCTACCGTGCGGTGCTGCGCAAGGACCTCGGCTGGTCGGTGCTGTCCCTCGGCCCGGTCGCTGTCCTGACGTATCTGGCGACATGGACCGGCTGGTTCCTGTCCGACAACGGCTACGGACGCCACTGGGCGGACGCCCGCGGCGGCACATGGTCGTGGATTCCGGCCCCGCTGCGCAGCCTGTGGCACTACGAGCACGGCGTCTACCAGTTCAATGTGGGGCTGAGCACTCCCCACAAGTACCAGTCGAACCCTTGGAGTTGGCTGGTTCTCGGCCGCCCCGTGCTGTTCCACTACCAGTCGCCGGCACCCGGGAAGGACGGCTGCCACGCGGCGGCCGGCTGCACACAGGCGATCCTCGCCCTGGGAACACCGCTTCTGTGGTGGTCGGCATGCTGCGCACTCGTGTACCTGCTCTACCGATGGGCGCTGCGCCGCGACTGGCGCTCCGGTGCCATCCTCTGTGCAGTGGGTGCCGGTTATCTGCCCTGGTTCCTGTACCAGGACCGCACGATCTTCTCCTTCTACGCGGTCGTCTTCGTGCCGTACCTGAGCCTGGCCGTGACGATGATGCTGGGAGCCCTGCTGGGTCCGGCGGGAGCGACCGACAAGCGCCGCATACGAGGTGCGGTGGCCGCAAGCGTGGTTGTCCTGCTCATCGCCTGGAACTTCATCTATTTCTTCCCGATCTACACCGGACAGACGATCCCGCATGCCGCCTGGCGCGCCAGAATGTGGCTCGACACCTGGATCTGAGCCCGGCCACCCGGTACGCGCGGGCAACCTGCGCGTGCCCTCGACCGGATGGGATCCGATTCGGCGTCGCTCACCGGGCTGCAAACGGTGTGATCGTTCAGGCAATTCCGCACTGTCGGGGACCAGTTGGTGGGTTCCGGCAGTCCGTTCGCGTCCGACAGGACGTGCATCTTGGATGCGGCCTCGGGAGGCGCCGTTGCACCGCACCACGGGTATGTCTCCTTTGGGTGCCCAAGTGCGTGCCCGGTGCGACGTCATGTCCTGGACGGGGCCATGCACTACTGGCACAGCGGCAGGCCGTCGTTGCCGTACTTGTGGGTGCGCCGCTGGCAGCCGGAGCATGGGCCGACGATGCTGCCGGGGCAGGTGGAGGTGGAGGGGTCCGGGCCGGCGGATAAGTCGAGGATCTGCAGCGCGGTGTCCGGCTGGCAGTTGCCGCAGGCGCGTACGCCCGCAGTGAGGAGGCGGCGTGCTTCGTCGCGCGGGACGGGGCGCCGTCGTTCGCCCGCGGTGTAGCAGCCACCGACATGCACTGCCGGCACCATCAGCGAACTCGGCCTCATCGGCACCCTCAACATCGGCATGGTGCTCCTCGACGCCGAACGCGGCTGGGGCCCTTCTGGCTACGGCTGGATCGTCAGCAGCTTCGGCGCCGGCGCAGCGGCCAGCGCCGCACTGCTTGCCATCGTCGGCTGGCTGCCACGTGCAGGCCTGGTCTTCGCCGGAACACTGCTCGCGGGTTGTACGGGCGCGGCTGCCATCGCACTGGTCCCAACCCTGTGGCTCGCCATGGTGCTGGCCGCTGTCATAGGGCTGAACACGGGCATCGTCGGCAGCTTGTACAGCGCCTTCGTACAAACCGCCGCAGAACCGGCCTATCTCGGCCGGGTCACCTCCGTCGTCATGCTCACCATGGTCGGTCCCGCACCCCTCAGCTACCCACTGGTCGGCGCCGCCATCGGGGCCTGGGGCGTTGCCCCGGTGTTCGTCGGCTGCGGCATTCTCGCCAGCCTGGGCGTGCCCATCGCCCTGGCCTCCACCGCGGTCAGGCACGCTGAACTGCCCCGGCGCCGGCCACGTCTGACCGCCTGAAGCCTTGCCCGGATCTGTCGGGCTCCTCGCGCACGCCAGTATGAAAGGTGACGGCGCCGGCGCGGCTGGCGGCAGCGGCCCGCCAGGAAGGGAACGACCGGATGCACGCCTCGTCATGCGAGGCAGGCCCGTACAACTTCCGCACGGAGATGGTCCCGCACTCTCCGTGGCAGCCTGAGGACATAGGGGTTCGCTCGCAAGGAACGGTGGCCACTCCGGGGCCGCCTGAGTGATTGTCAAGGGTTTCGGGTGCTGGAAGATTCTCGCGGACGGGGCCGCAGATCGCTGTCACTCGCCGCTGGCGCGTAGGGCGAGATCTCGTAGCACCTGGGCGGACGGGACTTCGGGATCGCCGCGATCGTGTTCTGCGGCGAGCTGGTGGAAAGCGGCGGCGAATGCCCCGAACGCTGTGAAGATCGGGCCGCTCATTGCTTGGGCGATGGCGTTGGCGACCTCTTGCGGGGCGGCGTCGTCGTCGATGTCCACGCTCCTCGGGAAGATGTCCTTCACCAGCTCGTTGAGCAGGACATCGCTTTCGCTGTCGGGTTCGGGTGCGTCGTCCCCGACGTACTCACGTGTCTTGGTGAGGATCGCGACGACGCGTGTCATCACTTCTTCGTCGGTCATGGGAGGAGCCTAGATCCTGGACACGCGGGCTTCCGGTGGATCAGCCGGGGGCCGCGGCGCTCCGACCTGTGAAAGGCATCGGTTGCCGTGTTGCCCGATGGTCGCCCCGCCGACTGACCGGCCCGGGTCCAGGGGTGGGACGGACTGTCCGAGGTGCCGAAGGTCGGCAGGCAGCGCGGCCGAAGGCGTCCTTGACCAGCCGGTATGGTCCGTGTCCTTTGACCTGATGGCGGAGACGGCCGGAACGGCGCCCTCGGCGGAGTTCGGAATCCGTCAGCACGACGTGCTCGGCGACGCCATGGCCAAGCAGGGCACGGATGGCCGTGGCGGGCACCGTATCCGCGTATGAGAGGGGGCCTTCGGATCGTGGAGGTACCGGTCCCTCCTACCTGCCCCAGGTACGCGAACTCCTCCCGGGCGTGCCGTGAAGGTGACCTATGGGGTCACGGCAACAGCAGACCCGGCCCGGATGACTTCGCCGGGAACGCTACGGCGAAGAAGGACGCGTACATGCTCGGTTCGGCAGGCGTGGGCGGAACCGCCTCCGACGCGGTGGTGCTCCTCGACGGCCACACCGCTTGTCGGCCAGAACCGCTGCGCTGGACCCTCAGCCGGCTCGCACGAGGGCTGCTCGCATGCTGCCCTGCCCTGCCCGTTCCGCAGTCGGGTCACCCTGGTCACGGGCCCCGACGACGACTACCTGCACACGCTCGCCGCCCTGGACGGCCACAGGTCCGGGGTGGGCCGGGTCACCGTCCATCCCACCCGGCACCGAGAGTCCGTCAGGCGCCTGTCCTACGACGCCGGAGGCCGCCATCCGCCGCAGGCGGCCTGCGCCGAGCAGATCCCCAGCCCCCGGTGTCCGCACCGGCGTTGTTGGAGACGACCTCCACGTTGCCGATGCCGGCCTCGAAGAGGGACCCGATGAACAAGGCCGGGATGCCACACAGACCGGAGCTGCCCACCGCGACGGTGGAGCCGCTGGGATGTCTGCCACCGCAGCGACAGCGGAACCCGCGGCCTCGTCCGTCAGCGTTCTCCTTCGGCGAGCATGCCGTCGAGCGGAAAGGGCGGGGACGGGTGCCATTCGCGATCAGCCGGTGGGCCCGGGTGCGGCACCACGAAGCGATGCCTGCCGCATTCGATCTCCCTGGGTTCGAGGCCCGGCAGGACGACGGTCGCGACCGACCCGGTCGGCACGGTGACGTCGACGCGGAGTTCACCCTCGGCTCGTTCCCACGCGACCTCGGCCAGGCCGTAGGGAGTGCGGTGCGCCGTGCGTGCCCACGAGAGCCGTCCCCCGGGTCGCGGCTCGATCCGCAGCGACCGGTACCCCGGCGAGCCGGGCCCGAGCCCGGCGACCACCCGGTGCATCCAGTCGGCCACCGCGCCCAGGGCGTAGTGGTTGAACGACGTCATCTCCCCGGGGTTGACCGAACCGTCGGGGAGCATGGAGTCCCAGCGCTCCCAGACCGTGGTGGCCCCCATCGTCACCGGATACAGCCAGGAGGGGCACTCGGTCCGGAGCAGCATCTGGTACGCGTCGTCGATCGCTCCCGCGGACGTGAGGGCGTCGCAGATCACCGGGGTGCCGAGGAAGCCGGTGGCGACCTTGTGGCCCTTCTCTCGCACCAGCCGGACCAGTTGCCGTGCCGCCCGCGCGCGTTGTCCGGCGTGGCATTGGAGCGCAACATGATCATCGTGACCGGCGCCACCGGACAGCTCGGACGCCAGATCGTCGAACGGCTGCTGACTCGCGTGCCGGCGGGCCGAGTCGGCGTCAGCGTCCGCGACCCTCGGAAGGCGAAAGCGTTCGCCGACCAGGGAGTACGGGTGCGCCAAGGCAGCTTCACCGCCGCCGCCGACCTCGCGCACGCCTTCGAGGGCGCCTCCCAAGTGCTGATCGTCTCTGTCGACAGGATGGGCGAAGAGGCCGTGCGGCAGCACCGCGCCGCCATCGACGGGGCCGTCGCGGCGGGTGCCCGCCGCATCCTCTACACCAGCCACATGGTGCCGGCGCCTCGTCGCATTTCCAGGCCTGCCGCGACCATGCCGCCACCGAGGGAGCACTGCGCGCTTCCGGCGTGCCGTTCACCTCGCTGCGCAACGGCTTCTATGCCGCCAGCGCGGTGCAGTTCCTCGGTCACGCCATGCAGTCCGGCCAGGTCGTGCTCCCCGCGGACGGACCGGTCAGCTGGACCGCGCACGCCGACCTCGCCGACGCGGCCGCCGTCGTCCTGGCCGACGAAGGCCGCTTCGACGGCCCCACGCCCCCGCTCACAGCGGCACAGGCGCTGACCTTCGACGACATCGCCGGTATCGCCACCGAGGTAACGGGCCGCACCATGACGAGGACCACGGCACCCGACGACCAGTTCCGGCAGCTGTTGGTGGAGGGCGGCGCCCCTGTCGAGGTGGCGGACCAACTGCTCGGCATTTTCGCCGCCGGCCGTGCCGGCGAATTCGCCGCCGTCGACCCGACACTGGCCACTTTGCTCGGCCGTGAACCCATCGCCCTGGGCACGGTCCTGCGTGAGCAACTGCCGAACGGCGAGGGGCGCTGACCGGCTATGACTTCGCAGAACTGGTGCTTCTTGCGTCGCCCTCGCGCGTGTGCAGCGGCCGGGGGCGGATGGGTGAGGTCGTCTGCGCGCGGCCGTATCGCTACAACAGGGCGGGGTGGCTGGGAGTCTGCGTGAGTACCGACCACGCCGACGGTGTCCGTCAAGGCGGCTCAAGCCCAAGTCCCGGACAGGTGGCGCGAACTCCCGAGCCACGTACGCGATATTCCCGGAGGCTTCGGAGTGTC
>NZ_JAODTZ010000037.1 GCF_025399795.1 Streptomyces rhizosphaerihabitans | reverse complement strand
TGATCGGCAGGTCCGCCGACCGTCGTCCTCGCGCTTGGAGAGCACGAGTCCACCAGACCTCATCGGCTGGCTGCACTCAGGACAGGCCAGGACATCGCTGATCATGCGGCGAACTCTAACGAAAGGCGACCGTTGGGACGTGTACATGGACGCCGCAGCTGGGGCGGACGAAGCCGACCGGATTCGAACCGGCGTCCTCGCGATTTTGGAGACCGCGTGCGACTACCTCTGCGCTACAACTTCGCCCGACTGGGATCCTAGTCCCGCCGGCCATGCGCGAGGCATACGGGCGCTCTTCGGCAGGACCCCCGCTCGCTTTCCAACTGTGGTGGTGGGGTGGTGGGCGTCGTTCGGGAGCGTTCACCTGGGTTCATGGGCGGTTGGCGACCGAGGTGGGCCCGGCTCCGGGTCTCGTCTGAACGGCCGTGAACGGTGCTGAATGAGACGGAAACCGAGACGGCCGCGCGACGGAGGACGCCCGCCCTGTGGACGTGTCCGTCACCAGGTCAAGGCGCGTTGGCTTTCATGCGAACTTCGGCCGCTTCAGGTAGGCCACAGGGTTGTCGCTGTTTGAGCCAGGAGGTGCGGGCACAACTTGGACGAGTTCCCAGCCGTCTTCGCCAAAGTTGTCCAGGATCTGCTTCGTCGCGTGCAACAGCAGTGGCACGGTCGCGTACTCCCACTTCGTCAGCTCCGCAATCCCACCTCCGGTGTGGGCGGACAGAGGCATGGCATTACTTGAGACGGCCACGGCCGCCGTGGGGCTTTTCGCCTTTGCTTGCCCGTCGACTGGTGACAACAGCAACAGCGCCGCGCCTATCGAGAGCAGCAGTGCAGCGCTGAGCGACCACCAACGGAGGCGCGGGCGGAAGCGGCCCAGCGTCGAGCGAGTGATTCGGGCCATGGAAGTCCTCCTCGTGATTGGGGACCAGGACGCCGCAGGGGGCCATGTCAAAGGGATGTGGCCACCCGCCGGTATCTGGCAGTCCGGATAACGGTGAGGGATGTTCAACCGTCGCGTCGGACTCAGGGCCAACCGCTGTGCGTAGCGATTGGACACACATAGCGACGTTAGGTGGACACAGATGATCTCGCGCACCCCAAGGTGCCGAACGAGTGAACGAGGGATCGGTGCCCTGTGCTCGGTGGCGGAGCCGTGCACGGAGTGGGTCACGCGTTCGCCCACGGGTGGCCGCACAACGGCTCACAGCTCTGCTGGGCCCCCAACTTTGCCGGTGCGTGGCTTCGTTCGGCGGATGGTCGGAACCTTGGTCGCGGTCCGTTCTCAGCCGCAGCCGACGAAAGCCCGCCACAACAGCGCGTCAGTTGACCGACCAGGCGCGCGTGTGCCTCGCTGCACCCCCACCGGCCTCAGCCACGCTGTTGAGGTGTCGTCGATCAGAGGAAGCTAGGACGCCCAGCCCGTGAGCACACTGCCTGAGCCATCAGCTTGGGAAGCCGCGATCACTTGGGGCCCGTCTCGGCGTAGAGCCGTGGAGCGTCATCCACATCGAAGCCGGCTAACGCTCGGACTGTGGCGGTTGCAATGACGATCCCGTCTGACGACCGGCGACGGCTGCGGCGAGTGCCAGTAGGGCTTCGACCTGTGCAACCTGGGCGCGGGTTTCATATGAGGCCAGCTTTCCGATCTTGATCGGTGCCAAGAGATCGCTCGCGGCTTGGGCGTGTACTTCGTAGCTGGCCATGCGGAACTCCCCAGTGAGTTGGGTCATGGGAGCGGAACCGTACTACGTCGACCTTCGAGCCTGATTCCCTCCCCGGTACTGGCTGCCCGCTACCGCTCGGATGGCGCAGTTTCAATGGCCGAGGCGACCCGACGACCGGGATCGACGCCCCTCGGTGCGAACTATGGGCGCGACGGTCACTGAGGTCTGCCGGGCACGTCAGACGGTCGCTCAGGGCCGGTGGTGGTCGGTCTGGTCGCAATGGTGGCTGTACTTCGATGCTGTACAGCCACCTGCCCTGCCGGCCGACCACCACTTTAGGAGCGAAGTTGGGGGATCACAGGTCTGACCTGGGAATCCCTGCCTTGGGCGGCGTGGGGAGGTACGCACCTTGGCGTACCTCGATTACCCGTGAGTCCCCGTCCGTTCTGGCACGGAAGTGGCACCCCGCGACCCCCTCGAAACCGCATCGATCAAGGCTCTTGCGGCTCGCCCGCGGCAGCGTCATCCGCGGAACCTCTGCGGCCTCGCCTGGCTGCTCGCATTCGGTCGATGATGAGTCCTGCAAGTGCAGCCAGGAAACAGATCGCCGCTGCGCCGAAGCCCACCCGAAGTAGTGGCGGTCGCCCGTTACCCAACGCGCGGGCGCCGGCCCAGACCGCTGCGGCCGTGAGCCCGAGACCCTGTATCCACCATCGCTCATCCTTGGCGCTTGTCATGTACTTCATCAATGTCATACGTGATGATCCCACTCGCGCCCACCCACCTCAGCTCCCATCCCGTCTGCCGTCGGCCCACTTCCGGCAGGAATCGGCCGACCCAGTCCGCCTCCTGTGGACAAGGGGCCGTGAACGCCGAAGACCCCCGACCGGGATGGGTCAAGGGTCTTCGAACCGGTGGGGCCAACAGGATTTGAACCTGTGGCCTCATTCTTATCAGGTCGGTAGTGGGTCATCATCGCCAAAGGGGGGGGCCTTGACCCAAGGCCGGGTAGTTAGGACTTGCCGGGGAACAAGCCGTCGCTTCCGGCTCCGAGGCTCGTTGCCATGGTATGGGGAGTCCGGAGGGGATCGAGGTGGCCCTGGCCGCGAAGTTTGCGACGCTGTTCCCGCATCTCGACGAGCGGCAGCGGCGGCTGGCCATAGGAGCAGAAGCACGGTCGCTGGGCCATGGAGGCATCAGGCTCGTCGCTCGTGCGGCCGGAGTCCGGGAGGGAACCGTGTCGTGCGGGGTGACAGAACTGGATTCCGGCGAGGCGCCGTTGGGACGGGTGCGCCGGTCCGGTGGGGGCCGCAAGCGTGCGGTGGACCTGGATCCGGGCCTTCGGCCCGCGTTGCTGGCCTTGGTGGAACCGGATGCACGCGGGGACCCGATGTCGCCGCTGCGCTGGACGACGAAGTCGACCCGGCAACTGGCTGCCGAGCTGACCCGGCAGGGGCACCGGGTCTCGGCGGACACCGTGGCGGCCGTGCTGCGCGAGGAGGGTTTCAGTCTCCAAGGCAACGCCAAGACCATCGAAGGTGCCCAACACCCGGACCGCGATGCACAGTTCGCCTATATCAACGACCAGGCCAAGGACTTCCAGGCCGCCGGAGACCCGGTGATCAGCGTGGACACCAAGAAGAAGGAGTTGGTCGGCAACTACAAAAACGCCGGCCACGAGTGGCGTCGCGAAGGTGATCCGGTCCGGGTTCGCACCCACGACTTTCCCGATGCCGATCTGGGCAAGGCGGTCCCATATGGGATCTACGACCTGACCGCGGACACGGGCTGGGTCAACGTCGGCACCGACCACGATACCGCGGCCTTCGCCGTCGCCTCCGTCCGCCGCTGGTGGCACGCGGTTGGGCGCGACACCTACCCGCGCTCGCACCGTCTGCTGATCACTGCGGACGCGGGCGGTTCCAACGGCTACCGCACCCGGGCCTGGAAGTTCGAGCTGGCCGCGCTGGCTGTCGAGACGGGCCTGGAGATCACCGTGTGTCACTTTCCTCCGGGCACATCTAAGTGGAACCGAATCGAGCACCGCCTGTTCTCCCATATCACGATGAACTGGCGGGGCAGGCCGCTGACCAGCCATGAAGTCATCGTGAACAGCATCGCAGCGACCACCACCCGCACGGGACTGACAGTCCGCGCCGAACTCGACACCGCCCTCTACGAGACCGGCGTCCGCATCAGTGACGGGCAGCTGAACGTCCTGCCACTGAGTCGCCATGACTGGCACGGCGACTGGAACTACACCCTCCACCCCCAGGAACACCGCCGGGACGGCGTCCTTCCGATCCCGCCCCAGAACGAAGCCGGCCCCGGCCGCGACTGGCTGACCCATCCCGCCCTCACCGGCATCCCGCACGAGCAGTGGGACTCGCTGGTCACCGAGTTGGCAGCGGCCCGCGCGGCTCAGCGGGAAGCAGACCTCCATCAGCGACGCGGCGGCGACCGGCAGAAGACACCTGCCGCCGGCCTCTACACCGGTCGACGCCCCGGCCTCACCCTCGTCGACCGACTCCTGGCCACCGTCCTCTACCAGAGGTTCAAGATCCCCCAGGTCGTCATCGCCCCGCTCTTCACCGTGACACCCGTGACTCTCAACCGGGCCATCAGCCAAACCCGCCGACTCCTCCACGACATCGGACACGCCATCGAACCCGCCGAGACGCGATTGGCCACCCTCGACGATCTCGCAGACCTCACCGCACGCCTCGGTATCCCCAAACCGGAGATCAAGACGGCGAGTTATTGATCGGCAAGTCCTTAGTGTTTTCGCTGGTCACGCAAGGGGAGTTGGGGTCCATGCTGTGGCGGCGTAGAGGCCGGGGCCCAGTTTGTGGATGAGGCCGGTTTCGGCCCATCGGGAGAGCTGTCGATACATGGTCTCCATGGTGATGTCGCCGAAATGGGAGGCGATGTCACGGGGTCGCCAGAGGCGGTTGGGGTCCTTCTCGAGCAGGGCCAGGATCCGGTGACGGCGGCGCTCGGCGAGGGCGGTGTGCCGGTCGTCGCGGGAGACGGCGGGCAGCTGGGGGCGGGATTGCGCAGGCTCGAGGACGTTGATGTCGAGGGTCGGATAGCCGTGGTGAGACGTCCGCCCCAGCCAGACCCGGTTCCGTTCGGAGTCGGCGACCTTCTGTGAACTGCACCCGTCGAACGACACCGTTCGGAACGGGCCGAATCGCACCCCTGGTGTCGTCGGCCGGGCCAGCGGCCCGGCCAGCACCTCGAACAGTGCCCGCACCGGTGCGACTCCAAGCCGACGGCGCAGATCACGCAGGGCCTTCGGCGTCGGAGCGGCCACCGCGATCCCGTCCAGGCCCACCGTCAGCTTGTCCCAGACCAGCCGGTATCCGACCTCGGGGAACAGATACATCGCGAGCAGGAAGTACACCCCGACCCGCGACGGGAGATCACGTAGTCGCCGCTGCACCGACCGCGTCTCCTCCAGGATCGCGTCGACCAGCTCGAACGGCACGACGGCTGTCAGCTCGCCCAGATGCCCCGGCGCGAACCGGCCCGCCGCCACGGTGACCGTACGGGTGCTGGCCGCCACCGGGGCCGACAGGACATGATGAAACGGCAACGGAGCTCCTCGGGAACAAGCTGTCTTGGTCGACTGCCTGTACCAACGAGCTCCGTTGTTCTGTGTCGGACATCCCTCAACGGGCTTGCGTGACCAGCGAAAACCCTAAGACGTCATCTCATTTGGAGTGTTCGGTAGGCTTCCGGTGTGGGGATCGTTGAGCGGCTGGTGCCGGATGAGTTGTGGGAGTTGTTCCAGCGGGTGGTGCCGGAGGCGCCGAGTCGACCTCAGGGAGGCGGCTGGCGTCGGCACGGGGATCGGGAGGTGCTGGCCGCGATCGTGTTCGTGGCCACGTCGGGCTGCACGTGGCAGCAGCTGCCCTTTGCCTCGTTCGGACCTTCGGGAGCGACAGCCCACCGGCGTTTCGCCGAGTGGTCCAAGGCCCGGGTGTGGGCGAAGCTCCATCGCCTGGTCCTGGACGAACTCGGTTCCCGCGGGGAGCTGGACTGGTCTCGCTGTGTGATCGACTCGGTGAACATGCGGGCCCTGAAAAAGGGGATCTGACGGGTCCGAATCCTGTGGATCGCGGCAAGTACGGGTCGAAGATCCACTTGATCACCGAACGGACCGGGCTGCCCCTGTCGGTCGGCATCTCGGGTGCGAACATGCACGATAGTCAGGGCCTGGAGCCGCTCGTGCGGGGTATTCCACCGATCCGTTCGCGCCGCGGTCCGCGCCGCCGCAGGCCCGGCAAGCTGCACGGTGACAAGGGCTACGACTACCGCCACCTGCGGCAATGACTCCGCAGCCGGGGCATCACCCATCGTCTGGCCCGGCGAGGCATCGAGTCCTCCACCCGCCTGGGCCGCCACCGCTGGGTCGTGGAACGGTCCGTCGCCTGGCTCGCTGGCTGCCGCCGACTCCACCGCCGCTACGAGCGCAAAGCCGAACACTTCCTCGCCTTCGCCGCCATCGCCTGCACCTTCATCTGCTACCGCCGACTCACCAAATGAGATGACTTCTAATACTGCAACGGTGCTTGCCGTGACTGTTGGCCAGGTCGTTCGTTGGTGTGGTTATGGGTGGGGACCTTGCTGATGTCAGGTTGTGGGCGGGTGAGCTCGAGGCGGTGCACGAGCGGTTTGTGCACCGGTTCAACCGGTCGGAGCCGCGGGAGTCTGCGCTGGCCTATATGCGGGGGCTGGTCGCGCCGCTGGAGCGGAAGAACGGCTGGACGCTGGCGGAGGAGGCCGGGCATGCCGGCCCCGATCGCATCCACCGGCTGCTGAACCGGATCGAGTGGGACGCCGACGAGGTTCTGGACGACGTGCGTGACTACGTCGTCGAGAACCTCGGTGACCGGGATGCCGTCCTGATCGTCGACGACACCGGCTTTCTGAAGAAGGGTGTCCGTTCGGCCGGGGTCCAGCGGCAGTACTCCGGCACCGCGGGACGCACGGAGAACTCCCAGATCGGGGTCTTTCTCGCCTATGCGACGGGCCGCGGACGCACGCTGATCGACCGGCGGCTGTATCTGCCCACATCCTGGACGGACGACCGGGAACGATGCCGGCGGGCAGGCATCGACGACAGTGTCGCCTTCGAGACGAAGGTGGCAATGGCCAAGGCTATGGTCGGCCGGGCCATCGCCGAGAAGATCCCGTTCGGCTGGGTGACGGCGGACGCCGCCTATGGCTTCAGCAAGAGCTGGCGGTTCGAGCTGGAGCGGGCGGACGTCTTCCACGTCATGGCCACCACCCGGCACGACACCGTCGTCACCCGCTGGTCCATCGACCACCCCGTCCACGACCTGTTCCCCGGTCTGCCACGGCAGAAGTGGAAACGCCGTTCCTGCGGCAAGGGAGCCCACGGACAGAGAATCTACGACTGGGCCCGCGTCGAGGTCCGGCCCTGGCACCGCGAGGACCGCCGGCACTGGGTGCTCGCCCGCCGCAGCGTGAGCAGGCCCGAGGAGATCTCCTACTACATCGCCTACTGTCCGGCCCAGACCACGCTGGACGAGCTGATCCACATTGCCGGCAGCCGATGGGCGGTGGAGGAATGCTTCCAGACGGCGAAACAGGAATGCGGCCTGGGACGACTACCAGGTCCGCCGCTATCCCGGCTGGCACCGCCACATGACCCTGGCCATGGCCGCCCACGCCTGCCTGACCGTCCTGCGCGCCCGCGAACTCGACGCCGACAAAGCAGAAACGGATCCTCCCAGCTCATCCACCTCAGCCTCGCCGAGATCCGACGACTGATCACCCGCCTCACCGACCGCCGGCCCACCCCGGTCGATCACATCCTGCACTGGTCGACATGGCGCCGTCGACGCCAACACCAGGCCCGCATCAGTCACTACAAACGACGCGGACACAGCCCATGAAAACTGCCCACCAATCAGAACAAGCACCGTTGCAGTACTAAGGGCGTCAACGTTGCAGGAACGTTCGGCTCAGCTGTCGGCAAGATCCCGCTGAAGATGATCTCCAGCCTGAAGAACAAGATCGTGGACGCCGCAGCGGATGCGCTCGCAGCCACCGAAGGAGGTGGCGGACAGTGGGCCAAGCCCGTCAACGCTCCGTTTGGCACGCGCTTCGGCGTGGCTGGCAAGATGTGGTCGTCCGGTCATCACACGGGCCTCGACTTCCCCGTCCCCATCGGGACGAGGATCAACGCCGTCGACAACGGCAAGGTCACATACGCCGCGGGTGGCGGCCCCTACGGCAACCACGTAGAGATCAGCCACGGTGGTGGCCTCTCCTCCCTGTACGCGCGCATGAGCCGGATCCTGACGTCGGTCGGCCAGGTCGTGAAGCAAGGCCAGGAGATCGGCAAGTCCGGCGACACCGGCAACGTCACCGGTCCGCACCTCTACCTGGAGGCGCGCGTCGGAGGCAAGCCCGTCGACCCGATGAAGTACCTGACGGGCGGAGGCGGGTTCGCGGCCAACGCGACCGGCGCGGCGCAGACGTACGCGAAGAGCATCCTCGGCAACTACGGATGGGGCCCCGGGCAGTTCGGCCCCCTGAAGAGCCTGTGGAACGGCGAGTCCGGATGGCACTGGAATGCCAAGAACCCCAGCTCAGGCGCATACGGCATCCCGCAGGCGCTGCCCGCGGAGAAGATGGCGTCCGCCGGCTCCGACTGGAAGACGAACGCGAAGACGCAGATCCGTTGGGGCATGGACTACATCAAGCACCGTTCGGACTACGGGTCTCCTGCCGTCGCGTACTCGAAGTGGCTGTCCCGCTCGCCTCATTGGTACGACGACGGCGGAATGATCCCTCCGGGTCTCTCCCTCGTCGCCAATGGCACCGGCTCCCCGGAGCCCGTCTTCACCGGCTCTCAGTGGGCCGACATCCGTTCCGCGAAGGGCGGAGGCGGACCCACAAACGTCGTCGTCGAGAACCACGTATGGATAGGTGACCGCGAAATCACCGACATCGTGGACCACTGCATCACGGTCCGCGACGCGGACACCGGTCGCGCTCTCGACGCGGGCCGCTGGGTCTGACGCACACCGCACGCACACACCGGGACGTCGCCGACATGGCGACGTTCCTCCCTACGCCCCGCGGACCGACATGGACCGCGGGGCGTTCCCATGACTTGAGAGGACACCCCATGTTCGACACCACGAAGCCTGTGAAGGCCGCTCCCGTCTCATGCCCGCACTGCGGCTGTGACGTCCCTCAGAGCCCCGGAGCGGGTCGCGTACGGCAGTACTGCACTGGAAAACTGGCGCCGTCGCATGCGCCACGCAGGATGGCTCTAGGCCTACCGGGAGACGAGCGCTCGTCTGGCCGAGCTGATGACGCTGTGCGCTTCAGTCCCGTACACCGCAGACTCGTGGAGCGTGGCCCAAACACGTCCGTACAGGCGGATGTTCTCGGCGTCGTCGAGCCACAGCTCCGCGTGCCAGTCCTCCGTGATGACGAGCCGCTCACCAAAGATCCAGAACCCGTTGGCCGGCGGGAGTTTCAGCGACGCTGCGAACGGCACGATACCTAGCTCTACGGAGTTCATCCCGACGACGCTTGCGAGGCGGTCCAACTGTGCGTCAAGGACCGAGGGAGGGCAGACGAGGACTCGGAGCGCTGCCTCCCACATGATGACCTTGAGCGTGTGGCCGCTCTCGTAGAGCCAGGCCTGACGCTTGGCCCGTGCTAGGACAGCCTCGTCGGCGTCCTGCGTCGATCCGAAGAACGAGCCATAGCGCATGAACACGTGCCGCGCGTAGTCGGCGGTCTGCAACATGCCTGGGATGACGGACTCTTCCCAGGCATGGATGACGGTGGATTGGGACACTTCGACATTCCACGAGTCCTGAACAGGGCTATGCCCGGAAGCTAGCTGGCGTCGCCATGAGCGGATCTGTGACTCGAAGCCGCGCAGCCGGGCGAGCATCCCGTCAAACTTGTCGGGTTGCCCGCAGGCGTCGACCCACCGTCGGAGGTCGTCCTCCGTGATGGTCTGCTTACCACCCTCGCACTTGTAGATCTTCGAGTGTGGCCACGCGAGTGCGGATGCAAGCTGAGTGCCGGTGAGTCGGCCTGACGGGCAGGTGAGGCGCAGCTCTCGAAGAGAGATGCCGAAGGCCACGCGCGCCTGTTGGTAGTCCGTGCTCACCGGCTCTCTCTCACTGGTCGGATGCGGCAGCCACTTGCTCCGCGAACAGATCGTAAGCAACGGCGCCGTGCGTGGCGGCGTCGCGTACCTGCATATAACGGTTGACCTCTGCGGGCTCCGTAATGACTTCCGCCCCGAGCAACACGTCCGACTCGTCGAAACGGAGGATGGCGACGAGGCGTGAGTCAAAGATCCAGAAGTCTTCTGCGGGCAGATTGCGGGCGTCCGCATCCTGGCGCCGCAGGTACCGCATGTCCTCCCCGGCGGCAGCGTTGCGCGGCGCGTCGGCGAGTAGGAAGAGCTGACCGGTGGTCGGCGATGCATCGACGATCCGGACGCGCCCCACTGTCTTGCCGGCTGACGTCTGGCGCCGCATGAGCTGCGACCACTCGTCTTCCGTGTCCAGGTCGAAGCGTCCCGTACGGACGAACTCGTCGTACGTCGGGTCTTCCGTGTCGGACTGATAGCGCCCGCGCGTCTCAAGCCGCCATGCAGTGTGCTCGAACGTCTCGAAGAGGAGCCCGAACTCCTCCAGGTCGATCAGCTTCGGCACACGCTCCAGCTCCTTCGGTCCGTGGTTGACGAGGGTCTCCCGCGGGACGAGGACAGCTACGTCGTCGGTCCCCAGGAACCGCAGCTTCGCAACCTCGTCGGGATCGGTAAGCGGGAGACCTTGAACGATGAACTCGTCAGTGCCGACGACCTCATGAACTGCCGGGCACCCACCGTTCTTGCTGTCGGTGCCGTTGAAGCGGATGTTCCGAGTCATGTCCGGCCTCTTTCCGGGGAGTTGGGTTCACTCAGCGTCGCTTCTGTTGTCGATGTTCTCCACATGGTCCGACACCCGGCGTGAGAACACACGAGAACATTCGGCCAATCTGCGCGATCATTCGAGAACATCACGTCGACGCGAGAACATTCGGCTCCGTAGCGTCGTGGTATCGAACCCGCGGCGGAGGTACAGGAATGGCACTAGAGCGGACGCTCAGGGATCCGATTCAGCTCCTGGACCCTGCGAGTTATTTGGAACCGGTACCGACGCCGGATTGCGACGTGTGCGGGGCGCTCGCGGATCAGTGGAGGGACGCCCGGAACCCGAACAGCCCGAACTATGACGTGACGCGGGCGTCGGACATCATCGTCGAGATGCGGCGCCATCAGGGCGGGGTGAAGGGGAAGTGACGAAGGAAACCCGCTCCTACGCCTATCCCTTTCTTACGCCGCGGATATCCGTCGACGACCTCCCCGCCCGCCGGTGGGTCGAATGCGCCTCGTGCATCGACTTCAAGGACATCGACCACACCTCGGAGGCGGAGGTGTGGGCCGTGGAGCACCTGAGCCACAACCCCCGTCATGACCGCTTCCGCATAGTCCGTCAGGTCGGATGGAAGCTCACCCCGACGGCTGTCGACTCGGAGCCCGTGACGGTCTGAGCTGTCCCCACAGACCCGCCCGCTAGCCGCCTGTGCGGCCGGCGTGCGGAGGGCGCGGCGGGGGTGGTCCGGGTAGAGGTGCGAGTGAGGTCGGACGGCTCCTCGCACCCCCGATAGCGTCCTGCACTTCCCGTCCCCCTCGTGACCTAGTCGCGGAAACGCGAGGGAGGACGGGGCGCCGCCCGTCGGAGGAGTCTCGGCCTACTGAGACTGCCAGGGGCGGCAAGGGAGCCCCGCTCATCCCTGGCCTGGTAGACGCAGGGGGGTGAGCGGGGCTTCTTCCTGCAGACGTTGACTACAGTTAGGCCGTCTTGCTGATGAGGAAGACGTTGTACGTCAGCACCCTCATGGAAGGCGTTGTCGCCCCGGCAGCCGACGCGGGATCGGCCCCGACGAGCCCCGCTGCGGTCAGGGACAGAACAAGGACGGCTGCGCCCTGCGTGCGACGCGGTGAGGAGAGCGGCACTGGGTCTCCCGGTGAGTGAGGGGGGTGGGTTGCGCCGCACATCAAACCACCGGCGATTACTGTCAGGTAACTCCCGTGCACGGAAAGGATGTCGCCGACAAGTACGTCCGGAGGCCGTCCAGACTCCGGGACCGGTACGGGACCCGCCCCGGCCCCGACTCCGGGACGGTACGGGACCCGCCCCATTCATACGTGAACACGACGTCGGGTCCCAGCCCGTACGACCCGCCCGGCGGCCACCTTCTGCAGCAGGCTGTACGCCAGCACCGGCAGCAGGACGTGCGGGCGGTCGGGCAGCGTCGTCGCGATCAGGACGGCGCTCGCGCTGCTGTTGTTCATGCCGCAGGCCAGGGTGACCGACGCGCCCGCGGGTGCGTCGAGGCGTAGTGCGCGGGCGGTGACCAGGCCCAGGGCGAACGACAGCCCGCAGACGGTGGCGGCGACGGCCACCGCGGCGGTGAACAGGACCGGCTCGGGGTGCGCGATGAAGGGGCCGAGAGCTCCGCTCGCGTTGACGTAGGTCAGGAGCAACGAGGCGAGTATCGCCGCGGGAGCCGCCGCACCGAGCAGGAGTCTCACCGGGCGGCGGGGCAGTACCAGGCGGCACAGGATTCCGGCGCCGCACGGCAGCAGTACCCCTGTGAGGGCGAAACCGCTGCCCGCGGTCCGGGCCGCGTCCGCCAGCGAGCCTGCGTACGTGCCGTGCAGCAGTGGGCACAGGGTCGTCAGGGTCACCGGGACGGTGAGCGGACTGACGATCGTGGACGCCAGGACGAGGCCCACCGCCGTCGGCTGGCAGCCCTCCCCCTTGGCGGTCCACACCGTTGCCCCGGCCGCCACCGGCATCGCCACGATCAGGATCATCGCCGTGATCAGCCCGCTGCCTCCGTCACTGTCGGGGGACTGCCGCAGTGCGAACGCGACCCCCGGGATGATCACCAGGGGTGCGACGAGATGCAGAGCGAGGCCCGTCAGCAGTGCGGTGGGACGGCCCAGAAGCGCGCGCAGTTCGCTCAGCGGCACTTGCAGGCCGGCAGTGAACAGGACCAGGGACAGCAGGAAGGGCGCTGTTCTGAAAGGGAATTCGGTCATTCCGGCCGGGCCGAGCCAGTGAGTGCGGCGTAGCCACAGGCCGGGGGCAGGCGCTGTCGCGGCGGCCAGATAGACGATGCCCACCGCCCAGCCGAGATGACTACGGAGCAGAGTGAGGGGGGACGTCGCGCTGGTCGTGGGATGCATCGTGGCGCTCTTCCGTCGTGGGGCCTGGGCGGAGACGGGGCGCCGATATCGCGGAGAGCGCGCGGGGGAGGAACCGCGCGAGGACGTAGAAGAGCAGGCTCAGCCAGCAGATGGCGAACAACCAGCCGCCGACGACGTCGGAGAACCAGTGCACGCCCAGATAGACGCGGGAGAGGCCGACCAGCACGGCCCAGCTGCCGATGAGCGCAACAAGGGTTCTCTTGCACTGCGGGGCGCGGGCGAGCACCGCGATGATGAGCAGTCCGCCGGTGACGGCGGAGGTGGTGGTGTGACCGGAGGGGAAGGACCAGCCCGAGGCGTGGGTGGCCCAGTCCGCCATGGGGGGCCGGGGGCGGGCGACCAGCGACATCACGGTGAACCGCACGGCCTGCGCGGCGGCCAGACAGCCCACGCAGGCGGCGACGGTGCGGACCCGCTGCCGGGCTGTCCGTCCGAGGAGGAGGCCGGCCACGACGACCAGCGTGTACGCGATAACTCCTGTGCCGGTGTACGTCACGCCGCGTGCCAGGGCGAGCGCCACGTCCGGGCGGTGGGTGAGCGACCAGGTGGTCAGCGCCTCGTCGCCGAACAAGGGGGCACCGTCGTGGCCGGTCACGATCAGTGTCAGCAGTACGAACGCGACCAGGCTTCCCACCGCCGTCGAACCGGCGATGTCGCCGGTGTCGTCGCGCTTCACGGCCGAGTCCGAGAGGCGTCGGCCTCGCGCGCGGGCGTGTCGCCCGGGGCGGCGGACATGGGTGTGGCCCCTTTCCATGGCAGGCGCGCAGGCGGCAGGACACCTCGCCCGCGCCGACCGCATCGCTGCAATCGTCTACACAACTGTAGACGATTGGGGGCCGGGATCGTTCCCGTATCGCCCGAAGAAGATCGCCGTCGTGCGGTCCGGCGAGGATCGCCGTCGTGCGGTCCGAAGGAGACCGCCGCCGTGATGTCCGGCCAAGATCGCCGCGATGCTGCCCGATGAAGATCGCCGTCGTGCCGGAGGGCGGAGATCGCCGTCGTGCCGACCGACGGAAACCGCCGCCGTGTCGGCTGTCGGCTGTCGGCTGCCGGGGAATGCCGCTGTGCTCCCCGTCGGAGATCGCCGCCGGGCCGCCCGACGGATGCCGTACCCTACGTGTTACGTATAACCCTGGAGAGGTCCGATGAGACGCATCGCCCTGGTCACCCTCGTGGTCGACGACTACGACGAGGCCATCCGCCACTA
The DNA here is from genome assembly GCF_025399795.1 of Streptomyces rhizosphaerihabitans. Lineage (GTDB taxonomy): Bacteria > Actinomycetota > Actinomycetes > Streptomycetales > Streptomycetaceae > Streptomyces > Streptomyces rhizosphaerihabitans. Next base: position 84,944 of record NZ_JAODTZ010000037.1, on the reverse strand, counting down.
CACCGAAGCCCTCGGCTTCCGCCTCGTCGAGGACACCCCGAGGCCCGACGGCTCCCGCTGGGTCGTGGTCGAGCCGGGCACGGACGGCGGCGGAAGCGGGCTGCTGCTGGCCCGGGCCAAGGACGAGGCGCAGCGTGGCCGGGTCGGCGACCAGACCGGCGGACGTGTCGGCTTCTTCCTGCACACCGACGACTTCGCCCGCGATCACGCCCGGATGCGTGCCGCGGGCGTGACCTTCCTCGAGGAGCCGCGCCACGAGCCGTACGGCTCCGTCGTCGTCTTCCAGGACCTGTACGGCAACCGCTGGGACCTCCTCCAGCCCGCCGGCTGACCGGGACCTCCCGCACCCTCCCGCACCCTCCCGCACCCTTCCGTACCCTTTCGACCCGAACCGACCTGCCGAGGAACACCGCACATGACCGCGCCCCGCATCGACATCGACACGATCCGCCGCCTGCCCAAGGCGGTCCTGCACGACCACCTCGACGGTGGTCTGCGTCCGGCCACCCTGGTCGAGCTCGCGGAGAAGGTCGGCCACACCCTGCCCACCACGGACCCGCAGGCGCTGGCCGACTGGTACTACGAGGCCGCCAACTCCGGTGACCTGGTGCGCTACATAGCCACCTTCGAGCACACCCTCGCCGTGATGCAGTCCCGCGAGGGACTGCTGCGCACGGCCGAGGAGTACGTCCTCGACCTCGCCGAGGACGGTGTCGTCTACGCCGAGGGGCGGTACGCGCCCGAGCTGATGGTGAACGGCGGACTCACCCTGCCCGAGGTCGTCGAGACCGTGCAGGAGGGCCTCGCGGCCGGTATGGCCAAGGCGGCCGCCGCGGGCACCCCGGTACGCGTCGGCACCCTGCTGTGCGGCATGCGGATGTTCGACCGGACCCGGGAGATCGCCGACCTCGCGGTGGCGTTCCGGGACGCCGGAGTCGTCGGCTTCGACATCGCGGGCGCCGAGGACGGCTTCCCGCCCGCCGACCATCTCGCCGCCTTCGAGCACCTGCGGCGCGAGAGCGTCCCGTTCACCATCCACGCCGGTGAGGCGCACGGTCTGCCCAGCATCCACCAGGCCCTCCAGGTCTGCGGCGCCCAGCGCATCGGCCATGGCGTCCGCATCACGGAGGACATCGTGGACGGCAAGCTCGGCCGCCTCGCGGACTGGGTCCGCGACCGCCGTATCGCCCTGGAGATGTGCCCGACCTCCAACCTCCAGACCGGCGCGGCCACCTCCATCGCCGAGCACCCCATCACCGCTCTGCGCGACCTGGGCTTCCGCGTCACCCTCAACACCGACAACCGTCTGGTGTCGGGGACGACGATGACCCGGGAGATGTCGCTGCTCGTCGAGGAGGCGGGCTGGGGCATCGAGGATCTGCGCACCGTCACGGTGAACGCCGTCAAGAGCGCGTTCATCCCGTTCGACGAGCGCAAGGCCCTCATCGAGGACGTCGTGCTTCCCGGTTACGACTGCTGAACCAGCCCGGGCGTCGTGCCTCCCGGTTACGACTGCTGGACCAGCCCGCGTACGTAGGCGGCCTGTCCGACGTGCTGGAGATCGTCGGACAGGACGCTGACCAGGCGTACGCCCAGAGTGACCGGCGGGTCCCAGCGTTCGTCCACGACCCGCTCGAAGTCCTGCGCGGTCAGCCCGCCGATGAACGCGAGGGTCCGCTCGTGAACGGCTTCGTAGTAGCCGAGCAGCAGGTCACCCGACTCCACCCGTACTCGGGCGACCTTCGCCGACGTGTGGCCGTACCCGGTGTCGCGGAGCGGCAGGTCGAGCCCGAAGCGCTTGGCCCAGTCGTCGGTGAGCCAGACCTGATCGGTCCCGGCGGCGTCGGCGACATGGTCGTCCTGGACGCGGGTCAGATGCCAGACCAGCCAGGAGATCGAGTTGGCTGTCTCGCTGGGGCGGGCGTTGAGGCCGTCCGGCGGGAGGCCGTCGACGGTGGCGCGGACTTCTTCCCGGATGCGGCCGAATCCGTCGATGAGGATGTCCTTTGCGAGCATGGATCCACCATCGCGCATCGCGCCCGTCCGTGCGTCCGGAACTCCGGGCGTTGGGCCCGCCGACGCGTGCGCGACACCCGCCGCACTCGCAGCCAGGTGTGCGCGACAGGAGCCGGGTCCGGACGGGCTCAGACACCTTCCCGGGAGGTGTCGAGAAGCAGCATCAGGGCCCGCGCGGCCGGGCTCGTGGCCTCCGGTGGCGGGAGCATGGCGACCGTCTCGTACGACCCTTCGACGGGGCCCTTGAAGGGGAGCGCGGTGAGGGCGCGGGCCTCGCGCTTGAGGCCGAAGTGGCGTGGTACGACGGCGATTCCGAGGCCTTCGTGGACGAGCTCCAGAAGGCTGTGGACGTCGTTGACCTCCAGGGTCACCGTCCGTTGCACGCCCGCCGCCGCGAACGCCGCGTCGCTGGTGCGGCGCGGACCCCAGTCGGGGTGGAAGTCGACGAAGGCCTCCTCGCCCAGTTCCTCGGGCGTCACCACGGCGGCGGTCGCGAGACGGTGCTCCGGGTGGCAGAGCACGCTCATCGGCTCACTGGTCAGCGGGACCGATCTCAGGTGCTCGGAGTCGGCCCGCGTCCGCACGGCGAAGGCCAGGTCGAGACGGCCCGCCGCGACCTCCTCCGCCAGCGCTTCGGAACCCGCCTGCCGCAGCCGGATCTCCACGTCCGGATGGCGTCGCCGGAACGCGGCGAGCAGCTTGGCGCAGTGCACGCCCGCGATGCACTGTTCGGTGCCGAGGGACAGGGTGCCGCGCAGCACGCCCTGCACGGCGGCCACTGCGTCGTGCGCCGAACGCACCTGGGCGAGAATCCGCTCCGCCTCGACGAGCAGGGCGCGACCGGCCTCCGTGAGGGTGACCCGGCGGGTCGTACGGACGAACAGCGGCGCCTGGAGCTCCCGCTCCAGCGCACGGATCGACGACGACAGGCCCGACTGCGACACCATCAGCCGCTCCGCCGCCCGGGTGAAATGCCGGTCCTCGGCGACGGCGACGAAGTGCTGAAGATGGCGCAGTTCCATGATGGGCAAGCGTAGACGCCAGGATGCGGGCACCCGCACCGATTGAGAAGCCGGATCGCTCAATGCCATCCGATCCTCCCGTTGGACCGCTGCCCACAGGGCGCGCGAGAGTGGAAGCCTGATTCCCCGGCCTCCCAGGAGCACGCGTTGTACACCCCCCACCCCGACCGTTACGCGGACATGCCCTACCGGCGCACCGGACGCAGCGGCCTGAAGCTCCCCGCGCTGTCGCTCGGCCTGTGGCACAACTTCGGCCCCGACCGGCCCGTGGACATCCAGCGAGCCATCCTGCGCCGCGCCTTCGACCTCGGCGTCACGCACTTCGACCTGGCCAACAACTACGGCCCGCCGCCCGGTGCCGCCGAGTCCGCCCTCGGCGACGCGCTGAAGGCCGACTTCACGCACCACCGTGACGAGTTGATCATCTCGACCAAGGCCGGATACCTGATGTGGCCGGGCCCGTACGGCGAATGGGGCTCGCGCAAGTACCTGCTGTCCTCGCTCGACCAGAGCCTGGGCCGGATGGGCCTCGACTACGTCGACATCTTCTACTCGCACCGCCCCGACCCGGAGACTCCGCTGGAGGAGACGATGGGCGCCCTGCACTCGGCCGTCCAGCAGGGCAAGGCGCTGTACGTCGGCGTCTCGAACTACTCGGCGGAGCAGACCCGCGAAGCCGCCCGGATCCTGGCCGAGCTGGGCACCCCGCTGCTCATCCACCAGCCGCGCTACTCGATGCTCGACCGCCGCCCCGAGGACGAGGGTCTGCTGGACACGCTCGACGAGCTCGAGGTGGGTTCCATCGCGTACTCGCCGCTGGAGCAGGGCCTGCTCACCGGCCGCTACCTCGACGGCATCCCGGAGGACTCGCGGGCCGCGAGCGACAGCCCGTTCCTGAGCGCGGACAAGGTCACCGAGGACCTCGTGGGCCGGCTGCGGACCCTCGACGAGATCGCCAAGTCCCGTGGCCAGTCGCTGGCCCAGCTGGCACTGGCCTGGGTGCTGCGCGGCGGCCGGGTCACCTCCGCGCTGATCGGCGCGAGCAGCCCGCGGCAGCTGGAGGACAGCGTCGCGGCCATCGGCAACCTGGAGTTCACCGAGGACGAGCTCGCCCGGATCGACGCGGTGGTCAAGGCGTAGAGCCTACGGCGGTCAGCGGACCGTCGGACGTTCGTCCAGGTCCCTGATGCGGAGCCCCTCCGCATCAGGGACCTCGCGGGCGACGTCCACCCGCGGCCCCCTGGCAGTCAGTCGCAAGCGCGGACCTCCAGGCACGGCCATTCCGGCGAGGTCTTCTGACGCGGCCACCCGCGCGGTCATGGGCGCGGACGTCGCCGCCGCGTCGGCCGCTACGCGGTGATCCTTTCCTCCAGGCGTACGGTCACCGGGTCGCCCTCCTCCTTCCCGATCGCCTTGCGCACGTCGGCCTTGACCGGCAGTTTGTGGGTGCCGTCGCCGAGTGCCATGAACGAGCTGCGGAAGGGGCGGCCGTCGATCGTGCCGCTGACCTTGACCAGTCCCCGGGTTCCGAAGAACGCGACGGACTCGGGCCAGACCACGTACGTCCAGCCGCCGTTCTCGGGACTCTTCCGCAGCACCGCGGTGAATTCCGCGTCGAGCCTGCTCGCCGTGCTCATGTGGTCCTCCCGGTCCGGTGGACGGCATCCGATGGTCGTCCTCTCCAAGAGACCACCGGAAGGGGGAAAACTCATCGCGAGCGGCCTGGTTCCGCTCCGGCTCAGGCCGGAACGCGGTCCAGGAATCCGTGCACGCTCCGTATCCGGCCCTCGCCGTCCAGGACGATCACGTCGAATCCGGCGACGGGCGCGGATCCGTCCGTCTCGTCGACCAGCTCCCAGCCGAAGCGGGCCGTGTCGTGGTGGCCGTCGACCGCGCCCAGCAGGCGGAAGGCGAAACCGGGGAACTGCTCGTGCGCCGCCGTGATCACGGCCGCGATCTGCTCGTGCCCGCGGACGTCGGCGAGCGGGTCGGTGTACGTGCCGTCCGCGGTCCAGGCGGCGGCCACCGCTTTCGTCAGGGTGTCCCGCCCGCCCGCGTTCCAGGCCTCGAAGTAGTGGGTGACGGCGGTCTCGTAGCGGTCGGTGTTCGCGGACATGGTGAACCAGCCTCCATCGAGGAACGTATTCATGGTCAAGGTCCGTATCCGGAGCCGGTCTTGCCGCTCCGGGATGCGATACGACCACCCTGACGGGCGCCCCTCGAAGCGTCGATTACCTGCGGGGTAATGCCGTGGGCCGGGAGGCCGGGGACGCGGGCGGTGTCGTTTCGGCCAAACCCGGCGGTGAATATGCCAAGAGACTGGCTGGAATCACATGGTGACAGTGTGTCAGTAGTGACGATACTCAATCAGTAGGGCAATTCAGCCACGCCCGTGCACCAGCACGGTGCACTGCATACGAGCCGCAGGGAAAGTGAGGCCGGACCGGCGACGAGCGACGCCAATGGGGGAAGATCGTGCACGACGAATTCCTGTGCCATGTCACCGCGTACGGCATCTGCGGCGGTCAGCGAGTCGGCGTTCCCTTAGGCACCTATCGCGCGCCGACCCTCGCACTGGCCCTGTGGTGGATGCGGGACCGGGCGGCCTGGATGGCCGAACGGCTCGATCCGCAGCCGGAGGACCCCACCTTTCCGCCCAACTCGATCGCGCCGGTGGGGGAGAGCGTCCCCGACGTACCCGCGATGCTGCGCGCCTGGTGCGGTGACTCCGAGCAACAGGAGCTGGTCGCCGATGAGTTGGCCGCGGGAAAACTCGTGCGGGTCTCCACCAACGACGACACCACCGAATACGAACTGCTCGCGGAATCGGTGGACGCCCTGCGCATGCACCGCACCGCAGCGGTTCTCGGCATCTCCGCCGCGTGACCTTCCGCCGGCGACGGCCGCAAGACGCTGATCGGGCACACATCTGGGCGAATCGTTAGAATTCTGGCATGGCAGAGAGGCAGGTCGCGGCGACTGCACCCGAGCTCGTCCTCGAAACCGAGACGGGCTCGACGGTGATGAGTCCGAACCACGATTACCACGTCGGGCGCGATCCCCTGTGTGACGTCGTGATCGACGACGTCCGGGTCTCGTGGCACCACGCGGTGCTGCGGCCCCAGGCCGATCACTGGACGCTGGAGGACGAGAACAGCACCAACGGCACGTACGCCGACGGCCGCCGCGTCCACGAGTGGGGCGTCGGACCCGGCAGCGTCATCCGCTTCGGCAGTCCCGCCGACGGCCCGCGCGCCGTACTCGTCCGGCGCCCGCCACCTGCCGCGGAACGCCCCTCGGCCGTCTCCATGCCGGCCGCCACCGGCACCTTCAGAGCGCCGACCACCGTACGGCCGCTGCCCTCCCGCACCGTCCGCATCGGCCGCGGCGCCGACAACGACCTGGTCATCGACGACCTGATCGTCTCCCGGAACCACGCGGAACTGCAGGCCCGGCCCGACGGGACGTACGAGATCGTCGACCTCGGCAGCCACAACGGCACGTTCCTCAACGGCCAGCCGGTGGAGCGCGCCCCGGTCACACCCGGTGACATCGTCGGCATCGGGCACTCGGCGTTCTGCCTCGTCGGGGACCAGTTGCAGGAGTACGTCGACAGCGGCGAGGTCTCCCTCGACGTGCAGGACCTCACCGTCGAGGTGGACAAGGGCCGCAAGGTACTTCTGGACCAGGTGTCGTTTCCCGTCGGCGAGAAATGCCTGCTCGCCGTCGTCGGCCCGAGCGGCGCCGGGAAGTCCACGCTCCTGAACGCGCTCACCGGACAGCGTCCGGCCGACCACGGCACGGTGCTCTACGACGGCCGTGACCTCTACCGCGACTACGCCGAGCTGCGCCAGCGCATCGGCCTCGTCCCGCAGGACGACATCCTGCACGCCCAGCTGACCGTCCGCCGCGCGCTCACCTACGCCGCCGAACTGCGCTTTCCGCAGGACACGGCCAAGGAGGAGCGCCTCGCGCGGGTCGACGAGGTGATCGGCGAGCTGGGCCTGGAGCAGCGCGCCGACCAGCCCATCCACAGCCTGTCGGGCGGACAGCGCAAGCGCGTCAGCGTGGCCCTGGAGCTGCTGACCAAGCCGTCGCTGCTCTTCCTCGACGAACCGACCTCCGGCCTCGACCCGGGCATGGACCGCTCGGTGATGCACATGCTGCGCGGCCTCGCGGACGACGGCCGTACCGTCATCGTGGTCACCCACAGCGTGCTCAGCCTGGACGTCTGCGACCGGCTCCTGGTCCTCGCGCCCGGCGGCAAGGTCGCCTACTACGGGCCGCCCGACGACACCCTGGCCTTCTTCGGCTACCGGCAGTGGCCCGAGGCGTTCGAAGCCTTCGAGCGCGACACGGACCGGGCCTGGGCGCAGGAGTACCGCGACTCGCCGTTTCATCGCCAGTACATCGACAAGTCCACCTCGCAGCCGAGGATGCCGGACGCGGCCACCGGAGCGCTCGTCGGACCTCCCCCCAAGGCCCAGAGCTGGGGCTCCCAGCTGCGCACCCTGGTCCGCCGCTACGCTGCCGCGCTGGGCGCCGACCGGACCTTCCTCGCCATCATGATCGCCCTGCCGTTCGTGATGGGCGCGATGGCGCGGGCGCTGGCCGGCGGCAAGCTGACCCGGGACACGGCGATGAACGCGCTGCTCATCCTGTGCGTCGGCGGTGTGCTGACCGGCGCTGCCAACGCGGTGCGTGAACTCGTCAAGGAACGGACGATCTACCAGCGAGAACGGGCCGTCGGCCTGTCCAGATCGGCGTACCTGATGTCCAAGGTCGTCGTCCTCGGCACCATCACCGTGCTCCAGGCCGTCGTGCTCACTCTCGTCGCCCTGTTCGGCGTCGACCTCAACGCCCCCGGCGGCAAAGGCGTACTGATGCCACCGCTCGTGGAGATCACGCTGGCCGTGGCCCTGCTCGCCTTCACCGCGATGATGCTCGGCCTCCTCGTCTCCGCCGTGGTGCGCAAGGAGGAGGTGACGATGCCGCTGCTGGTGCTGCTGGCCATCGTCCAGGTGGTGTTCTGCGGCGCCCTGCTGAAGCTGAACGGCGTGCCCGGCATCGAGCAGTTGTCCTGGCTGGTGCCCTCCCGCTGGGCCCTGGGCGCGATGGCCGGGACCATCGGACTCTCCCGGATCGTCCCCGGCGACCTGACCGGCGACCCGTTGTTCCGGCACTCGACCGGCGTCTGGCTCCTCAACATGGGGATGCTGATCGTGCTCTCCGTCGTCTTCGGCTGGCTGGTGGCCCGGCTGCTGCGGCGGCACGAGCCCGCGGTCATGCGGAAGTAGGCGCCGATGACGAGCCCCGACTTCCGCCCGACGCATGTCGTTCCGCAGGACGGGCTGCCCGCGTGGGAGTCGCCGGACCCCTCGCGGCCCACCGCCCCCCTCGACGCGCTGCTGCCCGTCGAGCTCGTCGACCGGCTCGGGGACTGGGGGCGGGTCGTCTGCGCGAACGGCTGGTCGGCCTGGGTCGACGGCCGCCTGCTGATCGCCGTACCGCAGGTACCGCCGGCGGCGACCCGTCCGCTCGCCCGCACGGCCGATCCGCGCCCGCTGCTGGCCCGGGTCGAGGATGCGCTCACCGACTACCGGAAGGCCGCCGAGGAACTGGCGTCCGGGAAGCTCGAGGCGGAGGCCTTCCGCGCCCGGACGCAGGGCAACCGGATCGGCGTGGTCGTCGACGGTGAGTCGCTGTGGCTGTACGACGGCGAGCACGAGCGGTGGGTGTACTGCGACGGAACGCGGCTGAGCACCTTCGCCGCCGAGCGCACTCCCGCGATCGCGCGCCCCCACGGGGCTCGGCCGCCCCGGGAACAGGACCCGCAGCGTGACCAGGATCCGGAGCGGGAGCGGGATCCGGAGCGGGATCACGATCGAGACCTGGAACGGGAGCCGGAGCCCAGGAAGGCCCACGAGCACGAGGCGGACCCGACGCGGATCGTGGGGGAAGCCGCTCCGGGCGGACACGAACCCACCCGGCTGGTCACCTTCGAGAGCGACGAGCGGGGCGAGGACTGATGGACGGCGCCGGGCGCGACCGGGGTGAGGGCTGATGGACGAAGGCTCCCGGCGTGACATGAGCGTGTTCTCGGGGCGGCCGTCCGATCTGATCGGACGGCAGATCGCGGGCTACCGGATCGAGCGGGAGATCGGCCGCGGCGGGATGGCGGTCGTCTACCAGGCCAAGGACCTGCGCCTGGACCGCACGGTCGCCCTCAAACTGCTCGCCCCGGAACTCGCCCGCAACGACACCTTCCGCGGCCGCTTCACCCACGAGTCACGGGTGGCCGCCGCGATCGACCACCCGCACATCGTGCCCGTCTTCGAGGCGGGCGAGACGGACGGTGTGCTCTACATCGCCATGCGCTACGTCGCCGGGCGCGACCTGCGTCATCTCCTTGACCGGGAAGGGCCGCTGCCGGTGGCGGTGGCCACCAGGATCGCTCTCCAGGTAGCGTCGGCGCTCGACGCGGCCCACGACCACGGCCTGGTGCACCGGGACGTGAAACCCGGCAACATCCTGGTTGCCCAGGGCACCGACAGCGACCACCCCGAACACGTCTATCTCACGGACTTCGGGCTGACCAAGAAGTCCCTCTCCCTGACCGGGTTCACGAGCGTCGGACAGTTCGTCGGCACCCTCGACTACGTGGCGCCGGAGCAGATCTCCGGCAGGCCGGTCGACGGCCGCTGCGACGTCTACAGTCTCGGCTGTGTCGTCTACGAGACGATGGCAGGCAAGCCGCCCTTCCAGCGCGACGACGACATGGCGCTGCTGTGGGCCCACCAGTACGACCAGCCGCCGGCCCTGAGCACCAAACGCCCAGACATCCCGGACGGGGTCGACGCCGTCCTCGCGAAGGCGCTGTCCAAGAGCCCCGACGACCGGTACGACTCGTGCCTGGCCTTCGTCAGCGCGCTGCGGATCGCCGCACGGGGCCAGGTGAGCGGGGGCGGCACCGGGTCGCGGGCGGACGCCGAGGCGGCACCGGGTCACCCCGGTCCTCCGCCTGAGCCGCCCGCCTGGGCCCGGCCGGTTTTCCGCCACTGACGCGATCGCGGCAGGTCCTCGCCGCCGGCGGATCCCACCGGGTCCGCCGGTCCGGCACCACCGGGGGACCTCCTTCCGCGGCGGCCCGCACCCGGCCCGCGTCAGCCGGGGGGCTCGACCTCACCCCTGCGCCGGACGCGCTTCGCCACCAGCGCGCCGAGGAAACCGGCGACCAGCCCCCACAGCACGGCGAAGCCGAGGGCACCCCACACCTGGGGCTTCAGGAAGAGCTCCCCCTTCAAGCCGCCGCCGATGTCACCGAGACCGAGGATCGACAGGCCGTAGTGCGCCGAGATCCGGCCGAGCAGACAGATCATGAGCACCGTCAGCGCCAGCGCGACCGCCATGTGGACGGCGTGCTGCCAGGCGCGCACCCGGGCCGGTGACCGGGCCGCCATCAGGAACGCAGCCCCGAGCAGCAGCACGGCATCGACGACCACCAGCCACCAGATCCTGCCGTCGTAGTCGGCGAGGGTGCCGAGATTGACCGCGGAGACGTCCGGGGTGCGCAGCACCTCGTCGAGCAGATGCGGCATCGGCAGCCCGAACGGCCCGTCGACCCGGCCGTTCCAGGTGGCGCCCAGCCCGATGGTGAACGCGAGCCAGACGACGTTGGGAAGGCCGAGGAGCATCACGGCGAACGTCTCGGCCGCATGCCCGCGGGTCGCCGCCACCACCAGTCCGATGACCACACCGAGGCCGACGCAGGTGAGCAGGAGGACCACCATGGCGTACGCGGCCGGTCGCACCGATTCCTGGAAGCGCAGCAGCCGGGCGGGGAGCGGCGCACCCCGCGAGACCAGCAGGGAGATGACGAACACACCCGCGAGCCACAGCACTCCGAAGACCAGGGTCTGGGCCACGGCGGCCTTGAAACCCACCTCGGGAGTTGCGCCGAACAGGTCGCCGATGGCGCCGATGGTGCCGTTCCCGAGGTCGACGGTGAAGTTCTGGCGCGCCGCGAGCGCCAGCCCGATCAGGGCGAGCAGCCACAGGACGAGGAGCCGTCCGGCCCAGCCGGCCAGTTCCGTTGCCCCGGCGACGGCGCGATGCCGCAGCGGCCGCAGGAATCCCGCCCCGAGCACCAGTGCTCCGGCCAGGGTCACCGACAGCGGAGTCACCGTGAGGCCCGCCTTGGTCTCGGCGATGGCACCCGCGTCGCCGGTGAACTCGACGGTGCCGCCGACCGCCGTGACGACAGTGGCCGCGACCACCCGCGGATAAGCGTTGTCGGGAAGGTCGGTGGCACCGGACGCCCACAGGCCGAGAGCGGCGACCACCCCCATGACCACCAGTCCGGCCAGTACGGCCACAAGGGCCTGGATCCAGCCGTGGCGGGCGGCCGGACGCGCACCGCTGCTGTCGGCCGGCTGGGCGGACGGTGTCTGGGGACTCACGCTGCCACGCTAAGCAGCGCCGACACCGTCCGCCCCTCGGGAGGGCCGACCGCGTCGGCTTGCGGGCACTGACGGACCGAGGCACACAATGGGTTCGTTGCGGAAGAAAGCGGCGCGAAGCACCCGCGTGCCGCAGCATCCCTCCATCGGGAAGAAGAGCTCGTGAGCGTCGAACCGCCGTCCTCCGGCCGCCCCACCGGACCGCCTTCGGGCCCGCTGTCGGGCCCGACCCGGCCGAGCCCTACCCAGCCCGTCGGCCGCCCGCCCGCCGGACCGCCCAGCGGCGCGTCCGGCGCGGGAAGCGGAGCCGGTGGTACGGGCGGCGGCGGTGGTGCGGGTGGTCCCTCCGGGCCCGGCGGTGGAGCCACCGGGCCGGGCCAACCCGGCAACGGACCCGAGCCGTCCTGGTGGCGGTCGGCGCCGCGCGTCGCGCTGCTCACCGGTGTCGTGGCGGCGGCGGTGATCCTGGGCCTGGTCTTCACCAACAGTGGCGGCGGGACCAAGAACGCGAACAGCGAGGTCTTCCTGCAGTCCGCGGACAAGACGGGACCCGACCCGTTCACCGAGTCGACCGCCAACGACAGCTCCACCGCGCCCCAGACCCCCGCGACGCCGGTCCAGTCGGCGCCCGCCAACGCGACCCGCGCCGTGAGCGGCAACGCGCCCGGCCTCTACGGCGGCACCCGCAACGTCTCCAGCTGCGATGTGGGCAAGCAGATCAGCGCGCTCCAGGCGGACCCGGCGAAGAACAAGGCGTTCGCCACGGTGGAGGGCATCCAGCCGGACGCCGTCCCCGCGTATCTGCGCTCCCTGACCCCCGTACAGCTGCGCATGGACACCCGCGTCACCAACCACGGCTACCGCAACGGCGCCCCGACCAGCTACCAGGCGGTTCTCCAGACCGGCACCGCCGTCCTCGTGGACGCCCGCGGTGTGCCCCGGGTGCGCTGCGCCTGCGGAAACCCGCTGCTCGCGCCGGTCCCGCAGAACGGCACGCCCAAGCCGACGGGCGACTCGTGGCCGTCGTACCGCCCGCAGAACGTCGTGGTCGTCGCGCCGTCGACGACGGTCATCAACGTGTTCGTCATCTTCGACCCGGACAACAACGAGTGGATCGCCCGGCACCGGGGCGACAACGTGCACCACGACAAGAAGACGCACCCGCCGGTGAACCCCTCCCCGTCGGTCAGCGTCTCGGGCTCCGCATCGCCGTGCGCCTCGCCCGGTGACAAGAAGCCGGCATCCGGGAGTCCGTGCCCGTCGACCTCGGCCTCCACCTCGCCGTCGTCCGAGAGCTCGTCGCCGTCGTCCTCCTCCTCCGCGCCGACCTCGTCCTCGCCGTCCTCCGCGGAACCGCAGACCCCGTCCAGTGAACCCCCGACGACCGAGACGGAGTCGGTCCCGGCGTCCGGTTCGGCGTCCTCCGACCTGACGACGCAGTCGGCACCTTCCTCCGACGTCTCCTCCTCCACATAGGCCAACTCCGACGTTTCCTTCTCCACACAGGCCAACGGTGTTCCACCGGCCGACGGCGTTCCGTGGATTCACCGAGAGCGGAACGCCGGTCCCTTCCCCCGCGGCCCTGCGCTTCTAGGCTGAAGGGGTGAGCAACCACGCGCCGAACGAAGCCCGCGTCATTCCGCTGCGCCCGGCGGCAGCACGGGAGCCCTCCCGGACCCAGGCGGTGACCGATGCCCCGGCTCGGACACCGCGGCCACCGGTCCTCGCGCCGCACCGGGGACCGGCGGCTCCCGCGACTCCCGCCCCCGCGGGCAAGGAGCCGTTGTGGCGCGACCTCGTCGGCGACGTCCTGCGGCGCGAGCGCCTGGCCCAGGAACGCACACTCAAGGACGTGGCCGACGCGGCCCGAATCTCCATGCCCTACCTCTCAGAGGTGGAGCGCGGCCGCAAGGAGGCCTCCTCCGAAGTCCTCGCGGCCGCCGCGCGCGCCCTCGGTCTCGGCCTCACCGACCTGTTGTCGCTGGCCCAGCGGGAGCTGACCCGGCACAGCCGGGCCGTGTCCGGCGGGGGCCGCTCCACCGCTGCTCCCGCCCCGACCTCGGCCTCGCGGTACGACGGCATGTGCCTCGCCGCCTGACACCGGCCGGCCCCGCAGCGGTCCGGGGCTCGGCCTCAGGGCACGGCGAGCCGCCGGCTCAGGATCTCGTCCGCGAGTCCGTACGCCACCGCCTCCTGCGCGGTGAAGATCTTGTCGCGGTCCATGTCCGCGCGCAGAGTGGCGACGTCGTGGTGGGTGTGCCGGGAGAGGACCTCCTCGACCTGCGAGCGGATCCTGAGCATCTCCTTGGCCTGGAGGCTGAGGTCCGACACCGTGCCCTGATGTCCGCCGCTGGCGGGCTGGCCGAGCAGCACGCGCGCGTGCTCCAGGACGAACCGCCGGCCGGGATCGCCCCCGGCCAGCAGTACCGCGGCCGTCGAGGCGGCCTGCCCGACGCAGAACGTCGAGATCGGCGCCTGCACGAAGGTCATCGTGTCGTAGATCGCCATCAGCGAAGTGAACGAGCCGCCGGGCGAGTTGATGTAGATCGCGATCTCGCTCTCCGGACTCGACGACTCCAGATGGAGGAGCTGCGCGATGACGACATTGGCGACGCCGTCGTCGATCTCCGTGCCGAGAAAGATGATCCGCTCCGAGAGCAGCCGGCTGAAGACGTCGTACGACCGCTCGCCCTGCGGGGTCCGCTCGACGACGTTCGGAATCGTGTACGTACCCATGTCAGAGTCCCATCCGTCGCCGTGACGCGGCCGGGCGGACATCGTCGAGCGACTCCACGACCCGGTCCACCATGCCGTACTCCTTGGCCTGTTCGGCCGTGAACCAGCGGTCGCGGTCACCGTCCCTGGAGATCGTCTCCTCGCTCTGGCCGGTGTGTTCCGCGGTGATCCGTTCGATGGCCCGCTTGGTGAACTCGTGGTTCTGGGCCTGGATCTCGATGTCGGCCGTGGTGCCGCCTATGCCCGCGGACGGCTGGTGCATCATGATCCGCGTGTTCGGCAGCGCGAGGCGCTTGCCGCGCGTCCCCACGCTGAGCAGGAACTGCCCCATGCTCGCCGCGAATCCCATCGCGAGCGTGCAGACGTCGTTGGGGATCAGCCGCATGGTGTCGTAGATGGCGAGCCCCGCGGTCACCGATCCGCCCGGACTGTTGATGTACAGGCTGATGTCCGTGCGCGCGTCCTCGGCGGACAGCAGGAGCAGTTGGGCGCACACCCGGTTCGCGGAGACCTCGTCGACCTGGGTGCCGAGGAAGACGATCCGCTGGGCCAGCAACTGCGCGGCCAGATGGTCGTCGAAGCGGGTCGCGGGGGTGTCGCCCTCCTCGGCCCGCGGTGCGTGGGCCGGATACCGGCCGGTGATGAGGGGAGTCATGGTTCCTCCTGATGGTGACGCGGCGGTTGTCGCCGCTGACTCCACTCTCGGCCCGGTGGCGGTGCCGGACCGGTTTTCTCGGCCCGCAGCAGATTCGCCGTGGGCAGAGCCGGAAAGCCGGAAAGCCGGAAAGCCTTCTCAGTCGGTCCCGCGGAGTTGGCGGAAGAACGCCCGGATGTCCGCGACGAGCAGATCCGGTTCCTCCATCGCGGCGAAGTGGCCGCCCCGGTCGAACTCGGTCCAGCGGACGATGGTGTCGGTGCGTTCCGCGATGTGGCGCAGCGCGACGAAGTTCTCCTCGGGAAAGACGGCGAGCGCGGTCGGGGCGGTCGACGGCTCGGGCGGTGTACCCCAATAGTCCGCGTGGGCACGCTCGTAGTAGACCCGTGCGGACGAACCGGCCGTGCCCGTCAGCCAGTACAGCATCACGTTGGTGAGCAGCAGATCCCGGTCGACGGCGTCCTCGGGGCGGTCCTTTGAGTCCGTCCACTGCTTGAACTTCTCGGCGATCCAGGCGAGTTGACCGACCGGCGAGTCAGTGAGGGCGTAGGCGAGCGTCTGCGGCCGGGTCGACTGGAGCGCGGCGTAACCGGCTTCCTCGCGGTTCCATTCCTGGCCCCGCCGCCAGGAGGCGAGGGTGCGTTCGCGTTCGAGCGAGGTCAGCGCGGCGAGTTCACCGGCGGTCGGTTCGGTGACGGCGTACGCACCGGGCAGCAGGTTGAGGTGGACGCCGGTCACCCGGTCGGGGTGCGCGCGCCCGAGTTCACGCGAGACGGCCCCGCCCCAGTCGCCGCCCTGCGCGCCGAAGTGCCGGTAGCCGAGTCGCTCCATCAGCTCGGCGAACGCGGCGGCGACCCGGGTGAACTCCCACCCGGTGTCCCGTGTCGGCCCCGAGAGCCCGAATCCGGGAATGCTCGGCACGACCAGGTGAAAGGCGTCCGCCGGATCGCCGCCGTACGCGCGTGGATCGGTCAACGGCCCGACGGCATCGGTGAATTCGACGATCGACCCGGGCCAGCCGTGCGTCATGATCAGCGGGGTCGCCCCGGGTTCCGGCGAGCGGATGTGCGCGAAGTGCAGTCGTGCGCCGTCGATCTCGGTGGTGAACTGCGGCCACGTGTTGAGGCGTTTCTCGGCCGCGCGCCAGTCGTAGGTGTGCCGCCAGTACCGTACGAGATCCTGGAGGTAGTCCTTGGGGACTCCGTAGGCCCAGCCCACTCCGGGCAGTTCGTCGGGCCAGCGGGTACGGTCGAGGCGTCGGTGCAGGTCGTCCAGGTCGCTCTGCGGGAAGTCGATACGGAACGGATGGACGCCGGGGGTATCGGTGAAGCTCATGTCCGCGGATGTTAACTCGGCGGGCGGGGCGTCCGGCAGCGGTTTTCCCCGGCTCCGGTAGCCGTGCCGACTCGGTACTACTAGCCAGTAGGGCTTGTTCGGCAGGGATTGTGGAGAGGCAGCCCCCGGGCCGTCGCCGGTGAGCTCGTGCGCGCGCGGCAGATGAGTTTTCGGACGAGGATCAGTCGACAGAAGTGACGACGTTTCCCGCCCGAGGAGGTACACATGCCCGCCGACGGTTTCACCACCTGTCTGTGGTTCGACGGTCAGGCCGAGGAGGCCGCCAACTACTACGTCTCGGTCTTCGAGAACTCCAAGCTCGGCAGGATCGGCCGCTACACCGAGGCCGGGCCGGGACCCGCCGGATCCGTGCTGGCCGCCGAGTTCGTGGCCAACGGCCAGAAGTTCGTCGCGCTCAACGGAGGCCCGCAGTTCACGTTCGACGAGGCGATCTCCTTCCAGATCGACTGCGCCGACCAGGAGGAGGTGGACCACTACTGGAACAGGTTCGTCGACGACGGCGGCGCGGCGGGGCCCTGCGGCTGGCTCAAGGACAAGTACGGACTGTCCTGGCAGGTCGTCCCCTCCCGGCTCATCGACCTGATCAGCGACCCGGACCAGGAGAAGGCGGCCCGCACGTTTCAGGCGATGCTCCAGATGTCCAAGCTGGACATCGCGGCCCTGGAGAAGGCGTACGCGGGGGAGTAGCCGGCCGGCACCGTGCGGCCGGGCGCACCGCACGCCGGGTGCGGGGCACGGCGCCGAGACGGCGAACGGTCCGCCCGCACGCGATGGCGGAGGGGGCCGCGTGGCCGGATGCCCTCGGGACCGGTGGGGCGGTGCGGCAGCACCGCCCCGGCGCCCGCACAACGGCGTTCCACGGCCAGGGGAGATCACTCATGTCGCGCCACCACGAGCTGAAGTACCGCACGTTCACGGCCTTCCAGCGGTGGATCGGCAATCCCGTCCTCAAGCGGCTGCCGGTCCAGACGCTCATCGAGACCACCGGACGCGCCTCGGGTCTGCCGCGCCGGACACCGATCGGAGGCCGGCTGGCCGGGCGGCAGTTCTGGTTCGTCTCCGAGTACGGCGACCGGTCGCAGTACGTACGCAACATCCTGGCCGATCCGAGGGTTCGGGTCCGCGTCAAGGGGCGCTGGTACACCGGCACCGCCCACGTGCTGCACGGAGACGACGCCCGCGCCCGACTGAAGAGTCTGCCCCGGTTCAACAGCGCCGCCGTCCTCATGGTCGGCGCCGCCCTCACCACGGTGCGGGTCGACCTCACCGACTGAACGCGGCGGTCGCACCGGCCGAACAGTCCCGGCCGCCGGCCCGGATACCGGGTGCCGAGCGCGCCTCAGGCCGGATGGCTCCGGGGGCGGATCCGGGCCGCCAGTACCGCCACGTCGTCCTCCGCGTGCCGGGCGTCGAGCTTGACGAGCACCTCGTCGAGCAGGTCGTCGACCCCCGCACCGGGCGGCAGACGCAGCGAGGACAGCCGTGCCAGCGACTCGTCGATGTCCTCGTCACGGCGCTCCACGAGACCGTCGGTGAACATCACCAGGGTGTCGTCGGGGGAGAGTCTGCGGACCACCTGCTGATAGCCGCCCACCCCCGTGCCCAGCGGCGGACCGACCGGCAGCGGCAGCAGTTCGCCGGAGCCGTCCCCGGCGAACACCACCGGGGGCAGATGCCCGGCGCCCGCGATCACCGCGATGCCGCGCGCCGGATCGACGCGGACGAGCAGGCAGGTGGCCGGACGCCGGGTGCCGTCCTCGGCGACCGCGGCGTCCAGACGGCGCAGCACGCGGTGGGGTGGCAGATCCGTGGAGGCGACATAGCGCAGCATCGAGCGGTACGCGTTCATGTCCACCGCCGCGTCCAGCCCGTGGCCCATCACGTCGCCCACGACCAGCAGGGTCCGCCCGAAGTGCAGCCGTACGGTCTCGAACCAGTCCCCGCCCACCAGAGTCCCGCCCCCGGCCGGCAGGTAACGGGTGGCGAGGTCGAGGTTGGGATGCGGCCGGCCCGGTTCGGCGAGCAGTGCCCGCTGGAGGTCCAGGACCGTGCTGCGGACGATCTCGTGCCTTCGGGAGTGACCGAGGTGCACGGCCGCCAGACGGGCCGCGTAGTGCGTGCCCGACGTGTCCGCGTCGGTGAACGGCGCCCCCTGCCGGACGGCGAGCAGCACCCCGTACAGGCGTCCGTGCGCGAGCAGCGGAACGGTCATGACCTGCCGGGGTATCCGCCCGGACAGGTCGATCGAGGCGGCGATCGGATGCCCTTCGTCGAGCGCCCGGACGGACAGGGGGCGCGGACCGCCCGACGGGGTGAGCAGCTGGGCGCGGCCGGCAGTGGCGGCGCGGAAGAAGTCCGGGTCCGGAGAGTGACGGTCGGCCGTCACGTCCGTCGGCAGCAGGTCCACCGCGGCGGTCTCGCAGAAGTGCCGGCACACGAACGCCACGAGTTCTTCGCAGGTGGTGCGCTCGTCGAGCGTCGTGCCGATCGACTCGATGGCGTCCTCCACGGCGTCGGACGGCATCCCCGCACCCGCCGTGTCGTCACCGCCCCGGCCCACCATCGCACCTCCACCGCAGCACCCGCCTGGATCCATCCACGCACGGGGGCGGCGGGCCCGCATGCTCAGCTCGTCGGCGGGCGGTCGTTCACCAGTACCGCCGCCCCGTCGAAGCGCCCCGTCTTGAGATCCCGCAGGGCCTGCGGCGCCCGCTCCAGCGGATAGGCGTGCGTCGTGGCGCGGATGCCGTGGCGGGCCGCGAGCGACAGGAACTCCCTGCCGTCCTCACGCGTGTTGGAGGTGACACTGCGCAGCTCCTTCTCGTAGAACAGGTCGCTCTCGTAGCGCAGCGGCGGGACGTCGCTCAGATGGATGCCCGCCACCGACAGGACGCCGCCCCGGTCCAGCGCCCGCAGGGCGACCGGGACCAGATCGCCGACCGGCGCGAACAGGATCGCGCTGTCCAGGGGCTCGGGTGGCTCGTCGTACGCCTCGCGGGCGGACGCGGCCCCCAGAGCGAGAGCCAGCCGTCGCGCGGCCGGATCCCGCGTCAGTACGTGCACGGTGGCGCCCTCGGCGAGCGCGAGCTGCGCGCACAGGTGGGCGCTGCCGCCGAAGCCGTACAGCCCGAGCCGGCCACCCCGGGGCAGCGAG
Source organism: Streptomyces rhizosphaerihabitans (assembly GCF_025399795.1). Lineage (GTDB taxonomy): Bacteria > Actinomycetota > Actinomycetes > Streptomycetales > Streptomycetaceae > Streptomyces > Streptomyces rhizosphaerihabitans. Next base: position 65,546 of record NZ_JAODTZ010000037.1, on the reverse strand, counting down.
GCCCTGCGCAGTGCCCGGTAGCCGATGATGCCCGCGCACAGCAGCGGCGCCAGGGCGACGTCGTCCATGCCGTCCGGCAGCCGGTGGGCGAAGGCGGCCGGTACCGTCGTGTACTCCGCGTAACCGCCGTCGGCGTCCCAGCCGGTGTACTCGGACGCGGGGCAGAGGTTCTCGGCCCCGCGCAGGCAGTACCCGCAGGTGCCGTCCGTACGGCGCAGCCAGGCGACGCCCACCCGGTCGTCGGCGGCGAAGCCGATCACGTCGTTCCCGGTCCCCGCCACCACGCCGACGACCTCGTGGCCCGGCGTCACCCCGGGGCGGTGCACGGGCAGGTCGCCCTCAGCGACATGCAGATCGGTGCGGCACACCCCGCAGGCGCGGACATGCACCAGGAGCTCGTCGGGTCCGGGCGTCGGCACCGGTCTTTCGACGAGGCGCAGCGGCTCACCCTCGATCGGCCCCGGCTCGGACACTTCCCACGCCCGCATCATCGTGTGCTCCGTCCTGTCGACGACCGGATCGGTCCGCTCTCCAGTGTCGTGCGGCGCCCGTTCTTCGGCGCGCGGCCCGCGCGGAGGCTGGCTAGCGTGAACAGCGCAACCGTTCACCGAACAGGAGAAGGTCGGGTCATGGCCGTACAGCCTGAAGGAACGCCCTGCTGGGCGGACGCGATGTTCAGCGATGTCGAAGGGGCCAAGAGTTTCTACGGGGACGTACTCGGCTGGACGTTCGGCGAGGCGTCCTCGGAGTACGGGAACTACACACAGGCCTACTCCAACGGCAAGGCGGTGGCCGCCGTCGTGCCGCCGATGCCCGGGCAGGAGGGCCAGTCCGCCTGGTGCCTGTACTTCGCCTCGCCCGACGCCGCCGCGACCGCCGCGAAGATCAAGGACCAGGGCGGTGAGGTGCTGATGGAGCCGATGCAGGTCGGCGAGTTCGGCACCATGACCCTGGCCCGGGACCCCAGCGGGGCCGTCTTCGGCGTCTGGCAGGCGGGTGTCCACGAGGGCTTCGAGTCGATCGGCGAGCCCGGCGCGTACGCCTGGGCCGAGGTCTTCACCCGCGACCCGGAGAAGTCCGACGCGTTCTTCCCGGCCGTCTTCCCCTTCACCGCCCAGCAGGTGCGCGACGACGCCATCGACTTCCGCATCTTCAACCTCGGCGGGAAACCGGTCCTCGGCCGGATGAAGATGACGGACGACTTCCCGCCCGAGGTGCCGCCGTACGTCAACGTCTACTTCACCGTCGAGAACTGCGACACGGCGGTGGCCAAGGCGACCGAGCGCGGTGCGGTCCTGCGCTTCGGGCCGATGGACAGCCCGTTCGGCCGGTTCGCCGCGCTGAGCGACCCGCAGGGCGCGCCGTTCTCCGTCATCGACATGAAGACGACCCAGGGCGAGATGCCCGAGATGGCGGACGTGTCCTGACGCCTTCCCGCACACGGGCGACACACGTCCGCGGCGTCGGGCACCGGGGGTTCTGCGGCCCGTGGCAGTCCCGCCGAGGACACGGTCGCGGGCCGCGCGCCGAACCCGCCACGGGCGCTGATCCCCGGCGGTCGGCCGCATCCCGGGCCTCCTCGCCCCGCCGGGGCCCCGGCGGGGCCCCGGCGGGGCGAACCGTATGCCGGTCGGCGGCGGGGTGAACCGCATGTTGGCCGGCGGCGGGGTGGGGCCGCGCCGGTCACTCACGGAGCGGGCCCGCGCCGGTTGTCGGTGGCGTCCGTGCCGGGCACCTGAGAGGTGGTTCGACCCCCGCCACGGCCCGCGCCTGCGGGCCGCCTCGGGCGCCCGAGGGGTGCGCCGGGCCCGTGCCCCGTGCGCGGCGCCCCCGCCGGGGCGTGGCATGATCGGGGTCATGCCTGAACGCGTTGTGGCCGCCTGTGACGGGGCTTCGAAGGGAAACCCGGGACCCGCCGGATGGGCCTGGGTCGTTGCCGACGGAGATGAGACCCCGACCCGCTGGGAGGCGGGACCGCTGGGCACGGCGACCAACAACGTCGCCGAACTGACCGCGCTGGAACGCCTGTTGACGGCGATCGCGCCGGATGTGCCGCTGGAGATCCGGATGGACTCCCAGTACGCGATGAAGGCCGTCACGACCTGGCTGCCGGGCTGGAAGCGCAAGGGCTGGAAGACGGCCGCGGGCAAGCCCGTCGCCAACCAGGAACTGGTCGCCCGCATCGACGAACTCCTCACCGGCCGCACGGTGGAGTTCCGTTACGTCCCCGCCCACCAGGTCGACGGCGACCGGCTGAACGACTTCGCCGACCGCGCCGCCAGCCAGGCCGCGATCGTGCAGCAGCCCGCGGGCAGCGACCTCGGGTCTCCGGAGCCGCCGGCGTCGCCCGACACCCCGACTTCCTCCGGTGCTTCCCGCCGCCCCGCGTCCAAGGCGCCACGGCAGGGCTCGTCGCCCCGGCAGGGCACGTCGAGCCGCACCATCAAGGCCAAGTTCAACGGCCGTTGCGTGTGCGGCCGTTCCTACGCCGCGGGCGAGCCCATCGCCAAGAACGCCCAGGGCTGGGGTCACCCGGAGTGCCGGACCGCGGAGCCGGGCGAGGCCTGACGCTCCTGCGTCCCCGTGCCGCGGCGGCACCGGTGCAGCCTGCCCCGCCCACACCGGGTGCCCGGTGCCGCGTCCGCCTGTGCCGGGCCCTTCCCCGAACCGCGGGTCCGGGCCTCCCGGTACCGCCGAGCCCTCTGCCGGCCCCGGGCATCTGTCCCGAAACACCCTGCGCGGTCCGCCCGTTGAGCCACCGGGGCGGATCGAGACGTCGTGCCCGGACGGTAGTGCGAAGACGCTGCGGGTCGGGGAGGATGAGGATCCTCGGCGGACGCCGGGGCGCGGGGCGCGGGCGGGGGCTGTGTGGAGGCATTCGAGGCGCTGGAAGCCGGGGACCCGCGGCAGGTCGGGCGCTACCGGATCGTTGCGCGGCTCGGGGCGGGCGGAATGGGGCGCGTGTATCTGGGGCGGTCGCCCGGAGGACGTGCGGTGGCGGTCAAACTGGTACGCCCCGAGCTGGTGGAGGACGGTGAGTTCCGCCGTCGGTTCGCCCGGGAGGTGGCCGCCGCCCGGCGTGTGAACGGAGTCTTCACCGCGGGCGTCGTCGACGCCGATCCGGACGGCTCGCCCGCGTGGCTCGCGACGGCGTACGTGCCCGGGATCGCGCTGGGCGAGGCCGTGGCGGTGCACGGCCCCTGGGCGGAGAAGCCGGTACTGGCGCTCGGAGCCGGTCTCGCCGAGGCGCTGGAGGCGATCCACGCGGCCGGCGTGGTCCATCGCGACCTCAAGCCGTCGAACATCCTGCTGGCGGCCGACGGACCCCGTGTGATCGACTTCGGGATCTCCGTCGCCGGGGAGGCCAGTGCGCTGACCCGTACCGGAGGCGCCGTCGGCACGCCGGGTTTCATGTCCCCCGAGCAGCTGACCGGCAAGCCCGTCGGAGCGGCGAGCGATGTCTTCTCCCTGGGTGTGGTCCTGGCGTACACCGCGACCGGATCCGGACCGTTCGGCAGCGGCCCGTCGCACGCCCTGAGTTTTCGTGTCGTCCACGAGGAACCCGAACTGGCCCCGCTCCCACGCCTCTTGAGGCCCCTGGTGGCCGACTGTCTGGCCAAGGAACCGGAGGCGCGGCCCCTGGTGGCCGAGCTGCTGGAGCGGTTCGCGGTCGCCGCTGACGGCGACCCGGGGGCCAACCACGGTCCCACCGGGCCCGGTTGGCTGCCTGAACCGGTCACCACCATGGTCCGCGCGGTGACGGTGCCGACGCAGCCGCCGGCCTCCGGGTCCGCGGAGGAGACCGCAGGGAGTGCGGGCGGCCGCCCCTCCCGTCGCCGCCTGCTCGGGATCGGCGCCGGTGTCACCGGCCTCGTCGTGGCCGGCTGGAACATCCACGACCTGGGGTCCTCCGACGGAAGGGCCCGGCCCTCGCCGGGTGAACAGCTGTGGCGATTCCCCGTCGGAGGGCTTGTCTACGCCTCGCCCGCCGTCGCCGACGGCACGGTGTACATCAGCAGTTCACGCCACCTCTGCGCGGTGGACGTCTCCTCCGGCCGGGCCCGCTGGAAGCGCCCCCTGGCCGGCGTCGGCCTCGGTTCGCCCGTCGTCGGTGACGGTGTGGTCTACCTCAACAGCGTCGACGACCACCTCTACGCGCTGGACGGCGCCACCGGTGAACAGCGATGGCGCGTCTTCGCCGCGGGCGCCGGTTCACCGGCCGTGGCCGACGGCATCGCGTACGTCGGCGGGGCGGACGGCCACCTGCACGCGGTGGACGCAGCGACGGGCGGGCAACGCTGGGTGTACGGCGCCGACGGCTTCGTGTCCACGCGGCCGGTCGTGGTCGGCGCGGTGGTCTACGCGGCGAGCCGCAGTGGTCTGTACGCGCTGGACGCGGCCACCGGCGATCAGCGCTGGAGCTTCGCGACCGAGGGGACCGTGTTCGGCGCTCCGGCCGTGGCGGACGGTGTGGTCTACGCCGGGAGCGACCGGGGAAAGCTCTACGCGGTGCGTGCCTCGGACGGTGAGCGGCGATGGAAGTCGCCCGACGCCGGCGCCGCGTTCTCGGCGCCGGCCGTCGCCGGCGGTGTCGTCTACGCCGGCACCGCCGACGGCAAGCTGCGCGCGGTGGACACCGACGGTCACGGACGGTGGAAGTTCTCGACCCGCAAGAACGGCCTCGCGTCGCCCGTCGTGGCCGGTCAGATCGTCTACATCGGCGCCACCGATCACCACCTGTACGCGGTGAACGCCGACACCGGGGTGTCACGCTGGAGGTTCGACACCGGTGCGCCCGTGTACTCGTCACCGGCGGTGGCGGACGGCGTGGCCTTCGTGAGCACCGAGAACGGCTACCTCTACGCGGTGGCCACCTAGAGCCGAGGCCACGGGACGGACAGGCGGACGACCGGCACTCGCTGGTCCGTGACCGGTGGTCCGTGACCGGTCGGCCCCCGAGGCGGGGGCCGACCGGTCACGGGCGGGCCGGGATCAGGCGGCGTCGAACGTGTAGAACGCGGTGTGGTCGAGCAGGTCGGCCGGCCGGGTGTCGTTCCACGGCTTCATCGTCTCGTCGAGGTCGACGACGTCCGGGGTGCCCGCGCGCGGCAGATAGCCGGAGCCGGGGTGACGGTGCTGCCACTCGGCCCACAGCTTGTCTATGAAGGCGTGGTGGAGCCAGAAGACCGGGTCGTTGGGGGAGACGCCGGTGGCCATCTGGCCGCCCACCCAGACGTGCACCCGGTTGTGCAGATTGACGCCCCGCCAGCCTTCGAGGTGATTGCGGAAGCCGTCCGACGCGCTGTTCCAGGGCGCCATGTCGTACGTCGCCATGGCGAGCACGGACTCCACCTCGGCGCGGGTCGGCAGTTCCCGGACCCCGCCGCCGAGCGATCTGCGCAGGTAAGTCCGGCTGTCGACACGGACGTTGATCGGCCAGTTGCCCGACGCGGCGGCGAACGGGCCGTCCATCACCCGGCCGTCCAGGCTGCGTCCGGTGCCACCGAGGAAGTCGGGCGCCCACAGGGACGAGCGCGCCGTGCGGTCGCTGCTCCAGTCCCAGTAGGGCAGTGCCACCGAGGGATCCACGGACTGCAGGGCCCGTTCGAACTCGAGAAGGAATCTGCGGTGCCAGGGCAGGAACGACGGCGAACGGTGGCCCGTCCGCTCGCCGTTGTCGGTGTCGCCGAGGATGAAGGCGTTGTGGGTCGTGACGAAGGCGTCGTACTTTCCACTGCGCTTGAGCTGCAGCAGCGCGTCGACGAATCGCCGCTTCTCGTCGGCGGTCAGGCTCGCCTGGTTCTTGCGTACGGTCATGTGCGGGACTCCACGATCTGCTTGCTGGGTGGTTCAGTTGGCGGCGAAGGGCACGAGCGGCGCCCCCTGCAGCTCCACGACGGCGGCGCGGGCGGCCGCTCGCGGGGTCGGCACGGGGGCGTAGTGGCTGACGACGCTGATCCAGCTGCCGTCGGCGTTCGTCATCACGTGCAGCTCCACGCCGTCGATGAACACGGCGTATCCGCCGCCGTGATGGTGACCGCCCCCGGTGACCGGGCGGCCTTCTATGCGGCGCCCCTGGTAGACCTCGTCGAAGGCTTCCGGGCCGCCGTGGTGGTGCTCGGCGGTCGAACGCCGTGCGGTGGCCGGTCCGTTCGGTGAAGCGGACGCGGAAGACGCGGTGAGGGTCTGGGCAGCCGCGCCAGCGGCGAGCGCGGCGGCGGCCCCGAGGGCGCGGCGACGAGTGAGCTCCGGCATGCGGAGGCCTCCTGTGATCAGCTGGGTTGATGACCCGATATGCCTATCGGGTCGTCAAACAGCGGGAGAAATCGCCGAATGTCGGTTGGCCGTGATCCGGACAATCGCGTATATGTCGTGCAAGGTTGAACGAAGATGATCTTGCTGTCCGGAGTGCTCGCGCCGCACCGGCGGGCGGAAATCCTCCGGCGGGGAGGCGTTGAGCCGATGATCTTGCGGTTGCGGTCAATGGCTCGTGGCGCGGCTCACGCTCGTGATCTGGCGTGAACTGCGAGCGGGGTGGCCCCTGCTACCCTTCGTGATCAATTGACCGCATTGTGCAACATAGGGGAGTGCGCGTGAAGATCGCGTGCGTCGGTGGCGGACCCGCAAGCCTGTACTTCTCGATCCTGATGAAGCTCCAGGACCCGTCCCATGACATCACCGTCCATGAGCGGAACCCGGCCGGATCGACGTACGGCTGGGGAGTGACCTACTGGGCGGGCCTGCTCGACAAACTGCGGGAGGGGGACCCGGCGTCCGCGCTCGCCGTCAGCGAGAACTCGGTGAGCTGGAGCGACGGCGTCGCCCACGTCGGCGACCGCACGACCGTGCACCCGGGCGACGAGGGCTTCGGCATCGGCCGCCGCCGGATGCTCGACCTGCTCGCCGAGCGGGCCCGGTCCCTCGGGGTCCGCGTCGCCTACGAGAGCGAGATCACGGCCGACCGGCTGCCCGACGCCGACCTGGTCGTCGCCGGGGACGGGGTCAACAGTGCCCTGCGGGAGCGCCACGCCGACCACTTCGGCAGCGAGATCAGCCTCGGGCGCAACTACTACATCTGGCTCGGCACCACCAAGGTCTTCGACTCCTTCACCTTCTCCTTCGTGGAGACGGACCACGGCTGGATCTGGTGCTACGCCTACCGGTTCGGCGACGACCGGAGCACTCTCGTCATCGAGTGCTCCCCGCGGACCTGGACCGGCCTGGGCCTGGACCGGGCGGGCGAGGCCGACGGTCTCGCGCTGCTGGAGAAGCTCTTCGCCGATCTGCTGAACGGGCACGGACTGATCGGCCGGGCGCAGGCCGACGGCGCCGCCCAGTGGCTCACCTTCCGCACCCTGACCAACCGGACGTGGCACCGCGGCAACCTCGTCCTGCTCGGCGACGCCGCCCACACCACCCACTACTCGATCGGTGCAGGCACCACCCTCGCCCTGGAGGACGCCATCTCTCTGGCCCGGGCGCTGCGGGAGCACGCGGACCTGGAAACGGCGCTCAGCGAGTACGGGCGGGAGCGGAGGGCGGAGCTCCTGTCGGTGCAGAGCGCGGCCCGCCACAGTGCGCAGTGGTACGAGAACCTGCCGCGCTACATTCGCCTTCCGCCAGCGCAGATGTTCGCCCTGCTCGGGCAACGGCACTCGCCGCTGCTGCCGTACGTTCCGCCGCAGCTGTACTACCGGATCGACCGCGCGGCCGGGCGGCTGGAGGCGTTGCGCCGCTTCAAGCGCTGGCTCGGACCGAAGATGGCCCGCGGCGTACAGTCCCGCGCCCGGCGATAGGGCCCCGGATATCGCGGGGCCCCGGTACGGCGGGGCCCCGAGCTCCCGGCCCTCCGGTGCCAATATTCATGGGCTTCCGGTGTTCCGGCTGTCCAGTGCCCCGGTACTCCCGGTCCTCCGGTACTCCCGGTCCTCCGGTACTCCCGGTCCTCCGGTACGCCCGGGCCCTCCGGCGCTCCAGTACTCCCAGGTTTCCGATATCCCGGCCTTCCGGTGCTCCGGCCTTCCGGCGCCCCGGTACTCCCGGTCCGGGGCCCGGGCTCTCCGGCACCCCCAGCCTCCGATACTCCCGGGTTCCCGATACCCGCCGCCCCCTCGGGGGGCGCCCTCAGGGACCGGCGTGCTCCTGGCCTGCGGGCGCGCCCCCATGCGCCGCCCGAGAAGTGGACCGCACTTGGGGTGAATGGCGATTCACCGCTATGGTGAATTGTCATTCACCTCTTTGTCGCGTCTACTTCTGGAGTGCCGATGGCGGCTCTGCGCGAGCGGCTCGCGATCCCTGTCCTGGCGTTCGGCGGGATTCTCATGGCCGTCATGCAGACGGTGGTCGTCCCGTTGCTGCCCGATCTGCCCCGGCTGACCGGCGCCTCGGCGGGAGCGGTCTCCTGGATGGTGACGGCGACCCTCCTCGCCGGAGCGGTGCTGACCCCGGTCCTGGGCCGTGCGGGAGACATGTACGGCAAGCGGCGCGTGCTGCTCATGGCCCTCGGGATGATGACGGTCGGCTCGCTGATGTGCGCGCTCACCTCCGACATCGGCGTTCTGATCGTGGCGCGGGCCATGCAGGGCGCGGCGGCCGCCGTGGTCCCGCTGTCGATCAGCATCCTGCGCGACGAACTGCCGCCGGAGCGCACGGGTTCCGCCGTCGCGCTGATGAGCTCCACCGTGGGCATCGGCGCTGCGCTCGGTCTCCCGCTCGCCGCCCTCCTGGTGCAGTACGCCAACTGGCACGTCATGTTCTGGGCGACGACCGCGCTCGGCGTTCTCGGGGTGTCGCTGGCCTGGTGGGCGGTGCGCGAGTCGCCCGTCCGGGAGCCGGGCCGCTTCGACACGGTGGGCGCGCTGGGCCTGGCCGCCGGACTGGTGTGTCTGCTGCTCGCCGTGTCCCAGGGCGGCACCTGGGGCTGGACCAGCCCGAGGATCCTCGGCCTGTTCGCCGCCTGCGCCGTCGTCCTCACGCTGTGGTGGCGACAGCAGCTGCGTGCCGAACGCCCTCTCGTCGACCTGAAGCTGGCGGCCCGTCCGCGCGTCGCCCTGCCGCACATCGCCGCGCTGCTGACCGGCTTCGCGTTCTACGGCAACTCGCTGGTCACGGCGCAGCTGGTGCAGGCGCCCACGGCCACCGGCTACGGGCTCGGCCTGTCCATCGTGGCGACCGGTCTGTGTCTGCTGCCCGGCGGTGTGACCATGCTGCTGCTCTCACCGGTCTCGGCGCGCATCTCGGCGGCCCGTGGTCCCCGGGTGACGCTGGCCCTCGGCACGGCGATCATCGCCTCCGGCTATGTCCTGCGGATCGCCGACAGCCGCGACCTGTGGATGATCATCCTGGGTGCCACGGTCTGCGCGATCGGCACCACCTTCGCCTACTCCGCCCTGCCCACCCTGATCCTGCGCGCGGTGCCCGCCGGGCAGACCGCGTCCGCCAACGGGGTCAACGTCCTGATGCGCACCATCGGGCAGGCCGTGTGCAGCGCCGCGGTGGCCGCCATCCTGGTGCATCACACGAGCCTCGTCGCCGGTGCCCCGGTGCCGACCCTGCACGGCTATCTGCTGGCCTTCGCCATGGCGGGTACCGTCGCACTGGTGGCCTGTGCCGCCGCACTGTCGATACCCACCGACCGCGCCTCCCGCGAGACCCCGCGCACCGGCCGCCGTACCGGCGCACGCCGCGACGAGGCCCTCGAAGGAGCTTGAGCACCGTGACCACCCCGCACTCCGGTCTCACGGCGTCCCCGACCGTCCCGGGGCCGGGTGAGCAGCCGACCGCCACCGATCCACCGCACCGGGAGCCGGAGGCCGCGCCCGCCGCACCCCGCCGCGACGCCGAGGCGAGCAAGGCGGCGATCCTGCGCGCGGCCCGGTATCTGCTGGCCCGGCACGCCCACGCGGACATCACTCTCAAGGCCGTCGCCGACCGGGCGGGGGTGAGCGCGCCGCTGATCCTCAAGTACTTCGGCAACAAGGACGCGCTGTTCGCCCGCGTCATGTCCTTCGAGTCCGACGCCGACGCCCTGCTGGACGCCCCGCTGGAGGAGCTCGGCCGGCACATGGTCCGCCACCTCCTCGAGGGCCAGACCCAGCGTGGCGCCGACCCCGTGCTGCGGATCGTCTTCGCCCCGTTGCAGGGGGAGCAGGGCGACATACTGCGCGCCAACTTCCGCGCCCAGGTCAGCGACCGTCTCGCCCGGCGGCTGAGCGGGGAGGACGCGGGGCTGCGGGCCGAACTCGCCGTGAGCACGCTGCTCGGTCTGGGCGTGATGTACGGCATCGCCCGGGGCTCGCACCTGCGTGCCACGACGGTCGACGACATCGTCGACCGGTACGCGCCGGCGGTGCAGGCTCAGCTCGCGTCCTGAGCCGGTCGCCCCCCGTCAACGGCCGCGAGGGGTCAGTTCACCCCGTCGGGGCGGAACTGAACGCTGATCCGGGGCCCCGCCGCCCGCGTGGTCTTGGGAATCGCGTGCTCCCAGGTGCGCTGGCAGGAGCCGCCCATCACGATGAGATCGCCGTGGCCCAGCGGGCGCCGCACGGTGTCCCCGCCCCCGCGAGGGCGCAGCAGGAGATCGCGCGGGGCGCCCACGGACACGATGGCGACCATGGTGTCCTCGCGGGCGCCCCGGCCGATCCTGTCCCCGTGCCAGGCCACGCTGTCGCGGCCGTCCCGGTAGTGGCAGAGCCCGGCCGTGCTGAACGGCTCGCCCAGCTCCTCGGCGTAGTGCGCGGACAGCGCGTCCCGGGCCTCGTCCAGGATCGGATGCGGCAGCGGATCGTCCGCGCGGAAATAGGCGAGCAACCGGGGTACGTCCACCACCTGCTCGTACATCTGGCGCCGTTCGGCCCGCCACGGCACCTCGGCGGCGAGCCGGGCGAAGAGCTCGTCGGCCCCGCTCAGCCAGCCGGGCGACAGGTCGATCCAGGCCCCGTCGCCCAGCGCGGTGCGGTGCAGTCCGTTCAGTGGACCGAGACGGAGCTCGTCGGTCTGGTCGAAGAGCGAGCCCTGGAGGTGCATGGCCATAGGGTCAGCGTACCCCCGTAATCGAATGTCTGTTCCATTAAGTGATCGGGTGTCGCGGTCACCAGGAGATCGGGCCCGCAGCGTCGAAGTAGCCGCCGGTCGGTCCGTCCCGGCCGATCCGTGCCATGCGCACGATGATCTCGGCGCCCTCCTCCACGGTCTGCGTCCCGGTGTTGCCGTTCAGGTCGGTGGCGGTGTAGCCCGGCTCCACCGCGTTGACGCGGATGCCGGGGAACGCTTTCGCGTACTGCACGGTGATCATGTTGACGGTGGTCTTGGACGCCGGATAGGCGACGCCCGGGTAGGCGTGGGTCGGGCTCGCGGGGTCGGTGATCCGGGTCAGCGAGGCCAGGCCGCTGCTGAGGTTCACGATGACCGGAGCGGCGGACCGCTGGAGCAGGGACAGGAAGGCGTGGGTGACCCGGACGAGACCGAAGACGTTCGTCTCGAACAGCTCGCGCATCATCCCGGCGGTGACGTCCGCCGCGCCGATCACGCTGTTCCCCTCGCCGCGCCCCTCGATGCCGGCGTTGTTGACCAGGACGTCCAGGCCGCCCTCGGCCTCGATGGTCTTCGCCGCAGCGGTGACCGACGCGTCGTCGGTGACGTCGATGACGACCGCGCGCGCCCCGAGTTCCTCGGCCGCGCGCCAGCCGCGTTCCGGGTCGCGGCTGCCCGCGTAGACAGTGTGGCCTGCGGCGACGAGTCGGCGGGCGGTCTCGAAGCCGAGGCCCTTGTTCGCTCCGGTGATGAGTGTTGTGGTCATGCGTCCAGAGTCGGGCAGCGCGGGACGGACAGCCAGGAGTCCCGTCTTCCTGGGACTGCCGGTACCAGGCGGGTCCGCGCGCGGAGGTGCACAGTTGGTGGCATGGCGAACACGGAGTTCGGGCGGACGGTGCGACGCTGGCGCGACCGGGTGACACCGGAGGCGGCCGGGCTGCCCGGCGGCGGGAACCGGCGCGCGGCCGGACTGCGCCGCGAGGAGCTGGCCCTGCTCGCCGGCATCTCGGTCGACTACATCACCCGCCTCGAACAGGGCCGGGCGGCCCACCCCTCGGAGCAGGTCGTCGAGGCCCTTGGCCGGGCGCTGCGGCTGTCCGGGGCCGAGCGTGAGCACCTCTTCCAGGTGGCCGGGCTGGTGCCGCCGGGCCGGGGCATGGTGCCCGCGCACATCACCCCGGGTGTTCACCGACTGCTCGACCGGCTGAACGGGACGCCCGTGGCGGTGTACGACGCCGCGTGGACCCTGCTGCTGGCCAACCCGCTGTACGCGGCCCTGCTGGGGGATCCCTCCGGGTGGCGCGGCAACGAACGCAACGGCGTCTGGCGCAACTTCGTCGGCCCCGCCGGCCGGGTGCGGCACACGCCCCGGGAGCGACGCGCCTTCGAGGCGACGCTCGCCGCCGACCTGCGCGCGACCGCGAGCCGGTACCCGACGGACCGACGCCTGACGCAGCTGATCGAGGACCTGTGTGCGAACAGCGTGCGGTTCGCGGAACTGTGGGAGTCCGGAGCCGTCGCCCGCCATGACGTGTCCCGCAAGACCATCGATCATCCCCAGATCGGCGCCGTGACGCTGGACTGCGACGTGCTGAGCGTCGCGGGCAGCGACCTGCGGATCATGGTCTACACGGCCGAGCCCGGCACGGAGGACGCCGAACGTGTCGCCCTCCTCGAAGTTCTCGGCACACAGGCCCTCGTGGAGTGATGTCGTCTACACCGCCCTCCGGTCGGCCAGTACTTCACGGATGACGTGCTCGGCATTGCCCGCGATCACCGGGTTCGTGGTGCGGTAGTACGGGAGTTGGTTCAGGGCCATGGACAGGGCCCAGCCACGGCCGCGCGCCCAGCCGGCGTCGTCGGCGCCCGCCGTGTCCCGGAAGACGGACCTCGCCGCGGCCGGCAGGAGGTTCCAGGCCGGGATGAAGTCGCAGGCCGGATCGCCGGTGCCGAGGGTGCCGAAGTCGATGACGGCCGCGAGGCGGCCCCCGCTGATCAGGAGGTTCATCGGCATCAGGTCCGAGTGGAGCCAGCGCGCCGGGCCCGTCCACGACGGCGCCGCGAGTGCCGCCTCCCAGGCCGCCGTCGCGGCCCGCGTGTCGATCACGCCGCGCAGGCCGGCGATCGCCGCTCGAGTCTCGGAGTCCACCGTGGCCAGCGGGGTGCCGCGGTAGGCGGTCGGCCCGCCGGGCAGGTCGATGCCCCGCAGGGCGGCGACGAACGTGCCGAGGTCGGCGGCCAGCGCCGGTGCGTCGGTGAGGGCGCCGGGCACCGGAAGGTCGCCGTCGAGCCAGCGCAGTACCGCCCAGTGCCACGGATAGCCCGCCGCGGGGGTGCCGAGGCCGAGGATCTCGGGGACCGGGAACGGGAGCGTCGGGGCGAGCCGCGGCAGCCACGCGTGCTCCCTGACCACGTCGTCGGCGCCGTCCGCGATCCGCGGGAGACGGACGGCCAGATCGTCGCCGAGACGGTAGAGGGCGTTGACGGTTCCGGCCGACTCCACACGCTTCAGGGGCAGTTCGGCCCATCGCGGAAACTGCTCGGCCAGCAGGCGTCGTACGAGCGAACCATCGATCCGCGCCTCGCCGACGTGCATCGGGGCTGCTGACACGGCGGCCTGCTTTCCGTGGGGAAGGGGTCGACTTCCGCCATCCTGCGTCCCGTTCGGGCCGCCTCGCAACGTGTTTCGGGCGGCCAGGCAACCTCGCGGACACGATCGCCGTCTTGATCGGCAACGGGCGGGTGGCGCACGGACCTCCATGAAGCAGTAATTCGCGGACGGAAATCGGACACACTATACCCTTTGCGTATACATGCTGTGTATACGTCGAGTGTATAGCAAGGTCGTGGCACGTCACCGCCTTGAAGGAGTCGACTACAGCATCACCACCGGGCCGCGACCGTATGCGGACGGACGGTGGCAGACAGAAAGGCATTCATGTACGGCAAGGCCTTCGCCCCGGAGTACCAGGGCGCTTTGACCACCCTGTCGGTGAACTCCTCGCTGACCGACGTCCTCGCGGCGGGCACCGAGCAACTGCGCGCCGCCGAACGCACCGGCGCGCGCGCCGAGGCCGCCCGGTCGGGCCTCGCGGTCGCCGAGGCGCACCGCCGGCTCGGGCAGGTGGCGGACGCCGACCGGGCCTGGAAGGCGAGTTACCGCACCGCCCGGGAGGCCGGCGACGGTGCCGCGATGGCGTGGGCGCTGTGGAGCGGCGGCACGCTGGCCCGCCAGCGCGGAGCGTTCCCGCTGGCGTGGCGGCTGCTGCGGCTCGCCGCCGAACTCGGCGGACAGTCAGGGGACGTTGTCGTGCGCGGCTACTCGCTGGCCGGAATGGCGGAGACCGGCCGCATCCAGGGCGACTACGCGGCCGTGACGGCCCTGCACGAGCAGCTGCTGGCCGAGGCCCGTAAGCGCGGCGAGGCCCGGCACACCGTGTGGGCCCTGGAGGGCATCGCCCAGATCCACCGCAACACCGGCGCGTACGAGAGTGCTTACGCCATGTTCGAGGAAGCGGCCGGGATAGCCGCCCGAGCCGAGGACCGGCGTGGCCACGCCTGGGCGCTGCGAGGACTCGCGGACATCGTCTCCGTACGCGACGGGGACACGGACCGCGCCCTTGAGCTGCTGAGTGAGGCGGAGGTGTCCTGCCGCGCGATGAAGCTGTCCGGCGCGCTCGCCTACAACCACAAGATGCGCGGCAACGTCCTCTACCGGGCCGGGCGTTACGAGCAGGCCCGCGATGTCTACGCCGGGGCCCTCGCCGAGTTCGAGGCGATGAGCGAACCGCGCGGCCGAGCCCTGTCCCGGCTCGGACTGGTCAAGTCCCTCGCCCGCCTCGGCCGCGACCGCGCCGAAACCGCCGCCGAACTGGACGAGTTGGCCGTGGCTCTGGAGGGCATCGGGCTGCGGCACGCCCACCGGATGGTCGAACGGGCGCGGACAGAGCTCGGGTTGACGCCCGAGACCGGCGAGACGGAGGCCGCGTGATGACCTCGACCGCCCTGCACCGCTCGACGGTCCCGGCGGAATCGGTGAATCCGGCAGCCGCCCAGTCGCCGCCGTCCGCCGCGCAGGTGCTGCGCCGCTGCCGCGAACTCGCCGCCCCCGCCCTGTCGGAGGCGATCGACACGCTGCACCCCTGGGTCGCCGAGATGGCCCGGTACGCGCTCGGCCGCTGCGAGGTCGGTGGCGCCCCCGCCGATCACAGCCAGGGCAAGGGTGTACGGCAGGCGCTGGCCGTCCTCGGGGCGGAGGCCGTCTCGGGCCCGGCCGACGCGGGTGTGCCGGGGGCCGTCGCGGTGGAGCTCGTCCACGTCTTCTCGCTGCTCCACGACGACATCATGGACGGGGACGCACTGCGCCGGGGGCGCCCCGCCGTGTGGAAGGCCTACGGCACGGGCCCCGCCGTCCTCGCGGGCGACGCGCTGTTCGCGCTGGCCGTGGAGACCGTGGCCCTGACCCCCCAAGCCGGTTTCGCCGTACGGCAGTTGACCGCGGCCCTCGGTGACCTGGTGCGCGGCCAGGCCGACGACCTGCTGTTCGCCGACCGGCCCTGGACCGGTCCCGGGGCGGTGGGCGCGGGGGAGTACGAGACGATGGCCGAGCGCAAGACCGGTGCGCTGCTCGGCTGCGCGCTGGCGCTCGGCGCCCGGCTGGCGGGAGCGCCGGGCGGGACCGTGACCGCGCTGGACCGCGCCGGACGTCATCTCGGCGTTGCCTTCCAGATCGCCGACGACGTGCTCGGCATCTGGGGTGATCCGTCGGTCACCGGCAAGCCGGTCCACGGCGACCTGCGGCAGGGGAAGAAGACCCTGCCGGTCCTCGCCGCGCTCAACGCGCCCGGGTGCGCGGAACTGGCCGGACTCCTCGGGGTCTCCCGCTCTCTCGACGGCGCGGGCGCCCGTCGCGCGGCGGCCCTCGTAGAGAGGGCCGGCGGTCGCGCGGCGGCCGTGCGCGAGGCGCGCCGCCATCTGGCCGCGGCGGACACGCTCCTGGCGGGCGTTCCCCTCGCGCAGGGGCCCGCGGCGGAACTGCGCACGGTGCTGTCCGCCCTCGCCGAGCGCACGATCTGACGCCCTCCGCGCTGTGCGACATGGGTCACATACGCGCGTCAACCAGCCTCGCCAGGCAACCGCCTCATTCCCCCTCACATCTGTCCGGGCGGTGCACTGTTGGCCGCTCATTGATCGCCAAGAAGCAAATATTTGTAAAGAGATGCCCACAAAAGCAAGAAAAGGGATCTTTCTTCTTTACATGTACATGGGCAATCGGTGAGGGTGGCGAATCGGGGCCCGACAGCCCCCGCGACGCCCAACAGCGCCGCGCCGTAAGGCGGTTGGCGATCCCGGCCGCCCCCGTGCAAAGGAACTCAGTGCGTAGACCCCACATACGCCGCGTGGCGATCGCCGTTGCGGTCACGACGGCTGCCACGCTCCCCGGCCCCGCCTTCGCGTCGGCCCCCGACGGGCCCGCCCGTGTGGCGACTTCGGCCTCCTCGCCGGTGGCCGCCGCCAGGGCGGCGGCGTTCGCGCACGCCTCGGCCACCGGTGTCACCCAGGGCGACACTCTCCAGGTCAAGGACGTGATGACGGACCCGGACGGAAAGCAGCACGTCCGCTTCGTCCGTACCCACCGGGGCCTTCCGGTCCTCGGCGGAGACATGGTCGTCCACCTCGGCAAGCGGGGGCAGTACCTGGGTGTGACCCGGGCCGCCGACCACGTGGTGAAGCCGTCCACCGTCGAGGCGAAGCTGACGCCCGAGCAGGCGGAGCGGAAGGCCGAGGCCGTCGCGAAGGGTGACGCGGGCAGCGCCCGGCTCGTCGTGGACGCCCGCGACGGCGCCGCCGCCCTCGCCTACCAGGTTCTCGTCATGGACAGCGACACCACGCAGGCCGGCGGATCGAGCACGGTCGTCGTGGACGCCCACACCGGCCGGATCCGCAGCAACACGCCCAACACCGACGAGTTCATATCGCCGTCCCTGGCGGACACGCTGCGCAAGCGGGGCGAGAGCGCGACCCCGCGGATCGGTACGGCTCCCGGGCTGTCCGGTCTCACGAGTGCGGCCGCGGCCGGCCACTACCCGGTCAAGGCCACCGGCAGTGGGGCCTCCCTCTTCGCCGGCAAGGTGGCGCTGACCACCACCCGGACCGCGCGGACCAGCTATCTCCTCAAGGACCCGACCCGGTGGAACACCGAGACGCGGGACGCCAAGGGCCAGGAACTGGAGTCCTTCGCGCGCGGCAAGACGTTCACCGACGGCGACAACAAGTGGGGCACCGGCACCACGGCGGCCCGGGCCACCGCCGCGGTCGACGCGCAGTACGGCATCACCCAGACCCTGGACTTCTACAAGAAGACCTTCGGCCGCAAGGGCATCAAGAACAACAGTGCCGGCGCCCGGGGAATGGTCCACTTCGGCAACAAGGTCGGCAACGCCTTCTGGGACTCGACGTGCGGCTGCATGCTGTACGGCGACGGCGACGGCGATCTGTTCAAGAAGCCGCTGGTCGTCCTCGATGTCACCGGTCACGAACTGACCCATGGCGTCGTCGACGCGACGGCCGCCCTCGAACCCACCCGCGTGGACGAGGACGGAAACCAGTACGGCGAGCCGGGCGCCCTGAACGAGTCGCTCGCCGACATCTTCGGCTCGAATGTCGAGTTCTCGGCGAACAACCCGAAGAACCCGCCGAACTACCTGGTGGGGGAGAAGCTGGGCCTCGCCCAGAAGTTCCTGCGCCGTCTCGACCACCCGTCCCTCGACCGGCTCGAGGAGACGATCGACTACTGGTCGCCCGCCGCGTACGACACCGAGGTGCACGCCGGCTCCGGTGTCTCCTCGCACGCGTACTACCTGCTCGCCGAGGGCAGCGGCCGCAAGACGATCGGCGGCGTGACGTACGACTCGCCGACGTACGACGGTTCGCGGGTGACCGGGATCGGCCGCACCAAGGCCACCGCCATCTTCTACCGGGCACTCACCCGTTACATGGTCTCCACGACCGACTTCCATGACGCGCGTACGGCCACGCTCAAGGCCGCCGCCGACATGTACGGGGCGAACGGCACCGAGTACAAGGCGGTGGACGCGGCGTGGGCCGCCGTCGACGTCACGGTCGCCAACACCCCGGCCGCGGACCACTGACGGACACCCTGACGGATGACACAAGGGTGCCCCGCCGTCCGGGCGGGGCACCCTTCGCCGTTCCCCGGATCAGTGCTGCTGCGTCTTCTGCGGTGTCGCCTCACTGGGACGTACGACCACGTAGCCCTCACCCTCCAGCTTCAGCTGTACGGCCTCGCCCGAACCCCCTCGGATCATCGAGCCGATCGACTGCGAGCGGTGCAGCGAGGTGCGCAGATGCGCCGTCCAGCCGACGACCGCGTCGGTGTCGACGAACACCGGCTGCTGCTGCGACACGGGAATGACCAGTGGGTTGCCCTCGCATATCAGGCCCAGGCTGCCGTGGCCGGTGAAGACGCTGTTGAACAGACCGCCGCCGGTGATGCCCGCGCCCTTCACGGTCTTTATCTCGTACGACAACGAGGCGTCGAAGCACAGGACGTTGCGGCCGTTGACGGTGAACACATCGCCCGGCTCGATGCCCACGATGAAACAGTTCTGCGCCTCGTGCGCGAACCAGGCCTCGCCCTGCCCCCGGACGGTCATCAGCGGAAGTCCCTCACCGGTGACCGCCCGCTTGAGCATCCCGCCCACGCCCTGGCCCTTGCGCTCGAACTGGAGACTGCCCCGGTAGGCGACCATCGCGCCCTGGCGCGCGAACATCTCGCCCTGGACGGCGTACTTGATGGACTTGGCGTTCTGGACGGTCATGCCCGCCGCCACGGCGGGCTGCACCATGTGGTCACTGGAGAAGAGATCGCTCTGCATGCGGGCATCCTGTCGCGGAGGGTGAGGCTCCGCCAGAGGCGTGGCGATCTTGCGACAGGCGGTGACCGGGTCGCGACATGCCGAAGGCCGGCCCGGGTCGACCGGACCGGCCCACAAGGGGGTTGTCAGGCGGCTTCGGACGCGCCGACGTGGCTGTGCAGCCGGTTCAGGACCTCGGCGAGCTGAGCGGCGACCTCGGCGTCGTCGACCGGGTGCGTCTCCGCGAAGCGGACCACGGAGCCGGGGACGGAGAGCTTGACGTCCTCCAGCACGGTGCCGCCGGCGATGCCCACGGCCTTGCGGGCCTCGTCCTGCGCCCAGACGCCGCCGAACTGGCCGTACGCGGTGCCGGCCACGACGACCGGCTTGCCGGTGAAGGCGCCCGCGCCGTACGGACGGGACAGCCAGTCGATGGCGTTCTTCAGGACGGCCGGGATGGTGCCGTTGTACTCGGGCGAGAAGAGCAGGAAGGCATCGGCGGCCGAGGCCGCGGCGCGCAGCCGGGCGGCGGAGGCGGGCACGCTGCCCTCGACGTCGATGTCCTCGTTGTAGAAGGGGATCTCGGCGAGGCCCTCGAAGAGCTCGACCTCGGCACCCTCCGGGGCGAGCTTGACGGCCGCCTCGGCGAGCTGACGGTTGTGGGAACCGGCGCGCAGGCTGCCGACGAGCGCGAGGATGCGTACGGACATGGATATCTCCCGAAACTGGAAAACGCTGAGCCGATGAAACACTGCCGCAACAAAACGGACCGAGGTCCGCTTAAAGGTGTACCACCGAAGCGGACCGCAGTCCAGTTGACCCTGTTGCCGTTACGCTGGCTTCATGTCCCATCCACTTCCGCCGTTTCCGAAGCGACCGGAACCGTCCGACGAGCCTGTCCTCATGGAGCTCACCGCCCCTGATGACGCCCCGCTGCGCGCCGACGCCGCCCGCAACCGCGCGCGGCTGCTGGAGGCTGCCGCCCGGCTGGTCGAGGAACAGGGAGTGGCCAGACTCACGATGGAAGGCGTCGCCTGCGCGGCGGCGGTGGGCAAGGGAACCGTCTTCCGGCGCTTCGGAGACCGCACCGGCCTCCTGATGGCGCTGCTCGACCACACCGAGCAGCGCTTCCAGACCGCCTTCATCAGCGGTCCGGCCCCGCTGGGCCCCGGCGCGTCACCGGTCGAGCGCCTGCACGCCTTCGGATGCCATGCCCTGCGCCAGACCTCCGAACAGCTCGACCTGTACCTCGCCGCCGAGCCCGAGGCCACCCGCCGCTTCACCTCCGCGCCGTACCGGGTCCGTTTCATGCATGTGTGCATGCTGCTGCGGCAGACGGGCTCGGGCACCGTCACGGACACCGAGCTCGTCGCCCAGACCCTGATGGGATACCTGGACCCCGCCCTGATCGGGCATCTGACCCGCCAGCGCGGTGTGTCGCCGGAGCGCCTGGAGACCGGCTGGTGTGACCTGGTGGACCGGAGCGTCGGTCCGCGCCCCGCCTGACACCCATCTGGCGCCGCCTCCCCGGCCGGGCGGACAATGCGGTCATGGGGCATCGTCTCGAGGACATGAGCGCACCCGCCCGGCTGGCCGGTCCGGAGGAGGGCATCAGTGCCCAAGAGCTGGCTCTCGCCGCCCGGAACCACGGACTGCCGCTGGAGGCCCTGCGCTACGAGGTCACTCCGCCGGGGCTGCACTATGTGCTGACGCACTACGACATCCCGTACGCCGAAGAGGCTTCCTGGCAGCTCGTTCTCGGCGGGCGGGTGCGGCGCCCGCTGCTGCTCGGAGTCGACGAGCTGAAGGCGTACCCCGCGGTCAGGCAGCGGGTGACCATGGAATGCGCCGGCAACGGTCGGGCCCTGCTGATGCCCCGGCCGGTGAGTCAGCCGTGGCTGGTCGAGGCGGTCGGGACCGCCGAGTGGACGGGCGTGCCGCTGCGGATGCTGCTCGCCGAGGCGGGGGTCGGACAGGACGCGGTGGACGTGGTGTTCACCGGCGCGGATCACGGCGTCGAGCGCGGCGTCGAGCAGGACTACCGGCGTGCCCTTCCGCTGGACGTGGCGCGGGGCGACGAGCCCGAGGTCCTGGTGGCGTACGCGATGAACGGCGCCCCGCTGCCGCCGCAGCACGGACATCCCCTGCGTCTCGTCGTGCCGGGCTGGTACGGCATGGCGCATGTGAAGTGGCTCCGGGAGATCACGGTGACGGAGACGCCGTTCCGGGGATTCCAGCAGGCTGTGGCGTACCGGCTGCGGCAGGACGCCGGTGAGGAGGGCGAGCCGGTCACCCGGATCGCCCCGCGCGCCCTGCTGGTCCCGCCGGGCTTCCCCGACTTCATGTCGCGGGTGCGGGCGGTCCGGCCGGGCACCGTCACCCTGACAGGACGTGCCTGGTCGGGGCGTGCGCCGGTGACCGGTGTCGAGGTCAGCACGGACGAGGGGCGCTCCTGGTGCCCGGCCGAACTGGACCGGGCGAACGATCACCGCTGGGCCTGGCGCGCGTGGCGGTTCACCTGGACGGCGACCCCCGGCCGGCATGTCCTCAGCGCCCGTGCCACCGACGCCGAAGGGCACACCCAGCCGCTCGACCAGCCCTGGAACAGGGGCGGCTTCGAGAACAACCTGGTCCAACGGGTCCCCGTGCTCTGCCTGGAGTCCGACGACGAGCCGGGACGCCGATGACGGCCTGTCGCGCGGACAAGGACATGCGACGCCGCCGACCGTGGCGCCATGGGATGGGGGGCAGGTCCCGCTCGGGACCTGCCCCCCATCCCGCCCCGGCGGGACTTCCGTCAGTTGAACGGATCCAGCGTGACGAAGGCCTGCTGCGGATTGCCGTCGTTGACGAGGGACTCGTGGTTGCCGACGTCGTCGAACGCGAACGCGTAGGCCTTGCCGTCGGCCATCTGCGCGTGGAGGTTGCGGGCGTACTGGTTGGTCACCGCGTCCGCGTAGAAGTTCGCGGAAGTGGTGTCCGGCTGGCTGGGGTTGGTCAGCAGCGTGGTGCGGTTGAAGCCCGCGCACAGGGTGCGTGAAATGGGGCCGCGCACCAGGTCGTTGGGCGCGTCGAGCAGCTTGTAGCAGCCGAAGATGCTGTCCGCGTCGGGCTTCTGGAAGCTGGTGACGACCGCACCGGAGCTGTTGGTGAAGTTCATGACGCCACCGGAGACCCGGCCGAAGTACTTGGTGTTCGGCTGGTCGCCGAACGGTGTCACCGTCAGGGTCGACGAACTGTACTTCGTCCAGACACGGTTGATGTAGTCGTTCATGACGGTGGCCGGCAGCGCGCCCGCCTCGATGCCGTGTCCCGGGGCGAGCGCCCGCAGAACCGTGCCGTCGGACCGGGTCTGGATGAGGTTCGCCCAGCCGCCCGGCTGACTCCGCAGCGCGTTGTAGAAGGCGTTGTAGCCACCGGCCTTGAGGTGACCGGTGCTCTTCGTGGTCCCGTCGGCGAGCTTGACCCCGACGGCGTACGGGGCCGAGAACATGTCGACCTGGGTGCTGTTGAGCCACAGACCGGAGTCGTTGAGCGTGTACTCGGACCAGTTGAAGAGGATGTTGTGGTTCGGGTCGCTCGGATTCTGCACGGCCGGTTGCACGAGTCCGCCGGTCGTCACCCGGAAGTCGAGCTTCTGCCCGAACGAGAAGTAGATCCGTCCGGAGAACTTGGGGAGCTGGATCGTCTTCGACTGGCCGTTGGCCGGTCCCACGATCGACGCGTCGGGCGCGGGCGTCGGAGGATTGCCGCCCACGGGCCACGCGTGGAAGGTGCCGTTCGCGTCGGCCCAGCCCTGCTTCCCCGTCGAGAGCTGCGTGCCGAGGTCGTATACGTAGACCTGCTCGCTGCGGCCCGAGTTGTTCGTGAACGTGAGGGGGATGGTCGCCGGGACGGCGGCTTCGGCACGGGAGGGCGCGCCGAAGGTGAGCAATGCCGCGGAGAGCGTGGCCGAGGCCAACGCCCAAGCCGGCCATCTGGTGTGTACGCGCACTCTCTGCCTCCTTGATGTGGGGGTTCAGCGAGGTGGAATACCGCGGACGGGAATCGTCCGCTTCCTCTTGAGAGCGCTCTCAGAATTACGCTCGGGTGACGTACATGTCAACGATTCACGCAAAGTTGGTCCGGTCCAACTTGCCGGTGCCGATGGTGAGTTCGGGCGAGACGTGGGTCCGGGCCGCCCTTCCCCGTGTCCGACGACCAGGCCTGACCCCTCGTGCGCAGGGTCTCGGCGTCGCGAGCGCGGCACGGGCGGTTCGTTCGCGGTCGTCGCCCATGACCCTTTGCCGTCAAGGGGGTTGACCGCGAAAAGCCTCCACTGGTTCAGTGGCTCATCCACTCAGCCACTTGCCCGGAGGGGGAAACGTGGAGGCTCTGCCCCGCGAGACCATCGTGGACGTCCTGGAGGACCGGCTGCGTACGGACATACTCGACGGCCGTCATCCGGCGGGGAGTTACCTTCCCGCTGAACGACGGCTGGCCGACGGGTACGGCGTCACGCGGACCACGCTCAAGCACGCCTTCGGGCGGCTCGTGCAGGCCGGGCTGCTGGAGACCCGGCACGGAGTCGGGACCCGGGTGCGGGACTACGCCCGGCTCGGCGGGGCGGATCTCCTTCCCATGCTCGTGCGGCACGACGCCGGCTGGGTGCGCGAGGTGTTCGAAGTGCGGCGCGGGGTGGGCGCGTTGATCGCCGGGCGGGCCGCCGAGCGCGGCACCCGCGTACAACGCGCCGAGTTGAGCGCGCTGCTGGCGGCCGTACGGCGTACCGAAGGCGCCGACGCGGTGCAGCTGGCCGATGTGGAGGTCCACCGTGCACTGGCCCGCGCCACCGGCAACCGCGTCTACGTGCTGCTGACGAACACCCTCTTCAACGCCTACCTGCCGGTCCGCTCCCTGCTGAAGGGACCCTTCACCGACCCGGAGGCCGCCCACGAGCGGCTGGCGCCGGTCGTCGAGGCCGTGACCGCGGGGGACGCCCGGCGAGCGCACGCGGCGGCCGACGACTACCTCCGGGTCACCGAGCGCATCATGCTGGAGGGTCTCGCGTGAGGGGCACGGTGTTCACCGAGACGATGCTCGGCACGGTCCGCCTCGACGGCGAGCCCGGCGAGCGGCGCATCCGGCTCGACCTGCGCGCCGCCGCCGACCGGGTCCTGCTCCCGCACCGCACGACGCGGGCTCGCCTGACCGGCCGGGCGCGCATCGCCGGACACGCCGACGACCGCTGCGTCGAGGGCGAGTTGGAGGTGTCGCCGATCGCCGGGCGGCGCATCCGCTACCGGCTCACGTTCACCGCCGGCGGGCGCCGCCTCACGCTGGACGGCTGGAAGTCGGTGACCCCGCGCCGTCCCCTCGCGTCGATGACCGTGCTGCCGTTCACCGTGTACGAGGGCGGCACACGGGTGGGCGAGGGCGTCCTGCGCTTCCCCGTGGCCACCGGACTCGCCCCCTTCCTGCTCAGCTTCCGCTTCCCGCGCCGCGAGAACCCCGCGGAACACCTGGCCCCGCGATGGAACGGCGTCCCGGGCCGCACCGAGGTCTGGTACACCACCCTCACCGACCCGGCGAGCGGCACCGGAATCTGGCTGCACCACGAACTCACCGCACCCGCCGACGGATCCGAGCCGTTCGCCCATGGCTGGGCCGCGGCGTTCCCCCGCGAGGGCGAGGTACGGCACGCCCGCTTCGGACCCGTTCCCTGGACCCGGCCGACGGACGGATTCGCAGCCGAGGATGTGACGTGCTGTGCCGGTCAACTGACCGGCACAGCAGGCGACTTCTCCTGGAATCTCACCGAACGACCGCAGGGGCCACCGCTGTTCACCTTCCCCCGCTGGTCATGGCGCCGCCCCGTGCTGCCCGCCGCCCAGATGCTCCCGGCCGACCGAGCCACGTACGAAGGCGAAGTCTCGTACGGGGGAGCGACCTTGACCCTGCGCGGCGCACCCGGCGCATCGGCCCGGATCTACGGGCACGGCAACGCGCACCGGTGGACCTGGCTGCACGCGGACCTCGGCGACGGCGACGTCCTGGAGATCGTCGCCGCCGTGTCCACCCGGCCCGCGCTGCGACGGCTGCCCCCGCTCGTCTTCCTGCGCCTGCGCCGCGGCGGTCGCACCTGGCCGCGGCGACCGGAGCGCTCCGCCATCGGCCGGCTCGGACTCGGACGCTTCAAGGCCGCGTTCGGCCTGCCCGCATGGACGGTCACCGGCCGGACGGCGCTGCGCCGCATCCGCGTCGAGGTGAATCAGCCCGCAGAGCGGACCCTCACCCTGGAGTACCGCGACCCGGACGGCGCCCGCGCGGTGTGCCGCAACAGCGAGTCCGCCGACGCCCGGATCGTCCTGGAGCGCTGGTGGGGCCACTGGCGCCCGGAAGCCTCCTGGGTGCTGGACGGCACCGCGCACGCCGAGTCGGGCGACCGATGACCGCCGACGGGCTCGTCGCCGCGCTGCTCGCCGACGAGGGCGGCATGAAGTGGCCCGCCCGTGTGCCGTACCGCCTCGACTCGGTGCTCGCCGCACTGCCCCGGCCCGCCCGCGCCGCGGTGCACACCGCCGTCGCCGCCCTGGAGACGTACGCCGTGGTGCGCACCGGCAGACGCCTGGCGGCTCTCGGCCCCGACGAACGCGAGGACGTGCTCCGCTCCCTGGCCGCACGACCCCGGCTCGCCCCGCTGCTGGACCTCCTCAAGGTTCCCGTGCTGCTGGCCGCGGGCACCGAACGGATGCCGGTCGCCCCCGCAACCGCGACCACCCCGGTCGATCCGCCCCTCGACTGCACCCCGGCGGAGGAATGGCCGGCCCGCAGCACCGCGGACGTGATCGTCGTCGGCTCCGGAGCGGGCGGCGCGATGGCCGCACGGACCTTCGCGCTCGCCGGACTGAACGTGGTCGTCCTGGAGGAGGGCCGGCACCACTCCACCGCGTCCTTCGGCCGCCGGGCGCCCCTCGACCGGTTCGCCGAGCTGTACCGGGACGGCGGCGCCACCGTGGCCGTCGGCCGTCCGCCGATCCTGCTGCCGGTCGGCCGTGCCGTCGGCGGCACCACCGTCGTCAACTCCGGTACCTGCTACCGCACTCCGGACCATGTCCTGGCACGCTGGAGCAGCGCGTTCGGGTTCGGGCCCGCCGACCGCTTCGGGCCCTTCCTCGACGAGGCCGAGCGAACCCTGCGCGTGGCACCGCAGCCCCTCGACGTCCTCGGCAACAACGGACTGCTCACCCTCGCCGGCGCCGAACGCCTCGGCTGGCGGGCCGCGCCGCTGCGCCGCAACGCCCCCGGCTGCAAGGGCTCGTGCCAGTGTGTGGTGGGCTGCCCCACCGGCGCCAAACAGAGCGTGCAGCTGTCCGTCCTGCCCGACGCCTGCGCCGCCGGTGCCCGGATCGTCACCGGCGCACGGGTCCGCCGCATCCTGCTGGACCACGACGTGCCGGGCCCGCCCCGCGCCGCCGGAGTCCGGGTCCGCCGCGCCGACGGCAGCGAACTGGAGATCCTCAGCCCCCTCGTCGTGACGGCGGCCGGGACCCTGCAGACACCGCCCCTGCTGCGCCGCTCGGGTCTCGGCGGGCACCCCCGTCTGGGCCGCAACCTCAGCGTGCACCCGGCCACCAGCGTCGCCGGACGCTTCGCCGAGCCGGTGACGGCCTGGCGGGGCGTGCTGCAGAGTGTCGGCGTCGAAGAACTGCACGCACGCGGAATCCTGGTCGAGGCGACCGCGAGCCCGCCCGGCATGAGCAGCTTCGTCCTTCCCGGCCTCGGCCGGGAACTGCGGCGGGAACTGGAGGGCGCGGACCATCTGGCGACCCTTGGCGCCATGATCGCCGACCGCCCCTCCGGTCAGGTCCGGGGCCGGGAACGGACACTCGTCCGCTACGACCTCGACCCCCGCGACGGCGACCGGCTGATGACCGCCGTACGTGCCATGGGCCGTCTGCTCTTCGCCGCCGGGGCGGAGGAGGTCCTCACCGGCGTCCCGCGTGCGCCCCGGGCCCGCTCGCTCGACGCGTTCGACGAACTGCTCACCTCGGTGACCGCCCGCGATCTGCACGTGTCGGCGTTCCACCCGACCGGCACGGTGGCCGCGGGCGCCGATCCGCAGCGGGCGCCCGCCGACCCCGAAGGCAGGCTGCGCGGTGTCCACGGAGTCCTGGTGGCGGACGGCTCGGTCCTGCCGGGCTGCCCGGAGGTCAACCCGCAGCTGAGCATCATGGCGGCGGCCCTGGCGATCTCGGACGCGTGGCTGGAGGGAGCACGGCACGGGCGCTGATGCCGTGTGCGCCACCCCAATGGGCCCCCGCGGTTCGCCGTCGCCCGGCGCGGCACGGAGCATGAGGGAGTCCGTACGGCAGGAAAAGGACGAGCCCCCGTGCCCCGTACGGCAGGAAGAGGCGAGCCCCATGAGCAGAGGTGTTCCCCACGGCCGGAGCGGATCACGGCGTATCGCCGCCCTGCTGTCCGCGATCGCGTGCGGCTCCGTTCTCGTCTCATGCAGCTCGGACGACGGCGGCGGCAGCAGTACGGCCTCGATCACACCCCGGCCGACGCCCCCGAACGCGTCCAACTTCACGGGGACCCCGCCGTCCGCCATCGCCTCGGCCGCCTCCTCGATCATCGAGTCGGCGACCGGGCGGGCGTCGTCGGCGGCCGCCTCCGTCTCCGCCAGAGCGTCTGAGTTCGCGGCCTCGGTCTCCGCCGACACCGCCCGCGCCGCCGCCACCGCCGAGAAGCAGCTGAAGAACGTGAAGGGCAGCGGCAACGCGACGTCCGAGGTCAGCATGACCGGCCTGCCCACGGCGGAGACCGGCGGGCTGCGCGCCGTGGTCGTCACCATCACCAACAACTCCGGCAAGACGGCGTCGTACGCCGTGCAGGTCGACTTCAAGAACCCCGACGGGAAGGTCGTGCAGACGTCGTTCGTCGGGAAGGAGAACCTCGAGCCGGGCAAGAAGGCGCAGCCGGTCGTGATCAGCAGGCAGCCCGCGGAGCCCCAGCTCACCCCCGTGCTGGCCAAGGCTCAGCGGTACTGACGGGCGCCCGACGGGCGAGAGCGACCATGGGGCGCCCATCAGCACATTGACGGAGTGTCAGTCCTCCCGGACGAGGTGCACCGCCGTGCTGGACCAGTCGCCCGCGGGCAGGTCGAGGTCGAGCCCGTACTCGCCGAGCACCGTGGAGTGGTGCACGACGCCGGTGCGGGCGTCGCGGTAGCGGCCCCCGGGGGTCAGACCGCGCGGCCGGACCGGCAGCCTCGGCGCGCCGTGGTGGGAGACGCGCCGGTAGGCGAGCAGCAGGGTCTCCGAGGCGTCCGCGGCGGTGTACTGCACCACGCAGACCGAGTCCTCGGCGGGTGGTGACAGCCGGTCCAGCCTGCCGTGCTGGACGAGATGGCGGACCTTCTTGTACGTGGCGACCAGGTCGGCCCCCTCGCGTCGTTCTTCCTCGGACCAGTGGGTGAGATCGCCCCCGATGCCGAGCGCCCCGGCCATCGCGACATGGAAGCGGAAGCGCAGCGGGACCGTACGGCCGGTGAGCTGGTTGGGTACGTCGGTCACCCAGGCGCCCATCGTGCGGGCGGGGTAGATCTGGCCGTAGCCGTGCTGGATCCCCATCCGGTCGGCGGCGTCGGTGTTGTCCGACGCCCACGCCTGGTCCGTGCGGGCCAGGATGCCCAGGTCGACCCGGCCGCCGCCACCGCTGCACGTCTCGATCCGCAGCCCCGGATGGTCAGCCCGCAGCCGGTCGAGGACGCCGTAGAGATTGCGCACGTACGCGGGGCCGAGGTGGTCGGTGCCGTCCTGCCGGTCGGGCCAGCCGGCCTCGCTGAACGCGCGGTTCATGTCCCACTTGAGGAAGTCGATGCCGTGGTCGCCGACCAGCCGGGTCAGCCAGCCGTGGGCCCAGTCGGCGACCTCGCGGCGGGCGAAGTTGAGGACCAGCTGGTTGCGCAGCTCGGAGCGGGGGCGGCTGGGGAAGTGCAGTACCCAGTCGGGGTGTTCGCGGTACAGGTCGCTGTCCGGGTTCACCATCTCGGGCTCCACCCAGAGGCCGAAGCGCATCCCGAGCCCGTGCACCGCGCGGACCAGCGGGGCCAGCCCGTCCGGGAAGCGGTCGGACGCCGGTGTCCAGTCGCCGAGGCCCGCCCGGTCGCTGCGGCGCGCCCCGAACCAGCCGTCGTCGACGACGTAGAGCTCCACCCCGAGTGCCGCCGCCCGCTCGGCGAGCGCCTTCTGCCCGACCTCGTCGACGTCGAAGCCGGTGGCCTCCCAGGAGTTGTAGAGCACCGGGGCGAACTCGTCCGCGTGGGGCAGGACATGGGCCAGGACGTACGCGTGCCAGGCGCGGCTGGCCGCGCCGAAGCCGCCGTCGGTGCACAGTCCCGCGAACGGGGGAGTGGTGAACTCCTCGCCCGGCGCGAGCGGCACGGTCGTGCCGTCCTGGCCGGGGCCGCCGGTGAATCCGGCCCGCCCGTCGGGGGTGCGCTGCACGGTGACGCGCCAACTCCCGCTCCACGCGAGGGCGGCGCTCCACACCCGTCCGTGGTCCTCCGTCGCCTCACCCGCGTCGAGCATCAGCCACGGGTTCGCGTGGTGGCTGGTGATCCCGCGACGGCTGGTCAACACGGTTTCGCCGTACGGCAGTCGGTCGCGGCGCAACTGGCTCTCGGCGGACCACTGGCCCGTGACATGGCTGAGCCGGTAGTCCCGCAGCGGCGGCAGGGTCCAGGCGGCGGAGTCGGCACGGAGCAGAGTGACGGGCTCGTCGCCGTCGTTGCGGACGACGGTCCAGCGCTCGATGACGTCCGTGTCCTCGTGCACCCGGTAGTGGAGCGCCACCCGCAACGGGTAGCGGCGGTCGTGGAACGACAGGGTCAGCTCGCCCTCGTCTGCATGGTGGCCGGTCGGCTGCCACTCGAAGGCGCGGGAGCCGTCCGCGAACCGCACCTGCAGTGACGGAGGTCCGTAGCGCGTGCCGCCGTCGACGGGCAGCTCCTCCCCGACGGGCGGTCTGCCCTCGAAGCTGCTGGCCTCGGGCGCGGGTGGCACGGCGAGCTCCCCGGCCTCCGTCGGCGTCAGTCGTGGGCCCCACGCGACATGGCAGGGCGCTCCGGTCTCGTCGATCCGCAGTGCGTACGAGGTGCGCGGTGTGGACAGCAGCCAGACCCCGGTGTCCGGGGCGAAGGAGATCGGCGACATGGATCCTCGCGTTCGGGTGATGCTCACGTACGAGACAAGGGAAAGCCAATCCTGACCTTGGATCACATGTCAATGGCCGCTCGCATTCAAGAATTCACAGGTCGTAGGTACCTCATAGAGCATGCTCAAGTGAGTCCTGTTTCTTTCATTGACAGCAGAAAATAAAGGCCTTAGGTTCCGGCCATGCGCTCGACCTCTCCCACCGAGGCGTTCCCGGCCCACACGCCGGCCGCTTCCCAGATCTTCACCACCGTGCTGTCCCACGGCCCGCTCACGCGGTCGGAGATAGCGGGGCGGACCCGGTTGTCGGCGGCGGCGGTCACCAAGGCGGTCCGGCCGCTGATCGAGGCCGGCTACCTCGTGGAGGACATCGCCGAGGACGCACGGCAGCCCGTCCTCGGGCGGCCCGCCAACCCGGTGCGGGTCGACGGCGGGAGGGCCTTGTTCCTGGGGATCAAGGTGACGGGCGACGAGCTCATCGCCGTACTCACCGACCTGTGCTGCCGCATCCGGGTCGCCCGGCGCGTTCCGCTCACCTCCCGCGAACCCAAGGCGGTACTGACCTCCGTCGCGGGGCTCGCACAGGAACTGCTGACGGAGGCGGACGGCTTCGGGGTGCAGGTCCGAGGGCTCGGCATCGCCGTCTCGGGTGACGTGGACCGCGCGGCCGGGGTGGTGCGCTACTCCCCGTTCCTGGAGTGGCGCGACGTGCCCCTCGCAGAACTGGTCGCGACCACGACCGGACTGGCGGTCACCCTCGACAACGACGTCCGGGCGCTGACGGTGGCCGAGCAGTGGTTCGGGGCCGGGGTGGGGCTGTCCGACTTCGCGCTGGTGACCGTCGGCGCGGGCATCGGCTGCGGTCTGGTGGTACACGGACAGGTGGTGGCGGGAGCGCACGGCGTGGCCGGTGAGATCGGGCACGTGGCGATCGACCCGGCTGGTCCCCGCTGCCACTGCGGCAACCGGGGCTGCGTCGAGGCGATCGCCTCGGACCCCGCGATCGTCGGCCGGATCCGGGAGGTCACCGGCGCGAGCGTCGCCGACGCCACCGAGGCCCTGGCCCTCGCCCATGACGGCGATCCCGGAGCCCGGGAGGTGTACGCCCGGGCGGGAGCGGCGATCGGCCGGGGCATCGCGACCGTGGCCAACCTCCTGGGCCCCGAGCGCGTGATCATCTCCGGCGAGGGCCTGGCCGCCTATGACCTGTTCGCCGAGCAGATCCGTGACGCGTTCGCCGCGGCCGCCTTCGGCTCGGCCGCGGACTGCGACGTACAGACCAGGCCGCTGCCCTTCGAGGAGTGGGCGCGCGGGGCGGCGGCCACCGCGATCCAGTCCTTCATCACCGCCTCGGACGCGCGCTGAAGAGCACCACGCCCTGAGGGGCGAGCGCGCGCCGAACAGCGCACACGCACCGACCAGCACGTACTGAAGAACAGCCACGCACTGAAGATCAGACATGTACGGACACGCGTGAGGAGCAACAATGACGCAGCAGAGCCGCAATCCAATGGCTGCGCGTGACCCGGGCCGCCGCAGAGTCGTCGGCGGACTGTTCGGACTCGGCGCCGCCGCGCTGGCCGCGCCCGTTCTGACCGCCTGCGGCGGGGGAGCGGGGGCCGACCCGAAGACGGTCACCTTCGGATCCAACGGCGCCGACGCCACCCCCAAGAAGGCCTACGCCTCCGCCACCGATGCGTTCGCCAGAGACAGCGGTCTGACGGTGAAGACGAACACCGTCGACCACGACACCTTCCAGAAGAGCATCTCCACCTATCTGCAGGGCACCCCCGACGACGTCTTCACCTGGTTCGCCGGTTACCGCATGCAGTACTTCGCCAAGAAGAAGCTCTGCAGCCCCCTCGACGACGTGTGGGACAAGATAGGCGCCGACTTCAGCGACGCCACCAAGCAGCTCTCCCGAGGCGAGGACGGCAAGTACTACTTCGTGCCGCTGTACAACTACCCGTGGGCCGTCTTCTACCGCAAGAGCCTCTTCAAGGAGCGCGGCTACCAAGTCCCCCAGAAGTGGAACGAGTTCATCGCGCTCACGAAGCGGATGAAGAAGGACGGGCTCTCTCCGATCGCCTCCGGATACGGCGGCGGCGACAGTTGGAGCATCCTCGGCGCCTTCGACTACGTGAACATGCGGACCAACGGCTACGACTTCCACATGTCCCTGATGCGCGGCAAGGTCTCCTGGAGCGACAAGCGCACCCTCGCCACCCTCGACCACTGGCGCGAACTCGCCTCCTACTACCAACAGGGTGCCGCCGGCCGTTCCTGGCAGGACGCCGCCCAGTCGCTGCTCGACAAGAAGTCCGGGATGGCCGTCATCGGCCTCTTCCTCGGACAGCAGATCACCGACGAGAAGATACGCGCCGACATCGACTTCTTCCCCTTCCCCGAGATCGACGCCGCGCACGGTCAGGACGCCGTCGAGGCACCCACGGACGGCTTCATGCTCAGCCGTCGGCCCAGGAACGAGGCCGGTGCCAAGAAGTTCCTGGAGTTCCTCGGCGGCGCCCACGCCGAGGAGCTGTACATGGGCGTCGACCCGAGCAACCTCGCCGTCAACGAGAAGGCGACCACCGGCTCGTACAACGCGCTCCAGAAGAAGTCCGACGACCTCATCGCCTCCGCCAAGCACATCAGCCAGTTCGCGGACCGCGACAGCGACCCCGGCTTCATCTCCACCGTCGTACTCCCCGGCCTGACCGAGTGGCTCGGCCACCCCGACGACGGCTCGGGAACGCTGACGAAGATCGAGTCCCAGCGCTCGCGCTTCTTCACGGCCTGACCAGGACCGGAAAGGTCTCACGCACCGTGTCCTCCGCGCCCACCACACCCCCCGCCCCGCAGGGCGCCCGCCCGCGCCGCCTCGGCACCGGCGACCGGATCTTCCTCACCGTCATCATCGGCATCCCGTTGGCGGCCCTGCTCTTCTTCGTCTGGCTGCCCGCACTGGCCTCCCTGGGGCTGTCCTTCACCACCTGGGACGGCGTCGACCTGGCCGACATCCACTGGATCGGCCTGGACAACTACAAGGAGATCTTCACCAACTATCCGCCGTTCTGGCCGGCGGTGCGGCACAACGTGATCTGGCTGCTGTTCACGGCCCTGCTGCCGACCCCGTTCGGCATCTTCCTCGCCTACCAGCTCGACCGGAAGATCCGCTTCACGAGGATCTACCAGACCGCCGTCTTCCTGCCGATGGTGCTCTCCCTGGCCGTCGTCGGCTTCATCTGGGAGATCATCTACAACCCCGACACGGGGCTGCTCAACGGCATCCTGAGCGCCACCGGATCCAGCCACCACATCGACTGGCTCGGCAACTCCGACCTCAACCTGTGGGCCGTCCTGGTCGCCTCCAGCTGGCGGCACACCGGATACATCATGATCCTCTACCTGGCCGGCCTGAAGGGTTTCGACCCGGCACTCAAGGAGGCCGCCGCGCTCGACGGCGCCAACGGACGCCAGACCTTCCTGCGGGTGGTCTTCCCGGCCCTGAAACCGGTCAACGTCATCATCCTGGTCATCACGGTCATGGAGTCCCTGCGGTCCTTCGACGTCGTCTACGTCCTCGGCGGCGGCGTCGGAAGCAAGCCGGGCATGGAGCTCCTGTCCCTGCTCATCACCGACAACATCATCGGCGAGTCCAGTCACATCGGTTACGGGTCCGCCCTCGCGGTCGTCCTGCTCGTGGTCTCCCTTGCGGCCATCGGGACCTTCCTCGTCCAGAACTTCCGCAAGGAGGACCAGTGACCACGACCGTGCCGCGCCCGGCCTCCCGACCGCGGACCCGGCGCGCGCAGCAGACGGCGAAGACCCCGTCCGGGCCGCGGCGCCAGACCGGCCGCCATCTGATGCTGGGCGGCATCGCCCTGCTGTGGCTCGTCCCGTTGCTGTGGGCCATGTACACCTCGCTGCGGCCCTATTCGGACACCGCGAAGCACGGATATCTCTCCTGGCCCCACAGCATCGGCCTCGGCAACTTCAGCGACGCCTGGAGCCAGTCCGGGATGCCGCACTTCTTCTGGAACTCCGTCCTCATCACCGTGCCGTCCGTCCTGTGCACCCTGCTGTTCTCGGCCGCGGTCGCCTTCTTCGTCTCCCGCTTCGACTTCCGCTGGAACATCGTCCTGCTGATGCTGTTCACCGCGGGCAACCTGCTCCCGGCACAGGTCCTCATCACCCCCCTGTACCGCCTCTACCTCCTCATCCCGCTGCCGGAGTGGATGAGCGACTCCCTCCTCCTCTACAACTCGGCCTGGGGCATCATCGCGATCCACATCGCCTACCAGTCCGGGTTCTGCACCTTCGTCCTCAGCAACTACATGAAGACGATCCCGAAAGAGATCTCCGAGGCGGCGCTCGTGGACGGTGCCCCCGTCTGGCGCCAGTTCTTCCAGATCATCCTGCCGTTGTGCCGCCCCGCGTTCGCGGCCCTCGCGACCCTCGAGTCGATCTGGATCTACAACGACTTCTTCTGGCCGCTCGCGCTGATCGAGAGCGGCGACAAGCGCCCGGTCACCTCCGCCCTGGCCAACCTCCAGGGTGCGTACTTCACCAATCCCAACCTCATCGCGGCCGGTTCCCTGATGACCGCGATCCCCACTCTCCTCGTGTACTTCGCGCTTCAGCGCCAGTTCATCAGCGGACTCACCATCGGCTCCGGCAAGGGCTGAGCCGTCCCGACCCTGAACCCCCCACAGGAGGCGCGACCCATGCGGTCATCCTCGTATTCCGTCCTGCCCGCACGCACCCTGAGAACCGTGGTGGTGTTCGCCCTCACGGCAGGTCTCGCCGCGACCGTCCCGGCGGCACAGGCCAAGACCCCGGTGCCGCGCGAGACCCCCGCCACCACCCCCGCCGCCGCCAAGCCGTACATGGGCTGGTCGAGTTGGAGCATGCAGTCGTCGAAGTACCCGGGCCTCAACCCGGACGGCGACTACAGCTACCTCACCGAGGCGAACGTCCTGAAGCAGACGGACGCCCTCGCCGCCAAGCTGAAGAACTACGGCTACAACCATGTCAACATCGACGCCGGCTGGTGGATGGACAAGACCTGGAAGACGGGCTTCGACCAGTACGGTCGCCAGACGCCCGACCCGGTCCGCTTCCCCCACGGCATGAAGTCGGTCGCCGACCACATCCACTCCAAGGGCCTCAAGGCCGGCATCTACCTGCCCGTCGGCCTGGAGAAGGAGGCGTACGGCGAGGGCAGGACGCCGATCTGGAACGCCCCCGGCTGCACCACCGCCGACGTCGTCTACTCGGACCTGCGCACCACCAACGGCTGGGACAACGCCTACAAGCTGAACTTCGACAACCCCTGCGCGCAGAAGTACATCGACTCGCAGGCGCAGCAGTTCGCCGACTGGGGCTACGACTTCCTCAAGCTGGACGGCGTCGGGCCGGGCTCCTTCAAGTCCGGTGACAACTACGACAACGTCCCCGACGTCGCCGCCTGGCAGCAGGCCATCTCCACCACCGGGCGCCCG
Source organism: Streptomyces rhizosphaerihabitans (assembly GCF_025399795.1). Lineage (GTDB taxonomy): Bacteria > Actinomycetota > Actinomycetes > Streptomycetales > Streptomycetaceae > Streptomyces > Streptomyces rhizosphaerihabitans. The sequence continues at coordinate 29,936 of NZ_JAODTZ010000037.1, read as the reverse complement.
ATCCACCTCGAACTCTCCTGGTCGCTCGACATCGGCCACGCCGCCGACTGGAAGAAGTACTCCAACGGCTGGCGCATCGACACCGATGTCGAGTGCTACTGCAACACCCTCGTCACCTGGGAGAACTCGGTCAACGACCGGTGGGACGACGCCCCCGCCTGGAGCCGCAAGGCGGGCCCGGGCGGCTGGAACGACCTGGACGGCATCGACGTCGGCAACGGAGAGATGGACGGCCTGACCAAGGCCGAGCGGCAGAGCTACATGACCCTGTGGGCCATCAACAAGTCGCCGCTGTTCACCGGTGACGACCTCACCAGGCTGGACAGCTACGGCGTCTCCCTGCTGACCAACAAAGAAGTCATCGCCGTCGACCAGAACGACTCGCCGGTGGCGCGTCCGGTCACCCCGGTCGGCGACCAGCAGGTCTGGGGCACCAAGAACGCCGACGGCAGCCACACCGTCGCCCTGTTCAACCTCGCCGACTCGCCGGCCTCCGTCACCGCCCAGTGGGCCTCCCTCGGATTCACCGGAAACGCCTCCGTGCGCGACCTGTGGAACAAGGCGGACCTCGGGACCTACAAGAACAAGATCACCGAGGCGCTGCCCGCCCACGGCTCGCGGCTGTTCACCATCAAGCCCGGCGGCGGCACGCCGACCACCACGGGTTACGAGGCCGAGTCCGCCGCCAACACCCTGTCGGGCAACGCCTCGGTCGCCGGCTGCGACGCCTGCTCCGGCGGCAAGAAGGTCGGCGGCCTCTACACCGGCGGCAAGCTGCGGTTCAACGACGTCACGGTGAAGAAGGACGGCATCTACACCGTCCAGATCGCCTACGTCAGCGGCGATCCCCGCTCGGTGACCGTGTCCTCCGACAGCGGCAACGGCACCAGCGAGAAGTTCCCCTCCACGGGCGACTGGAGCACGGCCGAGACGGTCAGCGTCCAACTGGCGCTGAAGGCGGGCTCCAACACGATCACCCTCGACAGCGGCAGCGGATACGCCCCTGACGTCGACAAGATCGTCGTTCCGCAGTCGGTCTGAGTTCCGTAGTCGGTCCGAATTCAGCAGCTGGACTGAGTTCCGCAGTCCGCCCACCCTGCTTCCCGCGGGGCCCGGTGACACCACCCGGGCCCCGCGGGGACCTGTACCAGCCGACGGTCCGCAGCCGTCGTTCCCGCATGAGCCGCTCCCGGATATGGAGTGCACAACCGTGGACGTTCAGCACACCGCAGCACGCGACAACACCCCCAGCCGCAGAGGCTTCCTCGCCCTCGCCGCCGCAGTCGGCGCGGCCACCGCACTGGGCGGTCCGGCCGCCTTCACCGCCTCGGCGGCCCCTGCGCGCCCCATCGCATCGCCCATGCTGTCCGCGGCCGACGCCGCGAAGAACCAGCTGTGGTGGGGGGCTCCCGGCTCCGCCAAGTCGATGATCGAGCAGGGGCTGCCGATCGGGAACGGGCGCCTGGCGGCGCTCGCGAGCAACGACCCCGCCGACGAACTCCTGATGATCACCGACGCCACCCTGTGGACCGGCGGTCTCAACGACAAGCTGCAGAGCGACGGCCAATTCCCCTACGGCCGCGACGACTTCGGCTCCCTGACGATGCTGGCCGAGCTCACCGTCGCCCTCCCCGACCACGACCTGGGCAACGTCAACAACTACCGTCGCTCCCTCGACCTGGCCCAGGGCCTGATCAACACCTCGTACGACATCTCCGGCGTCACCTACCGGCGGCAGATCTTCGCCAGCCGCCCCGACGACGCCATCGTCCTGTACTTCTCCCAGCAGGGCGGCGGCTCCTACACCGGTACCGTCTCCCTCGCGGGCACCCACGGCGAGTCCACCACCGCCAACAGCGCGGGCCGTTACGCGTCGTTCGGCGCCTCCTTGGCCAACGGCCTGAAGTACGGCGCCGCCGTCACCGCGTACAGCGGCACGGGCAGGGTCCGCGCCGACGGTACGTCGATCACGTTCAGCGGCTGCGAGGACCTCACCGTCGTCGTCAGCGGCGGTACCAACTACGTGCCCGACGCGGCGACGAAGTTCCGCGACCCGTCCCTGGCCCCGGAGCGCCTCGCCAGGACCAAGGTCCTGAACGCGGCCGGGCACTCAGCGAGCACTCTGCTGCACACGCATGTCGCCGACTTCCGGGCCGTGTTCGGACAACTGGACATCAACCTCGGTACGTCCTCCGCCGCGCAGCGCGAGCTGGACACCCTGGAGCGGCTGCGGGCGCGTCACAGGGACGACATCCCCGACCCCGAACTCGAGGCCGCCTACCTGCAGTTCGGCCGCTACCTCATGATCTCCGGATCCCGGGGCAGCCTGCCAATGGGCCTCCAGGGCCCCTGGCTGGACGGCAACGACCCGGACTGGATGGCCGACTACCACACCGACATCAACATCCAGATGAACTACTGGATGGCCGATCGGGCGGGCCTGTCCGACTGCTTCGACGCCTTCACCGATTACTGCCTCGTTCAGCTGCCCGACTGGACGGAGGTCACCCAGCGGCTGTTCAACGACTCCAGCAACCGGTACCGCAACTCCAGCGGAAAGATCGCCGGCTGGACCGTGGCGATCTCCACCAACCCCTATGGCGGGGGCGGCTGGTGGTGGCACCCGGCCGGCAACGCCTGGATCTGCCAGAGCCTGTTCGAGCACTACGAGTACACGCAGGACCGCGCCTACCTCAAGAAGATCTACCCCCTCCTCAAGGGCGCCGTGCAGTTCTGGGAGGCCCGACTCGTCACCACGACCGTCACCGACGAGTCCGGGACCGAGCGCGAGGTCCTGATCGCCGACAGCGACTGGTCGCCCGAGCAGGGCCCGCTCGACGCCAAGGGCATCACGTACGCCCAGGAACTGGTGTGGAACCTCTTCGGCAACTACCGCACCGCTACCGAGACGCTCGGGAAGGACGCCGTCTACCGCAGGACCGTCGACGGACTGCGGGCACGCCTGTACCTGCCCGTGGTCAGCCCCAAGACCGGCTGGCTGGAGGAGTGGATGTCTCCCGACAACCTCGGCGAGACCACCCACCGGCACCTCTCCCCGCTCATCGGCCTCTTCCCCGGCGACCGGATCCGGCCGGACGACTCCACGCCGAAGGACATCCTCGACGGCGCGACCGCCCTGCTCACCGCGCGCGGGATGAACAGCTTCGGCTGGGCCAACGCCTGGCGCAGCCTGTGCTGGGCGCGGCTGAAGAACGCGGAGAACGCCTACCAGTTGGTCGTCAACAACCTGAAACCGTCGGTCAACGGCAGCAACGGCAGCGCGATGAACCTCTTCGACATCTACGAGGTGGAGACGGGCCGCGGCATCTTCCAGATCGAGGCGAACTTCGGCACCCCCGCGGCGATCGTCGAGATGCTGGTCTACTCACGGCCCGGACACATCGAACTGCTGCCCGCCCTGCCCGCCGCCTGGGCGGCATCAGGCTCGGTGTCCGGCGTGGGCGTCCGCGGCGGCTTCGTCGCCGACATCAGCTGGAAGAACGGCAAGGTGACCCGGGCCACGCTGAAGAGCGTCGGCGGCCGCGAGACGACCGTCGTCGCGGGCGGTGCCTCGCGCAAGGTCAGCCTCAAGCCCGGTGAGTCCGTCACCCTGAGGGGCCTCGGATGAGCGGCGCCCGGTTACGCCGCCGCGCCGTGGGCGTCGTGTCGGCGCTGCTCCTCGCGGTCTGCGGACCCCTGGCCGCCCCGGCGGTCGCGCAGCCGCAGGCCTCGTCGGACACGCCGGTGACGCCTGTCGCCGTGTCGCAGGCGAAGCACTCCGTGGTCACCTGGGGCGCCAGTGCCGACCGGCAGGGCGCGGGCCCCGCCGACCGCAGCTACCGGCTGATCGTGCGTACCAGCGTCGGCGGCACGAACATGCGGATCCGGCTGTCCAACGCTTTCGGCGAGCACCCGGTGACCTTCGCGAGCGCGTACGCCGGGCTGCGGAAGCAGGGTGCGGAGCTGGTCCATGGTTCCAACCGGCAGCTGTCGTTCGGAGGGGCCGAGTCCGTCACCGTCCCGGCAGGCGAGACCGTGCTCAGCGATCCGCTGCCCGGAAAGCTGGCCGACCGGAGCGACCTGGTCATCAGCCTGTACGTGACCGGCGCCCAGGGACCGACCACCGGCCACGGCATGGCCATGCAGACCAACTACGCGACCGCGGGCGACCACGCGGCCGAAGAGGGCGCAACCAACTGGACCGATCCGATGGGCTCCTGGTACTGGCTGGACGCGGTCGACGTGGAGACGTCCGCGGAGGTCGGCTCGGTGGTGACCCTCGGCGACTCCATCACCGACGGATGGGCCTCGACCACGGACGAGAACCGCCGCTGGCCCGACTATCTGTCCCGGCGGCTCCAGGCCGCGTCCGGGCTCACCGTGAAGGGGGTGGCGAACGCGGGGATCTCGGCCAACAAGGTGCTCGCGGACGGCGCCGGGCAGGCCGCCGTGAACAGACTCCGGCGTGACGTCCTTTCCCACCCCGGGGTCCGCACGGTCTTCCTTTTCGAAGGCATCAACGACATCAAGGCCCATACCGGTGTCACGGTGGACGACATGATCGCCGGCTATCGGCAGATCATCGACCGGGCCCACGCGGCGGGCAAATGTGTCGTCGGCGCGACCGTCATGCCGTTCAAGGGCTGGTCCGACTACGACGCCGCCTCCGAGGCCGTGCGCCAGGGCGTCAACGACTGGATCAGGAACAGCGGCGCGCTCGACGCCGTGACGGATTTCGACAGGATCACGCGCAATCCGTACGACCCGCAGCTGATCCTGCCGTTCTTCGACGGCGGCGATCACCTGCACCCCAACGACAAGGGGATGCAGGCGATGGCCGACGCGGTGGACCTCAAGAGCCTGGCGTCCTGCTGACGTCAGGCTCCGCGCGGGGCGGTCAGGGGTACGAGACCACCGTGGACGGCACGGTCGAGGTGCCCGACGTGGGCGCGCCGGTCTCGTTGACGACGTGCTCGTACTGACCCTGGCCGCCCAGCGATACGACCAGCAGATCGTGGAACTTCACGCCCGGCTTGTTCGGCGCCTCGAAGCCGTGGTGCTGGACGATCGTCGGGGCGACGTTGTAGTAGCAGTAGCTGCCCAGTCCCCAGCCCTCGTGAGTGGTCACGGAGTCGGCGACCTTGTAGGCCGCGTACCCCTTGACGCTCCCGTTCTGGATGGCGGCCTGGTTCGGCGCGTCGTACGCCTTCTCGTTCTGGAAGAAGATCGTGCGGCCCCGCTGGCCGTACCACTGCACGTCGTACTTGTTGAAGTGCTCGACGAACAGCCCCGTGGCCAGGACGTCGTCGCCGTTGACGCGGATGCCGTAGTCGGCCCGGTTGGTCTCCCAGCCGACGCCCGTGCCGTGGTCGGCCCGCCAGACCCAGGTGTGGTCGACGATCGTGTGGCGGCTGTTGATGACCATGCTGGTCGTCGCTTTGCCGGCGCCGGCTCCGCCGATGCGGACGAAGACGTCCTGCACGGTCGTCGGGTTGGCCGAGTGGTCCGCCGAGGCTCCGGCCGGCCCGACCTCCAGGAGGGTCGCGGAGTTGACGGGCCCGGCGTCGATGAGGAACCCGGCGAGCCGGACCCCGTCGACGTCGGCCGTCCTGAGCACGGTGACGCCGTTGTCCGGGATCAGCGTGGCGTAGCCGAGACCGAGGACCACGGTGCCCGCGCGGTTGACCTGGATCGGCTGGTCCAGGTGGTAGATCCCCGGTGTCAGCAGCAGATGGAGGCCCTGGGTCAGCGCGGCGTTCAGGGTGGCGGCGGTGACACCGGGTTTGGCCACGTAGAACTGGCTGAGCGGCAGCGACGAGCCGCGCGGGGTGCCGTTGCCCCAGGTGACGCCGCGCGCGTTGGTGCGCTTCTCCGGCAGGAACACCCGGTACTCGCTGCCGTTGAGATACAGGAACGGCTTCTCGCGGGAGACCGGTGTGGTGTCGAGCGTGGTGTACGGCGGGTTCGGGAAGGACTGCGCGGGTGCGCCCTGGACGCCCGAGAACACCATGTTCCAGACGGCGTTGACCCACCCGCCCACCGAACTGTCGCGGGTGTACCACTGCTGTTGCGAGTACGGTCCGACCGAGCCGTCGATCCGGCTGTCGGCGATGTAGCCGCCGCTGGCCCAGCCGTAGCCGTCGGGGGCGAGGTTGAGGCCGCCCTTGATGTGCATACGGCGGAACGGGGCGGCCTGGGCGACGGCCCACCGGTTGGTGCCGCTGACCGGTGCGAGGGCGAGGTTCTCCGCCGAACGCCAGAAGTTCTGGGTGGCGTTGCCGTTGAACCACCCGGCGTCGACGGTCACGTCCCCGTTGATCGTCGTGTCGTCCGGTGACAGACCGAGGCCCGCGATCGAGGTGTAGAAGCCGAGCTGGGCGTTGAGCCCGTTGTACGTCCCCGGCTTGAACAGGAACGCGTAGCGGCCCGTGCCGAACTGGGCCGACTCCTGCTGCCGGAAGATCTGGTCGAGCTTGGCCTGGATGCCCGCCGTCGAAGGATCGAAGACGATGACGTTCGGACCGAGATCGCCACCGCCGGGAAGGGCCGACGGCTGCTGGGCGGGCGAGGCGGGCACGGCGGGTGAGGCGGACGCCGGTGAGGACAGTGCGAGCAGTCCGGGCGCCGCCGCGCCGGCAGCCATCGCACCGAGGACGGTGCGCCGCGCGACGGTGTAACGGCCGGGCTCCGGGACGTCTGTGGGGGTTCGAGACATGGGGGGCGACTCTCCTGGTTCAGGAAGTGAACGATGGGAGGTACTGGGGAGCGCTCTCTCGCCGATGCATGCTTCATCCAGGTGAACGACACGTCAAGAGTTGTGACCGGAGTCCGGGATGTTGTTGCGCGGGAGGGTGCCAACTCGGTATGGATTTCAGATGGTTCATGCCTCTATGGGCTCAAACGGAGATCGGCTACGGCTCTGGGATTGTGTTCAAGAGGTGCGCACATCGCCGTCGTCGTGATCCTTAGTCAACTCCCTTGACACTGTTGCGCAACCGCCACAACACTCCTCGGCGGGAGAGCGCTCTCCCGTTTTCCTCGACACATGTGATGGACCGTCACGCGGGCGGCCCCAGCGGCACTGTGCTCACCGCCGCTGACGGCCGCCCGACCCCCACCGTCCCCATCGACGTGGCAGGAGGTCTCCATGGCACGGAGATCGAAGATCGTCTCAGGAATCCTGATGTCCAGCGCGCTGGTGCTGACCTCGCTCGGCCTGGCCGGAGTGGCGATGAGCGCCGACCCCTCGTCCCGCCCGGCGGCGTCCGTGGCCGGTGCGCCGGCCGTGCACGCGGCGCACGCGATGGCCGCCTCCACGCTCTCCTCGCCCGAGGATCCGGACGGCGACGGCTACATCCCGGCGAATCCGCAGGTGACCGGTGTCGTCCCGTCCAAGGCGGAGCCGGCGCACCGCTACTTCCACGAGTTCCAGGCGAACTGTTCGGTGTCCCACACCCGGCCGGACGACCCGATCGTCTACCCCGGTCAGCCGGGCAAGTCGCACGACCACACCTTCATGGGCAACACCACCACGGGCGCGGCCAGCACCACCGCCTCGCTCGACGCCGGCGGGACCACCTGCCGGGCCCCCGGTGACAAGTCGGCCTACTGGATGCCGACCCTGCTCAACGGCAACACGCCCGTGCTGCCGGTGGGCCCCCAGGTCATCTACTACAAGGCAGGGGTCACCGACTACACCAGCGTGCGCCCCTTCCCGAAGGGTCTGCGCTTCGTCGTCGGCAGTCCCATGCAGTCGGCGGCCGACTTCCGCAACCACCACGGCTTCGTGGAGGGCTGGGAGTGCGGCGACAGCTTCTTCAACATCGACTTCCCGCAGCAGTGCCCGAACAGGGCCGACGTCCAGCTCAACATCCGTTTCCAGGCACCGAGTTGTTGGGACGGCAAGTATCTGGACACCCCCAACCACCAGAGCCATATGGCCTATCCGGTGGTCAACCCCGGCACCAACAACAACATCTGCCCGGACGACCACCCGGTCGCGCTGCCGATGATCGAGTTCAAGATGGCCTTCCCGGTCAACGGTGACATGTCACAGGTCAGGCTTTCGAGCGGTGCCGGCTACTCGTTCCACTACGACTTCTTCAACGCGTGGGACCCGGCGACACAGAAGGCGCTCGTCGACCACTGCGTCGTGGGCGGGCTCCAGTGCGACGCCCGCGGCTACGACCAGACGCATCCCGAGGCGGGCGCGGCACTCGACGTGAACTACCGGCTTCCCTGAGGCGACGCGGACGCGTTCCGCCGGTCCGGCGCACACCCGGCCGGCGGGACCGTCCGTCCCCGTCGCCCCGCGCACCCGTACCTCCGCACCCGCACCCCTTCCCCGGCACCTCCCCACCCGTACACCGGACGGACTCTCATGACCGGATCGCGTACCACCCGGCGCCGTGTCGCGGCGCCCCTCACCGCGGGCCTGCTCGCCGCGGGAGCACTCGTTCTGCCCTCCCAGCCGGCCCAGGCCGCCGGCGGCGTCGTCAAGGTCACCGGCTCGCAGGGCAACTGGCAGCTGACCGTCGACGGAAGCCCGTACCAGATCAAGGGCCTCACCTGGGGGCCGGCCGTCGCCGACGCGGGGCGCTACATGCCCGACCTGAAGTCGATGGGCGTCAACACCGTCCGCACCTGGGGCACCGACGCCTCCAGCAAGCCCCTGTTCGACGCGGCGGCGGCCCAGGGCATCAGGGTGATCGGCGGCTTCTGGCTGCAGCCCGGAGGCGGTCCTGGCAGCGGCGGCTGTGTGAACTATCTGACGGACACCGGCTACAAGAACCAGGTACTCACCGAGTTCCCCCAATGGGCCGCCGCCTACAAGGACAACCCAGGCGTCCTGATGTGGGATGTCGGTAACGAGTCCGTGCTCGGACTCCAGAACTGCTACAGCGGCGCCGAGTTGGAGCGCCAGCGGGACGCCTACACCACGCTCGTGAACGACATCACCAAGAAGATCCACGCCGTCGACCCCAACCACCCCGTCACCTCCACCGACGCGTGGACCGGTGCCTGGCCCTACTACAAGCGGAACGCGCCCGACCTCGACCTGTACGCGGTGAACGCCTACAACGCGGTCTGCGACATCAAGTCGGCCTGGCAGCAAGGTGGTTACACCAAGCCCTACATCGTGACCGAAACCGGTCCCGCGGGAGAGTGGGAGGTCCCGGACGACGCCAACGGCGTCCCCGCCGAACCCACCGACCGGGCGAAGGCCGACGGCTACACCCGGGCGTGGAACTGCGTCACCGGACACCAGGGCGTCGCCCTCGGCGCCACGATGTTCCACTACGGGACCGAGTACGACTTCGGCGGCATCTGGTTCAACCTGCTGCCCGCGGGCGAGAAGCGGCTGTCGTACTACGCGGTGAAGAAGGCGTACGGCGCGGACACCTCCCGGGACAACACCCCGCCGGTCATCACCGACCTGGCCGTCGAGGGGGACGCGGGCAAGGTGCCCGCCGGCCGCGACCTCACGCTCGCCGTCAAGGCCACGGACCCCGACGGAGATCCGATCACCTACGAGGTGCTGGACAACAGCATGTACATCGACCAGGGCAAACAGCTGAACTCGCTGCCCTTCACCGACCTCGGCGGCGGCAGGCTCCGGGTGACCGCGCCGGACCGGCCCGGTGTCTGGAAGTTCTACGTCAAGGCCAAGGACGGCAAGGGCAACGTCGGTGTCGAGACCCGCTCCGTGCGGGTGGTGCCGCCCACCCCGAGCGGCACGAACGTCGCCCTCGGCAAGCCGGCCACCGCCTCCTCGTACCAGACGGGCGGCGGCGACTGTCCCTGCACCGCGGCGGGCGCCGTCGACGGCAACCTCAATACCCGCTGGGCCAGCGACTGGAGCGACCCCCAGTGGCTGCGGGTCGACCTCGGCACCCGCACCGCGTTCCGGCATGTGCAACTGGTCTGGGAGACCTCGTACGCCAAGGCCTATACCGTGCAGACCTCGGACGACGGGCAGAACTGGACGACCGTCCGCACGGTCACCGACGGCAACGGCGGCGTCGACGACCTCGACGTGTCCGGCACCGGCCGCTATGTACGGGTCAACGGCACGGCCCGAGGGACCGGTTGGGGTTACTCGCTGTACGAGTTCGGGGTCTACAACTGAATCGCGAAACCGTGGGAGAGCGCTCTCCCGGGAATGGGGCCGGAGGTGTGCGGGGGACGGACGACGAGGCCGAGCGTGAGCGGCTCCTCGGCAAACTCACCCTCCGCGAGAAGGTCCGGCTGCTGACCGGCGCGACCACCTGGCGTACCCGGGCCGAACCGGCCCTGGGCCTGCGGGAGATGGTCATGTCGGACGGGCCCGCCGGAGTGCGCGGGCAGTCCTGGGACGAGCGCGATCCCGCCCTGCTGCTGCCGTCGGTGTCCGCGCTCGGCGCCCTGTGGGACGAGGAACTGATCGAACGTCTCGGCGGGCTGCTCGCCGCCGAGGCGCGCCGCAAGGGCGTCGACGTGGTCCTCGCGCCCACTCTCAACCTCCACCGGACGCCGCTGGGCGGGCGGCACTTCGAGTGCTTCTCCGAGGACCCCGAGCTGACCGGCCGCGCCGGTGCCGCCCTCGTCCGAGGGATCCAGGCGCAGGGTGTGGCCGCCACCGCCAAGCACTACGTGGCCAACGACTCCGAGACCGACCGGCTGACCGTCGACGTACGGGTGTCCGAGCGGGTTCTGCGGGAGGTGTATCTGGCGCCGTTCGAGGCAGCTGTCGAGGCCGGCGTCCGGGTCGTCATGGCCGGGTACAACGGCGTCAACGGCAGCACGATGACCGCCAGTCCGCTGCTCACGGACCCCCTGAAACGGGAATGGGGCTTCGACGGCGTGGTGGTCTCCGACTGGGGTGCGGTGCGTGCCGGCATCCCGGCCGCGCGCGCCGGACTCGACCTCGCGATGCCGGGGCCGGACAGCGCCTGGGGGGAGGCGCTGGCGCGAGCCGTGGAGACCGGGCGTGTTCCGCACGCGGCCGTCGACGACAAGGCGCGACGGCTGCTCGGGCTCGCCGCCGCGTGCGGTGCCCTCGGGGAGTCGGCGTCCGCGCTGGATGCGTCGTCGTCACCTGACCTGGTGCGGAGGCCGGTGCCGACATCGGCACCGGGACTGCCGGGATCGCTGGTACCCCCGGGACTGCCGGGATCACCAGGAGTATCGGAGCAGCCGGAGCAGCCGGCACTGCCGGGACTGCGGGTATCCCCGGGACCGCCGGAATCGCCGGAACGGCCGGCACTGCCGGGACTGCCGGGACTGCGGGTATCCCCGGGACCACCGGAACAGCCGGGACCACCGGAACAGCCGGGACCACCGGAACAGCCGGGACCACCGGAACAGCCGGGACCGCCGGAACAGCGGGAACTGCCGGGACCGCCGGAACGGCCAGGACTGCCGGGACTGCCGGGACTGCGGGTATCCCCGGGACCGCCGGAACAGCCGGAACCACCAGGACTGCCGGAACAGCGGGAACTGCCGGAACAGCCGGAACAGCGGGAACCGCCGGGACCGCCAGGGCTGCCGGAACAGCCGGGGCTGCCAGGGCTGCCGGAACAGCGGGAACTGCCGGGACCGCCGGAACTGCAGAGCCCGCCGGCACCGTCGTTCGCGTCGGATTCGCCGAAGGCCGCCTCGCCCATCTCCGGCCATGGCGGCGCTCGCGCACTGTTGCGCAGGGCCGTCGCCGCGAGCGCGGTGCTGCTGCACAACCGCGGTGTGCTCCCGCTGGATCCCGACCGGCTGCGTACCATCGCCGTGATCGGCGTACACGCGGTCCTGGCGCGCACCCAGGGCGGCGGCAGCGCGGGAGTTTTCCCCGAGCGGGTCGTCACACCGCTGGACGGCATCAGAGCCGCGCTCGGCGAGGGCGTACGCGTGGTGTACGCGCCGGGCCCCTCGACCGACGCCCCACCGGGACCCCTGACCCCGGACCTGTGCACCGATCCCGTCACGGGCGACCCCGGTGTCCGGCTGCGCCTGCTGGACGCGGCGGGGAGTGAACTGCACTCCGAACACCGCTGCGGCGGACGTCAGTTGGAGCCACCGCTCGTACGCGGCGCACACACCGTCGAGATCAGCGCCCTCCTGCTTCCGGGAACTTCGGGGCCGTGGTCGCTCGGAGCCGGCGGATTCGGCCGCATGAGCATCACGGTCGACGAACACGTCCTCCTGGAAGGGGAGTTCGGCACGGAGACCGACGATCCGGCGGTCGTCCACGTGAACCCGCCTGTCCACTGTGTGCGGGTGCCGCTCACGGCCGGACGCGCGGTGCGCGTCGTGGTGCGCCGTGAACTCGCACCGGGCACCGGCCGGGCCACCGTGGTGACCGCGGCACCACCGCGCTCCGACGACGCGGCGGCCCTGGCCCACGCGGCGCGGGCCGCTCGCGACGCGGACGCGGCGATCGTGGTCGTCGGCACCACCGAGCACGGCGAGTCGGAGGGCTACGACCGGACGGAACTCGGCCTCGGCGGCGCTCAGGACGAGCTGGTCCGGGCGGTGACCGCCGCCAACTCGCGGACGGTGGCCGTCGTCAACAGCGGCGGACCGGTCGAACTGCCCTGGCGCGCGCGGGCCGGTGCCGTACTGCTGGTCTGGTTCCCCGGACAGGAAGGAGGCGCGGGTCTCGCCGACATACTGTTCGGCCGCGCCGAACCCGGCGGCAGGCTGCCCACGACCTGGGCGGCGGCCCTCGCCGACGCGCCCGTCACCCGCACCCGGCCCGTGGGCGGACGCCTCGGCTACGACGAGGGCCTGCACATCGGCTATCGCGCCTGGGCACGCCACGACCGTGAACCGGCCTACTGGTTCGGACACGGACTCGGCTTCACCACCTGGGCGTACGAGGGGTTGTGCGTCCCCGGCGACATCGTGGCCGGAGAGCCGTTCACCGTGCGGGTCGAGGTGCGCAACACGGGCCCGCGACGTGGACGCGAGGTCGTCCAGGTCTATCTCGCCGGGCCCCCCGGCCCCCTGGAGCGTCCGGAACGATGGCTCGCCGGATACACCGCGGTGAGTGCCGAACCGGGCGAGCGGGTCACGGCGTCGGTGTCGGTACCGGCCCGCGCGCTGCGTCACTGGGCCGAGGACGAGCACGCGTGGCGCACACAGCCCGGCCCCTACCGCGTGCTCGCCGGCCGCTCCGCGGGCGCTCTGCCGCTGACGGCCCCCACGCTGGTCCGGGCCCCCGAATGAGGGCCGGGGCGGCCGGGGAGAGCGCTCTATCCCGAGGCGGTGCCGTGCCGTTAGGGTGCCGCCATGAGCAGACAGGCTCCCACGCTGGAGGATGTCGCGCGGGTGGCCGGAGTCTCCCGCGCGACCGTGTCCCGGGTCATCAACGGCGTCCGCAACGTCGACCCCGGGATCCAGGAATCGGTGCGCCAGGCCATCGAGCGGACCGGATACGCCCCGAACCGGGCCGCCAGATCGCTGGTGACCCGGCGCACCCAGACGGTGGCGCTCATCGTCTCGGGTGCGGGCGACACCCCGGGGGAGGAGCAGAACGCCTTCACCGCAAGGGTGTTCGCGGACCCCTTCTTCGGACGGGTCGTCAGCGGCGTGGTGGGGTACCTGCGTCCCCGCTCGATGCATCCGCTCCTGATGTTCGCCGAGTCCGCGGAGACCCGGAGCCAGGTGCTCGCCGACCTCCGGCAGGGCAGCGCGGACGGCGCGCTCGTCGTCTCCACCCATGCCGACGACCCACTGCCCGCGCTGCTCGCCGACGCGGGTGTGCCCGCCGTCCTCTTCGCCCGGCCCTCCCGCCCCGTGCGGCTCAGCTATGTCGATCTCGCCCACCGTGAGGGGGCACGGCTGGCGGCCGAGCACCTGCTGAACCGGGGGTGCCGGCGGATCGTCACCGTCACCGGGCCGCTCGGCGTGGCCGCGAGCCAGGACCGGCTCGCCGGGTTCCGCGACACGATGGCCCGCAGGGGACATCCGTACGTCCCCGTCGCCGAGGGCGGGTTCACGCTGGACAGCGGCATGGCGGCGATGTCGGGTCTGCTGTCCGAACACCCCGACGTGGACGGGGTGTTCGCAGCCAACGACCTGATGGCCCAGGGCGTGTGCCAGATACTGCGGGAGCGGGGCAGACAGGTGCCGGACGATGTCGCGGTGGTCGGTTTCGACGACTCCAGCGTGGCGGTGACGTGCCGGCCTCCCCTGACAACCGTGCGGCAGCCGGTGGAGGAGATGGCCGCGGCGATGGCCGCTCTCCTCGACGAGCACATCCGGGGCGTACGCACCGAACCCACGTCGTTGATCTTCGACCCGGAACTTGTGGTCCGAGCGTCGGCATAGCGGGGTGCCGCCCGTTCGGCATGGCCTCCTCCGGCCGGCCACGTCACTCGGCTCCCGTCCCCATTTCGTGGTGCGCGGCGCGTGCCGCCGCGACCACGCTCTCTCCGGTCCGCGGGTTCACCGATGCCGGTGGCGGACACTGGACGGGGCAGGATGGACGAGCACCCGGCCGGACAGGCGGGCCGGCGACGGAAGGCAGGGCGTATGACCCACCCGATCACCGTGGGCGTGGACGGATCACCCGAGAGCAGGGCGGCGCTGGCCTGGGCGGGACGGGAGGCCCTGCGCCGGGGTGTGCCCCTGCGGGTGGTGTACGCCTGGCACTGGCCGCCGCACGACATGGTCGGCGGTGGTGACCGGGAGGACCAGGCACGCTGGGTGCGCGGCATGATCGAGGACGCGGCCCGCACGGTGACCGACCGGCACGGCGACCTGCCGGTGACGGTGGACGTGATCGACTCCGTCGGAGGCGACGTGGTCGAAGCGCTGCTGGGCGTCGTGGCCGGGACCGGGGCCCTGGTCCTCGGGTCGCGCGGATACGGCGCGTTCGTCGGCTTCCTGCTCGGTTCCGTCGGACAGCGGGTGATCTCCGAGGCGCCCTGCCCGGTCGTGCTGGTGCGTTCGGAGGACCGCCCCGAAGCGGAAGCGGGCGGCCGGGAGATCGTCGTGGGCCACCAGGGCGGCCCACAGGACGGTGAGGCCGCTCTCCGGTTCGCGTTCGAGACCGCGGCGGCCCGTGGCGCCGGGGTGCGAGCGGTACGGGCCTGGAGCCTGCCGCCGGTGTTCGCCTACAGCCCCGGTTCGCTCAAGATGCTGGACGAGGTCGGCGGGCTGGAGCCGTACGAGAGGAAGGCGCTGGCCGAGGCACTCCAGCCGTGGCGCGAACGCTTTCCCGAGGTGCCCGTCACCCAGCACATCGAGATGGGCAGCGCCGGCCAGGTGCTGCTGTCACTCTCCGACCGGGCCCAGCTGATGGTCGTCGGGCGCCGTGCCGACCGCTCCGCGGTGGGCACGCGGATCGGTTCGGTGGCCCACGCGGTGATGCACCATGCGCCCTGCCCGGTGGCGGTGGTTCCGCACTCCTGAAGACCCGTCGGAACGCGGCCGATTCGCCGTCGGCCGCTTGCAGGTCCCCGAGGCGTAATCGGTGTTGAGGCCCGGTGCGGGCGGTGCGGGCGGTGCGCGGCACGGCCCCGGTGACCCGGAGGACGGGCCGGCGCAGGTTCCCGGGCTCCGCCGAGGCCGTCCCGGCCGAGTACCGGTCCCTGACGCCCGGAAGTCCAGCCCGGTTCGGCCGTGTACGCGTCGGTGCACGCGGTGACGTGAGACCAGGTGGTCCCCGACCGGCTGCGCGGCGGCTACGTGTTGTCGGCCCGGGACATCCGCAGGGCGAGGTCCTGGAGCAGATCGGCTGTCGTGACGTCGGTGCGCCCGGAGTCGTGGAGGTCGGCGAGTTCGGAGAAGAGGAACGCGAAGGCGCCCACCAGCGAGATGGCGGCGGGCAGATAGGCGTCGGCGACCGCCTGCCCGGCCTCCGCCGGTCCGGCGTCGCCGGGCACCTCGACGCGCGGGAACACCTCGGTGACGAGCGCGCCCAGGTTGTTCTCGGCCGACTCGACCCCGTCCTCCTCGTCCTGGGCGATCCTGCGCACCATGGCGTTGGTCTCGGTGAGCACGCCGATGGCGCGCAGGATGATCTCCGTCTGTTCCATGCCGTGAGCCTAAACGGGCGAAGCCCCGCTGTGACAGGGATCTTGGTCTCGGGATGGTAGACAGGGCCCATGAACGACATCTCCCGCGCCCGCCGGGCCGCCGCGCGATGACCGCAGGCATCGACACCCCCGACCGTCGGGGCCGCACCGGACTCGATCAGGCGGGCCGTGACCTCACCGGCAACCCACGGGTCAAGATCCGCGACGTACAACTCCTGTCCTGTCACTGGTACGTGGAGCGCACCACCACCTTCGACCTCCAGCTCGCCGACGGAACCTGGAGCACCCAGGAGCGCGAGACCCACGATCGCGGCAACGGAGCGACCCTCCTGCTGTACGACGCCGACCGTGAAACCGTGCTGCTGACCAGGCAGTTCCGCTATCCCGTGTACGTCAACGGGCATCCGGACGGCATGCTGATCGAGACCCCGGGCGGCCTCCTCGACGAGGCGGACGAGCACCCCGAGGTCGCCGTACGGCGTGAGGTCATCGAGGAGACCGGCCACACCGTCGGCGCGGTGGAGCACGTCTTCGACGTCTACATGAGTCCGGGTTCGGTCACCGAGCGGGTCAGCTTCTACGCCGCCTCCTACGGCCCGTCCACCCGCACCCATGAGGGCGGCGGGCTCGACGAGGAGGGCGAGGACATCGAAATGGTCGAACTTCCCTTCCGTGACGCCCTGGCGATGGTCCGCACCGGGGAGATCGCCGACGCCAAGACCATCATGCTGTTGCAGTGGGCCGCTCTGGAGGGCCCGTTCAAGAAGGCTTGACTTGGAGAGCACTTCAGGTTCCAGACTCCCGTTCGGGCCCGGACACTTCGGGCCGGAACGGGAGGCACACCATGCGCTACCGCACCATCGGCACGGACCCGGGGACCCGCCGTGAGGTGAGCATGCTCGCGCTCGGCGCGATGCGGTTCGGCTCACTGACCGACGAGAAGACCTCCTTCGCCGTACTCGACCGCTATGTCGAGGCCGGCGGCAACTTCATCGACACGTCCGACAACTACGCCTTCTGGACCGACGGCGGCCAGGGCGGGCAGAGCGAGGAACTGCTCGGACGCTGGCGGCGCAGCCGGGGCATCGGCGACGAGATCGTCCTCGCGACCAAACTCGGCGCACGGCCGCTGGCCCCCGGCACCGACTACGTCGACAACCCCGAGGGGCTGTCCGCCAAGGTGATCCGCGAGGCGTCCGAGCGGAGCCGGGAACGCCTCGGCGTGGAGAGGATCGATCTTCTGTACGCGCACATAGAGGACCGCGCCGTCGCCCCGGGCGAGACGGTCGGTGCGTTCGCCGAACTCGTCGCGGAGGGCGCCGTCGGACTGCTCGGGGTGAGCAACCACGCGATCTGGCGCGTGGAGCGGGCCCGCGCCCTGGCCGCCGCGGCCGAACTGCCCGGCTACGAGGTCCTCCAGTACCACCACAGCCTTCTGCGCCCGCGCTCCGACATCCCGAGCGGACTCTTTCCGGAGGGCGGTCTCGGCGCGGCGACCGGGGAACTCGTCAGCTACCTGGGGGCCGAGCCCGGCCTGACCCTGGTGGCCTACTCGCCGCTGCTGGGCGGCGGGTACGGGCGGCGTGACAAGCCGCTGCCCTCCGACTACGACCACCCGGGAAACGCCGCCCGGCTCACCGTGCTCCAGGAGGTGGCGAAGGAGACGGGAGCGACTCCCAACCAGGTCGTGCTGGCCTGGCAGATCGGTGGCGAGCTGCCGGTGATCCCGCTGGCCGGTGCCTCCTCGGTGGCCCAACTGGACGAGAACCTGGCCGCGGCGGACCTGGAACTCACTCCGGACCAGCGGGCCCGCCTGGACGCGGCCCACTGACACCTTCGGACCGGGCACGGCCGATGGGCGATCCGACCGGGCACGGCCGGCGATCCGTACGGCACCCGTTACAGGCGTTCGTCACCCCGGGGCGTTCGGCGGGTGGTGAGCAGCAGGGCGATGTCGTCGGGGCGCTCGTTGGCCTGCCGGGCCTCTGCGGTGAGCAGATCGGCGGCGCGGGACAAGGAGGGACCGCCCGATCGGAGGTGCTGCGGGGGGCCCGCCTCGGCCAGGGTCGCGCGAAGCGCCTCGACACCTTCGTCGATGTCCGTGCCGGGCCGCTCGACCAGTCCGTCCGTGTAGAGGGCCAGCACGGCCTCGGGCTCCAGCATCAGATCCGTCACGGGGTAGTCGGCCCGCGGGTCGACGCCGAGCACCACACCGCCGGGCAGGTCCAGGACCTCGGTGCGGCCGTCGGGATGGCGCAGCAGCGGCTGCGGATGCCCGGCCCGTGCGGCCTGTGCGACACCGGTCAGCGGGTCCACCCGGACGTAGCAGCAACTCGCGAACTGGCCCGGATCGAGGTCGATGAGCAGCCGGTTGGTGCCGCTCATCACCTCGTCCGGAGGATGGTCCCCGAGGGCGAACGCCCTTACCGCGCTGCGGAGTTGACCCATGGTCGCGGCTGCCTGGACGCCGTGACCCTGGACGTCCCCGATGACGAGGGCGAGCCCGTCGCCGGCCTCGACGACGTCGTACCAGTCACCGCCCACGTCCATGCCGACGGTGCCGGGCAGATAACGGCCCGCCGTCTGCACCAGGGGGTGCGCCGACAGGCGGTGCGGCAGCAGGGCCTCCTGGAGCCCCCGGGCGAGCGCGGACTCGTTGTCGTAGCGCCGCGCCCGTTCCAGGGACTGCGCGATCAGGCCGGCGAGCGCGGTGAGGACCGTACGCTCCTCGGTGGTGAAGGTTCGGGGCCGGTCGAACCCGAGGATGCAGGAGCCGACCGGGCGTCCGGAGGCGATCAGCGGAAGGAAGGCACGGGCCC
Organism: Streptomyces rhizosphaerihabitans; assembly: GCF_025399795.1. GTDB lineage: Bacteria > Actinomycetota > Actinomycetes > Streptomycetales > Streptomycetaceae > Streptomyces > Streptomyces rhizosphaerihabitans. The sequence goes on along the minus strand of NZ_JAODTZ010000037.1, from coordinate 11,101 downwards.
CGACCGTGGCGTCCAGGGCGATGCCCGGATAGGCGGCGGCCAGCTGTTGCATCGACTCGAAGAAGAGCGGCCGGCCGCTGGTGAGCGCCTCGACCCCAGGAAGTTTGGCGTCCAGGCCCACGCCGTCGAAGGGGGCGAGGAACCCCTGCGGGAAGCCGGTCTCCCAGGCCAGATAGAGCCGGCGGTCCTGGAGCAGATAGATGGCGAGGCGGCGGCTGCCGAACGCGGGCAGCAGCTCGCGCATCACCACCTCGGACACCTGCCGCGCGGTCACGGCCTCGGTCAGCGCTATCGCGAGGACGATGGGCCGGTACTGCGGCGCCGTGCCCGAGACACCGGTGTCGGGCTCCTCTAGGCCGGCCCGTACGGCCTGGGTCGCCTCCGCTTCGAAGGGAGCGTTCCCGGTTGCCTCCGCTGCCCGTCCCAGCGGCGTGATCTTGCAGGTCACACCGCGGGGGCCGGGATACACGGAGAAGCTCAGCCAGGTTCCCTTCAGGTGTCCCGGAGAGGTCTCGGTGCCGCTCCCCAGTGGGCTCCGGGCCCGGAAGTGCACCGGGTCCGGCGAGAGCAGCGCACTGCGCAGATGATCCTCGTACGCAGGATGGTCCATCCAAGGCACCACGTCCCACAGCAGCCGCCCCAGCAGCTCGGCGCGTGGGCGGCCGAGCAGTGCGGCGGCGCGGGGATTGGCGTAGGTGATCAGCCCGAGCCGGTCGATCGCGAAGACGCCCTCCGGGAGCTGGTCCGCCGCTCCGTCCGCGGCCGGTCCCGGTCCCGGGTCGACGAGCGCGCCGCTGACTCGGTACGGCGGGACGCCCGCTCCCCCCGCGGTCCACAGCTCGAGGAGCCGCAGTCCGCCGCCGCCGGTGCGTACCGGCATGGGATGGGGCGGCGGCCGACCGGCCGCGGTCTCGCGCAGGGCGGCCAGCAGCAGCCGGGGATCGTCGTGGGCCAGCGCGTCCGCGAAGGCCTCGGGCGTCCCCGCGAAGTCCTCCTGGGGGATCCCGAGCAGGGCCCACAAGGCGTCGTCCGCGATCAGCGAACCGTTGCCCGGATCCCAGGTGAAGCCCCCGACGCAGCGGGTGGAGGGGCCGTCGGCGGGCGGCCGCGTTCCGAGGGGCTCCCGGTCCCACAGGACCGAGACCCCGTCCCGGTTCAGCAGGGCCAGGCCGGCCCCGAGCTCCTCCGCCACCGCTGTCATCCGGTCGCGGTCGGGCAGGACCTCGGTGGCGTCCGAGGCCGGAGGGCGCAGCACCGTGAGGACGCCGTAGGGGGTGGAGCCGCCCACGACCGGCACGTAGAGCGAACCGAACTGGAACGGCAGCCCCGCCGCGAGCTGCGGATAGCGGCGCATCGTCTCCGCCGGATCGGCGAGCAGCACCTCCACGCCGAGCCGATGGGCGTCCGCGACCGGAAACGGCCGGTCCACATGCATACGCCACCAGGGGCGGAAGAGCGGGCCGGGCAGCCCCGCGAGCACCGCGAGACGCAGCAGGCCGGGCGTATTGGAGCGCAGATAGACGCCGCCCGCGAAGCCGCGGGCAGCCCGGATCGCATCCGTCACCGCGTCACTGAGCAGAGCGGCCAGGCTGTCCAGCGCCTGGCCGTCACGCTCGGCGCTCCCTGTCATCGATCTGCCCTCGTCCGCCCGCCACCAGGGGGGTAACACAGCAAGAATGCGCCTCTCAGGTCCCTGACCGCACCTCGGTGTCCTTCGCGGCACCACGGCACGAGGCCATTCTTCCCGGCCGCGCCCGGATGTGCCCAGCGTGAACGTACCGGGTCGGGCGTGGTTCAGGAGCTGTCCGGAAGCGAGTGATTCAGGAAGCCGGGCCGCGCACCAGTGTCTCGGCGGCGACGGCCGCCACGGCCTCGGCCAGCGCGCCGAGCGCGGGGAAGTCGAGCTTCCACTGCTGCCAGAACAGCGGAACGTCGACGCCCCGGCCCGGTACGAGGTGGACCAGTCTCCCGGCGCGCAGCAGCGGTTCGGCCTGGACGTCGGGCACCATGCCCCAGCCCAATCCGGCCACGACGGCATCGACGAACCCCTCCGAGGTGGGGACGAAGTGGCGCAGGGCGCTCGCTCCCGGACCGCCCGCGAGGGCGCGGACGAAATCGTCCTGGAAGTCGTCGTTGCGGTCGAAGGCCACCACCGGGGCCGCGCCGATCACCTCGCGCAGGGGTGTGCCGGTCGAGGTCCCGAGCCACTGCTCGGCGCAGCCGGGGCTCGCCACCGGCAGATAGCGCATCCGCCCGAGGGCCCGGACGGAACAGCCGGTCACCGGATCGGGCGACGACGTCACCGCTGCCATCACCGTTCCCTCGCGCAGCAGGGCGGCGGTGTGGTCCTCGTCCTCGCGGCGCAGTTCGAAACAGAGCCGGAGTTCTGGCGGCACGCGGGTGAGTGCCGGCAGGAACCAGGTCGCCAGCGAGTCGGCGTTCACCGCGATCGACAGCCGTGTGGGCTCGCCGGATCCGGACATGCCGAGCTCGGCGTGCGCGTCGCGCTCCAGCCGGGCGAGCCGGCGCGCGAAACGCACCACGATCTCGCCGGACTCGGTCGGCCGCACCGGCTTCGTCCGCATCAGCAGGACCCGTCCGGTGCGCTGTTCGAGTGACTTGACCCGCTGGCTCACCGCCGAGGGCGTCACATGGAGCGCCGTGGCCGCCGCGTCGAAGGTGCCCTCGTCGACCACCGCGAGCAGGGTGCGCACCTGGTCGAGGGGGAGTTCCGCCATCACGAGCGCTAATGTTACGTAAGAATCTTTAGCTGTACTCCTGACGAGGCGTTTTCTAGCGTCGAAGACATGACAGACGCCCTCACCACCGCGATCGCCGGATTCGGCACCGGCCTCTCCCTCATCGTCGCCATCGGCGCGCAGAACGCCTTCGTCCTGCGTCAGGGCATCCGCCGGGACGCGGTCCTCGCCGTGGTGGGTATCTGCGCCCTGTCCGACGCGCTGCTCATCGCGCTCGGGGTCGGCGGGGTCGGCGCGATCGTGGTGGCCTGGCCCGCGGCGCTCACCGCGGTCGGGCTGATCGGCGGCTGTTTCCTCATCGTCTACGGAGTCCTCGCCGGCCGGCGGGTGCTGAAGCCCTCGGCCCTGCGGGCGGCGACCGTGTCCCCCGGCTCCTGGCGCCGAGCCGTTCTCACCTGCCTCGCCCTGACGTGGCTCAATCCGCATGTCTACCTCGACACCGTGTTCCTGCTCGGCTCGCTCGCGGCCGACCGCGGATCGCTGCGCTGGACGTTCGGGCTCGGCGCGGCGCTCGCCAGCCTGTGCTGGTTCGCGGCCCTCGGGTTCGGCGCCCGGCTGCTCGGCCGCTTCCTGGCCCGGCCCGCGTCCTGGCGGGTGCTGGACGGCCTGGTCGCCACGACGATGATCGCGATGGGCGCCACCCTGATCGCGGGCGCCTGAGCCGCCGCGACCGCCCTGCACCGCCGTACATCGGTTGTCCGTCCGGGCCCGCGAGGCTCGGCGCGGGGAGCCCGGTGCACCAGTTCGTCCCCCCGGGGGACACAAGCCGCCGACGCTCGGCCATAGTGATCCCCGAATCGAAAGATGTATCGAGCAACCAGGGTGAGCGTGGACACGAGCCAGAGCAGTACGGACAGCGGCGCCACGGCGCCCGACGGGAGCGCGGAAGCCGAGCGGCCCAGCCGCACCGGATGGCGCCGCTGGGCCATGGACACCCGGCCGCTGCGCCGCCCCGCCTACCGTCGGCTGTGGACGTCGACCGCCGTCACGTCCGTGGGCAGCCAGCTCACCGCCGTCGCCGTGCCCAAGCAGATCTACGACATCACCGGCTCCTCGGCCTGGGTCGGCTACGCGAGCCTCGCCGGCCTGCTGCCCCTGGTGGTCTTCGCCCTGTGGGGCGGCGCGATCGCCGACAGCGTGGACCGCCGCAAGCTGCTCCTCCTCACCAACACCGGCATAGCCGTCACCTCACTGCTCTTCTGGGTCCAGGCCGCCACCGGACTGGAGTCGGTGCTCGTCCTGATGGTTCTGCTCGCCGTCCAGCAGGCGTTCTTCGGCCTCAACTCCCCGGCCCGCAGCGCGTCCATCGCCCGGCTCGTCCCGGCGGACGAGCTGCCCGCCGCCAACGCGCTCGGCGCGACCGTCATGCAGACCGGCTCGGTGGCCGGGCCGATGCTCGCCGGTGCGCTCATTCCCCTCATCGGGCTGCCCGAGCTGTATCTGATGGACGCCCTCGCCCTGTGCGTCACCGTGTGGGCCGTCCTGCGGCTCCCCGCGCTGCCACCCCTCACGGGAGCGTCCGCCCAGCGCGCGGGCCTGCGCGAAGTAGTGGCCGGGTTCCGCTACATCGCCCTGCACAAGGTGCTGCTGCTGTCCTTCCTCGCCGACATCATCGCCATGGTCTTCGGCATGCCGCGCGCCCTGTTCCCACAGCTCGCCGCCGAGACGTACGCCCCGTACGGCGAGGGACTGGCGCTCGGACTGCTGTTCGCGGCGATCCCCATCGGCGCGGTCCTCGGCGGACTGATGTCGGGCACCTTCTCCCGTGCCCGCCGGCACGGTCTGATGGTCATCCTCTCCGTCGTGGCCTGGGGCGCGGCCATCACCGGATTCGGGCTCAGCGGCAGTCTGTGGATCGCCGTGGCCTTCCTGGCCGTGGCGGGGGTCGCCGACATGGTCTCCATGGTCTTCCGCGGCGCGATCCTGCTGTCCGCCGCCACCGACGATATGCGCGGACGGCTCCAGGGCGTTTTCACGGTCGTCGTCGTGGGCGGCCCGCGTGTCGCAGACGTCCTGCACGGTACGGCCGGCTCGGCGTTCGGGGCACCCGCCGCGGTCGCCGGCGGCGGCCTGCTGGTGGTCGTCGCGGTGCTTGCGCTCGCATTTGTCACACCGGCCCTGAGGCGTTACACAATCTGAATAGTGATCTGAATACGGAATGGACCTTGGTGGTTCTAGAGTGACCGCCATGGGGGACACGCGACCTACCTCGGAATTCCACGCGCAGAACATCAGCGCGGACAGCACCGCCCGTCTGGTGGGCGCCCTGGATGCTCAGGACGTCAACGACGGCGTACAGCGCCTGCGTTCCTGGGCACACGCGGCACTGGCCGTACGGCCCGGAGAGCGGGCGCTGGACATCGGCGCGGGCACCGGCTCGCAGACCCGGCGTCTCGCGGCCGCCGTGGGTCCCCGGGGCAGGGTGCTCGGCATCGAGCCGAACCCCGGAGTGCGCGCCGTGGCCGAACAGCGGGGGACCGAGGAGCGCAGCGCCGCCCGCTTCGCCGACGGTGACGCCCTCGCCCTGCCGCTGCCCGATGCGACGGTCGACGTGGTGTGGTGCGAGCGGGTGCTCCAGCACCTCGTGGAGCCGGAGAAGGCCGTCTTCGAGATAGCGCGCGTGCTGCGCCCCGGCGGGCGGGTCGCCCTGCTGGACACCGACTGGGCGACCACGATCCTGCACCCCGGCGACCCCGAGACGATCGCCGCGCTCACCACCGGCGCGCTGTCCGCGGCCGCCGACCCGTACTCCGGACGCAAGCTGGTGGGACGGCTGTCGGCCGCCGGGATGGTCATCGACGACCGTGGATCGCAGGCCCTGCTCCAGGATCACACCTCGGTCGCCTGGCCGCTCATCCGCATGCTGGGCGATTCGGCGCTGCGCCGTGGACTCATCGGCGAGACGCAGCGCGACCGCCTGTACGAGGACCTCACCGAGGCCGCGCGACAGGGCGGCCTGCACATGTCCGTGACGATGTTCGGGGCCGTGGCGCACCGTCCGGAATGATCCTGTACGGGTTCGCGGCGTACCGTCGGGAATGATCCGGAATACAATGGGATGGCCGTCGCTGACGGACTAGTACGCAGATTTCCCCTGGTATTGGGGGTACGCGAACACCATGTACACCGCGAGCCATGATCTGATCGCAGCAAGTTCGACGCTGAACGCGGGCGCCGCCTTCATCGGCGGCCTCATCATCGCCGGCGCGCTCGTCTGGGCCGTCCGGATGGGCATCAGGGTGCGGAACCTGGAATCGCGCCCGCCCACCGCCGAAGAGCAGCCCAGGTTGCCCGACGGCGGGGCGGTGCACGAGGAGCGGGAGATGCGAGAACCCGACGAGGTCCCGCACGCCGCGGACGAGAGCGAACGGCTGATGCCGTACAACATGCACTCCGCGAGTACCAAACACGCCGATGACCAGCATCGTAAGCGCTGGCAACCGGGATCCAGCGGGTCCTTCGGCAGCGGCGGACCCGGCAGAACCTGACCGGGACGCGAAGGAGCCGACCGCCGCGAGCGGCCGGCTCTTTCACGTGCACACGGGATGCGGTCTCCTTCACGTGCGTGCGGGAGACCGGCTCACCACGCCGGGCCTACGGGTGGCCGGTTCCCCGCGCGTGGCGCAAGGGTTCGCCCCCTTGCGTACGGCGCACGGGGGCGAAACCTGACGTACAGCGCGTGGGGGCCGCACCTCACGCGTCACGCCTCCGGGAGATCGGCCGCCGAGTCCTCGGGAGCGAGGCCGGGACGCAGCCGCTGGTCAGTCTCCCAGCGCCTGGGCGATGAGCGTCTGCAGGTGCAGTCCGCGGTGGGCGTCGAGTTCTCCGGGCCGGCCCGACCGGACGGCCGTGGCGAACTCGCGGCGCAGTACGGGCCAGGACTCCTCGTGGTCGATGGCTCCGCCGTCGAAGACCAGCTCGGGATGGCGGCCGAACAGCTCGATGCGGGTGATCCCGCGCTCGACGTCGACCGAGCCCGACAGCGAGGCCTGGCTCACGGTGCCGTTGTCGTGCTCGCAGGTGAGTTCCAGCCAGCGGCGCGGGTCCCCGGCGCCGCGCACCCGGACGATCGGTCCGAGAGCCGCGTCCAGCAGATCGAGGAGGTGCGGCCCGAGGTCCAGCAGCGCCCCGTGCTCAAGACGCCACGGGGTCGCGAAGTCGCCGCCGAGGAAGGCGCCACTGAGGCAGCAGGAGCGCGCCCCCGAGACGTCCAGGGCCTGTGCCTCGGCGAGGAACCGTCGGGTGGCCGGGTGATAGCGGTTCGTCAGCACGAGCTGGGAGACCACGCCCGAGGCGTCGATGGCGTCCACCAGCCGCCGCGCCGAGGCCGGATCGAGCGCGAGCGGCTTCTCCAGGAGCAGGGCTTTGCCCGCCTCGGCGGCCCGCACGGCGAGTTCCGCCTGCACCGATGGCGGCACGGAGAAGGCGACCGCCTCGCAGTCGTCGAGCAGTTCCTCGAACGTCGCGGCGACGGTGGCACCGTGCGGCGCCGCCGTTTCGCGGGCGGCTTCCGGCCGACGCGCCCATACCGACGTCAGCCGCGTCTCGGGTCCGGCGGCGAGCACCCGGGCGTGCACGGCCCGCGCCCAGGGGCCCGCGCCGACGAGCCCCACCCTGACGGGGGCATGAGTCCAGCTGTTCGACGTGGTGGTCACGGACATCTCCTCTGCGCTGTACGGGGCCTGACGCACCGTAGATCGGCGGCGGCGCCGACGTGGGAGCGACGGCGGCGGCCGGGCGTCGGATCTTCGGACGTGTGGACAGACTCCACCACGGTGTCGCGGTGCTCGGCCAGCGGGTGGATCTCGTGGGTGTGCCTCCCGGCACGCCGGGCACAGGGAGCGCGTCAGCCGGGCGTACGTGGAGCGGCAGTCGGGCGTACGGGGAGCGCGGGAACCCGGCGTGCATACACGCAAAGCGCGCCTCTGTCGGCCCCGACCTGCCACGGGCCATCATGCGGGGCATGGATCCCACACAGGACAAAGCAGGCTCCGCGGGCGGTTCGGGTCTGCCCGCGCTGCCGGAGGACTGGGAGCGATGTCTCGCCGTGGCCGCTCACCCGGACGACATCGAGTACGGCACCGCCTGTGCCGTCGCGCGCTGGACGGCACAGGGCAAACAGGTGAGCTATCTGCTCGCAACCAGGGGAGAGGCCGGCATCGACGGCCTGCACCCGGACCGGGCGGCACCGCTGCGCGAGGCCGAGGAGCGGGCCGGTGCCCGGCAGGTCGGCGTCGAGACCGTCGAGTTCCTCGACCACCGCGACGGCGTCGTCGAGTACGGGCTCGGGCTGCGCCGGGAGATCGTGCGCGCGATGCGCCGGCACCGGCCCGAGATCGTGGTGTCCGGCGCGTTCACGGTGCGGATGATCGGCGGCATCACCAACCAGGCGGACCACCGGGCGGTGGGCCTGGCCGCCCTCGACGCGGCCCGCGACGCGGGAAACCGCTGGATCTTCCCCGAACTCGCCGACGAAGGTCTGGAGCCCTGGAACGGCATCCGGATGGTGTGCATCGCCGGACCGGAACAGCCCACCCACGGCGTCGATGTCACCGGTGAGCCCCTGGAACGCGGCATCGCCTCGCTGGAGGCACACGCCGAGTACACCAAGGCTCTGGGAGCGGGCGCCTTCGAGCCGCGGCCGTTCCTCACCTGGGCGACCGGCATGGGCGGATCGGCGCTCGGCGTCGAGTCCGCCGTCCTCTTCGATGTCCACCAGCTCATCCCCGACGGTCCGCCGCCCTGGGTGTGAGCGCGACAGGTCCGCCTGCCGGTACCGGTACGGACACACGGACCAGGACGGGTCCGGGCACAGCGACCGGGACGGACCCGGGCCCGTCCTCGAAGCGGCCACCCACTGACGGAGCGCCACTCAGGCCCGTACCGCACGGGCGCAACTTGACCTGATCGTGAGGGTTGGCGCCGGGAGGGACTCATAGGCTGTGCGCGAGTGATCACCGTCGAACCGGAGGAGCGAACGTGACACCACGCCCGCAAGAGGCCGCACGACGCACAACTGTCCTTCGCCGCGAAGCCGTTGTCGCGGCCGTCCCCGTGGCCCTCGCCGCGCTGCTCACCGCGGCCGGACCGGCCGCGGCGGCCGGGACCGTGGGCTCCCTCGGCGCGGGAGACCCGTACTTCCCTCTCTCGGGCAACGGCGGATACGACGTCCACCACTACGATCTGACGCTCGGCTACGACCCGCACAGCCGCCACCTCGACGGCAAGGCGGTCATCACCGCCAGAGCCACCCAGCGGCTGACCCGCTTCGACCTCGACCTCAGCGGGCTGAAGGTCACCGGCGTCACCGTCGACCACGCCAAGGCGGCCTTCCGCCGCGACGGGCAGGAACTCGTCGTCACCCCGCACAAGGCCCTGCGCACAGGCCAGGAGTTCCGCGTCACCGTCACCTACTCCGGCACCCCGAAGCCGGTCACCGACCCCGACGGTTCGCTCGACGGATGGATTCCCACCGACGACGGCGCGTTCGTGGCCGGTGAACCCCAGGGCGCGATGACGTGGTTCCCCGCCAACAGCCACCCCACGGACAAGGCGTCGTACGACTTCACGCTGACCGTCCCCAAGGGGCGTACCGCTGTCGCGAACGGTGTCCTGCTCAGGCAGCGGACCGCACACGGCCGGACCACCTTCCGCTGGCGGCAGTCCGAGCCGATGGCGGCCTACCTCGCCACGGCCACCGTCGGCACGTTCAAGGTCGAGCAGTACACCACCCGCGACGGCCTCAAGGTCTACAACGCGATCGACCCCCGCGAGGTGGCCGCCGCGGCCCCGGTCGTGAAGAAGCTGCCGTCCGTCCTGGCCTGGGAGAGCAAGCTCTTCGGCCCCTATCCCTTCCGGGCGGCCGGAGCCATCGTCGACCGGGCGCCGCAGGTCGGCTACGCCCTGGAGACCCAGACCCGGCCCGTGTACGACTCCGCGCCCGACCTGGAGACCCTGGTCCACGAAAGCGCGCATCAGTGGTTCGGCGACTCCGTCACCCTGACCAAGTGGAAGGACATCTGGCTCAACGAGGGCTTCGCGACCTACGCCGAGTGGCTCTACACCGAGCAGCACGGCGGCAAGAGCGCGCAGCAGACCTTCGACTCGCTGTACGCCACCCCCGCGGGCAAGGACCTCTGGGCGTTCCCGCCCGGCGATCCCGGCAGCGGCGAGCACATCTTCGAGACACCCGTCTACGCCCGCGGGGCCATGGTCCTGCACAAACTGCGCACGGCCGTCGGCGATCCCGTGTTCTTCCGCGTCCTGCGCTCCTGGGCCGCCGGCCACCGTGACGGGCACGGCACGACGGCCCAGTTCATCAAGCTCTCCGAGCGGGAGTCCGGCAAGAACCTCTCCGGTCTCTTCCACACCTGGCTCTCCACGGCGGGCAAGCCCGCCTCTCCCTGAGGCGGGCCTGCCCGGGTGGCTGCGGTACGGCTCAGGCAGGCCGCAGCCACACCGTCGCGAGCGGCGGCAGCGTCAGCTCGATGCTCGTCGGACGGCCGTGCATGCCGATCGCCTCGGCCTTCACCGGCTCGGGGTTGGTGATGTCGCTGCCGCCGTAGCGGAGAGTGTCGGTGTTGAGGACTTCGCGCCAGGCGGGGATGTCCTCGGGGACGCCGAGGCGGTAGTTGTGGCGGACTGCGGGGGAGAAGTGGGAGACGGCCAGGAGCGGGGTGCCGTCGGCGGCGTGGCGCAGGAAGGCGAAGACGTTGTCGTCGGCGGCGTCGCCGGTGATCCAGGTGAAGCCGGAAGGATCGGTGTCGCGCTCCCACAGGGCGGCTTCGGCGCGGTAGACGGTGTTGAGGTCGCGGACCAGGTCCTGGACGCCACGGTGGTCGGGTTCGGCGGCGTAGGCGGGGTCGAGGAGCCACCAGTCGGGGCCGTGGGCCTCCTTCCATTCACCGCCCTGGGCGAACTCCTGCCCCATGAAGAGGAGTTGCTTGCCCGGGTGGGCCCACATGAAGGCGAGGTAGGCGCGCAGGTTGGCGCGTTGCTGCCACCAGTCGCCGGGCATCTTGGAGACGAGTGATTGCTTGCCGTGCACGACCTCGTCGTGGGAGATCGGCAGGACGTAGTTCTCGCTGTACGCGTACACCATCGAGAACGTCATCTCGTTGTGGTGGTACTTGCGGTGGATCGGCTCGTGCTGGATGTACTCGAGCGAGTCGTGCATCCAGCCCATGTTCCACTTCAGCCCGAAGCCGAGCCCGCCCTCGGAGGTCGGGCGCGTGACACCGTCCCAGGCGGTGGATTCCTCGGCGATGGTGACGACGCCGGGGTTGCGGCGGTAGACGGTGGCGTTCATCTCCTGGAGGAATGCCACCGCGTCGGGGTTGTCC